>NZ_LR733397.1:0-12670 GCF_902506305.1 Frigoribacterium sp. 9N
GGCCGCGGCCGCGGCCGAGGTGCGGGCGGGGGCGGACGCGAGTCGCGCCTCCTGGGCGGCGTCCCAGACGACGCCGTCGACGTCGTCCTCGCGCAGGCGGGTGGGGGTGCTGTGGGTGCTCATGGGTGTCTCCTCGGGCGGGCCCGTCGGGTCGGACGCGTCAGACGATGGTGCGGCACGGTGGGGTCGTGCCGCGGCCCCCAGTTCGTGGGCTGTGATCGATCACCGTAGCGGATGCGCGCGGGGCGTCGTGACCGGTGTCCGCGGCCGGCGCCGCGCCTCCTCGTCCACGGTCCCTAGGATCGTGCGCATGAGCACGCCAGGTGAGGACCGATGATCCACGACGTCGCGCTGATGGGGCACGGCGTGCGGCTCGATCCGCTCGCCGTCGAGGACGCGGCCGCGCTCTGGCCGTTGACCGACGACGGGCTGTGGGCGGGCATGGTGACGCCGCGTCCGGCGAGCGTCGCGGCCTACGCCGAGCACGTGGAGGCGCAACTCGCGAACCCGACGACCCTCGCGTTCACGGTGCGCGGCGAGGACGACGGCCAGGTGCGGGGCACGACGACCCTCTACGACCTCGTGCCGCCGCAGGGGCGGGTCGAGATCGGCAGCACCTGGTACGGCCGCCCCTTCTGGGGAGGACGGACGAACCCCGCCACCAAGCTGCTGCTGCTCACGCACGCGTTCGACGCCCTCGGCCTGAACCGGGTCGCGCTGCGCTGCGACGCCCGCAACCTGCGGAGCGCGGCAGCGATCCGTCGACTGGGCGCCGTGCCCGAGGGGGTGTTGCGTTCGCACCGCGTCGCCGCCGACGGCACACTGGGCGACACGGCCTACTTCTCGATCGTCCGCGCCGAGTGGCCCGACGTGCGGGCCGGCCTGGAGGCGCGGCTCGCCTAGTCGCGGGTCGCCGGCGCGGCGACCTCCAACGCCTCGAAGAGCTCGTCGGCGACCAGGTGGGACTCGTTCGACATGAGGGTGATCGGGGCGCCGCCCTCGGCGTCGACCATCACCCAGCGGCCGCCACGGCGCCGACGGCGTTCGTCCACCGGAGTGACACGGACGTCGTGCAGCGCGGCGACGGGCCACTCCTCGGCCGTCACCCCTCGGAGGCGCGAGACCGGGTCGGGCACGTAGCGCAACCGCGTCGTGGACAGGGCGAAGCGACCGGGGTAGGCCGCGCCTCCGGTGGGCAGGACGCGCTCGGCGAAGGTACCCCAGAGGAGGCGCTCGCCGGGGTCCACGGAGAGGCGTCGCCAGGACGAGAGGGCGAGGGTGCGCAGGGCGAGCACCACGACGGCGGCGGCGAAGAGGACGGTGCCGACGAGCATGACGAACCACGAGCCGTCCCGGCCCTCGGACTGCGCCCGCCAGGCGAGCTGGGCGACGAGCAGCAGGGTCAGGAGCGCGTACACGCTCACCATCCAGGCCTGAGCGCCCCGCAGCTTCTGCTCGGAACGGTGGCGAGGCGGGTCGGGTACGGCCTTGTCCATGAGGGATTGTCTACACCAGGGGAGTGGTGGGGTCCTCGCCGACGCCTCGCGGGGCACGGCCCGGTACGGTGACGGCATGTCCGACGAGACCTGGATCGTGTTCGACGACGAGCCGAAGCAGCGGGTGCTGGTGCGGGCGATGCGGGTCTTCCTGCCGGCGAGCGTGATCCTCGGGACGGCCGGTGCCTTCTTCTCTCGAGGGGGCGAGTCGCTGGTCGATCTGTTCGGCCCGATCGCCGTGCCGATCTCGTTCGTGTTCTGGGCGACCGCCGCCGCGGTCGGGTGGAACGTCGTGCTGTGGCTCAACACCCCCTTCGCGATCGACCTCGAGGGGCGTCGACTGCGCATCCGCCATCGCGTCGTGCCGTTCGACCAGATCGAACGGGCCGAGCTCGTGGGGCTGAGCGACGGCGACCAGGCCGGTCTGCTGCTGAAGATCGGCCGACGTCGGGGGCCGACGGCGTCCGTGCTGCTCAGGGAGCGGTCGACGCCCGCGCTCGACGACGCCCGACGCGACCTGCTGATCGAGGTGATCCGCGCCTCCTCGATCGCCCGCCCGGTGAGCCCGCACGACCCCACCGGGAAGTTCGGGCGGTTCAACTTCCCGGGGACGCTGGACAAGGCCGGAGCCGAGCAGGTCGTCCGCGACCCGCCGGCCCCGGGTGAGCCCGCGCCCTGACGGGTGACCGCCGCCGCGCCGCGCTGCGCCCCGCCGCACGCCGCCACGATGTACACAGCCCGCCACGAGATCTCGTGGCGGGCTGTGCACATCGTGGCGGCCTGAGGGGCCCGCCGGGTTCGACTCAGCGGCGACGCAGGCGCAGGCGGCCGACGACGAGCGCACCGGCCCCGGCGAGGACGGCACCGAGGGCCCAGGTCAGCGCGCCCGACGGCTCCGACCCCGTGTAGGCGAGCGACGTCGCGCGGGTCGGCGTCACGGCGGCGACGCGACGTGCCGGCAGTGCGGTCGGGGCGACGGTGCCCGGGGTCGTGACGGCGGGCACGACGACGGCCGGGGCGACCGAGAAGACGACGGCCTCCGAGAAGTCGCTCTCCGTCGTGAAGTCGGCGTCGAAGGTGTAGGCGTCCGTCGCGAAGTCGCCGGCGGGCAGGACGAAGCGGGCCGCGAAGCGTCCGTCCGCGTCCACGGGCACCACGGCCGTCGCGGAGCCCGAGACCTCGTAGGGGACGGGGTCGACGTCGACCTGGATCTCGAAGGCGATCTCGTCGCCGGTGGGCTCGGCGTCGGACGTCGGGTCGGGCTCAGTCGTCGGGTCGGGCTCAGTCGTCGGGTCGGCGTCCGGCGATGGTGCATCGGTCGACGGGTCGGGCAGCTCGGTGACCAGATCGTCGGCGTCGTAGACCTCGACGAGGGCGTAGCCGCCGGGGATGCCGTTCTGGCCGTTCACGGTGACGACACCGGCCGTCGCGCCGACCGGTGCGAAGAGCGCGGGGGCCGGGACGGAGGCCGTCACCGGCACGTCGGACGAGGTCGAGAGGCCGCTGCCGTCCGTGACCGTGACCGTGACGACGCCCCCGACGGCGAAGGTCGCCGGCAGCTCCACCCAGAACACCGTCGATCCGTCCTCGTCGAAGACGGGGGAGTCGTCGAACGAGACGTAGTCGGCATCGGCGGGCACGCCGTCGCCCGACACCGTGACGTCCACGACGTCACCGGGTGTGAAGCCCTGGGCGACGACCGGGAAGGCCTGGCCCGGGTGCGCGGCGGTGACGGGGATGAGGACGAAGAGGTCGTCGACGACCACGTCGGCCGCGGCTTCTGCCGGAGCGACCTCCTGGGTCGAGGCCGGGGTCTCGACCGGGGCGTCGGCCTCCGGTGAGGCCGCGTGGGTCGTTCCCTCCGACGATCCGCTGGTGTCGGTGGCGCCGCTCGCGGGCGTCGCGGGGGCGACGGCCGGGGCGTCGGGTCCGGCCTGCTCGGGCACCGCCGGTGCGGCCTCGCCCGGGACGGTCACGGCGGTGGCGCTCGTCGAGTCGGCCGACGTCGAGTCGGTCGGCGTCGAGGTGCCGGTCGGGGCGTCGGTCGACACGGGGTCGCCCTCGGCGGCGAAGGCCGTGGCGGGCGTGAGGACGAGGGCCGCGGCCAAGGCGACGGCGGGCAGGGCGGTGGCGGCGCCGAGGCGGCGTGATGTGGACATGGTTCCCCCGGGACGAGTGGTGCCGCGCGTCGGGTGAGCACGGTCGGTCGACTGTAGACAGCACGGTCGGGCCGGTCGACGGGCGGAGTCGGCTGCGGGCCTCGTCGTGACGAGACCGTGATGCCGTTGTCCCCCGTCCCGCGGCGATCGGGTACGACCGTTGCGCGATCGAGACGGCCCGCGCCTCCTCTGCTCGGTAGCGTCGGGGCATGGGGACGACGACGAAACGGGTCGGGGCGGCGTTCGCGTCGATGTTCGCGACGACGATGCTGTTGGTGGCGTGCACGAGTGGCGGTGCGGGCGGTGACGACTCGGAGCCGTCGACGCCGGTGGCCTCCGGGCCGACGGCGACGGCGACGGCGACACCGGTCGCCGACTCGCCGGTCACCGAACTCGGGGTGGACTGCGCAGGTCTGTTGTCCGCCGAGACCGCCGGTGCCTTCGACGCGTCATGGACTCCGCGGGACTACTACGACCGCGACTCCGTCAGGCCCTCGGACTACGCGATCGCCCAAGAAGGTGGGCTCTCGTGCACGTGGAACGACGGAGGGTCGTCGGACGGCAAGAACAACCCGACCGGGGGCGGCGGCTACAGCGGCCTGCTCGTGCAGGTTCTCCCGCACGCCGGTGACACGTGGCCGCGGTTCGTCGAGATCTACGGCGACGACCCCGACGGCCGGTGCTTCGGCGACGAGACCTTCCGGGGCTGCACCTTCGACCAGCTGGTCGGCGACAGCTGGGTGTCGATCATCGCGACGGAGTTCGCGCCGTCCGTCGAGGCCACGTCCGAGCAGCGCTTCGCACCGGTCGTCGCCGAGGTGACCGAGGTCGTCTCGTCGGCCGACGTGGTGGACGACCCCTGGCCGCTCGGCGGGCCGGCCCGGCCCTGGTCCTGCGTGGCCGACGCCGCGCTCGAGCGCGAGGCCCTCGGCGCGGGTGACGACCTGTTCGTGTTGACCCCGGGCGGTGGCTGGTCGGTCTACGCCGCGGCCTGGAGTCGGGCGGTCGCCACGTCGTGCTCGATCCTCGACGACACGACGCCCTACAGCAGCGAGAGCGTCCTGGCCGGAGGCGCCTGGGCCCTCGAGCAGCGCATCGAGTTCGGTCTGCTCGACCCCGACACGGCCGTGAGCGTGCCCGGGCTCGCGGACGGTGACCGGGCGTACCGGTCCTGCTCGGCGACGGAGTGCGTCACCGACCTCGTGCTGGGTGACGACTGGGCCCGGCTCACGGTCGACCGCGCCACGGTGCCCGACACGGAGGCCGCCAGCGAGCGGCTCGTCGAGGGCTACGTCGCGCGGGCGGCGGCCGCGGTCTGATGGTGAGTGCCCTCCGTCGAAACGGGTGATCGTTGGAGGGCACTCACGGGCCGATGGTCTTCGGGAACCGATCGGCCACCCCTCGCGAGCCGGGTTCAGGCCGGCCCGCGACGGGCTCGGTGAACAGACTCGCAGTCACGTCGCCCCCTGAGAAGGGGCTGGACAAAGTTGGTCGTCATCGCTTAGGCAGGTCCGGCGGCCATGGCCGGTTCGCGTTGGAGGTCAGAGTTCGAGGCGGCGCTCGACGACGTCCCGGGCGACGTCGGCCAGGCGGGCGTTGTGGTCACGAGCATGGCGCCGGAGGACGTCGAAGGCGGCGTCGGTGCTGACGCGTCGGGTCTCGGACACGACGCCCTTGGCCTGCTCGATGACGACGCGCGTGCCGAGGGCGGTCTGCAACTGTCGCTGCACGACGTCGCCCTCGCGCACCGTGCGCTCGTGCAGGATGCCGATCGTGGCGACGTCCGCCAGCGCCTGGGCGGCGCGGATGTCACGGGGGTTCAGGTCGCCGGTCTCTCGACGCAGGAGTTTGAGCGTGCCGATCGTCTCGGCCCTGAGTCGGAGGGGGATCGCGAACACCGAGGCGAAGCCGTGCTCGGACGCGGCCCGGGCGAACGGCAGCCACCGGTCGGGCACGGTGCCGAGGTCGGGCACGCTGACGGAGGCGCCGGTGACGTAGCAGTCGAGGCAGGGGCCCTCTTCGGAGTCCAGTTGCATGACCTCGATCAGGTACGACGCCTCGCTGGTCGAGGCCACGACGTCGAGCGCCCCGTCGGCCTCGGCCAGCAGGATGCCCGCGGCGCTCACGTCGAACAGGTCGACCGTGGTGTCGACCAGGGTCTGCAGCAGTTCGACGACGTCGTAGTCGGCGACGAGGGTGTCGGCCAGGGTGGTGAAGACGTCGACGAGATGGGTCTCCCGGTCGGTGTTACTCATTGCGGTGTTCCTCGATTCCGTGTTCTGAGGCCGAGAACGTCAACCGCCCACGGAGGATGTCGGTGGCCACGTCGATCACGCGGGCCCCGGTCGAGAACGCGTAGCCCTGCAAGAGGAGGTGCGCATCGTCGGCCGACACCCGGGCCTGGACGAGGATGCGTCCGGTGGCCTGGTGCACGATGCGGCGCGAGTGCGCCCCGACGGGCTCGACTTCGAGGTTGTTGTCGCGTCGCTCCCGTTCGAGCGTGTGGCGCAGGACGGCGCGACTGACGGCTCGGGCCAGGATCTGGGCCCGCATCACGGCCTCGCCCGGCATCTCGTCCGGCCGGTCGCTGTACAGGTCGATGGCACCCAGCTGCAGGGGGCCCACCCGGACGGGGAACACGAACATCGCCTGGACGTCGAGGTCGACGATCGCGGGGCCGAACGTGGGCCAGACGGCACTGGACGACGCACGCGCGTCGGACACCAGCACCGGGCTGCCGGTGCGCATGGCGTCCCAGCACGGGCCGTCGCCGAGGTCGAACTGCAGCTCGTCGAGCCGCAGGGCGGTGTCGTCCGTCGCCGTCAGGGTCTCGCTGCCGAGGACGGGGCCCACGGTGGCGATCGAGACCCCGGAGACGGGGAAGAGGTCGAGGAAGGGCCGTGACAACGAATCACCGATCGGCGCACGACTCATCGCCTCGACCGCGTCGTCGAATGTCGTCATGGTCACCGCCCGGTTCGCTGGATGAGTCTCGTCGAGCTCAGGGAATCTCGGGTCGTCGCGGGCGGACAGGGCGGAGGCGCGTCGATCCGTCTCGATCAACTCTGGGTGAGGTCGGGTTCGGAGTACGTGCTGTCGGCGTGCGTCTCCGGGTCGAGAGGGTTGGCCGACGGTGCGTGCCGCAACGCGTCGATGCGTCGCTTCATGTAGGCGAGCGCGTCGGCGTTGTCGGGCTCGGGCAACTCGGTGTGGGCGCTCTCGGCCATGAGCGGTGCACCCCCGCCGAGCAACAGGGTGGCTCGCACCTCGTCACCGTCCGAGCTGATGGCCTCGAGCTCGACGTCGTCCGCGTCGTGGTGGTGGGCCAAGGCCGCGGCGTACTCGAGCACCGCGACGGCGGTCTCGTCGCCGAGCAGGAACGACTTGTCGGCGAAGGTCATGTGCTTCACCAGGTGCCTCCTCTCGACGACATGCCTTCGTGGGAGGGGCGGGGCAGGAAGAAATCCTCGTAGGCGGGCAGCCGGTACGCACTGCTGCTCCGGTCGATGCCGGTCAGGCCGACGCTCACTCGATGCGCTCGAGCGTTGCCGGGCTTGGGGTACGTGTGGATCACCGCGGGTCGAGCGAACGGATTGGTTTCGTAGGTGCTCATGACCGACCTTTCCTCTCGGGGTGACCGATCTCCGCTGGCCCGGGGATCGGTCTCCAATCTATGAAGACCCCCCGTTCTGGTGAAGAGGGTTGACCTGACGTCAGTTGTGTGAGAGAGGATTGTCGGGGCAGAAGGGTCGGTGTCGGGGGACAGATGTCGTGTAGCGTCTGGTCGCATCGGTCGTCCAACGACCCGTGCGTCGAGCGGCCGTCTGGGCCCCCGGTCGCTCCGATCTCGCAGAAGGCCAGACATGGGAAAACTCGCTTACGACCGCTCATTGACCATCGATTTCGACGACCGTACCCTCGCCCATCTCCAGATCGTCATCGGCATGAAGATGCGTCGCGGTGAGTCGTTCTACTTCTCGTGGAAAGACGACCAGCAGGTCGGAGACGGCCGCACGAGCATCTGGCTGCACCCGACCATCCCGCTGGTGTACAAGTACTATGGCTCGCGCAGCCCGGTCATCAACCCTGCATGGATCCACGCTCTCGAGGTCAGTGCCAACACGAACGCGGGTCTGCAGATCGTGCCCGAGCCCTCCGTGCCCACCATTAAGGCCACCTGATGAACCGCATCGACATCGTCTACGACGGCCATGCGTACACCCTGTCGAACACGTCGTTCGAGGACCTCAAGGCCCGCGTCCTGGCGACCGCGACCAGCGGTGAGTCGTTCTGGCTGACCGTCAACGAGGGGGCCGGCACCTTGAAGGCCGTCGAGGTGTTGATCACTGCGTCGTCGCAGCTCAGCCTGGCCGAGATCCGACGAGAGCCGGACGACTACGCCGACTCGGCGGCGTAGTAGTCGAAGTCGGGGAGCTCCGCGACGGACGCTGCCGACGGCTCGTCGACACGGTCGACCGTCTCGAACCAGATCTCGGTCCGACCGGTGACCAGGACGGACACGTGGCTGCCCGACGCGGTCTCGACGTCGACGAATTCCGGCGCTCCGCCGGATGCGGCGACGATCCGACCCTTCAGGGCGTCGACGTCGCTCTCGGGCGACAGGCGGATCGCTTGTTGACGTGTGTACAGCGTCGTCACGGGCATGGGATGGACCTCTGATCTTTCGGTAGCGGTTGTCCGCCCGGTCTCGTCGTGTCCGAGGTCTGGAGACACGATGGTCGGCCGGGACGCGCACTGGTCGTCACACTAGGCCGCAGGCCTGTGAGGGGCCGCGACCCCTAGGGCAGGTCGCGGCCCCGCGACGCGACGTTCGTCGCACCGTTCTCCGCCGACACGCCCGTGTGACGAGACCGTGCCGCCCGTGAAGCACTGGCAGGAGATGCTCCATCCTCTCCGGTCCGGGGAGGATGCGCACCGGGCTTGACACGGGACGCGACGTGCCCCGAGTCGTGCTCGCGTCGTCGGCTCAACCGCCGATCAACTCGAGGGTGATGCGCCCGGCCCGCAGGTCGCGGTCGCGCATGACGGTGAGCTCGGTCCGGATCTGCGCCGTGAAGGCCGTCGTCATGGGGTTCGGCCGGCCGGAGAGCCAGAGCATCGAGAGGGCCGTCCGCGCCCAGTCCTCGGCGATCGTGACGAAGCGGACGCCGGGGATCGGGATGTACGACGAGAGGTAGGGCATGAGCGAGACGCCGAGGCCGCAGGCGACCGTGCTCAGCATCGAGAGGTCGTTGACCGCGTGGATGGGGATGCGGGGGTTGAACCCGGCGCGGACGCACGACATGACGATGCGGTCGTAGGCCTGGGGTGCGTCCTCGCGGTTGAACATGATGAAGTCGTCCTCGGCCAGTTCGCCGAGCGGCACCGAGGTCTCGCCTGCCAGGCGGTGGGTGTCGGGCAGGGCCACGACCAGCGGCTCGAGAGCCAGCTGCTCGACCTCGAACCGGTCGTCGATCGACCGGACGCGCGTGAACCCCAGGTCGACCGACCCCCGCACGAGGTCGGACAGGATCGCCTGCTCCTCGCTCTCCTCGACGAGCACCCGGGCACCCGGGTGCGACGCGGAGAACGCCCGCACCACGGTCGGCAGCAGGCCGGCGAGCACCGAGCTGATGCTGCCCACCCGCAGCGGTTGGACGTCGGCCACGACCGAGTCGAGCAGCGACTCGGTCTGCTCGATCTGGTGCAGGATGCGCTTGCCTTCGCGCTTCAGCAGTTCGCCCGCGGGGGTCAGTCGGGGGGCCGTCCGCGCCTGCCGCTCGAACAACCGCGTGCCGAGCTTCGCCTCGAGTCGTGAGATGGCCTGGCTGAGCGGCGGCTGGCTCATCTGCAACCGCGCGGCGGCCTTCGTGAACGACAGGTCGTCGGCGACCGCCATGAAGTAGGTGAGTTCTCGGATCTCCATGACGGGCCTCTCGTCGGTCGCGCCTCATATGCAGCGCGTATCAGATCATCCCTTTTTGGTATTTGAGGGCGCAAGTGCCGACGCAATAGACAGGGGCCATGAACGACGCCACCACCGCCTCCTCGGTACCAGGACCCACCGACCCGTCCCTCGACGCCGACGTCATCGTCGTCGGGCTCGGCGCCTGGGGGGCACAGGCGCTCTGGCGCCTCGCCGAGCGGGGACGGCGCGTGATCGGCGTCGAGCGCTTCGGCATCGGCCACCCGATGGGCTCGACCCACGGCGCGACCCGGCTGTTCCGCATCGCCTGCATGGAGCACCCGGGGCTCGCCCCGATCGCGACCCGCGCCCGCGACCTCTGGTACGACCTCGGCGAGCGCACCGGTCAGACCCTCCTGCGTCAGACCGGCGGCGTCATGGTCGGCCCCCGCGACGGCCACGTCGTCGCCGGCACCCTGCGTGCCGTCCACGAGGCCGGGCTCGAGGCGACGGTCTTCGAGCACGACGAACTCGTCGCGCGGTTCCCGCAGTACGCCGGCTTCGGCCCCGACGACATCGGCGTGTGGGACCCCGCCGCCGGCATCAGCTACCCCGAGAAGGGCGTGCGGGCCGCCGTCGAGGTGGCCCGGTCGCTCGGCGCGACCGTGCTGACCGACACCCGGGTGACGGCGATCGACCCCGTCGACGGGGGAGTCGAGGTCACGGCCGGGGGACGCGTGCTGCGGGCCGCTCGCGTGGTCGTGACGCTCGGTGCCTGGACCCCGCAGTTCGTCGACCATCCCCTCGTCGCCCGCCGCACCCCGCTCTTCTGGTTCGAGGGCACGACCCCCGAGGCGACGGCACCGGGCGGCGACTTCGACCTCGCGGCCTTCCCGGTGTTCATCCGCCAGCTGCCCGACGGCACCACCCTCTGGGGCCACGGCGCCGACCGGGGCGACGGTGACGGCTACGCCGTCAAGATCGGCCTCGAGGACTCGGGCGGTGCCTTCGAGGACGCCGAGGCCGACACCGTGGACCGGTACATCCACCCCGCGGCGGACTACGGCATGCTCTCGGCAGCCGTGGCCCGGGCCTTCCCGGGGCTCGACCCGACCCCCGCCAAGGCGATCGCCTGCATGGTGACGAACTCGCCCGACCGGCAGTTCGTCATCGGCCACCCCGGCGGCGACCCCCGCGTCGTGGTCGCCGGCGGCGACAGCGGCCACGGCTTCAAGCACGCCCCCGCGATCGGGGAGCTGCTCGCGCAGCTGGCCGTCGACGAGGAACCGTTCACCGACATCGACTTCATGAGCCCCGACCGCGGCTACGACGGCACGTCCTGGCTCGACGAGGACGACCACACGGCTGCGGCCGCCACCGACACGGTCGACCGCCTGGCCGTGCCGTCCTGATCGACCCGACCCGCGCCTCCCGAACCCACCCCGCACTCCCCTTGCACCGCACCGCCTCGCACCGCCCTGACAGGAGAGAACCATGACCAGACGAACGACCACCCGCCTCACGGCCGCCCTCGCCGCGGTCGCCGCCCTCGGCCTCGCCCTGACCGCCTGCTCGTCGGGCGGCTCCGAAGCCGGCGCCTCGAACGAGCTGGGCACCGTCTCGGCCGGCACGTTGCGGATCGGCACGACCGGCGACACCAAGCCGTACGCGTACACCGAGGACGGCGAGCTGCAGGGCTTCGACGTCGAGATGGCGAAGGAGGTCGCGAAGCGCCTCGGGCTGAAGACCGAGTTCGTCACGCAGGAGTTCTCGGCCCTGCTGCCCGCCGTCGCCAACGGGCAACTCGACATGGCGGCCGCGTCCATCAGCGACACCGAAGAACGCGAGAAGACGGTCGACTTCAGCGACCACTACTTCATCGGGTACATCTCGGTCCTGGCCGCCGACGGCTCGGGCATCACCGACGACGAGTCCTCGCTCGACGGCAAGCGCCTCGGCATCGTCCAGGGCACGATCCAGGACAGCTACGCGCAGGAGAACTTCACCGGTGCCGAGCTCGTGCGCTTCCCCGACAACAACAGCGCCGTCGCCGCGCTGGGCTCGGGCACGATCGACGCGCACTTCCTCGACTTCCCCGTGGCCGAGGAGTACGCGGCGGCGTCGAACGGCTCGCAGACCATCGCGATCAACGTCGCCGTGCCGGAGTTCCCGGTGGGCTTCCCGATCGCGAAGGGCAACGACGCACTGAAGACGGCCGTGGACGGTGCTGTCGCCGACATCGTCGCCGACGGCACCTGGCTCGAGATCGACCAGGAGTTCTTCCCGGACCAGCCCGTGCCCGACGAGTTCCAGCCGAGCGAGTGAGCAGGGGGCGACCGTGAACTTCTCCGACGCGCTGGCCAACATCGGCCGCAGCTTCTTCGACGGCGAGGCGATGCTGCGCACGCTGCCCGACATGCTCGCCTACGGGGTGTGGAACACGCTGCTGCTGGCCCTCTGCGCCACGGCGATCGGCATCGTGGTCGGGCTGCTGCTCGCGGTGATGGGCACGAGCCGCCATCGCCTGCCGCGCGTGCTCAGCCGCATCTACACCGACGTGTTCCGCGGCCTCCCGGCCATCCTCACGATCCTGCTGATCGGCACGGGCCTGTCCCCGCTGTTCAACCTGTTCACGCGGGGGAACCCGTACCCGCTGGGCATCCTCGCCCTCAGCCTGATCGCCAGCGCCTACATCGGCGAGATCTTCCGGGCCGGCATCCTCGCCGTCGACCGTGGTCAGCTCGAGGCGTCCCGGGCGCTCGGCATGAGCCACGGCGACTCGATGCGGCTCGTCGTGATCCCGCAGGGCATCCGCCAGGTGCTCCCGTCGCTGGTGAACCAGTTCATCGCGATCGTCAAGGACTCGTCGCTCGTGTACTTCCTCGGCCTGATCACGTCGCAGCGCGAGCTGTTCCGCATCGGGCAGGACGCGGCCATCACCAACGGCAACCTCTCGCCGCTCGTGCTGGCGGGCGTGTTCTACCTGATCATCACGGTGCCGTTGACGCACCTGGTCAACGTCATCGACCGCCGGCTCCGCGAGGGACGCTCGTTCGGGCGGCGCCCGTCGGGCACGGTCCCCCCGGCCTCCCCACCGACGTCGGCGGGAG
>NZ_LR733398.1:0-16107 GCF_902506305.1 Frigoribacterium sp. 9N
GGGCGGGGGCGCCGAGGGCGGCACGCAGGCGGGCCTCGGCGTCGTCGGGGGCCTTCGACGCCTCGACGTTGGCCTCGGTCACGGCCTTGATGACCTCTTCGCGCTGGATCTTGACCCCGCGCGGTGCGTCGATCCCGATGCGCACGCCGTCGCCACGGGAGTCGAGCACCGTGATGACGATGTCGTCGCCGATCACGATGCGTTCTCCGACCTTGCGTGTCAGCACCAGCATCGGACCAGCTTACCGAGCGCGGGGCGCACCGGCCACGACGACAGGCAGGAGGCGCGGGTCGGCGATCGCGGGACGACACCGGCCCCGAGGCGCGGCCGCGAGAGGACGACCACCGGAGGAGGCGCGACTCAGCGGGTCGCGCCTCCTTCGCGCCAGCCCACCGGCACGCCGAGCAGGTGCACCGTGCCCGGGGTCGCCGTGTCGTCCTCGCCGACCACGGCGGCCGCGACCACGGGCGCGACCGCCCGGACGGCCTCGACCCAGCGGGCCGTGTCGTCGTGCTTGCGCCCGACGTCGACCGCGACCCAGACCTGGTCGGCGGCGATCGCCTCGAGGGCGGCGGGTGCGGCCGCGTCCCAGGCGAGGGCCGTCACGACGGCCGAGTTCTCGTGCACGCCGGTGGCCCGGGCCAGGATGCCGCTCCGGCGATCCGACACGTCCACGGAGCGCAGCCCGAACGTCGAGGCCATCTGGGCGGCCACGCGGAAGGCGTCGCCGGGGCGGCCGACGACCACGACGAGGTCGCCTGCCCCGCGCGACACGTCGGGGGCGGGCGGCACGCCCGGGGAGGCCACGGCCCGGGCCTGCGCGGCGAGGGCGTCGGCAGCGGCCGCGAGCGACGCCGCCGTCCGACGGGGAGCGGCCCCGTGCGGCGCGTCGGGGTCGGCGGCGTCACCGTCGGCGACGGCGGTGGGGCCCGGGCCCGTCGCCGCGACACCGGCTCCGAGGCCGGCGGCGGCACCGGCGGCGGGAGCGATGCCGTTGAAGGTGAGGTCGTCCATGATCGAGGCGAACGCGTCGGTGCGCGTCGAGACGTCGGCCGGGGACGCGACCGGCACCGCGCCTCCTGCGCTCGACGGCGAGGCCGAGGCCCCGCCGGGACCCGTCGCCGCGGCCGCCGCGGCGCGGGCGGCCCGACGCGGGCTCACGGGCACGGCCGAACCGGTCAGCACGTCGTCGAAGCCGTCGCGCGCGGGCGTCGCCGCCGTCGCGGCCGCGTCCCCCGCGGCCAGCGACGCCGACCAGGCGGCCCGGGCTGCCGGAGCCCCCGCCTGCAGGGCGTCCTCGGCCTCGTCGGCCGACGCCAGCAACGCCGCGATGCCCGCACGCTCGGCCGGCACCGGCGTCGTGATGCGCACCCGGGCGACGGGCAGGTCGATCGCGGGGTCGGGCACCTCGACGGTGACCTCGTAGTGCTTGCGGGCGAAGAAGCCGCCGACTCCCCCGACGGTCACCTTCTGCGCCGCGACGATGCGCGCCGAGGCCCCGTGGGTCGCCCGCACCTCGCGGCGCAGCCCGTCGAGCGTCTCGCCGGTCATGACGATCGTGGTCGGCATCTCAGGCCACGATCGAGTCGGTCGCGCGGACGACGCCGACGGTCTCGATGGTCGAGCCGGCGGCGGTGGCCTCCTGGTACGACAGCACCGGCAGGCCGTTCTGCTGCGCCGACACGAGCCGGTGGATGGCCGGTCGCAACGCCGGGGCGCAGACCAGCACCGCGCTGAGACCCTGCGCCTCGACCGACTGCACGGCCTCGCGCAGCGACCCGAGCACCTGCTCGACCCGGTGCCCGTCGAGCAGGATCTGCGTCCCCTGGTCGCTCGGTCGCAGCCCCTCGAGCATCGACTGCTCGAGGGTCGGGTCGATCATGATGACCCGCAGCACGCGGCCGTCGAGGTACTGCGCCGTGAGCGCGGGGCCCAGGGAGGCGCGGGCCGCCTCGACGAGTCCCTCCGGGTCGGTCGACACCTTCGCCCGCAGCGTCAGCCCCTCGCAGATGCGCGCGAGGTCGTTGATCGGGATGCGCTCCGACAGCAGGCCCTGGAGGACGCGCTGCAGCTCGGCGAGCGACAGCATGTTCGGCACGAGGTCGTCGACGGCCGGGGCGTTGACCTGCTTGACGCCCTCGGTCAGCACGCGGACGTCCTCGCGGGTGAGCAGTCGGGCGGCGTTGTCGGCGATGATCGACGACAGGTGCGTCACGAGCACCGAGACGCGGTCGATCACCGTTGCTCCGGTCATCTCGGCGCTGTGGCGCATCTCGGCGGGCACCCACTTGCCGGCGAGGCCGAAGACCGGCTCGACCGTGGCGGTGCCGGGCAGGCCGTCGAGCGCGTCGCCGAGGGCCAGCACGGAGCGGGCCGGCGCCTGACCGCGACCGGCCTCGACGCCCGCGATGCGGATCGAGTAGGTGGCCGGCGGCAGGTCGACGCTGTCCCGGGTGCGGACGGGCGGCACGACGATGCCGAGGTCGACAGCGATCTTGCGACGCAGGGCCTTGACCCGGCCGAGCAGGTCGTCCGACGCTCCCCCGACCATGTCGACGAGGTCGGGCGCGAGCAGGATCTCGAGCGCGTGCACCCGCATCTGCTCGAGCAGGTCGTCGGTCGTGTCGGTGGGGGCGACGACCGCCGCCTGCTGCTCCGCGAGGGCCGCGCGCGCCTCCTCGGCCTTGGCGGCCACGCCGAGCCGGTAGGCGACGAGCAGCAGCGCCCCACCGATCAGTAGGAACGCGACGATCGGCATGCCGGGGATGAAGCCCATGCCGATGGCGGCGGTCCCGGCCACGGCGAGCGCGATGCGCGACTGGCCGAGTTGTGACGCGGCCTGCGCGCCCATCTCGGTGTCGGCGCCCGAGCGGGTGACGATCATGCCGGTCGAGACGGCCATCAGCAGGGCGGGGATCTGCGTCGTCAGGCCGTCGCCGATGGTGAGCAGTCCGTAGTGCGAGAGGGCGTCGCCGATCGCCATGCCGTTCTGCAGCGCGCCGATCGCGACGCCGCCGACCAGGTTGATGATGATGATGATGATGCCGGCGATCGCGTCACCCTTGACGAACTTCGACGCACCGTCCATGGCGCCGTAGAAGTCGGCCTCGGCGCTGACGTCGGCGCGACGCTGCTTGGCGACCTCGTCGGTGATGAGGCCCGCGTTGAGGTCGGCGTCGATGGCCATCTGCTTGCCCGGCATGGCGTCGAGGGTGAACCGGGCGCCCACCTCGGCGACGCGCTCGGCACCCTTGGTCACGACCACGAACTGGATCACGACGAGGATCAGGAAGATCACCGAGCCGATGATGATCGAGCCGCTCACGGCGACGTGCCCGAACGCGGCGATGACGTCGCCGGCGAAGCCGTCGCCGAGCACGAGACGCGTCGAGGCCACGTTGAGCCCGAGGCGGAACAGCGTCGCCACGAGCAGCAGCGACGGGAAGACCGAGAAGTCGAGCGGCTTCTTGACGAACAGCGTCGTCAGCAGGATCACCAGCGCCAACAGGATGTTGAGGATGATCAGCACGTCGAGCATCGGCGCGGGCACCGGCACGACGAGCAGCAGCACGATGCCGACGATGCCGACCGGGACGGCGAGCTTGGGCAGGGTGGACTTCATCGGGTGCCTCCAGGGGTGGCGGGGCGGACGGAGCGGGAGAGCGCAGGAGGCGCGGTGCGGGACGGTGCGGAGGTCGCGCCGGTCGGGCCGGTCGCGGCCTCGCGGGCGATGCGGAGGCGGCGGGGCACGGCGTCGGCCTCGAGCGACTCGGGAGCCAGGACGCCGGCCACCTCGTCGGCCGTGGTGACGCGGGGCGGCGTGTGCGTCCCCTTCAGCGTGCCGCGGGCCTTGAGCGCCATGACGAAGGTGAGCACCCGGGCGACCGGCGTGTAGAGGTCGACGGGGATCTCCTCGCCCAGGCCGCAGGCGGCGTGGAGCGCTCGGGTCAGCGGGACGTCGACGACGAGCGGGACGCCGTCGGCGGTGGCCTGCTCGCGGATGCGGGCGGCGACCGTGCCGGCGCCCTTCGCGACGACGCGCGGAGCCGACTTGCCGGGTTCGTACTTGACCGCCACGGCGTAGTCGGTCGGGTTCACCATGACGACGTCGGCGTCGGCGATGGCCCCGATCATGCGGTTGCGGCTCATCGCGAGCTGACGGGAACGCCGCTGCGACTTGACCAGGGGGTCGCCGTCGCTCGACTTGTTCTCGTCCTTGACCTCTTTCTTGGTCATGCGGGTCTTCTTGCGGTTGCGGCGCATGACGACGAACACGTCGGCGAAGGCGAGCAGCAGGCCGGCCGCGATCGCGGCCTTGATCAGGATGCCGGTGCCGGCCTTGGCCTCCTCGAGCACGGCCGAGACGCTGAGGCCGCCGCCGCTCATGAGCACGGGCATCAGGCCCTGGATCGCGAACCAGAGCACGAGGCCGACGACGGTCGTCTTGATCAACGCCTTCGCGCCGTTCCAGAGCGCCTGCGTGCCGAAGGTGTTCTTGAGGCCGTTGAGCAGGTTGAACTGCTCGTAGTTGCCGGTCATGCGCTTGATGTGCACGCCGCCCTGCACGATCGCGGTCGCGAGGACGGCCACGCCGACGACGGCCAGCATGGGCCCGATCGTGGCCCCCATCGAACCCGCGCCCTGCATCAGCTCGGTGACCACGGTCGCCGAGTCGGGGTGCGTGATGGCCTGGCGGATCGAGAACATCTGGTCGACGCCCGCCGAGGAGGCGCGCTCGATGGTCGAGGGGATCATCACGGCGGCGGCGCCGACGCCCACCCAGGCGCTGAGGTCCTGCGACCGGGACAGCTGGCCCTTCGAGTGGACCTCTTTCATCCGCTTCTCGGTTGCGGCCTCGGAGCGCTCGCCGGAGTCGTCCGCCATGTCAGCCCACCCCCAGCAGCATGTCGGCGGCGTCGCCGGTCAACGAGGCCACGACGCCGGGCAGGGCGAGGAAGACGCCGCCGGCCAGCATGACCGTCATGAGGATCTTGAGCGGGAAGCCCATCGCGTAGGCGTTGAGGGCCGGCGCGACGCGGGAGAGCAGCCCGAGGCCGACGTCGGCGAGGAACAGCACGACGCAGAGCGGCCCGGCGATCTGGATGGTCGAGAGGAAGAGCTGGCTGACGCCGGTCGTCAGCAGCTCGACCGGACGGGAGAGGTCCATGCCGAGCCCGAGCGGCACGGCGTCGAACGACCGCGTGAGGCCGCCGATGATCAGCTGGTACCCCCCGGTCGCGAACATCAGGGCGAGCGCGGTCATCTGGAACAACCGGGTGAACTGCGCGCCGTTGACCATCGACTGCGGGTCGAACGCCTGGGCGAGCGTGAAGCCGCCGAAGAGGTCGATCAGGCTGCCGGCCGCCTGCACCGCGGCGAAGGCGACGAACACCAGGAAGCCCAGCACGGCGCCGACGACGAGCTCGAGCACGAGGGCCATGACGAACGGTCCCGTCTCGAGGGACACGTAGCCGGGGGCGACGCGGGGCGCGACGGCGAGCGCGAGCCCGATGCCGAGCATGGCCTTCACCCTCGCCGGGAAGGCCCGGTACGAGAACGGAGGCGCGATCACGAGGAACGCGGTCATGCGCACGGCGGCGAGGAGGGTGGCCTCGAGCCAGCTGAGGTCGAACGACACGGTGCGTCCCTACCCGCCGCTGAGCAGCTGGGGGATGCGGTCGAACACCATGGTCGTGAACGACACCATCTCGCTGATCATCCAGTGGCCGGTGACGATGAGCGCGATGCCGACGGCGACGGCCTTCGGCACGAACGAGAGGGTGACCTCCTGGATCTGCGTGATCGACTGCAGCAGCGAGATCGCGAAACCGACGACGAGCGAGGTGATCAGCACGGGTGCGGCGAGCTTGCCCGTGATGATCAGGGCCTGCATCGAGAGGTCGAGGACGGCGTTGGAATCCATCAGGCACCCACCTGGTAACTCTCGATGAGGCTCTTGATGATGAGGCCCCAGCCGTCGACGAGGACGAACAGCAGGATCTTGAACGGCAGCGAGATCATCACCGGCGGCAGCATCATCATGCCCATCGACATGAGCGCGGCGCTGACGACGAGGTCGATGACGAGGAAGGGGATGAAGATCACGAAGCCGATGATGAACGCGGCGCGCAGCTCGCTGATCATGAAGGACGGGATGAGCGTCAGCATGGGCACGTCGGCCTGGCTGTCGGGGTTCGGCTGGTTCGCCGACCGGGTCATCAGCGCGAGGTCCTCTTCGCGGGTGTGGGCGAGCATGAACTCCCGCAACGGCGCGATGCCGGCGTCGATCGCGCCCTGCAGGTCGAGGCGGCCGTCGAGGTAGGGCTGCACGGCGTCCGTGTTGATGTGGGTCAGGATCGGAGCCATGATGAACAGGCTCAGGAACAGGGCCAGCCCTGCGAGCACCTGGTTCGGCGGGATCGACGGCAGCGCGAGCGCGTTCCGCGTCATCGCGAGCACCACGAAGATCTTGGTGAACGACGTCATCATCAGCAGCAGCGCGGGCGCCACGCTCAGCAGCGTGATGCCGATCAGGGTGACGACGGCCTGGCTGGGCGCACCGTCGGGGCCGTTGATGTCGATGCTCAGGCCGCCCGAGCCGGTGCCGTCCGACGTGGTCTGGTCGGTGTCGGTGAAGTCGGTGGGGGTCGTGCCGGTGGTGGCCTCGGTGCCGTCCGTGGCCGGGGCGGTGGGAGCGGTGGGGGCCGTCGGCGAGACGGGGGCCGCGTTCGCCTGCTGACCGATCAGCATGACGAGGGCGGACGCCACGACGAGCGCGAGCAGCGTGACGACGACGGCCCGGGCGAAGCGCGTGTCGGCGAAGCGCACGGGTGCGGCCACCAGGGAGCGGCCGAGGGGGGCCCCGTGCAGGCCGTCCCGCAGAGTCGGGCGGGCAAGGCGACGCAGGGCGGACGCGAAGGAGGGGCGGGTCGGGGACGCGGACGACCGGCGGCCGGTCATCCGGCTCGTCCGCTGCGCAGGGCCGCGGCCGCCTGACGCCAGGTGTCGGGTGCGAGGATCGAGCCCTCGATCGACTTGGCGGTGCGACCGCGACGACGTGCGTCGAGGTCACGAGGACGCGAGACGGCGGCACGGCGGGCGGCGCCGCGGGGGCGCAGCAACTCGACGGGGGTCGTGTCGACGGGGGTCGCGTCGGCCGGGCGGGCGGGCAGCTCGTCGCGGGCCGCGGCGCCTTCGGCGGACAGGACGGACGCGAACGCGACGGGGGCGATCGACGTGACCCGCGCCTCCTGCGTGACGGACTCGGTCGCGGTCTCCTCGGGCTCGGGGACCAGCGTCAGGGCGCCGGCGTCGACGGGACGGTCGGCGGCCGCCAGGACGGTCACGGACGACTCGGTGACGCCGAGCACGAGACGCTCGCCCTCGACGTCGACCACCACGACGCTGGCCTTCGCGCCGACGCCCTGACGGGCGACGACCGAGACCTGCGACGTGGCGCGGGAGCCCGCACGACCGCCCTTCACCAGGCGCTTCTGCAGCACCCAGAGCAGGGCGAGGACGACGCCCAACGAGAGGACGACCCGCAGGCCGACGACGACGGTGTCCACGATCAGGCGATGCCGTCGGCGACGTCGAGGATCTTGGTGATGCGGACGGCGTAGTCCTGGTCGACGACGACGACCTCGCCGTGCGCGATCAGGCGACCGTTGAGCAGCACGTCCGCGGGGGCGCCGGCCGAGCGGTCGAGTTCGATGACGGCACCGGGCTCGAGGCCCAGGACGTCGCGGACCGACATGCGGGTGCGGCCGATCTCGACCGTCAGGGCCATCTCGACGTTGTTGATGCGACCGAGGTTGCCGGTCGACACCGCGCCCACGGTCGGCGCCACGGGCGACGAGCCGCCGATCGTGCCGGTCTCGCGGAGGCGCAGGGCGAACCAGCCGGCGGGCTGACCCGCGGCCGTCAGCTCGAAGACGACCGTCTCGGGGTCGGTCAGGAGCGCGTCGGCCGACTCGCGACGGCTCTCGCCGAGCACGCCGGTGCCGAGCACGCCCGTCGCGGCCTCGAGCGCGGGACGCAGGACGTCCGAGACCGAGACCATCGGGTTGTCGGTGCCCGCCGCGGCGGCGAGCTGGTCCATGTCGGCCAGCAGGACCGCGGTGTCGGCCGAGACCGACCCGACGAACGACGTGACCACGACGGACGGGCCCGCGAGGCGGAGGCCGTGCGCGGAGGCCGGGTCGACGGCCACGGCACGCAGGGGCGTGGGCGTCGGCAGCTGGGCGACCAGCGCCTCGACCGCCGCGGTGTGCAGGGTGATGGTCGTGCCGGTCATGAGGTTCCTTCTTCGGTGCCGGTCAGGGAGGTGGAGACGACGATGCCGGCCAGGCGGGAGCCGGCGGCTCCGACGGCGGCACGGCCGACGGGCTGGCCGTCGACGCTGATCTCGAGCGGGCGGTGCTGCGGGTGGGGAAGCGGCAGCAGGTCGCCGACGGCCAGCCCGAGCACGACGCTCGGCAGCACCGCGGCGGGGGCGAAGGTCAGCGAGACGCCGACCGGCACCGAGGCCAGCTGGGCGCCGAGCAGGTCGCGGGCGTCGGCGGCGTCGATCGTCGGGTTGGACTCGCCCAGCTGCGACAGCAGGACGTCGGCGGGGATCGCGACCGTGCCGGGCGCGACGCGCTCGCCGACGCGGATCTCGAACGAGGCGACGATCATCAGGTCGGACTTCTGGGCGGCCTGGGCGAACTGCGAGTTGTACTGGAACCCGCCGACGCTGATCGGGTCGGCGAGCATGGTGCCGAACGAGTAGCGCAGGTCGTCGAGGGCGTCGTCCATCAGGCGGCGCACGAGGGCCTGCTCGATGGGCGTGAAGGTGCGCTCGGGCAGCGTGGCGGGCTTGACGGCGCCGAGCATGTGGCTGACCCAGGTGAGCGCGGCGGACGACGGGAACTGGATGACGGCCTTCGCCGAGACACCCTCGAGGGTGCAGAGCACCATGGCGGTGGTCGGCGGCAGGGACGAGGCGTACTCGTCGTAGGTGAGCATCTGCACCTGGTCGCAGGTCACCTGCGAGAGCACCCGGACCTTGGCGGTGAGCTGGGTGCCCCACTGCCGCGCGAAGGTGTCGAAGGCGAGCTCGAGGACGCGCGAGTGCTCACGGGCGAGGGTCGTCGGACGGCGGAAGTCGTAGACCTCGACGGTCTTCTGCGGGCGCGTCGACGAGCCGACCGTCGAGGTCGGTGCGCTGCTGCCCGTCGGGGCGTCGAGGAGTGTCACGGACGGAGCTATCGGCCCGCCCCACCTGGGCGTTAGCCCAGGATCGGTCGTACCCCCCGGACTGGGTTGCCGTCGTCGTGCTGCGGCGCGGGGTCGCGCTCCCGGGCCGGTGGGGCCCGTCGGGGGTCAGTGGCCCGAGGACTCCTCCTTCTTCTCCGTCTTCTTCTCGGTCTTCGTCTCGGTCTTCGTCTCGGCCGCGGCGTCCGCCGTCGACGCGTCACCCGACTCGGCCGTGGTCGAGGTGTCGGCCGCCTGCTGGACGGTGGGGTTGCGACCGTCGGTCACCGCGCCTCCTGCGGCGGCGGCGGCCTGCTCGAGCTGCGGCAGCAGCGCGCTCACCGCGTCGGACTGGTTCGACAGGACGACGATGTCGACCCGGCGGTTCGATGCGAGGTCGGCGTCGGTCGTGCCGGTGCTGAGCGGACGCGACGAGCCGAAGCCGACCGACTGGATGTGGTCCGCACCCACACCGCCCCGCTCGACGAGGTCGCGCAGCACCTGGGTGGCGCGGGCGGAGGAGAGCTCCCAGTTGGTCGCGAAAGGCGCGGTCGAGCTGCGCTGGTCGGCGTGGCCCTCGACCGAGACGTCGTGACCCGAGGTCTTCAGCACCGGCCCGATGGCGTTCATGACGTTCACGGCCGTGCCGCTGAGGTCGGCGCTGTTCGTGCCGAAGAAGGTCTCGGAGCCGATCAGGCGGACGGTCAGGCCCCGGGCGTCGACGGCGAACTCGACGTCGGCACTGAGCCCCGAGCCCTCGAGGTTCGCGGCGATCGCGGCCTTGATGGCGGTGAGGTCGTCCAGTTCGCCCTGGGCCGCGACCGTGGCGGCGGCGGCCTGCTCGGCGGTCTGGGCCTCCCCCGAGGCGGCGGCCTTGCTCAGGTCGGTCTCGTCGCCCGACGAGTAGCCCTTGCCCTCTTTCGTCACGTCGGCGGCGTTCACGACGGTGCCCGAGGCCGTGTCGACCTTGCCCACGTCGGTCTGGCCGAAGCCGGTCGCGAGCGAGTTGCGCAGGGCGATGTACTTGTCCTGGTCGACGTTCGACATGGCGAACAGCACGATGAACATGCACATCAACACGGTGATCATGTCCATGTACGAGGCCATCCAGCGCTCGTCGGGGTGCTCGTCCTCGGCGTGCCCCTTCTTCTTGCGACCGCCGCGTGCCCCGCTCATGCGGCCAGCCCCTGGTCGTCGCCACCGGTCTTCGCGCCGGCCTTGGCCTTGGCGCCCTTGCCACCCTTGCCGCCCTTGCCGTCGCCGCCGTCGAGCGCGTGCGTCGGCACCATGGCCTTGAGGCGTTCGCCGAGGAGGCGCGGCTGGCTTCCGGCCTGGACCGCCAGCACCCCCTCCATCAGCAGCGTCATGCGCAGTTCGTCGAGGTCGGCCAGCTTCTTGAGGCGCGCGCCGAGCGGCAGCCAGAGGAAGTTCGCCGTCAGCAGGCCCCACAGGGTCGCGACGAACGCCGCGGCGATCATGTGGCCGAGCTCGTCGGGCTCGGCGAGGTTCTCGAGCACGTGGGTGAGGCTGACGACCGTGCCCACGATGCCGACCGTCGGGGCGTACCCGCCGAGGCTCATGAAGAACTTGCTGGCCGTGCGGTCGGCGGCGAGGCGGGACTCCATCTCGTCCTCGAGCAGGATGCGCAGCTCCTCGCCGTCGGTGCCGTCGGCGATGTTCTGCAGGGCGCCCTTCATGAACGGGTCGTCGAGCTTCTCGGCCTCCTGCTCGAGCGAGAGCAGGCCCTCGCTGCGGGCCTTCTCGGCGAGCGAGACGACGCCGTCGATGACCGACTGCGGAGGGACGACCTTGCCGGTGAAGGCGCGGGAGATCTTCTTGAAGCTGAGGATCGCGTCCTTGATCGTCGTGCCGGCGATGCCGACGCCGATGGTGGCGCCGAAGACGAGGATGATCGGGGCGGGCAACAGCAGCCCGGCGATGCTGACGCCCTCGAGCTGGATCATGCCGAAGAGGGCACCCAGGGCGAGGACGATGCCGATGATCGTTGCGGGATCCACGGTCAGCGTCCCTGCGTGGTGTCGGCCGATGCGGCCGGCGCAGCCGGCACGAACGGCGCGGTCGGCGCGTGGACGGCGGGAGCCTGCACGGCGGGACGGAACTCGGTGACGCGACCCGCGCCTCCTGCACCCGACGAGCCTCGGACGATGCCGAGCTGCGGACCGGTGGAGGTGCGGTTGCCGAGCGCCTGAGGCGTCGGCGCGGTGGCGGACGGCTCGTCGTAGGCGAGCGAGACGATGCGGGCCCGGTAACGGGCGATCATCTCGATGACCTCGGCCATCGGCTCGGTCACGACGTACTTGGCGCCGTCGACCATGATCAGGACCGTGTCGGGCGTCTCGTGGATGCGCTCGATGAGGTCAGGGTTGACAGCGAATCTGCTGTCGTTGAGTCGCGTGACGACGATCATCGGCCCGTCCTAGGTCTGTGTCTCCTGCCGCCATCCGTGGGGCAGGTGTCGCTGCTCGTCCTGAGCGGCTACGGGTGACTATCGGCCGGGGGTGGCAGGGCGTTAGGTGCGGGTCGCGGGCCGATCCGCCCATCTCAGGGGGCACAGGGTTCTCCACAGGCAGGTCGCGGTGGGCCGAACAGTCGGTATGGTGTGTGACATTGCTCATATCGACGAGGGGAAACCGCCGTGGCGCAGTACATGGACATCGATCTGGAGGCGCTGGCCACGTCGGCGCGCGACCTCCAGACCCTGCACACCGACCTGTCGTCGGGCAGCGCCGGCGCCTCCGGTGACGGCGTCGGCTCGCCACGCCTGCAACAGGCCGTCACGGCGTTCGCCGACGACTGGGCGATCGCGCGCGGGCGGATGCTCGAGTCGATCGCGGCGGTCGGCGCCATGGCCGAGGGCGCGGCGAAGACCTTCACGCAGGCCGAGGACGAGCTGGCTGCGGCGCTGACCCCGACCGACACGGCGGGTGCGGCATGAGCCGCCCGTGGGACTGGAGCCCGCTCGACCTGGCGTCCGACCCCGTGCCCGGTGATCCGACCGAGATCCGGTCGTCGGCCACCTCGGCGCGGGCCACGGGCACCTCGATCGAGACCCAGTCGAGGCGGCTGCGTCGATTGGCGAAGGCCGAGGGGTGGGACTCCGAGTCGGGCCGCACCTTCACGACGTCGGCGGAACCGCTCGCCGACGCGATCGACAAGGCGAAGCAGCGCTACCTCGACCTCGCCACGGCGCTGGACACCTACGCGGACGGCCTCGAAGAGCTCCAGCGCCAGGCGGACGCCGCGCGCCTCGACGCCGACGAGGCGAAGGAGGCGCGGCGCACGGCCGACAAGTACGTCGTCCCCGGCGAGACCGACCCGTTCGAGATCGACCGGCAAGAGGCCGCCCGGACGCGGGCCGTCGACCTCGCCGACACCGACCTCGCCGACGCGAAGGCGGTCATCACCCGCCTGGTCGGCACCGGGGGCGACACGGACGGCGAGTACGGCGCCCTCAACGACCAAGCGATCGCGGCCATCCGCCTGGCGGGTGACGACGAGCTGCGCGACACGTGGTGGGACGGGGTGAAGCAGGTGGTGCACGACGCCCGCGGGGTGCTGGGGGCCATCAAGGACGTCCTGAACGCGCTCGGGCCGGTGCTGGCCGTCCTGAGCTTCGTACCGATAATCGGCCCCTTCGCTCTGGGCATCGGAATCGCAGCCGCCGTGCTCCTCCTCGTCATCACCCTTGCTCAGGCCAGTGCGGGCGACGCAACCCCTGCGGAGGTCGGGACCGAACTCCTCGGCGTCGGCCTCTCGATCGTCGGCTTGGGGGCTGCCAAGGGAGCGCTGGTGGCCACATCGGGGATGCGACGATCGATCATCGACTCGGTCAGCGCTCGCGCACTTGCCGGGGTTCCCACCAAGGCCGCAAAACAGGCCCGGCTCGCTGAGCGGCAAGCCGTTGCCGAGCGACTCGACGCGGTGGCGAGGAACCCCCTCGTCACCAGCCTCGACAATCTGCTCCTGGGTGGGGCCGCCGAGATGTTCGCGATGCGCCGCCTGGCCGCGGGTGGGCCGAAGGCACGCGAACTCTTTGCTCCCGGCGTCGTTTCAGCCCTCACGAACGGTTTGCTGGGTGCAGGTCAAAACGTCAAGTCGCTGGTGTCGGCCGGGCAGGACGCAGCCGACATGGCGGCGGGCACCTTCTGGACCGAGAAGACGAAAATCCATGTGGGGTCGCTGTGACGTCCGCGGGGTATGCCTTCACGTTTCCGCACGGGTGGGGTCGCCTGAACCTCGCAATCGATCTCGACAGCGAGATCGAGCGATTCCTCGACGGGGTGACATCGCTGGGTCGCCAACGAGACGCGCGAAACACGGTTCTGGCCCGTCGGCGTGCAAAGAACACCTATCTGGCGATTTGTTCGCAGGCAAAGCAGGACGGCGTCCTCGACCTCTTCGTCTTCTCGTCGACCGCCGGGCCATCGATGGGCCCCATGTGCTTGTCCGTCGTGCCCGTGGTGACAAACGAAGCTCGCTCAGGCGTCTCGCTGAATGTCGAGGTCGCTCGTTCCCTCGCCGGGCCAACGAGCCTGGTCAGCACCATGAGCACCAGCCAGGGCGACGTCGCACGAGTCCTGGATCGATGGACGGAAAGCGCCGCACAGTGGGCCAGGACGGCTGAACTCGCGCTTGCACGCCGGGGAATCGCCAGCACGACAGACCTTTCATCCGAGCAACGCCAAGCGCTCGAGGAGCCCCTCGAAACGGCACGAGTTCATTACATCGTTGACGTTCCCGAGCGGCGCGCCTGTGTCCTCCTCATGACCTTCATCGCGACGGGTGGAGTCTTTCTCTCGCCGCAACTCGCCCACGCCGATGACATCGTGCGTGCTTTCCGCTGGACGATGCCGGCCAGAACCCGACCTTCGTCGACCTCAGCTGAAAGTAAGGCCGGCTCGTGAGCCGGGCGATGTCGACGCCATTCGTCCTACGGCCACGATGGCGCCACTACGCACGAAACGCCGTCATCTCGGGCGGGTCGACGAGCCTCATCCCGTTCACCGTCCGGGACTCGGCGGTGGGCTGGGCTCTTGCCGCAGTCGTCCTGGTGTTCGTTCTCGGCGGCATCTGCCTCTACATGGTGACCACCCGCGTCGTCTTGCACGACGACGGGTTGAGCTACTCGCGCTTCTTCTTGACTCGACATGTCCCCAGGACTCGTCCGACGGCCGGAATCTTCGCCACTGTGGATGGTCCTCGACCCGTTCTTCGTCTCATCCTGGGACGGGGCAAGCAGCCAATCGTGCGGCTGACGGGTGCCTACTGGGCCCCCCCTGACCTGGAACGGATCGCGCGCCACTTTCCCCTCAGGTACTCCAACGGCAATGGCCTGCTGAGCCCAGCAGAAGCAGACGCCCTCGCACCAGGCATGCTGTCGCCCCCACAACGACACCCTTGGGCGACCCTCGTCATCGCCGTTTCCCTGACCATGATCGCCGCGGTCCTTCTTGGCATCATCATCTGGTCGCTCTGGGCTCCCCCTGTCGTCGCGGCGGCGAGTGCATGAGACCCGACCGAGACCTGGAATTGACCATCCATCACTCATCCTTCTGGCGACCACTCTTCGGCGTGGCGGGCCAGGGGCCTCCCGATGACTCGCATCCGCTTGCCGGACTGCGGACGACCTTGGAGGAACAAGGCGCGATAGCCGCGTTCGTGGCCTCCGGGCGTCAGGACTCGGGCCCGGTCGCCTGGGCCGCCCTCTACGTCGCCGAAGACGACCATCCGATGAGAGAAGGCCTGCTGAGGGAGTCCCTCATCGCGAGCTCGACATGCCTGGCGCCACCATCCGTCGCAACCCTCGGAACGCACCTCGGAAGCGCCCACCGAATCCAGGCCATCCGCCTTGTGCCTCTGCAGGGACTCTCGCGCCCCGCCGCCATGGGCCAGGTGACCTGGACGTGGTTGCAGGAGGGCACGTCGACCCGCGTCATCTTGATCGCGGAAGCTCCCTTTCCCCACCCATTCTCCGAGGTCGTCCGCCTCATGGACGAGCTCGCGGAAGGTCTTTCGTGGCATCTCACGAACGACCCTCCGTCAGACACCACCCCAGAGGAAGAAGAACCATGACCAGTAGCCCCCTCCCGCCCGCCATCACCTACCGACCGACGTGGCCGCACTTCTGGGCGAAGGCCAAAGGCCGACTCGTCCTGATACCCCTCGCCTTCCTGATCGGCTGGAATCGCATGGGAATGACCGTCGTCCCGTACCTTGTCGTCCTGTTGGTCATTCTGGCGGCCGGTCTGTGGATCTACCTCCGGACGACGAGCATCACCGTGTCCGACACCGCGGTGACCAGACGTGGGTGCGGACGCACGACGACCGTCGAACTCGACGGCTCACAACGCGGCATCCTCTGCACGCTGAACCTGGGTGTGCAGAGCCTCGCCTACCTAGCTGTCCGGGACGGCAAGGGCCGCCGACTCGTCCTCACCGAGGCCAACTGGCCCGGAGGACAACTGCTCGAGATCGCCCAGCACGGACGACTCACGATCATGCCGGCCGATGAGGTCTTCTCGGGCAAGAACGCCGCCGCCATCGTGCCCGGGGTCATCCCGCTGACGACCCGCCGTCCGGTGCTCTGCGCCCTCGTGGCGGTCACCGGTCTGATCGCCGTCGTCGTGCCGATCGCCATGGTGATGAGCGGCGCGGCCTGATCGCTCCGGAAGGACACCGCCGTGTGGACGAGACACCGCGGCATGCGGCGGCGTCACGTCCACTCGACGGTGCGGCAGGCTGACAAGCGGGCGCGCGGCGCGTCACGTGCACGAAACAGGGGGCTGGCAGGATGTGCCGGTGACCCACGAACCCCTCGACGAGTCGCGCCCCGGCACCACCCCCGCCGCC
>NZ_LR733395.1:0-2553 GCF_902506305.1 Frigoribacterium sp. 9N
GCACAGTTTGCAGCCGGCAGCACAACCCGCGGGCCGCGGCCCGCGGCCCGCGGTCGGCGTTCAGCACAGCTTGCAGCGGTCGGCACAGCCTGCCCGGGCAGGTCGCGCTATGGGACGGCAGAGAGCGGAGTGCAGGAGGCGCGGGCCGGGTAGGACGCGCGGCGTGCGGACGGTGCGAGCGCGGGAGGCGCGGGCCGGGCAGGACGCGCGGCGTGCGGACAGGGCGAACGCAGGAGGCGCGGGGCGGGCAGGGTGCGCGGCGTGCGGACGGTGCGAGTGCAGGAGGCGCGTGCCGGGTAGGACGCGCGGCGTGCGGATGGGGCGAACGTAGGAGGCGCGTGCCGGGCGGGGTGCGCGGCGTGCGGACGGCAGGTGCTCGGCTTGCCTCACGCCACGAGGTACACAAGCCGCCACGCGATGTCGTGGCGGCGTGTGTACTTCGTGGCGGGGCGGGCCACGGCGCCAGGAAGTGGTCACCGCGCCAGGCTTAGTCCTGGCGCAGTGACCACCGCTTGGCGTCATACGCGGACGGCGCGGCAGACCGCCCGCCGCCTGCCGCCCGCGGCCTACCGCCAGCGCCGCAGCGCCACGCGCTGCACGACGTTCAGCACGGTGTCGCTCAGTGTCCCGAGCAGCGCCAGCAGGACGATGGCGAGGAAGATCCGGTCGACGCGTCCGTTCGACTGCGACTCGGTCAGCAGGAAGCCGAGGCCCATCGACGACGCGATCAGCTCGGCCGCGACCAGGAACAGCCACGCCTGCGCCAGCGCCAGCCGCAGCCCCGACACGAGCGAGGGCAGCACGGCCGGCAGCTGCACCCGGGTGAAGAGCGACACCCGCCGCAGGCCGTAGGCGCGCCCCGCCTCGACGAGCTGCGGGTCGACGTGCCGCAGCGACCCCGCGACCGTGGTGAAGACGGGGAACGCCGCACCGATCGCGATCAACGTCACCTTGGAGTCCTCGCCGATGCCGAGGTACAGGATCAGCAACGGCACCCAAGCCAGCGACGGCACCGCGCGCACGGCCGCGATCGACGGCGCGAGCAACGCCTCGCCCACCCGCGACAACCCGACGACGGCGCCGACGACCAGCCCGATCACGGACCCGACCACGAACCCGATCAGCACCCGCTGCACCGAGATGGCGACGTAGAGGCCGAGCTGACCCGTGGCGGCGAGGTCGACTCCTGCCCGCGCCACGTCCGCGGGGGACGGCAGGCGGTACGAGGGCACTCCGCCGACGGTGGTGGCGAGCACCCAGGCGGCGAGCACGGCGGCCGGCAGGAGCACCCCGAGCAGTGCCAGGCGGCGGGGAGGGGTCGCGCCCGGGGTGCCCGGGCGTCGCGGCGCGGGCGACCCGGACGAGGAGGCGCGGCGTCCGTCCTCGACGACCCGCGCCTCCTCGGCTCGGGGGGTGACGGTCAGGGTGCTGCTCACGAGGTGGACGCGGCCGTCGCGTACGAGTCGTCGAAGAGCGAGTCGAGGGCGGCGTCGACGTCGTCCTGCGAGGGGACGTCGCCCGACTCGACCAGGATCGGGCCGATGGTGTCGAGGACGGCGCGTTGGTCGGCTCCGGGGGCGGGGTCGATGTCGAGGTGGGTGCGGTCGATCACCGTGGTGGCGACGGCGGGGTCGATCGCGGCGGCCGTGGCCAGGATGGCGGCGGTCTCGTCCGGGTTGTCGAGGGCCCAGGCGCGGGCCTTCTCGTACGAGTCGACGACGACCTGCGCGACGTCGGGCGACGCCTCGAGGAACGACTCGGTGGCGTTGAGGAACCCGTAGCTGAGGAAGTCCACGTTGCGGTACAGCAGCTTCGTACCCGACTCGGCCTCGCTCGCGGCCATGATCGGGTCGAGGCCGGACCAGGCGTCGACGCTGCCGTTCTCGAGGGCGGCGCGGCCGTCGGCGTGCTGCAGGTTCTGGATCGTCACGTCCGACGCGCTGAGCCCGGCCTGGTCGAGCGCCTGCAGCAGGAAGAAGTACGGGTCGGTGCCGGTGGTCGCCGCGATCGTCTTGCCGCGGAGGTCCGCCACGTCGGTGATGGTCGAGTCGCCCGGGACGACGAGCGCCGACCACTCGGGCTGCGAGTACACGTCGATCGTCTTGATGGGGGAGCCGTTCGAGCGGGCGAGCAGCGCGGCCGAGCCGGCGGTCGAGCCGACGTCGACCGCTCCGGCGCGCAGCAGCTCGTTGGCCTTGTTCGAGCCGGCCGACTGGGTCCAGTTGACGGTGACGTCGTTGCCGAGGGCGTCCTCGAGGTAGCCCTGGTCCTTCACGACGAGGCTGAGCGGGTTGTAGGTCGCGAAGTCGATGTCGAGCGTGTCGGTCGACCACTCGCCGTCGCTCGCCCCGGCGCCGCCTGCCGCGTCGGCCGCGCCGGTGCCGGCGTCCTCACCCGCGACGCAGCCGGTGAGGAGGAGGGCGCTCGCCGCGGCGAGAGCGAGACCGCCGGCCCAGGAGGCGCGGGTGCGGGTGGTGGGGGAGGTGCGGAAGGTCATCGGTTCGTCTCCGTGCTGTCGGGGGCGGTGCGGTGGTCGGCGGGGGTCGGTTCGGG
>NZ_LR733396.1:0-22139 GCF_902506305.1 Frigoribacterium sp. 9N
CCCCAGCACCCCGGCGCCCTGGCACCCCGCTCAACCCGCCCTGCGCGTCGCCTCGCGGTGCGGGCAATTCCTGCCGGGTGTCGCACCGAGCTGCGCGAGCCCCGGGACTCGGGGCCCGGCATTCGGCGCTGCGGCACCAGCCCGGAGTTGCCGACACGAGTGCGTGACGACCCGAGCGCACGGCACGGTCCCGACGCGACGTGCACGTCCGCACTGCCGAGCCCCGCCCCCCGGCACGCAGGCGCGTGCGGTCGTCGGCGGCGGGAGCCTCAGCCGGCGAGGGCGTCCCGGAGGGCGGTCCCGTGATCGACCAGTCGACCGGCGCGGGCCGACGGGGCCACCTCGTCGAGCCGCTCGACGAGGCGCAGCGCGGCCGCCAGCACGGCCGGTTGGTCGGGGGCGTAGGTGCGGACGGTGTGGAACAGCGAGTCGACGAGCGCCTCCACGGACGGCCACGTGACGAGGACGGCGGGTGCACCCCGGTCGTCCAGCAGCGCCGTGACGGGCTCGCCCCGACGCCACAGCGGGACGAGCACTCCGGCCGACATGTCGAGCGCGCTCACCGCGGTGTAGGGGTCGTTGCTCCCCGAGGCGAGACCTCGCACCGCGATCTCGACGAGTTGCTGCAGGGCGAACCCGACGTCCTGGTGAGGCGTCCGGGCGGGCCCCAGGGTGGTCGCCCGTCGCAGTTCACGGACCGTGTCGGACCCCGGGGAGGCGCTGGTCACCGCGAGCGGGTCCCCCACGATCACGTACCGGCCGGGCATCGCGACGACGTCGACGACGAGGCCTTCGCGCACGGCGACGCGTCGGAGCGCCTCCCACGCGACCGTCTGCACGTAGCCGTCGGCGTCGGCACGGACGACGGCCGCGTCGGCCGGGAGCGGACCGTCCGCCGAGGACCGGACCCGCGCCTCCTGGCTGACGTCGTCGGCGGGGCTCGTGGGGTAGACGACGTCGGTCACGGCCCGGAGGTCGTCGAGCACGCGCGCCTGCAACGAGGTGATCTGCACCGAACCGGCGATGTGGTGGATGAAGAAGACCAGCACCCCCACGTCGAACACGCTGAGCAGGACCGCGACGTGGACGGCGATCACCGGGACGAACGCGCTGGTGTCGTCGACCTCGGTGTGGACGGTGCGCATCACGACGATGCAGTAGAGGAAGGTCGAGGTGAAGGTCGCCAGCACGAACTGGTTGGCACGGTCGGCCATGAAGTTGCGGACGAGTCGCGGGCCGTAGGTCGACGACGTCGTGGCGAGCACCGAGATCGTGATCGAGAACGACGTCCCGGCCACGGTCAGCATCGACGTCCCGATGCCCGAGAGCAACGACCGTCCCCCGGAGGCGCTGAGGGCACCCAGCAGCGGCAGCCCCTCGGTCACCGTCGTCGGCAGGGACCTGTCGACCGTCACCAACACCTCGGCGAGGACGACGGCGACGAGCCCGAACACGGCGGGCAGGAACCAGAACGACTCCCGCACGCGGGTCAACGACAGCATGCCGCCGAGCGTAGACGGTGCCTCCCGCCGGGCACCGCCGGAGGGGAGGACGCCGCCACCGACGCCCCCGCCGATCAGCGGGTCGTGACCACGCGCCGTCCGAGGTCGGAGTCGAGCATCGTGTCCATGGCCGTGCCCACCAGGCGGTCCCCGAGGGGGCGCTCGATGCGGCCGGAGGCGACCAGCGAGGCGATCCCCTGCATCGTCGCCGCGAAGAGCATCTTGAAGTGGTCGCGCGACTCGTCACCGGACGCCTCGGACTCCGTCGGCCCCAGGGCTCCGTCGAGGACGGCGAAGAGGGTGCCCGCCGCCTCGTGCACGGCCTCGGGCTTCGTCGTCACCTTGGTCTGGAACATGAGCTCCATCAGCGCGGCATCGTCGACGGCGAAGTCGACGTAGGCCCGGGCGACGCGATGGAGGCGTTCCGTCCGACCTCCCCCGCCGTCGAGCGCGCGTCGGACCGCGGTGGTGAGCCGCTCGAACCCGGCTCCGGCGAGCGCGTCGAGCAGCGCCTGCCGATCGACGAAGTGGCTCCGGGGGGCACCGTGACTGACCCCGGCCCGACGGGCGAGGTCGCGGAGCGAGAGGCCGTCGACGCCGGACTCGCGCACGACCTCGATCGCCTCGTCCAGCAGCACGGCGCGCAGGTTCCCGTGGTGGAAGGGCCGCTGCGTCATGCCTCGATCCTAATCCCCGACTAGTCATTGACTAGATACTAGACACCGCCTAGATTGAGGCCATGACGACTCCACGCACCCTCCTCGTGCTCGGCGCCACGGGGCAGACCGGGCAGCACTTCACGCGACTGGCACTCGACGCCGGGCATCGACTCCGCGCTCTCGCGCGGACGCCCGGCAAGCTCGCGATCGAGCACGACGACCTCGAGGTCGTCCAGGGCTCCCTCGACGACGACCTCGACCTCGACGCCCTGCTCGGCGGCGTCGACGCCGTCGTGATGATGGTCGGGGACGCGGCCGCCCAACGCGAGCGGCAGGTGAACGCGACCTTCGTCCGAGCGCTGGTCCCCGCCATGCGCCGCAGCGGCACGCGGCGACTCCTGTACCAGGCCGGGGGCCTGAGCGCGGCACCGGGCAAGCCCCTCGCACCGGTGCTGCGGATCGTCCGCAGCACGATCGCCCGCGCGTACATCGGCCAGCACGAGGACAACGAGGCCGTCATGCGCTACCTCGACCAGGACGCCCGTGACGTCGAGTGGATGGTCCACCGGGCCGGCATCGGCTCCGACGGCCCGTCCAAGGGCGAACTGCACCGCTCCTCCTCGTTCATCAGCATCGGCACGTTCGCCGACTGCGCCGCCTACGACCTGCGGCTGCTCTTCGATGATTCGGCCGTCCACACCTGCGACGGCAGCCGCTACCGGCGGGGCTGATCGACCACCGGTGCGGCTGATCGACTACCGCGGGGCGCTGGTCCGCAGGGCGGCGGCGAGGACGACCTCGAGAGCCTGCACCTGGCGCGCCGCGGTCCAGCGGCCGGGGTCGCCGGTCGCCAGGCTCGAGACCCCCTCCACCGCCGCGACGAGGGCCGCCGCCCGGGTGCCCGCCTCGTCGTGGCCCCCGGGATCACCGACCCCGAGCAGTCGCGTCAGACGGTCGGCGAAGGCGCGGCTGGCGAGGGCGTGCCGCTCGGCCAGGACGGGATCGTCGAGCGCCGCGGCCAGGAAGCCGACCCACACGCGGGCCTCGGCGAGACGCTCGTCGTCGGTCGGCAGGGTGCCCAGGACGACGGCGCGTACGGCGGCCACCGCGTCGCCGGCATCGCCCTCGAGCGCGTCCGAGCGCTCGCGGGTGCGCTCGTGGAGCACGTCCCGGGCGTGGAGCAGCAGGGCCTGCTTGTCCCGGAAGGTGTGCAGGACGAGGCCCGTGGTGCAGCCCGCCCGTTCGGCGACCGCGCGGAGGGTGAGCCCCGTCGGCCCGCGCCCGGCGAGGGTCGTGAACACGGCGTCCGAGAGACGCCTCCGGGTGTCGTCCACGTCACGCGTCCTGCTCATCCCGTGATCGTAACGCATGTTACCGTAACGGTTGTCACGAAAGGACGACCCATGCGCTGGACGATCACCCGGACCCCCTTCGACCACCCCGACGCCGACGGCCTCCGCCGCGCACAGCGGGTCGAACTCGACGCCCGGTACGGCAGCGACGACCACGAGCCGGGCACGCCGCCGTCGGCGGCCGACGTCCCGGTGTTCCTCGTCGCCCGCGCGGACGACGGCCGGCCGATCGCCTGCGGTGGCCTGCGCCCTCTCGCCGACACGGTGGTCGGCCCGGCCACGGTCGAGGTCAAACGCATGTACGTCTCGCCCGAGGCGCGGGGATCGGGGGTCGCGACCGCCGTCCTCCGAGCCCTCGAGGACGCCGCACGCGACCTGGGCTCCCGCCGGATCGTGCTCGAGACGGGCATCCTCCAGCCGGACGCCATCCGCTTCTACGAACGCGAGGGCTACGAGAGCATCCCGCTCTTCGGCTCGTACGCCGGGTCGGCCGAGTCGGTCTGCTTCGCCCGCGACGTCTGAGCCGCGGCCGCGGCACCCCGTCGACCCGCAGGCGCCCTGCCGACCCGCAGGCGCCCTCCCGACCCGCGGCGGGGCATCCCTCTCGGGGCGGGGCACGTCTTCTGGGGTAGGGACAGCCGCCGGTAGATGCGGCATCGTGTCCGTCAGACCTCCCGTCGGCGATTCGTGACGAAACCTGCTCGACCCTCGTCCCCATTGCTGAGGCCACGTCCCACCAGCGTGCGACCCGGAGAGGAGGACCAGGAGATCACCGTGCCCAGCACCTACATGCCCGCGACCGGACCGGCGCCCGACGAACGCGCACCGGACGAGCGCGCACCGGACGAGTTCCGCCGGGACGCCTGGTCGAGCGACGACGTCGAGGAGGCGCGCGACAGTCTGCAGACGGTCCTCGCCGGACGCGACTTCCGCGCCCGCGTCGGCCCGGAGCCGTTCGCGTTCCGCTTCGCCTCCGCCGGCGACGCCCGTCTGGCCCTGCAGACCGGCACCTTCACCGGTCACCTGCAGGGCACGATCCCGTGGTCCCGGGACTACGTCGTGTCCTGGTTCCAGCAGGGGTCCGTGACCATCGACCACCCCACCGGGCAACTCACCAGCGTGGGCACCCGGCCGTTCCTGACCCCGACCGAGACGTCGTTCTCGTTCGTCATGACGCCCCACCGGCACGGCATCGTCCACATAGACGGCGCCTTCTTCGAGGAGGTCGCCACCGAACGCCACGGCGGGCCGGCGCAACGGATCGTCTTCGACTACGCCGCCGTGCCGAGCGACGTCGCCCTCGCCGCCTGGCAGCGCACCCTCGGCGCCGCCACCCCGACGATCGTCGACCCGCGGACCCCTCCCCTCGCCCGCCACAGCGCCCAGACGGCGATCGTCAGAACGCTGCTGGACGTGTTCCCGTGGCGAGCGGTCGACGTCCCCGACTCCCTGCGCACCGAGCGGACGAAACGCCTGCGACTCGCCGCCGAGTACGTCCACGCCTACGCCGATCAGGCGATCTCGTCGGCGGACATCGCCACGGCCGCCGGCATGCACACCCGGACCCTGCAGCAACTGATGAACGAGCACCTGGGCTCCAGTCCGTCGAAGTACCTGAGACACGTCCGCCTCGACCGGGTGCGCCAGGACCTCGTCGCGGGCGACCCGGGGACGACCCTCGTCTCGGAGGTCGCCGGCCGCTGGGGCTTCGGGAACATGGGCCGGTTCTCGGCCGCGTACCTGGCCCGCTTCGGCGAGCACCCGAAGGACACCCTGGCGCGCTGAGCGGTCGGAGGCGCGGGTTCCGTCATCGCCGGCGGTCCGTGTATCGTCTCCTTCGCTGAGGTAAAAGGCGTCGCGATCCGCGACGCACCCGCACGCGGCATCGGACGATCCGCCACTTCTTCCCTCGAAGGAGTGCGCCCTCGTGTCGCCCAGCCCCCACCTCATCCGCCGCGCCGGCCTCCGCACCGGCGACGCGCCTCCTCGCCTCTCGGACGCCTGGATCGCCCTCGCCGGGTTGTCCGCGGTGTTCCTGTTCGAGATGCTCGACAACTCGGTGCTGAACGTCGCGCTGCCGACGATCGGCCGCGAGCTGGACGCCTCGACGACGGGGCTGCAGTGGGTGTCCGCCGCCTACTCGGTCGCCTTCGGCGGGCTCATGCTGCTGTTCGGCGCCGTCGCCGACCGCGTCGGCCGCCGCCGCGTGATGATGACGGGACTCGTCCTGCTGGCCGCGGCGAGCCTCGCCACCGCGGCGGTCACGACGACCGGGGAACTCGTCGCCGTCCGCGTGCTCATGGGGGTCGCGGCCGCGATGACCACACCGGGGTCGATGGCGCTGGCGTTCCGCCTCTTCGACGACGAGGGCCTGCGCGTCCGCGCGCTGACCGTCATCTCGACCGCGGGGCTCGTCGGCCTCGCCGTCGGACCGACGGTCGGCGGCTTCGTGCTGGCCGTCGCCCCGTGGCAGGTGCTGCTGCTCGCCGACGCTCCCATCGCCGTGCTGGCCCTGGTCGGCATCGGGCTCGGTGTCGCCCGGGACGACCCCGCGGGGCTCCGACGCGACCCGGTCGACGTCGCCGGAGCGCTGCTCGGCTCGGCGACCGTGTCCACCGCACTCGTGACGCCGACCGTCCTCGTGGAGTCGGGTGGCACCTCCGGGTGGGGGTGGCTCGGCGTCGCCGTGACCGTCGTCGGCGCCGTCGGGTTCGTGGCCCGGGAGCGGTCCGCCCGGCACCCGGTGGTCGACCTCTCGCTGCTCGCCCGTCCGCTGGTGTCGAGCGGCCTCGCGTTCAAGGCGGCGTCGGGCCTCGCCGTCGCCGGGCTCTCGTACCTGGTGACGCTCCAGCTGCAGTTCGCCTGGGGCTGGCCACCGGCCCTGGCCGCCGTGGGGACGCTTCCGCAGGTCGTCGTGCTGCTCGCCGGCGGTCGCCTCGTCGGGCCGTTCGTCCGGCGGGTCGGTCTGGCCCGGGCGGCGGGGATCAGCGCGGCGTCGGTCGTCGCGGGCCTCGCGGTCTTCGGCGCCCTGGGTCGCCACGGGTACGTGTGGGTGCTCGTCGCGCTCGTGCTGGTCGCGGCGGGGATGCGCGTGGTCGGGGTCGTCGCGGGCGCCTCGGTGCTCACCGGCCTGCCCGCCGACCGCACCTCGGTCGGTGCCGCCCTGGTCGACACGTCGAGCGAGCTCGCGAGCGGTGCCGCCGTCACCGTGGCCGGGACGGTCGTCGCCGTGCTCGTCGGCGGCAGCATCACCACGACCACCTGGACGACCGCACGTCTGGCCACGTTCCAGGACGCCCTGACGGTCGCGGGCCTCGGGCTCGCCGTCGTCGCCGCCGCGCTCGTCGTGGTCGGGACGACCCGTGCCCGGACCGCCGACGGCAGGGCCGACCGCGGCCGCACCGACCCCGGCCGCGCCGACCCCGGCCGCACCGAACCCGCCCCCGGACCGCTCTCGACCCCGACCCGTTCCACCACCACCACCACCACCGAGGAGACCTCCCGTGCCTGACACCACCGCCCTGCCCCGTCCGCCGTTCGACCCCGAGTTCGCGCCCTTCCTGGAGGCGATGGACGCCCGCGGCCGCTTCCGCCTCGAGACCGGGATGCTGCCCCGGATGCGACAGCTCGAGACGACGGAGGCGCAGCTCGACGAAGGACTGCGCGCCCGCGGTCTCGAGAGGCGCAGCATCACCGTCCCCGGGCACCTCGGCGACCCGATCGACCTCGCGGTCGTCCAGCGGATCGGCCGCACCGGGCCGGCGGCCTGCGCCTACGCGATCCACGGGGGCGGCATGATGTTCGGCCACCACCTCGGCAACCTCGACTCGTACGACGACTGGCTGCTCGTGCACGACGTCGTCCTCGTCAGCCCCGACTACCGCCTCGCGCCCGAGCACCCCGACCCCTACCCGGTCGAGGACTGCTACGCCGGTCTCGTCTGGGTCGCCGAGCACGCCGACGAGCTCGGCGTCGACCCCGACCGCATGGTCGTCGTCGGCCAGAGCGCCGGGGGCGGGCTCGCCGCGGGCACCGCCCTCCTGGCCCGTGATCGACGAGGCCCGGCCCTTCTCGGGCAGGTGCTCGTCAGCCCCATGCTCGACGACCGCGACGCGACCGTCTCCGCCCGACAGTTCGACGGGGTGGGCGTCGCCGACCGGGAGATGACCCGGTTCGGCTGGGACGCCTACCTCGGCGACCGTCGCGGTGACGACGACGGCGTGTCGTTCTACGCCGCTCCCGGCCGCGCGACCGACCTCGCGGACCTGCCACCGGCCTACGTCGACTGCGGCAGCGCGGAGGTGTTCCGCGACGAAGCCGTCGCCTACGCGGGGGCGCTCTGGGCGGCCGGGGTGCAGGCCGAGCTCCACGTGTGGCCGGGGGCCTTCCACGGCTCCGCGAGCATGCTGCCGCAGGCGACCCTGTCGCGCCGAGCCGTCGCGGCCCTGCGGGACTGGACCGGGCGCCTCCTCGGCTCTGCCGCCTGATCGAGGCCGAGATGGAGCCCGGTCACGATCAGGGGGCGCCGCGGCGGCGACGGGACACGCTCAGGAGTCCCGCCGCCGCGCGGCGAGGGCGAGGAGCGCACCGAGACCGAGGAGGCCGAGCACCGCGATGCCGAGGACGGCCGGTTCGCTGCCCGTGAAGGCGAGCAGACGGTCACCCCGTGACGCTCCGGGCCCGGTCGACGGGTCCGAGGTCGTGCCCGCGGCACCGACGGCATCGACGGGTGCCCCCGGGTCGACCGGGGCACCCGGGTCGACCGGCACACCGGGATCGACCGGCTCCCCCGGGTCGACGGCCGGCAGGAGGCCCGCGTCGATGCCGAGGTCCCGGTCGACCCCGACGAGCTCGTCCCCCTCGAGGACGGTCGAGAGCGCCACCGTCGCGGTTCCGTCGAGCCCGGCGTCGGAGTCGACGCTGTCGTCCTCGCCCTGGTGGCGTGCGGTCCAGGCCCGGTCGGGCAGCGAGGAGAAGGCGACGGTGTACTCCCCCGGGCGGAGCCCGTCGACGACGTACGTGCCCGCGAGGTCGGTCCTGGTGCGCCGCTCGACCCGACGGCCCCGGTCGTCGGTGCCGGTGAGGGTCACCGGGAGGAACGGGATGCCGGCCTCGGCAGGCCCCTGGAGCCCGTCGGCGTCCGCGTCGTCCCACACGCGGTCGCCGACGGCTCCGGCGACGACGGTGATGGCGGCCCGGTTCGAGAACGCGGCGAGCGCGAGGTTCGTCGCGCGCAGGCCGAACCGGTTGGTGACGACGTCCCCGTCACGTGCCTCCGTCGTCGTCGCGGTCAGGTCGTGCGTGACGACCTCGCCGACGTCGACGGCCGTGGTCCGCTGGATGCGGACGGCGGTGACTTCCTCGAGCGCCACCTGGTCGCCGCCCGTCCCGATGCGGGACGCGTCGAACCAGGCGGTGTCGCCCCCGGGGGCGTTGCTCGGGTCGTCGCCGTCCAAGGAGATGCCGCCCGGGGCAGCGGTCGTGTAGCGGACGCGTTCACCGGCGTCGGGGTCGACCTCGACCGGGGCGGCGAGGTCGACCTGCCCACCGCTGGCCCCGACGGTGGGCAGGACGTCGATCAGGTCGACGGCCGCGATGGGGACGGAGTCGGTGTTGCGGTACTCGAGCGTCCAGACGAGGTCGTCGCCGACGACGACGGTGGGCTCCTCCGCGGTCTTCTGGACGCCGATGCCGCTCGAGGACTCGACGCGGACGCCTCGGAGTGCCGTGCGGAGCCCTTCGGGCGACAGGTCGTCGTCGGCGGCGACGTGGGCGGTGTTGTTCACGGACCCCGGCGGGGCCGTCCCGGACACGTCGAGCCGGTACGTGAGGGGCGCGATCGGACGGTTGGGGACGACGTCCTCGAGGGTCCAGACGATCGTCTCGTGGAGCTCACCGTCGATCGTCGTGGTCTCGACGCTCGTCGGTTCGAGGGAGCTCGAGCCACGCTGGTACGTCGTGTGCTCGGGCAGGACGTCGGTCACCGTGAGGGCCTGGGGGCGGCCCCCCTCCGTCGCGTTCGTCAGCGTCGGGTAGAGGGCGTAGTCCATGCTCGTGCCGGCGACGACGAACGCGGTCTTGTCGGGAGTGGTCTCGGCGGTGGTGCCGGGGTCGACGACCTTCTTCACGACCCGGGCCCTGACCTGGGTGACGATGACGCTGTCGGCCAGCGGCCCGACACCGTTGGCCGCGGGCGCCGTGTCGTGGACCCAGGCGCTCGTGCCGTCGAAGAACGAGCCGAAGTCGTGGACGCGGGTGTCGTTCGGGGCGGCCTGCACCTCGAAGTAGCTGAAGAGGTTGCCGGCCCGCCCACCGGCGACCGTCCCGACGGCGCGGATCTTCCCGATCGCGTCGACACCGCCGGGCACGTCGTCGGGGCTGTCGTACCACGGGCCGTCGGAGTCGTCGCACGTGGCGTCCCGACCGACGGTGGGGTCGGAGAAGGAGAACGCCGCGTACTCGATGCGGACGCCCTCGTTCCAGCCGTTGGTGGTGGCGTGCTCGCCGAACAGCGTCGTCAGCTGCTGGAAGCGGTTGTCGTAGACGTCGCAGGCGATCGCTCCGACGTAGTCCGAGACGCCCCTGTTCGCGAGGGAGACCTGGGAGCGGAGGCGCGTCCCGGGGGTGACGTAGGGGTCTCCGGACTTCGCGGAGCCGACGGCGGTGGAGCCGTCGGCCCGGGTCTGGCCGAGGTGCTTGAAGCCCCCTCCCGGGACGAAGAACGACAGGTTGCGGTCGACCGAGTTGTTCGCCAGCGGCTCGGTCGAGCCCGGGAAGTTGGACGCACCGCTGATGCCCGTGGTCTGCAGCGGGGTGAAGGTGTTGGTCGCGATGAGGGACTGGCCCGCGTCGAGGGCGGGAACCCAGATGCTGATGTACCCGCTGATCACGTAGGGCTTGACGCCCCCCTGGATCGGCTGGCCGGTGGCGCTCTGCGAGGGGATGCCCCTCGACGGCGTGATGTCGGTGTCGGTGCCCGTGATGGTCACCTCGACGGGCTGCCCCGGAGCGGACTGCGTGCACTCGAAGCGGCCGGAGTGCAGCACCGTCGTGGACCTCCCCCCGCTGCCGCCGGGGAGGACCGGGAAGGTGCGCCCGTCGTTGAGCCCGCAGGCGGCCCGCCCGTCGTGGCCGACGAGGACCGCGGGGGACGGCAGGTCGCCGAACATCCGGGAGACGTCGTCCTGGAAGGTGAAGGTGCCGCTCGAGCGTTCGTAGCCGAGGAGCCCCTGCCCGGGGACCACGGGCTCCCATGCGACGGTCACGGGGTACTGGAGGACCGTCCCCTCCGTTCCGTCGGGGCCGACGACACCGGGGTGGAAGGTGGAGTTCGCGACGGATTTCGCGAGGTCGAAGCGCGGTGCCGCGGAGACCGTCGTCGCCACGGATGTGACGGGCCCTGCCGGTTCGGCGACGCCGTCACCGGTCACGGTGCCCGTGATGGCGACCGTGCCGCCGCCGGCCCGGGAGTCGATGGTCAGGACGACCGGGGTCGCGAGGACCTGCCCCTCGCCGACGGTGCCGACGTTGCAGGTGAGTTCGGGGCCGACGATCGCGGAGCCGTCGACCTCGCAGGTGTTCGGCATCCCGGCCCACGTGGTGCCGTCGGGTGCGGTCACGGTGAACCGCTCGTTCGTCACCGAGCCGCCGTTGGCGCTGACGGTGACGCGGTAGGTGATGGCGTCGAAGGTGCGGACGATGCCGTTGGAGGCGCCGGCGTCGGCACCGGGGCCCTCGGCGGGCGTGAAGGGGCCGCTGCCGTCGGCGCGGCGTTCGATGTCGAGGTCGACGGTCGCGGTCGAGGCGGCGGCAGCCGCGGCCGACGTCGGAGCAGCCGGCTCCGCGGCGGTGGGCGTCGCCGCGGCCGGTGCCGCGGCAGCCGGTGTCGCCGCGGCCGGTGTCGCCGCGGCCGGTGTCGCCGCGGCCGGTGTCGCCGCGAAGGCCGCGGTGACCATGGCCAGGGCCACCGTCGCACCGACCCCTCGGATCGATGTGGTCGTCTTCATCGTGTGGCCCCTTCGCCGATCGTCGACACGCCACCCGGAAGGTGACATGTTCAAGTTCACATGTCGGTTGCCATGCTAGGGCGCGTCGAAGGCAGGGGGAACCCCCGGAAGAAGGTGACTCGACCCCTCGTCAGTCGCGCTTGGCGCAGGTGACCTGGTCGGCGGACTGGCCCGAGACGTTCCCGGGCAGGGCCGCCGAGGTCGGTGCGGGCGTCGGCGCCGGGGTCGCTCCGGCGCCCGGGACGACGTCGACCGCCCCGTCGGTCGCCTCGCCCGACGGCTCGCCCCCGGCACCCGTGGACGGAGACGCCGACACACCCGGCGCGGCCGGGGCGGCCGGGTCGAGCACCGCCGACCGTCCGAGGCTGTCCGCCGAGAGGGTCAGCGGCAGGTTGCGCTGCAGGGCGTCGTCCAGCACCGCGGCCGCCGACTCGTCGACCAGCACGCGGTTGCGGTCGGCGGGGTCGTCCACCGCCGGGTACTGCACGAAGACCATGTTCGACAGCCCGACCGTGTTCACGGCGAGGGCGAGCTTGGCGAGGGTCGACGCGTCGGCCAACGTGTCGCTCAGCGTCATGTTCGCGAACGCCACCCTCGCGATCGCCAACACCTTGGTCGGGTCGGTCAGCGTCCCCGCCGACACCGTCTGCCGGGCGAGCGCCGAGAGGAACGTCTGTTGGTTGCTGATCCGCCCGAGGTCGCTCGAGTCGCCGACCCCGTAGCGCGAGCGGAGGAAGGCTCCGGCCTCGGCCCCCGACAACGTCCGCGTGCCGGCCGGGAGGTCGAGTGCGGGCTGGACCTCGGTGTCGCGGATCGGCGTCGCCAGGCACACCTCGACGCCGCCGATGGCGTCGGCCATCGACACGACCCCCTCGAACGTGATCGATCCCGCGTAGTCGATCTGCAGTCCGGTCAGCTGTCCGATCGTCTGGGCCACGCACGACAGTCCGTTCTTCGGCCCGCCACGTCCCAGCGCGGTGTTCAGCATCGCGCCCGAGGTCGCCGGGCTGACCGTGCCGTCGTCGTTCGGGCAGGCCGGCATCGGCACGATGAGGTCGCGCGGGAAGCTCACGACCGCCATGTTCGTGTGGTCCTCGGAGATGTGCACGAGCACCGTGGAGTCGTTCTTGCCCGCCCCCGAGCTGGCCTGCTGGTTGGCGGCGTCGTCGAACCCGGTGCCCAGCCCCTCGCGGGTGTCGGTGCCGATCAGCAGCAGGTTCACCTCACCGGTCTGCGCCGTCAGCTGCGGCACCGGCGAGGCGGACGACCCGTCGGGTCCGGCGAGCTGCACCGTGGGCCTCGCGCCCTGCAGCACCTGCCACGTGGCGATGGCCGCGATCGAGGTCGTACTGACGAGGACCACGGCCAGCGTGGCCGCCGTCACCTTCGCCGCGAACGCCACGGGGTGCCCACGGCGGAGGCGACCGTGGCGGGCGATCCCGCCCTGCCGCACCGCGCCTCCTCGATCGGAGGGGTCGTCGTGGCCGTCGGGGGCCCGCTCGGTGCGTCCGTCGTCGGTCATGCGCGCCCCCTCGGCGAGAGAGGGCTCGGGAGACCCTCGTCGGGACGAAGCATAGGAGGCGCGGGCCGGGGAAACCCTGGAGGTCGCCCCGTCGGCGTCCCCGGCCGTCGCGGTCAGGCGGTCTCGCCGAGCGTGGCCGGCGCGACGGCGGGGAGGACGCCCTCGGTCCAGTCGACCCGCAGGGAGCCGGACCCCGACCAGCCACGCAACTCGGCGCCGACCGTGTCGCGGAACGTGGCCGCCTCGTCCTGGTCGCCCACGACGACGTCGAGCCGCAGCCGCGCCAACTGCTCGGTGACGCGGACCGGCAGGCCCCAGGCCTGCAGCACGAGCACCTCGGACGCGGCGCTCAACGCCGGGAAGTGCCGCCGGAGCTTCTGCTCGACGACGTGCAGCACGGCCACCTCGTCGGTGGGGCGGATCACTCCGGTCAGCGAGATCATGCCTGATGGTCCGCCCGGGAGGTTACGGCAGTGTGGCCGCCCGCTGTGAAAGCACCCGGGCCTCGCTTCCTCCCCCGCGGCGGCTTGTCCCCCGACCGGTCCCCCGCGGCCACGACCGTGTTGGCAGATCGGCCCCGGGTGGGCATGATCGTCACATGGCGAAAAAGCTCAAGACGGCCCACCGCGACCTCGTCGAGGCGCTCGACCACCACCGCAAGGTCATGCAAGAGAAACCGCTGTCGAGCAAGCGCGCCGGTCGGGCGACCGCCAAGCTGCGACTCGCCGTCTCGGCCTACTCGGCGGTCGTCGCCGACAAGACGGGCCAGCCCGACCCGTTCGTCGACTACGACGCCCTCGACCCGGCCACCGTCGCGTCGCTCGCCGCCGAACGCGACGCCATCGCCCACAAGAAATCGTCCGACCAGGGCACGCTCGACTGACCCGGCCGCGCCGCGCCTCCTCGGCTCACTAGGCTCGGGCGATGGACCTCGTCGACGTCTGGCCCCTGTTCCGGTTGTGCCTGCGCACCCCGCGTCTCGAACTCCGGGTGCTGCGGGACGACGATCTGCCTGGCCTCGTCGAGGCGGCAAGGGCCGGCATCCACGACCCCGCCCGCATGCCGTTCGCGGAGCCGTGGACCGACCTGCCCGACGACGAACTCACGGCGGGACTGGCCCGGCACCAATGGCGCCAACGCGCCGCACTCACCCCTGAGTCCTGGTCCCTCAACCTGGTCGCCCGTCGTGACGGGGTCCCGATCGGGATGCAAGACCTGGTCGCCCGCCGGTTCACAACCCTCCGTACCGTCGAGACGGGCTCATGGCTGACCGCTTCGGCCCACGGTCAGGGCCTCGGCACCGAGATGCGCGCCGCGGCGCTGACCTTCGCTTTCGACCACCTCCGCGCCGAGGTCGCGACGTCGAGCGCCGCCGAGTGGAACGCCGCGTCGCTCGGCGTCTCCCGGCGACTCGGATACGTCGACAACGGTGTGTCGCGGGTCGCACCGAGAGGCCAAGCCGAAATCGACCAGCACCTGCTGCTCGAACGCGACTCGTTCGTGCGTCCGTCGTGGACAACGCACGTCGACGGGGCGCCGGAGGCGCGACGGGCGCTGGGCCTCGACGAGACGGCCCTGCGCTGAGAGTCGTTTGCGCCACCGCGGGGTGGTGTCGCACCGCCGACTGGACGTCGCACCGCCCACTTCGACGGTGCGATGCTCAGTCGGCGGTGCGATCCCGGCCCGTCGACTCGGGGCGGGCGACTCGGCCCGGCGACTCGGGGCGGGTCGGCCCGGGGCGGGTCAGCTCGGGACGGCCGCGCCCTCGACGAGGGTCCAGCCGCCGTCGGCCGCCCGGCGCACCGCGCCGGCCCGCTCGAACGCGTCGAGCCAGCCACCCATCGGCCACTCGCCCCACCGCTCGGCGAAGAGGCCGCCGTTGCGCACGACGTCGGACAGGTGGCGCCACGGCGGTGACGACGTCGGGTGGTACTGGTGGTACGCGTGGGCGCCGCCGACCCAGACGAGCGGGACGTCGAGCGAGCGCGCGATGAAGGCGAAGTCGGTGTCCTCGCCGCCGTAGCCCTCGTATCGCTCGTCGAAGCCGCCGAGCCGCGCCCAGGCGTCCGGCGTCACCGCGAACGACAGCGACCAGAACAGCGGATAGTCCGCGGCGCCCGCGACGAGCGTCGTCCCCGCAGGAGGCGCGGGTCGCGCCGCGTGCGGAGCGGTCGCCCCCTCGAGCCCCTCGCCGGTGCCGAGCACGAACCCCTCGGGCAGGTAGGTGACGGGTCCGCTCAGGAGAGCCCCCGGGTGGCCGAGCGCCGCCTGCTCGTAGTGGCGGAAGAGGTCGGGGCCGGGTACGCAGTCCGCGTCGAGGAACACGATGAGCGTGGCACCGTGACGGACGGCCGCGTCGGCTCCGCGGTTGCGTCCGGCGGCGAGGCGCAGGCCGTCGGGACCCGGCGGGACGTGCAGGGTCGTGACCCCGGCCAGGGCGGGCACGTCGGGGGCGGGGGTCTCGTCGAGCCAGACGACCACGTGGCCGGTGTCGGGTGCCGCCTGCCGGACGAACCGCAGCTGGTTGGCGACGTGCTTCATCCGGGTGGCGGACGCGAGGGTCACCACCACGACGGTCACGAGGCGACCCCCGCGAGGTCGGTGCCGACGGCGAGGTCGGAACCGACGGCGGGCTCGGCGCCGACGGCGGGCTCGGCGCGCGCGGGGCCGACGCCGTGCGCGCCCCGACCGGCCACCTCGGCGACCACCGCGGCGGCGCGGGCGGCAGCCCCCTCGACCTGCCACGCCGACCAGTCGGGCCGCAGCCCCCGGGCGCGCTCGACCACCGACGGCCACTCGTCGTCGGCGGGCCAGGACGGCGCCACGACGGCGAGGCCGGCCCGATCGAGCGCCCGGGCGGTCGTGAGCTGTTCGTCGAAGGGTCGGGTCTGCGGCACGACCACGGCACGTGCGCCGAGGGCGGCGAGGTCGGCGACGGTGTTCTGGCCGGCCCAGGTCACGATCACCTCGGCCGAGGTCATGGCCTCCCACGGATCGTCGACCCACGTGTCGAGCCCGAGGGCCGACCAGGTCGTGCCGGGCGTGGCCCGAGCCGCGCGGGCGACCGCGGCCGAGAGGTCCCCGTGGTCGCTGCCGCCGGCACCGCCCACGAAGAGGACGCTGCCGGGGACGACGGCCGACCCGCGGTCCGAGGCCCCGCGCCCGTCCTGCCGCGAGATCCCGCCGACCCAGCGCACCTTCTCGGCGACCCGGTCGAGCGCCGACGAGTCGTGCGTCCCGGCAGGCCAGGGAGCGATCACGCGCGACGCGGCGTCGTACGCGAGTCGATGGGGTTCGTCGGTGCGGTCGCCGGGTTGCGAGACCACGACGACCTCGACGCCCAGCAGCCGCACGAAGAGCGTCACCTCGACCGAGACGTCGACGACCATCGCGTCGAAGGGGCGCCCGCCGGCCGCGGCCCCGGCGATCTCCCCGGCGATGCGGCCCAGGCGGGATGCGTGCCCGGGGTGCCCCACCGGGGCCCAGTGCAGCAGGCCGCCCACGGTCGGCGAGGCGTCGGCGGGGTGACGGACCACGCCGTCCGGGCCCGTGGTCGGGGCGTCGTCGCGCTCGAGTTCGACCCAGGTGGTGTCGTCCGGCAGGTCGACAGGGGCGCTCAGCGAGCTGAAGACGACGACGTCGGCGTCGAGGTGCGGCCGGACGGCCGAGAAGCGGGTGCGGTGCCCGGCACCGTGGTGGTGCACGTACCAGCCGACGAGGGGGCGGGCGACCGTCGAGGTCACGCCCTCACGACCCGTCGGCCCGTGCCGGCCGGGCGCACGGCCGACAGGCCGCCGGCGAGGGACGAGGAGGCACGGTGCCGGCCACCCACGCCGGTCGCCTCCGTCGCGGCGACGGCGGACGTGCCCGGCACGCGCTCGTCCGAGGCCACGACGTCGGCGTACAGCCGCTCGAGGACGGCGGCCCGGGCTCGCAGCGAGAACCGGTCGACGGCGTCCTGCCGCACGGTGCGGCGGGCGTCGACGTCCGTCCCGACCCGGCGCAGCAGGTCGTCGGCTGCGCGCGCCATGCCGTCGAGGTCTCCGGCGGCGACGAGGGCGGCCCCGACCGAACCCGCCACGACCTCGGGGACTCCCCCGACGGCGAACGAGACGACCGCCGTGCCGGTGACCAGCGCCTCCGCGATGACGAGTCCGAAGGGCTCCTCCCACACGGGCGTGACGAGGGCGCAGCCACTGTGCCCGACGAGGGCCGCGAGCTCGGGCTGGCGCAGTTCGCCGACGTAGTGGGCGGTGGCTCCGAGGTGCGGGGCGACCTCGGTCTCGAAGTAGTCGACGTCGCCGATGCGACCGGCGATCACGAGGCGGCGCCCGGCGCGACGGGCGACCTCGAGGGCGAGGTGCAGCCCCTTCTCGGGGACGATGCGTCCCGACCAGACGAGGTCGTCGCCCCCGGGTCCGAAGCCCCAGCGCTCGGTGTCGACGCCGTTCGGCAGGACGCTCGCCTCGACGCCCTCCCTCGCCCAGGCGGCGGCGGTGTGGCCGCTGACGGCGACGAAGCGGCTGCGCGGCCCGGTGGACGAGCGGTGCGCGGCGAGCATGGCGGGCAGGGTCGGCGTGTGCAGCGTGCTGACCATCGGCACGCCAATGCGGTCGGCCCGGGCGAGCGGGGCGCCGTGCAGGCTGTGGTTGTCGACGAGGTCGTAGTCGTCGGCGTGGTCGGCGACGAACTGCAGGGCGCGTTCGAGCGCCGGCAGCGCGCGCTCGAGGTAGCCGTCGGGGTAGGTCGTGTCGGTCGCCTCGGCCGGGTCGTCGAAGACCACGGCGGGCAGGACGAACTCGGGCGGGCTCTGGTCGAGGTGGTCGGACCCCTCGGTGGCGATCAGCGAGACGCGGTGACCGCGCTCGCGCAGGGTGCGCACCTGGTGGTGGACCGACGACTCGAGTCCGCCGGCGAACGGCTCGCGGATCGGGTAGCGCAGGGGCGCCACGACGACGATGCGCAGGGGCCGGGAGGCGCGGGTCACGCCGTCACCGCCGCGACCGTCGCGAGGGCGCGCTCGTACACCGCGAGGTGGGCGGCCGCCACGTCGTGGCGTTGTCGTCGTCGCACGGACCGACGCTGCCGCTGCAGGGCGGCGCGGTGCGGGGTGCCGCGGCGCGAGGCCGGCACCCGGGCCGGGGCGTCGTGTGCGTCGGCGGTCTCGTCGACGGCGTGCGGGCTGACCAGGGCGATGACGGCCGCGGCCAGCGACGCGGGGTCGTCGAGGTCGAAGGAGGCGGTGGTCCCACGGTCGGGGTGCTGCGCCGCGGCGTGGCCGACGCGGGGCGCGGCGACCGGGACGGCGAGGTCCCAGCACAGCTCGACCCAGCCCGAGTGCGTGCCGTGGCGGTACGGCAGCACCGAGACGTCCAGGTCGGCGAGCGACCGCTCGAGCCGGGCGTCGGTCAGGCGCGGGTGCTCGGCGAGGGTCGCCGACGGTCCGGCGGCCCGGACGAGCTCGCGGATGCGCTCGGCCTGCTCGGGGTCGCGCACGCGCTCGTTCAGGTCGACCCGCGCCTCCACGGCGGCACCGGTGGCGCGCAGGGCGTCGACCGCCGCGAGCAGGGTGCGGACGGTCTCGACGCCCGCGACGTTGGGGCGCAGGTCGCGGAGGTGGACCCCGACGACGACCGTGTCACCAGGTGTGCCGACCGGCAGCTCGACCTCGGGGTCGACGATGGCCGGATGCGCGATGACGGTCGGGCGACGACCCCACCGGGCCTCGACCTCGTCGGCGGCCGCGTCGGTGAGGGTGATCAACTCGTCGGCGGCCGGGATCAGCACGTCGAGGTGCTCGACGTGGGGCGCCTGGTCGACGAGCTGCGGGTTCGTCAGGTCGTGCACCGTGTACACGAGCGGCTTGCGCAGGTCGCGCAGGGCCTCGACGACGGCGACGAGGTGGTCGGTCGGGTACGACTCGGTGCCGAAGTGCACGTGCAGCAGGTCGATCTCGTCGGCGTGGGCGCGGAGCCAGTCGGCGTCCAGCATCACCGGGGGCCACCAGCGGTCCGGCTCGGCGGGGTCGGGCAGCGGGTCGGCGAGGTGGAGGACGCGGCCGGAGGCGTCGTCGGGGTCGAGCAACGAGCGGACGTACGGGTGGCCGGCCGGGACGGAGGCCACGCGGAGGGGCGCGACGACGTCGGTCTCGTCGGACGCGGCGGCCGTGGTCGACGGCGACGTCGGGGCGTGATGGGTCAACGGGGCCTCCTCGGCGTGATCAGGTCGCTCGCCGTGGCGGACCGGCGCGAGGCCTGTCTCGCGGGACGACGAGCACCCGCGACGATGCGGGTGAGGTGTGCCGGGGCTGGCGGCGGGAAAGGATGACGCGACCGGGGAAGTCGCTGTTGACTCAACATAGGCCCGCGCGACCCCCTTTGTCCGTTCCGAGCGCGGGCCGGAGGGAAGCATGTCCGAACAGCGAACCGAACCCGACGGCCGCACCCGTCACTACGGCGACTTCTACGGTCTGAGCGAGCCGGAGGGCGACGGGGCGATCGCCCTCGTGGTGGGCAACTGCCAGGCCGAGTCGCTGCGGATCTTCCTCGACGGCGGGGGCCTCACGACCGTCCGGATGCCGCCCGTGCACGAGCTCACGGCCGCCGACCTGCCGCAGCTCGGCCGGTGGCTCGGCCGGGCCGGGCTGCTGGTCTCGCAACCGGTGCGCGACGACTACCACGACCTCCCGCTCGGCACGGCGCAGCTGGCCGCGATGCTGCCCCGGGAGGCGCGGGTCGTCCGGGTGCCCGTCGTCCGGTTCGCGGGCCTCTACCCCGCGCACGTCATCGTGCGCCCGCCGAGCGACGTCTCGCTCGTGCCGCCCGTGGTCGAGTACCACGACGTCCGGCTGATCGCCGAGGCCGCCGGGCGGCCCCTCCCGGGAGGCGCCCTGACGCCCGCCGTCGTCCGGTCGGTCGCCGAGCAGTCGCTGGCCGAGCTGCGGAAGCGCGAGGTCGCCCACGACAGCGTCGTCGCGTCGGACCTGTTCGAGGTCGGCGCGGGCGACGACGGGGCCGGCACGCCGCGCTTCGACCAGATGCGCACCCTGAACCACCCCGGCAACCCGGTCTGGACGGCCCTCGCCTCGCGCGTCCGCGAGCGCCTCGGCCTGCCCGAGCACGTCGTCGACCCGGGCCGACCCGTGCTGGCGAGCGTGCACGCCCCGCGCGAGCAGGCGGTGATCGACGCCTGGGGCCTCGACGACGAGGCGACCGACCACTGGGTCGTCGGCGGTGAGCGCGTCGACGCCGACGAGGTCCGTCGGGCACACCTCGCCTGGTACGCCGAGCACCCGGACGCGGTCGAGGCCGCCCTGGCCCGGCACGCCGACGCGTTCGCGTTGTGGGGTGCGGCGTGAGCGGCGGGGCGGTCGATCCCTCGACCCGCGAGGCGACCGCGCGCGACTCGGCCCGGTCGACCGCGCGGGACGGTGCGGCGGCCACGATCGACCTCGTCGAGCTGCCCGTGGTGGTCACGCACCACGATCCGCAGCACGGCGTCGCGACCTACGCGGCCCAGATCGCCGCGACGGTCGAGGCCCGCACCGGTCGGCACCTCGCCCTGGACGTCGCCGACCTGCTCGACGTGCCGGACGTCGACGGGGGCGTCGATGCGGGCCCGGACGACGCCGTCGACGTCGGCGTCCCGCGGGCCCACCTGCAGTTCACCGACCGGCTCTGGGGCCCTTCGCCGTCCGCCGCGGCCGACGTCGTCGAGCACCTGGCCGACACGACGGCGCTCACGGTCACCCTGCACGACCTGCCGCAGCCGTCGGACGGCGAGCGCAACCTGAGGAGGCGCGGTGAGGCCTACGGTCGCGTGGTGGCCGCCGCGCGAGGCGTCGTGGTCAACAGCGACCACGAGCGCTCCCTCCTGCGCGAGTGGGTCGGCTTCGACGGCCCGGTCGAGGTGATCCCCTTGCCGGTCGACCGGCACCCCCTGCCGCCGGAGCGGACCGGGCCGGACGGGCTCCCCGAGCCCGCCGGGCCGGCCGGGCTCCCCGAGCCGGACGGCGACGTCGCGGTCATCGGCTTCTTCTACCCGGGCAAGGGGCACACCGAGGTCGTGGCGGCCGTGGCCGGACTCACGGCCGCGCGGCACGACGCCGCCGGCGACCGGGACGGCAGCGGGGCGACGCGACCGGACGCGCGGGCGACCGGCGTCGTGGCGCTCGGCCGCGCCTCCTCGGGGCACGAGGCCGAGCTGCAGCAGCTGGTCGACGAGGCGGCGGCGCTCGGCGTGCCGTTCGGCGCGACGGGCTACCTCGACGACGCGACGCTGCTCGACCGCGCCCGGCGCGCGTCGGTGCCCGTGGCGGCGCACCAGCACGTGTCGGCCTCCGGATCGATCGCGACCTGGATCGCGGCCGGGCGACGACCGCTCGTGCCCGACACGAGGTACTCGCGCGAGATGGCCGCCCTCCGGCCGGGCACGCTCACGCTCTACCCCGACGGCGGTCTGGCGGCGGCGATCGCGACCGCACTGGCCGACCCGGCGTCGACCTGGCTCGACGACGACGCCCGGACCCTGCCCGGCCTCGACGAGGTGGCCGACGCCTACGCGGCGTGGTGGGCCGAGGGGGTGCGCTGGTGAGCCGCGACGCCGGGTCGCCGGTGTCCGACGCGACCGACACCGCGCCTCCTGCGGGCGGACGGTTCGTCGTCGGCAACGCGTGGGACGCCCTCGACGGGGTGTGGCCCGACCTGCCGCCGCTCGTGTCGGTGGTCGTCGTGCACTACCGGCAGCAGGCCGAGCTCGACCGGACGCTGGCGGCGCTCGCGCGTCAGAGCTACCCGGCCGAACGGCTCGAGGTGATCGTCGTCGACGACGGATCGCCGACGCCACCCACCGTGCCCGAGGGGGTGCGGCTGATCGTGCAGGAGGACCTCGGGTTCCGGCTCTCGGCCGCCCGCAACGTCGGCGTCGCCGCGTCGTCGGGGTCGGTGCTGTGCTTCGTCGACGCCGACACGTCACCCGAGCCGGACTACGTGCTGCGGCTGACCCGGCTGCCGGCGCTCGCCCCCGAGGCGGTGACGGTCGGCCAGCGGAAGCACGCGGACTTCGCCGGGGTGCTGGGTGGTGACGGCGGGGTCGGTGAC
>NZ_LR733393.1:0-13930 GCF_902506305.1 Frigoribacterium sp. 9N
GCACCGACTTCCCCCCGACCGCCCCGCTCCCGATCAGCACGACCCGCCCGCCGTGGCGGCACACCTTCATCGCCCTCAGCGTGCCGAACTTCCGTCTCTGGACGGCCGGCAACGTCGTGGCGATGACCGCCGGGTGGATGCAGCGCATCGCCCAGGACTGGCTCGTGCTCGAACTGACCGGCAGCGCGACCGCCGTGGGCATCACCGTGGCGATGCAGTTCGCCCCGATGCTGTTCTTCCGCCTGCTCGGCGGGGTCATCGTCGACCGCTTCTCGAAGCGCGCCCTCATGCTCGTCACGCAGAGCGTGTTCGCCGTGCTCAGCCTGGGGCTCGCCGCCCTGACCCTGGCGGGCGTCGTCGAGGCCTGGCACGTCTTCGCCATCGCCTTCGCCACGGGCCTCGTCACCGTCGTCGACAACCCGGCCCGACAGGTGATCGTCACCGAGCTCGTCGGTCACACCCACCTCCGCAACGCGATCAGCGTCAACTCGAGCGTGTTCCAGCTGGGCGGCATGGTGGGCCCCGCGATCGCCGGCGTGCTGCTGCTGGCGGTCGGCGCGGGGTGGGCGTTCGTCGTCAACGGCGTCGCCTGCCTCGTGGTCGTCGTGATGCTGACGATGCTGCGGACCGCGCAGATGACCCGGGTCGCCTCGTCGGCACGAGGCCGCGGCCAGCTGCGGCAGGGCCTCGCCTACGCCCGCTCGAAGCCGACCATCGTCGTGCCGGTGCTGCTCGTCGGCGTCTACGCCGTGTTCGGCCTCACGATGCCCGTGCTGCTCGCGTCGTTCGCGGCCGACGTCTACGACGTGGGGCCCGGCGGGTACGGCCTCTTCAACTCGATGATCGCCGTCGGGGCCCTGACCGGCGCCCTGCTGTCGACGCGGCGCGCGACGATCCGGCTGCGCACCATCGTGCTGGGCGTGCTCGTCACCGGCGTGCTGCAGGCCGTCGCCGGCTCCATGCCCTCGCTCGTGCCGTTCGCCGTCGTCCTCGTCGGCGTCGGGCTCGCGTCGTTGCTGTTCTTGACGGCCGCGAACCAGCTGGTGCAGATGTCGAGCAACATCGCGATCCGGGGGCGCGTGATGTCGCTGTACATCCTCGTGCTGCTCGGCGGCCAGGCGATCGGCGGACCGCTGATGGGCGTGATCGTCGAGACCTTCGGCACGCACGTCGGCATGATCGTCTCGGGCGGCGTGCCGGCCGTCGCCGCCGCCGTGACGGCCTTGGTGCTCGCCCGGCGGGGTCAGCTGACCCTGCAGGTCCGGACCCGCTGGCACGTGCCCGTCGTCACGATCGAGCAGCGCTAGGCCGGGCGGGCGTCAGGGGGTCACGCCGCGGGTGAGGGCGGCGACGACGTGGCCCATGAGGTCGCCGGCCGCCTGCTCGCCCGTGGCGGGCCAGTCGAATGCCACGCCCAGCGTGATGCAGATGAGGACGCGGGCGAGCGTCCGCGACTCGAGCCCGGTCACGGGGACGGTCTGCCCCTGGAAGACCTCCTCGACGAGGCCGTGCAGGGCGTCGAGCACCTCGCGGCGCTGACGGACGAAGTCGGCCATCACCTCGGGGTGCGAGAGGGCGTGCGCGCGGAACTCGCTCATCAGCGCGAAGTCCTCGACCTGCCCGGGGCCGTAGGGCGCGAACGCCGTGCCGATCTTCTCGGGCAGCTGGTCGAGCGAGGTGCCCGGGAAGAACATGCCCTCGAGGGCGCCGAGCGCGCCGTCGGTCTCGCGACGCATGAGGCTGCGGACCAGGTCGTCCTTCGAGGAGAAGTTCGAGTAGACCGCACCCTTGCTGAACCCGGCGGCCCGCGCGACGTCGTCCAGGGTGGTCGCGTGCACCCCGCGTCGGGAGAACAGCTCGGCCGCCGCGTCGAGCAGCCGCTGCTTGACCTCGGCTCGTGGGATGCGGGGAATCGGAGCCCCGGAGGTGGTGGCCATGCTGCGACCCTAACGGGTGCGGGTGATCCTCAGAAGTCACCCGCGCCGCCCCCGGAGAAGGCGCATACCGACGGGTATCCAGGCGCTACCATCGTGATCGCCTGGTGAACCCGAAGCATCAGGAGAACGCGCGGGTGCGCGACCGTCCGACCCTCACCACGTCCCCAGGCCGGTCGCGCACCCCGCACCCCACTCCCGGTCGGAAGCCGTCGAAGGGGCACGACCCGCCCCTCCCGGCGTCGACCGCGAGCCGCGTCAGATCGCGGTGCGCCGCGCCGACCCGCCGAAGCCGATCGAGACGTCGAGGCGCCAGGCCTTCGGCTCGCCCGAGACGTGCGTGGTGCCCACGAAGCGCAGCCGGTCGCCGGCACCGAGGCTGAGCACCCCGTGCACGTCGAGGTTCTCGCCGAGCCGGAAGACGATCTCGTGCTCGTCGAGCAGGTCGTCGTCGACCGTGGCGCCGAAGGTGGCACCGTCGAACTTCACGGGCACGTCACGGAACACCAGCGACGGCGGCTCGTCGGACCAGTCCGCGACCTCGGGCACCCGACCCGCGACGATGCGGGCGTCCACGACGCCGTCGTCTCCGAGCGTGACCGAGGAGGCGCGCAGGTCGATGCCGAGGTCGTCACCGTCGATGCGAAAGCGGTTCTCCACGGCACCACGCTACCCAGCACGGCCGCCCGACGGAATGGCCGGGCGACGTCGGGGGTTCGCCCGGTCATGAAGAAGCGCATCGGGTTCCTGTCGTTCGGCCATTACCAGGACGTGCGGGGCTCGGCGACGCCGACCGCCCGGGAGGCGCTGGTCCAGTCGATCGAGCTGGCCGAGGCCGCGGAGGAGATCGGCGTCGACGTGGCCGCCGTGCGCGTGCACCACTACGTGCGCCAGGCCGCCAACCCGTTCCCGCTGCTCGCGGCGATGGCCGCGCGGACGACCCGCATCGAACTCGGCACCGGCGTGATCGACATGCGCTACGAGAACCCGCTCTCGATGGCCGAGCAGGCGGCGGCCGCCGACCTGATCAGCGCGGGGCGCCTGCAGCTCGGCGTCAGCCGCGGATCACCCGAGCCCGCCCTGCGGGGCTGGGAGGCCTTCGGCCACGTCCCCCTCGACGGCGAGAGCGACGCCGACCTCGCCCGCCGGCACACCGAGGCGTTCCGGGCGGCGATCGACGGCGCAGACGTCGCCGAGTCGGACCCCAGGATGACCGGCTGGTCGCACGGGCTCTCGGTCGAGCCGCACTCCCCCGGCCTCGGCGAGCGCATCTGGTGGGGTTCCGGCAGCCGGTCGACGGCCGTCTGGACCGGCGAGCAGGGCATGAACCTGATGAGCAGCACCCTCTTGACGGAGGACACGGGGGTGCCGTTCGACGAGCTGCAGGCCGAGCAGATCGCGCTGTACCGGGAGGCCTACCGCGCCGCCGGGCACGCCCGTGAGCCGAGGGTGTCCGTCAGCCGCAGCGTGATCCCGATCACCACCGACAAGGACCGTCGCTACTTCGGCGTCCGCGCCCAGGCCGACTCGCAGGACCAGGTCGGTCTGCTCGACGGCGTGCAGTCACGCTTCGGCAAGAGCTACGTGGGCGAACCCGACGTCATCGCCGAGCAGTTGGCCGCCGACGCCGCGGTCCGGGACGCCGACACGATCCTGCTGACGGTGCCCAACCAGTTGGGGGTCGCCTACAACGCCCGTCTGCTGCAGACGGTGGCGGACCACGTCGCCCCGGCGTTCGGCTGGGTGCCGAACCTGGCCCGCGCGAGCTGAGCCGCGCCTCCTGCACCGCGCCTCCTCGGCTGTCGTCGCGGGCTGCGGTAGACAAGGGGGCATGTTCACCGACCTGCCCGAACCCGCCCTGCGGGAGTACCGCAGCACCCAGACCGACCCCGACGACTTCGACGAGTTCTGGGCGACGACGCTCGCCGAGACGCGGGCGCACCCGCTCGACCTGCGGGTCGACCGGGTCGACACGGGGCTGACGACGGTCGACGTCTACGACGTGACGTTCTCCGGGTGGGCGGGTCAGCCCGTGCGGGCCTGGTTGCGCGTGCCCGCCGAGGCGGAGGGACCGTTGCCGGCGGTCGTCCAGTTCGTCGGCTACGGCGGCGGACGCGGGGCCGCCGTCGAGAACCTCTTCTGGTCGTCGGCCGGCTTCGCGCACCTGCAGATGGACACCCGCGGCCAGGGCTCGGGGTGGAGCCTCGGCGCCACCCCCGACCCGGACGGCTCGGGCCCGGCCCACCCCGGCGTCATGACGCGGGGCATCGACTCGCGTGAGACGTACTACTACCGCCGGGTGTTCGCCGACGCCGTCCGCGCCGTCGAGGCCGCGCGCGGCCTCGACGTCGTCGACGCCTCCCGGGTGTCCGTCGTCGGCGGCAGCCAGGGCGGCGGCATCGCCCTCGCCGTCGCGGGACTCGTCCCCGACCTCGCCGCCGTCGCGGCGTACGTGCCGTTCCTCTGCGACTTCCGGCGCGCGACCGTCATCACCGACGCCGACCCGTACAAGGAGATCGGACGCTACCTGGCGGTCCACCGGCACCGTGCCTCCTCGGTGCACGACGTCCTCGCGTACTTCGACGGCGTCAACTTCGCGAGGCGGGCCACGGCCCCGGCCCTGTTCACGACGGCGCTGATGGACCCGACCTGCCCGCCGTCGACGGTGTTCGGCGCGTTCCACGCGTACGCCGGGGCGGCCGACGTCACGGTGTGGCCGTACAACGGGCACGAGGGCGGCGGGTTCGAGGACGACCTGCTGGCGCTCGCCCTGTTCCGCGGCGCCGGGGCCTGAGCCGGCCCGCGCACCACACGACGCCGTCGAGGGGGCACGACACCGTGACGTGCAGCGGTGCCGTGTCCACTCGGTGGCGTCCCGGGAGGGAACACGGCGGGGCCGGGTCTGGTTGGCTCCGGGCATGAAGTCGATCGTGTACTCCGAGACCGGACCCGCCCCCACCGTGCTGCAGCTCGTCGACCGCGACCTGCCCGAACCCGCCGCCGGCGAGGTGCGGGTGCGCGTCGTGTTCTCGGGCGTCAACCCCACCGACTGGAAGTCCCGTGCGGGCGGCGGGCCCGGCGAATCGCTGCCGTTCCCCGAGGTCACGCCCAACCAGGACGGCTCGGGCGTCGTCGACGCCGTCGGTGAGGGCGTCACCGGCCTCTCGGTCGGCGACCGCGTCTGGACCTACCTCTCGGCCCACCAGCGCCCCACCGGCACCGCGCAGGAGTTCACCGTCCTGCCCGCGTCCCGCGTCGTCCCGCTGCCCGACGGCGTCGGCCTGGACGTCGGTGCGAGCCTCGGCGTCCCCGCCATGACCGCCCACCGCGCGCTCACCGTGTGGGAGGACGGCCCGAGCCGCCTGACCCCCGGCAGCCTCGACGGCGCCGTCGTCCTCGTCGCCGGAGGCGCGGGTGCGGTCGGTCACGCCGCCATCCAGCTCGCCCGCTGGGCCGGGGCCACCGTCGTCACGACCATCAGCAGCGACGAGAAGGCCGCCCTGGCCACGGCCGCCGGCGCCCACCACGTCGTCAACTACCGCTCGGACGACGCCGCCGCCCGCATCCGCGAGATCGCCCCCGCCGGCGTCGACGTCGTCGTCGAGGTCGCGATCTCGCAGAACGCCGACCTGCTGGCCGACGTCGTCGCCCACCGCGCCTCCGTGGCGATCTACGCCGACAACGGCGGCGACACGACGACCATCCCGATCCGGGCGAACATGATCACGAACACCCGGTTCCAGTTCGTCCTGCTCTACACCGTGGGCGAGGAGGCGCTGCAGGCCGCCGTCGAGGACGTCACCGCGGCCCTGCGCGACGGCGTGCTGCCGGTCGGCGAGGCCGCCGGCCTGCCGCTGCACACCTTCCCGCTCGCCGACACGGCCGCCGCCCACGAGGCCGTCGAGGGCGACGTGGTCGGCAAGGTGCTGATCGAGGTCTCCGCCGAGTAGACGACGGGCGCCGCATAGTCCGGCGCCGCGTCGACGACGGGCTGCGCATGGCCCGGCGCCGCCTCGACGGACGCGGGGCGGCGCGGTCGGCGCTGGCTAGGCTCGCGGGGTGACCGACGCCACCAGCCGACCCGCGCCTCCTGCCCCTCCCGCCCCGCTCAGCCCCGTGCAGGCCGACGCCGTCCGTCGCAGCGCGCTGCCGCCCGTGGAGGAGGTCCGGCACGGCGTCTGGTCGGTCGCGTTCGAGTTCGGCGACGGCATCGACGACCACTCGTTGGGCTACGTCGTCGAGGGCTCCGACGGCGCCCTGACGGTCATCGACCCCGGGTGGGGAGTCGAGGCCAACCTCGACCGCCTCGAGAGCGCCCTCGCCGACGTCGACCACTCGCTGGCCGACGTCGACCTGATCGCCGTGACCCACCTGCACGCCGACCACCTGGGCGGAGCCGAGGCACTGCGTCGGGCCTCCGGCGCCCGGATCGCCCTGCACGCCGCCGAGCAGCGCGCGCTGGGCGAACGGCCGTCCGACGCCGCGGCCGCCGACGCCGACATCGCCCGGTGGGGCGCGCCCCGGGACGACCAGGAGGCGCTGGTCGCGTCGTGGGGGTCGGGTCGCCACCTGCCCGCGCTCACCGCCGACCTGCTGCTCGGCGACGGCGACGTGCTGCCCGTCGCGGGACGGCTGCTGCGTGCGGTGCACACCCCGGGCCACACGGCGGGCCACCTCTGCTTCGTCGAGCCCGAGCAGCGACTCGTCTTCACGGGCGACCACGTGCTGCCGCGGATCAACCCCGGCATCGGCCTCGGCGGGCGCACGGGAGAGAACCCGCTGACCGACTACCTCGCCTCGCTCGACCGCATGGTGGCGCTCGACGTCGCCGGCCCCGACGCCCTCGAGGTGTGCCCCGGCCACGAGTACCGCTTCGTCGGCCTCCGCGCACGGGCCGAGGCCCTGATCGCGCACCGCGCCGACCGCAGCCGTGACGCGGCCGCCGCCCTGGACGCGCTCGACCGGCCGACGGTGTGGCAGGTCGCCGAGCGGATGTCGTGGAGCGGCGGCATCGCCTCGTTGCACGGCTACCGGCTCGGCTCGGCCCTCGCACAGACCGAGTGGCACGTGCAGGACCTCGGCCGCGCCGACGAGCTGCGCTCCGCCTGACACCCGCCCGAGGACGTGGCGAGGTGACCGGCCTAGTGTCGAGCGCGGCCCCGGGTGACGCACCGCGCCTCCTGCCCGGACCGCCACCACGACCGAGGAGAGACATGAGCACGACCACGACCCCCACCCGCACCGCCCTCGTCCTGGGCGGTGGCGGCATCACCGGCATCGCCTGGGAGCTCGGCGTGCTGTCGAGGTTGCTCGAGGCGGGCGTGCCCGTGGACGAGGCCGACCTCGTCGTCGGCACCTCGGCCGGATCCGTCGTCGGGACGATGGTGCGGCTCGGCCGCGTCGACGAGGGCCTGCGGGAGCAGTTCGAGGCCGTGACCGAGCTGCCGTCGGGCTCGATCGACCCCGAGGTGTTCCAGCAGACCCTCGGGCAGGCCCTCGCCGGGGCGACCGACCAGCAGGAGGCGCGGGCCCGCATCGGCGCCCTGGCGCGCGAGACGCCCGTGGTCGCGGACGAACCCGAACTCGTCACGGCCATGCGGGAGCGCTTCGGAGGCGCGGCCTGGCCCGACGCCGCCCTGACCGTCTGCACCGTGGACGCCACCGACGGCTCGTTCCGTCCGCTGGACGCCGGCTCGGGCGTCGACCTGTACCGGGCCGTGGCCGCGAGCTGCTCGGTGCCCGTCGTCTGGCCCACCGTCGACGTCGACGGTCGCCCGACCATGGACGGCGGCGTGCGCTCGGGCACCAACGCCGACCTCGCCGAGGACTACGACCGGGTGCTCGTGCTGTCGTGCGGACCCGAGCTCGACGTCTCGCCGCTCGGCCCGACGCTGCCGCAGGTCGTCGAGGCGCGCCGCACCGCCGGCCGGGACGTCCTGGTCGTCCAGGCGGACGCCGAGTCCCTGCAGGCGTTCGGCACCGACGTCCTCGCGACGACCACCCGTCGCCCCGCGGCGGAGGCCGGTCGCCGACAGGCCGAGGCCGTACTCGACGACGTCCGGGCCTTCTGGGCGGGCGGGGTCGCCTGACCGGCGACGCGCAGACCGCGGGGGCGGTGGGCCGGTACCCTCGGGAAGTGACCACCGCCTCCTCCCCGCTCCGCATCGCCCTCGTGTCGTTGCACACGTCCCCCGGTGCCGAGCCCGGGTCGGGCGACGTCGGCGGCATGAACGTCGTCGTCCGCAACCAGGCCGAGGCGCTCGGCGCCGCGGGCCACGAGGTCGAGATCCTGACCCGCCGGTCCTCGCCCGACGAGCCCGCGAGCCTCGCCCTCGCCCCCGGCGTCACGCTGCGGTTCCTCGAGGCCGGCCCGGCCGAACCGGTCACGAAGGGGCGCAACGAGCTCTACGTCGACGAGTTCCGCGACCGGCTCGCCGAGCTCGGCCCGTGGGACGTCGTCCACTCGCACCACTGGTTCTCGGGCATGGCCGCGCTTCCCGTCGCCCGTGCCCTCGGCGTGCCCCACCTGCAGAGCTTCCACTCGATCGCCGCCCACGACTCCACCCCCCTCTCGCACGGCGAACGCGCCGAGTCCCCCGGCAGGATCGCCGGCGAAGAACGGCTCGCCCGCGAGTCCGACGCCGTGGTCGCGATCAGCCACGCCGAGGCCGGGACCGTCACCTCCCGTCTCGGCGGCTCGCCCGACCGCGTCCACGTCGTCCTGCCGGGCGTCGACGGCGAGCTCTTCCACCCGGCCGAGGCGGGCCGGACCGCCCCGGGCCGCCCGTACGTCGTCGTGGCGGGGCGACTCGAACCGCTCAAGGCACCCGACCTCGCCCTGCGCGCGGTGGCGGCGGTCCCCGCCGAGGTGCGCCCCGACCTCGTCATCGCCGGAGGCGCCTCGACCGAGTTCGCCGGGTACGAGTCCGAGTTGAGCGCCCTGAGCGACGACCTCGACCTCACCGTGCACTTCTTGGGCCCGCGATCGCGGCCCGGCCTCGCCGCGCTGCTGCGCGACGCAGCCCTCGTGCTCGTGCCCTCCCACTCCGAGACCTACGGGCTCATCGCTCTCGAGGCCGCGGCCAGCGGGGTCCCGGTGATCGCCGCGGCGTCGGGCGGCCTCCGCGAATCGGTGGTCGACGGCGTCACGGGCATCGTGCTGCCACAGCGCGACCCGCAGGCCTGGGCCCGGGCGATGACGCAGGTGCTCGCGGACGCCGGGCTGCGCGACCGGCTCTCGCGCGCCTCCCGGTCCCACGCGCTCGACCACCCGTGGTCGCGTTCGGCCGACGACCTCGTGGGCGTCTACTGCGGGTCGCTCGCCCGCCAGGGGTCGCCCTGCGCCGCGGCCTCGGCCTGACCCCTCCCGGCGCCACCAGCCCGTTGACGGGGGCCGGGCCTAGGCTCGGGTCGTCCCGCGAGAGCCCGCCACCGCGCGCCCGTGCCGACCCACCAGCTCGCCCGACCACCCCAGGAGGCCACCGATGACCGACGACACCCTGCTCCAGACCCTCATCGAACAAGAAGAGCGCCTCGTCTTCCGGCGGTTCACCCTCGACGTCGCCCTCGACCTGGGCGCCCACCTCCTGGCCGAGGCCCGACGCCGCGACCTCGCCGTCGCGGTCACCGTGCGGCACGGTCGACAGCGGGCGTTCCACGCGGCCCTGCCCGGCAGCAGCCTCGACAACGACGAGTGGCTCGACCGCAAGGCCCGCGTGGTCGAGCGCTACGGGCAGAGTTCGTACCGGGTGGGCGAGTCGTTCCGGGTGCAGGGCGGCACGTTCGACGAGAAGTCGCGCCTCGACACCGGCCTCTACGCCGCGCACGGCGGGCTGTTCCCCGTGCGGGTCACGGGCGTCGGCGTCGTCGGCTCCGCCGGCGTCTCCGGCCTGCCGCAGGCCGACGACCACGCGTTCGTCGTCGACGTGATCGAGGACTTCCTCGACCACGGCTACGACGCCTGAGCCCACCGAACGAGCATCACGTGGACGACCCGACCGCAGGAGGCGCGGTGCCGGCCCCCGAGTCCCCGTCCGACGACGAGGCGGCCGCCTCGCTCCGCGCCCTCGTCGAGCAGGCGGCCGCCGACCTGGCCGCGCGCGGGGCGCGCACCGAGTCCCTCGCCCGCCACAAGCCCGCCCGGCGCATCGTCGTGGTGAAGACCGCCGAGTCCCTCGAGCCCGCCGGGCGCGCCTGGCGACTCGGCGTGCTGCTGCTCGTCACCGACGGCCGCGTCTTCGAGACCGGACGCATCACCCGGGCGGTCACGCCGACCCGTTCCCAGCACCTGTCCGCCCAGGTCGAGCAGCGCAAGGCCGAACGGCGGGCGGCCGTGCGCGGCCACTTCGCCGAGGGCGAGGTCGTCAACTACGGGTACGAGCCGGTGGACCTGTCGACCGCGGCGTTGCAGGGCGGCGAGCAGCGCCTCCTCGTCCGCGACGGGCACGCCCTCGTGCGGTGGGGCACGGCGACCGGCGAGGTCCGCGATCTCGCCGCGTACCTCGCCGATCGGGCCGAACTGCTCTAGCGCGCGGTCCCCCGCGAGGGCGACGCAGCGGACGCGGTCGTCGCCGCGGGCTCGTCAGACTCGGTGGGGTCGACGGGCTGGGCGGGCTCGGCGTCGAGGAAGGGCAGGTCGCCGAGGTCGATGTTCGGGTTGGCGTCCTGCGTCTCGACGAGCTCGTGCGCCTCGGCCTCGGTGGCCACGCTCGGCATCGAGCCGGGCAGCGGGCGCTGCGACGACTCCTTCATGAACCACACCGCGACGGCTCCGACCAGCGAGGTCGCCATCAGGAAGAACGCCGGCACGAGCTCGTTGCCCGTCGCCTGCAGCAGCGCCTGGATGATCAGGGGCGTCGTCCCGCCGAACACGGCGATCGCGACGTTGTACGACACGCCCATCGCGCCGTAGCGGCTCGCCGTCGGGAAGAGCGCGGGCAGCGACGACGCCTGGCTCGACACCCAGAGCGCGACGCTCACGGCGAGGAGGGCCAGCCCGGCGAGGGTCGTCGCGATGCTGCCGACGCCGATCAGGAGGAACGCGGGCAGGGCGAGCAGCAGCACCGATGCGGCACCGAGCCACATGACGGGACGTCGGCCGATGCGGTCGCTCAGACGCCCGGCGACGGGCAGCAGCAGGGCGAGCAGCACGAGCACCGGGATGGTCAGCAGCGTGCCGTGCAGCGGGTCGTAGCCGAGCGAGTCGGTCAGGTAGGTCGGCATGTAGCTGGTCAGCGCGTAGCCGACGGTGTTGGAGGCGGCGACGAGGCCGATCGCGATGACGATCGGACGCCAGTGCTGCCGGACGAGGGCGAGGGTGTTGCGCGGACGGCCCTGCGCGTCGGCGATCTCGCCGACCTTGTTCTCTTGAGCGTCCTGCGTCGCCTGGAACGCGGGCGACTCCTCGATCTTCAGGCGGAAGTAGATGGCGACGACGCCGAGCACGCCGGCCAGCAGGAAGGGCAGGCGCCAGGCCCAGTCGAGCATCTGCTGCTCGGTGGTCAGCAGCTGCAGCACCGACACGACCGCGGCGCCGAGCGCGAAGCCCAGGTAGCTGCCGAGGTCGAGGATGCTCGCGAAGAACCCGCGCCGTTTGTCGGGTGCGTACTCGCTGACGAACGTCGTCGCCCCGGCGTACTCACCACCGGTCGAGAAGCCCTGCAGCAGCTTGAGCACGACGAGGGCGATCGGGGCGAGGGCGCCGATCGCGGCGAAGTCGGGCAGCACGCCGATCAGGAAGGTCGCGCCCGCCATCAGGATGAGCGTGGTCGCGAGCACCTTCTGACGTCCGACCCGGTCGCCGAGGCGGCCGAAGACGACCCCGCCGAGCGGACGCGCGACGTAGGTCGAGGCGAAGACGCCGAGGCTGAAGAGGATCTGCAGCGACGGGTCGGCCTCGGGCAGGAAGACCCGGCCCATCGTGACGGCGAGGTAGCCGTAGACGCCGACGTCGTACCACTCCATGGTGTTGCCGACGACGGTGCCGCCGATGGCGCGCTTCATCATCGCCGGGTCGACGACGGTGACGTCGTCGACGCGCAGACGCCGCGGGCGCCTCCGTCCGGAGGCGCGGGTCGGGCGGTCGGGACGGGTCTCGCGGGCAGGGGTGGGTGGGGTTCCCATGAACGACGTTCCTCTGGATCTCGGGCGCCGGTCGCAGGGACGGGCGCCGCGGCGATCGAGCTGCGGAGGGGCGGTGCCCGGCTGCCGCGGCCCGAGTGGTCGGGTCGACGGCGGGCAACGTTACCGGCATGTCGGCGGCGCATTGCCAGGGCATTCGGAGGGAGGCACACCCACCCCCCAGCCGACGCGGGACGAACTGCCGAGCGGATCGCCTATCCTCGACGACGACTTCCGTGCGGGTCGCCACCCGCTGATCGCCACCCCACCCGACCCCCAGGAGGCCCGCCGTGCGCCGCGTGTTGATCGCCGTCTCCGTCGTGTTCGGCGTGGGGCTCGTCGCCTTCGTCGTCGCCGTCGCGATGGTCGTCTCGGCGCTCACGGCGCCCCGCGACGAGGACGTCACGGCGATCACGTCGACGCCCGTGCCGGCCTGCCCCGAGTTCGACCCGGTGATGGTCGGCGACATCGAGGTACCGGCCGGACCGGTCGCCGGGTACTGCCAGGACCGGCTCGTGAACGCCGCGTACATCATGCTGGCCGCCCGGGCGCAGGGCATCGGGGAGCACACCCAGGCCATCGGGGTGATGACCGCCATGGGCGAGTCGAGCCTCCGCAACATCGACTACGGCGACGCCGTCGGGCCCGACAGCCGAGGGCTCTTCCAGCAACGGGACAACGGCCAGTGGGGCACCTACGAGCAGCGGATGGACCCCTACACGGCGGCGACCAGCTTCTTCACGAAGCTCGTGGCCATCCCGGGCTGGAAGGACCTGACACCGACCCAGGCGGCGCACGCCGTCCAGGTCAACGCCGACCCCGACCACTACACGAAGTGGTTCCCCGACGCCGAGGTGGTCGTGGCGGCTTTGTCGAGCTGAACCGCGCCTCCTCGGGTCGGGGCCGGTCGTGTCAGGCCCGACCGTGACTACTTGGCGCGACGGCCGATGCTGCGACGGTCGCGCCAGGCGCCCGTCGACCAGAGCGACAGCAGGACGAGCAGCGGCTGGAAGACCAGGCGGAAGGCGCGCTTGCCGTCGGTGTCGAGGCCGAACGCGTCGGTGTGCGTGACGAGCTGCGAGATGTTGCCGGGGAAGATCGCGGTGAAGAACGCCGCGGCGACCCATCCGACGGTCACGCGGTGCTTGGGGGCGACGACGAGGGCCGCGCCGATGCCGATCTCGACGACGCCGGAGGCGAGCACGACGAAGTCGTCGTCGAGCGGCAACCACTCGGGCACCTGGGCCTGGAACGGCTCGCGGGCGAACGTGAGGTGGCTCGTGCCTGCGAAGACCAGGGCGCCACCGAGGGCGATGCGGCCGAGGGTGCGGGCGAGGGACGTGGGGCGGGGTCGTCTGGACATCCGTCCAGTCTCCTCCTGTCGGGGCCCTCGTCCCTACCAGCCCATCGTGCCGGGTGCGCCCTTGAACGGACCGACCAGCTTCGAGGTGATCCAGCCGCCGTAGAAGTCGCCCTCCTGCGCCTGGACCACCTCGCCGTCGATCTCGCAGGAGTCCATGGCGCCCGGGTACAGCGCGACGTGGTCGACGAGGGACTCGTAGCCGGGCCAGGGCTCGGCGTAGGACCAGCCGGCGCGGCGCGCGACGACTCCCCCGCCGGTCACGTCGAGGTAGCCGGCCTGGCCCTTGAACTCGCAGAGGCTTCGCCCTTCGGCGCGCGACAGGGCACCTGCGGCGAAGTCCGAGCGGGGCAGGTAGTAGACGGGCGGGTGGCTCGTCTCGAGCACGCGGATCGCGGCCGTCGTGTCGGCCACCACGACGCCGCCGAGACGGACGACGACGCGCTCGGTGCGGGGCTCGACGCGTGGCGGGCGGGGGTAGTCCCAGACGGACTCCTGCCCGGGGCCGGGCTCGACG
>NZ_LR733394.1:0-3143 GCF_902506305.1 Frigoribacterium sp. 9N
GACGAGCACCGTCACGTCGTGCCCCGCCGACAGGGCGACCCGCCCTGTTCCGACCCGACCTGCCCCGACCCTGCGCCGACGTTCTCGGCCCGCTCTTGGTCGGACGGTGTTCGCTTCGATGAACGACAGGAGGCGCGATGAAGGTTCTGGTGTTGGGAGCGACCGGGGGCACGGGCTCCCACGTCCTGCGGGTCGCCCTGTCGGCGGGGCACGACGTGACGGTGCTCGTCCGCGATGCCTCGTCCCTCGACGTGACGGAGGGCGTCCGGGTGCTCACCGGGGACGCGACCTCGGCCGAGGACGTCCGCGCCGCCGTCGCCGGCCAGGACGCTGTGCTGAACGCGATCGGCTCGCGGAACATGCGGCACCCGGTGGAGGTCGAGGTCGGGCGGGCCCTGCTGCCGGCGATGCACGACGCGGGCGTCGACCGACTCGTCGTCTGTTCGGCCTTCGGCGTCGGCGAGAGTCAGGCCGACGCGAACACCTTCCAGAAGATGTTCTTCCACACCGTGCTCGGCAAGGTCTACGCCGCCAAGGACGTCGCCGACGCCGAGGTGCGCGAGAGCGGACTCGACTGGACGCTCGTCTACCCGACGCGCCTCACCGACGACCCGGCGACCGGGTCGCTCGCCACGGGGGAGCGGTTGCCCCAGGGGGCGGGCAGCCACGTGACCCGTGCCGACGTGGCGCGTTTCATGCTCGCCCAGCTGACCGACGCGACGTGGTCACGGAAGATCGTGGTCGTGACGGGCGCGACCGACTGACCTGCGCCTCCTGTGGTCGCGCCGCCTGGACGCCGCGCCACCCCGAACACGGGCGTGTCCGGGGTGGGCGGGCGATCGTGCCGACCAGGAAAGTGCGAACTCGCCCGCTGTCGACGAGCGGCAGGGCGGCAGAGCCGCAGGCCGCAGGCCCGGAGAGCCGCAGCGCGTCAGCTGAGGATGGCGAGCGCGTCGATCTCGACGAGCATGGCCTCGTTCGGCAGCTCGACGAAGACCGTCGTGCGGGTGGGGAACACCCCGCTCGGGACGTTCTGCAGCAGGTAGGTCTCGTACGCGGCGTTCATCTCGGCGAAGTCGTCGCGCGTGGTGAGGAACACGCGCAGCGACACGACGTCGTCGAACGTCCCGCCGGCGCCCTCGACGATCGCCTTGACGTTGTCGAGCGTGCGGACGGTCTGCGACGTCAGGTCGCCGGGGTGCAGGTACTCGCTCGTGGCGGGGTCTTGCGGGCCCTGGCCCGACACGCTGAGGAACCCGTTCTTGAGCACGCCCTGCGAGAAGGTCGAGATGGGGGTGGGGGCGCCGCCGGTGCGGACTTCGGTCTTCTCGCTCACAGGTCTGCTCTTCTCTGGTGGATGGTCGGTGGGCCCGACGTGAGGTGTCGCCCGTCGGGGGTGGCTGCAAAACTACCGTCAGGTACCGACACACGGCCTGACCGCAGCACCACTCCGCACACCCCCGAACCGCACCCGTCGGAAGGCACCATGACCACGTCGTCCTCGACCCCGTCCGCCCCCGTCCCCACCAAGGTGGGCTTCGGCCGCGAGCCCCGGCCGGTCCCGCTGATCGACCTCGCGACCCCGCTGCTCACGATCGACCTCGACGCCCTCACCCACAACGTCGAGACCATGGCCGCCTGGTGTCGCGAGGGCGGGGTCGACCTGGCGCCGCACGGCAAGACGACGATGGCGCCCGAGATCTGGCGCCGGCAGCTCGACGCCGGCGCGTGGGGCATCACGCTCGCGACGGCGTTCCAGGTCGCCGTCGCGCGCGAGGCCGGGGTGCCGAACGTCGTCCTGGCGGGCACCGCGTTCGCGCCCGCGACCCTCGCGGCGCTCGCCGCGCCCGGCGTCGACGTGCTCATGTGGGTCGACTCGGTCGAGACGGTGCGCCTCGTCGACGCCGCCCTGGCGCGGGCCGAGGGCGAGCGTCCGCTCGCCGTGCTGGTCGAGTTCGGGTCGCCGCTCGGCCGGACCGGCGCGCGCTCGGTGCGCGAGGCGCTGCTCGTCGCCGAGGCCGTGGCGGCGGCACCGCACCTCGTCCTGGCCGGGGTGGCCGGGTACGAGGGCGCCCTCACGCACGACGTCGACGCGGCCGGCATCGCCGTGGTCGACGACTACCTGCGGGGGCTCCTCGAGGTGCTCGACGGCATCGGTGCGCCGGCCTTCGACCCGTGGCTGTCGAAAGGTCACGACGTGGTGGTGACGGCCGGCGGCAGCGTCTACTTCGACCGTGTCGTCGCCGTGCTCGGCGACCGGCACGACCCCTCGGGTCTGCAGGGGCCGCGCACGCGCGTCGTACTGCGGTCGGGTTCGTACGTCGCCCACGACCACGACCTCTATCGCCGGCTGACCCCGTTCGCCCGCGACACGATGCCGTCGACCCGCCACGCCGTGCCGTCGACCGCAGGAGGCGCGGCCGGCGTCGACGCCGACGTCACGGTCGTCGTCGGCGACGGTTCGGCGGGGTCGCAGGCCGACCGCGAGATGGGCGGGCCGACCGACGGCGAACTCACCGGGTTCGACGGCGCGGCCGAGGGGTTCGACGCCGAACAGGCCGAGGGGTCGACGGCCGAGCCCTCGTTCTTGCCGACGCTCGAGCTCTGGGCGTCCGTGGTGTCCCGTCCCGAGCCCGGTCTCGCCCTGCTCAACGTCGGACGGCGCGACACGTCGGACGACGAGGGGTTCCCGGTGCCGCTCGAGGCGTGGCGTCCGCAGGCGGCCGACCGGCGCCTCCCGGGGGCGCTCGACGGGTCGCACGTGTCGGCCCTCAACGACCAGCACGCCTTCCTGCGGCTCGATCCGTCGTCGGGGCTGCAGGTCGGTGACCTGGTGCGGCTCGGCGTCTCGCACCCCTGCACCACGATCGACAAGTGGAACGAGATCGCCACGGTGCGGGGCTCGGCCGACCGCCGCGGTGTGCCACCCGTCGTCGAGGGCAGCATCACCACGCGGTTCTGACGGAGCCTGCTGTTCTGACGGAGCCTGCTGTGCTGACGGAGCCTGCTGTGCTGACCGGTGCCGACGCTTCCGAGCGGCCGGCGCCCTGACGGCCGGTGCGGCCGACGCGGCCGGTGCCCTACGAGCCCGAGCCCTCGTCGGTGCCGGGGGTGGGCGTCGGCGCGTCCGTGGGAGGGGTGGG
>NZ_LR733391.1:0-94089 GCF_902506305.1 Frigoribacterium sp. 9N
TCCGCGCCACCCCCGCCCTGCGTCGTCTGACCGCCGAGACGCGCCTGCACCCCGCCGACCTCGTCCTGCCGATGTTCGTCCGCGAGGGCATCGACGAGCCCACCCCGATCTCGTCCATGCCGGGCGTCGTCCACCACAGCCTGTCGAGCCTGCCCCGGGCCGTCGAGCAGGCCGCCGAGGCCGGTGTGGGCGGCGTCATGCTCTTCGGGGTGCCCCTCGAGAAGGACGCCGTCGGGTCGGGCGCGACCGACCCCGAGGGCATCCTCAACGTGGCCACCCGCGTGGCCGTCGACGCCGCCCAGGGCGCGCTGGTCGTGCAGACCGACCTCTGCCTCGACGAGTTCACCGACCACGGCCACTGCGGCGTCCTCGCCGCCGACGGCTCGGTCGACAACGACGCCACCCTGGTCCGCTACGACGAGATGGCGGTCGTCCAGGCCGAGGCCGGGTCCCAGCTGATCGGCATGAGCGGCATGATGGACGGTCAGATCGGCTCGGCCCGCGACGCCCTCGACGCGGCCGGCTTCGGCGGCACGGCACTGCTCGCCTACGCCGCCAAGTACGCGTCGGCCTTCTACGGCCCCTTCCGCGAGGCCGTCCAGTCGACGCTGGTCGGAGACCGCCGCACGTACCAGATGGACGCCGCCAACGGGCGCGAGGGCCTGCGCGAGGTCGACCTCGACATCGCCGAGGGTGCCGACGTCGTCATGGTCAAGCCGGCGATGAGCTACCTCGACGTCCTCGCCGAGACGGCCGCGACGAGCACCGTCCCGGTGTGGGCGTACCAGATCAGCGGTGAGTACGCGATGATCCACGCGGCCGCCGCGAACGGCTGGATCGACCTCGACGCGGCCTCGTACGAGAGCGTCCTGTCGATCAAGCGGGCGGGTGCGGACGCGATCCTGACGTACTGGGCCACCGAACTGGCCACGCGCCTCCAGAAGGAGCGGTTCTGATGACCGAGCAGAGCAACGACACCTACTTCACCCGGGCCAAGCGGTCCATCCCGGGCGGCGTCAACTCGCCCGTCCGTGCGTACGGCTCCGTCGGCGGGACGCCACGGTTCCTCGTGGGTGCCAAGGGCGCCTACGTCACCGACGCCGAGGGACGCGACTACGTCGACCTCGTCGCCTCATGGGGTCCGGCGATCCTCGGGCACACCCACCCCGAGGTGCTCGAGGCCGTCCAGCAGGCGGCCGCGCGCGGCCTGTCGTTCGGAGCCTCGACGCCCGCCGAGACCGAACTCGCCGAGCTGGTCCGCGAACGCGTCGCCGTCGGCGACCAGCGGCCGATCGGCAAGCTGCGCATGGTGTCCACCGGCACCGAGGCGACCATGACGGCCATCCGCCTCGCCCGCGGCTACACCGGTCGCGACCTGCTCGTGAAGTTCGCCGGGCACTACCACGGGCACTCCGACTCGCTGCTGGCCGAGGCCGGCTCGGGCGTCGCGACCCTGTCGATGCCCGGCTCGGCCGGCATCACGGCCGAGACCGCCGCCCAGACGCTCGTCCTTCCCTACAACGACCTCGACGCCGTGCGTGCGGCCTTCGACGAGCACGGCCCGCGCATCGCCGCCGTCATCGTCGAGGCCGCCGCCGCCAACATGGGCGTGCTCGCGCCGCAGCGGGGCTTCAACCGCAGCCTGTCCGAGATCACGCGACGCCACGGCTCGCTGCTGATCGTCGACGAGGTGCTCACCGGCTTCCGTGTGGGACGCGCGGGCTGGTGGGGTCTCGAGGCCGCTCGGGTCGTCCCGGACGGCGCCGGGTGGGAGCCCGACCTCATCACGTTCGGCAAGGTCATCGGCGGGGGCATGCCGCTCGCCGCCCTAGGCGGTCGCGCCGAGGTGATGGACTTCCTCGCCCCGCTGGGGCCGGTCTACCAGGCAGGCACGCTCAGCGGCAACCCGGTGGCCGTCGCCGCCGGCATCGCCACGCTCAGGCTCGCCACGCCCGAGGTCTACGCCCGGCTCGACACCGTCGCCGACCAGTTGTCGGCCGGCGTCTCGGCCGCCCTGTCCGCCGAGGGCGTCGAGCACAGCGTCCAGCGCGCCGGGTCGCTCTTCTCGTTCGCCTTCACGCCGACGGCACCGAACGACTACGACGACGTCCGCGCCCAGCAGTCCTGGCGCTACCCGCCGTTCTTCCACGCCATGCTCGACGCCGGGGTCAACCTGCCCCCGTCGGTGTTCGAGGCGTGGTTCGTCACGGCGGCCCACGACGACGACGTGGTGTCGCGCATCCTCGACGCCGTGCCCGCCGCGGCCAAGGCTGCCGCGGCCGCGCAGGCGCCGCACTAGTCCGCTCGAGCGCGCGCCGCGCCTCCGTTCCGGCTCGCCGGGGGCTCGGCCGACTCTGCGCGCCGGGCTCGCCTGCCCGTCACTCGGGGCCATGCCTGCTCCGCCGCATCCCGCCACGAGGTAAACAACCCGCCACATCATTTCTTGGCGGGTTGTTTACATCGTGGCGGGGTGGCGGGGTGGCGGGGTGGCAGGCACTCCGGCAGCGGCTGCGCGTGGCGCCGTGATGCACGGCCGGAGGTCAGCGGCGGCGGGCGCGGGCCGACCAGCGGCCGTCGGCCCGATCGACCACGAGCGGGTGGTCGAACGCGCCCGACACGAGCTCGGACGTCAGCACGTCGTCGGCCCGTCCGGTGGCGAAGACCCGGCCGTCGCGCAGCAGCAGGGCGTGCGACGTGCTGCTCGGCAGGTCCTCGAGGTGATGGGTCACCGTCACGGAGGACATCGCGCGGTGGGTCGTGCGCAGCTCGTCGACGGTGTCGAGCAGGTGTTCCCGCGCCGCGACGTCGAGTCCCGTCGCCGGTTCGTCGAGCAGCAGCAGGGCCGGCTGCGACACCAGGGCGCGGGCGATCAGCGCCCGACCGCGTTCGCCCTGGGACAGCACGCTCCACCGTGCCGAGAGGCGGGACGAGAGACCGACGCTCGCGACGAGGTCGACGACCCGCGCCTCCTGCTCGTCGGTGGGCACCCAGCGGGGCACCGGGTCGCTGCTGCCCGTGAAGCCGGTCAGCGCGACCTCACGGACGGTGGCGTCGCCGACCATGCGATGGCGCGGATCGACGTGGCCGATGTGGCGGCGCAGCTCGCTCAGCTCGACCCGCCCGAGGCGGCGGCCGAGGACGTCGACCGTGCCCGCGGTCGGGTGGCCGAGCGCACCGCACAACGTGAGCAGCGTCGTCTTGCCGGCTCCGTTGGGGCCGATCAGCGCCCAGTGCTGGCCGGAGTCGACGCGCAACGACACGTCGTGCAGCAGATCACGACCGCCCCGGGTCACCCGTGCAGCGACGACGTCGAGCACGGGCGGCACCGGGGCGGCCACGGAGGGGGCGACGGTCACGCGCGGTAGATGCCCGCCTCGCGCACCTGGTCGAACAGGCCCTGCAGGCGTGCGGGCTGCTCGCGCACGACGGCGGCGGCCGCCGCGGCGTCGTCCGCCTTCACGGCGTCGCGGAACGCCACGGTGAAGGCGTGCGCCTGCGGGAAGTCGAAGATGCCGTTGGCCGACGGACGACGCAGGAGCAGCAGGAGGCGCGGGCCGGTGTTCGACCACAGTCGCGTCAGCGACTCGCTGTCGGCCGCGGCCAGCAGGATCTCGTTGGCCCGCACGAGGCCCGCGATGTCTTCTTCCTTCTTCGCCTTGAAGGCCTTGGCCCGGGTGTCGAGGAGGCCGACGACCTCGGCACGCTGAGCCTTGTCGAGCTTGGGCACGGCCCGCTCGACGAAGAGGGACCAGACGGCGTAACCGACGTCGACGGTGTCGACGAACTCGCCGTAGGACGGGTCGACGATGCGCGTGTAGCGGTTGGCCTCGATGTCGACCAGGGCCTGGTCGGCGAGCTTGGCGATCGCCTCGCGGACGGGCGTGCGGGAGACGCCCAGCCAGGCCACGAGCTGGTCGTCGTTCAGGCGCTCACCGAACTCGAGGGTGCCGTCGATGATCGCGGCGAACATCTTGTCGTAGACGACGTCGCGCAACAGGCGGCGCGGGGCGGGCGTCTGGTCGTCGTTCTGGGGGATCGGCATCGGGGGCCTCCGTCGTGTCTGCGGTCAGGTGCCGACGGTCGACGGCGCTCGGCACCGCGGTCGGTCGGTTCGTCGACCCGGCCCTGAACCGGTCGCCGACATGTCGAGCATAAACCCGAGGGCTGAGTACGTATGGGTGATCCGGAGTTCTAGATGTGCGATCCGCCGACGCGCACGACCGTCCGGCCCCGGGTCCGGCCCGCCAGGATCGCCTCGCCGGCGCCCACCACGTCGGCCAGGGCGACCTCGCCGGTCATCGAGTCGAGGAGGTCGAGGTCGAGGTCTCGTGCCAGTCGGTCCCAGGCGCGCTGGCGCAGGTCGAGCGGTGCCTCCACCGAGTTCACGCCGGCCAGGGTCACGCCCCGCAGGATGAACGGCAGCACCGTCGTCGGCAGGTCGGCGCCCTGGGCGAGCCCGCAGGCCGTGACGGTGCCACCCCAGCGGGTCTGGGCCAGGACGGTGGCGAGGGTGTGGCTCCCGACCGAGTCGACGCCGCCGGCCCAGCGGGCCCGCTGCATCGGCTTCCCCGCACCGGACAGTTCGTCGCGGTCGACCAGGGCCGCGGCCCCGAGCGAGCGGAGGTAGTCGCCCTGCTCGGCGAGGCGACCCGAGGAGGCGCTGACCGAGTACCCGAGGCGGCTCAACACCGCGATCGCCACCGACCCGACGCCTCCGGCCGCACCGGTCACCACGACGTCGCCGTCGTCGGGTCCGACGTCGCGTTCGAGCCGGAGGACGCTCAGCATCGCCGTGAAACCCGCCGTGCCGATGGCGGCCGCGCGCCGCCCGTCGATGCCCGGGGGGAGCAGGACGGTGCTGCCCGGATCGACCACGACGCGTTCGGCGAAGCCGCCCGCCTTCGTCTCGCCGTGGCCCGCACCGTTGACCAGCACCTCGTCGCCCGGCGCGAAACGTGACGACCCCGAGGACGCCACGACGCCGACCAGGTCGATGCCGGGCACGAGAGGATCGACCCGGGCGACCCCGGGGTCACCGCGAAGGGCGAGACCGTCCTTGTAGTTGATGCCGGACCAGGTGACGTCGACGACGACGTCACCTGGCCCGGCGACCGGCTCGTCGAGCTCTCGGAGCTCGGCGGCCCTGCCCTTCTCGACCACGATCGCACGCATGCGACCGAGGTTACGCGGGTGCGGTCAGACGCGATCGACGGGGCCGGACGCTCCCGCCTTGCCCCCGAGGAACCCGCCCAGCGCACTGACGAGGTCGAGCCCCGTCGTGGCCTTCACGACGTCCTGCAGCTGCGTCATGTTGTTGGCGACCGACTTGGTCAGCTCGTTGGCACCGTCGGTCGACACCACCGTCAGGGCGTCGATGTTGCCCATCGGCGCCGCCATCTCGCGGGCGATCTCGGGCAGGCGCGAGATGACCTGCGAGGCGAGTGCCGCCTGGCCGAACTTGCCCTGCGCCTCGGCCAGCGCGTCCACGGCCTCGGCCTCGGCGAGACCCTTGGCCTTGATCGCCGCGGCCTCGGCGCGACCGGCGGCCTCGACGGCCGCGGCCTCGTTCTCGGCCGCGTTGCGGGCGGCGTCGGCGAGCTGGGTGCGGCGGAACGCCTCGGCCTCGACGGCGGCGTTGGCCGCGTCGCGCTCGGCCTCGGCGTTCTGCACGGACGCGTAGGCCGCGGCCTCGGCGGGCTGGCGCACCTCGATGTTGAGTCGCTCCTGGTTGACCTTGGCCTGCTCGGCCACGGCGATGCTCTCTTGTTCGGCGACCAGCTTGTCTTGCATGGCCCGGGCGAGCTCACCGGCGGCGGCGGCCTCGGCCTGGGCCCGGTCGGTCTCGGCCTTGATCTGGGCCTGGCGGACGTCGAGCTGCAGCTGACGCTCGGCAGTCTGCTGCGTGTTGCCGATGCGGGCCAGGGCGGCGATGCGCTCGGCCTCGGCCTCGGCCACGTCGGCGTTCTGCTTGGCGACGGCCGCCTCGGCGCGACCACGGTCGGCGAGGTAGGTGCTGCCCGGCGTCTCGATCTCGCGGATGTTCATGGTCTCGATCTGGAGGCCGAGCTCGGCGAGCTCGCCCTTCGTCTCGTTCACGGCGTCGGCCGCGAGGCGCGAGAAGTTCTTGACCAGGTCGTCGACCGGCTGGCCGCCGATGAGACCGCGGATCGACCCCTCGAGCGACTGCTGCACGATGACCGGGAGCTGCTGCTGCTGCAGCAGGTAGCGCTGGGCGGCGCGGCGCACCCCGTCTTCGGTGCCGGTCACCTTGAAGTTGACCGTGGCCTTCACGGCGGTGCGGATGTAGTTGGCGTCGATCGCCTGCACCTCGACCGGGGTCTGGTACTGCTCGAGCGACAGCTTGAAGCCCTCTTGGAAGATCGGCCAGACGAAGGTGCGGCCACCGATGATGACCTTCTGCGGGCTGGAGATGCCGCCGCCCTCGGACCGTTCGGCGCCACGGCCGACCACGATCAGGGCCTCGTTCGGCGGGACGCGTCGGACGCGGCTGGCGACGAACGACAGCAGGGCGAGCACGATGACGACGGCGACGACGATGGCGACGACGCTGACGTTGGAGGAGATGAAGTCCACGGGGCTTCCTTTCAGTTGGTCTGGGGATCACGTGACGCAGAGGTCTCGCCGGCGTCGAGCGCCTCGACCTGCACGCGCGGGCCGTTCTCGGCCACGACGCGGACGCGGACGCCGCGCTCGATGCGCGCGTCGCTGGTCGCGAGCCGCCGCTCGAGCTCGCGGACGTCGTCGAGCCGGACCTCGCCGCCGGCCGGGCCGGTGGCCTCGGTCGTGACGCCGACGAACCCGACGGGCGACCAGTGCCCCCCGCTCTCGCGGCGCGTCACGCGGCGGACGACGAGCTGGATCAGCACGAGGGCGACGAGGGCCATGCCGACGGCGACGGCGTAGGTCCACCCCGCGGCGAGGTCGGTCTGCGAGGTGACGACCCCGGCGAGCCCGAAGATGGCCAGGGCCGCGCCCAGTGCGACGCCCGAGACGAGCCCGTCGCCGACGTCGACGACGTCGAGCAGGTCGCCCACGACGATGCTGACGAGCAGGAGCAGGAGTCCGATCGCCCCCACCACGATGAACGTGATCATGCGTCGAGACTGTCAGACTCCGGCCGGGCGCACATCGCCTGTGCGACGGACCCCGCGCCACCGCCCACCGGCCACCGCGCACCGGCCACCGCGCACCGGCCACCGCGCACCGGCCACCGCCCACCGGCCACCGCCCACCGGCGGCCGCCCCTCAGCCGAAGAGGATCGCGGCCTCGTCGTAGCGGTGCTGCGGGACGACCTTGAGGCTGTCGAGGGCCTCCTCGAACGAGACGTGGACGATCTCGGTGCCCCGCAGGGCGACCATGCGCCCCCAGCGACCCTCGACCACCGCGTCGCTCGCCGCCATGCCGAGCCGCGTGGCGAGCACGCGGTCGTAGGACGTGGGCGTACCGCCGCGTTGGATGTGCCCCAACGTCGTGGCGCGGGTCTCGATGCCCGTGCGCTCCTCGATGACGGGGGCGAGTCGCTCGCCGATCCCGCCGAGGCGCGGGCGGCCGAAGGCGTCCAGGCCGCGCTCGGAGTGCACGTCGCTCTCGTGGTCGGGCACGAAGCCCTCGGCGACGACCACCAGCGGTGCCCGACCCCGGTCGTAGGCCGACTGCACCCACTCGACGATCTGGTCCATGCTGGTCGCCTGCTCGGGGATGAGGATCGCGTGGGCACCGGCGGCCATGCCCGAGTGCAGGGCGATCCAGCCCACGTGCCGGCCCATGACCTCGGCGACCATGCAGCGGCTGTGCGAGTCGCCGGTGGTGCGCAGGCGGTCCATGGCGTCGGTGGCGATCTGGACCGCGGTGTCGAAGCCGAAGGTGTAGTCGGTCGCCCCGAGGTCGTTGTCGACGGTCTTGGGCACGCCGACGATCTTGAGCCCCGCGTCCGTCAGGCGCTTGGCCGCGGCCAGGGTGCCCTCGCCGCCGATCGCGATCATGGCGTCGATGCCGAAGCGCTCCATGTTCTCGGCGATGCGGTCGACGCCGCCGTCGCCCTCGAACGGGTTCGTGCGGCTCGTCCCGAGGATCGTGCCGCCCTGTTTCGCGATGCCCTGGATCTCTTTGCGGGTGAGGGGCATCACGTCGCCGTCGACGACGCCTCGCCAGCCGTCGCGGAAGCCGACGAACTCTTGTCCGTGGATCTGCGTGCCCTTGAGCACGGCACCGCGGATGACCGCGTTGAGACCGGGGCAGTCGCCACCGCTGGTGAGGATTCCGATTCGCATCGAGGGGCTCCATCGCATCGAAGGGCCCGATCGACGGGCCGAGGTCGAGACCCATCATGGACCACGAGGAGGCGCGGCACCTGTCCACGGGCCCGGTCACCGCCCTGCCGGTCGCGCAGGCGGCCGTACTACCCTCGCCTGCATGAGCAACGAGCAGCCGGGGCGTCCGCCGTCGCCGTGGGCGCGGTTCGCCCGGCCCGCGCCGACCGAGCCCGACCGGGGCGAGTTCCCGTTCGGTCCGCCTCGCCCGGTGCACCCCGAGGCGGGCGTGGCCGATCGCGGTTGGCCGCTCGACCCCTCCGGCGCATCGTCGATGCCCGCCACGCGACAGCAGCAGCCGTTCTTCCCCCAGCCCGCGGCGTCGCAGCCCCTCGCGTCGCAGCCCGTCGGCCAGCAGGCCGCCGCGCCGACGTGGGACTCTGACGGTCGTCAGGTCTGGGCGCCGCCGCCCGGTCCCGTGCCCGAGACCGGCTCCGCACCCGACGCCCGGGCCGAGAACGCAGGCCTCGGCTCGTACTTCTTCCCCGCCGACGACGACTGGTCGTCGGCACCGCCCCGCACCGACGACGAGGGCCGCGGTCTCGCGATCGCGTCGATCGTCTTCGGCGTCTTCTTCGCGCCCCTCGGCCTGGTGTTCGGCATCGTGGCGGCGCGACGCGCCCGCGCCGCCGGCCGCCCGGCCACCCTCGCGCTGACCGGCATGGTCGTCGCCTCGATCGTCATCGTCCTGAGCCTCGTGTACGCGATCGCGGCACTCGACTACTACTCGCAACTCGCGACGACCTGTGCCCAGCTCGGTCCCGGCGACTATGTGAACGGCGACGGTCGGACCGTCACCTGCGGGTGACCGGGGCGGGCACGGACCGCCACGGGACGCGAACCGCCGGGGGCGCGGGCCGTCGAGGACGACCCGCGCCGCGCCTCCTCGGCTAGAGCGAGACGGTGCCGGTGTCGGCGACGTTCTTCGGGTGTCCGCCGGTCACGGCGGCCTTGGCGTACTTGAACAGGGTGACGGCCTTGGGCTCGTTGCTGACCCAGTACTCGGCCGTGTCGACGTCGACCTCGAGCAGTGCGACGGTCGGGTCCTCGCGGCCCTTGTCGAACCAGGCCTCGGCCCCGGTCGTCCACAGTTCGTCGATCAGCCCGGAGTCCTTGACGATCGAGGCCTTGCCCGCGAGCGACAGGTAGCCCTTGCCGGTCTCGACGGCGACGTTCACCTGCGGGTGCGCCTTGACGTCGTCGACCTTGGGGGAGGGGTCGCGCGTGAAGAAGTACACCTTGCCGTCGAAGTCGCGATCGACGATCGCGAGGGGCCGGCTCACGAGGTGGCCGTGGCTGCTCTGCGTGGTGAGGATGCCGATGCGGCCCGCGTCGAGGACCTCGCCGATCTTCTTGATGTCGTTGGTCTCAGTCATGCCGGGGACCCTACGCCGGAGCCTCGACCGAGGTCACAGCACCGGAGGTCCGCCGCCGGTCAGGGACGAGGAGGCGCGGTGCCGGTCGCAGGTCACGTCGCCTCGTGCACCGCACCCGTCGCAGGCGACCAGTTGCCGTCGGCACTGCACCTCGACGCAGTTCTGCATGCGACTGGTCGCGGTGCCGCAGACTTCGCAGCGACCGATCACGGCCGCGTGGTCGCTGAACTCGACCGACCCGCGACCGTCGAAGACGTAGAGCGAACCGTCCCACAGGCCGTCGTCGCCGAAGCGCTCGCCGTACCGCACGACACCCCCGTCGAGTTGGTAGACCCGCGAGAACCCCCGCGACGTCATGAGGGACGACAGCACCTCGCAGCGCACGCCACCCGTGCAGTACGTGACGACGGGCTCGTCCTTGAGGTGGTCGTAGCGCCCGCTGTCGAGTTCGGCCACGAAGTCGCGGGTCGTGGCCACGTCGGGCACCACGGCGCCTCGGAACCGACCGATGCGTGACTCGTACTCGTTGCGCCCGTCGAAGAAGGTGACCTGCTCACGGTCGACGAGCTCGTGGAGTTCGTCGGGGGACAGCCGCTCACCGGTGCCCACCACGCCGGACCCGTCGACCTGCAGTTCGTCGGGAGCGCCGAACGTCACGATCTCGTCGCGCACCTTGACCGACAGGCGGGGGAAGTCGTCGCCGGTGCCCTCGCTCCACTTGACGTCGAGCCCGCCCAGGGCCGGGTGCTGCCGGGTCTTCTTGAGCCAGCGCTTGACGTCGGGCAGGTCGCCTCCGAGCGTGCCGTTGAGGCCCTGGTGGGACACGAGGACGCGCCCGCGCAGGTGCAGGGACTCGGCGAGGTCGCGCTGCCACAGACGCATCGCCTCGGGATCGCCGAGCGGTGTGAAGGCATAGAACAACACGATCTTCGGGGTCGCCACCAGGAGATCCTAGGGGCAGGCCGGCGGGGGAGCGCCGCACGCCTGAGGCATGCATGCCTTATGCTGGTACCCGGAATTCCAGACACCGACGAAAGGCGACGATGCCCGTCCCGACCCCCGCCCGTCCGGTCATCCCTCGGCGCCTGCAGAAGGACGCCGTCTTCGAGTACCTGGTCGCGGCGATCCTCGACGGCACGCTGCGACCGGGCGAGCGTCTGCGAGACGCCGACTGCGAGACGTGGCTCGGTGTCTCGCGGACGCCGATCCGGGTCGCCATCGCGAAGCTCGAGCAGGTGCGACTGGCCGAGATCTCGGCGCGGAGGGCGACGAGCGTCGTGGTCCCTCGCCGCGAGGTCGCCGTCGACCTCCTGGCGGTCGGGTGCGCCCTGCTCGCGGCCGTCGTGGCGTCGGCGGGTCACGACGAACGAGCCGGGCTCGATCGACGCCTGTCGGGCCTCGTCGCCGACTGCCGCGCTCGTTCCTCCTCGGCGGATGGTTCCGTCGAGGAGGTCGACGCGGTCGGCGACTCCTGGGCGGCGGTGTGGTCGGCCGTCGACGACCACGTGTTCGGCCGCCTCGCCGTCCGACACGCACGACGTCTGACGCTGCCCCTGCGTCATCACCTCCGAGAGCTGTCCGCCGACGACCTCGACGTCGTCGCCGACGTGTTCGTCGAGGTTCGTCGGTCACTCGGCGGCGGGCTGGTCGACGACGCGGCCGAGGCGTGCGAGCGGGCCACCTCGAGGCTCGACCCGCCCGACGTCGCCCGGGTCGGGTCGTCCGATCCGCGCGGGGCGTCCGCCGTCGTCGAGGGCCGTCGCGTCCTCGCCCGGGGTGACGACGTCACGAGGGCCGGCGCCCGCGCGACCCTCGTCCGACCACGCCTGAGCGACGACGTCTACCGGATGATCCTCGTCGCGATCCTGGACGGCACCCTGACGCCCGGCGAGAGGCTCGCCGACGACGAACTCACCACCTGGCTGGGCGTCTCGCGGACTCCCGTCCGTTCCGCTCTCGAACGGCTCGACGAGAGGGGCCTCGTCGACATGGCTCCGAACCGCTACACGCGGGTCGCTCGCCCCGAGGTCGCCGACGTCGTCGCCGCCCGCGACCTGTACGCACGACTCGTGTCGTGGTCGGCCGATCGACACCCGACGGGCGGCAGCGCCGACCGGGCCGAGATCGCGGCGGTGACGAGCCGACTGCTCCCCTTGGCGACGAGGTCCGAAGGGGCCCCGGCGACCCTGACGACCCTGACCTGCCTGGGCACCGCGGTCAGACGACTCGCCTCGGTCGAACGATCACCGGCGCTGTCCCGCGAACTCGACATCCTCGAGCCCCGTCTGGTCCACGGGGTGATCTCGTGCGGATTCGGACTGCCGCCGAGCTCGTGGCGGACGTTCTCGGATGCCGTGCGGGTGTCGCCCGGTGCGACGGGTGGCGGCTGGGGCCCGGCAGCGGCCGCTCTGATCCGTTCGCTCAGCCCGCAGGGGGGCTGAGCGCCTCGAGGTCGTCGTCGGCGAACGCCCGACGGAGGTCGTCGAGCACCGAGTCGTCGACGACGACGATCGATCCGCGAGGTCGCGTTCGTCGACGGGCTCGCGGCTGTCCGACCCGAGGAGCAGCAGGTTGACGGAGCCGTCGGTGGCGGGGGCGGGACGGCCCGCGTAGTCGGTCAGGGTGCCGACGTCGTCGAGGGCGTCCTCGGCCGACCGGATCGTGGTGAGACCGAAGATCGCCAGTGCCCCGACCCCCGTGATCACGACGCCGACCAGCACGAGCAGGCTCGTCATGGCGAGACGGTGGCGTCGGAAGAACGAGCGGCGTCGTCTGCGGGCACGGTGGTCGGTCATGGTGGCTCCGCTTCGGGGGTCTGGTCGGCGGTGGGGTCCGGGGAACGCGTGCCGCGTCTCGCTCAGTACGCGCCGGAGGGCCGGACGACGGCGCCGATCGTCTGCACGAGCAGCCGCGCATCGGTCGTCGGCGTCCAGCCGTGGACGTAGCCGAGGTCGAGGTCGAGCCCGGCGTCCCAGTCGAGGTCGGAGCGGCCCCCCACCTGCCACGGGCCGGTCAGCCCCGGCAGCACCGTCAGGCGCTGGCGGGCGCGGCTGCAGTACTGGGCGACCTCTCGCGGCAGGGCCGGGCGCGGCCCGACCAGGCTCATCTCGCCCCGCAGCACGTTCACCAGCTGCGGCAGCTCGTCGAGCGAGTGCCTGCGGAGCACGCGGCCGACCCGGGTCACACGCGGATCGACGCGGAGCTTGAACAGCGGCCCGTCGGCGTCGTTCGCCTCGGGCATGATCGCGACGGCCCGATCGGAGTCGGCCATCGATCGGAACTTCAGCATCTCGAAGGTCCGGCCGTCGAGCCCACAGCGTTCTTGGCGGTAGAGGACCGGGCCGCGGCTGTCGAGTCGCACCGCCAGGGCGACGAGGGCGAGCGCGGGAGCGAGGGTGGTCAGAGCGGCGACGGCCCCGACCACGTCGATCGCCCGCTTGGCCCGACGGGCGACGGCCCGCCGGACCGGGGGAGCGGCCGGGGCGACGTCGGGACCATGGGCATCGCCCTGGTGGTGGCGGTTCGGTCGGCCGGGCGCGGAGGAGGTGACGCGGGCACCTGCGGGTGCGGACAGGGGTCTCGTGGTGATCGTCATCGGGTCTGCTCGGTGTCTCTCGTCTCGTGCACGGGCGGCGGATGGCCGACGCATAAAATATCACATAGACATGAGCCATGACGCAAGAGGGGTTGTCGGCGGGAGCGTCTACCATCGCGACATGGATCAGCTCGAGCGCACGGGGGCCGCTCCCGCCGCGGACGACCTACGGCTCGGGACGGTCTACTCGTCGGCACGCCCGGTGGACGTCCGGGCCACCCTGCGGCCCCTGGGTCGCGGCTCGGGCGATCCCTCGTTCCGGGTCGACGGCGACCGGACGTGGCTCGCCCTGCGCACCCCGGCGGGCGAGGCGACGCTCTGCGTGTCGGCGAGCCGCGCCTCCTCGTCTGTCCGCGCCGACGCGTGGGGGCCGGGAGCCGCCTGGGCGATCGAGCACGTGCCCGAGCTGCTGGGCCGCGGCGACGACTGGTCGGGGCTCGACGTCACGACGAACGCGTTCCTGGCCGACGCCCGTCGGCGGCAACCGGGGCTCCGGCTGACCCGCACCAACCTCGTGCTGCAGGCCGTCGTCCCGGCGATCCTCGAGCAGAAGGTCACGAGCGTCGAGGCCTGGCGTGCGTGGCGACAGCTCGTGCGTCGACACGGCACGCCGGCGCCGGGTCCGGCACCCGAGGGGCTCGTCGTGCCGCCGGACGCCCAGGGCTGGCGCCGCATCCCCAGCTGGGAGTGGCACCGGGCCGGCGTCGGGCCGCAGCGGTCGGCGACCGTCATGAGGGTCTGTGCGGTGGCGCCCGCACTCGAGCGCACGCTCGCCGTCGGTCGGGGTGGCGACGAGGTCGCGACGCGCCTCCGGTCGATCCCCGGCGTGGGCGTCTGGACCGCCGCCGAGACGACGCAGCGTGCGCACGGCGATCCCGACAGCCCCAGCGTGGGCGACTACCACCTACCCGCCGTGGTCGGATGGGCGCTCATCGGCCGTCCCGTGGACGACGACGGCATGCTCGAGTTGCTCGAGCCGTGGCGTGGCCACCGTGAACGCGTCATGCGGTTGATCACGGGCAGCGGCTTCTCGAAGCCGAGGTTCGGCCCGCGCATGACCATCCAGGACCACCGCTTCCATTGACGCGGCCGGCACGGCCGGCACGGCCGAGACGGCCGAGACGGCCGAGACGGCCGAGACGGCCGAGATGACCGAGGTGGCCGCGACGACCGCGCGTCCGCGTCGGGACGCAGAGGAGGCGCGGGTCAGGCCTGGGCGTCGGGCGACGCGTCCGTGCCGATCGCCTCGAGCACGCGACCCGAGAACGCCCGGACGACCTCGGCGTCCGTCTCGAGCACGTCAGTGAAGTACCTCTTGATGGCGGCCGTGTGCCCCCGGGTCGCCGCGAGCATGGCCCGGCGGCCGTCGGGCGTCAGCTCGACCCAGGTGCCCCGCGCGTCGGACGCGCACTCGGTGCGGCGCACCAGCCCTCGGCGCTCCATGCGGGTGACCTGGTGGCTGACTCGGCTCTTCTCCCAGCCGATCTGCTCGGCGATGTCCCGCACGCGCGAGCGTCGGTCGCTGCTCCGGCCGAGGCCGACGAGGATCTCGTACTCGGGGGCGGACACGCCCGAATCGCTCTGCAGACGGAGCTCGAGGGCCCGGTCGAGGCGCCGTCTCATGGCGTAGAAGGAGTCCCAGACGACCCACTCCTCGTCGGTGAGTTCGTCGGCCATTCGCCCAGTGTAGGGACGGTGGCGCGGCATATCCTCGACCCATGTCCGATGTGCACGCCGACGAAGTCACGCAGCAGACCGTCGAGACAGCCCGCCGCTGGTGGGACGCCGCGCGTGCCGTCCCGGTGCAGGGTCCGGCCGCCCGTCTGACCGAGGTGCTGCGCGACCCCCGCGGCCTCGACTTCGCCCGCGACTTCGCCGACCGCGTCGTCCGCCCCGGGGACGACCGGGCGGGCGCATCGGCCCTCGAGTCGCTCAGCCGACGCACGCCGGCCCTGCTGCCCTGGCACCTCCGGGCGGCGATCTCGTTCGGTGGGGGCTTCGGTCCGATCGCACCCAAGCCGATCATGCCGGTCGCGCGGCGGACGCTGCGCCACATGGTCGGGCACCTGCTCGTCGACGCGCCACCCGAGAAGCTCGCGCAGGCCCTCACGGGTCTGCGCGGCGACGGCGTCCGGCTCGACGTCACCGCCTGGGGGCCCACGGTGTCGGGACCGACCCAGGCCGAGCGCCGGGTCGCCGCGGTCCGGGCCCTGATCGAGCGGCCCGACGTCGAGCGCGTCACGACGACCGTCCGCGAGCTCGTCGGCCCGACCTCGCCCTGGGCCTTCGACGAGACGAGCGACCTCGCCGAGTCGAGGCTCCGGCCCCTGGTCGAGCTGGCGGCGTCGACGGGCACGCTCCTCACCCTCGGCGTCGACCGGCACGCCGACGTCGACCTCACGATCGACGTCTTCACGCGACTGCTCGACCGACCCGGGCTCGAGGCGGTGACGGCGGGCATCGTCGTCCAGTCGTACGTCCCCGAGGCGCTCGACTCGCTGCGGTTGCTCACCGACTGGGCCCGTGACCGCGTCGACCGGGGCGGCGCGCCGATCTCGGTCCGGCTGGTGAAGGGCGGGTCGCGACTCGACGAGATCGTCGACGCCCGCCTGCACGACTGGCCCGTCGTCACCTTCGAGGCCAAGCACGAGACCGACGCGAGCCACCTCCGGCTGGTCGAGTTCGCGCTGAGGCCCGAGAACGCCGCGGTCGCCCGGGTCGGCCTCGCCGGGCACGACGTCTTCGACCTGGCCCATGCCGTCACGGTCGCCCGTCGCCACGGCACCGACCACCTGCTCGACGTCGAGATGTGGCTGGGGGCCGCACCCGGGCTCGCCGAGGTCGTCCGCTCCGAGCTCGGGTCGCTCGTCCTCCTGGTGCCGGTGATCGTCTCCGGCGAGTTCGACTCCGCCGTGCGACACCTGGTGGGCCGGCTCGACGCGCTCGCCGACCCCGAGGGATTCCTCTCGAGCGCCCTCGACGTCGACCACGAGGCGGCGTTCACGCGAGAGGCCCGCCGGCACGACCGCGCCGTGGCGGCCGTCGGCGAACTGCCCTCCGTGCCCCGCCGCCGTCGAGACCGGTCGGGCCCGCTCGACGAGGGCCCCGACCACGTCGTCGACTTCGTGGCCGAGGCCGACACCGATCCTTCGCTCGACGGCAACCGGAGGTGGGCCCGAGGCGTGCTCGGGCGCGCCCGCCGGTCGGTCGCCGGCAGCGAGACCGCCGACGCGGCCCCCTCCCTCGGGGCCGCCTCCTCGGACGACGGCGCCCTCGACGACGACTCCCTCGTGGCGATGGTGACCCGCGCCTCCTCGGCCGGCGGGGCCTGGGGCGGCCAAGACCCCGAGACCCGCGCCGAGCTGCTCGACCTGGCGGGCCGCGAGCTCGCCCTGCGGCGTTCGCGCCTGGTCGAGGTGTCCGTCAGCGAGTCCGGTTCGACCCTGTCCGAGGCCGACCACGAGGTCGGTGCGGCCGTCGACTCGGCCCACCGTCTGGCCGTCCTGACCCGAGGGCTCGCGGCGGTCGACACGGCCGAGCACCGGCCCCCGCGGCTGACGGTCGTCGTGCCCGACCTCGTCACGCCCGTCGCCGGAACGGTCGAAGGAGTGCTCGCGGCGTTCGGCGCCGGCAGCGCGGTCGTCGTCTTGTTGCCCCGGAGCCGGCGGCGGGCGGTCGCCGTCGTCGCGGAGGCGCTCTGGGCGGTCGGCGTCCCGGACTCGCTCCTGGCCCTCGTCGTCGCGGACGACCCCGACCACGAACGCGCCCTGCTGACGCACCCGCTGGTCGACCGGGTGGTCGCGCACGGGGCGGTCGAGACGGCCGTCGGCCTCCGCGACGTGCGCCCCGACCTCGACCTCGCCGTGCGGACCCGGGGGGTGACCTCGCTCGTCGTCACCCCGTCGGCCGACCTCGAGCTCGCCGCCGCCGACGTCGTCGCCAGCGTCGTCGACCACGCCGGCCGTGGTCATGGAGCCCTCGACCTGGTGCTGGCCGTCGGGTCCGTCGGTCACGGTGAGACGTTCCGTCGCCTGCTGCGCGAGGCCTTCGAGGCGGTCGTCGTGGGTCCGGCCGACGACGTCGCCACCGTGATGGGCCCGCTCGCCTCCACCCCGACCGGGTCCGAGCTCGACGTCTTGACCGTGCTCGGCCCCGGCGAGTCGTGGCTGCTCGAGCCGCGTCCCCTCGACGAGACCGGGGCCCTCTGCTCGCCGGGCGTGCGCGACGGCGTTGACGCCCGCGGCGCCTTCGCCTCCCGCTCGCACGAGGTCCCCGTCGTCGGCCTCGTCCCGGTCGAGACCCTGGCCGAGGCGATCGCGGTGCAGAACGCCGAGAACGGCGGTGACGTGGCGGGTCTGCACTCCCTCGACGTCGACGAGATCGACGAGTGGCTGCACACCGTGCGGGCCGGAGACCTCGTCGTCGGCGGTCCTACGACGGGCGCCCGGGTCCGGCGCAGGCCCCCCGGCGGGTGGGGTCGACGGGCAATCGGTCGGGGTCTCAAGCCCGGCGGTCCGAACGCCCTGATCGGCCAGGGGGCCTGGCGCCACCGTCCCCACGAGCCGCGCCCCTCCCTGCGCCTGCACGACGTCTCCGAGGGGGTCACCCGTCTCGTCGACGCGGCCCGACCCACCCTGTCGTTCGAGCAGTTCGACTCGCTGCGGACGGCCGTCGAGAGCGACCAGCGCGCCTGGCAGTCCGAGTTCGGCCTGGCCCGTGACGTCACCGGCCTCGTCGTCCAGCGCAACGTGCTCCGCTACCGTCCGCACCCCGTCACGCTGCGACTCTCCGCGGGGGCCGATCCGACGGCTCTCGTCCGGCTCGTCGCCGCCGGGGCACGGGCGGGGTCGACCCTGACCATCAGTTCGGCCGTGCCGCTGCCGGCGGGTCTCGTGCACCTGTGGCGCGCCTCCTCGTCGCCGGTGCGGGTGCGAGACGTCGTCGTCGAGAGCGACGAGGCGTTCGTCGCGCGGGCGGCCGCGGGGGCGCTGCAGGGCCCCACGGCCGAGGTGGCCGGCCCGGACGTGCTCGACCTGCTGGCCGAGGCCGCCGGGGGCGAGCGGGCCTCCACCGAGGAGGCGCGGGTCGACGACTCGAGACCGGCTCCGTCACCCGAGGCGGTCGCGGCCTACCGCGGCCTGCGCATCCGGACGATCGGCGGAGACCCCGCCGCGCTGGCCCGGGCCCTGCGGGGCAGCCCCGACGTCACGATCTCGTCTGGCGAGGTGACCGAGGAGGGGCGGATCGAACTCCTGACGTTCCTGCGAGAGCAGTCGGTCTCGCTGACGGCGCACCGGTACGGACGCCTCGACCCCACGCTGGCCGACCTGCGACTCTGACCGGCCTGCGGGTCGGGCCGATCTGCGGGTCGGGCCGGCCTGCGGCATCGAGCTGCGAGTCGGGACGGCCCGCGACACAAACCGACCTGCGAGCCGCCCGACCTGAGCCTCCGACCGCAGGGCCGTGCCTCAGGCCGAGCGGCGGCTGATGAGTTTCGAGAGCACGATCGCGCTGCGGGTGTGGTCGACGTTCGGGGCGTTGCGCACGCGTTCGAGGGCCTCCTCGAGCGACGGGATGTCGCGGCTGCGCATGTGGACGATGGCGTCGGCGCTGCCGGTCACCGTACCGGCGTCGACGACCTCGGGGACCGTGCCGAGGATGCGCTGCAGTTCTTGGGGCGATACGGTGCCACGGCAGAACAGCTCGACGTAGGCCTCGGTGCCGAGCCCGTCGACGGCGGGGTCGACCTGGACGGTGAACCCCTTGATGACCCCGTCGGCGACGAGGCGGTCGACGCGGCGTTTCACCGCCGAGGCGCTGAGGCCGACCGAGGCGCCGATGTCGCCGTACCCTGCGCGGGCGTTCTGGCGCAGGAGGTCGATGATGCCGTAGTCGAGATTGTCCACCACGGCATCGTACGCCCGAATGCTGCACCAGAGCTGACAAATACGCAAGAAAAGTGCGTGAGAGCTCGGCCTCGTGCGCGCCCACGATGTGACACTGATCCGGTGAGCCTGACGATCGAACCCACCGACCTGCCCGATGCGACCGCCGTGGGGGCCTCGACCCGCGTGGCCAGCCACCGCACCATCTTGATGTGTCGGCCCGAGCACTTCACCGTCAGCTACAAGATCAACCCGTGGATGGACCCCACCACGCCGACCGACACCTCGCTGGCGCTGGCCCAGTGGCAGACCCTCTACGACACCTACGTCGGCCTGGGGTTCGACGTCGAGCTTATCGACCCCGAACCGGGTCTGCCGGACATGGTCTACGCGGCCAACGGCGGCTTCGTCCTCGACGGCGTCGCCTACGGCGCGCGCTTCACCTACCCCGAGCGCCAGGCCGAGGGCCCGGCCTACATGCGGTGGTTCGCCTCGGCGGGCTTCGAGGTCGCCGAGCCCTCCGAGACCAACGAGGGCGAAGGGGACTTCCTGCTGGTCGGCGACGTCATCCTGGCCGGCACGGGCTTCCGCAGCGACTCGAGCTCGCACGACGAGATCGGTCGCGTCTTCGGGCGCGAGGTCGTCAGCCTCACCCTGGTGAACCCGAGCTTCTACCACCTCGACACCGCCATCGCCGTGCTCGACCCCGAGCCGGTGGACGGCCGCCACACCATCGCGTACCTCGAGAGCGCCTTCGACGACGCGTCGCTCGCGATCCTGCGGCAGCGCTTCCCCGACGCGATCCTCGTCAGCGAGGAGGACGCCGCCATCCTCGGCCTGAACTCGTACTCCGACGGCCACAACGTCGTGATCGCCGCCCGGGCGACCGGCTTCGAACGTCAGCTGCGCGAGCGCGGCTACAACCCGATCGGCGTCGACCTCTCCGAGCTGCTGCTCGGCGGCGGCGGCGTCAAGTGCTGCACCCTCGAGCTGCGTCGCTGAGGGTCGAGCCTGACCACCAGGCCTGACCGTCGCGCCTGACCACCAGGCCTGGCCGTCAGGCCGGCGGTCGCGCGAAGAGGTAGACGACGCTCCGACCGGTGCGGTGCTCCTGTCTGATCTCGTACCCCTGGTCGCGGAGCTGCCGCAGGTCGGCCTCGCTGAGGACGTCGACGGAGAGCCGTGCGATCCAGAGGCGGTCGACCGACGACAGCCGGTCGGCCAGTTCGACGGCGTCGTCCTCGTCGTCGAGACGCAGGGTGACGTCCGAGTACGAGCCCGACGGCAGGCCCGAGCGGACGTAGGCCACGTCGTCGAGCTCGGCGAATCGATCCGGGTAGGCGTACATCGCCTGGCGGGGTCGCGTCGACACGGTGCCGGTCGCGTCGAGCAGGAACGCGTCGCCCGGGCGCGCCTGGCTCTCGATGTAGCTCGAGAGCTGCGAGAGGTCGCTGCCGCCGCCCTTGCCGGTGGGCAGTCGCTGCAGCACGTACGTCGGCACCGAGGCCGCCACCAGCAGGGCGACGAGGGCGATGCTGATCCAGCGCCGGCGGAAGCCGGTGACGGCCACGGCCAGCAGCAGGCACATGCCGGGTGCCGAGAAGGTCACCAGTCTCGACGTGTACACGGGCGACAGGACTAGTCCCAGTGCGAGCAGCAGTCCGGCGGGCAACGCGACCCAGAGCGCGCCGAGCAAGACCACGCTGCCGGGCGTCCGCGAGCGGTCGCGGAGACGGGTGCCGAGCAGGATGAGCAGGACCGCCGAGACCACGGCGAAGGCCAGGCCCGTGACGAACCACGGTTCGACCAGGACCGTCCACCAGGTGACGTCGGCTCCCGTCGACGGATCGGCCACCCCCAGGAGGCGCGAGCGCTCGGCGAGGACCGTCCCGATGACCGGCGAGGTCACGAACAACGCCGCCCCGGTCGAGACGGACCAGCCGAGGAGGCGGTGGCGGGCTCCGCGACGCCGGCGCTGTGCCGGCGCCAGCAGCAGGAACACGCCGTGCACCACGATGATCAGGCCGAGGGGGACGAAGGTCGCGATCGACCCGGCGAGGACCGCGCCGTACCCGATCCACCAGCGTCGGCGGTGACGCCGGGAGGCCACGAGCAGCAGCACGGTCACCCAGACGGCCAGGGCGACCGACAGGGCGTAGGGCCGGGCCTCGGCGGCCTCGAGCGTGAAGCGGGGCAGCACCGCGAAGACCGCGGCGGCCAGCAGCGCGGTGCGACGGGTCGTCAGCATCCGCGTCAGGACGAGCACCCCGGCCGCCCCGGCCCCGACGAAGACGGCCGACGGGAACCTCGTGGCCACCTCGGCCTCGCCGAAGGCGCCGACCCAGAAGTGCATGAAGAGGTAGTAGACCGTGTGCACCGCGTCGCGCTGGTGCACGAAGGCCAGCAACTCGCCGAGGGGGAGGCGCGCCACCTGCAGCGTCGTCGCCTCGTCGCTCCAGTACGAGGGCACCCAGCTGAACGCGGCCCCGAGCAGCAGTGCCGCGAGTCCGGCGACGAGCGGGTCGAGCCAGCGGCTGCGGAGGGAGACGACCGCGGGGTCGTGGCCGATGCTCACGAGACGGTCCCATCAACGGCCATGCCGCGGTGCCCACCACCGGCCATGCCGTTAGACGAGTCAGGCCCCGCCTGAGCGGGGCCTTCTGTGGCTGGACACGGCATCGATCCGTGGACCTTTCGATTTTCAGTCGAACGCTCTACCAACTGAGCTACCCAGCCGTGAGGGCCCGAAGCCCCCAGGCGATGAACTCGCCTTGGCGACCCTGACCGGACTTGAACCGGCGACCTCCGCCGTGACAGGGCGGCGCGCTAACCAACTGCGCTACAGGGCCAAACTTGCTGCTGTGACACAGCGTACTCGATGTTCTGTTGTGATTGGTGCAGGTGCTGCCTCGGTGCTGTCTTGCAGTGGTGCTGGTGACCCCAACGGGATTCGAACCCGTGCTGCCGCCGTGAAAGGGCGGTGTCCTAGGCCACTAAACGATGGGGCCGTGTCCGAGGACGTCATAGCAACCGATCACAGAGCATACGGATGATCGCGGGGAAAAGCAAAACGAGGGTGACGGCGGGTGCTGCGCGCGCCTCCTCGTCCCCTGTCGTGGTCGGGCGACACGCTCGCCACTCCGCCTCGGCTGCCCCGCGATCACCGACTCGACGGCTAGTTTCAAGTCGTTCTTGAGAGTTCGGGGTCGACCGTCGGTCGACCGCCCGGCGGCGTCGCGTCCGCGGCGCTGTACGGGACCGGGCGTCGGCGATACCGTGTCCTGCACGGCGACCCCGGCGCGACCGGCCGGGCTCGATGCCGTCACGACGAATCGGAACCACTCGATGACCTCCACCCGCCGCACCGGGCGCCCGCGCCTCGTGAGCCTCACCTCGGGCCCGCTCGCTCCGTCGTCGCGCCTGGCCCGCATCGTCGTGACCGTGGCGGCCGCGTCCCTGCTGCTCACCGCCGGTGTCGTCGGACTGCCCGCGTCGTCGGCCACGGCCGCGTCCTACCCGTCGTGGGAGGACGTCCAGAAGGCCCGCGGCGACGAGACCGCGAAGCAGGCCGAGATCACCAACCTCGAGGGCATCCTCACCCAGATGCAGGCCGATCTCGACGCCGCGAACACCGAGGCCGAGAAGCGCGGTGACGAGCTGCAGAAGGCCCAGTCCGCCTACGACGACGCCCAGTACAAGACCGCCCAGCTGCAGTCGCAGGCCGACTCCGCCGACCAGGTGGCCGCGGCCAGCGAGGAGCGGGCGGGTCAACTCGCCGCGCAGCTCGGTCGCTCCGGTGGCACGAACGGCGTCAGCGGCACCCTGATCGCCGACCCGGGTGAGGCCGGGCAGCTGCTCTACAAGCTCGGTGCGATGAGCAAGCTCACCGAGCAGGCCGACGGCATCTACGCGCAGGCCACGCAGGACCGCAACACCGCACAGGGGCTCAGCGACCAGGCCGCCGTCGCCGAGGCCGCCCTCGCCGTGCTGGCCGACGAGGCACAGCAGGCCCTCGCCGACGCGAACGACGCCGCCCAGGCCGCGAGCGACGCCCTCGCCGCACAGCAGGAGAACCAGGCGCGGCTCCAGGCCCAGCTCGAGACCCTGAAGACTAACGTCGACCACACCGAGGCCGAGTACCAGAAGGGCGTCGAGGAGTCACGGGCCGCCGCTGCCGCCGCGGCGGCGGCGACCAACGGCACGGCCCTCGGGGTCGTCTCGCCCCAGGGCTGGACGCGCCCCGCCGGCGGCAACATCTCGAGCGGCTTCGGCATGCGCGTCAACCCCGTGACGCACGCGTACATCCTGCACGCGGGCACCGACCTCGCCGCAGGCTGCAACACGCCCATCTACGCCGCCACCGCGGGCGTCGTCAGCTACGCCGGCTGGTACGGCGGCTACGGCAACTTCGTGCTGATCGACCACGGCAACGGCGTCACAACCGGGTACGGCCACCAGCCGAACGGCGGCATCATGGTCAGCGTCGGGCAGGCGGTCGGCACCGGCCAGCAGATCGGGCACGTCGGCTCGACCGGCAACTCGACCGGCTGCCACCTGCACTTCGAGACCCGCGTCGGCGGCGTCGCGCAGAACCCCCAGCCGTTCATGGCGGACCGCGGCATCCGCCTCTAGGCGCCGTCCCCGGACGAGGCCACGACGAAGGGCCCGACACCACGTGGTGTCGGGCCCTTCGTCGTACCGGGGTGCGGGGAGGTCAGTGCCCCTCGTCGGCCAGCTTCGTGATGCCGGCCTCGACGATGGCCTCGGCCTCGGCGGCGTCGCCCCAGCCCTCGGTCTTGACCCACTTGCCGGGCTCGAGGTCTTTGTAGTGCTCGAAGAAGTGCTCGATCTCCTTGCGGAGGTACTCGGGCACGTCGGTGACGTCCTGGATGTGCTCCCAGCGCGGGTCCTTCGCGGGGACGGCGATGACCTTGGCGTCGCTGCCGCCGTCGTCGGTCATGTTGAAGACGCCGACCGGGCGCACCTTGACCCCGACGCCCGGGAAGAGCGGGTAGTCGAGCAGCACGAGCACGTCGACGGGGTCGCCGTCGAGGCCGAGCGTGTTCTCGAAGAAGCCGTAGTCGGTCGGGTAGACGAACCCGGTGAACAGGACGCGGTCGAGGTAGACGCGACCGGTCTCGTGGTCGACCTCGTACTTGTTGCGGCTGCCTTTGGGGATCTCGATCACGGCGTCGTACGCGGCCATGGGTGTGCTCCTTGCGATGCGTCGTTGGGGGGTCCGACCCGACGGGTCGGCGGTGTCGCTAACGTTACAAGATGCCCGACAGACCCCGCCTGACCCCCGCGACGGCCGACGTCCGACGAGCCGTGCGCGCCTCCTTGTCCGGTCACGACGAGGGCGACCTCGTGCTCGTGGCCCTCAGCGGCGGGCCGGACTCCCTCGCGCTCGCCGCGGGGCTCGCCTTCGAGGCGCCGCGTGCGGGGCTGCGCGCCGGGGCGGTCGTCGTCGACCACGACCTGCAGGGCGACTCTCGCACCGTCGCGGCCCGCGCGGCCGAGCAGGCTCGCGGCCTCGGGCTCGACCCCGTCGTCGTCGTCCGGATCTCGGTGGGCACCGAGGGCGGTCCCGAGGCGGCGGCCCGCACGGCCCGCTACGACGCGCTGTCGTCCGTCGCCTCCGAGCAGGGTGCCCGCACCGTGCTGCTCGGCCACACCCGCGACGACCAGGCCGAGACGGTGCTGCTCGGCCTCACCCGGGGCAGCGGTGCGACGAGCCTGAGCGGCATGGAGGCGCGCTCGGGCCTGTACGCCCGCCCCCTGTTGGTCGTCGGTCGCTCGACCACGGCGGCGGCCTGCACCGACGCCGGCCTCGAGGCCTGGGCCGATCCGCACAACGACGACCCGACCTTCACGCGGGTGCGACTGCGGCGGACCGTCCTGCCGATGCTCGAGCGCGAGCTGGGCCCGGGCATCACCGAGGCGCTCGCGCGGACGGCGGACGCGCTGCGCGAGGACTCGTCCGCCCTCGACCACTTCGCCGACGAACTGGCCGAGGAGCTGGCCGACCACGCCGAGGCGGGCATCTCTCTCGACGTCCGGGGGCTCGCCGCGAACCCGGCGGCCCTGCGTCAGCGACTGATCCGGCTCGCGGTGCAGAGCGAGTTCGGCGTCTCGCTGAGCCGCGTCCAGACCCTCGAGGTCGCCCGGCTGGTGACCGACTGGCACGGGCAGGGGGCGGTGTCGCTGCCGGGCATTACAGTGGAACGCACCGGAGGCGCGCTGCACTTCTCGGCGACCGGCGCCTCCTGAGATCCCCCTCGGCACCCCACGACCCCAGGAGCACGACACCACCATGGAACTCAGCGACATCGAGGCCGACCTGACCAGCGTGCTCTACACCGAAGAGCAGATCCACGCCAAGATCGCCGAGGTCGCCCGGCAGGTCGAGGCCGACTACGCCGGTCGCGAGCCGCTTCTGGTGGGCGTCCTCAAGGGCGCGGTCATGGTCATGGCCGACTTCTCGCGCGAGCTCAAGCTGGCCTCGGCGATGGACTGGATGGCCGTCTCGTCGTACGGCTCCGGCACCAAGTCGTCGGGCGTCGTGCGCATCCTCAAAGACCTCGACAGCGACCTGCACGGCCGCGACGTCATCATCGTCGAGGACATCATCGACTCGGGCCTCACGCTGTCGTGGCTGCTCGAGAACCTGCAGAAGCGCGGCGCGGCGTCGGTCGAGATCTTCGCGCTCTTCCGCAAGCCGGCCGCCGCCAAGGTCGCCGTCGACGTCAAGTACGTCGGCTTCGAGATCCCGAACGACTTCGTCATCGGCTACGGCCTCGACTACGACGAGAAGTACCGCAACCTCCGCGGTGTCGGGGTGCTCGCCCCGCACGTCTACAGCTAGCGGTCCGCTCCCGGGCGGGGCCGATCAAGCCCTCGGCGAACACCCATCCAGGGCATAGCAGCCCCGATGTACCCTTTTGCTCACGTTCTTCCTGCAGAAAGGTGTCGGGCGTCGCCCGTACTGACATGGACTTCAAGAAACTCTTCCGCGGTCCGATCATCTACATCGTGATCGCGGTCATCGGCATCGGCATCGGGTGGAGCCTCATCAGCGGGGCGGGCACGACGCAGATCTCGACCCAGAAGGGCCTCGAGGCGATCCAGGCCGACAAGGTCAAGTCGGCGACGATCTTCAGCAACGAGCAGCGCGTCGACCTCGTCCTGAAGGACGGCGACAAGGCCGAGCAGTTCTACTACGCGACGCCGCGCGGCTCCGAGGTCGTCGATGCCGTCAACGACGCGAACCTCGAGAACTTCGACGACACCGTCACGCAGACCAGCTGGTTCATGTCGCTGCTCAGCATCCTGCTGCCGTTCCTGATCATCGGCGTCATCTTCTGGTTCTTGCTCTCGTCCATGCAGGGCGGCGGCAGCAAGGTCATGCAGTTCGGCAAGTCCAAGGCCAAGCTCGCCTCGAAAGAGACCCCGCAGGTCATGTTCACCGACGTCGCCGGGGCCGACGAGGCCATCGAAGAGCTCGAAGAGATCAAAGAGTTCTTGAAAGAGCCCGCCAAGTTCCAGGCCGTCGGCGCCCGCATCCCGAAGGGCGTGCTGCTCTACGGCCCTCCCGGCACCGGCAAGACCCTGCTCGCCCGCGCCGTCGCCGGCGAGGCCGGCGTCCCCTTCTTCTCGATCTCGGGGTCCGACTTCGTCGAGATGTTCGTCGGCGTCGGCGCCAGCCGCGTCCGCGACCTCTTCGAGCAGGCCAAGCAGAACAGCCCGGCGATCATCTTCGTCGACGAGATCGACGCCGTCGGTCGTCACCGCGGAGCCGGCATCGGCGGCGGCAACGACGAGCGCGAGCAGACCCTCAACCAGCTGCTGGTCGAGATGGACGGCTTCGACGTCAAGACCAACGTCATCCTGATCGCGGCGACCAACCGCCCCGACGTGCTCGACCCGGCCCTGCTGCGCCCCGGCCGCTTCGACCGCCAGATCGGCGTCGACGCTCCGGGTCTCGACGGCCGCAAGCAGATCCTCGAGGTCCACGGCAAGGGCAAGCCCCTCGCCGCCTCGGTCAACCTCGAGGTGCTGGCCCGCAAGACCCCCGGGTTCACGGGTGCCGACCTGGCCAACGTCCTCAACGAGGCCGCCCTGCTCACCGCCCGTTCCAACGCGCAGCTGATCGACAACCGTGCCCTCGACGAGGCGGTCGACCGCGTCATGGCCGGCCCGCAGCGCCGCAGCCGCATCATGAACGACCACGAGAAGCTCATCACCGCGTACCACGAGGGTGGCCACGCCCTGGCCGCCGCGGCCATGCGCCACACCGACCCCGTGACCAAGATCACGATCCTGCCCCGCGGTCGGGCCCTGGGCTACACGATGGTCCTGCCCCTCGAGGACAAGTACTCGGTCACCCGCAACGAGCTGCTCGACCAGCTCACGTACGCCATGGGCGGCCGTGTCGCCGAAGAGCTCGTCTTCCACGACCCGACCACCGGCGCCTCGAACGACATCGAGAAGGCCACGGCGACCGCCCGCAAGATGGTCACCGAGTACGGCATGAGCAACAAGGTGGGCTCGGTCAAGCTCGGCCAGGCCTCCGGCGAGATGATGATGGGCCGCGACGGAAGCTCGCGCGACTACTCGGAGAACATCGCCGAGACGGTCGACGCCGAGGTCCGCGTGCTGCTCGAGCAGGCGCACGACGAGGCGTGGGAGGTCATCAACGACAACCGCGACGTGCTCGACTTCCTCGCCCGCGAGTTGCTCGAGAAAGAGACCCTCGACCACGACGAGCTCGCCGAGATCTTCAAGGACGTCCGCAAGCTGCCCGAGCGCCCGCAGTGGCTCTCGAGCGACAAGCGTCCGGTGTCCGACCGCCCGGCGATCCCGATGCCGACGAAGTCGCCCGTCGACGCCGAAGCCGTCGACGGGGGCGTCGACTCCGAGCCGACGACCAAGCCGGCCCGCACGCGCCCGCCCCGCACGACGCCCGGCATCGCCACGGCCTGACGCACGATCGGCCCGACCGGCTGCGCCCAGGCGCAGCCGGTCGATAGCCTAAGGGCTCGTCCCGAGCACCGAACGGAGGTACCGCTTCGTGACCGACCCGTCCCGCGGCACCCCCGCCGCATCCGGTGACGACGGCCGCCCGACCACTGGTGCCCGAGAGGGCGGCGGCGCACCGTCGAAGCGACCTCGCGGTCGGGAGCGCTACCCGGCCGACGTCGTCGTCGACGCGCCCCCGGCCTCCGCCCGGGCAGCCGCCGACGAACTCGCCGTGGGCCCGATCACGCAGGGACGTCTCGTCCTGGCACAGAACGAGACCGCGGCCGTCCGTCCCCCGGCCCAGTTGCCGCCCATCACGCACACGCCGGCGACCACGTCCGCGACGAGCCTCCCCGCCGAGGCGCCGGCCCCCGCGGTCCGCTCCGGACGTCGGCTCGTGGCCGGCGGTCGGTTCGAGGGGCCGCTGCACGAGCGGTCGTTCGACGACGCCGACGCCGTGCTCGAGGCCCGGCCACGACCCGATCGGCAGCGCGCCGGCTCGCACGCGGCACCCGCGGTGCGTGACCGGGTCGCGACCGGCCCGGGGTCGCACGCCGCGCCTCCTGCCCCGGTTCTCCGCCGGTCGCGCGACCGATCCGGTGCTCGCCGGCCCGGCCCGCAGGTGATGGGCGTGCTCAACGTGACGCCCGACTCGTTCAGCGACGGCGGTCGTCACCTCGACCTGGACGCCGCCCTGGTCCATGCCCGCGCCCTCGTCGCGCAGGGGGCCGACATCGTCGACGTGGGCGGCGAATCGACCCGGCCCGGTGCCTCTCGGGTCGAGCCCGCGGACGAGCTGCGCCGGGTGCTGCCGGTCGTGCGAGAACTCGCGGCCGAGGGGGTGCGCGTCAGCATCGACACGATGAACGCGTCGACCGCCGCCGCCGCGCTCGAGGCCGGTGCCGAGATCGTCAACGACGTGTCGGGGGGCCTCGCCGACGTCGACATGGCCCGGGTCGCCGCCGAGAGCGGCCGCACCTTCGTGGTCATGCACTGGCGAGGTCGACTCGACGGCTCGGGCCAGGCACCCGCCGCCGCGTCACGCGACTACGACGGTGACGTCGTCGGCACCGTCGCCGACGAGCTCGCCGCGCGGGTCGACGACCTGGTCGCCCGCGGCGTCGACCCGTCCGCGATCGTGCTCGACCCCGGGCTGGGGTTCTCCAAGGACGCCACCCAGAACTGGCAGCTGCTCGCCCACCTCGACGTGCTCGGCCGGCTCGGCCTGCCCGTGCTCGTCGCCGCGTCGCGCAAGCGGTTCCTGGCCGACCTCCTGCCCGAGGGGGCGCCGCCCACGGACCGCGACCCCGCGACCGCCGTGATCAGCGTGCTGGCGGCCCAGGCCGACGTATGGGGCGTGCGCGTCCACGACGTCGCCGGGACCCGCGTCGCCCTCGACGTGCTGCAGGCCTGGACCGAGGCCGCGGTGGCTCCCCGCCGACCGGCGAGGCACGCGTGACCGGCGTCGAGAGCGGGCCCGACGGCCTGCCCGCGCGCGAGCCCGAGTCGGTCCCCGAGCACGAGACGGTCGGCGGGCCCGTGCCGGTCCTCCGCGCGACCGGCCTCGACGTGCTGCGCCTCAGCGGCGTCCGGGCGACCGGCCACCACGGCGTCTTCGACCACGAGCGCCGCGACGGGCAGGAGTTCGTCGTCGACGTCGTCGTGCACCTCGACACCACCTCGGCGGCTTCGGGGGACGATCTCGGCGAGACCGTGCACTACGGCGTCCTGGCCGAAGAACTCGTGGCCGCCGTCGAGCGCGACCCGGTCGACCTGATCGAGACCCTCGCCGAGCGCCTCGCCGGCGTCGTGCTCGTGCACCGTGCGGCGGTCTCGACCGAGGTGACCGTGCACAAGCCGGGCGCCCCGATCACCGTGCCCTTCGGCGACGTGTCGATCACCATCAGCCGGGAGCGCGCGTGAGCGGCCCGAGCACGAGCGGCCCGAGCACGGGCGGCCCGAGCACCGGTGCGACGAGCACGGCCGCACCGCGCGTTCGGCGTGCGGTGATCGCCCTCGGCTCGAACCTCGGCGACCGCGACACCCTGCTGCGCGAGGCGGTCCGGGCCGTCGACGCGACCCCCGGCATCACGGTCGTCGCGGCCTCCGCGCCCGTGTCGTCGACCGCCGTCACGCTCGACGGCCTCGACCCGGGCAAGCCGACCTACCTCAACGCCGTGCTGCTCGCCGACGTCACGCTCGACGACGACGCCCTGCTCGACGCGCTGCAGGCGATCGAGGCCACACACGGGCGCACCCGCGAGGTGCGCTGGGGCGACCGGACCCTCGACCTCGACGTCGTCGCCCTCGACGACGAGCGCATCGACACCGAGCGCCTGCAGGTGCCGCACCCCCGCGCCGCCGAGCGCGCGTTCGTGCTCGAGCCCTGGCTCGAGCTGGACCCGGAGGCGCGGCTCGCCGGAGCCGGGCGGGTGGCCGACCTGGCGTCCCGGCTCACCGAGCGGACCCGTCCCGTGCCGGGAGCGACCTCGCTGCTCGACCCCGCACCCGAGCCCCCGTTGCTCGACCCCACGTCCGACCACGGGTCTGCGCACGACCCGACCACCGACCCCAGCCCAGGAGCCCCGTGAAGCACACCCGCCCCTCCACCCTGGTCGGCCTGATCATCGTGGCCGTGGCCGCCGGCTTCGTCCTCGACTCCGTGTTGGTCGCCATGCGTCAGCCCTCGATCGTGCTGCCCTTCGCGCTCGGCCTCGTGCTGCTCGGCATCGGCGGCGTCGTCGTCTCGATGGCCGTGCCCGTGCACCGGGTCGCGACCGGGTCGAGCAAGGAACGCGTCGACCCCTACTACGCGACCCGCGTGCTGCTGCTGGCCAAGGCGAGCAGCCTGGCCGGTGCCCTGTTCGGCGGCTTCGCCGGGGGAGTCCTGCTGTTCGTCCTGTCCCGTGGCGTGGGGGTCGCTGTAGGCTCGCTCGTGCCCGCGATCGTCGCCGTCGTCGGCGGTGCGGGGCTGCTGGTGGCCGGCATCGTCGCCGAGCGCATGTGCACCGTCCCGCCCGCCGACGACGAGCACGGCCAGGGCTCGGGCACACAGGCGGTCTGACCGCCTGCGGTCCCACCACCGCCGACCGACCGCTGCCGACCGGAAGAGACGCCGACATGGACCGACTCGACATCCCCGACGCCGAGTGGAACCGCGTCTCGCCCAAGTACGTCTGGCCCGAGCTGATCGGCTACCTCGTCACCGGCCTGATCGTGGCCGGTGCCACCGTCCCGCTCTGGCTGATCGGCCAGTGGTGGACCTACGCGATCACCGCCGTCGTGGTGGTCGTCACCGTCGTGGTCGCCGCCCTGACCCCCCGTCGCGTCCGGGCGATCGGCTACCAGCTGCGCGAGGACGACCTGCTGCTGCGCAAGGGCATCCTGTACCTGCGGGTCGTGGCCGTGCCCTACGGGCGCATGCAGCTCATCGACATCAACCGGGGCCCGGTCGTCCGGGCGCTCGGCCTCAGCGACCTGAAGTTCGTCACCGCGGCCGCGGCGTCGGCCGTGACGATCCCGGGCGTCCCCGCCGACGAGGCCGAGCGGCTGCGCGACCGCCTCGTCGAGCTGGCCGAATCGCGTCGGGCCGGCCTGTGAGCGACCCCCGCACCGGGGCGGACGGCGGCGGGGGCCGACCCGCGCCTCCGGACGTCGCCGCGCTCACCGACGGCGAGTGGCACCGTCTGCACCCGGCCACCCCGCTGCTCAAGGGCGGCATCGCCCTGGCCGCGGTGCTCGTCATCCTGTTCAACAACGCGCGCGAGTACGTGGTCGAACTGTTCGTGCCCGGCGGTCGGCGGGGTGACGAGGGCGACCCGTTCGGGTACGTCGTCGACAAGGGCTGGCTGGGCCTGTTGCTGCTCGCCGTGGTCGTCGTGATCGCCCTGTTCGTGGGCGGGTTCTGGTTGTCGTGGCGCATGCACACCTTCAGGGTGGGCGAGGACGTCGTCGAGGTCCGCAGCGGCATCGTGTTCCGCACGAACCGGCGGGCGCGGCTCGACCGCATCCAGGGCATCAACATCCAGCGTCCCCTGCTGGCCCGCGTCTTCGGCGCCGCCAAGCTCGAGGTCACCCAGGCCGGGCAGGACGCCAACGTCACCCTCGCCTACCTGCGGTCGGCGTCGGCGGACGACCTGCGCCGCGAGATCCTGCGGCGCGCGGGCGGGGCGCAGCAGACGCACGCCCCGGCCCCGGGCGCGCCCGGTGCGCCGGTCGATGCGCGAGGCGCGGGCGCGGGCACGGGCGATGCGACCGACCCGGCCGCCGTCGCCGGGACCTCGACCCCCGGTCGGCCCGGCGCCCCCGCCCCGCACCGGCAGGGCTTCGGCGGTCTGGTCGAGCAGCGCGCCCACGAGTTCCTCGCACCCGAGCTCGACCCCGACGAGGCACCGCCCCGGTCGGTCGTGGCCCTCTCGCCCGGTCGCCTCATCGGTTCGACCGTCCTGAGCGGTTACACGCTGTTCCTCCTGGCGGCCGTCCTGGCGATCGTGATCAGCGTGGTCACGACGGGCGAGTGGTTCCTGCTCTTCGTGCTGCTGCCAGCCGTGCTCGGCTCGGGCGGGTTCTACGTCAACCGCATCACGAAGTCGCTGCGCTACACGATCGCCGGCACGCGCGACGGGGTCCGCATCGGCTACGGCCTCTTCTCGACCTCGAACGAGACGCTGCCGCCCGGCCGCATCCACTCGATCAAGGTCAGCCAACCGCTGCTCTGGCGCCCGTTCGGCTGGTGGGACGTCAAGATCAACCGCGCCTCGCGTTCGAGCACCAAGGGTGCCGCGGGGCAGGAGAACACGACGATCCTGCCGGTCGGCGACGAGGACGACGTCCGCCGCGTCCTCGAACTCGTCCTGCCCGAGCTGGTCGGCGTGGCCGCCGTCGGCGTCGCCGCCGAGGAGGCGCGGGCCGGGTCGCCCGCACCGGCCGACGCCCCCGAGGCGGTCGCCTCCGCGACGGTCCCGGTGGCCGACGCCTCCTCGACCGGCGAGGCCGCGCCTCCTGCCGTCGGGGGTGAGGGGGTCGCCGACGAGACGTCCGTGACCGGCGCCGCCGCGCCTCCTGCCGTCCGCGACGCCGTCGAGGCGACGACCGAGCACACCCTGTCGCTCGTCGAGGGCGGGCTCAGGTCGAGCGGTACGGACGGCGGTTTCACCGTGTCCCCGCGCCGGGCCGCCGTGCTGCGCTGGTTCTCGTGGCGGCGCAACGGGTTCCGCTCGGCGCCGGGTGCGCTGTTGCTGCGCAAGGGCGCGATCTGGCGCCAGCTCGTCATCGTGCCGCTGCCCCGGGTGCAGAGCGTCGGCCTGGTGCAGGGTCCGTTGCGCCGCCGGCTCCGCCTCGCGACCGTGCACCTGCACACCGTCCAGGGGCCGATCGTCGCCGAGATCGGCGCCCTCGACCAGGACGACGCCCTCGGCTTCTTCACGACCGCCGGTCGCGAGGCCGTCGCCGCCGCCCACGCCGACCGCACCCACCGCTGGAGCGAGGAGACCCCGTGACCGACCCGTCGACCGGCGGCCCCTCCCTCGGCGGCTCGTCCCTCGGTGGCCCACGCGACGCACCGCGCGACCCCCGGCCGACCGCGCGCGGATCCGACCGGCGCAGCGGCCGCCTCGGCGTCGGCATCGTCGGCGCCGGCCGGGTCGGACCCGTGCTCGGTGCCGCGCTCGCCGCCGCCGGTCACGCGATCGTCGGCATCTCGGCCGTGTCCGAGCGCAGCCGCGACCGGGCCGAGGCGATCCTGCCGGGCGTGCCCCTGTTGACCGTGCCCGAGATCGTCGAGCGCAGCGAACTCGTCCTGCTCGCCGTCCCCGACGACCAGCTGGCCGACCTCGTGCAGGGCCTGGCGGCGACCGGCACCTGGCAGCCCGGCCAGCTCGTCGTGCACACCTCGCCCCGGCACGGGCTCGAGGTGCTGCGGCCCGCCCTCTCGTCGGGGGCGATCCCCCTGGCGATCCACCCGGCCCTCGCCTTCACCGGCACGACCATCGACCTCGTCCGACTGCGCGACGCCTGGTGCGCCGTCACCGCGCCGACCCCCGTCCAGCCGATCGGCCAGGCGCTCGTCGTCGAGATGGGGGCCGAGCCCGTCATCGTGGCCGAGGCCGACCGGCCGCGTTACGCCGAGGCCATCGCGACGGCCACCGAGTTCTCGGCCGCGATCGTCACGCAGTCGGTCGGACTGCTCACTGAGCTGGGCCTGCCCGAGCCGGGCCGGCTGCTCGCGCCGCTGATGCGGTCGGCCATGGACGCCGCCCTCGGCGAGGCCGGGGGCGCGGCCGGCCCCGGTACCATCGACATGGCCTCGTTCGACGACGGCCCCACCGCGTTCGGTGACCCGCGCGCCTGACCCGGCCCGCGCCCCCATCCCCATCCCCATCCCCATCCCCATCCCCATCCCCATCCTGGCCGCTGCGGACGAGGAGCGACACCGTCGCCGAGCGGAGCGTCACCAGTTGGTATCGTCGTCCGACGACTGCCGGAGGTCTTGCTTGGTGAACCACCCGTCGGGGCACGACGACGCCCTGAGCCGCGACGACGTGCGCGCGGCGTACGAAGACGACCCCACCTGGGCCCTGCTCCGCGGCTACAACGCCCGCTGGATGCTGCCGCTCTTCTCCCGCCACCTCGAGCACGCCGAGGGTCCGGTGTCGGCCGACTGGTTCCACCGGCAGGTCGCCGACGCCCTCGAGCAGAACACGGCCGAGCAGGCGGCGTCCGAGCAGGCCGCGCTCGAGCAGGTGGCGTCCGAGCAGGCCGCCCCCGAGCGCCCGGCGTCCGAGCGGGCGACGACCGAGCGGGACCCCGAGGAGGCGCGGCCCGCGTCCCCGACACCCGTCGCCACGCCGGCCCCCGCCGAGCAGAAGACCACCCCGGCCGAGTACTGCCGCAGCTGGGTCGAGAGCCGTTGGCTCATCCGCACCCGCGCCTCCGGACCGGACGCCCGTGCCGAGTACCGCCTGTCGCCGCACGCGCTCAAGGCGCTGCGCCTCGTGCGCGACCTCGTCGAGCGCGACAACGCCGTCAGCGAGGCCCGCCTCGGCAGCATCGCCCACGCCGTCGGGCAGCTCGCGGGCCTCGCCGACCCCAGTCGCGAGTCGCAGCTCGCGCGCCTCGACGAGCAGATCGCCGAGCTCGAGCGCCGCAAGGCCGAGATCGAGCGGCACGGCACCGAACCCACCGCTCCCGACGTGCTGCGCCGTCAGGTCCGCGAGGTCGTGCGTCTGACCGCGTCGCTGCCCGAGGACTTCCGCCAGCTCGGCGCCATGGTCGAGCAGCGGCACCGCGAGGTCGCGCGCCGGGCCTCGTCCGAACACGTCGGCAAGGGCGCGCTCGTCGACCAGTACCTGCGCGACAACGACCTGCTCGAGCAGACCCCCGAGGGACGCGCCTACCGCGGCTTCGCCCAGATGCTGTCGTCGCGCGGGATCGACGTGATGCGGGCCGACATCGAGAAGGTCCTCGCGCAGCCCGACGCGGCCGCGCAGCTCACCGAGCGGCAGCGCACGCAGCTCGAGTCGCTCATCTCGTCGCTGCTCGCCGAAGAGCAGAGCGTGCAAGAGACGTACGGCCGGTGGACGTCCTCGCTGCGGCGCTTCCTCAGCCGGTCGGGCTCCGACCAGCAGCAGCGCCTGCTCACCCTCGCCGACCGGGCGCTGCACGCGGGTGGGGTCTGGGCCGAGCGCCGGCCGGGCCACGCCATGCTGCCCGTCGAGCACGGCGACGGGCTCGGCCTCGGGGCGCTCGACGTCCGTGACGTCAGCCAGGTGCAGCTGCACACCGACCGTGCGCGGCCGACGGTCGACGTGCAGGTGACGATCGGCGACGCGTCCCTGCCGGAGGCCGACCGGGCCGCCCTCCGCCTCACCTCGGGCACGAGCACGGCGGCCGTGTCGGCGACGATCGACCGGCTGCTCGTCGACCGCGACGAGGTCACGAGCGTCGACGTCTACCAGGCGACCGAGCCCGGGTTCCGCCGCCTCGCGCTCGTCCTCAGCATGCTCGACCTCGCGCTCGAGCGCGGCGTCGTCGGCGACGACACCGAGACCGTCGAGCTCGTCGGCGATCCCGCCGACCCCACGACGTCAGGAGGCGCGGGTCGGCAGGTCACGCTGCCCCGCCTCGTGTTCCGGCGCGACCCCGCGGGTCCGCCCGGGGCCGAGCCGGGCGTCGAGCCCGACGCCCCCGACCTCACGACCGGCACGACCAGCACGAAGGACCTCGCATGAGCCCCGCAGCCCCCTCGGACGAGACCGGCGTCGACGAGGCGACCCGCGCCTCCTCGGCCGAGGCGACCGCCACCTCCCCCGACGAGTCGGCGCGCGCCTCCCGCGATGCCTTCGACGACGGCGACGCCGACGACGCGGCGGCCGGTGGCGTCCCGGACGCGCTACCGCTGGCCGGACGCAAAGCGCTCGTCACGCTGCTGACCCACCGGTTCGTGTCCCGCGCGCGGCAGCAGGAGGCCTGGGCGGGCCTACTCGCGCACGAACCCGAGATCCGGGCGCGGCTCGAGGAGCTGTTCCTGGTGCTGGTCGTCGACCACGACCACGAGGTCGCCTTCAAGCGACAGGGCGGCGAGGACGACGTGCCCGTGCTGCTGCGCCGCGAGAAGCCGCTGTCGCGGGACGCCTCGCTGCTGATGGTCTTCGCCCGCCGGGAGCACGCCTTCACCGACGGCCTCGACGAGGCGGTCGTGATCTCGAAGGACGCCGTGGCCGAGTTCCTCGGTCGGTACCACGACGACTCGGGCTCCGACGAGGTGCGCGCCCGCCGCCGGGTCGACGCCGCGATCGCCGCGCTCGTCGCCCGCGACCTGCTGACGGCCGAGCCCGACGACCCCGAACTGTTCGTGGTCTCGCCCGCGATCGTGCCGCTGATGACCGCCGACCGACTCGCGCACCTCGAGCGGGTGTACCTCGAGGCGGCAGGCGTCGAGGGCGACCCGACCGACGAGGACGAGGTCGGCACCCCCGCCGACGCGGACACGGCCGAAGCGGAGGTCGACGCCGACGCCGACGCCGACGCCGACGAGCCCGAGGTCGAGGTCGAGGTCGAGGTCGAACCCGATCACGCCGACGACGGCCCCGCCGACACGGTGGAGGACACCCCCGACGCCGAACCCGACCCGACCGCCGTCCCGCTCGACCTCGACCTCGAGCCCGAGCCCGAGGCCGCGCACGACGCCGGCACCGACACCGACCCGGAAGCACCCCAGGCATGAGCATCGCCGACACCCCGCCCGACCTCGGCATGTTCCACTCGGGCCAGTACCGCATCGAGCAGGTGCAGCTGCTCAACTGGGGCAGCTACGCCGGCCTGCACCGCATGCCCGTGGGTCGCGGCGGCATCGCCATCCTCGGCCCGACCGGCCGCGGCAAGTCGACCGTGCTCGACGCGATGGCCGCGGTCATCATGCCCAACCCGCAGGAGTTCAACCGCGCCGCCCGCGACGACAGCCGGCAGCGGTCCGAGCGCACGGTCTACAGCTACGCGCGCGGCAAGACCGACGAGGTCCGCGACGCCGCCTCCGACCGCACGACGACGCGGTTCCTGCGTCCGCTCGGCCAGGCGTTCCCGAGCGGTGCGGCCATCACCTGGTCGACCGAGCTCGGTCAGACGGTCACGGCCGTCCGCGTCGCCTGGATCGGCGAGGACACCGCCAGCCAGGACGACGTCACCCAGGCGAGCGTCTACCTCCTCGTGCAGGGTCGCTTCGACCTCAGCCGCCTGGCCGAGGTGACGCGCGAGGGCACGAGCCAGAACCCCCTGACCCGTGGCTCCCTCGCCCGCCTGCTCGACCCCGCCCACGACCTCGCGACCTCGTCGCAGCCCGAGCTGCGGGTGCGGTTGTGCGGTCAGCTCGGCATCGGCGGCAGCGACGAGTCGCAGCTCAAGGCCCTGACCCTGCTGCGTCGGGCGCAGGCGTCCAAGGGCGTGTTCTCGATCGACGACCTGTTCAAGCAGTTCGTTCTCGTGCAGCCGCAGGCGCTCAGCCGCTGGGAGACCACGCTCGCCACCTACCGCGAGGCCTCGGCGCTCTACGACGTGTTCGAGACGACCCGCAAGAAGCTCGACGTGCTCGAGGCCGTGCCGACGCTCGCCGACCGGTACGAGCTCGCCGGACGCGACGGCTCGGCCAAGCGCCGCCTGCTGGTCGACGACGACGGGCCCAGCCGCCTCCGCGTCTGGTTGGCCGAACGCGTCGGCAGCTGGGTCAGCGGCGAGGTCGACCGCGTCACGACCGAGAAGCGCGAGCAGGGCGAACGCCGGAGGCGCGCCCAGGCGGACGAGCAGCTCGCGTTCCGGTCCCGTGAACAGGCCCTGGCGCGGATCAGCGAGCTCGGGGGCGACCCCACGCAGTCGCTCCGCGAGCACGTGGCCGCCGCCGAGGCCGAGCTCGCCGCCGTCGAGCGCACCCGCGGCCGGCTCGCCACCGCGCTCGACGGGACCGGCGCGTCCCTCCCCCGCGACGACGAACAACTCGCCGCGCTCAGGCAGCGTGCCGACCGCCTCGCGGCCGACGACGCGGCCGCCCGGGCCGCGACCGCCGACGCCCGCAGCGACCTCGCCGCCCGCATCGGCGAGACGAAGCGCTCGCTGGCCGCCCTCGAGAAGCAGAAGCGGTCGTTCGAACAGCGCCGCAGCAACGTGCCCGACGACGCGATCGAGCGACGTCGGCGCATCGCCGAGGGGGCGGGCGTGCCGGTGTCGGACCTGCCCTACGCCGGCGAGCTGTTCGAGGTCGCGCCCGAGCACGCCGGGTGGGCCGTCGCGATCGAGCGCGTGCTCGGCGACCTCGCCACGCACCTCCTCGTGGACCGCACGCACTTCGACGCCGTGCGCCGCTGGGTGGACGAGAACGACGTGCGGGGACGCGTCACGCTCGTGCCGGCGACCACCGGGGCCGATCTGACGCTCATCCCGGTCGACCGCACCGTGCCCGCCATGGTGCGGCTCGACCCGGCGAGCCCGTTCCGCGGCTGGCTGCACGACGAGCTCGTCGCCGACCGCAGCGTGCTCTGCGTCGAGGGGCCCGACGACCTCGGCGGCCCCCGCCCGGCCGGCACCCGCGGTGCCGTGACCCGGCGCGGCCTCCGCACCGGCTCGCGGGACCGCGTGATCAAGGACGACCGGTCGACCCGTTCGTGGATCGGGCTCGACAACGCGGCCCGGATCGCCGAGCTCGGCGACGAGATCGTCGACCTCGAAGCCGTGCTGGCCCGGGTCCGCGCCGAGTACGACGCGATCGAGGCCGAGGCGGTCGAACGCCGTCGCGTCGCCGACGCCGTCGCCCGCGCGAAGGAGTTCACCTGGGACGAGCTCGACACCGCCCCCGCGCAGGCGAGGCTCGACGACCTGCGCGCCCAGCTGGACCGCATCGCCGTCGAGCGTCCCGAACTGGCCACGCTGCAGGCCGAGGCCGCGCAGCACGACGACGACCGCTCGGCCGCGACGCGCCGCCTGGCCGAGATCGACCAGGTGCTCGCGCAGCTCGACGAGAAGCACGCGACGCTCGTCGACATCGAGGACGAGTTCGCGGACGCCGCCGACGCCGCCCCCCTGACCGACGACGAGCGGGCACTCCTCGCCCCGCTGCCGTTCGCGGCACCGCGTGAGGCGACCGACGTCGTGCGGCTGTACCGGGACGCGGCGTCGCAGCTGCGGGCCCAGGTCGACGCGCACGACCGGGACCGGGCGAACGCCGAGTCGACGCTCGTCGTCGTCTTCGAGCGGTACCTCGAACTCGACCGCACCGCGGGCATCGACGCCACGATCGAGAGCCTGCCGGCGGTCCGGGCGATCCACCGGCAGCTCGTCGAGGACGACCTGCCGCACGCGAGACAGCGCTGGCTCGAGAGGGCCGGCAGCGACGTGGGCGACAGCCTGCGGGCGCTGCTCGTCCAGATCGAGGAGGACGGCCACGTCATCCGCCGCGGCGTCCGCCCCATCTCGCAGGCCCTGCGGTCGATCGAGTTCCGGCAGGGCTCGACGCTCGACATCGAGCCGCGGCCGGTGTCGAACGGCGACCTGCTCGAGTTCAAGCGGACGCTGCGCGAGCACACGGGCGGGGCCGGGAGCGGGGCCACGTCCGAGGCACGTGCCTCGGACGGACGGGCTCCGGAGGCGCGGGACGCGTCCGAGGTCGAGCGCCGGTTCCTGAGGCTCCGCCGCGACCTCGCGCACCTCGAGGAGAAGTCGAAGGTCGGTGACGCCTGGCGCCGGCGGGTGCTGGACGCGCGGGAGCACTACCAGTTCCGGGCGATCGAGACCCGCGCCGACGGGACGCAGATCGTGCACGAGGGCGTGGCCGGCAAGTCCGGCGGCGAGGGGCAGGAGCTCATCGCGTTCGTGCTGGGGGCCGCCCTGCGGTTCCGGCTGGGAGACGGCACCGACCGGGTGCCGACCTACGCGCCGATCGTCCTCGACGAGGGCTTCGTCAAGGCCGACGCCGAGTACACCGGCCGGGCCCTGGCGGCGCTGACCTCCCTGGGCTTCCAGCTCGTGGTGGGCGCGCCGCGCGACAAGGTCAACGCCTTCGAGCAGCACGTCGAGAGCGTGGCGTACATCTCGAGCGATCCGTCGAACCCCGAGCTGTCGCGCATCTACCCGCTGACCATCCGGCAGGCGATCCAGGTCGAGCAGCACGGTCTCGACCCCGCGGCGCTCGCCTGACCCGCGCCTCCTCGTCCCCCTCCGTCCGAGTGGGCAGAAGATGTCCTCCGCACGCGGGGGAAGGACATCTTCTGCCCCCTCGCGCGCAGGGAGGGGGCGCTACGCGGCGCCCGGCGCGAGGAAGCCGGTCTCGTAGGCGAGGATCACGAGCTGCGCCCGGTCGTGGGCGTCGAGCTTGGTCATGATGCGGTTGACGTGTGTCTTCGCGGTGTGCGGCGAGATGACCAGGTCGGTGGCGATCTCGGCGTTGGCGCGACCCCGGGCGACGAGCAGCAGCACCTCGCGCTCACGGTCGGTGAGGTGGGCGAGCCCGGCCGGCACGGCCGGCGACGACGCCCCCGACGACGACTTCACTGACGACGGCGTTCCCGAGACCGATCCCGCCCCGCCACCACCCGGCAGCACGTACTTCTCGATCAGGCTGCGCGTCGCGACGGGTGACAGCAGCGACTCCCCCGCGTGGACGGCCCGAACCGCCCGGACGATCTCGTCGGGCTCCGCGCCCTTGCCGATGAACCCGCTCGCGCCGGCGCGCAGGGCCGCGACGAGGTACTCGTCCTCCTCGAACGTGGTGAGGATGAGCACCTTCGTCCCGGCGAGCAGCGGGTCGGCGCAGATCTCGGCCGTCGCCCCGATGCCGTCGAGTTCGGGCATGCGGATGTCCATCACGACCACGTCCGGCCGCAGGGCCGAGGCCCGCATCACCGCCTCCCGACCGTTCACGGCGTCGCCCACGACCTCGACCCCGTCCTCGCCGTCGAGGATGTCGGTCACGGCCTGACGGATCAGCGGCTGGTCGTCGACTACCAGCACGGTCGTCACGAGACTCCCCCGCTCCCACCGGACGAACCGGCCACGTCGACCCCACGGGTCACCGGCAGCACGGCCGCCAGCCGGAAGCCGCCCGGCGTCGGCCCGGTCTCGACGACGCCCCGCACCGAGGCGACGCGTTCGCGCAGTCCGAGCAGCCCGTACCCGCCACGGACGTCCACCGCTTCGGTCACGTCCCTCGACGCCGGCACGGGATTCGTCACCACGACCGACACCTCGTGCTCGTCGACCGCGACGAGCACGTGCGCACGGTGTTCGGCACCGTGCTTGCCGGCGTTCGTCAGCCCCTCCTGCACGACCCGGTACGCGACGAGGTCGACCGCGCCCGTGACCGCGGCGAGCGGGCCCTCGACCCGCGTTCTCACGACGAGGCCCGCGTCGGCGAACCCTGCCACGAGCTCGTCGAGTCGTGCGAGGCCCGGCTGCGGCGACGCGACCCGCTCGGAGTCCCCGGCGCGCAGCACCTCGAGCAGGTCGCCGATCTCGCCGAGGACGGTCCGGGAGGCGCGGCGGATGGTCGCGAGGGCCGTCACCGCCTTCTCGGGTCGCGTCTCGATCGCCGACGACGCGACGCCCGCGTTGAGGCTGATCACCGAGATCTGGTGGGCGACGGCGTCGTGCAGGTCGCGAGCGATGCGCAACCGCTCCTCGGCCACCCGGCGCGAGGCCTCGGCCTCACGGGTGCGTTCGGCTCGCTCGGCGCGTTCGGTGACGGCCTCGATGTACTCCCGTCGGGAGCGGCTGGCGTCGCCCGCCGCGGCGGCGAAGGCGACCAGGAGCGTGAACTGGACCACGGGCAGGTCGACGACGCGTCCCCCGACCCCCAGCAGGCCGAGCAGGGCGACGGCCAGGACCGTGGCGACCGTCACGACGATGGTGCGGCGACGCGGGGTCCGCGCGGCCACGGCGAAGACGGCGATGCCGGTGGCGAGGACGACGCCCGGTGCGAGCGTGCCGAGCAGGGCGGCGATGCCGAACAGGCCGACGATCGCGGCGAGCACCGGGACGGGGCGTCGACGACGGAACGGCAGCAGGACGACGGGGGCGAGGACGACCGCGACGGCCAGCCCGCCGGTCGGCCGGAACCCCGCGACGGGGAAGGGGGCGAACGCCGCACCGACGACGAGCACCGCGGCGATCGTGTCGCCCAGCCACCAGGGGACGCGAGGTCGCGGGTAGGCGGGCTCGCGCCTCCTGCCGTCCGTCGTCGTCATGACCCCATCGTGCCCTGGAACGGCGGTGGCCGAGTCCCCCTCTGGCCCGACGTCGCGTACCGCGGGTGCGGTACGCGACGGCCGGCAGGTGTCCGCGGTGGGGGGACGACCCGGTCGGCGCGGCCCGCGAGGGTGGGTCTCGGCTCCGGAGACACCGGGGCCGTCAGCGACAGGAGCACCATGGCGCCGATCATCTCGGTCCGAGACGTCCACCGTTCGTACGGGCGCGGCCCGAACCGGTTCGAGGCCCTGAAGGGGGTGAGCTTCGACATCGCCGAGGGCGAGAGCGTCGCGATCGTCGGCAAGAGCGGCTCGGGCAAGTCGACCCTGATGCACGTGCTCGCCCTGCTCGACGCCCCGACGACCGGCACCGTCGAGCTCGAGGGGGTCGACACGAGCACGCTCAAGGGAGGGCGCCTCAACCGGACGCGCAACAAGACGTTCGGCTTCGTGTTCCAGCAGTTCTTCCTGACGTCGAGCTCGTCGGTGCTCGAGAACGTCGTGCTGCCCATGAAGATCGCGGGCGTGCCCCGCGGCGAGCGCCGTCGTCGCGGCCTGGCGGCCCTCGAGCAGCTCGAGCTCGCCGACAAGGCGAAGAACAGGGCCCTGAACCTGTCGGGTGGTCAGAAGCAGCGCACGGTGATCGCGCGCGCGCTGGTCAACGACCCGCGCATCATCTTCGCCGACGAGCCCACCGGCAACCTCGACACGGCGACCGGGGCGGTCGTCGAGGACATCCTGTTCTCGTTGAACCGCGAGAACGGCATCACGCTGATCGTGGTGACGCACGACGAGGAGCTCGCGGCGCGCTGCGACCGGCGCATCGTGATCCGCGACGGGTTGATCGTCGACGACGAGGCCGAGGTGGCCGCATGACGACCCTCGACCTGCTGCTGACCGCCGTCTCGAACACGTTCCGGTCGAAGACGCGGACGATCCTGACCGTCCTGGCGATCTTCGTCGGCGCTTTCACGCTGACGCTGACGAACGGGCTGGGCACCGGCATCAACGCCTACATCGACGACACGGTCTCGGCCGTGGGCTCGTCCGACACGATGACGGTCACGAAGGCCTCCGACGACGCGCAGGGTCTCAGCGGGGCGAACTCGGGCCCGACCGAGTACGACCCCGACACCGTCGCCGCGGGCGGGTTCGGTGCCCCCGGGGCGACCGTCGTCGCCCTGACTCCGGACGACGTGACGACCCTCGAGGGCGTCGACGGCGTGCTGGCCGTGCAGCCGACCGAGTCGCTCGCGACCGACTACGTCGAGGGCGAGAGCGGCACGAAGTACGTCGTCTCGGCGAGCGCCCTCGTGCCCGGGCAGCAGCTCACCCTGACGGCGGGCGCCCAGCCCGACGACGACGCGACCGACCTGCAGGTGGTCGTCCCGACGTCGTACGTCGGTCCCCTGGGGTACCGCGACGACGAGGCGGCCGTCGGTCGGTCCGTGACGCTCGCCGTGACCGACGCCACGCGCACGCAGCACACGGTCACCGCGACCGTCGTCGGCGTCGCCGAGGAGAGCATCGCCTCGCCCGCCGGGGCGGCGGTCACCCCGAACGCGGCGCTCGGCACGGCCCTGTTCGACGCGCAGAACGTCGGGCTGCCCGCCGACCAGGTCGACCGCTACGCGCAGGCCACGGTGCGGTTCGCCGCGGACGCGTCCGACGGGCAGGTGAGCGACCTCGAGGACCGTCTCGCCTCCGCCGGCTACACCGGCACCACCGTCGCCGACCAGCTGGGCACCTTCACGACGGTGATCGACGGCATCGTGCTCGTGCTCAACGCCTTCGCGATCATCGCCCTGCTCGCGGCGAGCTTCGGCATCGTCAACACGCTGCTGATGAGCGTGCAGGAGCGCACCCGCGAGATCGGCCTGATGAAGGCCATGGGCATGGGCAGCGGCAAGGTGTTCGGCCTGTTCAGCCTCGAGGCCGCGTTCATCGGGTTCCTCGGCAGCGCGATCGGCGTGGGCGTCGCGATGATCGCGGGCAGCGTCGTCAGCGCCACCCTGGCCGGGTCGCTGCTGTCGAACCTGCCCGGGCTGACGCTGATCGCGTTCGACCCCGTGTCGATCGCGCTGATCATCGTCGTGGTGATGGTGATCGCGTTCCTGGCCGGCACGCTGCCCGCCGCGCGCGCCGCGAAGGCCGACCCGGTGGAGTCGCTGCGCTACGAGTGAGGCCGAGGAGGCGCGGGTCATCCCCGGAATGACGCCCCGGTCTCGTGCTGCAGCAGCGTCCACATCCAGTCGAGCGCGAGGCCGGGCGTGAGGCCGGGGGCCTTCTGGGCGAGCTGGGTCGCGAGGCCGTCGCTGTAGGCGGCGAGCTTGAGGGCGAGCGCCGACGGGTCGGCCGTCGCGAACCGGCCCTGCTCGACCCCGCGGCGGAGCGTACGGGTCAGGCAGGCCTCCCACACGCGGATGCGCTCGACGTACTCGGCGGCGACCGCGGGCTTGCGCGCCACGGCCGTCCAGTAGTCGGACCAGAGCCGCCAGTGCTCGTCGGTCGCGTCGGTGTCGGCGAACAGGGGCTCGACGAGCATCCGCACCCCCACGACCGGGTCGGACTCGACGTCGACCGCCTCGATGATCGACGAGTAGAACCGGGCGGTCTCGAGCACGACGACCTCGTTGAGGATCTCGGCGACGCCGTCGAAGTGGTAGGTCACGGTGCCGACCGAGACCCCGGCCGCCGCGGCGATGTCACGCAGCCGGGTCGCGCCCATGCCCTCACGGACGATCACCTCACGGGCGGCCTCGACGATCGACGCCCGCCGGACGACCGGCTTCTGCCGCACGCCCGCGCCGCCGGTGGCCACGCCGCTCACGCCGCCGCCGCCCGCGCCGCTCACGCCGACGTCCGGGGCACGAGCTCGTCGAAGGTCCGGTCGGCGACGAGCACCGTCTCGGCCCCGGGCCCGCCGTCCCGGGCCCAGGCGCGAACGGTGTTCTCGACCCGGAACGCCTCGGCCGTGGCCGTGACGCGCGACGTGGTCTCGAGCCACGCCTTCCAGGTCGGCTTCTCGAGTCCGATCGCCCAGCGCGACTCGGCCGACGCCGACAGCGGGTCGCCGTCGACGATGCGGTAGGTCTCGCGGCTGTCCTCGGTGAAGACCAGGCCGTCGGGGTACTCGCGTCCGCCGCCGTAGCCGGGGTCGACGTCGAGCACCCACTCGCCCGTACCGACGTCGTGCGAGACGCTGCGCTGCGGCAGGTCCGTGGCCGGCGGCAGGGCGCGGACGGCCAGGGGCTCGGCCCGCTCGGGCGCCTCGAACGCGACGCCGTCGTCGACCGGGTGCTCCGCCGACCCGTCGCCGGGCCCGCGCGTCCACACGGGCAGCGTCACGCTGCTGCGCGTCGGGTCGAGCGTGAGGGTCGCCTCGACCGGGTGCGGCCAGACCCACGGCCAGTAGGCGCTCGACACGGCGATCCGGAGGCGGTGGCCGGCCGGGAAGGAGTGCCCGGTCGAGACCAGGGCGACGCGCACGACCTGCTCGACCCGCGCCTCCATCGGGTCGTCGGCGCGGTCGCGTCCGTTCCGCTTGTTGAGGTTGAGCACGCCGCGGGTGACGAGCGTCGACGAACCGTCGGGGGCGACGTCGCAGAGGCGCACGACGACGGTGCCGTCGGGCACGTCGCTCGCCACGGCGAGGTCGGCGACGACGCTGCCCAGGACGTCCAGCGGCGAGTCGACCGGCAGGTCGAAGCAGACCGAGCGGCCGTCCTCGGCGCGCTGGTCGGGCGGCAGGTCGGTCGCGTTGCCGAACGGGAAGAAGCGTCCGGCGTCGAGGCCGGTGCTCTGCGGCGAGCGCACGACGACGGGGCCGTCCGCCCCGCCACGCAGAGAGTCCAGCGGCACGACCCGGTCCTCGGACTCGCGAGCGGGCCAGGTCGAGGCCGCGACCCAGCGCCCGGTCCGCTCGGCGAAGTACGTCGCCGGCGGCTCGGAGTCGTTGATCCAGGCGCGCAGCGCGGGCTCCGCGTCGACGCCGTTGGGGCAGTCGAGCAGCCAGCGGTCCCACCAGCGCAGGGTCTCCTGCAGGAACCCGATGCCCGGGCCGGGCGCCAGGCCGCGATCCGGGTACTGGTGCGACCACGGCCCGATGATGCCCTTGACCGGTGCGTCGACGTTCTCGACCAGCCGCAGCACGGCGTCGCGGTACGGGTCGGCCCAGCCGCCCACGGCGAGGACGGCGGCCGTGATCGACGAGTAGTCCTCGCAGACGCTGCCGTGCCGCCAGTAGTCGTCGCGTTCCTGGTGCGAGAGCCACGTCGTCGTCATCGGTCGGTTGTGTTCGAGGCGTTCGCGCCACCGGGCGACCCAGTCGGCGCCGACGACCTCGGGTCGCGGCGGGCGCGAGTTGAACGCGAACATCGTGCCGCCCCACGACGCCATGTCGATGCCGAGCACGGCGCCGCCCATGTAGTGCACGTCGTTGTCGTAGCGGTCGTCGGTCGAGCAGACGGTGACGATCGCCTTGAGCGCCGCCGGAGCCCGCCCGGCGAGCTGCAGCGCGTTGAACCCGCCCCACGAGATGCCGAACGCGCCGACCGCGCCGGTCGACCAGGGCCGGGCGGCGAGCCACTCGATCAGGGCGATGCCGTCGTCGAGCTCCTGCACCGAGTACTCGTCGTCGAAGAGGCCGTCGCTCGACCCCGTGCCGCGGATGTCGACCCGCACCGACGCGTAACCGTGCGCGGCGTACCAGGGGTGCCGCTCGCTGTCGCGCGGAGCCGTCCAGTCGTCGAGCCGGTAGGGCAGGTACTCGAGCAGCACCGGCACGGGCTCGTCGACCACGGGGGCCCAGATGCGGGCGTGCAGTCGCGTCCCGTCGGGCATCGGCACCCATTCGTCGCGCACCTCGACCTCGAGCGGGCCGCTGCCGTGCGGGCGGTCGGAATCCTGCCGCCCGGGGGCGTCGGCGAGGTCGGCGCGCGGGGCTCCGAGGGTGCGGACTCCCCCGGCCCACGCGGGCTCCTGCAGGAGGCGCGGGTCGCCCAGGAGGCGCGGGTCGCGTGCGCCGTCCCCCCGCTCGTCGCCTCGGAAGCCCGGGTCGGGTCGGCCGCTCGTGCTCACATCGCCTCCCAGCGCTTCACGTGGTGTCCGTCGCCGTGGTCGTCCCAGCCGTCGGCGTCCCGCCAGCGGGGCCGGGCGTCGCCCACGTCGGGCAGCTCGGTCGTGCCCGGGTCGAGGGTGGCGTCGAGCAGGGTGCGCGTGTACGGGTGGTTCGGCCCCTGGAAGACGCGTTCGGTCGGGCCGACTTCGACGATCCGGCCGCCGGTCATGACGGCGACCCGGTCGGCGACTCCGCGGACGACCGCCAGGTCGTGGCTGATGAAGAGGCAGCTGAGCCCCTTCTCGTCGCGGAGCCCCGCGAGCAGGTCGAGCACCCCGGCCTGCACGCGGACGTCGAGCGCCGTCGTGATCTCGTCGGCGATGATCAGCTCGGGCCCGGCGGCGAGCGCCCGGGCGATGCCGACGCGCTGGCGCTGGCCACCCGAGAGCTGGGCGGGCAGGCGCGAGGCGAACTCGGGCGGCAGTCCGACCTCGACGAGCAGCTCGGCGACGCGCTCGGGGCTCGACTCGCCCGTGAAGAGCTTGAGCGGTCGGGCGATCGCGGCGCCGACGGTGCGGCGGGGGTTGAGCGAGGTGTCGGCGTTCTGGAAGATCAGCTGGATCGACCGGCGCAGCGTCGAAGTGCGCCCGGCGACGGGCCGGGTGAGGTCGCTCTCGACCCCGTCGGCCCCGTGGAAGGCGAACCGGCCCGACTCGGCGGGGATCAGCCCGGCGAGGGCCGTGGCGAGGGTCGACTTGCCGCTGCCGGACTCCCCCACGACGGCGAGGGTCTCGCGGCGGCCGATGGTGAACGACACGCCGTCGACCGCGGCGGGTAGGCCACGCCCGTACCGGACGACGAGGTCGCTCGCCGTGACGACCGGCCCCGTGGCGGATGCCGCGGGTGCCGCGGGATCGTCGCGCCGCGTTTCGTGCTGCACACCTCGACTAGTCGCGGTGCCGTGCACGGAACGCTGTGCGGTGACGTCGGTCACCACCTCGCCGAGCGCGGTGCCGGGTGCAGTCCCCGGTTCCTGCGCCGCGCCTCCTGCGGGTGCGGCGTCCGCGTCGCGCCGCGTTTCGTGCTGCACACCGTGACTGGTCGCGGTGCCGTGCACGGAACGCGGTGCGCTGGCGTCGGCGTGCACGCGCGGGATGGTCGCGAGCAGCTCGCGGGTGTACTCGTGCTGCGGGTCCGCGAAGAGCGACGCGGTCGGCGCGTGCTCGACGATCCGGCCCTCGTGCATGACAGCGATCTCGTCGGCCATGGTCGACACGACGCCGAGGTCGTGGCTGACCAGCACGATCGCCATGCCGAGTTCGACCGCCAGGTCGCGGATCAGCTCGAGCACGGCCGACTGCGTGACGACGTCCAGTGCAGTGGTCGGTTCGTCGAGCACGAGCAGCTTCGGGCGGGCCGCGATGGCCATGGCGATCGCGACGCGCTGCTGCTGCCCACCCGACAGCTGGTGCGGGTAGCGCCGCACGATCGTCTCGGGGTCGGGCAGGCGGACGTGGCGCACGAGTTCCAGCACGCGGTCGTCGCCTCCGGGCAGGCCGTGGCTCTCGAGCGCCTCGCGCAGCTGGCGTCCGACGCGCATCGACGGGGTGAGCGCCTGACCGGCGTTCTGGGCGACCAGGGCCGCCGTGCCACCGCGCAGGGCCCGGCGCGCCCGCTCGTCGAGGGCGAAGACGTCGTCCCCGGCGACGCGGACGCTGCCCGACACGACCCGCGACCCACGCCGCAGGTGCGCGAGCAGGGTGCGGGCGACGGTGGACTTGCCGCTGCCGCTCTCGCCGACCAGGCCGAGCGCGCGTCCGGCGGCGACGTCGAAGCTCACGCCCCGCACGACCGGCACCTCGCGGCGACCGGCGGCGTACGAGATGGAGAGGTCGTCGACGCGGACGACGGGATCGGGGGCGACGTCGACGAGGCGACCCGCGCCTCCTGCGGTCGTACCGGCGGTGGTGAGGGGCTCGTTCACGAGACCGCCCCCTTCTGTGCGCGGTCGACGCCCAGCGACTTGCTGAGCCCGTCCGCGCTGAGGTTGAGCCCGATGACGAGCGTGGCGAGGGCGACGACGGGGGCGAGCGTGCCCCACGGGACGACGGTGAGGGCGGTGCGGTTCTCCTGCACCATGAGGCCCCAGTCGGGCGTCGGCGGGTTGGCGCCGAACCCGAGGAACGACAGGGTCGAGATGAGCAGCACGATCCAGGAGGCGCGCATCGCGTACTCGACGAGCACCACGTCGGTGACGTTGGGCACGATCTCGCGGAACACGATGCTCAGCGGCTTCTCGCCGCGGGCGCGGGCGGCGGTCACGTAGTCCTGCGTGATCACGGTGCGGGCGGCACCGCGGACGACGCGGGTCACGGCCGGCGCGTAGATCACGGTGACGGCGAGCACGATCACCCAGAGGCCCGAGTCGAACACGGTCACGACGACGAGCAGCGCCAGGATCGACGGCACGCTGAGCAGGGCGTCGACGATGCGCATGACGACCTCGTCGAACCAGTTGTCGGCGTAGGCGGTGACGCAACCGAGCACGGTGCCGATGCCGACCGCGATCGTCGTGGCGAGGAAGGTGACGACGAGTGCGTACCGGCCGCCGTTCAGCGTGCGCGACAGGATGTCGCGGCCGTACTGGTCGGTGCCGAGCCAGTGGGACCAGCTGGTGCCGGTCAGGGCGGCTCCCGAGTCGGTGGCGACCGGGTCGTGGCCGGTCAGCACCGGGGCGAGCAGCGCCAGCAGGACGTGCAGGGCGATCAGGCCGAGCCCGATGCTCAGGGCCGAGGAGGCGCTGAGGCTGCTGGTCAGGGACGTCGCGCTCGCGCGCAGTCGCCTCGGCCAGCCGCCCGCGGCCTGCGGTGCGGCCGATGCCGGGCCGCCGACCTGCGCGCCCGGGGTGGCGGGGTCCGCGGTCGTGGCGACCCGCGCCTCCTCGGCGGTGCGGTGTCCGGTGCCGCCCTCGCCGCTGTCGGCGGGCGGGGTCCGGTCGCGTGCGGGGCTCATGAGCGGGCCTTCCGTCGGGTGCGCAGCCTCGGGTCGAGGGCCAGCGCGATGAGGTCGGCGGCGAGGTTGCACACCACGTAGACGAGGGCGCTGACGACCGCGATCGCCTGGATCGTCGGCAGGTCGCGGTTGAACACGGACTCGAGCATGAGCTTGCCCATGCCCGGGTAGTTGAAGACGTTCTCGACGACCACGACGCCGCCGAGCAGCCAGGCGACGTTCAGCGCGACGACGTTGAGCGTCGGCAGCAGGGCGCTCGGCACGGCGTGACGCCAGACGACCTGGCGCGTCGACAGGCCCTTGAGTTCGGCCGTCGTGACGAACTCGCTCGCCATCACGTCGATCGTCGACGAGCGGGCGGTCCGCACGATGTACGCGGCCATGGCGAGGGTCAGCACGATGACGGGCAGCCAGATGCTGGGCAGCAGTTCGGCGACCGTGGCGTCCTGGCCGCGCAGGACGACCGCCGGGAAGATCGGCAGCGCGATGGCGAACAGCAGCACGAGCACGGTGGCGACCATGAACTCGGGGACGCTCATGACGACCAGGCTGATCAGCGAGATCGCGTGGTCGCTCGGACGGCCGCGGCGGACGCCGGCGATGACGCCGAGGGTCAGCGACAGGGTGACGCCGACGATCATGGCGGGCAGCGCGATCAGCATGCTGTTGCGGAAGGCGATCAACAGGTCGGGGCCGACCGGCAGGCCGCTGACCAGCGAGACGCCGAAGTCGCCGTGCGCCGCACCGAGCAGCCACTGGCCGTAGCGGACCCAGACGTTCTGGTCGAGGCCGAGCGTCTCGCGCAGGGCCGCGACGGCGTCGGGGGTGGCGTCCTGGCCGAGCAGTTGCTGCGCGACGTCGCCGGGCAGGGCCTGCACCGCGAAGAAGACGAAGAACGAGGCGAGCAGCACGGTGAGCAGGGCCGTGCCGACGCGGCGGGCGACGACGATCAGGGTCGCGGCGACCGCGGACGTGGGGTGCGGGCCGCCGGTGTGCGGGCTCCTGGCGGTCTTGCCGTCGGCGGTCGTGCCGCTGGTGTTCGGGCGGCTGGCGGTCGGTGTGGGGCTCATGCGCGGAGTCCGATCTGCAGGTAGTCGAACTCGAAGCCGAACTCGCGGTAGTTCAGGACGTTCCGCGACAGGCCGACGAGGCGGTCGCCGAACATGGGGGTCATGTCGGCGGAGTCCTCGACGACGATGCGCTGGGCATCCTGGTAGAGCGTCATGCGGCGCGTGTCGTCCATCTCGGCGCGGGCGTCGTCGAGCAGCCCGTCGAAGGTCGGGTTCGACCAGGCGCTCTCGTTGTACGACGAGCCGGTACGGAAGATCTGGTTGAGCAGCTGGTCGATCGGGCGACCGGTGAACCAGTAGCTGACCATGAGCGGCTTCTGCATCCAGATCTGCGTGTAGTACGAGTCCGACGAGGCGTTGCGCACGGTCAGGTCGATGCCCGCGTCGCGGACGGCGTCGCGGTAGGCGACCGCCATCGGGGTGAAGACGGATTCGTAGCTGGAGGTGTAGATCTCGGTCTTCAGCCCCTCGCGGCCGGCCTGCTTGAGCAGGGCCCGGGCCTGGTCGGGGTCGTAGGCGCGTTGGTCGTCGAGCCAGACGGCCTGCGAGGGAGGCACGGGGTTGTCCCAGCCGGGCGAACCGGTGCCCTGCAGGGCGGTGGCGACGATCGCCTGCGGGTCGTAGGCGAGCTTCATCGCCTGGCGCACGAGGGGGTCGCTGAACTCGGCGCTCGTGGCGAGCATCGGGATCGTGTACCACTGGGCGTCGGGTGCGCGGGCGACGGTGGCGCCGGCCGAGGCGCTGACGACCTGGGCGGTGGCGAAGTCGAGGTTGGTCTGGCTGATCAGGTCGATCTGGCCGGCGAGCAGGGCGTTGACGCGGGCGGTGGTGTCCTGGATCGAGAAGAAGTCGATGCCGTCGAGCACCGGGCGGCCGGCGAAGTGGTCCTCGAAGGCCTCGACGCTGCCGGTGCCCGCGGGCTCGAAGCTCGACAGGCGGAATGGTCCGGTGCCGATGCCGGTGCGGCCGATGCCGCCGCCCTGGCTCGGGTCGGCGCTGCCCTCGGGCACGATGTAGCACTGGTACGCGGTGAGCAGCGAGGGGAACTCGGCGTTCGGCGTCAGCAGGTCGAAGCGCAGGGTGAGCGGGTCGACGGCGGTCATGCCGCCGGGGCCGATCATGGCGGCGAGCACCTCGCCCTGGGGTGAGGCGGTGTCGGGGTCGAGGATGTGCTCGATCGAGTAGATCGCGTCGGCGGCGGTGAAGCGGCGGCCGTCGTGGAAGCGGACGCCCTCGCGCAGGCGGAAGGTCCAGCTCGTGCCGTCGGCGTTGGCGGACCAGTCGTCGGCGAGGTCGGGCACGGTGACGCCGGCGTCGTCGAGCTTGACGAGCCGGTTGTAGAGGGCGCCGAGGTACTCGTAGGCCGAGAGCGAGCTGGCGGAGTCGAGGGTCTCGGCGGCGGAGGCGGCCGGGCGCGCGATGCGCAGGCGTCCGCCGCGGGCGGGGGTGCCGGTGGCGGCGGCCTCGGGGATGGTCGGGGTGCTGCGGGCGGGCGTGCAGCCGGCGAGGGTGAGCAGGCCGAGGCCGGCGAGCCCTGCGGCGCCGGCGAGGACCGTGCGGCGGCTCGGGCCGGCGCCGTGGTCGGCGCTGCTCGGGCGTGCGCCGCGGTCTGCGCTGCTCGGGCCCGCGTCGCGGTCGGCGCCTCGCGCCGGGCGGAGCGCGTGTCGGTGTTCGGGGACGATCGGTGTCATGCGGGGATGGCCTTCCGTTTATCGTTCGGGTGAACGATAAGGGAGGTTCGCGGCGGCGGCCAGCTCGCCGAAGCCCCGGAGGCGCGGCTCGGCGCTCCCCCGCAGCCCCCGTTCTCCGCGGCCCGCCGCGGATGCGGGCGTCCCCGTGCTGCAGCGTGCACGGGCTGCAGTCTTCACCCACTCGTTACACGAGCGCGCCTCGCCGACGCGACCCGCGCCTCCTCGGCTTCGCCCTCTCGTCTCGGTCGAGTGGTCCCCACTCGTCCCTCCCCGCCCCACGAAGAACGTTGTCGGACCACTCGATCGACTCGCAGGGCGACGTCCGAGCAGGAGGCGCGGGTCGGCCCGCCCGCGCCCGTCACCCTCGCGACGGCTCGAGTGGGCAGAACCTGCTCGTCGAGGACCGCCGGGCAGCATCTTCTGCCCACTCGCCCGGCTCGGTCGGCCCCGAAGGACCGGCGTGCCCCTCGAAGCGGGACTCGGTCCGGAGCCGGACCGCGCCCTAGTCTCAGCTCATGGCCACCCCGACCACGCCCCGCCTCGCGCTGGGGCGACCCGCTCTCGCCTTCGGGCTTGTCGGGGTGTTCGCCTTCCTCTCGGACACGGCCTTCACGTGGTGGACGTTCACCCGTCCGTCCGCGCCGGTCAGGTACGTCGCGGTCTCGTCGACAGACGGCTTCGACGGGTTCGACGGGGTGCAGACGGTCGGCGGCCCGTTGCTGCTCATCGCGGTCCTCTCGATCGGGTTCGCGGTCGCGCTGCTGGTGGTGATGCTCGTGCACCGGCTGGTGAGCGCGCGTCCCGATCGCGGTGGTCGCGCCTCATGATCGTCCGGGCCGGCATCGCTGCGGCAAGGTGACTGCGCGACCACGTCGCGATGACACCCCCGGTCGGTAACCTCACTCCAGGACCATTGTCCACAGACGAATCGGGGGCACGATGACTGAACCACGCATGCCGGAGAGAGCCAAAGACAACCTGTTCAGGACGGTCGGCGAGATCGGCAAGTTCGCTCGCGACGCGTCGGCCAAGGTCGTCGAGCAGGCAGACGATCTCAGAGAAGTCGCGGTCGACACCGTCGAGAGGATCGGGGCCAAGAAGAACGATCCCTATGAGGACGCCATCGCCGAGTACAACGACGCTTTCACGCTCATGAACGACAAGGGCCTCGCTCTCCTGGGACAACGTGAACGATCGACGGACCTAATCGACTTCGTCGAACTGCTCGTCAACAGCGTCGCCAACACCCCGAAGACGTTCGAGGCCGATTTCGAGCAGATCGACGTGGACAAGAAGGAGTTCCTCGCAGCCGAGGACTTCGCCCGGAAAGACCTTGACGCCGCTCGGATGTCGGCGATGGGCGCCGGAGCAGGCTTCGCCACAGGCGCCGCTGTCGCGAGCCTCGCCCCCACAGCAGCACTGTGGGTGGCCACAACGTTCGGCACGGCGTCCACCGGAACGGCGATCTCCACTCTTTCCGGGGTCGCCGCGACCAACGCAGCCCTCGCCTGGCTCGGTGGAGGAACCTTGGCCGCAGGAGGGGGCGGCGCGGCAGCCGGAGGTGCGCTGCTCGCACTCGCCGGACCTGTCGGTTGGACCATCGCCGGAGCAGGGCTCCTCGCATCCATCGCCCTGCTGACCAAAAAGAAACTGGAGAATCGAGAGGCGCGAGAAGAGGCCTTGACCGCGGTCAAGAGGAACACCACGATCGTGAGACGCATGGACGCGGAGATCGCCGATCTCCTTGAGAAGACGACGTCCATCCGACTGTCGTTGGCGCGGTTGTACGGCGAAGCCTTGGCCGCATTCGACACCGACTACCTGGCGCTTCCTCCTTCGAGGCAAGACCAATTGGCTGCGCTGGTCAACAACACGAAGGCTTGCGCAGCCCTGCTCGGGAAGCGACTCGAGCAAGGCCCGGACGGTGACTGACGCCCGCCGTCTGGCGAAGAGCAACCAAGAACAGGCGGTCGCCGCATGGATCGGCCATCTGAACCAACTGCGACTCGACACCCTGCTGAGCGGTCTGGCCCGACAAGGCGAGAACCTCCGCGACGCCCTCTCGATCATCGACCAGGCCGTCAAGAAGATCGATCTCGAGGTCGTCACCACCAACCGTGGCGGAACGAAGGGGATGCACGGGTTCATCGCCGAGGTCGCCGAGGTCGGCATCGGCAATGCGCAGCGCCGGATCGTCGGTGCCGAGCCCGTCTATCAGTGGGTCAACGACAACGGTCCTGTGGACCTGCTGCGTGAAGGCGTGGCGATCCAGCAGAAATTCGTGGCTGCAGGTGGGCGCCTCGGACTCGGCGCCATCACCGAACATCTCCAGAGATACCCCGACTACGTCAAGAACGGGGGGCGCTACCAGATTCCTCGGGATCACTTCGATGTGATCCGAGACCTGCACGCCATGACCCCCGAGACTGCCGCAACCACCCTCTCACGCAGCGGAGACGGCCCGTCTCTCTCGGATTGGAAACGGGTCCAGACGTTCTTCGGCTCCGGCGCGGTCGACATCGATTCTCTCGAGCCGTCCCACCTGGACTACCGCGAGGCGCAGCGAGGCGCCTACGAGGAGACTCTGCAGTCCGAGAAGGATTCCCTGAAGCAGACCGACGAGGGCAGACGCCGTGATCTCCACGACGACAGTCGACCGGGCCTGCAAGAAGGCATCCAGGCGACGCTGCTGAGCGCCGCCGTGGAGGGTGGGACCGCCCTGGTCCTGGCCGTCGTCCAGAAACGGCGCGACGGCAAGAAGCTGCGGGCTTTCACGGCCGACGACTGGGTGGACATCGCGGGGGTATCCGGCCTCGGTGCCGCCAAGGGGAGCGTCCGAGGACTGACGATCTACTCGCTCACGAACTTCACCGCGACGTCCTCGGCAGTCGCCAGCTCGATCGTCACCAGCGCCGTCGGCATGGCGGAGCTGGCGAATGAGCTCCGCCGAGGTGAGATCGACGAGCTGCAGTTCATCGAGAACTGCGAACTCTTCTGTCTCGACACGGCCGTCAGCGCACTGTCGTCCCTCATCGGTCAGACGCTCATCCCCGTACCGGTTCTCGGCGCCGTCATCGGGAACACGATCGGCACGGTCATGTACCAGGCCGCACGCACCTCATTGTCCGCGCGCGAGATGGCGTTGATCGCTGGCTACGCCCGCGCTCAGCGCGAGCTGGACGAGTCGCTGAGTGCCGACTACGCACAGCTCATCGACGAGCTGACCGCGAGCCTGTCGGACTACTTCGAGGTTCTCGAGCGTGCCTTCTCGCCCGACGTGCTGACCGCGGTTCAGGGCTCGATCGAGCTCGCATCGACAGTCGGCGTGAAGCCCGAGGACCTCTTGGACAGCCGCGCGAAAGCTCGTCGTTTCTTCCTCGACTGACGTGCACCAGTCCCCACAACTGGGTGACGTCGGTGTTCTCCCGGACCGTGATCACATGTGAGCATGGTTCATGGACCTGTCGCCAGGGGGCAGATCGTGATCAGGGGAACGAACATGGCACACAACGGCTACGCCGTCATCGACTTCGAGACGACCGGGCTCTCGCCCCAGTACCACCACCGGGTGATCGAGATCGGCATCGTGAACGTCGCACCTGACGGCACGATCGAGGACTCGTTCGAGACCGTCGTCAACCCGGGACGCGATCTCGGCCCCACGCACATCCACCAGCTGCGCGGGGCCGACGTGCGGGATGCCCCGACGTTCGCGAACGTCGCCGACGACTTCGTCGACCACCTGCGCGGACGCGTCCTCGTCGCCCACAACTCCCGGTTCGAGACGACCTTCCTCCGGGCGGAGCTGTCCCGTCTGGGCATGACGTCGCCCGTCGCCGACGAGGGAGCGCTCTGCACGATGAAGCTCGCCACCACCTACCTGCCCGGCTCAGGGCGGAAGCTCGCGGACTGCTGCGCGGCCTTCGACATCCCCCTGGTCGATGCCCACGAGGCGCTCGCCGACGCTCGGGCGACCGCGCAGCTCCTCGCCGCCTACCTCGAGCTCGGGCGCGACCAGTCGTCCTGGTGGGGCCAGTGGGGCGACTACGCGGCGAGCGCCGCCTGGCCGGCGCGCCGTCTAGGGGCGACGTCCTCCGCCTGGGTCTCTCGCCGGAGATCCGAGGCCGACGCTGGCGAGGCGACTCGCGCCTCCCTCGCGCCCGACTGGGCCGGCGCGACCAGTCGTGCCGTGGCGGACACCGTCATCGCGGCTTCGCCCAGGGCGACTAGGGCGACGTCATTCCTCGACCTCACGACCGACCGGCTCCGACCTGTCGCCGGCACGGGCCGCGAACTCGACTACCTGGCGGTCGTCGACCGTGCCCTCTCGGACGGGTTCCTCTCCGTCTCGGAGACCGACGAACTCCGAAGCCTCGGCGAAGCCATCGGCGTCGGTCCCGCGCGCCGCTCCGAGCTCCACCACGAGTACTTCGACGGTCTCGTGGACGCGGCCTGGGCCGACGGCGTCCTCAACGAGGACGAGCGGGCAGACATCACGGCAGTGGCCATCATGCTCGACATCGCACCCGACATCCGAGACGCCGCTCTGAGCCCGCGTGCTGCGGAGGCAGCCGTGGCCGAGCACGCCGCTCGTGCCGACGCCGCGGAGTCGGGTAGCGCGGTGATGCGTCTCGGACCAGGCGACCTCGTCGTCCTGACCGGCGAGATGAACGAACCGCGCGAGCGCATCGAGCGGACGCTCACCTCGATGGGCGTCGTCGTCAAGCCAGGCATCACGAAGAAGACGACGCTCCTGGTCGCCGCCGACCCGGACAGCCTGTCGGGCAAGGCGCAGAAAGCCCGTCAATACGGCATCCCCATCGTCGGCGAGGACGCCCTCCGGGCCCTCCTCCAGTCGGCGTAGGTGGGGTCGTGGCAGCAGCAGGCAGGTCGGCCACCGACGAAGCACACCGCCAACAAGCGCTCGCCGAAGCGCACGAACGGGAGGCGGCCCGCGCACGAGACGCCGCCGCTCGATTCGGCCTCGCCGGCGTCACCGAGAAGCGTGTCGCCACAGAACTCGCCCGACTCGGCGCGTTCGGATACCACCTGCTGCCTGACCGCGCCTGGCCCGGGAGCCGGAGCGCCCAGGTCGACCTGATCGTGGTGGGTCCGTCGGGTGTCCACATCGTCGACACCAAGGCGTGGCGGGAGGTGTCGATCCAAGACGGTCGCATCTTCCGGGGACAGGCCGACGTCACCGACGATCTCGCATCACTCGCCGACCTCGCTTACAACACTGAGGGAATACTGGCGGAGGTCGGTCTGGCGCCGACCGAGGTGCACGCCGTCGCGGTGCTCGCCGGGCAGAAGGGCATCCGGGAGTCCGTGGGGCCTGTGACGGTCGTCGGCGAGCGCGACGCTCTCGCCCACCTCGCGTCGCCCGGCAACCGGCTCACCTCGCAGCAGGTCGACACCGTCCTCCGCCGCGTGCTCGACCACTTCCCCGTTCTCACTTCGACGACGGTCGTCGACGTCACGGTGCCCGAGCCGATCCTCCCGCACCGAGACGAACAGCTCGTGCCGACCGAGGCCTCGACCGTCGACACTCAGGACGACCGGGACGTCAAGATCGATGCTGCACTACTGGAGAGCATCCTTGCGGCACCGATCGAAGAATGGATGTCGTTCCTCGATCCGGCCCAGGCCAAGCTCGTCCGTCGCAGTTTCAACGGTCCTGCCCGCATCCGCGGGTCGGCCGGGACGGGCAAGACCGTCGTCGGCCTCCACCGTGCCGCTTACCTGGCCCGGAGCGGTAGCACCCGCGTGCTCTTCACGACGTTCGTGCGGACACTGCCGGCCGTCCTCGGGAACCTGCTCGTCCGCCTCGCGCCCGACACGTCCGACTCGGTGGATTTCCGCGGCATCTACGGCTTCGCTCTCGACCTCTTGGCCGAGCGGGGCTGCACCGTGCGACTCGACGCGAAGGCGGCCGATTCTGCCTTCGCCGAGGCGTGGGCCGCCGGGGGCCGGGGCGGTGCGCTCGACTCGTCGGCGACCACGTCACGCTACTGGCGTGACGAGATCGACCATGTCATCAAGGGACGCGGCATCCGCACGTTCGAGCAGTACGCCGACCTTGCGCGGGTCGGGCGACGCCACCGTCTGACGATCGAGCAGCGCCGTGACGTCTGGTCTCTGTTCGAGCGCTACGACCGCGGACTCCGCCGACGGAACGCTCACGACTTCGCCGACGTCATCCTGATGGCTCGAGACAGCCTTCGCGCCCAGCCCCTCGAACGATACGGGGCGGTCATCGTCGACGAGGCACAAGATCTCACGTGCGCGATGGTGTCGCTACTGCACTCCCTGGTAGGCGACCGGCCCGACGGGCTCACCTTGATCGGCGACGGTCAGCAGACGATCTACCCCGGTGGCTACACACTGTCCGAGATCGGCATCTCTCTCAGCGGCCGCGGTGTCGTGCTCGACGTCAACCACCGAAACACGGCCGAGATCCTCGCCTTCGCGAACACCGTCGTCGCCGGCGACGAGTACAACGACATCGAGGGGACTGGTCAGCGCATCGACGGCGTCGAGACGGTGACGCGGTCGGGACCACGGCCCGTGCTCGACCGCCATCGTTCCTGGGCGTCCCACGACACCGCGCTCGTCGAGCGCGTACGGGAGGTCACCCGGCTCGTCGGCACGTCGTGGGGCGACGTGGGCGTCCTGGCGACGACGCACTGGCAGGTGACCAAAGCCAAGGAGGCGCTGGTCACGGCAGGCATCCCCGTCCTCATGCTCGAGCGCTACGACGGCCGCCCCGTCGACGCCGTCAAGGTCGGTACCGTCAAGCGCGCCAAGGGGCTCGAGTTCAAGCAGGTCGTGCTCGCTCGGGTCGACAGCTCGCTGCTGGGGAGCAGTCCGGCACCTGCCTCGGACACCGACCGCGAGCGCCGCGACCTCGACCGGCGCGAGTTGTACGTGGCGATGACGCGAGCGCGTGACGGCCTGTGGGTCGGTACGCGCGCGATGCCGGGCGAGCCGATCGGCGCCGACGCTTCCATCCGCCGATGACGGCACCGCATGGCACGATGACTGCAGCACCAGGGGGAACGAGGGTGGATCGTCGAACGAGACGATCGACGAGGTCTTCCGCACACCGCACCGGGAGGCGCACGTGAGCACCACCAACCACGAACTCGTCGGACGAGCAGTCACCGAGCTCGCTCGCGGTCTCGAACCGTTCGTGTCGAGAACGCTCTCGCCCCATTTGTTGCCAGGGATGGGCTGGACGACACTGCTCGAACGACGTGACGAGGCGACCGGACGCGTCGGCGGGACCTACGCCGCGACCGACCTCCAGGTCGTCCTCCGCACCATGACCGAGCCGCTCGGTGCTCTGGGGCGCCCGTTCGAGACCGTTCTGGGCCGTGCCGGCACGCGTCTCGCCGGCGAACTGCGTGAGGTCCGCAACGCGTGGGCCCACAACGGCTCCTTCAGCGACGACGACGCCTACCGCGCCGTCGACTCGGCCCAGCGCCTGCTCGTCATCTGCGGAGCGGTCGAAGCCGGCGAGACCCTCACCGGCTTGCGCCGCGACCTCCAGGTGCGAATGGCCGGCCCGGCTCCGGCGACAGAATCATTGCCGGTCCCCGCACCGGCCTCGGCCCCCGCTGTCGTCGTCCCCCTGGCGTTCAGCCCTCCTCCGCAGACACCGCCTCGGGTCCCCACCCCGCAACCCGTCATCGCCCCGCGATCGACCGACGGGACTTCGAACCCTGGCACTCCGGACGCACCACCTACATCGGGCACCCGCGCGACCACGTCGTCGACGGTCACGGTGACCATTTCGTGTGCACCCGTCATCAGCTACGCGATGGCACACAACGGTTTGACGGTCATCTCCGACATCACCCTCACGAGCCCCACGACGACCGCTCGTGGTGCCCGTCTGACCGTGGGCATCGAGTCCGCGCTGGGACCGATCGGGGCACCGACCGAGTACTTCGTGGATCTCGTCGCAGGATCGGAGACGTTGGTACCGCAGCTCGACATCAAGGTCGACCCATCGGTCATGCTCGGCGTCGAAGAGGCACGGCCCGCTCGTGTGGTCGTCACCGTGGTCCACGATGACGTCGAGCTCGGTCGAGGAACGGTCGAGGTGCTCCTGCTGGCCGCGAACCAGTGGCTCGCGCGCCCCACGCTGATGTCACTCGAGATGCTCGCTGCCCACGTCCAACCGAACCACCCTGCTCTCGAGTCCTTGGTGTCCGAGGCCGTCGACGAACTCGCCCGGACCACCGGCAGCGGCGCACTCGTCGGCTACCAACAAGGCCCCGAACGAGTGGACGCGACCGTCGACGCATTGATGACCGCCATGCGCGGTCGGTCCATCCGGTACAGCACGCCTCCGGCCAGTTGGTCGGACGACGGCCAGAAGGTCCGAACGCCGCACGAAGTGCTCGTCGGACGCCTGGGCACCTGCCTCGACACGACGATGACCCTGGCCGCGGCACTCGAGCGCGTCGGCATCCGCCCCCTGCTCGTGGTCGTCGAGGGTCACGCCTTCCTGGGTTACTGGCGCGAAGAGACGTCGTTGGCGAGCCCGGCGACCACGAGCGCCTTCGCACTGCCGAACTTGGTCCGCACGGACTACGCGCGGGTCGTCGAGACGACCTTGCTCACCGAGGACTCGGCCGACGTGGGCTTCCACGACGTCCGACGTGCGCCTCTTGAACAACATCTGTCGGGCGACCTCGACGGTGTCGTCGGCATCACCGATGTGTACCAGGCTCGCAGCAGCCGCATCTATCCCCTTCCCGCTCGAGTCGCAGCGGAAGACGGCACCGTGGTCGTCGTCGACTACCAAGCCGTGCACTCCCGGCCCGCGGCGTACGTGCCCGAACAGCGTCCTGACGATTCCGGCCCCGCAGACACCACCCCCGTGCCTGCCCGCGTCCAGCGCTGGAAGAACGCCCTCCTCGACCTCAGCCTCCGCAACCGGTTGATCAACTTCGCCGACCGTGCCCGGTTCCCCCTCCACGTGGCCGAAGAAGGTCTGGCCGAGTTCGAGGACTACCTGAACGGGGGCAAAGCCTTCGAGCTCCTGCCGTCGGATGCCCTCCCCGCGGTCGAGACCCAGCGAGGCGTCCGGTGGGGACGTGACCTGTCGTCGGACAGCCGAGCCGATCTGTTCCACACCAAGCACCAGCTGTACACGGACGCCTCGACCGAGGCGTACCCGCGACTGCTCAGAGCACTCGCGTACAAGGCCAAGACCGTCCTTGACGAGACCGGCGCCAACAACCTCTACGTGTCCATCGGCTCGCTCGTCTGGAAGGTCAAGGACAAGACCGTCCGGTCCCCGCTAATCCTGGTCCCCGTCACGCTTCGTGCCAAGGGAAAGTCTGGTGGCTACCAGGTCGTCCTCGACGACGCCGGGGCCTCGACGCCCAACTACTGCCTGCTCGAGAAGCTCCGGGCGGAGCACGGCCTCCGCATCCCGGCCCTCGCCGACCCCGCTACCGACGCGTCGGGCATCGACATCCAGCGGGTGCTGACCGAGACCCGGCTCGCCGTCCTCGAGTCGGGCATCGAGGCGAACGTCGAACCGACCGTCGACCTCGCGCTCCTCCAATTCGCGAAGTTCCGACTCTGGAAAGACTTGGACGACAACTGGGAGGCGCTGGCCGGCAACGACCTCGTGCGTCACCTCATCGAGTCCCCCACCGAGCCGTTCGTCGACGCGTCGGTTCCGACCGACGGTGATCCTCACGCGCCGGTGACGGTCGACCTCGACGCGCTCCTCGCGAAGCTCCCCGTGTCCGCCGACTCGTCGCAGGCGGAGGCCGTCGCGGCCGCATCGGCCGGGCGGACGTTCGTGCTCGAGGGCCCTCCGGGAACGGGCAAGTCGCAGACCATCACCAACCTCCTCGCTCGGGCCATCGCGGACGGCAAGAAGGTCCTGTTCGTCGCCGAGAAGCGGGCAGCCCTCGAGGTCGTACAGCGGCGACTCGCGAGCGTCGGCCTCGGGCCGTTCACCCTCGACCTCCATGACAAGGGCAGCAAGCCTGCTCCCCTCAGGGAGCACCTCCGGACGTCGTTGGCGCAGCGTGCGTCGGCGGATGCCGAGGGACTCGCGCGGTCGACCGACACGATGGAGTCGGCCCGTCGTCGGCTGGCGCGTTATGCCGCCCAGGTGCACGACGTCAACGCCTCGGGCCACAGCCTCTACACCGCCCATGTGGCCGAACTCGTGCAGGCGCACACGCCTTTCGAGCTGCCCATTCCGGAGCACTTCGCCGCCACGGCGTCCGTCGCCGACCTCCACGTCGTGCGCACGGCCCTGCGCGAACTGGCCGACCACGCCGGGAGGGCGCGGCCGACCGCCGAGCACTCCTGGGCCTTCGTGGACGTCGGCTCGGACGACGCCCTCGACGAAGTGGCATTGCTCTCCCTCGTGACCCGGTTCGACGAGGCGCTCGGTGCCGCAACAGCCGACGACACTCTCGCCGAGGCGCTCGGCACCGTGTCGACGCCTGACGAGCTCCGTACCCTGGCCGCGACCCTAGGCAGCGCTGGGGTCGATCACGCGGTCCTCGCCGAGGCGCGGACCTCCACCTGGCAGGGTGAGACCCGCCGGCTGCTCGGTGAACTCGACGGGGTCGGTCCAGCCTTCGGTGACGTGCTCACCGTCGTCCAGCCCCACGTCCTGGCACTCGACCTCGACCGGATCGCTCACGAGGCGACCGTCGCTCATTCCTCCGGCTTCTTCGGGCGGAAGAAAAGGCGCCGCGCCGTAGCGGAGTCCTTCGCTCACGTGACCCGACCCGGCGTCACCGTCGACCTCGCGACCCTGCCCGCGTTGACCGCCCGCTTCGTCACCCTCCGGGATTCCGTCCGCCACCTCGCCGCCCAGATCGACGTCGTCCCCGGGCTCGCGGTGTGGCCGGGCTGGAATCCCCTCATCGAGGCTGATCGATCACATGTCGCTTCACAGATCTCCTGGCTCGAGTGGCTGTCGACGGTGACCGATGCCGACACCGGTGAGTCCTCGGGGCACGCCTTCCGCGTTGCCCTCGAGCGGATCACGGTCGGCCGGCAGGCGCCGGTTCCGGAAGCAGCCTCCCGAGCGGCCCGCCTCGCGGACGCGACAGAGTCGCTGACGAACGCTTCGGGTACGACGCCGGCGTCCTGGGCTGCTTGGACGGGCATGCAGCCGTTCCTGAAACGATGGATGTCGACGCGCACGGGGCGCGATCCGCTCCAGCCCACCGGCGTGAGCCTGTCAAACTGGGTGCGGTGGCGGCGAGCTGTCGCACCCCTCAGGGACTTCGGGCTGCTCGACGCGTACTCGACGGTGATCTCGGGCGCTCTGCCCGCCGACGAAGCGAGTGACGCTTTCGAACGCGGGTTCGCGACGGCCAGCAGGCACGAACGTGCCCGCGCCACCGGACTGGACGATTTCGATGCTGCCGGACAAGGAAGGTCGATCGAGCGCTACACCTCGGCTGCTCGTGACATCCGGGCGGAGCTTCCCCGGGCCATACCGGCCCAGCTGATCGGTCGTCGAGAGTTCGACCAGCAGACGGCCCAAGGTCGGGCAGGAAAGTTCGTGGCCGAGGTGGCCAAGATGCGCGGGCGGATGAGCGTTCGCGACATCATGACCACGTACGGCGATCTGGTCGCCGAGATCACCCCCTGCGTCCTGGTCAGCCCGGACTCCGTCGCACGGTTCTTCCCGGCGAAGGCAGGACTCTTCGACATCGTCGTCTTCGACGAGGCCTCACAGGTCCGAGTCGCGGATGCCGTCGGCGCCATGGGCCGAGCGACCTCCGTGGTCGTCGTCGGCGACAGCAAGCAGATGCCACCGACGTCGTTCGCCGAGGCGACCATCGATGACGAAGACGCCGAGGCCCAGATCGAGGACGTCCTCGCGCGGGACGAGGAGTCGATCCTGGCGGAGTGCAAGCAGGCACGCATCGAGAGCCGGTGGCTCTCCTGGCATTACCGCAGCCAGGACGAGTCCCTCATCGCGTTCAGCAACCGCAACTATTACGAGGACCGACTGACGTCGTTCCCGGCTCCCGCACACGGCTCCGTCGACGACGGCGTCGGGGGTCACGGCATCACGCTCCGGCGCGTCCAGGGGACGTTCCTCCGGTCGGGCCCCAGCAAGACCCTGCGGACGAACCAGGTCGAGGCCGAGGCGATCGTCGCCGAGATCCGTCACCGCTTTGCGGCGGACCCGACCGGCACGCCCTCGATCGGCGTCGTGACGTTCAACGCCCCGCAACGGACCCTCATCGAGTCGATGCTGCGCGATGCCGGTGACGACCGGATCGTGGACGCTCTCGACGCGTCGACCGACGGACTGTTCGTGAAGAACCTCGAGAACGTCCAGGGGGACGAGCGTGACACCATCCTGTTCTCGACGGCGTTCAGCGCGAACGACAAGGGCGTCCTGCCCCTGAACTTCGGGCCCTTGACCAACTTCGGCGGGGAGCGTCGACTGAACGTCGCGATCACCCGAGCTCGTCGTCAGGTGATCCTGTTCTCGAGCTTCGATCCTGGTGACCTGCGTGCAGAGGAGACGACCTCGCGGGGCATCCGAGATCTCCGGGCCTACCTCGAGCTGGCGCAGCGTGGAGCCGAGAACGTCCTCGCGACCGCTCGTGCGGCCACCAGCACGGATCTGCACCGCGAGGACCTCGCCGAGGCTCTCCGAGCTCGAGGTCTCGAGGTCCGGACGAACGTCGGGCTGTCCGACTTCAAGGTCGACCTCGCGGTCTCCCCCGCCGGTCAGCCGGGCGGGGCGACCACGGCCGTCCTCCTCGACGGCCCTGGCTGGGCCCAGCGCGGTACGGTCGCCGATCGTGATGCCCTCCCCGTGGAGGTGCTCGGCGGGCTCATGCACTGGCCCGCCGTCGAGCGTGTGTGGTTGCCCGAGTGGCTCGCTGATCGGGAGGGTGTCCTCGACAGGCTCATCACGTCCGTTCCGGCGCGGTGACGACGGCGCCCCGGCTCGACCTGCCCGTCTTCACCGCTCCGGACGGCCTGGTCTACGTGGATCGGAACGGCGTCACGGATCAGACGCTGCCCCGCTGGCATCGCCTCAACGATCCTCTGGCCGTCCGGCGACGCTCTCGTCTGCGACTCATCACGCATCTCGGTCTCGGGATGGCGATCGTCGCGACGGCAGGGGCCCTCGGCTTCGTCGTCGTACGGTCCCTGTGGGGATCGGTCGACGGGGGCGCCAACTTGGTGGTCGGGCTGCTGGGTGGATGTGTCGTCGGCCTGTGGGGCACGCTGTTCCGCGTGCTGTTCGTCCGACCTCGCACGACGCCTCCGCCGATCGTCCCGGTTCCCGCAGAGGTTCTCCTCACGCACGTCGCGACCTCGAGCAGCGTGGACGTCTGGCGGTGGTCGATGGCCGTCTCCGCCGAGGAGGACGAGCGTCGGACCATCGGATACGAGACGTACGTCGAGAGGCCATCAGACGTCGCTTCCGCGCGCGCCGCACGTGACCGTTACGCCGCGACGTACCGCGCCTACGCGTCGGCTGCTGCGGAGATGGGAGTGCCGAGACGCGATCCTGCCGTCACGCTCGACGTCGTGCCGTGACCAGCGCCTCGGGGCACACGATCACGACGAACCGAGCACGTCCCTGGCCGCTCGATTCGCCACCCCTGCGCTGACGAGCGCCCCGATGAGCAGGACGACCGTGCTGCCGATGACCCAGGCCCCCTGGGCGCCCTCGGTCAGCCCTCCCACGACGACGGGTACGAACGCCGTCCCCGCCGTGAGCGCACAGGTGACCGTGATGGGGACGAGTGCTGCCCGATGCCCGGCCTGCCACGCCTCGGGCGACGCCATCACGTGCCGGAAGCGGATGCCGGCGAGGTGGTTCACCCCGAGCCTGCCGCGGGCGGCGGCGAGCGTCGCGCCGAAGACGACGGCGCACGCGGCGAACACGATGAGCGGGACGACGAACAGCATCCCTCGATGCTAGGTCGGTGTCCGCTCGCGCGACTCCCCCATGCGGCTCGTTCTGGTTCGCCGTGGCCCGCCCTGGCGGGATCGAGAGGGCAGAAAGTGTCCTTCCGCCGCCCCCGAAGGACATTTTCTGCCCACTCGATCCCGCCGAGCCACCCGGAAGAATGGCGTCCATGCCCCTCGTCCCCATCGACCCGGCCGATGCCGACGCCCGAGCCGACCTCCGCGCCTTCCTCGCCGCCGCCGACCTCACCCTCGCCGGTCTCGACTCCCCCACGCCGCGCCTCCGGCTCTGGGTCGACCAGGACGCCACCGGCACGGTCGTCGGCAGCACCGGCTACGAGCTGAGCGCCGACGGCCGGCACGCCCTGATCCGCAGCGTCGCCGTCGCTCCCTCCGCCCGCACGCGCGGCGCGGGCTCCCGTCTCGCCCGCCACGCCCTGGCCGACGCCGCCGCGTACGGAGCCCACCACGCCTGGCTCTTCTCCCGCCGCTCCGGACCGTTCTGGCAGAAGCTCGGCTTCACCCCCGCCGACCGCGACGCCCTCGCCGCGGCCCTCCCCGACACGCACCAGGTGCGGCTCTTCCGCGCCTCCGGCCAGCTCGCCCGCGAGGTCGCCTGGTCGCGCCCCCTCGCCGACCTCCGCCCGACGACCCCCTAGGAGGCGCGGGTCGGCCCACGCCCGCCCCACCGGTCATCGAGTGGTCCCGTATCGTCCTTCCCCCTAGCCCGAACGACGTTCCGGGACCACTCGACCCCGCCCCGCTGAGAGTGACACCCCGTACGATCGCCCCGATGGTCGATCTGCAGCCACACTCCCCCACCTGGGCCGACGACTACCGCCGTGAGGAAAAGCGTCTCGCGATCGCCCTCGGCACCCGGGTCGACGCCGTCGAGCACATCGGCAGCACGGCCGTCCCCGGCCTCCTCGCGAAGCCGATCATCGACGTCGCCGTCCGCACGTCTCCCGGCACCGACCCGTTCGCTTTGGCCGCCGACCTGGTCGACCTCGGCTACGAACGACACGCGGCGGGTCCGAAGACCCACGCGGTCTACGTCCGGTTGGACGGAACGTGCCGCACGCACATCCTCCACGTCTTCCGCCCCGACCAGTGGGACGCCTGCAACCAGCGACTGTTCCGCGACCGTCTGCTGCGCGACCCGGTCGCGCGACAGCGCTACGCGACCCTCAAGGAGGCGCTGGCCGGCCTCGACGACGGACGCGCCTACACAGCCGCCAAGACCGCACTCATCACCGACCTCGTCACCGACGAGCGAGCGGCTCGTGGTCTCCCTGCGGCCCCGGTGTGGGACAAGTGATCCACCCCTGTTCGATCGCCCCGGCCCGCTGCGCCCGTTAGCGTTGACGCGATGAGCACCCGCACACGGATCGAGTTGGGCCGCCGCGCCGACCTCGGAGCCGACTGCGCCAACTGCTTCGGCCTCTGCTGCGTCGCGCTGGCGTTCACGAAGAGCGCGGACTTCCCGTTCGACAAGCCGGCCGGCGATCCGTGCACGAACCTCGACGAGCACGACGGCTGCCGCATCCACCCGCAGCTGCGCGAGCGGGGGTTCAAGGGTTGCACGGTGTTCGACTGCTTCGGGGCGGGTCAGAAGGTCAGCTGGCAGATGTTCGCCGGGCGTTCGTGGCGGGACGACGCGGCGACCCGTGAGGCGATGTTCTCGACGTTCCCGCTCGTGCGACGGCTGCACGAGCTGCTCTGGTACCTCGACGAAGCGATCACGCTGGTCGAACGCGAACGCGAACGCGAACGCGAACGCGAACGCACGCACGACGGCGAGCACGCACCCGCCGGCGCCGAGCACGGTCGCACCCGGGCCGCCGCCCCCGACCCAACCCCCTGGCTCGCCGCCTTCGAGCACGTCCGCCACCTCACCGACGGCACCCCCGACGAGCTCGCCGCCCTCGACGTCGACGCCGAGTACGACGCGGTGCGCCCGCTGTTGGTGCAGGCGAGTGAGGTGGCACGAGCGTCGACACCCGCGCCTCCTCGGAAGAAGGGGAACGGGCCGGCCCTCGAGCCGGGCAGCGACCTGATGGGTGCCGCGCTGGCCGGGGCGGATCTGCGGGGTCGGACGCTCCGCGGCAGCATCGCCATCGCGGCGGACCTGCGCGGGGCTGACCTCGATCGCTGCGATCTGCTCGGTGTCGACCTGCGGGATGCCGACCTCGCCGGGGCCGACCTGTCGAGTGCGATCTACCTGACGCAGATGCAGGTGAACAGTGCCCGGGGTGATGCGGCGACGCGCCTGCCCGAGGGGTTCGCGCGGCCGACGCACTGGGCTGACGGGCGTTAGCACCCGCACCTCTGGTGGCGTGTTCGCCGTGGGGCTAGCCTCCCCGGCATGAGGACGCTCACGTACTCCATCAACGTCACGCTCGACGGCTGCATCGACCACCGTGAGGGCCGGCCGGACGCCGAGATCCACCAGCTCGCGACGGAGGCGCTGGCCCGGGCCGACGGTCTGCTGCTCGGCCGGGTCACCTACGAGCTGATGGAGCAGTCCTGGCGTCCGCCCGCCTCGGAGGCGTTCCCCGACTGGATGCAGCCCTTCGCCCGGACCATCCACGAGATCCCGAAGTACGTGGCGTCGACGACGCTCGAGAGCGTCAACTGGAACGCCGAACTGCTCGGAGGCGACCTGCGTGAGGCGGTGCGCGAACTGAAGAGCCGCCCTGGCGGCCCGCTCCGGCTCGGAGGTTCCGCCTTTGCCACCGACGTCGTCGGCTGGGGCCTGGTCGACGAGTACGAGTTCACCGTCTACCCCTGGGTCGCCGGCCACGGCCCCTACCTGCTCGCCGGTCTCCCCCACCCCCTCGACCTCACCCCGACCGCCCGCCACGACCTCGCCTCCGGCGCCGTCGCGACGACGTACCGGGCACACGCCTGAGCCTCGCTGCAATCACTTTGGGAGAAGCAGCCAACCAAAGGAGGCGCGGGTCATCCCGAGGAAGCACGTCGCCTTGCTAGGTTCGCGACATGTCCCGACAGTTGGCCGCCCCTGCGTTCCACGCGGATCAGACTGCACGAGCGTTCACGGCACCCCACATCGCCCCGATCAACGCCTTCGTAGACAGCATCCGAGATCGTGACGGACGCGGCTGGGTGCCCTACGTCCCGCCTCACCACGGTGGCATCGATGCGCGAGTCATCAGCATCTTGCGCTGCGATCGCTGCCGCACCATCACCTGATCGATCGACACCGTTCTCGTCTTCATCGATGAACTCGCTGGCGTTCTCGTCCCAGAGACGAAGGTGCTGATCACCAAACCGTCGTCGTTCTTCGGGGGTGAGCTGAGTGAGAACGACATCGATTCGGATCTCGATCGGAGCGGCGGCGGCGTTCAGGTAGCGGCCGAGGTAGAAGTCGTGCTCGTCAACTACCGGCCGGCGATAGAGGCGCTCCGGCCCAAGAACGAGGTCGAGGGCTTCACAGATCATCGACTTTCCGGCGTTGTTGCCACCAACGAGCAGAGTGTGAGTCTTGAAGTGGATCTCGCTGTCTTCGATGCCGCGGAAGTTTTGAATGCGCAGATGCCGGACTCTCATATCGCCGCCTTCCTGCGGGAGACGCTGGACGAAGCGGTCGCGATCACAGGTTCCAGCTCCCCGGAACTGAACGGGAGTAGTCGCCAACTCCGATCGCTGCGAAGTGCTGCTTTGCCGACTTGATCTTCGCAAGCTCGCTCGGCCGCAGCTTCGAGTCATCGAGCGTGCTCTTCGTCTCGCGAATCATGTATATTCGGTCCTCCCCGTCTTCCTGCTTGATGATGGCCCAGTCCGGGTTGTAGGGGCCGACAGGGGTGTCGATCCTGAACTTCGCTGGAAGCTTCATGAAGAGCTTGACGTCCTCGCGACCGTCGAGAAGTTCTGCGAATTGCCGCTCGACGTCGGAGTCGTACACGACGTAGTCGAAGTCCGTCTTCTGGGCGTTCTGCACCTTGTACATCTGATCCAGGAAGCGCTCCTTCTCATCGTCGCCGTCCTTCTGTAGCTCGCGGAGCTCGTACACGGAGCCTGAGATCTTCTCGTACTGCACGCCTTCCACCACAATCTTCGCGAGCTCGGCTTTGATGAGTCGCTTCGCCATAGCTATGTAGTCGTTCGGGTTGCCGACGAACTCAAGCAGGCGATCACTCCCGATGAGGATGTCGACAACGGTCTTCCGCGTCAGGGAAGTGGCCTCCTGCAGCTCCGCGATGATGTCCGGCAGGTCGTAGCTACCCTTCAGATCCGCGGAGCGACTGCCGAGCTCTTCGCCCTTCGCTCCCCCACGGAGAACCTTGACGCCAGCGCGCGTCACTTGAATCCTGAGCGGATCGATCTTGGGTGCTGCTTTGATCGCCTCAACGGTCTTCTGGACGATCTGGTCTCGATCAACGCTGACCCGGTACGTCGTGCGGCGACTGATTGCGTGCCAGAACTCCTCGAACTCAGGGGTCGTGTAGAGCTGCTTGTTAACCTTTCGCGGATGACGCTTACTCGCCGGCTTCACGTAGGTTCCGATGTGAGCGCGGGCAATGAGCGCTGTGATCTCTGGCTCGTAGTCAACGTAGATCTCGGGCAAGTTCAGGCTGAAGTCGATGATGTTCGGTTGGAACTTCGAAGTGACTTTGCCGTCCACGATGAACTTTTCGCGAGCGAGGTGCTCCCAGACCGAAGCCGATCGCTCATATCCAAACAGGTCATCGGTGAGGTTCCCGTCCGCTCCGATGAGAGGGATCTTCGAGAACTCGCTTCGGCGCACGGCTCCAATCTCGACGCCTGCCGACTTGTACTCGTTCTGGAGACTTTTCGCGAACGCCTGGTAGGACTCGTTCGCCACGACGGTGAGGGTTGCGATGCCGGGATCGGCGACACGAGCGAACCCATCTGATGTCTTGGTGACCGGGAGACGGAGCCCGCGTCCAATCGTCTGGCGTCGCTCGACTTCGGCGCCCATCTCACGAAGGGTACAAATCTGGAACACGTTCGGGTTGTCCCAACCCTCGCGGAGTGCAGAGTGGCTGAAAATGAAGCGCACGTCCTCGGCCTCGTCCAGTAGCCGTTCCTTTTCCTGCATGATCAACTCGTACGAGTCGTCATCAGCCTTGGTGGCACCGGTGGTGTCCTGGGCAACTTTCGACTTACCGCGCTTGACCTCGGAGAAGTAGGCGCGGCGAAGCGCTGCGGGATCCTGCGGGAGAAGCTCCTGGTAGCGAGCGAGCTTCGAGCGCTCCTCGACGAACACTTCGTCGAACCACTGCACGAAGTCGCCATTGGCAGTCTCATTGTCGGCGCCATCGCCCATGTAGCTGGCAACCTTGTCGACGAAGAACAAGCTCAGAACCTTGATGTCGCGAGGACGGAGCATCGCTTCCTTGCGAAGGTGCTCGCGGATCGTCTCGCGAATCATCTCCTTGTAGATCGAGCTTGACGAGCCCCCGATACTCTGCCCCTCCTCGAGGAAGCCATGAAGGGTGAGGTCGACAAATGCAGGCTCGATGCTCATCTCATTAATGCGCCACCCCTCGTAGATCGGGTTGTTGGTGACGCGCTCATCGGAGAGTTCTTGATGCTGCCGAACGCTCACGACGCGACGTTCGAGCGATCCGTCGGCCTTTCGGCAGGAGAGTTCCAGCTTTGCGGTCCACGTCGGTTCACGATGCACTTCCACGAGCTTGATGTACGGCGTCGCGTCCGCGCCCTGCTGTCGGACGTCTGCGACCACGATCTGCTTCACAAGACCGAGGTCATGCGCATCGACAGGGTCAAGTCGATACACGACATTGCGCTGCTTCTTGTGCGTGGCGCTAAATCGCAGAGTCGCGACCGGGTCAAGCTCACTGACCGCCGACTGCGAAAGGAGCGACTCCATGTTCTGCGGCTCATCCATGATCACGACGGGATGCGTGGCCTTCAGATAGTCGATCGGACGCAGCCCGTTCAGCTTGTCTTTCGCTTGGTGGATGATGCGCGTATTGGCGGTGCCGCGGATCGCATCGATCGTCATCACTAGGATCTGAATGTTCGTAGCGGTCGCAAACGACTGAACGTCCTCGGCGTTCTTGCCGCTGTAGACAGAGAAATCGAACGGCTGGCCAGGATAAAGATCGCCGAAGTGGCCGCGCATGAGCCGGATGCTCGTCGCCACTCCCTCACGGATCGCCACGCTCGGAACAAGGATCACGAACTTGGTGAAGTTGTAGTTCTTCGCGAGCTCAAACACGCTGCGGAGATAGACATAGGTCTTTCCCGTTCCGGTCTCCATCTCGACATCGAAGTCGAGCGCGTCATCGTAAAGCTTCGGAGCCACTTCCAAGCCGTTGCGGTCTTGAATACGCTGCAGGTTCGCGAACACCGTCTCACGTTCAAGCACGAGGTTGTTGCCGATAGCCCCGACTTCCTGCGTGAGATCTAGGTCGAGCGCCGCCTGCTCGGTGTCCTTCAGCGTGGCCTGACCGCGCAGAGTGAGAACAAGCTTGTCGGCATCCTTCGGCTGACCGTCGAACAGGTCGACGACCGAACTCACCGCATCGAGCTGGTACGGCTGACTGGGATCGAACTGAAAACTTGAACTACCCATTACGCCGCCCAGAGCTCCACGTTCTTGGACTTCGCAAGCTGCACCAGGTTCGTCTTGAGTTCGTCGTCCCCCTGGAAGGCATCCTCGAGGATGATCATCCGCGTCGGCTGCGTCGCGACGATGGCGCGAAGCTGATCGAGCGTCGGCTTCGTGTGCTCGTCAAGGTAGGCGAGAACGGCGACATCACCGTCAGCGTCATACACGGCGCGAAGTTCAACCCCTTCGACAACCGTCGTTGCGATTCTCTCTGTCAGCGAGTATCCCTGCTTGAGAAGGATCTCAACCAGCAGATCGTCTGCTGTTGCGTCGTCCGCACTACTACTCTCGCGAAGATCCAAGAGGTGCTGCTGGAGCGCGTCGCCATCGACTTCGCTCGTGACTCGCCACTTCGAGAAGTTCGTGTCTGCAAGCTTGTAGGCACGGAATCCTGTGTCCACCACAGTGTCGAGCTGAACCTGAGACGAGCGCTCTGCTTCGATCTGCTCACCTGCAACTATCACTCGCTTGCGAGATATGGCCGCGATGGTCTCGTAGCCTGCTCGACGTGCCACAGATCCGTCCGGCGTCGGTTCCGGAAGCTGAACCTGAATATAGCGTCGCGACCCACCGTCCTCAGCGTTCTGTTTCATCACTGCGTGTGCTGTTGTGCCCGAGCCTGCGAAGAAGTCGACGACGATCGAGTCGCGGTTCGATGCGATCTGAATAATTCGCTGAATCAACGCAAGGGGCTTAGGTGAGTCAAATACCTTCTCGCGGTCGAAGAGTTGACGCACTTCTCGGGTGCCCTTCTTGTTTCCTTCGAGATCGACCCACAGGTTGGATGGTCGCTTTTCCCGTCCTTCCAGGTAAAACTTCTGATACGGGTGCCACTCGAGTCCATTTCCTCGCTCCACCTTTTTCCACTCAATAAGGCCTTCCTCGACCATTTCAAGGTAACGATCCTTCCCGCAGATCCATCGGCTCTCATACCCGCCGGGACCAACTGGATAGATCGTGTTTCCCTCTGGGGACTCAACGCCGAAGTACATGCTCGGTCGATCCTCCCGACGATCCTCGCCACCAGTTCGGCGGAGCGATCGCGTCAGGTACTTTCCGCGCTCGTCACTCTCGTTGTATATGGCTGCATCAGACGCTCCAAACTCAAGGCCGCCAAGAACTGCGGCCCCCGAGCGCCGGTACACAAGCAGGTAGTCGACCATGTTGGTGAAGCCGTCGAAACCGCCGCCCGTCGGCGTGCCGGTGGCCCGAGTGATCTGTCCAACGAAGTTGTTCTCGCCAAATACGTCGTTGCCGAGCTTGTGCAAGTTGTGCAGCTCATGATCGTCAATCGAAATGAAGATGAGTCCGTCGTCCGCGAGCAAGTTTCGCGCCACTTTGAGTCGGGGGTACATCATATTGAGCCAGTTGGAGTGGTATCGCCCTTCCGTCTCGGCGTTACTCGTGACCTTCTTGCCAGCGTCGTTGACCTGATGAGTCCATTCGAGATATGTACCCAGCCCCTCCGTGTAGTTGTCTGGGTATACGAAGTCGCTTCCCGTGTTGTAGGGCGGGTCGATATATATCAGCTTGACCTTGTTGTGATAGTGCTTCTGCAGGATCTTCAGCACTTCAAGGTTGTCGCCTTCGATGAACACGTTGCGCGTTCTCTCCCAGTCCTTCGAGTTGTGGAAGTCGGGACGCAACGTTGCTGATGTAGGTTCTTGCGCCGCGCGAAGCGCACGCTTCTTCCCGGGCCAAAACAGCCCGAAGCGCTCGTTGCCCTCGGCGGCGTCCGTAGCGAGAAGCTCTTGGAGCTTGGCTACGTCGACTTTTCCATCGGCTATCGCCTCCGGCACCAACTCGGCCAACTGCGCGGCGAGCTCGGTCTGGAAATTAGGGGTAGTGGGTGGCGTGTCGTGGATGTAGTCGCTCATGTGTGAAATCTCTCTCATTACGTTTAGTTGATCGGTTGCTCTCGCAATCCGCGCTACGCGTCGATGCGCCAGCGGATGGAGAACAGGTGCTCTGTGGTCTGGGTTCCCTCTAAGGACTGCTCGATGAGGTCGAGGAACTTGTCTGCCTCATCGCGAAGCTTGCGGCGCGCGTCTCGGAACTGCTCATCGGCGTCCTCCGCTCGCTGTTCCCAACGGCGAGCCTCTTTCTTGAGGCGTAGCTGTTCCATCGGGTCATCTGCTTGTCGGGCACGACGCCGCGCGTCCTTCTCCTTGGCCCGATAATCGCGGATCGCCCCCTCATGCTCCGCTTTGCGGTCTTGCTGGTTCCGGTAGATCAGTTCTTCCTGCTGGTCGTAGAACCGCGAGTTGCGCCCCTGCACCTCGCGCTCCAGTTCGCGTCGGCGAGCATCGAGTACAGGATTCAGCCGCTCCGTTTCGACCTGCACTGATCCACCCACGGAGATGCACGCGAGGTCCAGGATGTCTGCCACGTGCTCATCATCGAGAGTTCCCCCGACATCGGTGCGGCCCGCGGCGAGGATGTACGACTCGGAAATGTCTTCATCGCGTGCCTTCATCGCGAAGGTGACCATGTCGACCACGAGCTCGCCGCTCTGCCCGATCAGGTCTCTGACTCCCGCGGTCACCCGGTCCGACTGACCGGCGCTGAACGTCAGCTCACGAGACGGTGTTTCCCTCGTCTTGGCTGCTTCGATGACGTGTTGTCCCAGCGGGCTGCCGTATCGATACTGATGCGCGTTCTCCAGCGGCTTGCTCTTGAAGTAGTAGCGACCCGACGGGGCTTCTTCGACGGGTGATCGGTGGAGCACGAAGCTGCGGCCATCACCCTCGAAAGTTGCCTGCCTCTGCAACTCGTGCTTGGTCACCGCGAGCAGCAGCCGCTCGAACTTGTTGAGCACGTCGCCGGACTGGGTGTCGTACGCCTTCAGTCGGTCTTGGACGTGCGGATCTAGGTTGTCGAACACTTTGGACTTCGCATTCGCCAACTCTCGAGAAATCTCGGGCGCGTACTGCGCTTCCAGGTCCGCGAACGCGCGGTCGATCTCCGCGTCGGTGCGGCTACGGGTGAGAATGCCGCTGATGATCTTTTCAAAGTCGAGACCGTCTTCGATGGCTCCGAGCACCTCGTCGCTTGCTCCGAAAACGTTTGAGAAGAGGTGGAACTTATTGGCAAGAAGTTCGAGGATCCGCTGTTCAGCGACGTTCCCCTTGTTGGAGAAGTTGACGACCACGACGTCGAACTTCTGACCAAAGCGGTGTGCTCGCCCGATGCGCTGCTCGACTCGCTGGGGATTCCAGGGGAGGTCGTAGTTCACCACCATCGAACAGAACTGGAGATTGATACCTTCTGCCGCCGCCTCAGTGGCGATCATGATCGTTCCCTCGGACCGGAAGTAATCCACGAGCGCCTTGCGTCTGTCCGCAGCGACGATGCCCGTGATGAGATCGCCTCCGCGATTCGCCTTGAGCCAAGCCTGGTAGATGGCGGTCTGCTCCGGCGCATCGTTCGAGCCGTTGAAGAGAACGATCCCGTCGCCTCGACCAGACTCGCGAAGCGTACGAGCGATGTACTCCTGCGTCTTTGTCGAATCCGTGAAGATGATTGCCTTCTCAGGTGCGCCAAGCTCGCGTAGACGGTCGAAACCGCGGGCGAGCGCCTCTCCGAGCTTCACCGCCTTCTGATTAACGGTGATCGAGCGCGCCAGAGCTGCGTACTCTCGCAGCTCCGCGACCTCAGCCCTCATGGCTTCGAGGAGCGCCGAATCCTCCTGCGTTGAGGTGGCGGGGCCGAAAGCGTCCCCGTCCGCTTCCAGTTCATCCGCCTGCTCGAGCTCATCGCTCGTCAAGTCTTGGTCTTCAAAGTCAGCTCTCACCAGAGCGCCGCGAGCATCGCGACGTTGGCCGGCGTCGGCCTCACGTGCCAGACGGCTTGCGATGTTTTCCAGTGTGCTTGCGACAGCGTAGGTCGAGGAGCCAAGGCGCTTCCGAATGATGAGCGCCGACAGATGCCGCTGCGCGCCGCCGAAAGCGAACAGCTCATCGCGTTGGAGGTAGTCATTCACGAGGTCATATAGGCGCACTTCGTCCGGACTCGGTGTGAACTCCACCGTGAGTGGGAGCCGCTTGGTGAAGTGGATGTATTTGTCAGCGTCGCGTCGAAGCGTCCGCTTCGAGATGGTGCCGACCCGCTCCGCGAGGTCGTCCCCCGTCTGGTCGCGGTCTTTGACATACCGCTCACGGAACGCATCGAGCGAATAGAAGTAGTCCGGATAGAAGACGGAGACGAGTCCGTACAGTTCCTCGAGCTTGTTCTGGAGCGGCGTAGCGGTCAGCAGCACGGTCTTGTGCGCGCCACGCACGATATGAGACATCGCCTCGGCAGCTTTAGCCTTGCCCGTCCAGAAGTTGCGAAGCCGGTGCGCCTCGTCTGCGACCACCAATTCCCAGGCTCGCAGAAGAGACTGCTCGTTCCGAAGAGCGAACTCATACGAGCAAATCAGCACCTCGCCGTTTCGACCGCCCGCACGAGCGAGCAAGCCATCTTTGGACTTGGGGTCAAGGATGCTGGCAGGGATGAGGAACTTCTCGGAGAGCTCCTGCTTCCACTGCTGCCGGAGGCTTGACGGCGTCACAATCAGAATGTTCCGCCGTCGCTCAGCCCAGTACTGCGAGATCACGATGCCCGCTTCGATCGTCTTCCCAAGGCCGACTTCATCGGCAAGGATCACGCCGGGCAGGTACGGGGTCTGCAACGCAAACAGCGCAGCGTCAATCTGGTGCGGCTTCGGCTCCACTTGGGCGTCAAAGAGCAGGCCGGCAAGTTTCCCGACATGGTCGTTCGCGTAGCTACGCTGCAACTCGTGCGCGAAGTACTTCGCTTGGTAGTCGCTAAGTTGGCTCACGCCGCGTGCTCCCCAGTGCCGACGACGCTGAGCCCTCGGTGGCCTGCGCCAATGCTCCCCATAGTTCTGCTGCCTATCTCCCCACGCCGCGCGTGGCCATTAGTCGTTACTCGTGCATTCCCCTCAGGTTATCGACTGCCCCATGTCGCCTTGGGTTTGCGGATTACGGCACGCCGAGAGCACAGCGCAATCGGTCTATCGCCAATACCCTATTTATAGCACGACCAGGGTTTTTCCTGAATGGCGAAGATGTCTCCAACCTGATTCGACGCGCCGCCACGCAAGGTGGCCACTGCAGGACACACCCATGTCGGAGGTCAGTGGAATCGTGTTTCCCATGCCGAACTGCCAGAAGGTCCGCTACCGCGATCGCATTGCGGCGCTGATGGCCATGGCCTCTACGCAGCGGAAGGATGGCTCTGGGCGTCCGAATATCGAGACGCGCGCGTACCGCTGCCCAGACTGTGGCGGCTGGCACCTGACGTCCAAGAGGTCTTGGCGAAGCAATCCAGGAACGTGAAGAACGGCGGCCACGAGCTGCGATAGAGAACGCTACTCAAGTGGCCGCCGCACATTAGTCAGTGGACGGTGGATCGACGGTTGGCGCCTCGAAGGGGGCGAGCCGGACATTCTTCACGTCGGCTGCGCGCTCGAGGAGCACCATGCCCCACACCATCGCTTCCCATACGTCGTCGTGCCCGACATCTCCCTGGCGCCAACGCGCGTCAGACTCCGTCAGATACTCGATACGCCTCTTCCGTCGCGATGCGCACAGCGCGATGACGGCGTCCGGTACATCGGTGCTTTCACCGCGTCGATCCGGCATCCCCACCAGCAGCGCGTCGCCTACAAGCATCGCCTTCTGCCGCGCCTGCGGGACGTGGAACCACCATAAGAACGTGGCACGCGGGTTGAGTGGCAACTGCCGGATCAATCCCTCCTCGTTGACGTAGATGGTCACGCCGAGCGACGGGACGTCCACAGGCTCAATCCAACCGCCGACGACGTCCTGGTAGTCATCGAGCCCGGCGAGCTCGCGCTGCTCGATCGGTGCATTATCGTCGACCGGCACCCATAGTCCTTTCACCATCTCTTCCTCCTTGATGCAAGCGGCCGGGAACCGGATGGTTCCGCTGGAAGCCGCAGAGCGCCAGCGAAGTGGGTGAGGGAAGCGCCGCCCGGGAGAGCGCAGATGCGCTCGATCCCGGACGGCAGCGTGGGTTACAACGGGCCTGGCACCTGCGGACGGACACGAAACTGCACACCGGGCCGTGCGGAGCGACTGAGCAGCAGGCACCAGACGGCAGCGTCGAACACATTGTCGAAGCGCGCGCGGGTTTCCTTCCACAGGCGGGTGTAGTGCCACTGCGCGTCGATGAAGAACTGCGTCGCTTCGAAGATGTCACGGACGAGCGTCGCCGGGACGTCGCCCTCGTTCTCGTCAGGGATTCCTGAGATCACGATGTCGCCGCAGAGCAGCGGGTGCTCCATGGGATCGGCGGAGTAAAGCCACCGGATTGCCATAGCCCGCGTGTTCGCCGGCGCATGATGCCGTTGGGCCTCTTCGTTGACATAGATCGTCGCGCCAACTCCAGGCACATCCACCAACTCCAGCCATCCGTCGACGACTTCCTGGAAGCTCCCGATGTCTGCCAGTTCCTGCATACGCGGCGGTTGCGCCGTGTCGTGCGGGATGACGATGCTCTTGACCATCCGTCCCACCTCCTTACTGTTGTCGCGGCCGAGAACTCTGTAGTTCTCTAGCAAGCCGCGGGGCAGTAACGAGGGCAGGTGAGTAGATGCGCCAGAGCGTCCGGGAGAGCACGAAAAGGTGCTCGATCCCGGACGCCCGGCGCTGATCAGGCCGAGGCCTGCTTGGCGCGCACCCCCTTGGGCGGCGCACCTCTGAAGATGGCCTCGATCGCGCTCTGCTTGGTCTTCGCCTCGCGCTCGATCTCGGCACGCACCGTCTCAGCGCGCTGGAGCACCATCGGGTCGGACTTGCTGGTCTCGACCCAGGCCTCCAGCGCCAGACGGATCTCTTCAGTGACGCTGCGATCGTTGAGCTGTGCAATCACTTCCAGCTGCGCACGCAGGCCGTCGGTGATCCGCACACTCAGCGGACGGATGGGGCCGAGCGCAGTGGCTGGCACCTCGAGCAGTTCGTTCCCACTCATCGGTGAGCCTCCTCATCGGATGCGGCCGACGAACCCCTGATGGGTTCCTCTTGGCGAAGCCGCGTCCCGGCGAGGAGGACTGCTGAGTATGACGACATCGTCTTGCGCGTCAATGCGCCGGTCGCTGTCGTTGAAAAAAGTACAACGCTCGAAGTCTTCTCATGACGCCCCGACTACTCCATAGTCGAGAGCAGACATGAAGAATCATTCACACTGCAGACGACGTCGATGGCTGCGCAAGAGGCCCCTCACATGATGATCGACTACAAGGTCTCCGACCATTGGTCAGAAGACACCCCGGCGTGGTTGAAGTCGCTCGTCTCCTCACTCGATCGCCGTCACGGCATGAGCAGCGTGTTGCCGCTCACGACCATCGTGAGCGAAATCGCCGAATGGGTGCAGCTTGCGAGTGGCGTTGATGCGTGGAAGACCGGCCCGAACCGTGCGTCGCTGCGTCTAGACCTGAACCAATCCATCGCGAGCGCTGGCCCCTCACTGCGTGCGCAGATCGCACCACAACTATCGGCTTTCGATAAGGCTCTATCGAGACTCATTGGCGGAGAGAAGGCAATCCTCGCGCAACCACCAGGTACACGCACAGCCCCCGCGTGGACGGGTCTGGCCACTACTGCTTCCGACTTGTTGGCGATGCTCGAGTCAGAGGGGGCGGTGCAAGCCACCTGGACTGACCTGGTCGCGGTGGCGCAAGACCGGGCGCTGGTTGCCCGGGAGTACCGGCCCATCGCGGAGCTCTTGTTCGATCAATTGCAACGGCGCGGGCACCACGCCGAGGGAATCTTCAACGGGCTCGTGTCGATCTTGGCGTTTGGACGCGACCCGGACGATATCCCGCTGAGCGAGAAGGACACCCCTCTCCCTGAGCGACTCGCGAAGGCGCTCGCATACGTCGGAACGCCGGCCACCCGGGAACCAATCGTTTTCTGGCTTGGCTACAAGGGAAGAATCCACCTGCACCTCGAGGCAGGCCATGTTTCGTTCTACCAGGCACAGTGGGCAGTCCCGAACGCTGCGCCCGGGCGCTTTGAGTTCGCCCACAAGCAAGAGCTCTGGGAGTTGGTCAAGGACGGCTATACGTTCCGCGTACCCGAACTCGCAAATGAGGAGGCCGACGTCGACACACTCGTCCGGGTCGACCTCGGGACGACGACTGCCTCCGGCGCTGTCGAGCGCGCGCTCGCGATCGTCGACGTCATCTTGAACGTCTCCATCCACCGCGTTGGTGGTGTCCGTCCGCAACTCGCTCAGTACGAAGTTCTTCGCTCTGGCCAACGCGCGGGCAGCGCACACTACGCGGTGCGGAACGAGACCGGTTTTCCCAACGACACGTACGGCGCGGGAATCACGTCGGAGGCTATCGAACGGCACGGACCGCACATCGCAGAAGCGTTGGCTCGCGAGGAACTGCCTAGGTTCCTTGCTGCCGCAATTGAAGTCCAGACCGCCGCGGATCATCCTTTCAGTCGGGATATGGCACTACGCAAGCCTTCGGACGCGGACATTAGTAGTGTCATTCCGCTCTCCGACCGTGTCGTCCAGCACGTCGCGGCACATGTAGCGATGACCCCGGACACCCTTTTCGCGCTACTTGGAGAACGCTGGGCACACGCGCGCTGGCTCACGGACCTCCAACGAGCCGCAGGGATGTGTCTCCTCGGCGGCGGCAGCCGCGACGACCTTCGCGACGAGCTGACGGGCGAGTGGCTCACCGAGCGCCCGAAGCAGCCCTACGTCTTGTTCTTGGCGGAACGCGCCGACGACTTCTTGTCACTCTGTCGAGTGGAGCACGAGCGTGCCTGGATCGCGCGGATGTTCGCGAGCATCAGCGATGCGGTCGGATACCGAGAGCTAATTGCTGAGTACACAACCGAAGGCGCGGTTCTCGACGCCCGTCGCCGACGCGTTCGCAATGCACTCGTGCACGGCAACCCGACAAGCTTCGCCATAGTGCAATCGGTCCTCGAGTACGCCGAGTTCCTGGGTGGTACGGCACTAAACCTGGCGCTGGAGTCGTTTGTCGACGGCACCGATCCTTCGGTCGCACTTGCGGAGCGATCGGACGAGTTCACGGCAATGCAGGCTGGCCAGGATGCGGCTAGCTACTGGCGCGAGAAGGTCGCCAAGGACGGCTGGCCGCTGCCTAAGTAGCAAGCAGCACCTATGTCTGACCTGCCTGGGAGTATCGGTCCATGACTGATCTTGCATACATGGTGCGTGAAGACTGGGCGCAGCACGGCACCGCGATGGTTCCGCAAAGCGCCATCATCCGGGACTGGCTCGGAGATCCTCCGTACCTCTTCGCCGTGACCGACGTCAAAAAATTCGATCACGACGATCGTGGCGCAGACGTCGAAGCAGCCGAATACATTGCGCCGAGCAAGGCAGATCGGATCGTGTTCAACATCAGCGAGCTCTCTCGCCTCGAGCGCGAGGACAAGGTCATCGACCAGGCCGTCGTAGTGCTGCACCCGTTCGAGCAGCGTGAGCTCGAAACGATCCGCCGTGCCGTCGAAGCAGAGTCGGTCGGAAAGGTTTTCGTTCTGATCTGGTCCCGCTATGACATGGTGCGGACATGGCTCGATGGCCTCGGAGCCGTCGATCTACACACCCACACGACCTGTCCCGCGAGCGACCCTCTCTTGCTCGCAGCCGCCGAAATGATCCAGAACGAGGACTACAACGGCCTGAGCTCAGGACGAGGCAAAGACGCCGTCGTGCAGCTGGTCCGAGCGTTCGCCGCAGAGGGGTATTTGGTAGAGCCGGAGCCGTGGCTGCGCGCGTACTTCGCGGTCGGCGGGAGCTTCCATCACGCCGAATCGATCCAGAAGTTGATCAAGGAAATGATGGCGGGTACCCGCCATCGTGTGAAGCCGCGCTACCGGGACAACATCGTCGAGATCATGCGAGAGCAGCTCGCTGCGAAGCAATAGGCCGCCACACCGCCAGACTGTAATTCTGGAGGGGGCCACGACCCCGCAGGAAAGGCACTATCCATGGCACTGACGCTTGGCCCACTGCTTCTCGACGCAGGCATCGACCCCGCGCAGGCCCTCGTAATCCGTCATGCGTTCGCGCAGGAAACCGCAGAGAGCGGCCTGACGGGCTTGCACGCTGACTCCACGCACGCGGAGATCTTCGAGTACACCCGTCGACAGTCCGCAGACACAAGGCGCTTTCCGGCTATCCCGCCGCAGCTCTGGGTGGTCTTCATCAAGGAAGGCGGCGACCAGGCACGCCTATGGTCCGTCGTGGAGAACCGTGGCGAGATCTCGAACACCGGCATCATCCGAACGTTCGACATCGCCGAGTCCGCTCACATGGAGGATCTACGGAACCGACTCGCGATCGGCTGGCGTTCACCTCGAACCTGGCGGATGAACGCAACCACCGCGGCGAGCTACCCCGTGGTCGGCATCGCGGACGCCGAGCCGATTCCGTTCCCCGGCTTCGATCGGCTCGTGCTCAGTCACGTCCAGCTGCAGGCTGTGATGCGCGAGCATCGCTACGGCTCATGGCGCACCGCGCTCTCGTCCGTCTTCGGGATCTACCTCATCACGGACACTCGGGACGGTGGTCACTACGTCGGCAAGGCCGATGGTGAAGAGAGTATCCGTCAGCGCTGGCGCGCGTACGCGACGAATGGGCACGGCGGCAACGTCGAGCTCCGCACCCTCGACCCGTCAAGCTTCCGCTTCTCGCTGCTCCGAGTCTTCGACCCGTCCACCCCAACGCGGGACATCGGCATCGCCGAGAGTCACTTCAAAGATGCGCTCGACAGCCGTCGCCACGGGCTGAACCGGAACTAGCGACCCGCTCGCGAAGGCGGCCTACTGCGCCTCTTCGTCGGTCTCGTCGGAAGCGAGCCCGTCCGGAATCATCTCCGCGTATTGCTCGCGGATGAAGGCCAATCCTTCGGCGAGTGACGGATCGAACTCGAGCGAATTTGTCACGAACTCCAAGCGACGCTTGTTCTCGTCGATGATGTCGCGCCAGCGGCGCACGTACGCGCGTACGGTCGGACGTCCTGGCTTCTTGTCGGGTTCAAACACCAATCCGAGTTCGCGGTCGGAGCCGATGATCGAGTTGTCCATGACCCCGTCGTAGTCCGTGACGACGAGTATGAACTCCCACACAGATCGGTCACTCGCGAACGCTGCGTTGTCGACAACGACGTTAATGTAGTCCTCGATCTGGTTCCGCTCGGTGCGGCCCGCGGTGATGTCAGGAGCCTTTAGCTCGACGACGAGATGGCGAATCCGATCGTGCTCCTTCGCCTTCACAGCGAGGTGAAGGTCGATGCGGCCAGTCTTGCCGTCCCAGCGCTTGACCGGCTCGACCTTGCCCGCGGGAAGCCCTTCGAGCTTGAGGTGCGTGCGCAGCATCTGCGTCAGCCCTCGCTCGCTATTCATGAAGTGATACTCCTCGCCGAAGATCCAGAGCTCGTGCTCCAGGAACTTGTGGAGGTGGTCACGTTCGCCGACCTTCTTCGAGTCCTCGGGATCGAACAACAGGTGCTCGAGCCCGGCGAGGAACTTTCTGCGGCTTGTGACCAGGTTGGCGCTTCGAATCACGCCGGCCAGCGACGTCTCGCTCAGCAACTTAGTGAGCGCCTTGCGGTCCTGCTCGCTAAGCGCGACGAACTCGCTGACGAGCACGGCGAGGTTCTCGGGGTCTGTCTTTAACGCATCACGCAGAAGATTGAGGGTGAGCTGCGCTCCGTCCTTGCGCTTGGGAATCTGTGGCACGAGGGCACTCGACACGATGTCGAAGACTGCGCGCTCCGCCTTGTCAGCCTCGGTCGTGGGCTCGGTCTCGTACGGGTAGATACCCTTCGATTTCCACTCGTCGATCTGATCCCGACGACGAGCGCGACGGCGCGAAGCGAAATGATCCTTCACCGCTGTGCGTGTGGCTCGCCACACGGCGCCTGCCGGGTCGGGAGCCATGTCGCCGAGTCCGAGGTCGGCGAGCGACTCAGTATCGAACCCAGGCCAAGTGACGTACGCCGAGTACGCAGCCTGAGCTTCGATCTCCGCTCCGGAGGCCTCGACGACAAACCGCTCAGCGTCCTCGCCGAAGTAGATCGCCCGGTGCTTTCCCGTGCGCCACTCGATGATGCGGATCGACACGACAGCATCGCCGTCGCTGTCGAGCACCGCAGTCACCGTCGTGTCGTCCAGCATCTCGTCGGCGGGGTCGAGCTTGGCGCCGTCGAAGATGACGGTGAGGGAGTCGTCGTTGAGCAGTACTGGCGCGAAGTGAGAAGTGAGCACGGTCAGCGTCGATTCGCTAATCAACGAATTCAAGCTTCGGTCCTGCTCATTAAGCGCCGTGACGATCGTGCCAGTTGCCCTCTCAGTCGACGGAGACGCTTCCCAGCTGAAGGGTTCCGCGCGCTCCTTCGCTCCCTCGATGACAACCCGCTCGCGCTCGCCAGCGATGTTGACGCTCTCGCTTGCCCACGTCACGCGCGAGCCGAGCGCGAAGGCGCGCAGTCGTCCCTCGCCGAGCTTGCCGTGGAGTCCGCGCTTGTCGTTCTTCGACCGTGCAGCGAGCGCCTTCCATGAGCCGCCGATGCGCCCGAAGGTCGCCTGAACTTCGTCCGAGGTGATGCCGTGTCCGTCGTCTTCGACCGTCACGCTCTCGATGGCGTCCATATACGAACGCGATAGCTGTACGCGCACCGTCTCTGCTTCTGCATCGATGGCGTTCCAGACGAGTTCAACGACGGCGCGTACAGGATCGCGTTCGCGCGCGAGACGCGTGACGAGGTCGCCGCCTGCAGATAATGGAAGGTCTCTCACCAGACTCACTGTAGGGCCCGCGTTCATCCCGAGCCGATCCGCTCAGTCCGGAAACGGTGGCTCGTCGCCCCGCATGCCGGACGCGCCGCGGTTGCCCGCACCGCTCCCACCACGATTGGCGGACACGGACGGGCTGGCAATTCGAGCGGAGTGCGTCGAGCGGTAGACGACCCGCTCCCCCACGATGGTGCCCGCGTAGCGACCCAACGGATCGAACACGTAGTCGCCCTTGATCTTGCCCACGTACGTTCCCGAGCGCGCAAACAACTTGTCACCGCTACGTCGAAGCGGTCGGCCATTCTTCGTGTAGAGGTCCGCCATGCCATCAGTGTGCACGGGGCCTCCGACATTGAAACGAGGGAGCCGCGTGGCGAAGCTGACCGAAGAGCAGAAGGCGGAGCGCGCCCAGAAGCGCCGCCTGACAAATGCGCTGAAGGAAGAAGCCCGGGCGCACCGCGAGGAAGCAAAGCGTCGCGAGTGGCGAGAGAAGGGGATGCACCTCACGCGGGAGCAGGCGGCAGCGGGCGAGCCGTGCCGCGGGTGCGGGTGCGGGTTACCTGTGATCGACAATCTTGGCGACTGGCCGGGCACGATGTACCTGACTGACGAGCAGCGCGTCATTTACGACGCAGACCAGCAGCGGTATGGGGACATACACCCGGACTGCAATTCGCATCGCTGGAGCATGGGCGGATCCTGCGCGACGCACTGCGGTTTCTGCTGCCCGCCCATTCCGATGTCTCCGGAACAGTACGACAGCATCCAGCGCATCCTCTCGGCAAGCGTGCGCCGCGAGGAAGAACTGGACATCTGGGAGCGCACGCTCACCTGCGGACACACGGTCGAGCAGAGCGTGCACCACACCAACCGAGAGCCGAGCTTCTCGACACAATGGTGCCCCGAATGTGAGCTGACGCGCGGCGTCGTGAGCTCAGAGAAGATCGTTGAGGCGGCAGCCCGGATGGCGGAAGCTAAGCGAAAGCAGGCAGACGAGGTCGCTCGTGCCGAGCGGGAAGTGCGCAAGGCCGATAAGGCTGCGGCCGAGGCGCGCAAGAGGCTCGCCGAGATCCAGGCTGAACGCTGAACGTGTCGAACTCTTAGGCTCTGACTCGTGACCATCCGCGCAGATCTCGTCGCCGAAGATTCCTTCCGTTCCGCCGGGTCTATCGACGCCGATGTGCCGCCCTTCCCCGGCGTATATGCGATCCGACTCCGCACCGAAGGAACTCTTCCCGAACCGTTCGACTCGCTACTTCAGGCACGCTCGTCGCGCCTCATCTACATCGGGAAGGCCACGTCGCTAGAGGGTCGAATGCTCCGGAACGAACTTCGCGGGCGGGGACACGGCACGTTCTTCCGAAGCATCGGGGCAGTGCTTGGGTATCGCCCGCTGGCCGGCTCGCTCGCGACGAAGGTGAACAAGTACAACTACAGCTTCGAGAGGCCGGACAGGGCAGCGATCGGGGACTGGATCAACGCCAACCTCGACGTGAGCTGGCGCGAGGTGCCTCTCGCTGACGTTCGAATTGCAGAGGCGGCACTCATCACCGAGCACAGGCCGCTTCTCAACCTCGACGGCAACCCGCTCGCGTTGGCTGAACTCGACGAGCTACGCGTCCTGTGTCGCAAGATTGCCTCGGGGCCAGCCCGCGCGTTGTAAAAACTACTGCGCGGACGGCCTTGCCAGGTTCGCGCTCATGCTTCATAGTCAACGTCAGTTATGGCGCGCAAGGCATCACGCACCACCTCCGAATCTGTACGCAGCTCCAGCCGAGCGCCATTCTTAGCGACGACCACACGAGGATTCACGATCGTCGAGTTGCTCATCGTGATCGTGGTTGTCGCGATCCTCGCGGCGATCACGGCAGTGGCTTACAACGGTATCCAGAACCGAGCCCGGGCTTCGGCGGCACAAGTCTCGCTGAAGCAAGCAGCTACCAAAATATAAGCTTATGCCGCGCAGAACGCAGACCGGTTGCCACCCGATGCGACCGCGGCGGGAATTATCGACACTGATCGAATCAAGCATGGGTATCTCGCTGACAAATCTGCGACTCCTCGGACTTGGTGCGTCTCCGCATCGGCCCAAGGCGTGATTTTCTCCATCACGAGTACTTCTCCAACTCCCGCGGCCGGAGGCTGCCCACTTTCGAATATTGCGTTCGATCCTGGTGGCGAAACCGACTCGAGCGGATGGGGCTATTGGTTCCCCAGCCTAGGAACAGGATCAGGCGCGACCACCACCCGCCAAACTGCCAACCCTCAGAGCGGCTCAGGATTTGTGCCTTCCTCACACTCCCCGACGTGAACGCCCTCACCGACAACCTCATGGAGAGCTTCCATGAGGCCTTCGCGGGCACCTACGCCCACGAGGAAGCCGCCCTTCGCGCCTTGAGTCCGCTCGCAGAGTGGGAGAGCGAGTTGGCCGACTGGTGCGTCGACAACGGCATCGAGCCGGAGGCCGTCACCTGGAATCTCACGCCGCTGATGGAGCGGCTACGCGGCATATACGACCTCGTCGAGAAGGAAGGTCGATTGCATGCGTTCGTCAAGTGAAGACGAGGCGAGTCCAGCTAAGCGGGGGCGAGGCCGTCCGCCACGAATCCGCCAGCTGCATGTCCAGCCCGTGGCCAGGCGCGCCATTGACATCCATTGACTCGTGAGGCTTCTGGTCGGGTTGGCGCTACTAGAAAGTGGCCGAGAGCCGCCCGCTCGGCCCGGTAGCGGCGGACGCCCATGACCGGTCCGCCAGCGCCCCAAAGCGCCCCACCTGCGCCCGTACACGGGCTCCCGTGGGCGCTCTCTGCCCGAGGTGAAAACTACAACGCCGGGCTGCCCCCGTTGGGCCCCCACAACTCTGCACCGAAGCACACGAAAGGACTGGACTTGTTCTACAAAGAGAGCGTTAATCCGGAGGACCTAACCGGAGAAACCGTGCCTATGAGCCCCATCGAAAGCCGCCAGACACTTCCCGCGCCGAGCCTCAACTCTATCGACGGCCTGGAGCATCTCTTCCGGGTTCCTGACGAATCGAACGACACCTCGCTGCGCTCAGCAGGTGAAGCAGTCTTGTACCTGCGCGTATCGACCAGCAGACAAATGAACACGGGGTCTGACGTTGACGAGGACGGCAACAGCATCGCGACGCAGCGTCAGTGGGCGAAGCAGAAGGCACGTGAGCTGAATGCCACCGTTGTGCGCGAGTTCGTTGACCCAGGGCAATCGGCTCAGACCATCGAGAAGCGACCTGAGTTCAAAGCACTACTGAAGTTCATCGATCAGAACCCCGATGTCCGCTACGTCGTGATCTACATGCGCTCTCGGGTGTTTCGCAACCACCTCGATGCCGCGATCACCAAGCGGTACTTGCGAGAAAAGAACATCACGCTCGTCTCCGCGAGGGAGAACTTCGGCGACGACTATATGGGTGACGCAATGGAGGCGATCACCGACGTCGTGAACGAACTCCAAGTGCGCATGAGCGGCGAAGACATCCGCATCAAGATGGCGCACAAGGTCGAGCGCGGGGGAAGCGTTGGTCGCGCCAAGCTCGGATACCTGAACGTCCGAAAGGATTTCGACGGGAGACTCGTCAATACGATCGACGTCGACCCCGTCCGATCCCCTTTGATCCAATGGGCGTTTGATGAGTACGCAAAGGATCAGGTATCCGTGTGGCAGCTCGCCAATCTGCTCGAGAAACAGGGATTGACCACTCGGCCATCCTCCAAGCGTCCCGCTCGACCGGTCTCCGTCAGCGCGCTGGCGAAGATTCTCCGCGATCCGTACTACACGGGCGCCATCCACTTCAAAGGGAAGCTCTACCAAGGTCGGCATTCACCGATCGTGCCGGTCGAGGTGTACCTCGCGGTGCAGGAGATCCTGGACCGCCGGAACCGCAAAGGCGACCGCGACCAGGTGCACTTCCACTATCTGAAGGGCGTGATCTACTGCGGACAATGTGCTGAAGCGGGCAGATCCAGCCGCCTGACCTATACCCAGAACAAGGGCAACGGCGGAACCTACGAGTACTACATGTGCTCCGCGAAGCAGCGCACAGGTTGCACGATCGGAATGCTGCGCCTCGAAGATGTCGAGAAGGCTGTCCTCAACGCGGTGCGTCGAGAACGCTTTGCTTCCTCAACCATGGCAGGAATCCGAGAAGAAGTGGCACGCGCCCTCGATAAGTTCCAGACCTCCGACCGAGAAGCGAGGAGCGCGCTCCGAGCACAACGAAAGGCCTTCGAAGACCAGGAAACTCGCCTCATCGATCTCGCCGCCGAAGGGCAGCTGCCGATCACCAAGATTCGTGAGCGCCTCGACATGATCACGCTCCAGAAGGCGGCAATCAACGAGAAGCTTTCCCGCACAGAAGAGCGGATGAAGTTCGGCGCAGAGCAAGTGCTCGCGTTTGTTGACCTCCTCGAACGCCCTGGAGAGCTCTACGAGCGCGTTCCCGAGACGATGAGACGCGACATGCTGATGGCCTTCTTCAGCAAGCTCCGGGTCTTCAACGAGAGCGATGGCATCGAGATCGAAAGCGACCGAACAGAGATCAACGCGACCCTGCACACCTGGCAGGCGCAGCAACGCCTTACAGAGGTCGACCACACCGTAGAGAAAAAGAAGAGAGCCTCCCGCATTTCTGCGGAAGGCTCTCTTACTTCGACCACCACTGGTCTCAACGAGTCCAATGGTTTGGGCAACTAAATTCTGGTCGGGCTGACAGGATTTGAACCTGCGACCCCTTGACCCCCAGTCAAGTGCGCTACCAAGCTGCGCCACAGCCCGAGAAAACCGTTGCTGAGCAACTGCCTTCTTGGTGTTGCCCCGACCGAGGCAACCCGACAAGCATAGCCGATCCAGCGACCTCCGAAGTCCACACGCAGGCGGCCCCTCGCACTGGGTACGTGACGATCCCCCAGGATCTCGAGTACATGAGTCATGATCTCTTTCGTGGGGATCTCGGACTGGACGCGTGGCGAGTACGAGCGACGCCTCACCCTCTGGAGCGAGCTCGCCCAAGCCGGCAACGCCGACGGCCTCACCCCGTCCGCCATCCGCGACCTCGGCCTCTACAAAGGCCAAGCCGGCATCTTCTTCGACGGCTCCGGCGACTGGACGAACGGCTCACCCGGCCGGGTCGCACTCACCCTGCAGCACACCGGCACCTCGTACGCCGACGACCTCAGCGATGAGCACCTCGACTACCACTACCCGTCGACGCAGCGGCACGCTTCGTCCGACCGCAACGAGATCGACTCCGTCAAGCGCGCACAGACCCTCGGCCTGCCGCTTTTCGTCGTGACCCCCAACGCTCTGCGGTCGGCGCTCAAGGACGTGCGCCTCGGCTACGTCGACACCTACGACGACGATGCCGCCCTTTTCTTCCTCTCCCTTGTCGAGTCCGTCCTGCCCCTCCCGTCTGACGACGAGCTGCCCGCTTCCGAGGAAGAAGTCGACTTGTTCGGCGGCCTCCCCGAGCAGACCCTCCGCCTCGTCCAGCAGCGCACCCAGCAGCGCCGCTTCAAGATCGACGTCTTGAACCGCTACGGCTCGACCTGCGCCCTGTGCGACATCGCCGTCCCACGGCTTATCCAGGGCGCGCACCTCATTCCCAAGAGCATCGGCGGCGCCGACGAAGCGCTCAACGGCCTGCCGCTGTGCCTCAATCACCACGTCGCCTTCGACGCATTCCTCCTGCGCCTCGAGCCGGACGGCAGCCGAATCACCTACGCGCCCGGCATCTCGAAAACCGACCTGCAGGTCACCCGCGACGATCTCCTCCACCTGCCCGCGGCGCCATCAGCCTCAGCCCTCCGCAAGTTCTACCGAACGGATGCCGCCCTGGCGGCCTTCTCCAGCTGGTCCTAGACCGAACGGAGTGTTTCGCCCCGTTACACCCGCCGCCCCGGCGGACCGCGCACGCACCTACCGTCGTGACATGCCCACCTCGACGACCCGCGCCTCCTCGGCTCTGCCGATCCGTCTGCGGGGCGTCGGGAGGCACTTCGGCGAGCGCCCCGTCCTCAGCGCCCTCGACCTCGACGTCACGGCCGGCGAGATCATCGCCATCGTCGGCCCCTCCGGCTGCGGCAAGTCGACCCTGCTGCGCCAGGTGGGTGGCCTCGACCAGCCCGACGCCGGCACCGTCGACATCGACGACTCCCCCACCCGGCCCACCGACCAACGCTGCGCCATCGCGTTCCAGGAGCCGCGCCTCCTGCCCTGGCGCACCCTCCGCCAGAACGTCGAACTCGGCCTGCCGAAGGCCCGCAGGCGCAGCGAACGCGCCGAGGCCGGCAAGGGCACCACCGGCAGCACACCGGACAAGGCCGCCGGCCGGGCCCGCATCACCGAACTGCTCGACCTCGTCGGGCTCGGCAGCTCGGCCGGCCTCCGCCCCCGCCAGGTGTCCGGAGGCATGGCCCAACGCACCTCCCTCGCCCGCGCCCTCGCCCGGGCCCCCAAGGTGCTGCTGCTCGACGAACCGTTCGGAGCCCTCGACGCCCTCACCCGCCTCCGCATGCACGACCTGCTGCTCGACATCCACCGCGCCGAGCCCACCACCGTCCTGCTCGTCACCCACGACGTCGACGAAGCCCTCTACCTCGCCGACCGCATCGTCGTCCTCTCCGACCTCTCGCAGCAGCCGCAGCCGCAGCAGCAGCCGCAGCTCGTCGGCGCCAAGGGCACGGCCAACACGGCCGCAGCCGCGCCCACCACAGGAGGCGCGGCGCACGCCGCCACCGCAGGAGGCGCCCCCAGCATCCAGCGCATCGTCACCGTGCCCGGCGACCGCCCCCGCGACCGCGACGACCCCGCGCTGGCCGAGTTGCGCCTCCAGCTGCTCGCCGACCTCGGCGTCCACCGCGTCCACGCGGGCAACTCGACCACCAGCACGCTGACCGCGACGGCCACCGCCGGACACCCCCGTACCGAGAC
>NZ_LR733391.1:94189-125937 GCF_902506305.1 Frigoribacterium sp. 9N
GCGTGCGCCCCCGGCCCGCCCGTCCCGGGGGCGCACGCCGCGCCTCCCGGCGGTCCGCCTCTACGAGTCCGTGCGCACGGCCCACCTCGAGCGGGCGCACGAGCTGGCGCCCGCCAGCATCGTCTACCGCGTCACCCGCTACGACTTCGACGACTCGCTCGCCGCGGGGCTCGACCTCGTGCAGGCCGGTCCGCTCGCCTCGGCCTGGCTGATCGCGCGGTCACGGGTCGAGACGCTCGAGGTGAACGAGCCGCTCATGACGTCGAGCCTGCCGACCACGGCGCTGGTGCTGGCCGCCCTCGCGGTGCGACGCCGGCTGACCGGCCGCCGCACGGTCGTCGTCAGCTACCTGATCGGCAACGCCGACCCCTTCGACGTGGCCACTGCTCCGCGCCTGCGGACGCGACTGCGCCGACGAGGCGAACGCGTGCTGGCACGCGCGGTCTGGCGCCGTCTCGACCGGGTGGTCTTCGGGACGGACGCCGCGCGCGAGACGTACGCGCGCCTCCTGGGGGCCGCCTCGCCCCGCGTCACCACGACCACCGTGCCGGCCCTGCCGACCCGGCACGCGGACGCCCGCGGTGGCGGCGTCCGCCCGCTCGCGGTGGCCTTCGTCGGCTCGTTCGTCGAGCGCAAGGGGCTGCGCGTCCTGGCGGCGGCCTGGCCGCTCGTCGTCGCCGCCCGCCCCGAGGCGACGCTGACCCTGCTCGGCAAGGGCGCCCTCGAGCAGGAGGCGCGGGCCCTGTCGGTCGCGCAGCCCTCGGTCGCCGTCGAGGTCGACCCGCCCCGTCCCCGCATCCACTCCGTGCTCGAGGAGGCGCGCGTGCTCGTGCTCTGGTCGCAGCCCAGCCCGACCTGGCGCGAACAGGTGGGGTTGCCGATCGTCGAGGGTCTGTCGCACGGCTGCACGGTCGTCACGACCACCGAGACGGGGCTCGCCGACTGGCTCGACGCCCACGGTCACGTGGTCGCGTCCGACCCCCGCGCACCACAGGTGCTGGCCGACGCGATCGTCGAGGCGCTCGACGCCGGACGCGCCGCCGACGACGTGCTGGCCGACCTGCCCGACCGGGACGGACGCCTCTCCGCGGACGACCGACTGTTCAGGAGCGCCTCGTGAGCCGGTCGACGACGGGCTCGGCCGGTCGTCCCCGCCGGGGCGGCGCGATGGCCGCCGTGGGCTCGACCGCGGCGACGAAGGTCATCGTGATGGGCCTGTCGGGCGTGCTCGGCATCATCACGAGCCGCATGATCATCCAGAACTTCGGCACCGACGCCTATGCGCAGTACGGGCTGCTCTCGACCTTCCCGACCCTGTTGCCGTTCGCCGACCTCGGCATCGCGGCCATCGTCATCAACGCGGTGGCCGGGTCGTCGTCGGTCCGCACCGACGACTTCGTCAAGCGCTCGATCGTCACCGCCTTCCGCGTGCTGCTGGTGTCGGGCGGCATCATGGTCGCGGTCGCCCTGCTCATCACCCTCGCGGGCTGGTGGCCCGTGCTGCTCGGCGAGGGGTTGCTGCCCGACGGCGGCTCGCTCGCGGCGGGACTCTGCCTCGCGGTGTTCGGCCTCGTGATCCCGCTCACGGTCGGGCAGCGCATCCTCGTGGGGCTGAAGAAGACCAGCACGCAGGTCGCCAGCCAGGCCGTCGTGGCACCGTTCATGCTGCTCGCCATCGGTTCGGCCGTCATGTTCAGCGTGCCGGTCGGCAGCTACCTCGCGGTCATCTCGTACGTGGCCAACAGCCTCGTCTCGGTGATCTGCCTGATCGTGGCGGCACGCGCCCTGTCGCCGCAGATCGGGTCGGCCGTCAAGCTCGTGCCCCGCATCCGCAGCTACCGCGGCGTGCCCGCGCTGGGCCTGGCCTGGCCGATGCTCGTGCAGATGATCGCCCTGCCGGTCGCGATGCAGACCGGCCGCCTGCTCCTCAGCCACCTGGCCGGGCCGGACGAACTCGCGCAGTACAACCTCGCCTCGCAGCTCTTCGGCATCGTGCTGCAGACCGTCGCGGCCGCGGGCATCGCCCTCTGGCCGGTGTACGCCGCGGCCCGCTCGGCCGGGCGGGTGGAGTCGCCGACCGTGCCGACCCTGTGGTTCCTGCTGGGGGGACTCGTGCTGGGCACGGCGCTCGCCGTGCTGAGCCCGTTCCTGGCGCGCTTCGTCTCGGGCGGGGCGATCACGCTCGACGGCTGGATGCTCGTCGGCTTCGTCGTGTTCGTCGGCCTGCAGGCGGCGAAGTACCCGGTCGGCATGTACATGACCGACAAGACCGGGCTGGTCTTCCAGGTGCTGCCGATCGTGCTGATGGTGCCGCTCAACCTGGGGCTGTCGTGGTGGTTCATCGGGCAGGTCGGGGCCGCCGGACCCGTGCTGGGGTCGGCGATCTCGGTGGCGCTCTGCCAGCTCGTGCCGAACCTCTGGTACGTGTCGCGCGACCTCGGTCGCCGTCGGGCCGAGGCGGCAGCGGGCGGAGCGGCCGGCGACGATGCCGACGACGACGGCACCGTCGGCCTCGACGTCGACGAGCAGCGTGGCGACGAGACGGCGACCGACCAGGCCATCGTCGAGCGGGCGGCGGCCGAACAGGCCTCCGACGCACGGTCCGGCGACGGGCGTGGCGACGGACCCGAGGAGGCGCGGTGATCGAGGTCCTGTTCGCGAGCGAACGCGACGTCCCCGGTTGGGCGGCCGACCACGCGGCGGGCCTCCGCCCCGGCCTCTGGCCGTACGGCCTCGAGGCGCTGCGCGACGCGGACCCGGAGGCGCGCATCGCGTCCGTCCCGGAACCCGGCCGCCTGCAGGTGCTGCGCGACCGGGTGGTGCCGCGCCGCGCCTCCTCGTCCGGGGTGCCGTCCGACGACGTCGGGGTGACCTGGGACGAGAACGTCGCGCGTCGGATGCTGCTGGCACGGCCGCACGAGCGCATGTACACGGGCGTGATCTGGGTGACGGACCGGGTCGAGCGCGGGCAGGACGTCGGGCGCATGCGTGACGTGCTGCGACGCATGAGCGGGCTCTGGGTGATCAGCCGCGGGCAGGTCGAGCCGTTGCGACGATTCGTCGGCGAGGACGGCCCGCCGGTCGGGTTCTTCACCTTCGGGGTCGACGAGGACTTCTTCGCGGCGCGTCCGTGGCCCACGCGACCGATGGTGCTGAGCATCGGAGGCGACCGCGACCGCGACCCGGCGACCCTGTTCGCGACGCTCGAGCAGGTCCACGCCGAGCGACCGGACGTCGAGCTGGTCGTGCAGACGACGAGCGACGCGGCTCCGCCCGAGGGCGTCACCGTGGTGCCGCACGTCTCGCACCGCGAGCTGGCCGAGCTGTACGCCCGTGCCTCGCTCGTCGCCGTGGCGACGCGCGACAACCTGCACGCGTCCGGCATGACGGTCAGCCTCGAGGCGATGGCCACGGGTCGTCCCGTCGTGATGACGGACACGCCGGGCATCGAGGACTACGTGGTGCACGAACGCACCGGGCTGCTCGCGCCGGTGGGGGACTCGGCGGCCCTCGCCGGGCACGTGCTGCGGCTGCTCGGCGACGAGGCCGAGGCACGCGCGTTCGGCGCGGCGGGACGCGCCCTCGTCGAGGAACGGCTGACGACGCGGCACCTCGCGGCGTCGCTGGCGGAGTTCGTCGGCGCCTGAGGCGACCGCGCCTGAGGTGACCTCGCACGCATCCGACCGGAGCGGGGTCTGTCAACCCCCCGACGGTGAACGGCGGCTGTCATTTGCATGAACTGCAACCTTGTGATCGGCTATGAGTTCGCCCACACCGCCGTGGCTCAGGAAGGCCGAGATGACGACCGAACACCGCACCCCCACCGAGACACCGTCCCGACGAGGCCTGACCGCCTTCCTCGCGGCTCCACCGCCCGCACCCCGGCTCGACGACGCGAGCGTCGCCCGTCGCTACCCGCGCCTCCGTCTGCAGGTCTTCATCGGGATCTTCATCGGGTACGCCGCCTACTACCTGATCCGCAACAACGTGCCCTTGGTGTCGACCATCCTCAAGGACGAGAACGGCTTCAGCACGCTCGGCCTCGGCGTCATCACGAACGGCGTCCTGCTGGCGTACGGGTTCAGCAAGTTCCTGAGCGCCATCGTGAGCGACAGGAGCAGCGCACGGTTCTTCCTGCCCATCGGCCTGGCGTTGTCGGCCCTCGCCAACCTCGTCATCGCCTTCGTGCCGGCGGTTGGCGCCTCGGTGGCCCTCTTCGCCGTCGTGATGATCGTCAACGGGTTCTTCCAGGGCATGGGCTGGCCGCCCAGCGGCCGCACCCTCGTGCACTGGTTCTCGACGTCCGAACGTGGTGGGAAGACCGCGATCTGGAACGTCGCCCACAACGTGGGAGGCGCGGGTGCCGGTGGCCTCGCGGGTGTCGCCCTCGCCTCGTTCGGCACCTGGCAGAGCGTGTTCTGGTTCCCCGCGATCGTCTGCCTCGTGATCGCCGTCGTGGCGCTCGTGCTCCTGCGCGACACCCCGGAGTCCGAAGGGCTCCCGCCCATCGAGGAGTACCGGAACGACCCGGCCCCCGTCGAGGCCGACGCCGCGGACGAGGGTGCCTCCACCTGGACCACCATCCGTCGCTACGTGCTGACGAACCGCACCATGGTGAACCTGGCGCTGGCCAACGTCTTCGTCTACACGCTCCGCTACGGCGTGCTCGTCTGGGCGCCCGTGTACCTGTCCGAGGTCCGCGGCGCGAGCCTCGGCGAGGGCATCGCCGGGTTCTCGCTGTTCGAGCTGGCGGGCATCCCCGGCACCCTGCTCTGCGGCTACATCAGCGACAAGGTGTTCCGGGGCCGCCGGTCGCCCACGGGCATCCTCTTCATGAGCGCCGTCGGAGTCGCCGTCGCGGTCTACTGGCTCTCGCCGGTCGAGGGCCCCCTGTGGATCTCGCTCGCCATGCTCGTCGCCATCGGTGGCCTGATCTACGGCCCGGTCATGCTGATCGGCCTGCAGGCCCTCGACCTCAGCCCGCGATCGGTCGCCGGCACCGCGGCAGGGTTCACCGGCCTCTTCGGTTACGTGCTCGGCGCCACGCTCGCCTCCACCGGCATCGGCCTGGCCGTGCACGCGTTCGGCTGGGACGTCACCTTCGTGCTCATCCTCGTCTGCGTCGTGCTCGCGATCGTCCTGCTCGCGATCGTCGGACGCGACGAGCGGGCCCTGAACGCGAGGAAGCGCGCCCGCGAGGCGCAGTCACCGACGGCACGGTGATCCCGTCGCTCCGGGCGGCCGGCCCGGCCTTCGTCACGCGGTCGTGGTGGACACGGGCTGCGTGGCGTCGGGTCGGGCCGCCCGGACGACGAGCGCCAGCTGCACGCGGTTGCCGACGTCGAGCTTGTCGTACGCGTGGCCGACGTGGGTCTTCACGGTCGCGACGCTGACGAAGAGGTCGGCGGCGATCTCGGCGTTCGACGCCCCCTCGGCCACCGCGACGGCCACCTCCCTCTCGCGGTCGGTCAGCAGGGCCAGCCGGGCGCGGGCGTCGGCGGCCGAGCCCGCCTCGTCCGCCGCGGTGGTCCGGGTGGCGGCGGCGATGACGCGGTCGAGCACGCTCGGCGAGAGGATCGATCGCCCCCGCGCGACGGCGAGGACGGCCTCGACGAGTTCGTGCGGAGGGGTGTCCTTCACGAGGAACCCGCGGGCGCCGCGCTGAAGGGCCCCCAGCACGAGGTCGTCTGCCTCGAAGGTCGTCAGCACGATCACCCGCAGGTCGGGCCGTCGGACCAGTTCACGCTCGGTCGCCTCGAGCCCGTCGCAGCGCGGCATGCGGATGTCCATCAACACGACGTCCGGTTCCGTGCGGTCGATGACGTCCTCGGCGTCGAGCCCGTCCACGGCCTCGCCCACGACGTCGACGTCCGTGTGCCCGCCCAGGATGAGGCGCAGCCCCGACCGCACCAGGGCGTCGTCGTCGACCACGACGACCCGCACCGGACGCACGACGGTCATCGCGTCCACGGCAGGTCGGCCTCGACGACGAAGTCGTCCCCGTCGGGGCCGGCCCGGAACCGACCGCCCACCAGGCGGGCGCGTTCGGCCAGCCCGGCGAGGCCGTGGCCGTCCCTCGCGGCGTCGGACGGCCCGTGGGGCGCCGGGTTCGTCACGCGGATGCGGACGACGTCCGTCGGAGCCGCCTCGACCGACACCGTCACCCGGACCGGCTGCCCGGGAGCGTGACGTCGGGCGTTCGTGAGGGCTTCCTGGACGATGCGGTAGGCGTGCCGTCCGACGGCGGTCGGCACCTCGGCCGAGCGGGCCGCGTCGTCGATCACCGACGTGACCGGTGAACCGGCCTCCCGCGCCTCCTCGACCAGGGCGTCGAGCTCGCGCAGCGTGGGTTGAGGAGGCGCGGTGACCGTGACCTCGGAAGCTCCGCCCGCCTCCGGGTCGCGCAGCACCCCCAGCACGTCCCGCAGGTCGGAGAGGGCCGAGTGGGCCTCGGCCCGGACGACGGCCGCGGCGGCGACGGTCTCGTCGGGGTCGAGGTCGCGGCCCCGGTATTCGAGCGCCCCGGCGTGGAGGGCGACGAGGGATAGCCGGTGGCCGAGGACGTCGTGCATCTCGCGGGCCAGGTGTGCCCGCTCTCCGTCGCGGGCCCGCTCCTCGCGGAGCACCTGGTCGCGTTCGACGAGGAGGGCCCGTTCGCGCAGCGAGGCGATCAAGGCGCCTCGGGAGCCGACGACCACCCCGACGAGAGCGAGGAGAGCGTAGGCGAGGGCGACGACGGCCAGGGCGACCGCCGCCCACCCGGCGGACCACCCGTCCTCCCACGAGCGGAACACGAGGAGTTCCGCGACCACCGTGGCCGCGACGAACACGACACCGGCGGCCACGATCTCGCCGGGCCGTCGGCGCGTGGCCAGCGACACGACGACCAGGACGGCGGCCCCGACCGCGAGCGTCGAGAACGATCCCAGGGCGAGGACCACGAGGCCGACGACGAGCGGTGCCCGGTGGCGGAAGGGGACGAGGGCGAGGGCGGTCAGCCCGGCGAGCACGTCTCCGACCAGGGAGGCCCCGAACCGGGCGTCGCTCCAGCCGCTCACGTCCGTCGACGGCCAGACCACGGCGAAGGAGACCAGCCCGACGAGGACGGCGACGGCGAGGCGCCACGAGCTCGCCCAGAGCCGGCGGGCCCGCGACGGCCCGGCACCACCCGCCGACCCCTCGCCGTCGGCGCTCGCCGGTGTCGCGGTCTCGGGTCGTGCGGTGGCTGTGCTCATGGGTCGAGCTTAGGAAGCGCCCAGCCACCGGGGATCGACCGATGGTCGGAGATCGTGGTGGCACCGGTCCCCACCGAGGCGCGACTCCTGGTCGGGCTCAGGCGGTCCGGGGCCAGTCCGTCGTCAGGTAGGCCTCGACGGCACGGTTGCGGAACGCGTACGGCTTGCCCCGGCTCACCACCCCGCGCACCGTGTCGAGCCGTTGGGAGGTGGGCCCGAGCTGGGCGCCCGAGGCCAGGCCCATCGCCTCGGCGATGGCGTTCAGGGTGCGCCCTGCCGGGGGCAGCGACGCCATCGCCCGGAGGAACTCGTGCTCTCGTGGGGGGAGGCGGTTCAGGATGCGCTCGACGTGGGCCGACGCTTCGCCCTCGGCTCCGCGCCAGCCCGCCACGACGTCGTCCTCGGACACGACGGGTGCCGTCCCGACGTTCCACGCCCGCTGCCCGGCGAGCTGGAACAGGAAGGGCTCTCCGCAGCTGAGGGCCGCGATGGCCCTGGCCGCCGCGGGGTCCATGCGGACGGTCTCGACGACGCCGTGTTCGCCCGGGGTCTCCCAGCCGGCGATCACGAACGGCTGGAGTGCCTCGAGGATGTCGCCCTCGTCGAGGGGGCCCAGCGTGGTGGTCCGGAACCGCCGGGCGAAGGTCGCCCCCTTGCGGGCACCCGCCATGTCCTCGAAGTCGGGGAGGCCGGTCAGGTAGACGGCGACGGGCAGGTGCCGGGACACGGTGCCTCCACCGGGGACGGCGACCTCGACCTCGTGCGAGAGGGTGTCGCCGAGCGCGATGAGGAGCTGCGAGAGGGCGGCCTCGTCGCCGATGTTCTGCACCTCGTCGACGTGGATCACGACGACGGCGTCCTGCTCGATCGCCGCCTGCCCGAGTTCGACGAGGAGTTCGAAGAGCGCCGTGAACGGCTCGGGGCCGTCGGCGCCGCGCGTCGTCACCGAGAAGCCGGTCGCGGCCACCTGCTCGACCCTGGCGAGCAGGTCGAGCACGCCCCGACGGGTCGAGGCACGGAGCCCGGCGCCGTCGGCCAGACGCAGGACGGCGGAGGCGATGATCTTGAGCGGATCGGCCCCGGTGGGCATGCGCAGCTGAGGCGTGACCCAGTCGCCGGCCTCGGCGGCGTCGCGGGCGATGCGTCGGACGAGGCTCGACTTGCCGGTGCCCGGTTCGCCGAGGATCGTCCGGCCGGTCTCGTACAGACCCGCACGTCGGCGGGGTCGCAGGACCTGGTGCCAGTCGCTCAGCTGCTCGGTTCGGCCGGCCCAGACGTCGGGGACGACGTCGGAGCCCGCCTGGAACGGGTTGGTGAGGGGAGATCGCACGGTGATAAATTTATCAGAGCCCGGGTCGACCGTTGATAAATTTATCAGACCCTCTCTCGGGCTCGTCGTCGACGCAGCTCGGTCGCCACGATCCGTCGCCCCTCGAGGACGGCCCGCAGTCCGACGAGCAGCGTGCCCGGTGACCGGACGAACTGGCGCCGCCCGCCCTGCAGCAGCACCTCCCACGCGATGCGGGGGGTCAGTCGGCGCCACCGGCGGAGGTCGTCGTCGCCGAGGTGCTTCGCGGCGAACAGCAGCCGGTTGCGGATGTTGTACCGGTAGTACCCCGCCGATTTCGCCTGCCCCGACCGGTCGGCCCCGCCGTCGGTCTGCGTGCCGCCCTCGGCGTGGACGACGGTGACGTCGTCGAGCAGCCGCAGCGCGCCTCCCGAACCGACGACGCGACGCGACAGGTCGACGTCCTCCCAGTACAGGAAGTAGTCGTCGTCGAAGCCGCCGCAGCGCTGCCAGAGGTCGTCGCTCAGCACGAGGCAGGCGCCGCTCAGCCACTCCTCGACGCGGGCGCCGGGCAGCCGTCGTCGCCGCGAGCGGATGCGGCCGTCGTCGAGGTACAGGTCGCTGCCCGCCGACCAGACGCTGCCGTCGGGGCGCAGCACGGTCGGCGCGCTCATCGTCAGCGGGTCGGACGAGGAGGCGCGGTGCAGGGCGGCGAGGGCTCCCGCGTCCGCGACGGCGTCCGGGTTGAGCAGCACGTGGTGACGCGCCCCGGCCTCACGGGCCCGGGCGACGCCGAGGTTGACGCCGGTGCCGAAGCCCTCGTTGCCGTCGGGCGCGACGAGGTGCCAGCCCTCGGCCGCAGCGAGCTCGCTCACGCGGGCGCGCTCGGCCGCTCCCGACCAGTTGTCGACGACGACCACGACGAGGCCCTCCGTCGCCCGTGAGACGGGCGCGAGGTTCTGGCGCAGCAGGTCGGTCGAACCGTAGTTGACGACGACCACCGAGAGGCCGGCGAGCGACTCACCCACGGTTCGTCCCCCGTCCACCCGCAGGAGGCGCGGTGCAGGGCCCGTCGCCCCTCACCGACCTGACATGCTGGGGGCCGTGACGACCGACCCGACCACGCCGCGCCTCCTGACCATCGCCGTGCTGACCTTCCGCCGGCCGCGCGATCTCGACGCGGTGCTGCCGCTGCTCGTCGAGCAGGCCCGCAGCGTCCGCGGACTCGGCGTCGAGGCGCGCGTGCTCGTCGTCGACAACGACGCGAGCGGGTCGGGCCGTGGACGCGTCGAGGAGGTGGCGCTCGCGGCGGCCGACCCGGGCGACGGTGCCGGACCCGTGACGGTCGACTACGTCGTCGAGGCCACGCCGGGCATCGCCTCGGCCCGCAACCGTGCGCTCGCCGAGAGCGGCGACGGCGACGTGCTGGTCTTCATCGACGACGACGAGCGGCCGTCCGACGGGTGGCTGGGCGCCCTGGTCTCCCTGCAGGCCGAGACGGGTGCCGCGGCCGTCGTCGGTCCCGTGCGCAGCGAGTACGAGGTCGAGCCCGAGCCCTTCATCGTCGAGGGACGCTTCTTCGTGCGACGCCGACTCGCGACCGGCACGCCCGTCGACGTCGCCGCCACCAACAACCTGCTGCTCGACCTCGTCGAGGTGCGTCGCCAGGGCCTGGCCTTCGACGTGGCCCTCGGCCAGCTCGGTGGCGAGGACACCCTCTTCACCCGCAGCCTGGTCGCCGGTGGCGGCACGATCCTGTGGTGCGCCGAGGCGGTCGTCACGGACGTCGTCCCCGCCCACCGCGTCACGCGGCGATGGGTCGTGCAGCGTGCCTACAGCAGCGGCAACGGTTGGAGCCTCACCTCGGTGATGCTGTCCGCGCGAGGGGCCTCGCGACTGTCCACGCGCCTCCGGCTGTCGGCCAAGGGCGGCGTGCGCGTCGTCGGCGGGCTGGGCCGGTACGCGGTCGGCACGGTGACCCGCCCCCTCGGTCGACGGTCGCTGGGGCAGCGGGCTCGCGGCATCCGGACGATGGCCCGGGGCGCCGGCATGGTGGCGGGCGCGTGGGGCGCGGGGTACCGGGAGTACGGCCGCGTCGACGGCTGAGCTCACGGGCGCGCCCGGCGTCCGCCGACGGCACGTCGACCACGGGTCGCGGCGATCGCCCGACGGTAGGCCGCGACGTGTGCCTCGCCGGCGCGGTCCCAGTCGCGGGCCGACAGGTCGGGGCGCGCGTCGTCGTCGAGCCGCGAGGCCGCGTCGAGCGCGTGCTCGACGTCGTCGGGACCGAGTTCGTCGGCGTACTGCCGGACCCAGTCGGCTCCGACCTCGTCGGCCAGGCGGGCGTTGACCTCGTTGGCGGGCACGAGCACGGGCCGGCCGAGCGACAACGCCGTCAGCACCCCGCCCGAGTTGTGCATCTCGCGGTAGGGCAGCACGACCAGCTCGGCCCGGCGCACCACGTCGATGAGGTCCTCGTCGTCGAGGAAACGCAGGTCGAGGCTGACCCGGGGATCGTCGGCCGCGAGCTGCTCGAGCCCGTGGGCGAGCTCGGGCGTCGAGGGCTTGCCGGCGGCGTGCAGCCTCCGGTCGTCGCCCCGGACGCCTCGGAAGGCCCGGACGAGGCCGTCGACCCCCTTGTAGCGGCGGATGAAGCCGAAGTACGACACCCGGCCTGCCTCGCGCGACGGCCACGGCCAGCGGGCGAACCAGTCGACGTAGTGGCCGTGGGGGATGAGCGCGCCGAGGGCGTCGGCGTGCTCGGGCGTCTCGTCGTTCAGCCGCACCCAGAGCGCGGTGCGTCGCTCGATCCAGCGCAACAGGACGCGCTCGCGCCGGGAGATGCCGCTCGGCAGCTCGAGGTTGTGCTCGGTGCGGACGATCGGGGTGCGCGTCAGCCGCAGCTTCGTCACCAGGGCGACGGTCAACGCCTGACGCACGAGCGCCTTGAGCGGGCTCTGCCCCGAGACGAGGATCTCGGGCCAGTGCACGTGGAAGACGTCGTAGCGGCCCAGGAGGGCGCCCTTCCAGTCGAAGGTGCGCACCTCCACCCCGGGCACCGCGCCGACGGCGTCCCGGAGCATCACGAGGTAGGGGTTCGTCGTCGGTCGCGGTCGCGGGAACGACTGCTGGACGACGAGCCTGCTCGCGTGCTCCGGGGCGGCGTCGGTCACGGCTTGAAGACGCTCAGGTCGTCGAACGAGACCGTCTGCGGGGCGTTGGTGGTGCTTCCCGAGGTGTAGGCGCCGAGGGCGACCCAGCCGGGTGCCTGCAGGCCGGCGAAGGTGTCGGTCGCCGACACCGTCCAGGCCGTGGGCTCCGCGGTGCCGTCCGCCCAGACCTTGGCGCGGATCGTCGTCGTGCCCGAGCCGCTCACCTCGAGTCGGACGTTGAGCTTCGCACCGGGGGCGATCGTGCCGGGCACGAGCGTCTCGCCCACCAGGTTCACGCCGGAGGCCGATCCCTTGAAGGCGGTCAGGGCGACGACGGCGCGTCCGTCGGAGCGGTAGCGCAGGGTCGCGCGGTACTCCGAGTTCGTCGCGACCTTGCGGCCGGTCACGTAGACGAAGGTGCCGCCACCGGTGGCCGCCTTGTCGAGGCTCACGCTGGTGCGCAGGTCGGCGTCGGTCGTGCTGACGCCGGTGAGTGCCATCGAGGTGTTGTAGCCCGCTGCCCCGAGGAACTGCGTGCCGACCCCACCGGTCACCGCGTACTGCGACGCGCTGCCGGTGCGGGCCCAGGTGCCGCCGACCTCAGCCGTGCCCCAGCCGCCCGTCACCGAGCGTCCGAAGCCGTCCTTGACCGCGGCCGTGACCACGGGAGGCGCGGTGACCGTCACCGTGGTGGTGCGGGTCGCGGTGGCTCCCTTGTCGTCGGTCACCGTGAGGGTCACGGTGTAGGTGCCGCCGACGGCGTAGTCGTGGGCCGCCGTGTTGCCGGTCGCCGTGCCTCCGTCGCCGAAGTCCCAGGCGTACGCCGTGACGGTGCCGTCCGAGTCGGTCGAGGCGCGTCCGTCGGTCGAGACCGAGAGGGCCTTGGCCGACGTCGTGAACGAGGCCGTCGGAGCAGCGTTCGGGATCGGCGCGACGGTCACGCTGCCGGTCGAGATGCCCGTGGCGCCCTTGTCGTCGGTCACGGTGAGGGTCACCGTGTAGGTGCCGGCCGCCGCGTAGGTGTGCGCGGCCGTCTTGCCCGTGGCCGTGCCTCCGTCACCGAACGTCCAGGCGTAGGCCGCGACGGTGCCGTCGGGGTCGGTCGACGCGGTGGCATCGGTCGAGACGGCCAGTCCCGTGGCGGCGCTCGTGAACGAGGCCGTCGGGGCCACGTTCACCGGGGGAGCCGGGGCGACCGTGACCGTCCCCGTCGAGGTGCCGGTGGCGCCTTCGGAGTCGGTCACGGTGAGGGTCACCGTGTAGGTGCCGGCAGCGGCGTACGTGTGGTTCGCGGTCGGGCCCGTCGCGGCCACGGTGCCGTCACCGAAGTCCCAGCGGTACGACGCGACGGTCCCGTCGGAGTCGGTCGAGGTGCTCGCGTCCACGGCGACGGCCAGGTGGTCGACCACCGAGGTGAACGAGGCGGTCGGTGCCGCGTTCACCCGGGGCGCCGTCACGGTGACGCTGGCGGTCGACGTGCCGACGGCTCCCTGGTCGTCCGTCACGGTGAGGGTGACGGTGTAGGTGCCCCCCGCGGCGTAGGTGTGCGAGGGGGTGGCGCCGCTGGCCGGGGCGCTCCCGTCGCCGAAGTCCCAGCCGTACGAGGCGATCGTCCCGTCGCGGTCGACCGAGGTGCGGCCGTCGAAGGCGACGCCGAGACCGGTGGGCGTCGAGGTGAAGGCCGCCGTGGGCGCGGCGTTCGGCTTGTTCGCACCGAGCGCGTAGTGCTGCGCGACCGTGGTGGCGTCGAGGGGTCGGGCGTAGACCGCGGCCTCGTCGAGGCTCCCGGCCCAGTAGCCCGAACCCGAGTTCCACGAGCTGTCGCCGCCGAGGCGCCAGAACCCGCGGTAGCCGTCCGAGGCCGTGGTCGGGTTCGACCCGACCTGGGCGCCGTCGACGTAGAGCTTCATGCCGTCCGAGCCCTGCGTGGCGACCACGTGGTGCCAACGGCCGTCGTTGTAGCTCGCCGTGCTGCTCGCGAGGTTCATCCGACCGGTCCAGTTGCCGAACTGCAGGCGACCGTCCTGCTCCATGTACACGTGGCGGTCGTAGTTGCCGCTGTAGCCGGTCTGCTGGTTGCCGAAGCCGATCAGCTTGCCGCCCGAGGTCGTCGTCGTGTTGAACCAGGTCTCGAGCGTGTAGTTGTTCGGGGTGTCGTACGAGGTGGTGGTCGCGACGCCGGCGTCCTGGCCGTTGAACGTCGCCGACTGGCCGGAACCGCCCACGGCGGACGTGCCGCCGGTGGTCACGCCACCGCTGACGACGCCGTTGGTGCCGACGGGCGACGAGTCGGTCGAGACGGTGGAGGCGTCCCCGTCGAGGCGGAAGTACGCCTCTGGGTCGTCCTGGAACACCCGGGCGCCGTAGGCGTCGGCCGGGGCCTTGGGCAGCTTGCTCGTGCGGCCCGAGGCGACCCACTGGCCGTCGACCTGCTTGGCGCTCAGGGCGGCCGGGTACACGGAGACGTCGTCGATGTCGCCCTGGAAGTACGGGGCGCCGTCCCAGTTGTTGTCACCGCCGATGCGCCAGTAGCCCGTGTAGTCCTGGCCACCCGTCGTGCCGGCGTCGGTCGCGACCTTCTTGCCGTCCACGAAGAACGACTGGCCGGCCGAGCTCAGCGTGCCCACGACCTGGTGCCACTCACCGTCGTTGAGGGCGGTCGGGCTGGTGATGATGCGGGACGAACCCGGGTAGACGCCGAAGGACACACGGCCCCGGGGGTCCATGTAGAGGTGCCGGTCGTACGAGTTCGAGGCGCCGGTGCGGTTGCTGCCGAAGCCGACGATCTTGCCACCGGTGGTCGACGTCGTGCGGAACCAGGCCTCGACCGAGAAGGTCTGCGGGCCGGCGATGGCCGAGGTCGTGGACGAGAGGCCCGTGTCGGTTCCGGAGAAGGTGCTGGCGCCGTCGGAGTCGGACGTGGTCTGACCGGTGGTGCCGCGGGTCACGCCGGCCTGGGCCTGCTGGTCGTCGTAGCCGACCCAGTCGTAGACGGTCGAGCCGCTCTTCTCGCCGAGGCGCCAGAGCGAGGTGGCTCCGTCGGCGGCGACCTGCTTGACGTAGGGCGAGGCCTTGTCGGCGGTCACGGTGACGTCCACGCCGTCGCCCAGCACGGTGTTGCCGAGCGGGTCGGTGGCCCGGATGCGGTAGCTGTGCGTGCTGCCGGGCGCGAGGTCCTTGTCGACGAAGCCGAGGGCGGGACGCTTCCAGAAGGTCGAGGCGGAGGTCGTCGTGTACACGGGGTTGGTGAGGTCACCGTCGCGGTAGACGGCGTAGCTCAGGTTCGCGTTGTCCTTGTCCCAGTTGGACTGCCAGCTGACCCGGACCGTGCCGGACGACAGCGAGACCAGGCTCGGGGTGAAGAGGGCGCCGGAGGCCTCGGGGCCCGTCTTGTTCGGGGCGATGCTCGACACCGCGAAGCGCACGAGGCCGTTCTGCGCCTTGCCGTTGACGGACGGGAACTCCCCGCCGTAGACCACGTACTTGTCGTTGGCGGCGACGCTCCACGGGCCCTGGCTCAGGCCGGTGTAGGTGCCGGTGGCGAAGTCGGGGAACCAGTTCAGGATGCTGGGGGCGGGAGTGCCGGCGAAGTTGTAGTAACCCATCGGGTCGTTGGTGATGGTCTGCGTGGCCGAGTCGCTGAACGCCATGGCGCGCTGGAAGGTCCAGGGGTTGGTCTGCGGCTGTCCGCCGATGTTTCCGCAGTAGTGCGGGTGGCCGGCGACGTAGACGGCGGTGCTGTTGGCCGCGACCGAGTAGGTGTCACCGTGGCAGTCCTCGACCCACTGGAGGTCGCCGTTCCAGGTCGCCTTGAAGGCGCCTTCGAGTCGACCGCCGCCGCCGAACGTGTAGCCCGACCCGTAGAAGCCGTTGGCCGTGGCGCTCAAGCTGTAGATGGCCGCCTGGCCACCACCGTTGCGGACGACGTCGTTGGCCTGGACGGGCAGGTTGGCCGCCGAGGTCGCGTCGACCATGGCGAGACCGTACCCGGGCTGCGACGAGCCGTTCACCGAGCTGAACGAACCGCCGAGGACGATCTTCGAGCCGTCGGGGCTGGCGACGAGGCCGAGCACGTCACCGCCGGCGATCTGCGGAGCCCACGGGAGGTTCGTGCCGTTCGAGGCGGTGACCGCGGCCGCCTTGGCGCGCGTGTCCTTGCCGATGCTCGAGAAGACGCCGGCGATGTAGACGTTGGGGCCCACGGCGGCGATCGCGTTCACGGTGGCGTTCGTGCCGGGGTTCCAGCTGGTGACGAGGGCGCCGGTGGTCGGGTCGAGGGCCGCGAGGCGGTACTTGTTGACGCCGTTGACCTTGGTGAAGGCGCCGCCGATGTAGAGACGTTTGCCGTCGGGGGACGCGGCGAGGGCCTTGACCTGCCCGTCGATCACCGGCGCGAACGTCGTCGAGAGCGCTCCCGTGGTGATGTCGTACGCGAGGAGGTAGCTGCGGGGGACCTCGTCGACGCCCGCTGCCGAGCCCGCCGGGCGGGCCTTCGTGAACTTGCCCGCGGCGTAGACGGTGTTGCCCACGATCACCTGCGTGAAGACGGACCCGTCGATCTGGGGTGCGGGGAGCGCGTCGGCCGTGACGGTCGCCGGCGTCGACGGCGACGTCGGGTCGAGGGGGGCGGAGTCGGCCGCAGCGGGCTGGACTCCGACCAGGACGGACAACAGCACGGCGGACGCAGCGACGATCGCGGGGAGACGAAGGCGCGACGAGACGGTTCTTCCCATGGGGGAGCCTCATTCGGGTCGGGTAGGCGTCATCGGCATTCGGGTACCGATGGCTTGACGACTATAAGGTCCCCCCAAGGGGGGACAATGGCCCCCGTTGTGGGTACAGGGGTATTACGAGGTCGATCCCTCGAAGACGACGACCGGCACGTCGACGGCGTAGTCGAAGGTCAGGCGGAGGTCGGAATGCCCGTCGACGGGCACGGCGAAGACGTAGACGCCGTCGGCCGTGGCTCCCGCGGCCACGCTCGCCGGGAACGAAGAAGTCCCGGTCGAGAACGTGTTCGCGGGTGTGCGGTCGGCGCCGTAGGCCAGGTTGACCACGACGGTCGAGAGGTCCACGGGAGCTGCCGACGAGTTGTACACCTCGAGTTCGGCACGGACGGCCGGGCCGGTCACCTCACCGGGCAGCGCGGCCTCGCCGTCGACCGCGTCGAGGCTTTTCACCCGGACCGTCACCCCGTCCACGACGGCGGGCGACTCGTCGAGGCCCACGGGTGGTGCCTCGGGTGTGTCCGGCCCCGCGGCGGGAGGCACGGTGTCGGTCGGGGCCGTCGTCCCGTCGTCCGACGACTCGCCGGTCGTCGGCGAGCTCGAGCCCGACCCCGGTCCGGCGGCGCCGGGCTCGTCGGCGTCGCCGCCCGACACGGCGGGCACGACCACGAAGGCGACGACGAGGGCGAGCGCCACGGCGACGGCGGCCAGCACGATCACCAGGCGCCGACGGGACCTCGTCGGTGTGGGGTCGGGCGTCTGGTCGTCTGACGACATGGTGGCTCCTCGGTCGGGTGGCCCGTCCCGCCGGACGCCGGTGGGGTCCAGGGCCGCTGCTAGCATGCCAGCACTCCGGGCCACCCGCACCCGACCCGTCGGTCCGGTCGCCCTCTCCCTCGTCCCCGAGGCGAGGGCTCGCGGTCGGCACGCACGAGGACGGCCATGACGACCACCACCCCGACGACGACCCACCCGGCCGGGTCCACGGCGTCCTCGAGACGACCTCGCGCCTCCTCGATCGGCGTCCCGCTGGCGCTGGGTCTCGCCGGCACCGCCGTGGCGCTGGTCGGTTCGTCGACGGTGTCGCTGTGGACCGACGAGGCCGCGACGGTCTCGGCGGCCACCCGCAGCCTCCCCGAGCTCTGGGCCCTCGTCCAACGCATCGACGCCGTGCACGCCGCCTACTACCTGCTGATGCACGTCTGGACGACCGTCGCCGGGACCTCCCCGGTGGCCCTCCGCCTCCCGAGCGCGGTCGCGGCCGGAATCGCCGTCGTCGGCGTGCACCGGCTGCTGGTCGTGCTCGGACGCCGGGACGCCGCCATCGCGGGTGCGGTGGTCGCCGTCGTGCTGCCGCGCATCACCTGGATGGGGATCGAGGCGCGCTCCTTCGGGCCCAGCGCGGCCGTGGCCGTGTGGGCGACCGTCCTGCTCGTCGTCGCGCTGAACCGAGGAGGTGCGGCGCGGTGGATCGGGTACGCCGCCCTCGTCGGGGTGGGCACCGCCCTCAACATCTACGTCGCCCTGTTGGCCGTCGCCCACGCCGTGACCGTGGCCGCCTGGCGTCGGGTCCCGGTGAGGCGCCGCCTGGCCTGGCTCGCCTCCGCCGCGGCGGGCGGTCTCGTGGCGTCGCCGGTGGTGCTGCTGGCCGCCGGTCAGCAGGGGCAACTGGGCGACAACGACCTGGGTCTCGTGCAGATCGCCCGGGGGATCGTGGTCAACCAGTGGTTCCTCGGGGGGACCCCCACGCGCGTGGACTCGACGGCGTCGCCTACCGAGCCCTGGGCGCTCGCCTCCCTGGCCCTGGCCCTCGTGGGGTGGATCGCGATGACGGCTGCGATCGTCGCCGGGGTGCGCGGCCGTCGTGCCGGGCCGCTGTGGGTCCTCGTCCCCGTGCTCGTCGTGCCCACCGCCGTCGTGGTCGGATACAGCCTGCTGGTGAGCCCGCTCTACAACCCCCGCTACTTCACCTTCGCGGCGCCGGCGTGCGCGGCGCTGGTCGGAGTCGGCGTGACCGCACTCCGCCACCGCGGCGCCCGGGTGGTCGCCCTCGCCGTGATCGTCGCCCTGTGCGTCCCGGTCTGGCTGTCGCAACGTCAGGTCACGGGGAAGAGCGGCACCGACTGGTCCGAGGCGGCAGCGGTGGTCGAGCGGGGTGCGCGGCCCGGCGACGGGGTCTACTTCGCGCCTCTCGACGCCGATCCGCCTCGGGTCGTCGAGCGGTCGACGTCCAACGTCGCCGTCGTCTACCCGGATGCCTTCGACGGTCTCGTCGACGTCACGGTCCGCAGCCGGCCCGTCGACCAGGACAGCCTGCGGGGGACGGCCTGGCCCCTCGGCTCGCCGGAGGCGAGGCTCGACGCGGTCGACCGCCTCTGGGTCGTCGAGCCCGCCGACGAGCCCACTGCCCGCGCCGACGACGTCGTCCTCGAGACCGCCGGCTTCGAGGTCGTCAGCCGGTGGGCTGGCGGGATGACGGCAGTCGAGGAGTGGCGCCGACCCTGAACCGGTCGATCCCGTCGCGCGCCACCGGCACGAATGCCAGGGCCAAGGCGACGACCAGGGTCGGGAACGCGCTGTAGAACGGCGCGAAGAAGAGGTTCCAGCTGCTCTGCGCCGCGGTGTAGAGCAAGATGCCGCTGGCGGTGCCCTCGGCGATGCGACGGACGACGCCGACCCCGAGGATGCCGAGGACGACGGCGGACAGCACGAGCCCCACCACGCCCGACTGCGCCCAGAGGTCGCCGACGACCGAGTGCAGCTCGAAGTGCCCGCCGAACATGAACCGCTCGACGTAGCCGTTGTCGGGTTGGTACCCGATGCTGCTCATGCCTTCTTTGGCGATCTGGATGTCGCCCGCCGTCGGGACGACGCCGGCCCCGAAGCCCCAGGGGTGGTGCTCCATCAGGGCGGCGGTGGCCGCGAGCTCGGGGCGCCCGCCCAGGATGAGGGAGCCCGAGACCCTGAGCTGCTCCACGCTGCGCGACTGGGTCGCGAGGCCGAGGTAGCCGTCGAGGATGAGGGCCTGACCCAGCTGGAAGACGACGACCCCGAGGACGCCGAGCCCGATCAGGACGGCGGCGGCCGACGGACGCCTGTGCGGGCGGACGATCGCCAACTGGGCGAAGACCAGCAACGCCGCGAGGAGCAACAGGCCGAACGCCGAGCGGAAGTCGCTGAGCGCGGCGACGATCGTCAGGGCGAGCAGGACGGCCAGTTCCCACCGGCGTCCGTACCGGGCGGCGAGGGCGAGGGCGATGACCGTCACCGGCAGGGCGAACCCGAACTTCCAGGGGTTGCTCGCGAAGAGCGGTGTGCCCGTGCTGAAGCCCAACGCCAAGCCGATGCCGAACCACAGGACGGCCCGCTCGGGCGTCAGGACCTCCGTTCCCCACAAGAAGAGGCCGACGCCGAGGAGGGTGCCGAGGAGGATGACCGTCATCGGCACCGTGGAGGGCGACGACGAGACGTGGTCCCCCGAGTTGGCGACGCCCAGCCAGAGCCCGAGCGCGACGGCCAGGAGGCCCGCCACCATGAACGCGACCCCCCAGTGGTGGCGCCGCAGCGAGCCCCACCACACGGGCAGCAGCAGGGCGGCCACGACGAAACCCGCCTGCATGCCCTGCGGCAGGGTGAAGCGCATGCCGAGCACGACGAGCGCGGCGGCGGCGATCGCCCGGACCCAGGCGCGCGCGTCGCCGGGGGAGGCGCGGGACCGCTCGGGACGGCCGGCCGCCGGCGCCGACGGGGCGGCTCGGAGCAGCGTCATGGGACGAACTCTAGGCGACGCCCGCGACCTCGACGACCCCCGTCCTGGTGTCCCCCACAGTGCCGACACCCGAGGGGGAGCCACCTTGTTGGGGGCTGACGCCCCCTTGCGGAGTACGCGTGAATGTAACAAGATCACCTCTTGTCCTGACCGGGTGAGATTCCGTCCCCTCAGATCCATCCCGCGCAAGCCCCCGTCCTGGGGGCACGGCGTGGTGTTCTTCCTCTCGCACGAGCCTCCGTCCCCGAGGCATGTCGCGGGATCGCCCACACCTTCCCTTGATGAAAGCAGTGACGATGCCCAGCGCCCCCGAGCACCGCCTCTCTCCGCCCGTCCGCGTCCGCACCGCCGTGGGTGCCCTGGCGACGGCCCTCGCCGTCGTGGCCGGGGTCCTCGTCCCGGTCACCAGCGCCTCCGCGGCCCCGACCACGGTCGCCACCGACTCGTCGGCGCGCACGTCGACCACCGGCTGGGGGTCCGCCGACAAGGGAGGGGCCTGGTCGACCTGGTCCGGTCCGTCGAAGGCGTCCTTCACGGTCGGGTCCGGCACCTCCACCATCTCGGACCTCGCTCCCGGCTCAACCGCGACGGCGACCCTCGCGAGCGTGTCGGTCAAGGACGTCGAGGTCGAGGGCACGGTCTCCCTGCCGAAGACCAAGGCCGGCTTCTACCAGGGCTGGGAGCTCCGTCGCCAGGGTGACGGCTCCGCCTACCGAGGTCGACTGGAGTCGGGCAGCTCGGGCAAGGTGGCCCTCGCGGTGACCAAGGTGAAGAAGTCCGGCGAGACCCTGCTCGGCCGCGTCGCCCTTCCCGCCAGCGTGACTCCGGGTTCGACCCTGGCCGTCTCGTTCCGGGCCGAGGGCACGACCGCCGTCGCCCTCAAGGGCAAGGCCTGGGTCGACGGTTCCGCCGAGCCGGGTTGGCAGCTCGCCGTCTCGGACTCCGCGGCGGACCGTGTCTCGCAGGGCGGGTCCGTGGGCCTCTGGCAGTACGCCAGCGCCGGCAACACGGCCCGCTCGAGCACGTCGTTCGACGACCTCGTCGTCATCGGCAGCCCGTCGGACGCCACGCCGGCGCCCACGCCCACGCCGACGCCGACGCCGACGCCGACGCCGACGCCCACGCCGACGCCTGCACCTGCTCCTGCACCTGCTCCGGCACCCGCGCCCGAGGTCGCTCCCGTCGGCTCGCGGGGTTCGCTCCCGGTCGGCTCGGCCTCCTACCCCGTTCCCTCGGGCGCGATCGTCGTGTCGCCGTCGGGCGACGACGGCGCGGCCGGAACGCAGGCGGCGCCGCTGCGCACCCTCGCGGCAGCCGTCGCCAAGGCGAAGTCCGGGGCGACGATCGTCCTCCGTGCCGGCACCTACAACGAGAGCGTCGTCGTGCCCTTCCAGAAGAAGGTCACGATCCAGTCCTACCCCCGCGAGGCCGTCTGGCTCGACGGCTCCGTCCCGGTCACGTCGTGGTCGCGGTCGGGTTCGGGGTGGAGCACCCCGTGGTCGGCGTTCCCGTCGTCGGTCATGGACAACGTGGCGGACAACCCCCGCTTCGTGTCGCCGTCCTTCCCGCTCGCCGCGCGTCCCGACCAGGTCTTCCTCGACGGGGTGCAGCTCACCCAGGTGACGCCCGACCGTCTCGTCCCGGGCACCTTCGCGGCCGACCCGGGCTCCGGCCGCATGCTGATCGGCAGCGACCCGGCCGGTCACTCGATCCGCATCAGCAACAAGCCCCAGGCCATCTGGGTGCAGTCGCCCGACACGACGGTTCGTGGCTTCGGCGTCCGGGGATACGCGACTCCCTACGCCGAGCGAGGCGCCATCCGCCTGGGCAACACCGGGGCGACTGCCGAGAACCTCGTGATCCAGGACAACGCCATGATCGGCATCAACCTCGAGAACAACGGTGGCACCCTGTCGAAGCTGACGGTCGAGCGCAGCGGCCTGCTCGGCATCGGCACCAACGCCTCGTACGACCTGAGCATCACCGACTCGGTGATCCGTCAGAACAACTGGCAGCGCTTCAAGGAGGCGCCGGTCTCGGGCGGCATCAAGATCACGCGATCACGCGGCGTCACCGTGTCGAACAACGACATCAGCCGCAACTACAGCTCGGGTCTCTGGCTCGACGAGTCCGTCTACGACAGCAAGGTCATCGGCAACACGGCCGAGGGCAACGAGTGGACGGGCATCCAGCTCGAGCTCTCGAGCAAGGCCGTCGTCGCCGGCAACACCATCACGGGCGGCAAGGCCGGACTGCAGATCTTCAACACCGACGACGTCCGCGTCTACAACAACTCGATCGGCGGCTTCAGCCAGTTCGGCATCAAGGTCACGCAGGACGAACGTCGGCAGGCCACGGCCTCCACCGGCCAGGACCGTCGCCGTCCGTTGCCCGACCCGACGGTGACCTGGGTGACGGGCAAGATCACCATCGCCAACAACGCCTTCGGCAGTGGTGGTTCGTACCAGATCTTCGTCCTCGACGGCAAGACGAACCGGTCGGCCGACTCCATGGGCATCACGGTGACGGGCAACGCCTTCAACCAGCGACGAACCACGGCGCAGGCGACGCTCGTCGGCTGGGGAGCCGGGGACAACAAGACCGTGACCCGTCTCGACTCGGTCGCCGCCCTGTCGGCAAAGAACGGATCGTGGCGCAACGTCGAGACGTCCGGGGTGCTCGACCTCGGCGGCATGGGCAGCCTGCTCGCCTCGTCGCTCGGCATCGTGTCCACCCTGCCGGCGGACGTCGCGGCGCTCCTCGGGCAACCCGGGACCGCCCGCCGCATCGGCGCCTTCTGATCGACCGACGACGCCCGGCACCTCGTGGTGCCGGGCGTCGTCGCGTCCGGTCCTGGGTCGATCGGGCGACCGGTCGAGGAGGCGCGGGTCGCCTCGTCGACACCGCCTACGATTGACCCCGTGATCCTGGCCATCGACACCTCCGCCGGCTCGTCCGTCGCCGTCGTCGACCGCGACGGCGGCGTCCTCGCCGAGCACACGGTCGCCGACACCCGGCGACACGCCGAGGTGATCGGCCGTCTGATCGACGACGCCCTGCGCGAGGCCGGCGTGACCCCGTCCGAGCTCTCGGCCGTGGTGGCCGGTCGGGGCCCGGGCCCCTTCACCGGCCTGCGCGTCGGCATCGCCGCCGCCCGGGCCTTCGCCTTCGGTGCCGGGGTGCCGTGCCTCTCCGTCGGCAGCCACGACGCCGTCGCGTTCGAACGGCTCTCGGCGGCGGCGGGCCGTTCCGTCGGCACCGCCGGCGGGTCCGTCGACTCGCCGCTCGTCGTCGTCACGGACGCCCGTCGCCGCGAGGTGGCACACAGCTCGTGGTCGGGGCTCGACGACGACGGCCTGCCCGTGCTGGTGGCCCGCCCCGCCCTCGTGAGGCCGGCCGACCTCGACGAGGCGACCGGCGCCTCCTCGTCCTGGCCGCGCACCGACCCCGACGCGACGACGGTCTCGGCGGCCGCGCTGGGAATGCTCGCCGAGCGGCTCTTCGAGCACGGCCGCGCCTTCGCCGCCGCCGAGCCGCTGTACCTGCGCGAACCCGACGTCACCCCGTCGGCCGGCCCGAAGCCGGTCACGCAGTGAGCGTGCTGCTGCGCACGGCCACCCTCGACGACCTCGACGGCATCATGGCCATCGAGACGTCGACCTTCCTCACCGACGCCTGGTCGCGGGCGAGCATGACGCACGAGCTCACCGCCCCCGGCGGTCGCTACCTGGTCGCCACGGCCGAGGGCGACGACACCACCGTCATCGGTTACGCGGGCATGCTGGCGCTGAAGGGGGCTCCTGAGGCCGACATCCAGACCATCGCCGTCCTCGCCGAGCACCAGGGGCGCGGGCTCGGACGGGCGATGCTGACCCAGCTGCTCACCGAGGCCCGTCACGGCGGGGTGCGCGAGGTGTTCCTCGAGGTGCGGGCCGACAACCCCGGGGCGCAGCACCTCTACGAGACGCTCGGCTTCGAGCGGATCGCCGTCCGTGCCCGGTACTACATGCCCGACGGGGTCGACGCGGTCGTCATGCGACTGCGCGTCCCGCCGGCCGTCACCGAGACCACCGCGGGCCCCGTCGAGCCGATCGACGACGTGCCCCTCGACGAACAGGACGTCCGCCCGTGACCGCCACCCGCGCCTCCTCGTCCGCCGCCGAGCAGGCGGCCGCCGAGCCCGCCGTCCGCGAGCCCCTCGTGCTCGGCATCGAGACCAGCTGCGACGAGACCGGCATCGGCATCGTCCGCGGACGCACCCTCCTCGCCAACGTCATCTCGTCGTCGATGGACGAGCACGCCCGCTACGGCGGCGTCGTGCCCGAGGTCGCCGCGCGCGCGCACCTCGAGGCACTCGAGCCCGCCCTCGCCGCGGCGCTCGCCGAGGCCGGCGTGACGACGGCCGAGCTCGACGCGATCGCCGTGACGAGCGGACCCGGGCTCGCCGGGGCGCTCATGGTCGGCGTCGGTGCCGCCAAGGCCCTCGCCCTGGCGACGGGCAAACCCCTCTACGCCGTGAACCACCTCGTCGGCCACGTCGGGGCGGACGTGCTCCGCGCCGACGGCAGCGAACTCGAGTTGCCGACCATCGCGCTGCTCGTCTCGGGCGGTCACACCTCGTTGTTGCACGTGCGCGACCTCGTCGACGACGTCGAACTGCTCGGCGAGACGATCGACGACGCCGCGGGTGAAGCGTTCGACAAGGTGGCCCGCCTGCTCGGCCTGCCCTACCCCGGCGGGCCGCAGATCGACCGCGTCGCCGAAGGCGGCGACCCGAGGGCCGTCCGCTTCCCGCGCGGGTTGACCCTCCCGAAGGACCTCGCGAAGCACCGGTACGACTTCTCGTTCTCGGGGCTGAAGACGGCCGTCGCCCGGTGGGTCGAACAGCGTCGCAGCGAAGGAGGCGCGGTGCCCGTCGCCGACGTCGCCGCCAGCTTCCGCGAGGCCGTCGCCGACGTCCTGCTCACCAAGGCCCTCGCGGCCTGCGCCGACCGGGGCGTCCCCCGCCTGCTGCTCGGCGGGGGAGTCGTCGCCAACGCCCGCGTGCGCGAGCTCGCGGCCGAACGCTGTGCGGCGGCCGGGGTCGAGCTGCGCGTGCCGCCCCTCTCGCTCTGCACCGACAACGGCGCCATGATCGCGGCACTCGGTGCCGAGCTCGTGTCGCGGGGTCGGGCGCCCTCGCCTCTCGACTTCGGGGCCGACTCGACGCTGCCCGTGACGACGGTCCAGGCCGTCTGAACCCCGCTGCGGGGCCCGGGCGACCGGCCCCCGGTCGCCGGTCATGGGTCGCCGATAGCATGGGCGCTCGACCGACCGCGGCCGTCACCGGCCGACCCTCAGCAGAAGGACGTCTCCGATGACCGACCAGAACCCCACGCCCCACGGCCAGCCCTCGCCGCAGAACCCCTACCAGGGCCAGCAGCCGGCCTACCCGGGGCAGCCCTCCGGTGGTCAGCCCTCGTACCAGGGGCAGAACGGCGCTCGTCCCGGTCAGCGCAACACCCTCGCCCTCGTGTCGATGATCCTCGGCATCGCGGGCTTCGTGACCTCGATCACGGCCATCGGTGCCATCGTCACCGGCCACATGGCGTTGAGCCAGATCAAGAAGCGGGGCGAAGAGGGCCGGGGGATGGCCCTGACGGGGCTCATCCTCGCCTACGTCGTCGTGGCGCTGACGATCCTGACGATCATCCTGCTCTTCGTCGTCTTCGGTGCGATCGCCAGCAACCCCGACCTCTACGACGGCAGCTACAACTCCTGAGGCCGCGGGCGCGCCCCCGTGGGCGACGCCTCCCAGGGGCCGCTCATCGGCGGCCTCGCTAGCATGACGGGGTCCGCACCGGACGGTGCGGACCCTTTCGTGTCCCGGGACGCGACCGTCACGGGTGTGACCGGCCGCTCCGATGGCACGACCGACGCACCGCTCGCGAAAGGCAGCTGATGGCCACCGACGACACCACCCCCGAGAAGCCGTCCTCGGCGCCGACCGCGCCCTCGGCTCCGACGCCGCCCGCGGCGCCCACCGCGCCCCCGACGCGCCCGACCGTGGGTGGCGACGCGGCCACCGCCTCACCGCCGCTGCCTCCCACCGCCTTCCCGGGAGCCGCGTCCCAGCAGCCGTCGTCCCAGCCGCCCGCGTCGTCGCCCTACGCCGGGGCCGGCGTGCCGCCGACGGGGTCGGCGCCGTACGGGGCACCCCAGGGCGCCCCGGCGCCGCAGTCCCGTCCGGGGCAGGTCCCGCCGGGTGCTCCTCAGCCGCCCCGGCCGCCCTACGGCCAGCCGGGTGCACAGCCGCCGGCGGGGTACGGGCAGCAGGGCTACGGGCAGCAGGCGCAGAACCGGCCGCAGGGCTACGGGCAGCAGCCGGGGTACGGCCAGCAGCCGGGGTACGGCCAGCAGCCTCAGGGTCAGCGACCTGGCTACGGGCAGCCACAGGGGCAGCCCTCGGGCCAAGGCCAGCCTCAGGGCCAGCAGCCGGGGTACGGCCAGCCCCAGGGCTACGGCCAACAGCCCCAGGGGCAGCAGCCCTCCGGGCAGTCCGGTGCGCCGTACGGTCAGCAGTCGTTCGGTCAGCAGTCTTTCGGCCAGCAGGGTCAGCCCGTCGGACAGTACGGTCAGCAGCCCTACGGCCAGCAGCCCTACGGCCAGCAGCCGTACGGCCAGCAGGGCCAGCCCGGCGGAGCGTACGGCCAGCAGGCCTACGGCTCGCCCTACCCGCCGTACGCCTCGGCCGGCGCCGCACAGCCCCCGCGCCTCCTCAGCCTCCTGGCGATGATCGGCTCCATCGCCGGTCTCGTGCTCGCGCCCTTCACCTTCGGGCTCTCGATCGTGGCGTCCATCGCGGGCATCGTGCTCGGGCACCTGGGCATGTCGCGTGAGCGTCACGCGAGGGGGTTCTGGCTCACCGGGCTCATCGTCGGCTACGCCGGCGTCGTGCTCATCGTGATCGGCTGGATCGCCTTCGGCCTCTTCATCGCCGGCTTCTCGTCGGGTTCCGACTACTACGGCGGGTACTGAGCCCGGCCCCACCCCGGTGGGGCACGAGTGGGCAGGAGGCGTCGCCGCAGGGGCGAGAAGCGTCTTCTGCCCACTCGTGCGTCACCACGAAGGCGCGACGGCGGGGGTCGGGCAGCAGCGAGACCCGCCGCTCTCGCGTCCCGCCCGGCGTCAGACCAGGCGCTCGCAGAGCAGGGCGGTGTGCCGCCCCGCGACCCGGGTGAGGACGAGGGTCGCCGACCCGGTCCCCTGCAACGAGAGTCGCTTGCGGAACGTCGCGGGGTCGACGTCGACTCCGCGCTTCTTGATCTCGAGTCGCCCGATGCCCCGGGCCCGCAGCTCGCGCTTCAGCGTCCGCTCGTCGAGCGGGAACGTCTCGAGCACGCGGAATCCCTGTGCGAAGGGGGTCTCGACCCGCGCCTCCGTCGTCAACCAGGCGATGTCGCGACTGATCATCCGGGCGTCGATCGAGCGGGCCAGGTCGCCGATGAGGCGTGCCCGGATCACGGCGCCGTCGGGTTCGTAGAGGTACTCGCCGAGGTCGCCCGGGTCGACGTCGTCCGAGTCGGCGGCGGCCGTCAACTCCGACGCCCCGGAGGTGCCGATCACCAGGGCGGACCGACCCACTCCCGGCCGCGCGAGCGGCCCGAACCACACGCCCACCTCGACCACGTCGCGGTCGACCGAGATCCACTGGCACTCGGCGTCCGTCGGCAGGAGCTCGCGGTCGACGCCCGGACCGAGCTTGATCCCGGTGGGCAGGCGGTCGGCGAAGCCGAAGGCGACGTCGAGGCCGGGGGACCAGTCGGCCGGATCGGCGAGGCGCTTGGTGGCGGTGTGGCCGGACGTCCGTCGCGCCGGGTCGAGGAAGACCCCCTCGACGCCTGCGAGGTCGGTCGTGGCGGCGTCCCCCTGCTCGACCCGTGACGACGGCCACGGCGCGAGGTTGTACGAGGCGACGGCCGCGGTCACCTCGTCGCGGTCGACGGCGAGCACGTCGAGGTCGAGTGCGGCGAAGGCCAGGGCGTCGCCCCCGATGCCGCAGCCCAGGTCGGCGACGCTGCCGATCCCCGCCGCGGCGTAGCGTCCGGCGTGGCGGGCGGCGACCGGGAGGCGCGTGGCCTGTTCGAGGCCCGCCTCGGTGAACAGCATGCGGCTCGCGAACTCGCCGAACTTGGCCACGGCCCGGCCGCGAAGCCGGGCCTGTGTGAGCACCGCCGACACGAGGGCGGGGGAATGGCCCTGCTTGCGCAACGCGGCCACCGTGCCGACGACGTCGTCACCGGAGGCGCCGCCCGCCGGCAGCGAGTCGAGCAGCCGCAGCCCCTCGGGCGAGAGGACTTCGAGCAGCTCGGAGGAATCCATGTCGTCCAGTGTGACGCACGCGGGCAGACGCGTTGGCACTCGGATTGACCGAGTGCCAGTCTCGTCCTACAGTTGTTCTGGCACTCGCCCCCGGCAAGTGCCAGCCCCCATGTTTTCGTAGCACCGAGAAAGAAGAGGTCACCCGTGTCGGTCAGCATCAAGCCGCTCGAAGATCGCATCGTCATTCGTCAGGTCGAAGCCGAGCAGACCACTGCTTCGGGTCTCGTGATCCCCGACACCGCCAAGGAGAAGCCCCAAGAGGGTGAAGTGGTGGCGGTCGGCCCGGGCCGCATCGACGACAACGGCAACCGCGTGCCGCTCGACGTCGCCACCGGCGACAAGGTCATCTACAGCAAGTACGGCGGAACCGAGGTGAAGTACGGCGGAGAAGACCTCCTCGTGCTCTCGGCTCGCGACGTCCTGGCGGTCATCGTCCGCTAGCACCCCGGCACGGCTCCGGCCGTGCTCCGCGACCCCGGTCGCCGTCCCGAAGGCCCCTGCTCCGGCAGGGGCCTTCGCCGTGTCGGCACCGTGCCGGCCGACGAGGGCCCGTCCCCAGGCGTCGTCGTCCGTCGATCGATCCACGGTGGCAGGAGTGGCCGTTCCGGCGGCGGGCGCAGCCACCTAGAGTCGCCTGGTGACCTCGACCCGCGCCTCCTCGTCCCCCTCCGCCCCGACCTCGGGGCTCGGCGTCGACGGGGCCGGCGGGGCGGGCCTCGCCTACGCCCTGGGGGCCTACGGGCTCTGGGGCGTCCTGCCGGTGTACTTCCTGCTGCTGGCCCCGGCCGGCCCGTTCGAGATCGTCGCCTGGCGGGTGCTCTTCTCGCTCGTCTTCTGCGCGGTGCTGCTCGTCGTGACGGGGGCGCTGCGCTCGATCCTGGCCCTGCTGCGACAGCCGCGCCTGGTGGCCACCATGGGGGTGGCCGGCGCGTTCATCGTCGTCAACTGGACGGTCTTCATCTCGGCGACGCTCAGCGGGCACGTGGTCGAGGCGGCGCTCGGGTACTTCATCAACCCGATCGTCACCGTCGTGCTCGGCGTGGTCGTGCTGCGCGAGCGTCTCCGCACGACCCAGTGGGTGGCCGTCGGGCTGAGCGCCGTCGCCGTCCTCGTGATCGCCGTCGGGGCTGGCCGGCCGCCGTTCATCTCGCTCGTTCTCGCGTTCTCGTTCGGGCTCTACGGCCTGGTCAAGAAGCAGGTCGGCGGTCGGGTCGACGCGGTCGGCGGGCTCACGCTCGAGACGCTCTGGATCGCCCCCTTCGCGGCCGTCACCCTGATCGTGCTGCACGTGACGGGCCTCGGCGGCGGCGTCGTGCTCGGCACCGTGAGCGTCGGGCACACCCTCGCCACGATCGGCACGGGCGTGATCACGGCCGTGCCCCTGTTGCTCTTCGCCTCGGCGACGCGTCGGTTGCCCCTGACGACCGTGGGGTTGACCCAGTACGTCGCTCCCGTGTTGCAGTTCGTCGTGGGGGTCGTCGTGCTCGGCGAGCACATGTCGACCGCGCGGTGGGTCGGCTTCGCCATCGTCTGGGTCGCATCGATCGTGCTGACCGTCGACATGGTCCGTGCAGGGCGACGATCGCGCCGGCCCCTCGCCGTGGCCCCGACCACCTAGAAGCGACCATCCCTCGCAAAGTCACGAATGGCTAACGAAACGTCACTTTGACGTCGAGAACACACGCCAGAAACATTCGACCCCTAGTTTCGGACCAATCGCGGCAGGTTCGACCGCCACCGGTCGGGCTGCACTGCCGCTGTCCACGAAAGGGTTCCACGGATGATCCGATCCAGCACCGCCCTCCGAGCACTGGCTCTCGCCGGCGCAGCCTCCGTGCTGCTCGCTGCCTGTTCGACGGCATCTCCCTCTGACGACGCCTCGTCGTCGTCGTCGGCCAAGGCCGATCCCGCCGCCAAGTGCGAGGTCGGGACGCCCAGCACCGATCCCTTCGCGATCGGCACCATGCTGCCGCTGACCGGAACCCTGGCCTACCTCGGCCCGCCCGCCATCGCGGGCGCCAACCTGGCCATCAGCGACATCAACGCCGCCGGCGGCGTGCTCGACCAGCCGGCCGAGATCTCGACCAGCACCGACTCGGGCGACAGCAACGACATGACCGTGTCGAGCAACGCCGCGACGCAGCTGATCGACGCCAAGGTGCCCGTCGTGCTCGGTGCCGAGTCGTCGAGCGTCACGCTCAACGTGGTCGACCAGCTCACCAGCAACTGCATCATCGAGATCTCGCCCGCCAACACGGCGAGCTCGCTCAGCGGCTACTCGTCCTACTACTACCGCACCGCTCCGCCGGACTCGGTGCAGGGCTCGGCGCTCGGCCAGCAGATCACGGCCGACGGCAACGCCAACGTCGCGTTCCTCGTCTTCAACGACACCTACGGCACGGGTCTGCGCGACTCGACGCAGAAGTCGATCGAGAGCTCGGGCGGCACCGTCGTCTACGGCGGCACCGGCAAGGGCGAAGAGTTCCCTCCCGGTCAGACCACCTTCTCGTCCGAGGTGTCGGCAGCCATCGCCGCCGAGCCCGACGCGATCGTCATCCTGGCCTTCGACGAGACCAAGTCGATCGTGCCCGAGCTGAAGAGCCAGGGCTGGGACATGAGCAAGGTCTACATGTCCGACGGCAACACGGCCGACTACAGCGCCGACTTCGAGCCCGGCACCCTCGCGGGCGCCAAGGGCACGATCCCCGGTGCCGACGCGAGCGCCGACTTCAAGTCGAAGCTCGTGGCCGGCTACAAGGCGAGCGAGGGCGGCGACCTGGCCGACTTCTCGTACGCGGCCGAGTCGTACGACGCCGTCATCCTGACCGCTCTCGCGGCACAGGCCGGTGGCGGCACCGACGCCGGGACGATCCAGGCCAACATGGCCGCGGTCTCCGGAGCGGACGGCGGCACCGAGTGCACGACGTACGCGGACTGCAAGACCGCGCTCGACGCCGGTGACGACATCCACTACACCGGCCCCTCGGGCATCGGAGCGTTCAACGACAACAACGACCCGTCGTCCGCCTCGATCGGCGTCTACACGTTCGACGACGACAACAAGCCCGTCTACCAGACCGGCATCGAGGGCAAGGTCGAATAACGGCACCTCGCACCACCCGGGGCCCGGCACGAGTCATCGTGCCGGGCCCTTCGGCGTGCCGAGGAGGTGCCGTGTCGGGTCTCGGCCCCGGCCCCGGCCCAGCACCTGTCCGC
>NZ_LR733391.1:126037-440671 GCF_902506305.1 Frigoribacterium sp. 9N
CGCCCGGAGCACGCCCGGCCCCGATCTCGCTGCAACGCCTCCCCCACCACGAACTCGTCTCCTACCTCAAACGGCAACTCGCCGTCCCGCTCCCCGGCGAGACCTGCGACTCGCCGACCACGATTCCAGGGGTCACAGGCAATGTAGAAGGCACCGTCGCAAGCTCGTGAGCCACCGCGGGGGCCGCGCATCTCGACATACCGGGCGCTGCCGCCGCGCCTGCTGCTTAACCCTTTTTGAATCGAGGATTGGCGCCTCTAGTCGTCTTCACCCGTGCACGACGCACCCGCAGTCCCTAGCTGCGGCCGAGGTGAAGACCCCGCGAAGCAACGCTGCTTCGCCCCGCTGGGGTGTCGTGGCCCGAACCACGACGCCCCGGCGATACCCCGACTCGAACGGCAAGAAGAACCGAACGGCGCGAACGAGGCAATCAACGGGGCCAGCAAATCAAAGGCATGAATGTCCGACTCGTGCCAGACGAGCATTCAGGCTTGCGCCGGTGAACGATCCCCTATCGGGCGGCCGTCGAAAATGCAGAACATCTGAATTGAACGTAATTGCGTTCTGTGCGGGCAGGATGAGGCTAGCTGTAGGCGCGGAAGTAGAGACGTTGGGGCCGGAATGGCAGCCTCGGCCCCGGAATCGGCCCTGAGAAGTAGTCACCGTGTTCGTCGAGCAAGGTGACGCCTCGCCACGTGCGTCTGATGCTGCCGGCGTAGAGCACGACCTGTTCCATCAGGTCCTTCGCTGCCGCCATGCCGTCATCGTCAGTGCGTCCGGCACCGAAGGTCCACCAGTGAAGCTGCGAGCCCTCGACCACAACATTGCCGTCATGCCGCACGTGAACGGAGAAGGGCAAAGCGGAACCCCGGTCAGGAACCACCCGCACCTCCAGGTCGAACTCAGCGACGGGAGCGTGGACCGTCACCCGGCCGTGAGTGCCGACGAGTGCCTCGATCCAGCCTGGCAGGCCCTCTGGGGCGGTCTTGTCGATGGTCATCCTCAGCTGCCGTCGTTCGAGCAGACTGAATGCCCGGCCGACACCGGCTACGTTCCACTCGAGCTCTAGTCTTCGGCCGCCGGCGAATTCGACGACGATCCATTGCTCACCGATGAATGACAGTCCGGGGACTTCCAGAAACGGCAGGCGATCCGTGTCGGGATCGAGCAGGGTCGCGGAGACGTGGTCCGTCCCGAACGTCCTCCTGGCTGCGTCGGTCAGCCGCCCGAATGTGGCTTCGTGATGGGGCGGGATCGGCACGACCTCAGTATGCCGATTCCCGATAGAGACGGCGAGGGCGCTTGACCGAAACTCCAAGTAGAGAGCAAGACCCTACGTCTGCTCAGCTCCCGGTGAACGATCCCCTATCAGGACAGGCCACCACACCCTTTTCTTGGTCGAAAAGAATGTTGTATCAGCAGGTGCAGCTTGGTCGGATCAGTGCTTGACTGAGCCTGGCGGAGACGCCACGGCGGTGGGGCTCGCCGTCACCAACCTCGACTCAGGTCGACAACAGTCCCTATCTCATCCACTGGCGTGCCCAGGAACCGAGATAGGAGACCAGATGACCACCGACACCATCGTCGTCGGAGCTCATACCCGGACGGCCGACACCGTTCTCTCGAACGCCGCCCGGTTCGCGGCCCGGCTGTCGGCACAACTCGTCGTCGTGCAGGTCGACGACTCCCGCGTCCCCGCTGACCCCGACGACGCCAGCGGCCGAGGGGCGACCGTTCCCCTCGACCCAGACGAGTACGACGACGTCGCCGCCGACAGATCTGCCCTCGAGGCGACGGCAGCCCGGCTCCGCACCGACGCGCAGATCACGGTCGACGTCCGTGTCCTCGCCGGTGACCCCGCGAAGGCGTTGGCCCGCGTCGCCGCCGACACGCACGCCGTGATGATCGTCGTCGGATCCTCGAACGGTCTCGCCGCGGGCCTGAAGGCTGCACTGCACGGGTCCACGGCATCGTTCCTCATGCACCATCAACCCGTGCCGGTGCTCGTGGTGCCGGTCTCGAAGGCCCGGCCGTGACGACCCGGATCGCCCTCGTGCGACACGGCCAGAGCCAGGCCAATGCCGACGGGCTGTTCACAGGCATCACCGACTCACCCCTCACGACCGGAGGCCGTGAAGAAGCCCGCCGTGCTGCACACCTGCTCGACGAGACGGGTTTCCGCCCGGCATCGATCCTGTGCTCACCGCTGGCCCGTGCGACCGAGACTGCCTGCATCATGGTGTCCGAGAACCAGTGGACCGTGCCCGCCACCGTCGACGTGCGACTCCGGGAACGCGACCACGGCGACCTGACCGGACGGACGAAGGCGGATGTTCGCCGCTCAGCCGGCGAGGAGGACTTCACCCTGTGGCGGCGCTCACTGGACATCCCGCCCCCGCCGTCCTCCGACGCGCAGTTCGCGAAGCTGTGGGCTCAGGACGCCCTTCGTCAGGTGGATCCCTCGAACCGCACCCGGGCCGAGAGCCTGCTCGACGTCATCGTCCGGGTCCGCCCCGTCGCCGAGGCGGTCAAGGCCGGTGCCCCCGGCGGCACCGTGCTCGTGGTGGGCCACGGCAACAGCCTCCGCGCACTCTGCCTGTTGCTCGACGCGCTCACCCCACTCGAGGTCGCCGCGCTCAACATCCCGACCGGCCACCCCCTGATCTACGACCTCGCCTCCGACGGGCATCCGCTGACGCGGGGCGGCACGTATCTCGACCCGGCCGCAGCGGCCCTCGCCGCCGCGGTCATCACCCACGAAGGAGGAACCTGACATGAACGACTACATCAGCAACCGCACCATCCACACCCATGACGTCGGCACCTACGTCACCCACGGCGGTGCACACCCCGTCCAGATCGTGTCCGCCCTCGGGCGGTCGATCTTGGACTCACGCGGATTCCCCACCGTCCAGGTCGACCTCGAACTCGCCGACGGCACCCTCGTCTCGGGCGCCGCCCCTGCGGGAGCCTCGACCGGTGCCCACGAGGCCGTGGAACTCCGAGACGGAGGTGCAGCGTTCGGTGGCAAGGGCGTCCGGAAAGCGGCAGAGATGGTCACCACCGAGATCAGCGACCTCCTGACCTCACGCCCGTGGGCCGGGATCAGCGAGATCGACCGTGCCCTCGCCGACCTCGACGGCACCCCGAACTGGTCGCGGCTCGGCGCCAACGCCGTCGTCGCCACGTCGATCGCGGCGTCCCGAGCGCTGGCCCGCGAAGCCGGCCTGTCCCTGCACCGGTGGATCGCCCTGCTGTCGGGGGCGAACGAATCGCTCCCCGTCCCGCACTTCAACGTCCTGAACGGAGGCGCCCATGCAGCCAACGACCTCGATTTCCAGGAGTTCATGATCGCTCCCGTCGGGGCGACCAGTGAGGAGGAAGCGGTGCAGACCGGCGCAGAGGTCTACCATGCCCTGAAAGCGCTCGTACAGACCCGCTACGGCACCGCGGGCCTCGGCGACGAGGGCGGCTTCGCCCCGGCGATCAGCAGCCCCGAGGACGCCCTCGACCTCATCGTCCAGGCGATCACCGACGCCGGCCACCGGGCGGCGCTCGACGACGTCGCGATCGCCCTCGACCCTGCCGCGAACGGGTTCGGCGATGGAGACGGCCGGTACCGGGTCGCCGGGCAGGACCTCGACCGTGCGGCCCTCGCGGACCGGTACGGTGCACTGCTCGACGCGTACCCGATCAGGAGCATCGAGGACGCGTTCCACGAGGACGACCACGACGGGTGGGCGCTGATGGCGTCGAGGTTCGGCGGCCGCGTGCAGCTCGTCGGCGACGACCTCTACGTGACCGACCCCGAAAGGATCGCCGAAGGTGCCGAGAAGGGCTGGTCGGACGCCGTCCTCATCAAGCCGAACCAGATCGGCTCCGTCAGCCAGACCCTCGACGCGATCGCCACCGCTCGGTCGCACGGCATGGCCTGCATGGTGTCGCACCGCTCCGGGGAGACCACCGACACGTTCATCGCCGACCTCGTCGTCGGCACCGGGGTCGGCCAGATCAAATCCGGTGCCCCCGCACGCGGGGAGCGGGTCTGCAAGTACAACCGCCTCACCGACATCGAAGCCGATCAGCCCGGACTCCCCTACGGCCTCAGCACGAAGGACGATGCATGACCACCCCCTCACCCGACTCACCGTTTCCGCCGCTGCCCTCGAGGAGAGGCGACGAGTTCGACGGGCTGGGCCAGAACCCGGACCTCGATGTCGACGACTCCACGGGCACCGAAAGGCCGGTGCACCTGCGGTGGCGGTTCATCGGATTCGTCACCCTCGGCGGCACGATCGGCACGGGATTGCGCGAAGCCCTGGCGTTGAGCTTCCCCGCGGCCCCGGGCAGCATCCCCGTCACGATCCTGCTGATCAATGTCGTCGGTGCGTTCGCGCTCGGGCTGCTCCTTGAGTCGCTGGTGCGACGAGGGCCGGACGCGGGTCGCCGACGCGACCTGCGCCTCCTCGTCGGAACAGGCGTTCTCGGCGGGTTCACCACCTACAGCGCCCTCGCGGTCGACACCGCGACCCTGCTCGGTGACGCGCTGCCGATCGCGATCGCCTACGGTGTGGGATCGGTCGTGCTCGGCGCCGTGGGTTCCTGGGCCGGCATCACCGGCGGTGCCGCCCTCCATCGCCGTTCTGAGGCGGCGTCGTGATCGCCCCGTGGCTCTTCGTCGCGATCGCGGTCGCCGGTGGCGTGGGTGCGGCCCTGCGCCTCGTCGTCGACGGCGTCGTCCGCAGCACGTGGTCGGCCCCCATCCCGCTGGCGACCCTGGTCATCAACGTCAGCGGGTCGTTCGTGCTCGGCTTGCTCACCGGTCTCGCCGACCACGCGGGGATGCCCCGAGAGTGGCTGCTCGTCGCGGGCGGCGGGCTCATGGGCGGCTACACCACGTTCAGCACCGCAAGCGTCGAGACCGTGCGCCTCGTAGCCGAGAAGAAATGGGTCGCGGGAATCGCCAACGGCGCGGGCATGCTGCTGCTCGCCGTCGCTGCCGGGCTCGTCGGCCTCACCATTGGCACGTCATGACACCCTTCTGCTGACGAGTCGCGAATGCTCGTGGGGGCTGCCGTCGGGGCATGCTCGTGGTTGCATCAGGTTCGCGGCCGCTTCGTGCAGCCGCACCAGTCGGCGGCCGCCGACTCCCCTTTCCGTTTCGACATACAAGTGCGCAGGAGAAAGCATCATGAGCAACACCGTCATCCATGACTTGGTTTCCGAGATGCTGGGTCGGCTTCCGTCCGGTGGAGGCATCGTGGCTGTGGATGGCGATGCTGGCGAGCAACTCTCGGACATGGGCAGTCAGTTGGCTCGGGAGATCAGCGCGAGAGGCCTCACGTCGTCGGTCCGATCATTCACGGGCGCAGACTTCGAGTCTTCACCCGCCGGCACGGACGTGCTGTTGGTCGTCGGCGAAGGCGCGTTGCAGCCTGGCGTCCGGACGCGGTGGAACTGGACTCTGTGGGTCGAAGCCTCCGGGGTGCGTGATCAGGCGAGCAACGACCGCAGTGCGGTGGCGTTCGAGAGCTACCGGTCGCGTGACGAGCCCAAGGGCGCCGCCTCGGCCATCGTCGACGTCAGTGACCCCGAGGCCTATCGCCGTGACTGGAACGACGCCTGTTCGATCTGAGCCACTCCCCCACGCACCCTCGTCGTCCGCGGTCAGGGCAGGGGACGGGGAGGCGCGAGGAGCGTTCCGCGTATGACGCTGCCGTGGAAGGTGCGCACGGCGACCGTGACCCAGGCCCCGACGAGCCCGATGTAGAACACGACCGCCAGTACCTGCAGCGCGACGAGTCCCGTGTGCAGGGCCAGACCGTTCAGGCCTGTCACGCAGGTGCCGACGGGGAAGGTGAACGACCACCAGGTGAGTGAGAACGGGAGCCCCTGGCGGATGGTGCGGCGGGTGATGGCCGATGCCAGTGCCGCCCACATCAGGGCGAATCCCAGAGTGGGCACACCGTAGACGAGCCCGAAGACGAACAGGGCGTGCGAGGTTCCCTGGTCGACGGCGAGGTGGGCGTTGCCACCGAGCAGGTTGGCCGCGGTGATCGACTGCCCCAGGGGGCCGAGGACGATCCAGAGGGTCGGGACCATGCCGGCCGGGCCGATCTTGTGCTGGGCCAGGCGTGACCAGATCAGCGTGATGATCACGATCGACGCCAGCAACGACAACCCGAACATCGCGTAGCACCCCCAGAGCATGTTCTGCCTGGCCTGCCCCGCGGGCAGGAAGGGCAGCAGCAGCGCACCGGTCGAGGCAGACACCATCGGGGGAACCACGGGCATGAGCCAGCCGCCGAACGCACTGTCGGGGGCCGTGTCGTGCCGGGTGAACGTCAGGTACGGGACCGCGATCGCGCTGACGAGGCCGAGCACCGTACCGATGGTCCACAACACCCAGTCGATGCCGACCGCCAGGGGCGTACCGAGGACGTCTCTGCCCAAGAGCAGGGTGCCCGCGCCGACGGTCAGAAGCGCCATGGGCGGTGCCCCGTAGAAGTGCGCCATCACCGGATTGAGTCGATGCCCCCGCGCGGTGGCTCGGTAACGCACCCAGTGCATGACGGTCGCCGTGCTGAGAGCGACCAACAACACGCTGGCCAGTGCCCAGACGATGGTCGCGGCAGGGCGCAGCCCCGGGAACTGCAACGGCAGGGTCGCCGCGGCGTTGGCGACGATGCCGGTCCCCATGATCGACGCGAACCAGTTCGGGGTCAGGTTCGACACGATCTGCCCGCGGTGCTCGAGCTGGCGGAACAGACCGCGTGTGCGGGGTGGGGCGACATCCGGTGTGATCGTGGCAGGCATGCCTCGATCTTCGTACGTGCGTCCGGCTGCCGATACGGGCGGATGCTTGTGGTGTCACAATCGATCCTTGTGACCGGACTCCCTGTTGATCTCGAGACGCTCCGACTGCTGGAGGCGATCTCGAGATCGGGCAGTCTGGGCCGGGCCGCGACATCGGTGGGCATCAGCCAGCAGGCGGCGTCGTCTCGCATCACGGGCGCCGAGCGGCGGCTGGGTCGTACGTTGCTCGTCCGCTCTCGGGCGGGCTCGGCGCTGACCGAGCACGGACTCCTGGTGTGCGAGTGGGGCCGACCCCTGCTCGAGGCGGCGACCACCTTCGAACGATCGCTGCACACCCTGATGACCGGCGCCTCCGACGCTCTCCTCGTCGCGGCGAGTCAGACGGTGTCAGAGGCGCTGATGCCACGCTGGATGACAGCGGCAGCGGATCGTGTCCGGGTACGCCTGGAATCGGGCAACAGCGACTGGGTCGTCGACGAGGTCCGTTCGGGGCGCGCGCACCTCGGGTTCACGGAGACCCCTGATGAGGCCGACGGGCTCGCCACGACCGTCCTGGGTGTCGACGAACTGCTCGTCGTCGTCTCGCCGAGGCACGCATGGGCATCGAAGTCCGAACCCGTGACGGCAGCGGATCTCGCATCCACACCGCTCGTGTCTCGGGAGTCGGGCTCGGGCACCCGCCGGACCCTCGAGCTCGCCCTGGGGATCGACCCTGCCCTGATGGCAGAACCCGCTGCGCAGTTGTCGTCGACGGGCGCCATCCGGGCGGCCATCGCCGGCGGTGTGGGTCCGGGAGTCATCAGCTCGTTGCTGGTCGAGGACGACCTCCGTGCCGGGCGCCTCGTCACCGTCCCGGCAGCCGTCGACCTGAGGCGCCCGTTCCGCGCCGTGTGGTCGGCCGGTCTGAGCGCCGGGGCGCAGGATCTCCTGGCCGTGATCGCCGCGTCGCAGCACAGCCCCGACTCCTCGCCGAGATGATCAGAGAAGCGAAGCGTGCCGTAGGGCCGTGACGGCCCGCAGGTGCTTCTCGCCGGCGCGGGTGGCGTTCGCCGGCGACAGATGGGGTGCCGCGAGCACGGGCACGACCCTCGCACGCGGTTCCAGGGTGAAGTACCTCATCACGCCCGTCAGGGCCGGAGTGCCGAAGGTCACGATCGCCCGCAGCTGCGGCAGAGAAACGAGCAGCTGAGCCAGGGCAGGGCGTGCCTCGTCGAGATCGGTGACGGTCGGCGCCCGACCAAGGGCCCACGGGACGATGTTCCATCGCAGGTAGACGTTCCTGCCCAGACCCGACTCGATCCGTGCTCGCCTGAACGCAGACGCCGTCGGCCCCGGGTTGTCCTCACTGCTGATCGCGTCCTCGCCCTGCTTGATCGTGGCAGGACCGGGTGATTCCATCAGCACGAGAACTGTCGCCGCTGCTCCTCCACCTGATGGGTCGAAGCCCGGCACGAAGCGCGCACGTCCTGGTCCGGAGCTCCGCCATTCCGATACGAGCTGATCGAGGCCCCTGGGCTGCTGCATCCCTAGACGCTACGACGTTAGGGACCGTTTCCGCCCACGCTCACCGACGACACGGAACGACCACGACGGCGTCCTCTCCGAGTGCGCTCGCCCCACAGCAAGTGATCCAGTGGGGGATCCCCTATCGGGCATTAGCGTTCTGCTATGACGCCTGTGGTTTTCGTCCTAGTTGCAATTGGCTTCGCCGGATTCGGGTCGGCTGTCATCTACGAACAGGTTCAGCACCGCAAGACGGGCGGAAGACCCTTCGAGGGACGCAAAGCCATTGTCTTCCCGTGGATCGTCACTTCTTGGCTAGTCTTCGGCGTCGGATTCGTCATCCTCGTCGCAAACGAGAACTAAAGACCTGCCCGCCGACCGTCAACCGAGCGGCTATCGGGCATCTCCGGCGATGTCCTAGCCTGGTCGAATGACCAACCACAGCGCACCGGACACGGAACGCCGGTCTGTCTGGACAGTGCAACATCTCTAAACGGCGACCGTCTGTAGCTATGAAGAGGTCGAATTCCCTCGCGTGTTCGGTGTCTACTCGACAGAAGAACGAGCGAACGAGGTCCGCGAGAGGGCCCGGCTCCAGCTCGGCTTCGACGGCCGCCTCGGGCCGGTGGACTCCCAGGAGAAGCTCACGGTGTACCTGTACGGCCTCGACGACGTCGCATGGCGTGGAGGCTTCTTCTCTTATGACGCTGAGGGCCGAGAGGAATGAAGGTCTACTCCGTGACACACCTCCGCCCCCGAGGGCAGAACACCGAGTGGCCATTGGTCAACCTCAAACAGATCGGCTACTTCACCTCCAAGAATGAGGCACGACGCGCAATCAGGAGCCTCCGCCTCGATCCCGGCTTCCGCCGGTTCCTCGACCAGTTCCGCATCGACATCGTCGAAGTGGACGTCGACCTGTACGAGACAGGCTTCAACCACGAGGACGACCGAGGACTTGTGCCGGTCGACTGACGCCACTACGGGGACCGCCCGATGGTCGATCGTCTATCGAGACGCCAGCGTCGCCCCTACGCTGCCGTCATGAGTCCCGGTGTCAAGAAGTACAAAGGGCGAGCACGCCTAGCCCTGATCAGCGCGGCGGCATGGCTGGCCATCTTCGTCGCGTTCGCGGTACTCGATGCTCAGACTGACCTCAACGGCTTCACAGGTATGGGGCTCGGGACTATCTTCACGGCCGTGAACGTAGCCCTCTTCATCTACGCCCAGTTCAAACTTCGGTCAGCAAAACAGCGCGAGCTTCACGAGACGACCTGACCACGCCTGTCTGTATCGCGATCGTCTATCGGGCAGTCCTCAGTAGAGCCTTGGGGTCTAGGGCTTCGGGCCTTGTTGACGGCGCAAGTCCCTCCGCGCGCGGAAGACAAGCACGAGGGTGCGGAGGATGATTCCAAGCCCAATCGCACCGATGATGCGGCCGGCAAACGATGCATCGCCTAGAACAGGGATCGTCTCGAATGGCTGAAGCAGGAGAGCGCACCCGATCAGGACAAAGACGACAGCGGCAACAAACCATCTACGTTCGTCCTGGGGCAAGAGCTTCATCCCACCAGTCTCCGTCATGACGGCACGAGCATCACGCCCTATGGTCGATCGTCTATCGGGACGCTACCCCCAGATCGTGTTCGGCCCTATGGAACGTCTTCTTCAAATGCCAGGAGGGACCAGGGCTCCAGGCCGCGGGTCTCCATGACCGCTTCAGGGAGCGCCCGGGGCGTGCCAAACTCGCGGGCTGCGTAGTCCAGCAGGTTCGTGCCGAAGACGATGACATCCGTCTGGACGACGGAGAAGACCGGGGCCCCTGGGCCGAACGGCGCGGCCGGCAGATAACGGGGGCCGTACAGAGGTACGAGCTGCGGCCATGTGGTGACCTGTTGCTTCACGACCTCGAAGCGCGCTTCGACGGACTCGGGGCGTTCACCCCACGACGCCGGCCAGAAGACGTTGTTCTCGACATCGAACAAGACGCCCTCGAAAGGCGCTCGGATCGCATCGCGGACACGCTTGTCTGCCCTCGCCCGCCAGTCGTACCAGCCATCAGCCACGGGCAGCGCGAGGGCGAGGAGCTCGCGGTGATCGGGGGCAAAACGGACGCCGTATCGGCGTTCAGCACGACGCAACTCAGCCTCGGAAAGCCCTGCCTCGAGGGCGACACGTCGTTCTCGAAGGAGCTCGACGACCTCGGCAGCAGACACGTCGTCAGCATAGATGCGACCTGTTCGACAGACGATCCCCTAGCGGGCACCTGAAGCTACGTGGGCCAGGAGGAAAAATCGCTTCAGAACCAGCGGAACAGCAGCTGCTCGAGAACGTTTTTCGCTACGCCAACTGGCCCGCTGACCGGTTCGCCACTGTCCTTGCCAACGGCCCGCAGCAACGCCGCCTGCGCGTCGGCATATTCCTCGGCCTCCTCCTCAGTCAAATGACCAGGGGCAACACTTTTACTCGCGCTCAGCGACTCCAGCTGCTTGAGGCTGTACTTATAGCCAACGGGCTGGGGAGCAGATTCGATCATCTGCTGAAGCTCGAGATCGGATCGGCGGCCCCGTGGATCGGTAACAGCACGAATGAGATCAGTCAGGCCTTGGAGGCTCGCCTCTGATCCGCCTGATCTGAACTGAACTCGGCGCGCACGACTACACAAGTCGTACATCAATCCCTCATCCATGAAGCCCCCTTCGATACAGCTGAGCTTGGCAGAACGAGCCCCTGAGGGGAACGAGGCACAAGACAGAGCAGCAGATTGCGGGGCCAGCCGAGTCAATAGCCGATCGTGCACCGGGCCTAACAATGGGCGGTCAAAGCCCTCGCGGGGATGACTTCCGTGCATCCCCACCGAGCACGAGCCATGCGAGGGCAGTAACGGCCGGCACAACAAAAGCACAAACAACCCACAAGGCCTTGGCGCGATCAGAAAGAGACGATCGGAGCACAGTCACCAGCGTCCACACCACCGCCAAGATCGACCCCGCGATGACCGCAACCCAGAACATGTCGTAGCCAGCCGGAAAGAAAACGGCCTCCCCCTCCGTCGCAAGAGCGATACCCAGGGAGAGACGTCGGTTCACAGGCCCACCGTAGGTGGGGCATTCCGAGAAGTCGAGCTAGAGCACACACGTCAGCTTCACAAGGCCCGCTGGCGGATCGGCTATCGGGACGCGTGCGGTCGCTTCGTTTGTGGGCATGCTTCTTGGCACGAACGCGCCGCTCTGCCACCCATCTCACTCGAGCAGGGAGCCCCAGGTGACGTCGCCGTGGAGAAGGACGACGCGCGTTTCCCCCATGGCCCAGACATCTGCCCATGTCGGAGTCCCCTGCCTCCCCTCGAAGACGGGCTCAGCTGCGGCGGCCGCCGCACGGACGTCGATTGGACTCGGCCAGGCGGGCGTGCATCCACCGCCACCGCATCCACACCCCTCGAACGCCAGGGTGGCACCATGCCGAACGAGAGCTCGAACCTCCGTCGCATCGACGTCGGCGGCCGCTTTCTCGAGTCGACCACCGTCCGGGGTGAAAAACTGTCCAGCGAGGTTGAACGTCCCAGGCCGCACCGCAAAACGACCCTTCGTCACAGCTCTCCTCATGACGCCAGACGTCGGAATATCCGGAGACGTCCGGCTCGCTCGCTTCGACATGGGCCAATCATGCCTTTTTGTCGACGAAAGTCAGCCTCGGCGACGAGGCTCAGCGAGCTTCATCGGCCAACCAACGGCCTGAACACGAGGCGCGACCCCACGGCGATCACGCCTGCTCCCCACGTTGGATAGCTCGGTAGACCGTAGAACGAGCAACGCCGAACAGCTCTGCGATCTCGCTCGTGGTGTGCTCGCCGGTCCGGTGCAGCTGCACGAGGTGCTTCTCCTGCGAGGCAGTCAGTTTGGGCTTGCGGCCGCGTAGCTTGCCGGCGGCCTTCGCGATCGCCATACCCTCACGTGTTCGGGCCCGGATGAGGTCGGCTTCGAACTCAGCGACCATGCCGAGGACGTTGAACAGGAGCCGGCCAACCGGGTCGGTGGGGTCGTAGACCGCTCCCCCGAGGTTGAGCGAGACGCCCTTCTTCGTCAACTCATCGGCGATGTCGGTCGCGTCCCGCAGTGAGCGGGCGAGACGATCGAGCTTCGTGACGACCAGGACGTCGCCGGCACGGCACGCGGCCAGGGCCTCGCGAAGCCCCGGTCGAGCTCGAGTCGTCCCCGAGAGCCCGTGGTCAACATGCACGTGTTGAGCGTCAACACCGAGCGCTGCCAGACCGTCACGTTGTGCTGCGAGATCCTGTCCCGATGTCGAGACGCGGGCGTAGCCGATGAGCATCCGATGACTGTAGCGTTCAGACCCCCGTCACCGCGCATTTTTGCGGGACAGGCATACGCGAATCCGCAGGCCAGGCGCCACTTGACTCGAGCCGGCCGAGACAGCCCCGAGAGAGTGTTCCGATGAACGACCGTCTATCGGACACTGAAATCGAAACGTAGAGACCCCGGTGCACATTCGAGGTGCGGGTATTCCGACGCATGTGGCGCATTGTCGGTCTGCCAGTCGCGGCCGTACCGCATAGTTGGGGACGTGCCGGCACCCGAGATCATCTCCCTAGACCCAGCGGCAAGAGCGTTTTACGGTCTTCTGGCGGCTGGGATGGTCGTTGTTTTCGGGGGCACGACCATCTTCATTTCTGGGCTTCCCGGGCAAATCGCGTTCGGTGTTCTGGCAGGCGCGTGCATCGTCTTACTTGTTCGCCTCCTGCGTTTATCCCTCACTCTTTCTGACGACGAAGCTGTCATCCGTGGCCTGTTCCGAACGACTCGCATCAATCGGGAGCACGTCAGGTTGTTGCGAGAGCACGCATATCTCGAGTGGACGGATGAGCTGGGCTTCGGACACTCCACACCCGTGCTGGCCCTCATGCTGAGCTTTTTGCAGCCAACGTCTCGTCGCCCTGCGGGCAGAGGGCACGAAGTCGCGCGACGCATCGACTCGTGGATTGACGGAACTGTAAAGCGGGCCTAGCCGAAGCTAGGCCCGACCTTTCCTGTCTAGCTACTTCTTCTTGCGATGCTGGATGACCAACACGGCGATGAAGACAATCGTGACGATGGCGACGGCGATGGGCCACCAACCATTTGCACCAGCTGCATACACGGGCTTATCCCTCCGAAATGATTGCTCCGGCCGTTTCGGCCAGAGAGTATCCATACTTCACGGCTGCCGTAGCTGCGCCCTTGACTTTCTACGCGACCGGATGACGACCGTCTAACGGGCGTCTCGTTCGCGAGGAACTCAGGTGTCTAGCCGAGCCAACGCGACCGTGGATCCCTTCAAGCGGATTTCTACACTCGCGATCTTCAGGCTGGGAATGGCTGTCGACGCAGACAGATCTGCGGCACGCGAGCCGGCTGCGTCCCACGTCGCGACGGTGAGCGTGGTGTTGTCCGTTTGTGTGACCACGAGCTCGTATCCGGAGTTGTCTGGCGCGTCCGCGCCGTAGTCGCAGTTCCAATCGAGCCTCGTGCCCCAAGATTTCTCCTCGATCTGCAGACCCGCAGTAAGGGTGGTGGAGTCGGTTCCGGGGTCCATTGGCTGGAACGTCATCTGGGCCGTCGCTGGGCCGACGTCGTTTCTTGCGCCTACGGCGAGCCCCCCGAAGACGGCGGCAGCAACAGCAGCGGCAACTGCGAGAGCCATGACTCCTCGGCGGCGGCGTTGACTCTTGCGGACGCGGTGGGCCATCAGCGACAACGTTTCTGATGGCGCCGGAGTGTCGTCCGAACCCAGAGGTGAATGGATGGCAAGGGCCTCTTCCGGCGAGATCTGGCTCAGGATGCCTGGGAGACCCGCAAGTTCCGTCACCGCTTCACGGCAGTTGGCGCAGGTACTGAGGTGCTGCTCGTATTCGCGACGTTCATCGGTGGGGAGCGCTCCGAGGACGTAGGACGCGTCCCAGTCCTGGTAACGGTCCTCGTGAGCTTGGAGATCGGGATGCTCAGTCATCGTGTGACGCCCCTTTCTTGGAGGGCTAGCCTCAGCCCGCGCAACCCGTAGTGGAGCCGCGATTTCGCGGTTCCTTCTGGGATGCCAAGCCGTCTCGAAATTTCAGGAATGCTCTGACCAGCGAAGTACGCACAGACGACGACTTGACGGTGCTGGTCGGAGAGCGACGCCAGCGCGTCCGCAACCATGATGCTGTCCAGGACCGCATCAGTGCGATCGAGAGCAGCGCCTTCTCCCTCGCCAGGGGCTGCCACTTCTCGTCGACTCCGGGCAGATCGTGCGTCGTCGATGACGAGGCGCCGAGCGACGGTGAACAGCCACGCTTGAGCAGCATCCTTGTCGAGCTCCAGCACCTTGGGACGCTGCCATGCTCTCAGCATCGTCTCCTGAACGATGTCCTCGGTCAGCGCCGCGTTCCGAGTGAGGCTGTGTGTGTAACGGCGAAGCGCCCCGCCGTGGCACTCGAACAATGCCGACAAGAGCTCGTCACTGGCTCGGGTCATGACCTTCACCGCCTCGCGCCGGTGAAGTCCGGCCAGTGCCTGATCCAGGACCGCCTTTCATCGTGCCTGTAGCGAGCGCAACGGGAAACGCCGATGCGCACCAGCGGTCGAACCTCATGCCATCGACATGGCCAGGACATGGGTTCACCGTCTGAGCGGAAGGAGTCGACGCATTCGCACCCACTGTCTCTGCTTTCATGTCGATGAGCACTGCCTTGTGGCTCCTTTGCTCGGGTGGGGTCGTGGAGCTGCGAGGGCCTGCAACCCGGAGAGTTCTGTCCGGCAGGCACGCGCGCGATCAGGACGCTGGGGTTGCTGAGCCCTCAGTGCCTGCTTCCATGTTGATCGTGCCGTCCGGCTGGAGGACGTACCAGGCATCCTTCACGCCCTGTCCGTTGACCTGTCCCGGTTCGGTGTCCTTCGCGAACCGGTACACCGGCCAGCCGTCGACGGTCAGCTGGGTTGTCCCGTCCGTGCGGGTGAGGGAACCGATCTTGCCCGTGATGCCGTCTGGGGAGGACGTGCCGGAGGCTTCGACTGCCGGCCAGGTCATGGCGCATTCGTCGTAGCAGTTGCTGGTGCCCGAGTCCTGCTCGTCCATCTTGAACGTGTAGATCGTGTACCCGGCGTCGTCGGTGATGATTTCGCCCAAGGGAGACGTTGCGGTGCCGAGGACTGCCGCTGCCGCGGTGGTCTCGGCGGGGGCCGGCTCGGTGGAGTCGGTCGTCGTGGATGATTCGGCAGATGTGGCGCACCCGGAGAGAGCGGCCGCGGCCAAGACGGCCGTCGTGAGCGTGATGGTCATTCGCTTGTGCATATTTCCTCCTGCTGGTACGCCGGCCCAGGTAGCCCGCTTACTACGAACACGACGCAGCTCATCCAGGAGTTCATCCGCGGCCGAAAAAGGCCGAAAAAGATCGGCGGTCGCAGGCAGCCGTCCTCACTCCCGGCGAAACGGGTGGCAGACGCGGGTGACGACCCTGTACCAAGGGCACCGCTGTCACACATCCGTCGTTCTTGGGATCGGCTAGTGAATGTCCCTCTGGCACGGCACGGTCGCGCGATGCCTACCCTGTGCTGATCGATCGGCTGGCCGCCCGAGACAGCGCATACCCCCAGGGGGTACAGTTCGATTCGGTCGACCTCGCAACGGAACGTGCTTCCGCTGCAGCCCGACGATCCCCCACCCCTCGTCCTGATCGAAGAATCGATGCTCGCCACCACCGCCTCCCCGCGTCGCCGGCTGCTGTTGCAGGTCACGGCGACGCTGGCGTTGCTGCTGCTGGTCGGGTTCACGGTCCTGATGCACACGATGGCCGGCCACACCGACGGCCACGAGCACCCGATGGCAGCTCCCGCCGCCACCACCGAGCACGTCCATGCCGTCGGAAACCGCCACGGGGAGCATGCCGCTCCCGCGGCCGCGGTGCTGACGGTCCTCACCGACGCCGGCTGCGACAGCGGCCTGTGCGCGCTGATGTGCTCGCTGATGGGGATGGCGTGCGCGCTGACGATCGCCCTGTTCGCATGGGCGCTACTGCGCGCACGGACCGGCGGTGTCATCGCGCTGCTGTCGCGACTGCTTGCGCTGGCTGACCGGCTGCCGCGCCACATCGCAGCACCGAAACCACCGTCACTGACGGCACTGCAGATCATCCGCATCTGATCCGCCCCCTGCGGGACCACACCGCCGCAGGGCGGCTCCCGCATGCCCAGAACCGGGAGGCATCCGCCTGCCCGGACCAGCTGACGCATCCACGGGAATGGACCTTCCATGCACACCACCACGACCACGCGCACCCTCGCGATCGCCGCCTCGCTCACCCTCGGCCTGACCCTCGCGAGCTGCTCCACGAACGACAGCAGCTCCGACGCGGGCTCGTCCGCCTCGTCGAGCTCGGCCGCGTCGGCGCACGACGACCAGGACGTGATGTTCGCGCAGATGATGCTGCCGCACCACGAGCAGGCCGTCGAGATGAGCGACGCGCTCCTCGCCAAGGGCGACGGTGTCGACCCCGACGTCGCCACCCTGGCGGAGCAGATCAAGGCCGAGCAGGGTCCGGAGATCATTCAGCTCGCCAGCTGGCTGCAGGGCTGGGGTGAGCCCACGGAGTCGGGGCACTCCATGTCCGGGATGATGTCCGATTCCGACATGACCGACCTCGACCAGGCATCCGCAAAGGACGCCGGAAAGCTGTTCCTGCAGCAGATGGTCCAGCACCACGAGGGCGCCGTCGACATGGCCAGGAGCGAAGTCGACAAGGGCATGAACACCGACGCGGTCGCGATGGCGAAGTCGATCGTGTCGAGCCAGACCGAGCAGATCACGCAGATGAAGGACATGCTCGCGTCCACGTGACACCAGTCGAGGGTCGAGGCGGGCAACGCAGTCCGCCTCGGCCCGAGACCGGTTCTTCCCCCCTTTGTGACCACCCTGTCGCTGCAGAACATGCCCGCGACGTGAAGAAGCAGGTGTACGTGTTCGTGATCAACGCAGTCGGTGACGCCCTGGTAGCAGCCGGCTCGATGGGGTGGGAGATCCTCTGGCCCCTCATCCTCGGCTTCACTCTCTCCGGCGTCATCCAAGCCGTCGTCCGCACCGACCAGATCACCAAGCTCATGCGCGACGACTCCCCCCGAGCGATCAGCGTCGCAACCGGCCTGGGCGCACTGTCCTCGTCCTGCTCCTACGCCGCCGTCGCCCTCGCACGGACGCTCTTCCGCAAGGGCGCGAGCCTGTCGTCGGCCATGGCGTTCGAGGTCGCCTCCACGAACCTCGTCGTCGAGCTCGGCTTGATCCTCGCGTTCGTCATGGGCTGGCAGTTCACCGCAGCGGAGTTCGTCGGTGGACCACTGATGATCATCCTCATCGCCCTCGGGTTCCGGCTCTGGATGCGCGGGAAGATCGTCGACGCCGCCCGCGAACAGGCCGACAAGGGACTCGCCGGCGCGATGGAGGGCCATGCAGCCATGGACATGTCCGTGCAGGGCGACCAGGGCTTCTGGCGGCGACTGTTCTCGAGGCCCGGGCTCACGAGCGTGTCGCAGTACTTCGTCATGGACTGGGCATCCGTCATCCGCGACATCGTCATCGGGCTACTCATCGCCGGCGCCTTCGACGCCTGGGTCCCGAAGGCGTGGCTGCAAGCACTGTTCCTCGATGGACACCCGACGCTCGCGTTCCTGATCGACCCGCTCATCGGGCCGATCCTGGCGATGGTGAGCTTCGTCTGCTCCGTCGGCAACGTCCCCCTCGCAGCGGTCCTCTGGAACGGTGGGATCAGCTTCGGCGGTGTGATCAGCTTCATCTTCGCCGACCTGATCATCATCCCGATCATCATCATCTACCGGAAGTACTACGGCTGGAGAGCAGCCCTCCGCATCACCGGGATCTTCTACGGCGCCATGGTCCTCGCCGGCTACGCCGTCGAACTGCTCTTCACCCCGCTGCACCTCGTCCCCACGAACCGGCACCTCACCATCGTGACGACCTCGATCAGCTGGAACTACACCACCTGGCTCAACATCGTGTTCCTGCTCGTCGCGGCGTTCCTGCTCGTCGTCTTCACCCGCAGCGGCTCATGGCCCATGCTCCGCATGATGGGTGACCACCCCGATGCCCACGACCAGGCACACGCCGAGCACGGCAAGCCCTGACCCGACCGGCCACGCCGACAGGGCGAGCTAGGCCACACAGCATCGTCGGAATCACGCCACACAGCGTTCCCAGCCACAACGTGTCGACGCTCACTCCTGCGGTGCTCGCCGGCGCCAGGACCCCGTTCCCCGTCGCGACGACGGGGTCAGGTGCGGCCGATCGGCCGCTGCGACCTGCAGGAGGCGCGGTGCGCGGAATCCGGCACCGCGCCTCCTCGGGGTGGTCGCGTCAGGGGACGATGACGGCCCGGCCGCGGACGGTGCCGGCGGCGAGGGCCTCGTAGGCCTTCGGGCCGTCGTCGAGCGAGTAGCGCTGCGTGGCGACCTCGACCTGGCCGGCCCGGGCGAGGTCGAGGACCTCGATCAGTTCGCTGCGGCTGCCCCAGTAGGGGATGCGCACGGCGACGTCGTAGGCGATCGCGCCGAAGCCGAGCTCGACGGTGCCGCCACCGATGCCGACGATGGTCACGTCGGCGTCCGCCGCGGCGACCGCGACGGCCGTGGCCATCGTCGGCCCCGCCCCGACGAAGTCGAAGACGGCCTGGACGCCGAGGCCCCCGGTGATCTCGCGGATGGCGTCCGCGGCGTGCTCGTCGCTGATCACCGTGTGGTGCGCACCGACGTGCTTCGCCAGCTCGAGCTTCTCGTCGCTCACGTCGAGCGCGATGATCTGCGCACCCGAGAGCGCCCGCAGGATCTGGATTCCGACGTGCCCGAGGCCTCCGGTGCCGATGACGACGGCGTAGGTGCCGGCGCCGAGCTTCGGCAGCGAGGTCTTGATCGCGTGGTACGGCGTGAGGCCGGCGTCGGTGAGCGACACGTTCTCGACCGGGTCGAGGTCGCCGAGCGGCACCAGGTGGCGCGGGTCGTCGACGATCATGTACTCGGCCATCGACCCGGGAGCGCCGAGCCCGGGAGGCTTGATGCCCTCGGCGGCGGCGTTGACGCAGTAGTTCTCCTTGCCCTGGGCGCACTGGTGGCAGCGCCCACAACCCCACGGGCCGTAGACGGCGACCGCGTCACCGACCTGCAGGTGCTCGACGCCCTCGCCGAGCTCGGCCACGACGCCGGCGCCCTCGTGCCCGAGCGTGAGCGGCAGCGGATAGCCCTGCGCCGTGTAGTCCTCTTCACCAAGGCTCATGACGTACTCGTCGGAGTGGCAGACGCCGGCGGCCGTGACCTTGAGCAGCACCTGCCCGGGGCCGGGCGACGGCTTCTCGATCTCGACGACTTCGGGGGGTTGACCGACCTGGGTGTACTGGAGTGCCTTCATGGGCCGCAGGCTACGCCCGACTGCTGGAGAACGCACGACAGGTGTCGCGTTACTGGAGGCGTCGGGGCGCGGTCGGGCCGTGCCGCCGGCGGGGTCGGGGCGTGGTGGTGGCGGTGACCGACGGTGACGGTGGTCGGCCCTACGATCGACGGCATGGCACACCTGCACCGGGCCGGCATGAGCCCCTCCAAGATCGACCTGCTCGACGCCTGGGTGCCGACCCAGCCGTGGTTCGAGGGCCCGCCCCGGTCCGAGGGCGCCGACGACGAGGGCCTGCGCAGCGTCGCCGCCTTCCGCTTCGACGACCCGGCGGGCGAGGTCGGCGTCGAGACGATCATCGTCGCCACCGCCGACGGCGTGCAGCTGCAGGTGCCCCTCACGTACCGCGACGCTCCCCTGGCCGGCGCGGACGCGCACCTCGTCGGGACGACCGAGCACTCGGTGCTCGGCACGCGGTGGGTCTACGACGGCACGGCCGACCCGGTCTGGGCCGCGGCCCTCGCGACGGCCGTGCTGACCGGCGGCACGCAGGCCGAGGCCTGGTTCGAGGTCGACGGCGAACGACAGGTCCGCGAGCCGAACTCGACCGTCGTCGGCAGCGGCACCCCGGGCACCCCCGTGCCCGACGTCGACCGCCTCACCGTCGACCAGGTCGAGGGCCGCACGGTCGTCACCGGCGCGGCGGTCCGCATCGTCGTCGCCCGCGCCCTCGGTCGACACGACGCCGGGGCCCTCGCCTCGACCGGCGGCCACAGCGGCGACCACGGGGTCGAGGTCCTCACCGGCACGTGGACCGGGCACGACCAGCCCGAGACGCTCGCCGTCGTGCTGACGGCCTAGCCACCTGCAGGAGGCGCGGTGTGCGGTCGTCGCGCACCGCGCCTCCTCGACGTCCGGGCAGGAGGCGCGGGTGGCGTCCTCGACGAACCGCCCCGCGCCTCCTCGTCTCGTCCCCAGACGGTCGCCGGGTGACGGGACGGTGAACGATCGTGCACGGGGCTTCGTCGGGAGGCACGCTGCCGCTACGGTGGCCCGATGACGGCGATCGACACCTCCCCGACGACCGCGGCCCCCGCGCCCGGCACGCCCCTCACGGGCACGACCCCGACGAGCAGCGACCACCTTCGGTCGCCCCTGTCGGGCACCAGCTCCTCGGGTACGGATTTCTCGGGTTCGCCCCTCTCGGGCACCGTGCTCGCGACGCCGCCCACGGCCGAGCTGCACCTGCACGTCGAGGGCACGCTCGAACCCGAGCTCGTCTTCGCCCTCGCCGACCGCAACGACGTCGACCTGCCCTTCGCCTCGGTCGACGAGCTGCGCGCGGCGTACTCCTTCGGCTCGCTGCAGGAGTTCCTCGACCTCTACTACGCGTGCACGGCCGTGCTGCAGACCGCACAGGACTTCCACGACCTCGCCTGGGCCTACCTCGAACGCGCCCACGCCCAGGGGCTGCGTCACGTCGAGATGTTCTTCGACCCCCAGGCGCACACCTCTCGCGACGTCGACGTCGACGAGGTCATCGACGGGCTGACCCAGGCGCTCGGCGAGGCGCGCGAGCGGTTCGGCATCACGGGCGGGCTCATCCTCTGCTTCCTGCGGCACCTGCCGGTGGGCGACGCGGCCGCGACCCTCGAGTCCGTCGCGCACCGCGCCTCCGACCTGATCGGGGTGGGGCTCGACTCCTCCGAGGTGGGGTTCCCGCCCGCCGCGTTCGCCCGCGTCTTCGACCGTGCCCGCGCGCTCGGGCTGCACGTCGTCGCCCACGCCGGTGAAGAAGGCCCGCCGTCGTACGTCACGGACGCCCTCGACCTGCTGCACGTCGAACGCGTCGACCACGGGGTGCGCAGCCTCGAGGACGACGCCCTCGTCGCCCGCCTCGTCGCCGACCGGGTGCCGCTCACCGTCTGCCCACTGTCGAACCTGCGGCTCGCGGTGGTGTCCGACCTGGCCGAGCACCCGCTGCCCCGCATGCTCGAGGCCGGGCTGCTCGTCACGGTCAACAGCGACGACCCCGCCTACTTCGGCGGCTACGTGGGCGACAACTACGAGGCGCTGCGCGACGTGCTCGGGCTGGACGACGACATGCTCGCCCTGCTGGCGACGAACTCGGTCGAGGCGTCGTTCGCCGACGCCGGCCGCAAGGCCGAGCTGACCGCCGAGGTGCAGGCCTGGCGCGAGGCGCGTCGCGCGGCCTGAGGCTCGCTGCGTGAAGCGCGGGGCCTGAGGCGCGGGGGTGGGCGCCGACGCACGCGAGGGCGGGCGAGTTCGTACAGGACGGCCCGTTCCGACGGCTAGAGCGTGCGGCCGCGTTGGCTAGAGCGTGCGGCCGGCGTTGGCCTCGAGCCAGGCCTTCGGGTCGACCTGCGTCGTGCCGCCGAGCAGCACCTCGAAGTGCAAGTGCTCGCCGGTCGCGACACCACTGCGGCCGACCTTGCCGACCAGCTCGCCCACCTGGACCGTCTGCCCGGCGACCAGCGGGCTCGAACCGATCTGCATGTGCGCGTACAGGGTGCTGACGCGCTGACCGTCGATCACGTGGTCGATCACGGCGTACTGACCGAACTGACCGTGCATGCCAGACGTGCGCACCACGCCCGCGGCCGCGGCACCGATGGGGGTGCCGCCGCCGGGCGTCATGTCGAGGCCCATGTGCATGCTCGAGCACGCCGCGCACGGAGCCGCACGGGGACCGAAGCCCGAGCTGAGGACGACCGAACCCGGGAACGGCCAGCGGATGTCACCGATCCCCGAGTTCACGATGGTGCCGGCCCCTGAGGAGGCGCGGTACGAATTCGTCGACCCCGCGACGTTCTTCGAGGTGACGACGGGCTCGGGCTCGGGCGGCGGAGGAGGCGGCGGCGGCGCGTCGGTCACCCCGAAGGCGTCGCGGTCGGACACGGTCAGCACGACGAGCGACGCCGCGAGGGTCTGGGTCGGCATCGGAGCGGCACCGGCGGTCGGGATGTTCGACCCGCCCAGGTCGCTGGCCGAGGCCGGGGTGAGGTTCGACGTGAAGAAGAGCATGACGGCGCAGACGCCGAGCACGGGCAAGGTCGCCGCACGGACGCGCGACGAGACGGCCCGCAGCCGCGAACGGCCGGTGGTCGCCCGGGGGCTCGGGTTCGGGCGGCCGGCATCTCGGGTCCGACGGAGCACGGCCGGCACGGAGGGGCGCCGGCGGCGCGCGACGCGGGTCGTGGGTGCCGCCTCGGTGGCCGTCGCACCCACTTCCGAACCATGCACCCGGTTGCTCGTGGGTGCATCGTTCGACACCGGGTTCATCGCCGGGCTGGCCGCAGGAGCGACGGACGACGGTGCGGAGACGGGCGCAGCGGACGACGTCGTGGAGGCGGGAGCAGCAGAACCAGCGTCGGCAGCGGCGGCAGCGGCGCGCTCGAGGGCGCGGGCCTCACGGCGGGTCAGCGGCACGGCGGCACCCGGCGCCTGCTCGACGGCCGCAGCGGTCGGCGCGGCGGGCGAGGCCGGCTCGGCCGGCGCCACGGTCTCGCGGGTGTTCGAGGGGTCGGTCATGAGCGCTTCCTGGGACGGACGGCGCGTCGACTCACGGTTCTCCTCGATGGGGCGGACCGACCCACCTTACGATCAGAGCCGCCCGCTGACCAGGGGTGGAGGCGAATTTTCAGGAGCTGCACCCTTCGTGGTCGACCGGCACCGCACCTCCTGACCGGGGTCGCTCGCCGTGATGCGGGTGACGCTACCGACCGTCCGGAGGGCCCGTCACACCCAGAACGCGGCACAGGCGGGGGCGCGGTCACCCCTCCTCGCGGGGCTTCCGCCGGGCAGGCGGCACCCCCTACCCTCGGGCCGTGACCTTCGTGCTGGCTGCCCTGCCCCTCCTGCTGATCGTGGGGGCGCTCGTCGACATCGTCACGCGTCCAGAAGGCGACGTGCGACACCTGCCCAAGGGCCTGTGGATCATGATCGTGCTGTTCCTGCCGCTGATCGGCAGCATCGTCTGGTTCGCCGCGGGCCGCGAGTACGGCAGCCGAGTCGAGCAGATCGGGCCCCGCGACCAGAGCCGGTACCACGAGGCCGCGGCCCGCACGCTCGACCACCGCGTCCGCAGCACCGAGCAGCAGCTCGCCGACCTCGACCGCGAGGCCGAGCACTACGAGCGGCTCGCCCGTCTGGCGAAGCTCGAGGCCGAGGTCGAGCAGCGCCGCTCCACGGCCGGCGACGACGTCCCCGCCTGACCGGCCCCGCGCCTCCCGGCCGGGGACGGCCGACGTCAGCCGCGCAGCCAGGCCGCCGTCAGCCGCGCAGCCAGGCCGCCGTCTCGCCCGGCAGCTGCCCGGCATCCGTCAGCGGCCCGCTCGCGACGAGCACCTCGCCCGAGCCCAGCCCGAGCGCTGCCAGGTCGACGGGCTCGGTGCCGAACACGCACACCACGTGCCATCCGCCGGGGCGGACGAGGTGCAACACGTCGTCGCGGCCGTCGACGGGCAGCCAGTCGAGCGTCTCGTCGGTCTGCAGGTCGCGCCGCGCCGCGAGGGCCGCCCGGTAGAGCGCGAGCGTCGACGTCGCGTCGGCTTCCTCGGCCTCGACCGAGTACTCGCCGAACCACGAGGGCTGCGGCAGGTGCGCCTCGCCCGCGCCGAAGCCGAACGACGGCCCCGTCCGGGTCCAGGGCAGCGGCACGCGGCAGCCGTCCCGACCGATGTCGACGCCGGGGTTGCGGAAGAACGACGGGTCCTGGCGCTCGTCGGCGGGGATGTCGGCGACCTCGGGCAACCCGAGCTCCTCACCCTGGTAGACGTAGGCCGACCCGGGCAGGCCGAGCATGAACAGCGACGCCGCACGAGCCCGACGCAGGCCGGTCTCGACGTCGACCTCGGGCGAGGTGCCGCCCGACAGCAGCCACTCGGCGCCCTGCTTGACGTCGCGACCGTTCAGGGCGGGCAGGCCGTACCGGGTCGCGTGGCGGACGACGTCGTGGTTCGAGAACACCCACGTCGTCGACGATCCCGAGGCCTCGGCCGCGTCGAGGTTGTAGGTGATGATGTCGTGGAACTGCGTGGCGTCGAAGTCGGCCTCGAGCAGGTCGAAGTTGAACGCCTGGCCCAGCCCCTCGGCGCTGGCGTAGCGGGCACGACGCGACGGCTCGACCCAGGCCTCGGCCACGGCGATGCGCGGCGGGTCGTACTCGTCGAACACCTCACGCCACGTGGCGTAGATCTCGTGCACCTCGTCGCGGTCCCACAGCGGGTGGTCGCCGTCGGCCTTGGGCAGCGCCTCGAGCTCGGCCGTGGACGGCAGCACCTCGGGCAGGCTCTTCGCCAGCCCGTGCGCCACGTCGACCCGGAAGCCGTCGACCCCGCGGTCCGACCAGAACCGCAGCGTGGTCAGGAAGTCCTCGCGCACCTCCGGGTTGTCCCAGTCCCAGTCGGGCTGCTCGCTCGCGAACGAGTGCAGGTACCACTGGCCGTCGGCGACGCGGGTCCAGGCCGGGCCGCCGAAGATCGACGTCCAGTCCGAGGGCGGCAGCTCGCCGGTCTCGCCGAGACCGTCGCGGAAGATGTAGCGCGCCCGGGCGGGCGATCCGGCGGGAGCGGCCAGCGCCTCCCGGAACCAGACGTGCCGGTCGGACGAGTGGTTCGGCACGAGGTCGGCGATCACCCGGATGCCGACCGCGTGCAGCGCGTCGATCATCTCGTCGAACTGCGCGAGCGTGCCGATCTTGGGGTCGACGTCGCGGTAGTCGTCGACGTCGTACCCACCGTCGGCGAGGGCCGACGGATAGAACGGGCTGAGCCAGACCGCGTCGACGCCCAGCCGCTGCAGGTAGGGCACCGCCGCCGTGATGCCGGGCAGGTCGCCGATGCCGTCGCCGTTCGAGTCGGCGAAGCTGCGGGGGTAGATCTGGTAGACCGCCGCCTGGCGCCACCAGGTCGGGTCGTCGGTCAGCAGCTCGGTCGAGGGTGCGGTGCGGAGCGTGTCGGTCATCGTGGAGCAAGGTCCTCTCGGTGGTGGTGGGTTGCCTGGAGGTCAGGAGGCGCGGGCCGCGCCCCCCGACGGACGCCTACTTGATCGCGCCCTGCGTCACGCCCGCCATCACCCAGCGCTGGGTGAAGAGGTAGACGACGATCGCCGGGGCCATCGCCATGAGGTACGAGGCGAAGGCGACGTTGTAGTCGTTGCTGAACTGCGTCTGGAAGATCTGTTGCAGCACGGGCAGGGTCTGCAGCGACGGGTCGGCGGTGATCAGCGACGGCATCGCGAAGTCGTTCCACGAGGCCAGGAAGGCGAAGATGCCGACCGTGGCGCTCATCGGGGCGAGCAGCGGGAAGACCAGGCGCCAGAAGACCTGCCAGGTGGTGGCGCCGTCGAGCCGCGCGCTCTCCTCCAGCTCTTCGGGCAACGACCGCAGGAACGCCGTGAACAGCAGGATCGAGAACGACAGCTGGAACATGACGTGCAGCAGCGCGACGCCGCCGGGGTTGTCGAGGCCGACGATGCCGGTCAACTTGATCTGCGACAGCGCGACGACCGGGAACGGCAGGAACATCGCGGCCAGCAGGTAGAAGAACGAGAAGCGGAACAGCTTGCGGTCCCAGTTGCGCGAGATCGCGTACGACGCCATCGAGGCGAGCACGACCGTGCCGATCACGGTCGCGGCCGTGACGAGGGTCGAGATGCCGAACGCCCGCGGGAAGTCGGTCAGCTGCCAGGCGGTCGCGAAGTTCGAGAAGTCGATCGGTGCCGGCAGGCCGAACGCGTTGCCGTCGACGGCCTGCGCCGACGTCTTGAGCGACATCGTGACGGTGACGTAGATCGGGATCAGCACGGTGATCGTGCCGAGCACCAGCAGCACGGTGACGAGGCGGTTCGGGCGCTCCCGACCGACGCGACCGCGTCGACGACGGGTGACGGCGTCGGCGTCGCGACCCGTGCCTCCTGGGGTGGGGGCCGCCGAGGCGGCCGGGGTGACGAGTGCGGTGTTCGCCATCAGACGGCCGCCTTTCCGCGGGTGATCCGGAGTTGGACGAGCGCGATCGCGACGGCGATCACGAAGAAGATGGTCGCGTTGGCCATCTGGTAGGCGTAGTCGCCGCCGGTGAAGCCCGTGAAGATCGTCATCGCGATGCTGCGGGTCGACGTGCCGGGGCCGCCGTTCGTCAGGCCGACGATGATGTCGTACGAGTTCAGGAAGTTCTTGAAGCCGATGATCGTGTTGATCAGGACGTAGCCCGCGACGAGCGGCAGCGTGATCGACCGCAGCTGCTTCCAGCCCGAGGCGCCGTCGAGGCTGCTCGCCTCGTACACCTCGCCGGGGATCGCGAGCAGGCCCGCGATGTAGATCAGCAGCGTGCTCGGGATCGCCTGCCACGCGGTCACGACGACGATGCCGATCCAGGCGGTGTCGGCGTTCGCGAGGATGCTGTCCTGCAGCCCGGGGATGCCGAGCGAGGCGCCGAGGGCCGGCAACGAGTTCGAGAAGAGGAACTGGAAGACGAAGGCGATGATGATGCCCGAGATGACCATCGGGATCACGAAGACGGCCCGCAGCGCGGTCTTCGCCTTGATCTGCGAGGTCAGGCCGATCGCCAACAGCAGGGCGATGACGTTGACGGCGATCACCGTGACCAGCGCGAAGCCCATCGTGAAGCCGTACGAGCCGAGGATCGCCGGGTCGGTCGCCATCGCGAGGTAGTTGGTGACGCCGACCATGTCGAACTCGCCGAAGCCGATCGAGTTCGTGAAGCTGTAGAACACGCCCATCACGGCCGGCAGGGTGATCGCCAGCGAGAAGAGGACGAGCGTCGGCACGAGGAAGAAGTAGAAGACCGGGTCGACGCGCCTGCCGCGGCGCCGCGGGTTGCCGGTCGTGCTGCCGCTCAGCGAGGTGCGGGCGCCTCGCACGGCCGTGGGGGTGGTGGTGGCCATCGGGTCTCCTTCGACTCGGGCGGTGGTCGGGGTGGCCGGGGCCGTGGCGCGGCCCGCGCCGTCGATCGCGCTCATGCGCGGAGTGCCAGGCGGCGCCAGTCGGCGTCCATGGTGCGCAGGGTGCCCTCGACGCTGGCGCCGGTGACGATGCCCTGCACGTAGTTCTCGGCGGGGATCGTCAGCGGGATCGCCTTGGACGCCCCCTGGTAGAACCGCGCGTCGTCGTAGTAGCCCTGCATGCCGACGATGCGCTCGTCGGTCACGGCGGGGGCCGACCTCGTGGTGCCGAACGCCAGGAAGTCGCGGTTGTAGGCGTCCTGGATCTCGGGCTGCATCAGGTAGGTCAGGAACTCGCGGGCGGCGTCCTGCTTGCGCGACTGCTCGGGCACCCACAGGGCCAGGTCGAGGTTGACCCGCACCTTGCGGTCGGCGGGGTCGTCGGTCATCGGCAAGGGGAACGTGCCGACCCTCGCCTCGGGGTTCGCCTTGGTGATCTCACCGAGTGCCCACGGCCCCTGCATGAGCATCGCCGCCTCGCCCTGCGCCATGGCGAGGTTGCCGTCGCCGTAACCGCGGCTGTTGCGGTTGGCGTTCGACAGCCGTCCGAGCTGCACCATGCGCTCGACGGGTTCGCGGAAGTCCTTCTCGAACGAGACCGAGCCGCCCTGGCCGACGCTCGTGCCCTCGGCGTTCATCTTCTCGTAGAAGGCCGCGACGTCGAGCGACCCGCCGGTCGTGTAGTCGAACAGGCCCTGCGCGACGGTCCACGGTTCGCGGAAGGTGCTGTAGATCGGCGTGACGCCGGCCGCCGTGAAGGTGTCGCACGCCGCGAGGAACTCGTCCCAGGTGGTCGGCACCTCGACGCCCAGGTCGGCGAAGACCTGCTGGTTGTAGATCACCGACGCGGCGGTGATCGAGTACGGCAGCACGCTCGTCCGGCCGGGGTACGTCGCGTACTGGTCGACCAGCTCCTGCACCTCGGGGCGGATCGTGCGCGCCTCGGGCAGGTCGCCCAGGTCGCTCAGCGCCCCGCGCTCCATGAAGCGGGCCATCTCGAGGTTGTACGTGAAGGCCGCGACGTCGGGCGGGTTGCCCCGGACGAAACCGGCCGAGATGCCCGAGGTCGAGTCGTGGATCACCCGGACCGCCGACTGCGACTCGTTGAAGCGCGAGACCAGGTCGGAGAAGTACGGGATCGCCTCGGGCTTGGTCGCGTAGAAGGTGATCTCGGTGCGCCCGCGGCCGGAGCCGGACGGGGCGCAGCCGGCGAGGAGGAGCGCCGCCCCGGCGGCACCGATCCCGCCGAGGAGGGTGCGTCGGCTGAGGCCGGCACCGGAGGGCAGTGGGGGTGTGGGCACGTCGTCGTCTCCCGGGTCGCGACCCCGACGACAGCGTCGGGACCGAGTTGATCTGGTGTGTAGATTTAGACCCTAGATCAATTCGCGGCGTGGCACCATGGGTCGTCGTCGAAAAGATCCGCCGTGTCGCGAGGCACCGGCCACAGCACGAGGAGGCGCGGGTGGCGCTGAGCACCGGGGTGTCGTCGCCGAGCCTGCTCCGCCGCATGAACGCGGCCGAGGTGCTGCGGCACGCGTGGTCCGCGGACGCCGTCACGGCGAGCGACCTGATCGCCCTCACCGGACTCACCCGGTCCACCGTGCTCGGGGTCTGCGACGACCTCATCGACCACGGCTGGATGGTGTCGCTCGCCGACGCCCGCTCGACCGGCGAGTACCGCAAGGGCCGCCCCGCTCGTCGCTACGCCCTGGCCCGTTCCGCCGGGCACGTCGTCGGCGTCGACGCCGGCCGCCACCACCTGACCGCCGTCGTGGCCGACCTGCGCGGTGACGTCGTGGCCCGCGTCGCACGGCGCATCGACCCCGACGGGACGGCGGACGACCGCCGCCGGACGGTCTCACGGCTGGTCGACGACGTCCTCGGCGAGGCCTCGCTGGGCGACGCCGACGTGCTCGCCGTGGCACTCGGAGTGCCCGCGCCGACCGACTCCGAGGGCCGGTCGCCGATCGAGGTCGGCGCCGACTTCTGGGTGCTGATGAACCCCGACTACACCGGGCTCTTCGCCGAGCGCGGCTGGGCCGTCGTCGTCGAGAACGACGCCAACCTGGCCGCCGTGGCCGAGGCGGCGGCCGCGTCCCGTGCCGACCGCGAGGTCGATGGCGGTGCCGGTGCCGGTGCCGCCACGTCGTTCGTGACCCTGCTGGCGGGCGAGCGGTTCGGCGCCGGGTTCGTGCTCGACGGAGCCCTCGTGCGGGGCAGCCGCGGTGCCGCGGGCGAGATGCGCCTCCTCGACCTGGTCGAGGGCGTCGGATCGGCCGACGGCCTCGGAGCCCTGCTGCGCGACTGGGCCCGGGCCGCGCGCGAGCTCGGCACCGTGCCGGCCTCGTCGCCGCTGCGGGCGATCCCGCTCGACGAGCTCGAGGCCCCCGCCGTGCTGGCCGCGGCGGACGCCGGCGACGCGACCGCCCTGCGCCTGGTCGAGAAGGCCGCCGAACGGTTCGGACGCGTCTGCGCCATGCTCAGCGGCATGCTCGACGTCGACCGCATCGTCGTCGCCGGGGCCGTGGCGCCCTCCCTCGGACTGCTGCTCGACCGGACGACACCGTGGCTCAGCCGGTTCACGCACCGGGCCGCGCCCGAGGTCGTCGCCTCGACGTTGGGCGACGCGGTCGTGACCACGGGCGCCGTCGAGCGGGCCCTGGCACACGTGCGCGGCCACGCACTCGAGCTGACGCTGCCGGGTGCGGCGGACGCGACCCGCGCCTCCTGAGGCCTGCTCGGCGTGCGATCGGACGGCGATGCACCCGGTTTCGAACGATGCACCCGGTTGCTTCCGGGTGCATCGTTCGAAACCGGGTGCATCGTTCGTCGCGGCGGGAGGTACAGCGCGGGGCGGGACGGCGCGGCGCGGGAGACGCGGTGCGGGGCGGGGCGGGAGGCGCGGGGCGGCCCGGCGCACGCCGCTAGGCTCGCGGGATGGTCACCGTCGTGCTCCCCTGGCGTCCGCAACCCAGTCGCGTCGCGGCGTTCGAGGTCGTCCGCGACTGGTACGCCGACGCCCTGCCCGAGGCCGAGATCCGCACGATCGACTCCCCCGACCCGGTGTTCAACCTGGCCCAGTGCCGCAACCTGGGGGTCGCCGGCCTGGCCGACGACGAGGTCGCCGTGATCGGCGACGCCGACACCCTGCCGCAACGCGAGCCCCTGCTCGCGGCGATCGAGGCGGCCCGCACGAGCGGCCGGGTGCACCTGCCCTACACCGAGTACCACTGGCTGGGACGCGACGGCACCGCGCAGGCGGCCGCGGGCACCCCCCTCGAGCGGTGCGACTTCGAGCTCGTGCGCGGGGCCTGCTCGGGGGTCTACGTGACCCGCGCCTCCTCGTGGCGCAGCCACGGCGGGCAGGACGAACGCTTCCGGGGCTGGGGCTTCGAGGACGCCGCCTGGTACCTCGCCCACACCACCCTGCTCGGCGAGGCCCCGCGACGGCACGAGGGCATGGTCTTCGCCCTGCACCACCAGGCCGAGGTGCGCGAGGGGCCGCAGTACGACGCCAACGCCGCGCTGATGCAGCGGTACCGCGACGCGGCGGTCGGCGAGGACGCGATGCGCGCGGTCGTCTTCGGCGCCTAGAGCTAGGGCGACAGAGCCGAAGGGCGACAGCGCAGGAGGGCGACAGCGCAGGAGGCGCGGGGCACGTCCGGCGGACGACCCGCGTCAGTCGCGGCGGACGGTGTGCAACGGGCCGAGCGCGTGGTCCAGTGCGGCCTCGAGCGGCCAGCCCGCCCGCTCCGACTGGCTGAGCAGCAGTCCCCCCTGGATCGCCGCGATGATCGCGGTCGCGACGCGCACCGGATCGGCCGAGGCGTCGACCGAGCCCGAGGCCTGCAGCCGCCGGATGCCCGCGGCCAGCTGCTCGCGCCAGGCGTCCCAGCTCGCCTTGACGCTGCGCTCGACCTCGGCGTCCGTGGCCGCGACCTGGGCGGCGAGCGTGCCGATCGGGCAGGCCCAGCGGCCGAGGCTGATGTAGTACTCGACCAGGGCGGCGCGCCAGCGCTCCCAGGACTCCCAGGTGCCGAGGTCGTGGATCTCGGGCTCCTGCGCCTCGAGCAGCTGACGCCCCTCCCACCGGGCGACCTCGTGGATCAGCTCGGTCTTGCCGCCGGGGAAGTAGTGGAACAGCTGGCTCTTGCTGGTCAGCGTCGCGGCCCGCACCGTGTCGAGCGTCGTCCCGCCGATGCCCGCGGCGAGGATCTGCCGACCGGTCTCGTCGATGATCCTCTGGCGGGTGAGCCGCCCGCGCTCGGTGATCTTCGTCTCGTCCACGGTGGGATCCTACGTCGATTGGACCATTCGGTCCACGAACACTGGACTCGACGGTCCAGTCCGTGCTAGCAATGGACCATGCAGTCCAATGAAGAAGTCCTCGAGTCCCTGCCCACCGACGACCGCCTGGCCGGTCGCACCGCCCTCGTGACCGGCTCGACCAGCGGCATCGGCGAGGCGATCGCCCGCGTGCTCGCCGCCTCCGGTGCCACCGTCGTCGTCAGCGGCCGCGACGACGCCCGGGCCCGGCGGGTGGTCGACGCGATCACCACCCGAGGCGGCTCGGCCCACGCCGTGCCCGCCGACCTCGCCGGCCCGTACGCCGACCTCCGCGCCTTCGCCGCCCGGGCCACCGAGGTGCTCGGCGGCCGCGTCGACATCCTGGTCAACAACGCCGGCGTGTACCCGACCATGCCGACCGACGCCCTCGACGACGCCGACCTCGACGCCATCCTGGCGACGAACGTCCGGGCGCCGCACGTGCTCGTCGGTGCCCTCGCGCCGGCGATAGCCGACCGTGGAGACGGCTCGATCGTCAACATCGGCTCGTGGATGACCCGGGTCGGGGTGCCGTTCGGCGCCATGTACACCGCGTCGAAGGCCGCCGTCGAGCAGATGACCCGCACCTGGGCGGCCGAGTTCGGCCCCCGCGGCGTCCGCGTCAACAGCGTCGCACCCGGTGCGACGTCGACTCCGGGCAACGCCGGGTCGGCGGCCGTCCTCGACACCCTGACCGCGGCCACCCCGGCCGGTCGACCCGTGCGTCCCGTCGACATCGCCCACGCGGTGCGCTACCTGGCGTCGGACGAGGCGGCCTTCGTGCACGGGGCCCTGCTCGACGTCGACGGCGGCATCCTCCACACCCGGACGGTGTAGGCCGACCCGCGCCTCCTGCCGGTCGGCCCTCGGCCGGACGGACCAGACACCACGACGTGCCGCTCGCCTGCGAAGGCGAGCGGCACGTCGTGACATCCCGAGAGGCGGGGCGAGCCGAGGAGGCCCGGGCCGGCTCGGTCAGCCGCGCCCGGTCAGCGCCGCGTGGGCTCGTGCCCGTCCGGGCGTCTCGGTCAGCCGCGCCCGGTCAGCGCCGCGTGGGCTCGTGCCCGTCCGGGCGTCTCGCGCAGGGACGCCGCCAGCCCGGCCAGGCGCCCGGCCGCACCGGGGTCGCGCGTCGGCAGGTCGAGCACGTGCCGCAGCGCCTCCGCCAGTTCGTCGACCGTCGCCGTGTTCGGGGCGAGCGCCACGCCCACCCCGGTGCGCTCGAGGGCGGCGGCCCCGGCGAACTGGTCGGTCGAGAACGGCAGGACGACGACGGGCACGCCCGCGGTCATCGCCTCGGTCACGCTGTTGTTGCCGCCGTGCGTGACGGCCGCGGTCGCCGCGTCGAGCAGCGTCACCTGCGGCAGGAACTCGCGGACGAGCCAGTCGCTCGGCACCTCGCCGAGGTCGGCCCGGTCGCCCGAGCCGAGCGCGATCGCGGCCCGCACCCCGACCCGACGCAGGGCCTCGGCCACGCGCCCGAGCACGTCCGACCGCACCGAGAGGAAGCTGCCGAAGCTGACGTAGACGAACGGGGCGGGCGTGGGGTTGGGGTCGGGATCGGACGTGAGGTCGCGATCGGGGGTGGGGTCGAGGTCGGGCGCTGGCGCGGGCGCGCGGTCGGCGCCGCCGGCCAGCCAGGCGGCGACCTCGGCGTCCACCGGCTCGGCACGCACGGCCGATCCGAGCCAGACGTGCGGGGGCAGCAGGGCCTCGCGCTCGGGGTCGGCCAGCTCGCCCGGGTAGTTGTAGAGCAGCAGGTCGCCGTGCTCGCCGAAGGCGCTCGTCGACGGCGGCAGGTGCGGAGCGAGCTCGGCCAGCGCGGCGTTCCACTCGGCGGTGAACGAGGCGTCGACCCGCTCGCACAACTCGCGCAGCCCGGCGACGCCCTCGGGCGCGGCGCCGGCGTCGGCCCGCGCCACCGACGCATCTCCGGCGGCTCGCACCACGCTCGCGTCGTCGAACCACGTTCCGGGGCGGTTCGACGCCTCGACGGTGGTGCGGCCTCCGGCCAGCGCCGGGTCGGCACCGGCACCGGCACCCGCACCAGCACCGGCGCCGGCACCGCCGAACGCCGCGGGCCACTCGGGCGGGCAGCCGTACACCTCGTCGCCCACGGGCAGCGCGGTCGGGTGCCCCAGCACGACGTCGGCGAACGGCACGCCGCCGGCCACGAGCGCGAGCCGGGCGCTGAACGCGAGGTGGTCCACGACGATCTGGTCGGGCCGGACGGCGGCGACCACGTCGAGCACCGCCCGGGCCGTGGCGACCGGCTGCCACATGAGGTCGGTGAGGCGTTCGCGCGCCTGGTACGAGAGCGTCTCGACCATGCCGAGCCGGGTGGCGTCGAAGAAGCCGCGCAGCGACGCGTCCTCCTCGGCCACCTGCTCCTCGGCGCGGATCACCCCGGGGTTCGAGCCGCGCCCGAGCTGCAGGTGCACGCGCTCGAAGCCGAACGACTCGACGATGGCGGCGGTGGCCGGGCCGGTCGCGACGACGACGCGCTCGCCCCGGTCGCGCCACTCGGTGGCCAGGGTCGCGAGCGGCAGCAGGTGCGACGCGTAGTCGGGGCTGACGACGAGCAGGGTCATCGTGCGCTCACGCTCCACTCGCGCTGTTCGAGCTCGTCGTGGTGCACCGTGTCGTAGACGCCCGACAGCGACCGCGCCATGGCCTGGATCGTGAAGGACCGCTCGACGGTGTCGCGTGACCGGGCCGCGCGCGCCTCCGTCGTCTCGACCGAGGCCGCGGTGAGCGCCTCGCCCATCGCGAGGCGCAGGGCGTCGACGTCCCAGGTGCGGGTGAGCCAGCCGGTGTCGCCCTGACGCACGTAGGTCGAGGGCCCGCCGCCCTGCGGCGCGACGACGAGCAGACCGGAGCCCATCGCCTCGAGCAGGGCGATGCCGAACTCCTCTTTCAGGCTGCCGCAGACGTAGACGCCGCGGGGCGCCGCGAGCCCGGGCAGGCCGAAGCGGGCCGCGGCGACCCACCGGGCGACCGTGTCGTTCGGCCGGTGGCCGGGCAACAGGAGTCCGGAGGCGCGGTGCCGGCTCGCGGGGACGATCGCGTCGATGAGGTCGAGCTGTTCGCGCTCGTCGGCGCTCGGGTGCTCGAGGTCGCCGCCGATCAGCAGGAGGTTCGCGCGATCCCGCAGGGGTCCGTCGGCCCAGGCCTCGACGATCGTCGCCATGCCCTTGACCCGGTGCAGTCGTCCGACGCTGACCAGCAGCGGCAGACCGCGACGCTCGGGCGGCAGGGTCTCGAGCAGCGCGCCCAGCTCGGCGAGCGGCGGGGTCGCGGGCAGGCCCGCGGCGTGCTCGGCGGCCTCGGCGACCGAGCGGTCGACCACGCCGAGGTCGATGCCCTCGGGCACGATCGTGTGGCGCTCGGGGTGCGACGTGACGTCGATGCCGACGAGCTCGCGCATGTCGCGCTCGAGCTCGGGCCGGGGGAACAGCACGGTGTGCGACGCGTTCGACGCGAGCTGCTGGACGAGCCGGGTGCGGAACCAGAAGTGCTCGACCTCGTCGACGTCGCCGAAGGTCTCGCGGGTCAGCGCGCCCGACAGGTCGAGCGACTGGATGACGGCGTGCGGGTCCGGTGCCACCGTGAAGACGACGGGGATGTCGAGCTCGCGGGCGACGTCGGCCGCCGCGAGGCTGCCCACGTCGGCCATCCGCAGGTGCAGCAGGTCGACGCCGCCCGCGGCGCGCAGCACCCGCCGGATGCCGCGCCGGGCCGCCACCCGCAGCGGCCACGCGGTCGCCGACGAGACGGGGTCGCTGAGCAGCGGCACGCGTCCGTAGACGTGTCCGGAGGCGCGGGTCGCCAGATCGTGGACGCTCTCGACCGCCGCGTCCGCCGACCCGCGCGAGAGGGTGACCACCCGCTCGACGCGACAGTCGCCGAGGGCCTGCACCGCGCCTCCTGCGGGGAGCACGGCTCCGGCGGGGAGCACGCCGCCCGCGGCGAGCGCGTCGCCGAGCCGGACGAGCAGCGTCGCGATGCCGCCGTTGTCGCCGCTGCCGGCGTGGGTGAGGCCGGCGTCGATGTCGGCGTGCAGGAAGAGCTGCGCGATGGTGAGGCCGTCGCGCCCGGCGGGGTGGTCGCCGTCGGGTCCGTCCTCGACTCCGCGGTCGTGCACCCGGTGGCCGTCGGGCACCTCGTCCGGGGCGGAGAGGTCGATCGCGGACAGGCGCGCGACGTCGCCGAGGTAGCCGTCGTGGCGGGCGAGCTCGTGGACGACGGCGGCGACCGCCTGGTCGCCACGACGCTGGCCGAGGGCCGAGACGGCGGCGACGCGGACGTGCTCGTCCTCGCCCCGGTCGCGGGCGATCGTCAGCAGCGGGCGGGAGGTGATGCGGGCGCGCACGAGGCCCAGCGTCTCGACCAGGCGGTACCGGGCGTCGGGCTCGTGCACGCCGATCAGGGCGCCCTCGAGGGCGACGCCGACCACGGCAGGGGCGGCCGACGACCACTGCTCGAGCGTGCGCTGGGCGACCATGCCGGTGAAGCCCCCGGCCACGACGAGCCCGATCAGCCGACCGACCGTGTCGTAGCGGGGCAGCCGCTGGCTGAGCGCCGACGCGGCGTGCTCGCGGAGGAAGGTGCGGTCGCTCGACAGCAGATCGCTCAGCACGACGTCGGCCTGCTCGTCGAAGACCTGCGCGAGGGCGTTCGTCGCCGCGATGGCGACGAGCTGGTCGGGGCTGCCGAGGGCGCCGCGCAGCACGCGGATCGTCCGGGCCCCGCCGGTGCGCGCGGCGTCGAGCGCGAGGTCGTCGGCGAGGCGCATCGAGTCGACCAGGCGGTCGGCCTCGTGGATCGCGTCGAGCGAGGTCTGGATGCCCATGGCGGTGCCTCTCGGGTGCGGCGGGGTGGTGGTGCGGTGCCCGGCCCGCGGAGCCCGGGGCCTGGTGGAGCCTATCGCCGCCCGGTGGCCGCACGGTGGCCGCACGGTGTGCTCGGCGCCGCGGGGGTCCGGTACCGTCGTGGGCGGCATCGATCCCGCTGCCGAGTCCCGCAGCGAGAGGTGCCACCCGTGCGAATCGTCACCATCGGAGACGTCGGCGTGCTCGACGGCATGGTCCACATCGGCGACGAGGCGATGTTCCACGAGGCGACCGTGCAGCTGCGCGCCCGCGGCGCCACGATCACCGGCGTCTCGTCGAACCCGGCCGAGACCGCCGAGCGGTACGGCATCGACGCCGTGCCCGCGATCGGCTTCCACCCCGCGACGACCGGCGGCCGGCTCGGCCAGCGCGAGCGACGCGCCCGCGTGCTGTCGGCGATCGACGGAGGCGCGGGTCACCTCCCGCAGGACGACCCGGCCTGGCAGGTGGTCGAGGCCGTCCGCGAAGCCGACGGCGTGCTCGTCGCCGGCGGCGGCAACATGGCCTCGCTCTGGCCGATGCACGTCTACGAGCGGAACACGCTCGGACTCATCGCCCGACGCTTCGACAAGCCGCTGGTCGTCAGCGGGCAGACCATCGGGCCGGTGCTCGAGGGCGAGGACCGCGAGCTCGTCACCGAACTGCTCGACGCCGCCGCACTCGTGGGCCTGCGCGAGGGCGCGTCTCTCGAGCTCGTGCGGTCGCTCGGCGTCGACCCGACGACGACCGTGGGGACGGTGGACGACGCGAGCTTCCTCGGGTTCGAGGCCGCGCCTCCTGCCGGGGGTGCGGCGGGTGCGGCGGCGCCGTACCTCGCCGTCAGCCTGTCCGCGCACGTGGGCGACGCCGACCGGGGAGCCTTCGCCACGGCCGTCGCCCGACTGCTCGACCGGGTGGCCGGTGAGGCGGGGCTCGAGGTCGTGTTCCTCGCGCACTGGGGCTCGCTCGACCCGACCGAGGAGCGCGGCGACTCGCTGCTGCACCGGGCCGTGCTCGACCAGCTGACCGTGCCGGCGCGGGTCGAACCGACGACCGACTCTCCCGCGGCGGCCCGCTTCGCCCGCGGGGCGGCCCTCCACTTGACGAGCCGCTACCACCCGGCCGTGTTCGCCGTCGCGGGCGGCGTGCCGACGGTCGGGCTCGCGGTCGACGACTACACGACGATCAAGCTGACCGGGGCGCTCGGCAACTTCGGGCAGACGAGCGTCGTCTCGGCCGCGCAGCTGCTCGCGGGCGAGGCCGACGTGGTCGCGCTGGCGGCCTGGGCCGGGCGCGATGCGGTTCGCTCGGCGTGGGCCGACCGCCTCGACGGGACCCGCGCGGCGTCGGCCGCCTGGTGGGACCGGGTCGCCGCCGCGCTGCGCGGCTGACGCGACCCGCCTCGCGCACCATCGGGCGCGACCCGCGTCGGGTGGCGACCCGCGCCTCCAGGGGGCTGCCCCGCGTCGCGCGCACGCCGCCGGGTGACGGGCACCGCGCCAGGAGGTGGTCAAGGCGCCAGGACGTGGTCACGGCGCCAGGTTTTCCCGTGGCGCGGTGTCCACCTCCTGGCGTGGTGGCTGGTGGGCTGGTCGCGCCACGCCCCATCCCGCCATGAAGTAAACAGTCCGCCACACAAAGACGTGGCGGACTGTTTACATCGTGGCGGCGTGCCCGGCTGGCGGGACGGCCGAGGAGGCGCGGCGCGGCCTGCTCGCGCCAGCGCGGCTGACCGCGCGGGCTCAGCGCTGCAGCGTCGCGCTGGGGTACTCGCCGAAGCGTCCGACGTACGACGCCGTGAAGCGGCTCAGGTGGGTGAAGCCCCAGCGCTGGGCGACGGCGCCGACGGTGGCCTCGCCCGGGGCGAGCTCGATCAATTCGGCCCGCACGTGGTCGAGGCGGATGGTGCGCAGGTACTCGGTGGGCGTCACGCCGAGCTGTCGGCTGAAGGCCTGCTGCAGCCCTCGCGGCGTCAGGTGCACGGACTCGGCCAGCTGGGTCATGTTGACCGGCAGGTGCGAGTGCGTGTGCAGGTACTCGACCGCCTCGCGCAGCCGGGCGTTGCGCGGCACGAGCAGGGCGGGCGGCAGGTCGATCGACCGGTGCGAGAACGTGTCGAGCAGGGCGAACGCCGACTCGCGCTTGAGCTCGGAGCGCAGCAGCTCGGTCGACTCGCCGCCGAGGATGGTCTTCGCGGCGTTGGTGATGGTGGACTGCCAACGACGCAGGTTCGCCAGGTCGGGCACGGCCGTGTGGTCGAACTGCAACGGCCCGGCGAGGGCCCCTTCGTGCTCGGCGGCCATGCGCTCGAGGTAGGCGGCGTCGAAGTGCACCAGGTTCTGGCGGTACTCGCGCACCTCGAACTCGAAGGCCTTGCCGGTCGGGAACATCAGCGGACGGCCGATCTCGAACGCGGCCTCTTCGGCGCCCACGTCGACCCGGCCCTCGCCCGCGGTGATCCAGGCGACGACGTACTCGCGCTCGGGCTGGATGGCCCCGCGGATGTCCCCGAGGAACATCGCCGACCGCAGGGTCATGTCCTCGTCGCCCGCCGTCGTGTAGCGGTAGGCGAACGTCTCTTGCCGGGTGTCGGTGCGGAACCCGGCGCCGTTGTAGGTGTCCTCGAACAGGGCGCGCGCCTGGTCCATGTCGCGGCCGCCCATCTCGGAACGCACCGGGGGCAGGGTCTGTTCGGGTTCCATCACAGTGATCCTGCCATGACCGGGCCCCTGAAAGAACGCCCTGACCGGGCCGAAGCCCCGAAGCGGGGGCGGAGGTGCGTGGGGCTCACGCGCCGGCGGGGCTCGTCGCCGGGCCGAAGGCCTTCGTGAACGCCGCCTTGAGCACGGCCTTGAAGCCCGTCGGCAGCCGCGTGCGGTGCAGCACGTCGGCCTCGACGACCAGCGCGAAGAACGTCTCGCCCTCGACCAGCCACCAGGCCCGCACCGTCTCGGTCGAGAACACGGCCTCGCCGTCGGGCTCGTCGGGGCTCTCGACGATGACGCGGTCCTCGTAGAGGGCCACCGCACCGTGTTCGCCGTTCATGGACGCCGAGCACTCGAAGACCAGGTCGGGGTCGAGCGGGGGCGCGAAGTCGCCAAAGAAGAGGTCGGCCGCCGCCGTGCGGGTCACGTCGCCGACCTCGCCGAAGTCGCTGGAGACGTTGAAGTCGCCGAACGCCGTGTCGGGGGCGTCCGAACCGGTGGCCCCGGGAGCGTCGACCTCGGGGGCGCGGCGCGACATGTCGCTCTCTGCGTCCACTGGTTTCTCGACTCTCGTCCCGATCCGGTGCGTACCTTCTCACCGCCGTGCATCTTCTGCACCTGTTCCATTAGAGCGCCTAGCTACTGTGCGTCGCATCCGGGGGCGACCACAGTTCGGTTTGTGGCCATGTCGAGCGGAACCGCAGGAGGCGCAGCCGGCGACGGTCAGGAGGCGCGCGTGATGCGGTCCACGGCCTCGCGGGTCAGCGCACGACTCGGCGGGGACGGGTCGAGGGCACGGTGGATCGAGAGCCCCTCGATCAGGGCGTCGACCTGGCGGGCGGTGTCCGGGTCGAAGTGGCGCTCGAGCTCGACCCGGCTGCGGCGCATCCACTCGCGGGTGATCTCGCGGAACCTCGGCTCCCGCGCGGCCAGCGTGTAGAGCTCGTAGCTGAGCACCTGGTCGCGGACCGCGGCAGGGCCGGTCAGGTCGTCGTGGACCAACGCGACCACCGCCTCCTTGGCGTCGTCGCGGGTGGTCGCGGCACCGAGCCGGCGCTCGAACCGCACGATGATCGTCTCGGCGAAGCGCGAGAACGCCTCGTGCAGCAGTTCGTCCATGCCGTCGAAGTGGTACGTCATCGAACCGAGGGGCACGTCGGCGCGCGCCGCGATCTTGCGGTGCGAGGCGCCGGCGACGCCGACCTCGGCCACGACGTCGAGCGCCACGTCGATGAGGCGGTCACGACGGTCGGGCTCGGTACGTCGCACGGCGCCCACGATCAGATGCTCCTCAGCACGCGGGCCGGATTGCCGACCGCGACCACGTTCGCCGGGACGTCCTTCGTCACCACCGCCCCGGCGCCGATCACGCTGTTCTCGCCGATCGTCACCCCGGGCAGCACGATCGCGCCGCCGCCGAGCCAGACGTTGTCGCCGATCGTGATCGGCTTCGCGGCCTCGAGCTTGTCCCGACGCGGCTGCGGCTCGACCGGGTGCGTCGGGGTCAGCAGCTGGACGTTCGGGCCGATCTGGCAGTCCGCCCCGATCGTGATCGGGGCCACGTCGAGCGCGGTCAGGCCGTAGTTGACGAACGTGCCGGCCCCGATGGTGATGGAGCTGCCGTAGTCGACGTACACCGGCGGCCGGACGTGGGCCGTCTCGTGCAGGCTGCCGAACAGCTCGCGCGCGACGGCCTGCGCGGCGTCGACGTCGTCGGCGAAGACCGCGGCGAAGCGCGCCTGCAAGGTGATCGCCCGCTGCTGCTGCGCCGCGATCTCGGGGTCGTCCGCGATGTAGAGGTCGCCCGCGAGCATCCGCTCGTGGTTCGTGCGCGGGTCGCCGGCGAAGTGGTCGGTGGTGGTCATGCACGACACCCTAGACGACGAGCGTACGAACGTACACACTGGACCCATGACCAACCGACCGCCGTTCAGCCCCGAGCTCGCCCGACGCCGGGCGGCGGTGTTCGTCTTCATGGCGGTCGTCGGCGTCTCGCTCGCCTCGTGGGTCGTGCGGACCCCGGCCATCCGCGACCTGCTGCAGGCGTCGACGGGCGAGATGGGCCTCGTCATCTTCGGCCTGTCGATCGGGTCGATGGGCGGCATCGTGTCGTCCGCCCCGATCGTGCGACGGCACGGAGCCCACCGCGCCGTGGCGATCGGCGGCAGCGCGTTGGTCGCCGGCGTGGCCCTGGTCGGCGTGGCCGCCTCGCTCTCGATCACCCCCGGCGTCTTCGTCGGCCTCGCCCTGGTCGGTGCGGGAGTCGGCCTGGCCGAGATCGCCGTCAACATCGAGGGCGCCGCCATCGAGACCGCCTCGGGCCGCTCGGTGCTGCCCGTGCTGCACGGCTGCTTCAGCCTCGGCACGGTCGCGGGGGCCGGCCTCGGCATCCTGCTGACGGCGACGCACGTCCCCGTCCAGTGGCACCTGCTCGGGGTCGCGCTCGCGGGTGGCGCCGCACTGGCCTGGGCGGTGCCGATCGTGCCGCGCTCGACCGGACGCTCCGACGAGCGGGCCGAGCGCGCCTCCGGGGTGCGGGCCCGGCTCGCCGGGTCGCTCGCGGTCTGGCGCGACCGCCGGCTCGTGCTGCTCGGCCTGATCGTGCTCGCGCTCGCCCTGGCCGAGGGGTCGGCCAACGACTGGCTGCCGCTGCTCTTCGTCGACGGGCACGGGGTCTCGGCGACCGCCGGCACGGTCGTCTTCACGGCGTTCGCGGCGGCGATGACGGTCGGCCGCTTCCTCGGCGAACCGCTGCTCGCCCGCTTCGGGCACGCCACGGTGCTGCGCGCCAGCGCACTGGTCTCGGCGGTCGGCATCGCCCTCGTCGTCTTCGCGGACTCGGTGGTCGTCGCGGGCGTCGCCGTCGTGCTGTGGGGTCTGGGTGCCGCCCTGGGCTTCCCGGTGACCGTCTCGGCCGCGGCCGACGGCGACGACCCGACCACGGCGGTCGGAGCCGTCGCGACGATGGCCTACGTGGCGTTCCTGGTCGGGCCGCCGCTGCTCGGCTTCGTCGGCGAGCACGTGGGCCTGCGCAGCGCGATGATCGTCGTGCTGGTGGTGGTCGCGGGCGCCTCGCTGATCACCTCGGCGGCGCGTCCCCGCGAGCGGTCCGCCGCCGCCCGGCCCTAGTGTACGTTCGTACACCATGACGTCATCGACGACCTCTCCCGCGGCGCCGGCCCGCACCGTGCCGACGCGCGAGGACCGCCGCGCCCGACTCGGCGTCGCCCTGCTCTTCTTCACCAACGGCGCCCTGATCGCGAACCTCCTCCCGCGCTACCCCGCCATCAAGGACGGCCTCGAGCTGTCCAACGCCGACTTCGGCCTGGCGGTCGCGGCGATGCCGGTCGGCGCGCTCGTCGCGGGGCTCGGCGCCGGGTGGCTGATCCGCCGCCTTCGGTCGTCACGGGTGGCCGTGGTCGGCACGGTCGTCACCGGGGTCGCCGTCCTGCTGGCCGGCATCGCCCCGGTCGGTGGGCTGCTCGCCGCGGGCTTCCTGCTCGCCGGTGCCCTCGACGCCATCGTGGACGTCTCGCAGAACTCGCACGGACTGCGCGTGCAGTACCGCTACCGCCGGTCGATCCTCAACTCGTTCCACGCCGTGTGGAGCATCGGAGCCGTCCTCGGCGGGCTGATGGGCGGGGCGGCGGCGGGACTCGGCATCCCGATCGTCTGGCACCTCGGGGCCTCGGCGCTGATCTTCGCCGTCGTGGCGCTCGTCGCCTACCCGCTGTTGCTCGCCGGGCCCGAACCGGCCGAGGGGGCGGCCGAGGGTCCGTCCGAGACGGCCGACGCGGCGGTCCTGCCCGGCGACGACGTGACCGCGGGCGCCGGGGCGGCGGCCGCACCCGTGGCGACGGACTCCCCCGACGGCGGAGCGCAGGAAGCGCGGGCCGGCTCGACCACCGGGGCGGGCTCCGTCGACGACGCGACCCGCGCCTCCTCGGCTCGTGACGGTCGCCGCGTCTCGCCCGGGTTCGTCGCGAAGTGGGGCGTGCTGCTGGCCCTCGTCGTCATCGCGTCGTCGGGCGCCGTCGTCGAGGACGCCGGCAGCACGTGGGCCGCGCTCTACCTGGGGTCGCTCGGGGCCGGCGTGACCGTCGCCGCCCTCGGGTTCGTCTCGCTGCAGGGGGCCCAGTTCGTCGGACGACTGCTGGGCGACGGCATGGTCGACCGCTTCGGCCAGAAGGCCGTCGCCCGGGCCGGGGGCGTCTTCGTCGCGGTGGGCATGGGCATCGCCCTGGCGTTCCCGTCGGTGATCGGCACGATCGTCGGCTTCGCGGCGGCGGGGTTCGGCGTCGCGACCCTGATCCCGGCGGCGATGCACGCGGCGGACAACCTGCCCGGGTTCCGGGCCGGCACGGGGCTGACGCTGGTGAGCTGGCTGCTGCGGCTGGGGTTCCTGGCGTCGCCGCCCGTCGTCGGGTTCGTCGCGGACTCGGCCGGGCTGCGGTACGGACTGCTGCTCGTGCCCGTGGTGGGCGTGGCCGTGGTGCTGCTCGCCGGGGTGCTCGAGGGACGTCGGGCCCGGGGGTCGGCACCGCGCGGCAGCTGATCCGGTCGGTGCCGGACCGGGTCGGGTCGGGGCGGGTCGGGTCGGGTCGGGTCNGCCAGAACAGCGGGGTGGCCGTCATCACCTCGGGGCGCGGCTTGAACGCCGTGTTGACCATCCAGTAGACGGGGAACAGCCACACGAGGCTGAAGACGTTCGCGATCGCGTTGCTGACCCCGCGGGGCTTCCGGCGGCGACGGGTCGGGCGGGCGGGCGACGGGCGGCCGGTGCCGTGACCCGAGCGCGCCTCCTTGCTTCTCTCGTCGCGCGCGACGGTCTCGGTCGTCGTGGTGCCGACGCCGGCGGGTGCGGTCGTGGTCACAGGTCTTCTCCGGATCGGACGAGGTTGCGGACGTAGAACGCGGTCAACACGACGAGCAGCAGGGTGGTGACCACCGAGATGGCGGCGCCCTGCCCGATGTCGAAGCCGACGAACGCGGTGACGTAGGTGAAGACGCCGAGGGTCGAGGTGGCGTCGTCGGGGCCGCCGGCCGAGACGAGCCAGATCTGGTTGAAGACGTTGAAGTCCCAGATGATCGACAGGATCGTGATCAGCAGCAGCGTCGGCTTGAGGAAGACCAGGGTGACGGTCCGGTACACGCGCCACTCGCTCGCCCCGTCGAGCCGCGCGGCCTCCTTGTACTCGAGCGGGATCTGCGTCTCGGCGGCGTACATGGTCAGCGCGATGAAGGGCACCGCCTGCCACACGATCAGCAGCCAGATGCTCGTGTAGGCGAGGGCCGCGTCGTTCGACCAGTCGACGTTGGTCATGTCGCCCACCAGGCCGGTCCGGGTCAACAGCCAGTTCACGACGCCGTAGCCGGGCTGGAACAGCCACTTCCAGACGATCGACGACGCCACGTTGGGCATCGCCCAGGCGAGGATCAGCACGACGGTCACCGTGTAGCGCATCGGCGTGCCGAGCCGGGTGAGCAGGTGCGAGACGCCCGTGCCGATGAGGACGCTGCCGCCGACCATCGCGGCCGTGAAGACCAGCGTGCGGACGAGCGACCACCAGAAGTCGGTGTCGGCCAGCAGGGTCGCGTACTGCTGCACGCCGACCGAGTCGTACGCGCCGGTGAAGAGCGAGCGCTGGTCGTAGTCGGTGAACGACGTGAAGACCAGGAACACGATGGGCGCGACGGTCACGGCGAGCAGCACGATGCCCGCGGGCGACAGCAGCCAGAGCGGGGCGAGCTGGCGCTTCCCGCCGGGGCGCACCGGGGCCTTCCGTTCGGCCTTCGGGCGCCGGCCGCCCATCTGGTCGGGTGCCGCGCCGGGCGGGGTCTCGGTGAGACCGGGGGCGATCGAGAGGGCCACGGTTCCTCTTTCGGTTCGAGTCCAGGAGGTGCGGGTCGAGGGGGCGGGAGCGTCACGCGATCAGGTGGTCGCGTGACGCCCCCGGGGTGCTGCCGAGGGCTCGGTGCTAGTCGTTCAGCGCCTCGTCGGTGGCCTCGTCGAAGGACTTCGCGGCCGCCTCGGGCGACTTCGAGCCCGAGACCACCGAGGAGAAGAGCTGGTTGATGCTCTTGTCGCCCTCGAGGGCCGCCCAGTTCGCGCTGGCGGGGGTGGCCTTCGAGTTGAGCGCGGCGTCGAAGAAGCCCTTCTGGATCGGCGTCACCACGCTGCCGGCCGCCTCGATGCCCTCTTCGCTGTTCGGGATCCAGCCGTCGTTGCCCACGACCCACTCGCTCTGGATGTCCGGGCTCGTGGCGATCTTGGTCCACTGCAGGGCCAGGTCGGAGTTCTGGCTCTTGGCCGCGATTCCCCAGTCCGAGCCGCCGAGCATGACCGGCTGCGTCTCGCCCGACTTGCCCGGCATCGGGAACGTGCCGAAGTCGTCGTCGGTCAGGGCGGGGTTGGCCTTCTGGATCAGGTCGATCGAGCCGTTGGTGTGCAGGATCGTCGCCGTCTTGCCGTCCGCGAAGACCTGCGTCTGGTCGGGCGCGTCGGTGTCGAGGGTCTGCGAGGCGGGCGTCGAGTAGGCGTTCTGGAACTCGGTGAAGTCGGCCAGTCCCTGCTGCGCCTCGTCGCTCGCCAGGCCCGCCTTCCAGGTGCCGTCGCTCGACGTGGCGATCTCTCCGCCGGCGTCCCAGACGAACTGCATGCCCGCGTACCAGTACTGGCCGGGCAGGTAGAACGCCGAGAAGTCGGACGCCGTGTTCGCGGCCTTCACCTTGTCGAGGTCGGCGGTGAGCTCGTCGTAGGTGGTGGGCGCCTCGGTCACGCCGGCCTCGGCCCACATCGTCTTGTTGTAGATGACGGCGCGGGCACCGGCGAAGCCGGGCACGGCGTAGAGCGAGTCGTCGACGGTCGCGGGCTCCTCGAGGCCCGTCAACCAGGTCTGACCCTGCTCGAGGTCGTCGCGGTACGCCGTCAGGTCGAGGAGTGCACCGTTGGCCGCGTAGCTGGCGACCTGCGTGTTGCCGAGGTCGAGCACGTCGGGTGGGGTGCTCGTGGCGAGTGCCGTGCTGATCTTGGTGGTGATGCCGTCCCACTGCTGGATCTGGACGTCGACGTCGGCGCCCGTCTGCTTCGTGAACTCCTCGTTGACGGCATCGATGGTCTCGGGCGTGTAGTCGCCCGTCATCACCCAGACCGTCAGGGTCTTGCCGTCACCCTTGGTGGTGGGCACGGCCTGGGGTTCGTCGGACGAGCTGCCGCCCGTGCCCGAGCTCGAGCAGGCGGACAGGGCGAGTGCCGCGGCCAGGCCCAGGGCCCCGACCGCCGTGTAGCGTTGGATTCGCAATTTCATCTCCTCGTTCTCGAAGCGGGGATGCCGCATCGCTGTGGTCCCGGCCCGCGCTCGCACAAGCGTCGGGTCGGGAATGCGGCACGGGCCGAGGCCCTCGCCGCCTCCGGGGGTGGACCCCCGAGGTCTGTGGTGGGGCGGTCGCCCCGGGCGAGCCGGGCACCGGGCGAGCCGGGCACCGGGCGTGCCGACGCCGGGCGTGCCGACGCCGGGCTCACGTCAGCCCCAGTTCGGCCTGCAGCACGAACGACGCGGCGCCTCGCAGGGCGAGGTCGGTGCCGCTGCCCGCGATCCGCATCGTCAGGCCGTTGCTGACGGCGGACAGCGTGCGCTGCCGGACGGTCTCGCGGGCTGCGCGCAGCATCGCGCCCTCGACCAGGTCGGCCGGGCCCGACAGCACGACCTCGTCGATGTTGAGCGCGCTGACGATGGGGGCGAGCACCAGGCCGAGCGCGCGACCGGCCTCGTGGAGGACGGCGCCGCGCGACCCCTCGTCGTGCTGTCGGAGGCGCGCCCTCAGCTGCGGGGCGGCGATGGCCTCCTCGAGGCAGCCTCGTCGACCGCACGCGCACACGTCGCCGTTCTCGTCGACCGTCACGTGCCCGATCTCCCCGGCCGAGAACTGGTCGCCCTCGACGAGCGCACCGGCGACGATCAGCCCGACCCCGACACCGTGGTCGATCGTGACGACGATGAGGCTCTGGCCCGCCGGAGACCGCCCGTCGCCGCTCTGCCCGGCTGCAGCCGGTCCGGTCGCGCCGGGTCCGGTCGCGCCCCGCCCGGTCTCATCGTTCCCGACCTCCTCGCCGAAGGTGCGGATGCCCATCGCCGCGGCGTTGGAGTCGTTGCCCACGTGGACGGGCAGACCGGTGCGGGCCGACAGTCGGGACCGCAGCGGGAGGTCGTACCAACCGAGGTGGACGGCCGTGCGCACGACGCCGTCGTGGTCGACGATGCCGGGAGTCGCGACGCCGACCCCGAGCAGCCGGCGGGTCGTCCGCGAGGCGAGGTCGTCGACGAGCCGCTCGACCAGGCTCACGGCGGCCTCGCCGACGGCCCCGTCGAGTTCGACCCCGGCGCGCTCGACGACCCCGCCCCGCAGGTCGACGACGGCCCCGACGAAACGCTCGGCACTCGACAGGTCGACCGTGACGATGTGGAAGGCGTCCGACTCGATGCCGACGAGCGTCGCCGGCTTTCCGACGCGCGCGTCGTCGCGGACGCCGAGCTCGCGGGCGATGCCGTCGTCGATGAGTTCGGCGACGAGGGCGGAGACGGTGGGGCGCGTCAGACCCGAGCGACGCGCGAGGTCGGCTCGACTCATGGAGCCGTCGCGGTACAGGGCCTGCAGGAGGAGGGACCGGTTGTGGGCGCGGACCGGCGGCTGCTGCTGCCGGGTGATCGTCGTGCTGGTCACGGGCGCGTCCTCTCGTCTCGGCATCGTCGCCGACCTCGGACCCGGTGAGAGGGCCCGTCGGCAGCGGTGCCGGGTGGCGTCGCCATGGTGGCGTGCCGTTAGTAAATGGGCCTTACAAACACGTGTCAAGGTGCGTGGCGGCGAGTTTACGCACACGAAACACCGGCGGTCAACACCCGAAACACGGCGTTCCACGGGCCATGCCCCCCTTGCCGCGACCAGGTTCGTAAGCTTTACTAACAAACATGTCCACGCTCGCCACCGTGTCCGTCGCCGCGCCTCACGGCGCCGTCGGCGGTGCGCCGGCGGGACCGTCCGCAGCCGGGTCGACGGAGTGGCCGTGAGGGTCGGCCTCGACATCGGCGGTACCAAGATCGACGCGGTCGTCGTCGACGGGTCCGGAGCCCCCGTCCATCGCCTCCGCCTACCCACGGGGTTCGGCCCCGATGCCGTGCTGACGAACGCGGCCACGGCGGTCGCCTCGTTGGCGGACCGCTCCGGCGTCGCCGTCGAGGCCTTCGAGTCGGTCGGCGTCGGCATCCCCGGCCTCGTCGACGGCACGACGGGTCGCGTGCGGCACGCCGTGAACATCGGCTTCGACGACGTCGCCGTGGGGCCGACGCTGAGCGCCCGGCTCGGGGTCCCGGTCCGGGTCGAGAACGACGTCAACGCGGCCGCGCTCGGCGCGTACCTCGCCATGTCGCTGTCGGGGTCCGTCGGCTACCTCAACCTCGGCACCGGCCTCGCTGCCGGCCTCGTCGTCGACGGCGAACTCTGGCGCGGCTCGCGGGGCGTCTCGGGCGAGATCGGTCACGTCCCCGTCGACCCCGGGGGCGAGCTCTGCCCCTGCGGGCAGCGCGGTTGCCTCGAGACCGTCGCGGCCGGCGCCGCGGTGTCCCGTCACTGGCCGACCGAGGGGGCGTACCCGGCCGTGGCGCTGTTCGCGGCGGCCGACGCCGGCGACCCCGAGGCCGTCCGCGTGCGTGCCGACCTCGCGGCGGGGGTGGCGGCCGCGGTGCGCCTCCTCGTCCTGACGACCGACGTGGACTCCGTCGTGATCGGCGGCGGCCTCAGCAACCTGGGACGACCCCTGCTCGACGACGTCGCCGGGGTGCTCGACCGGTGGGCGGCGGGGTCGCCCTTCCTCGCCTCGCTCGAGCTGTCGTCGCGCATCGAGCTGCTGCCGCCGGGGTTCCCCGTGGCGGCCGTCGGTGCCGCGACGATCGGCGCCCGCGGACCCGCCACAGCCGTCGCCGCCGCCCTCTGACCGCCACCACGGCCCTGCCCGCCACACCGCCACACCGCCACGAGATGGTCACAGCACCAGGAGAAAACCTGGCGCTGTGACCATCTCGCGGTGCAGTGCCCGCAGGTGCTGCGCTACGCCCGGGCCACCCGCAGCGTCACGATCTCGAACGGGCGCAGCGTCAACTCGACCGCGGAGCCCGACGCCCACCGACCGGCCCCGGCCGTGCCCGACGCCAACTCGCGCTCGATGAGGTCGGTGCGCCACGCCTCGCCGAACCCGCTGTCGGCGTCGACCGTGACGGCGGTGGCCGCCCGAGCACCGCGAGCCTCGTAGAGCCGCACGATCAGGTCGCCCGACCGGTCCTCGGCCAGCTTGACCGCCTCGACCAGCACGGCCGGCGACGACGACGACACCAGCGGAGCGACCCTGGCGCCCGACGACCCCTCGACCCGTCGGACGGGCAGGTTCATGCGGTAGCCCGCGGTCGCGGCGTCGAGCACGTCGGGCGCGACCCGCACGGACGAGCGCAGCACGTGCCGCCCCTGATCGGCGTGCGGGTCGGGGAACGTCGGTGCCCGCAGCAGCGACTGGCGCACGAGCGTCGTCGTGCCGCCGTCGCCACCCTCGGCCGTGTCGCGGGTGCTCCGCGTGATGTCGTGGCCGTAGGTGGCGTCGTTCGCCACGGCCACGCCGAAGCCGGGCTCGGCGACGTGCACCCAGCGGTGCGCGACGGTCTCGAACCGGGCGAAGTCCCACGACGTGTTCTGGTGGGTCGGGCGCTGCACGTGACCGAACTGCACCTCGGAGGCCGCCCGGTCGGCGTGCACGTCGAGCGGGAACGCCAGCTTGAGCAGCTTCTGCCGCTCGTGCCAGTCGACCTCGGTCTGCACGTGCAGTTCGCCCTCGCCGTCGTCGAGCCACCAGCGCTGCACGATGGTCGAGTCGCCGACGCGGCGGGTGACGACGAGCGCGCCGCCGTCGACGACGACCGACTCGGCCTCGACCAGGTCGGTGCGGACGTTCTTGTACGCCTGGTCGACGTCCCAGGCGTCCCACTGGTTGGGGGTGTCGCGGAAGAGCTGCAGCAGCCCGAGCCGTGCGCCCGGGGCGACGAGGTCGCGTCCCGACGTGGCGTCGACGAGCGAGGCGACCAGGCCGTCAGCGTCGAACACCGCACGCACGAACCCGTTGTCGAGCACCCAACCGCCGTCGGAGGCGACCGGCGCCACCGACCCGACCCCCGCCTCCTGGGCCCGTCCCGCGGCCGACCCGGCCGCGGCGTCGACCCCGGCCGACGGGACCGGCCCGGCGTTGAACGTGGTCGTCGCCGACCCCGTCCCCGCCAGCGACCGCTGGGCCGAGCCGATGATCGCCTCGAGCTGCTGGGCGACCCGCGCGTAGTGCCGCTCGGCCTCGTGGTGCACCCACGCGATCGACGACCCGGGCAGGATGTCGTGGAACTGCTGGAGCAGCACGACGTGCCAGATCTCTTCGAGCTCGTCGTAGGGGTAGTCGAGCAGTCCGCGTACGGTCGCCGTGGCGCTCCACAGCTCGGCCTCGCGCAGCAGGTGTTCGCTGCGACGGTTGCCCTGCTTGGTGCGGGCCTGCGACGTGTACGTGCCGCGGTGGAACTCGAGGTACATCTCGCCCGACCACACGGCCGGGTCGGCCAGCTCGGCCCGTGCCTGCGCGAAGAAGGAGGCGGGGGTGCCGACGGTCACGCGGGGCGAGCCCTCGAGGTCGCCGGCCCGGCGCGCGGCCGCCATCATCTCGCGGGTCGGGCCGCCACCGCCGTCACCCCAGCCGAACGGGACGATCGAGACGTTCGAGAACCCCTTCTCGGCGTAGCCGCTCTCGGCGTGGGCGAGCTCGGCCGGCGAGAGGTCGGAGTTGTACGTGTCGACGGGCGGGAAGTGCGTGAACACGCGACTGCCGTCGATGCCCTCCCACAGGAAGGTGTGGTGCGGCATGCGGTTCGTCTCGTTCCAGGACTCCTTCTGCGTGAAGAACGAGCTGGCGCCGGCCGCTCGGGCGATCTGAGGCATCGCCCCGGTGTAGCCGAACGAGTCGGGCAGCCACACCTCGTCGTTGTCGATGCCGAACTCCCGGAGGAAGAACCCCTTGCCCGCGACGAACTGCCGGGCCAGTGCCTCGCCGCCGGGCATGTTGGTGTCGGACTCGACCCACATGCCGCCGACCGGCACGAACCGGCCCTCGGCGACCTTCTGCGCGACCCGTGCGAACAGCTCGGGGTAGCGCTCCTTCAACCAGGCGTACTGCTGCGCGCTCGAGGCGGCGAACACGAAGTCGGGGTCGTCGTCCATCAGGGCGACGACGTTCGAGAAGGTGCGGGCGACCTTGCGCTGGGTCTCGCGGACGGGCCAGAGCCAGGCCGAGTCGATGTGCGCGTGGCCGGTCGCGACGACCCGGTGCGCGCTCGCGTTCGCCGGTGCCGCGAGCACGTCGGCGAGCGCGGCACGCCCGGCTGCCGCGGTCCCCGCGACGTCCGCGTGGTCGACGACGTCGCACATCCGGTCGAGCGCCCGCAGGATCTCGTGCCGTCGAGGTGACGTGAGCTCGAGGGTGCGCATCAGCCCGACGAGGGTCCAGACGTCGCGGTCGAGTTCGGCGACCACCTCGTCGCGTTCGGCGAGCACGATGCTGCGCAGGGCGTAGATGGGGGCGTCGCCCGCGGTCTCGGGGTCGCCGAGCGGTGTCTCGCCGTGGAAGTCGTCGCCACCGATGTCGGGGTTCGACGCGGCCTCGACGTAGACGTCGATCGTGCTGCCCGGGGTGACGCCCGCGCCGATCGCCGTCAGGGGCACGTAGCCGTTGTACGGCTCGATGGCCTTGACGATCGTGCCGTCGGGTCGCCAGACGAGGCCCTCGGCCTGGAACCCGGGCTGCCTGATGCTGAAGCCCAGGTCGACGACGAGTTCGAGGGCGGTCGCCGGGTCGGTGCCGAGGTCGTCGGGGACCGTCCCCGTGACGTGGAACCACGTCGTGCCCCACGGCCTGCTCCACGGCGAACCGACGGCGAACGGCTCGAACGTCTGCGAGACGGCCTCGGCGAAGGGGACCGGCTCACCCGGCGCCTCCCAGGCCGTGATCGTCAGCGGGACGGCCCGACGGTAGACCGCCGGGGTGATGCGGTCGCGGACGAAGCGGTCGATGCGGGCCTCGACGAGGACGGTGTTGTCGTGCATGGGATCAGTCTCCTGACGGGCGCGCCGGGGCGCACGGTGGGGCGGGTCGTTCTGTGGACCGGGAGGGCGGCGGGGGCACTGGTGGGGAGGCGCCTCACCCCTTCACGGCGCCGGCCAGCGCGTTCGAGCCGCCGAGGGTCCGCGAGACGAGGACGTACAACGCGATGACGGGTACCGAGTAGACGATCGAGAACGCCGCCAGCTGGCCGTACGCCACCGAGCCGTACTGCCCGAAGAAGTTGAAGATGCTCACGGCCGCCGGCTGCTTGTCGGGGCTGAGCAGCAGCACGAACGGCACGAAGAAGTTCCCCCACGCCTGGATGAACACGAAGATGAACACCACGGCGATGCCCGGCCGCATGAGCGGCACCACGATGCGCGTCAGGGTCGAGAACATCGAGGCCCCGTCGGTCCACGCGGCCTCCTCGAGCGAGATCGGCACCGAGTCCATGAAGTTCTTCGCCATCCAGATCGCCATCGGCAGGCTGGTCGCGGCCAGGAAGAACACCGTGCCGCCGATCGAGTCGATCAGGTTGAGCGAGACGAACAGGCTGTAGACGGGCACCATCATCGCGGTGATGGGCAGGCCGGTGCCGAAGAGGATGCCGTAGAGGAACGGCTTGTTGATGCGCATCCGGTACCGCGAGAGCGGGTACGCCGCGAGGATCGCCACGACGACGGTCACCAGGGCGCAGCCGCCCGACACGATGAGGCTGTTGGCGAGCGGGACGAACGAGATCTCGGGCGTCAGCACGGCGGTGAAGTTGTCGAGCGTGAACTGTGACGGCACCTTCGCCGACAGCGTGGCCGACGGGTCGAACGATGCCAGCAGCAGCCAGGCGAGCGGGACGGCGAAGCAGATCGCGATGACGATCAGCACGGCGTTCGAGACGGCCTTCATGCTGCGGCCGCTGGGTGAGGTCATGGCCATGGTCAGTCGACCTCCGGTTTGAGGGCCCTGATGTAGATGATCGAGAAGACCGCGCCGACCAGCAGCATGATCGTGGCGATGGCGGTCCCGAAGCCGAGCTGCGAGAACTGGAAGGCCTCCTGGTAGGCCAGGATCGGCAGGGTCGTGCTGTTCACGCCGGGTCCGCCGCCCGTCATCACGTAGATCAGGGTGAAGACCGAGAGCGTCTGCAACGTGGTCAGCATGAGGTTGGTCGAGATGCTGCGTCGGATGACCGGCAGCGTGATGAAGACCAGGCGTTGCCAACCGGTGGCGCCGTCGACCTCCGCCGACTCGGTGATCTCGGGGGGCACCTCCTGCACCGCCGCCGAGTAGACGAGCATCGAGAACGCGGCGCCGCGCCAGATGTTGGCGAGGATCACCGAGAGCATCGGCATCGCGTAGAGCCAGTTGGCGCCCGTGATGCCGAACCACGACAGGACCGTGTTGAGCGTGCCCGCGTCATTGAAGAACGCGTACGCCGCGAAGGCCGCGACGATCTCGGGCAGCACCCACGCGGCGATGACGAACGTGCCGACGATCGAGCGCACGACCTTGTGGCCGTTCCGCATCAGTAGCGCGAGCCCCAGGCCGACGACGTTCTGGCCCACCACGGCCGAGAAGAAGACGAAGGCGAGCGTCAGCAGCACCGACTTCGGGAAGTCCGGGTCGGCGAACAGCTCGGTGTAGTTGCGGAACCCGATGAACTCCGAGCCGCCGGCGGCGTAGCCGGTCAGCGACGCGTCGGTGAACGAGCCGTAGAAGCTCGAGATGACGGGCCCCAGCAGGAACAGGGCCAGCAGGACGAAGGCCGGGACGAGCGGCAGGGTGCGGGCGCCGGTGCGCAGGGCGCGCGCCTTCGACGCCCCCGCCCGGCGACCCGGCTTCTCGCCGTGGGGCCCGGGGCCGGGCCCGGAGGCCCCCGGTCGGCCGCTCTCACGGCCGACCGGGGTGGGGGCGATGGTCGCCATGTGGCTAGTCCCCCGCCTTCTGCGTCTGGTCCTCACCGACGATGCCGACCAGCTGGTCGTCGAAGGCGGCGGCCGCCTCCTCGGGGCTCTGCTGGCCCGTCATGACGGCCTCCATCGCGACGGTGATCTCGTTCGAGATGCGGCTGTAGTCGGTGGTCGCCGGACGGAAGTGCGTCACCGGCACGATCGACGAGAAGAACTCGAAGGTCGGGTTGCTGCCGACGTACTCGGGGTCCTCGGCGACGTCGCTGCGCACCGCGATCTGGCTGGCGGCGATGTCGTAGCTCTGCGAACCGTCCTTGTCGAGGGCGTCGGCGATGAACTCGAACGCCTTGTCGGGGTTCTTGGTCTTCGAGCCGACGGCCAGCGTCCAGCCGCCCGACATGCTCGTCGCACCCGGCTTCGCACCGTCCTGGGTGGGCATGGGCGCCTGGCCCATCACGTCGTTCCACTCGGGCCACGGGTTGGTGCCGGTCTCCAGCCAGGTGCCGCTCATCCACGATCCGTCGAGGGCGATCGCGAGCTTGCCCTGCGGGAGCCATTCCCCACCGACGATGGTGGCGATGTTGGTGTCCAGCGCCTCCTCGGGTTTCGGTCCGATGCCGCCCTGGTAGACGTCCTCGATGAAGCCGAGCGAGTCGACGAAGCCCTGCGAGTCGGTGAGCCACTTGCCGGTCTCGTCGTCGTACAGGGTGCCGGTCGGCGTGCCGTACAGCAGCATCTCGAAGCCCTGCATGGTCGCGCCCTCGCCCTGCGGCTTGCCCGAGTACACGTTGAGCGGGACCACGTCGGGCACCTTCGCCTTGACCGTCTCGGCCGCGTCGAGCACGTCCTGCCAGGTCTTCGGCTCCCACGGCACGGGCAGGCCGGCCTGCGCGAAGAGGTCCTTGTTGTACCAGAGCGCCCGGGTGTCGGTGCCCATCGGGATGCCGTAGGTCTTGCCGTCCTCGCCGACGCCGGCCTCCTTGGCGTTGTCGTAGAACGCGTCCCAGTCCTCCCACGCGTCGGTGTACTCGTCGAGCGGCAGCAGGTAGCCGGCGGCTGCGTCGCTCTTGACCTTGAAGGTGTCCTCGTACATGACGTCGGGCGCGGTGGCCGCCGACCGGTTCATCAGCGCGAGCTTGGTGAAGTAGTCGTCGTTCTGCGCCGCGATGGGCACGAACTCGACCTTCATGCCGGGGTTGGCCGCCTCGAAGGTCTTCGCGGTCTCCTTCATGTGGGCGTCCATCTGCGTGAACGTCCCGAACTTCTGGTACGCGACCTTGATGGTGTCGGAGTCGCCGCTGCCGGCGCCCCCCGAGCAACCCGAGGCCAGCAGGGCCGTGGCGACCGCTGCGGCGGCGACGGCCAGTGCGCGCTTGCGCCCCCGGACCGAGGTGAACGTGCGTGACATGGTGCTCCTTTGCTCCAGTCGCGTCGGCGCCGGGCTGCTCTGCCCGACCGCGATTCGATTACTACATCGTATGGAGTAACTCGTGTCAAGACGTCGCCCGCATCGGTCCGGTAACGGCGCCCGAGCCGAGGAGGCGCGGGTCGGGCCCCCGCGCGGCGCGGGTCGCGACCGCAGGAGGCGCGGGTCGGGACCCGAGGAGGCGCGGGTCGGCCCCGTCAGGCGCGGATCAGCAGGGCGGAGGGTCGCGGCGAGAACGTCTGGTCGAGCACGAGGCAGGCGGCTCCGACGGCCGCGACGTCGATGCCGATCGACGACTCGACGAGCCGGATCGGGTGCTTCGGGATCAGCGCCGGGTCGTCGCGGAGCGCGGCCGGCAGCACCGCGAGGACGTGGCGCGACAGCGGCGCCCAGAACGGGCCGCCGAAGACGACCTCGTCGAGGTCGAGCAGGTTGACGATGGTCACGAGGGCACGCGCGAGGTGTCGGCCCGCGCCGTGCAGCACCCCGAGGGCGCCGGCGTCACCCAGGTCGGCCTTGCCGACCAGAGCGCCGAACGCCTCGTCGATGCGGCGCATGTCGACGTCGTCCCCGCTGCGAGCCGCCTCGGCGAGCGCCTCGTCCGAGACGTCCCCCTCGAGCAGCACTCCCGTGGCCGCGGCCTCCCGCACGAGGGCGTGCGGCGTGATGAGCTCCCCGACACAGCCGATGCGCCCGCAGGTGCAGCGGTGGCCGTGGTCGTCGACCATCACGTGCCCCGAGTCCCCCGCGTTCGCGCTGGCCCCGCGCAGCACGTCGCCGCCGAGCACGAGCCCGGTGCCGTAACCGGTGCCGTAGTAGACGAAGGCGAAGTCGCTGCGCTCACCCGCGCCTCCGTCGCTGAGCCAGAGCTCGGCGACCGCGCAGGCCGTGACGTCCTTCTCGAGCAGCACCGGCAGACCGGTCGCCTCGCTGAGCGCCCGACGCAACGGCACGTGCCGCCAGAGGGGCATCATCGGGGGGTCGAGCACGAGGCCGGGCCCGATGTCGACCGGGCCGGGCGAGGCGATGCCGACCCCCAGCAGCAGGTCGCGGTCGACGCCGCTCGTGACGACCAGCCCGTCGATGGCCCGTGCCATCAGGGCCACCACCTCGTCGGGTTCGCTGGCGGAGGGCGTCAACTCTCGGGCGTGGGCGACGACCGTGCCGACGAGGTCGAGCAGGACGAACGTCAGCACGGCGGGGTCGATGTGCACGCCCACGGCGAAGCGCCCGCGGGACTCGAGCTGCAGCATGGTGCGGGGCTTGCCGGGACCGCTGATGACGGTGCCGCTCTCGCGGATGAGCCCCGCCTCGATCAGTCGGCGCGAGACGTTGGTCACGGCCTGGGGGCTGAGTCCGGTGCGCCCGGCGATCTCGGTCCGGCTGAGGCCCGCGCTCTCCCGCCGGATGGCGTCGAGCACGACCGACCGGTTGTAGCCGCCGATCGCCGGCAGGTTCGTCCCGCGGTTCATTCTCGTCATCATCCACGACGTCGGGGGGTCGCGCGCGCACCACCGCCGGTCATCCGCCCGACGGTGGTGCCCGTCGGGACGCCCCGTTACCCTGAACGCATGTCTGGACTGCGCCTCGAAGAACTGTCCGCCGCCACCGTCGTCGCGGCCAACAACCTCACCCTCAAGCCGGGGCAAGAGCAGTTCGTCGCCCCCGTCTCGCACTCCATCGCCGAGGCGTACGTCAACCCGACCACCGCCTGGCCCCGCGTCGTGGTCGACGACGACGGCACGGTGGTCGGCTTCATCATGGGCAACTTCGACGCCGAGGCAGACGACGAGGCGCTGCGCAGCTGCATCTGGCGCATCAACGTCGAGGCCGACGCCCAGGGCCGGGGCATCGGCCGGTTCGCCGTGCACGCCCTCGCCGACGAGGCCCGCAGCCGCGGCTTCGACCGGGTCACCGTCATCTACGAGCCGGGTGACGACGGGCCCGAGGACTTCTTCCACCACATCGGCTTCGAGGTCATCGGCGAGACGCCCTACGGCGAGCACGTCGCGGGGCTGACCCTGGCGTCGTCGCAGGTCTGAGCCGGCACCGCGTGAGGCCGACGTCGTGACCCCGGGCGCCTCGCCCCACGGCGGCGAGCCCGCGCCGCACCCCGGCCCCGACCCCGGGCCCGGCCGAACGCTCCGTCCCCCCGAACAGGGACTGAACGCCGAGGCACCCCCGTGTTGCACTGATCGAGCCCCCCGTTGCGGTCCCGCACCGGTCGGCACCCCGGGTGGGCCGAACACCGCCCGGGCCCCTCGACACCAGGACCCCAGCCATGACCCACATGACCCCGACGACCCGCGCCGCCGTCGTCCTCGGCGTCGCCGTCGCCCTGACGGCCGGCCTCGCGGTCGCTCCCGCGCGAGCGCACGCGGCCCCCGTCGACCCCTCGTCGACCTCGGTCACGGCCTCGCCGACCACGGCGTCGAGCCCGCCCGCACGGTCGTCCAAGTCGGCCGAGCGCGCCATCGCCGCCTTCACCTCGCGCGGGGAGCGCGGGTCGACCGGGTCGCCCGTGTCGCCCGACCCGGCCTCGACGTCGGTCCCCACGGTGACGACGCCTGCCGCGGTCTCGCAGACCATCCGCTCCACGCCCACCACGACGCTGTTCCGGGGCGGTCTGTACGTCGACCCCGCCGGTGAGGCGGCGCGCGCCGCGACCACGCTGACGTCCGAGGGTCGGACCGCCGAGGCCGCGGCGGCCCGCACGATCTCGAAGCAGCCGGTGGCGACCTGGCTCGGCAGCTGGCTGACCGACGCCCAGCTCGTGAAGAAGATCGACGGCACCGTCGCCGCCGCCGAGAAGGTCGGCGCGACCCCCCTGTTCGTCACGTACAACATCCCGAACCGCGACTGTGGCAGCCACTCGGCGGGCGGGTCGGCCGACAACGCGGCGTACCTGCGCTGGAATTCCCTCGTCGCCTCGCGGCTGGCGGGCCACCGGGTCGTCGTGGTCGTCGAGCCCGACGCCCTCACGCTCATCAGCAACTGCCCCGAGCAGACGAGCGGGCGGGAGGCCACCATCGCCTCGGCGGTCGCGACCCTGGCGGACGCGGGCGTCCCGGCCTACCTCGACGCCGGCAACTCGAACTGGGTGCCGCCGCAGACCATGGCCGCGCGCCTCAAGGCGGCCGGTGTCGACCGCGCGCGCGGCTTCGCGACCAACGTGTCGAACTACTACCCGGTCGAATCCGAGCGTGCCTACGCCGAGAAGGTGTCGCAGGCGACGGGAGGCGCACGGTACGTGATCGACACGTCGCGCAACGGTCGCGGCTGGAAGGGCACGTGGTGCAACGCGCCCGGGGCCGGCCTGGGGGTCGTGCCCTCGGTGGAGACCGGCACGACGAAGCTCGACGCCCTGCTCTGGATCAAGACGCCGGGAGCGAGCGACGGCGAGTGCAACGGGGGACCGGCCGCCGGCAAGTGGCACGCCTCGTACGCCGTCCAGCTCGTCGCGAACCGTGCGACCGGCTGAGTCCCGGCATCGGCCCAGGACCGCCTGGGTAGTATCTCCATCTGCCCGTACACCGAACGGTGCCCTTCTGCCCGCTCGATCCTCGAACGATCCCGAGGCCGCGCGAGCGAGGGTCGCCCTCGATGACCGAGAGGACACCGCGTGAGCGACCTTCGCGACCGATCCGGCCGTGGCCGACGAGCTGCCCGACCCGAGGCGACCGCCTCCGGACGCCGTTCCGCCCCCGCGACGACGGGAGTCGCCCGACACGGCCGGCTCAAGAGCGGAGGCGCGGTGCGGGCCGTCACGAAGGTGGTGGCCGCCTCGGTGGCCGTCCTGCTCGTGAGCGGAGCCTCGGTCGGCGCCATCGCGGCGTACCAGGTGCGCAGCGACCTCGGTGACGGGGTCGAGCTGCAGGCGGCCCAGGGCGAGACCACCAAGCCCGCGCCCCCGTCGATCAGCGAGTACGAAGGCGGCTTCAACATCCTCGTCGTCGGGACCGACAACGACGCCAGCCAGGACCAGGGGGCGTTCGGCGAGCGGGACGCGACCCTCAACGACGTCAACATCCTGCTCCACGTGTCGGCCGACCACACCAACGCGACCGCCGTCAGCATCCCCCGCGACATGGTCGTGCCGATCCCGTCGTGCGCGAAGGAGGACGGCTCGGGGTACTACTCGGCGATGTCGGCCCGACCCATCAACGAGGCCTACTCGTACGGCGGGCTGAGCTGCGTCGCCTCGACCGTCTCGAGCCTGACCGGTCTCGACATCCCCTTCGCGGGCATGATCTCGTTCAACGGCGTCATCGAGATGTCGAACGCCATCGGCGGCGTCCCCGTGTGTGCCGCGACGCCCATCAAGGACCGCTACACGGGTCTCGACATCCCGGCCGGCGAGACCGTGCTGTCGGGTGCCGACGCCCTGGCCTTCCTGCGCACCCGCCACGGCGTGGGCGACGGGTCCGACCTCGGCCGCATCAGCAGCCAGCAGGTCTACCTCTCGTCGCTGTTGCGGACGGTGAAGAGCGCCGACACCCTCAGCAACCCCACGAAGCTCTACTCGTTGGCCCGCGCCGCGGCGAGCAACATGACCCTGTCCGACCAGCTGACCAAGATCGACACCATGGTGCAGATCGGTCTCGCGCTCCGGGACCTGCCGCTCGACGCCGTCAACTTCGTCCAGTACCCCGGCACGACCGGAGGCTCGGGCGTCTACGAGAACAAGGTGCAGCCCGACGAGGCCGTGGCGACCCAGCTCTTCGACGCGATCGCGAACGACGTCCCGTTCTCGATCCCCGAGGGCAGCACCGGCATCGGCTCCGAGAACACCGGCACGGGTGACGGTTCGGCGGCGACCCAGGCCCCGGCCGCTCCGGCCGAGACGGCTGCTCCGGCCCAGACCGCTGCTCCGGCCGACACGGCGGCACCCACCGATCCCGGCGCGGGGGCGTCGACCGCGCCTCCGACGACCGAGGTCATCGAGGGGCTCACCGGCCAGACGGCGGCCGACCAGACCTGCTCGGTGGCGTTCGGCTCGAACTAGGCGTTCCGCCGAGAAGTCGCCCCGGCGAGTAACCAGCTCGCCGGGACGACCGGTGACCTCAAGCGGCGGCCCGAACCGGCACGCATGAGAACCCCGCGATGCCGGGATCAGGGGTGCGGCACCGTGGGGGGTGTGGAGGCCGGCGTCGGTGCCGGCGGCGAGCCCCTCGGGCGCAGCCGTTCGGGTGCGGCGCTCGATGGTGGGGCACGTGACGCGGCGACCGTCGGGGGGCGTGTTCGGCAAGGGTGAACGGGCCCGTGCTGTCGGGCCCCGGCCCCTCGGCCGTCGTCGGCGTCAGGGGGTACTCTATGTGTCGGCACAAATGCCGACAAGCCGATCACGCCCCCCAGAGCGGGTGGGGCACGGGTGGTTCTGTCCACGCCCGTCCCGGCCGCACGTCCGACCGGCCCCTGGCCCCGGTTCGGCATCTGGCCTCCGGGCCGCTATGCTTGACCCTGCGCGTTCGCTCGCGAGCCGCATGGAGCCGTCGCATAGTTCGGCCTAGTGCACCACCCTGCTAAGGTGGAGTTCCCTTTGTGGGAACCGTGGGTTCAAATCCCACCGGCTCCGCGGAAAGCCACGTCGGTTCTCTCTCTCGCCAGAGATGTTCCGGGGTGGCTTTTCTTCTGCCCGCTCGAGGGCCACCGACGTCGCCCGGCACGGGGCCTTCCCGCCCCGTCGCGCGTAGCGTGATCGGTGACGACGAGTCGTCTCGACTGCAGGGAGAACCACGGGTGAAACGCATCCACTACACCGACGAGTACCTGGTCACCGGCGACGCGATCGCGGCGGCCGTCGTCGAGTACGCGCGAGCGCTGGCGATGCAGAACAAGTCCGACATGGTCGACCTGCCCGGCATGGATCGCGGCGGGGTGCACCAGCGGTTCCAGGTGCTGCTCGGTCCGGCCAGCCAGATGCTGGTCTCCGAAGAGCAGACCGACGAGGCGGAGATCGACGACGACGCCTTGGTCGACGACATCGAGGGGCGCATCGGCCGCCTCCGCGGAATCGAGCCCCAGACCGCCGAAGCGGCCGAGCGCATCCCGCTCGACAGCGACGAGTTCTGAGCCTTCGGCACTGCCCGACGCCTGTCGTCCACCCCGTTGTCAACCCCCATGCTCGATCGGACGACCGACTAGCGTCGAGACCATGAGTCCCTCCGCGCCCCCGCGCTCGACCGACCCCATCGAGCCGGTCACCCTGGGAGGCTCGGGTCCGGTCGTCGGGACGGCCACCGCTCTCGTCGTCGAGGGGCTGCGATCCCGTCCGGCGCCCTCGGTGGGCGACGCACTCGACCTCGCCGTCGAGCTCGGTCGACACGGGGCCCTGCCCGGACTCGGCTCGACGGCCGACCTCTGGCAGGCCCTGGCGACGCTCGCCGCGCACGATCTCGGTGCGGCCCGAGCGGCCGAACCACACCTCGACGCCCTCGCCATCCTCGACCAGCACGCCGAGGCCGGCGCCGCGACCGCCATAGAGACCCTGTCCGACGAGGATGACGGCGACCGCTCCTCCGTCCCCCCGCGCGCTCGGACCGCCGACCCGTTCACCTGGGGCGTGTTCGCCGCCGAGGGGCCCGGCGTCCGTCTGACGGCGACCCGGGGCCCGGACGGGTCGGGTCCGTGGTCGCTGGCCGGCACGAAGCCCTGGTGCTCCCTGGCGGGCACCCTCGACGGCGCGCTCGTCACCGCCTGGGTCGGCGACGAGCGTCGGCTGTTCTCGGTCGACCTCCGTCAGGCGGGCGTGACCGTGACGGCGGACGCCTGGCACGCCAGGGGCCTCGTCGAGATCCCCTCCGGCCCGGTCGACTTCGACGACGTCGAGGCACGCGAGGTCGGCGCTCCCGGGTGGTACCTCGAGCGTCCCGGCTTCTCATGGGGCGGGATCGGCGTCGCGGCGTGCTGGTACGGCGGCGCGGTCGGCGTGGCCCGCACACTGTTGGCCGCGGCGGTGACCGCCTCGTCGCGCACGCCGGAGCGCCCTGCCGACCCGCACCTCCTGCAGGCCCTCGGCCTCGTCGACACGCGACTGGCCGACGCCCGCCGGGCGCTGGTCGAGGCCGCCGACCTCGTCGACGCCGGTGAGGCGACCGGTGACGCCGGGCGGCTGCTGGCCAAGCGCGTCCGCGGGACCGTCGCCCACGCCTGCGACGAGGTCCTCGCGCGGGCGTCCCGTGCCCTCGGTCCGGCCCCGCTCGCCACCGACGCGGCCCACGCCAAGCGCGTCGCCGACCTCGAGCTCTACCTCCGCCAGCACCACGGCGAACGCGACGACGCGTCGCTCGGCCAGACGGTCCTGCGTCGGGCCGTGGCCGACGGTCGTCCCACGTGGTGAGCTTCGACGGTCGCGCGCCGGGGACTCCGGTCGAGACCTGGGAGGCCGACCCGCGCCTCCTCGACCTGCCGCCGCTCGACGGCGCCGTCGTCCCGACCAGCGCGTCGAGCGTCGTCGTGCTGGCCGCCCACCCCGACGACGAGACCCTCGGCGCCGGCGGGCTCATCGCCCACGCGGCCGCCCGCGGCATCCCGGTCACGGTCGTCGTGGTGACCGACGGCGCGGCCTCGCACCCCGGCTCGACCACGAGCGCCGAGGACCTCGTCGCGACGCGGGCCGAGGAGGCGCGGGTCGCGGTCGACCTGCTGGGTCACGACGTCGAGCTGGTGCACTGGAGCATCGCCGACGGGACCGTCCGCGAGGCCCGTGCCGAGATCACCGAGCGGCTGCGTCCCCTGCTGCCCGGGCCGGGTGGCCTGCTCGTCGCGCCCTGGCGCGGCGACGGACACCGGGACCACCGCGTGCTCGGCGAGATCGCCGCCGAGCTGGCGGCCGAGGCGGACCAGGCCGGCACGACGGTGCTCGAGTACCCGATCTGGCTGTGGCACTGGGGTTCGCCCGACCACCCCGACGTGCCCTGGCCGTCGCTGCGGCTCTCGTCCCTGGACGCCGTCGCCGACGCCGCGAAGCGCTCGGCCCTCGCGGCGTACGTCTCGCAGCGCCGACCCCTCTCGACCGCGGCCGAGGACGCACCCGTGCTGCACCCGGTGTTCGAGCGGCACTTCACCCGCGGGCGCGAGGTCTTCGTCGTGGCCGGGTCGGAGGCGGACGGTCGGGACGCGGGCGGCCAGGACGCGGGCGGCCAGGACGCGGGCGCCGCGGCGTCGGTCCCGGCGACCGAGGCGACGTTCGACCGGACGCACGCCCGCCGCGCCGACCCGTGGCGGGTCACGACGCGCTGGTACGAGCGCCGCAAGCGCGCCCTCACCGTGGCGTCGCTGCCGCGCGAGCGCTACGGCCGCGTGCTCGAGGTGGGCTGCTCGATCGGCGTGCTGACGGGCGACCTGGCCCCCGCGGCGGACCGCCTGCTGGCCCTCGACGTGTCGTCGGTCGCCGTGCAAGCCGCCCGCGAGCGGCTCGCGAACCTGCCCCACGTCACGGTCGAGCAGGCCGACGCCGCCGCCGACTACCCGTCGGGCACCTTCGACCTCGTCGTGCTCAGCGAGGTCGGCTACTACCTGGCCCCGGAGGCGTTCGGGCGGTTGGTGGACTCGATCGTCGACGGTCTGGCCGACGACGGCGACGTCGTGGCCTGCCACTGGACCCAGCCCGAGGGGGACTTCCGGCAGGGCGCGGACGACGTCCACGCCCGGCTGGGCGCCGACCCGCGCCTCCACCGGGCCTCGCACCACGTCGAGGGCGACTTCGTGCTCGACGTCTTCTCGCGCGACCCCCGGTCGGTCGCCCAGCGGACGGGCCTGCGATGAACGACGCGCCCGCACGCCCGACTGCGGCCCTGCCCCCGGCCCGCCCCGTGCGGGCCGTCGCGGTCGTCGTTCCCGCGCACGACGAGGAGGAACTCGTCTCGCGCGCCCTCGACGGCGTCGACGTCGCGCGGCGGCACACGGCCAGGACCCATCCGGAGGTGCGGGTCGTCGTCGTCCTCGTGGCCGACGCCTGCACCGACGGGACGGTGGCGGCCGCCCGTGCGCACGCCCGCGTGACCGTCGTCGAGATCGAGGCCCGCGGGGTCGGCGTCGCACGGGCCGTCGGCGTCGACGTCGCCCTGGACGAGCTCGGCGCGCCCTCGGACGACCTGCCGCTCGACGCGGTGTGGCTCGCCTGCACCGACGCCGACTCGGTCGTGCCGCCGGGCTGGATCGACGACCAGCTCGACCGGGCCGCCTCGGGCACCGACGTCGTGATCGGGACCGTGCGCCCGGACTTCGCCGACCTCTCGCCGCGTCAGATCGCGGCCTGGACGGCCCGGCACACGCCCGGGCGGCCGAACGGCCACGTGCACGGCGCCAACCTCGGGGTGCGGGCGTCGTCGTACCGGTCCGTCGGCGGGTTCGCGCCCGTCGACCTGCACGAGGACAACGTCCTCGTCGACCGGCTGCGCGACGCCGGTGCGACGCTCGTCGCCTCGGACGTCGGCGAGGTGCTGACCTCGGGACGGCGCGACGGACGCACGTCGGGCGGCTACGCCGGCTACCTCGCCGTGGACCTGCTGGCCTGACGAGGCCGGCACCGCGCCTCCTCGTCGCCTGCGGTCCGGTGACCGCCGTCGTGACGAGCGCAGGAGGCGCGTGCGGGTCAGTCGCGCAGGGTCGCCAGGTAGGCGGCTTCGCGCTCGTACCCGTCCGCGTCGTCGGCGAGGCGCGGGTTGCCCAGCTCGACCGCCTTGTCACGGCTCATGTCGGCGAGGTCGTGCAACCGGATGATCGCGACCCGCAGCACGTCGGACCAGGTCGCCTCGCTGCCGTAGGCGTCGAGGAGCAGCCGCACCCGCCGCTCGGCGTCGGCCATGCCGGGGGCGTTCGGGGGTGTGCGGTCGGTGAGGGGCACCGCGCGCGTCGCGTAGTAGGCGAGGTCCCACAGGCGGGGGCCGGGCGAGGCGAAGTCGAAGTCGATCGCCCCGACGACGTGGCCGGCGGCGTCGTAGGCGAGGTTGTGCGGGGAGAAGTCGTTGTGGCAGATCACCTCGGACGGCACCTTCGCCGGGGCCTGCCAGACGGCGCCGTCGAGGCCGAAGCCGATGCTCGCGTCGTGCAGGCGGCGCAGCAGGCGCGCACCCTCGACCAGTGCCTCGTCGGTGAAGACGTGGTCGGGCAGCGGGTACACGGGCACGTCGGCGTCGACGAAGCTCAGGCGTTCACGGCCGCCCTCGACGCCCAACGGCCGGGGGATGCCGCCGACGCCGGCGCACGCGAGGTACGACAGGAAGCGATGGACGGTGGGGGTCCAGGGGCCGGCGACGCGGAGGACGGTGTCACCCTGTCGGACGACCGCGTTCATGTTCCCGCCGGCCAGGACCTCGCCGGTGGGGGTCTCGTCGGCCATGTCCTCGTCGGCCGGAGTCGCCGCGTCCACGGCTCAGGCGACGGGCCCGAAGCCCGTGCGGAAGCGTTCGAACGTCGTCGCCCAGTAGGCGCGGAGGGCGTCGACGCGTTCGTCGTCGGTGGTCGTGTCGGCCCAGGGGTCGTAGACGCCGCGCAGCACGGCGATGACGGCACCCCAGGTCGAGTGGATCAGCAAGGACGTGGTCAGGTCGTCCCGCGAGGGGCCGACGGCCAGGCCGATCACGTCGCCGACGCGTTCGGTCATGGGGACGCCGACCGCGAGCACGTAGGGCAGCAGGGGTTCGTGCGTCCGGAGCAGGTGGCGGAGGCTGATCATGTAGTCCACGAGCTGGGTGTCGACGGCCGAGAGCAGCAGCAGCTCGAGCAGGTCGATGTCGGTGCCCTGGAAGGACGCCAGCATCGACAGGTCGGAGGCGTCGACCGCCGCGCCCGCCTTGTTCAGGAGCACCGAGGCCACGGCGTCCTCCTTGCACGAGTAGTGGTTCGCGAAGGTGCGCCTCGAGTAACCGGCCAGGGCGGTGACGTCCTCGACGACGAAGCCGTCGAAGCCCTTCTCGGTCGCCAGTCGGAAGGCCGCGTCGGCGAGCCCACGGCTCGTCGCCCGACGCTTCTCGTCGCGCCCGCCGACCGCTTCCGTGCCGAATCGGGTGAGGTCCCCACGCGCCGGAGTCTGCTGCATCGGACCATCGTGCCGGGGCTTCCTGAGAATTTCCATGCCCAATGGGCAACGGAGCCTCCGGATCGCGTATCCTGCAAGAGTCCGATTCGGGTCGGACGGCCTCGAGAGGCACCAGGCACACAACCCCCTGTGAGATCGCGCAGGGTCGCGTCGGGTGCGACCCTCCAGCTGAACCACGGAGGGGGCCAGGTCCCCTCGAGACATACGCCTCGTGGCCCCCGTGGTCACGGGGCGTTCCCGTGTGCCCGGCGGGTGGTCCCCGTCCGGCACGCTCGGGTCCGCAGGGGTGACAGGCTGAGCCCATGAAGCGAGGGCGGTTGCGGGTGGTGCTGGGGGCGGCGCCCGGCGTGGGCAAGACGTACACGATGCTCGAAGAAGGGGCACGGTTGCGATCCGAAGGGGTCGACGTCGTCGTGGCCGTCGTCGAGACGCACGGGCGGCGCGCGACCTCGGCGCTGGTCGGCGGCCTCGAGGTCGTGCCCCGCCGGGCGGTCGTCCACCGCGGCGTCGCGCTGGACGAACTCGACCTGGAGGCGGTGCTCGCGCGGGCACCGCAGCTCGCGCTGGTCGACGAGCTCGCCCACACGAACGCCCCCGGCTCCACCCACGAGAAGCGGTGGCAGGACGTCGAGGCCCTGCTCGTCGCCGGCATCGACGTCGTCTCGACCGTCAACGTCCAGCACGTCGACTCGCTCACCGACGTGGTCGAGCGCATCACCGGGGCGACGCAGCGCGAGACGGTGCCCGACGCCGTGCTGCGGGCGGCCGACCAGGTGGAGCTCGTCGACCTCGCCCCTCAGGCCCTCCGGGACCGACTGGCCGAGGGCGTCGTCTACCCGGCCGACCGGGTCGACGCGGCGCTCTCGAACTTCTTCCGCCTCGGCAACCTGACGGCCCTCCGCGAGCTGGCGCTGCTCTGGCTGGCCGACGAGGTGGACAGCGCGCTGAAGGCGTACCGCGACGAGCACGGCATCGACAGCACCTGGGAGGCCCGGGAGCGCGTCGTCGTCGCCCTGACCGGCGGCCCCGAGGGCGAGACGCTGATCAGGCGGGGCGCCCGCATCGCCGCCCGGTCCTCCGGAGGGGAACTCGTCGCCGTGCACGTCAGTGCGCAGGACGGTCTCCGGCAGGGAGCGCCGGGTGCCCTGGCGGCGCAGCGGGCCCTGGTCGAGAAGCTCGGCGGCACGTACCACCAGGTCGTCGGCTCGGACGTGCCCCGCGCGCTCGTCGCCTTCGCCCGCGGGGTCAACGCCTCGCAGCTCGTCATCGGCGTCAGCCGGCGGGGGCGCCTGGCCGCGGCGTTGACCGGGCCCGGCATCGGCTCGACGGTGATCCGCGAGTCGGGACGCATCGACGTGCACATCGTCACCCACTCCTCGGCCGGACGCGACCGGGTGCTGCCGCGACTCGGCGGGGCCCTGTCGCGACGCCGCGTGATCGCCGGGTTCGTGCTCGCCCTCGTGGCCGGGCCGCTGCTCACCGGGCTGCTGGCCGGGCACCGCTCGGAGGACGGCATCGCGGGCACCGTGCTGGTCTTCCAGCTGCTGGTCGTGGTGGTCGCCGTCACGGGCGGCATCTGGCCGGCCCTGCTCGCGGCGCTGCTCTCGGGCGTGACGCTCGACCTGTTCTTCATCGCGCCGATCTACCAGCTGACCATCGCCGAGCCGCTGCACCTGGCGGCACTCGTGCTGTACGTGCTCAACGCCGCGATCGTCAGCTACGTGGTCGACCAGGCCGCACGACGCAGCCGTGCCGCCGCCCGGGCGCTCGCCGAGACCGAGCTGCTCGCCACGGTCGCGGGGAGCGTGCTGCGCGGCCAGGACGCCCTGCAGGCCCTGATCGGCCGCACCCGCGAGGCCCTGGGCATGACCCGGGTGCGCGTCGTCCAGGGCGGGGTCGAGATCGGGGAGGCGCGGCTCGCCGACGACGGCCGTCCCGGAGCCGGGTCCCCGGCCGGGACCACCACGTCGATCGCCGCGGGCGCCGACGCGACCCTCGAGCTGACCGGACCCGAACTGCAGGCGGCCGACCGGCGCCTCCTGGACGTCGTCGCGGCGCAGGTCGAGGCGGCCCTCGAGCACTCCGAGCTGAGCCGGGCCGCAGGCCAGGTCGCCCCGCTCGCCGAGGTCGACCGCATGCGCAGCGCCCTGCTCGCCGCCGTCGGTCACGACCTGCGTCGTCCGCTGGCCGCCGCGACGGCCGCCGTCAGCGGACTGCGGCAGACCGACGTCGCCTGGAGCGACTCCGACCGGGACGAGCTGCTGTCCACCGCCCACGAGAGCCTCGACTCGCTCTCGACCCTGGTCACCGACCTGCTCGACGTCAGCCGCGTGCAGGCCGGGGCCCTCGCCGTGACGCCCGCGGACGTCGACGTCGACGAGGTCGTGCTCGGCGCCCTCGACGAGCTCGGCCTCGGGCCGGCCGACGTCGAGCTCGCGCTGCGGGCGACGGTGCCGCCCGTGCGGGCCGACGCCGTGCTGTTGCAGCGCGTGGTCGTCAACCTGCTCGACAACGCCCTGCGCCACTCGCCGCCGGACGCGAGCGTCCGCATCTCGACGAGCGCCTTCGGCGACCGGGTCGAGCTGCGGGTCGTGGACCGCGGACCCGGGGTCCCGGTCGAACGGCGGGACGAGATCCTCGTCGCGTTCCAGCGGCTGGGCGACACCGACAACGGCACGGGGCTCGGGCTCGGGCTGGCGCTCAGCAAGGGGTTCGTCGAGGCGATGGGCGGCACGCTCGCACTCGACGACACCCCCGGCGGCGGGTTGACCATGGTGGTCGGGCTGCCGGTGGTGCCCGGACCGGGCGGGGCAGGCGAGGCCGGGCCGGGCGGGGCAGGCGAGGCCGATCGGGTACGGTCGGCCACGTGAGCGCCGTGAAGATCCTGATCGCCGACGACGACCCGCAGATCCTGCGGGCGCTCAAGGTGACCCTCGGGGCGCGCGGCTACGACGTCGTCACGGCCGCCGACGGGCGGGAGGCGCTCGACCTCGCGGCCAGCCGGCACCCCGACCTCGTCATGCTCGACCTCGGCATGCCCCATCTCGACGGGGTCGAGGTGATCACCGGTCTGCGCGGCTGGTCGACCGTGCCCATCCTCGTCGTGTCGGGCCGCACCGACGCCGCCGACAAGGTCGAGGCGTTGGACGCGGGCGCCGACGACTACGTCACGAAGCCCTTCTCGATGGACGAGCTGCTCGCCCGCATCCGGGCGCAGACCCGCCGGTTGCCGTCGGGCACCGACGACGAGCAGCCCGTGGTCACGTTCGGCGACGTGCAGGTCGACCTCGCGGCGAAGACCGTGGTCCGTCGTCCGGGCGGCGGCCCAGGTGCGGGCGGTGCCGCGGGTGCGGGCGGCGGCGCGGGTGCGAGCGGCGGCGCGGGCAGCGGCGGCACGGCCGTCCGGCTGACGCCGACCGAGTGGAAGATCCTCGAGCTGTTGCTGCACAGCCCCGACAAGCTGATCACGCGCGAGACCATCCTGACCGAGGTCTGGGGCCCCTTCCACGCGAAGGACACCGGCTACCTGAGGCTCTACTTCGCGCAACTCCGCAAGAAGCTCGAACCCGTGCCGGCCGCACCGCGACACCTCGTCACGGTGCTCGGCATGGGCTACCGCTTCGTACCCGACGCCGGGGCAGAGGTCGTCGAGGAGGCGTGACCGCGGTCGCCGTCGGGATCCTCACGGTTTCCTAACGCCGGACGTCACCACCGGGAGGCGCGCGAGGCCTAACGTTGCAGGGCGCGTGCCCGCCTCCCGGTCGGTGCGCCCCGCACGTCCGAGAGGAACCCGTGTCCGCGCAGCCCGAGTCACCCGCCAGGGTCGCACCGCCGACCTCGCACCCGACCACGCGACGGATGCGGAGCTGGCTGCTGCACGGCCTCACCGAGACCGCGGGGACGCACCAGGGTCCGCACGCCGAGACCCCGGAGAAGACGCACTCGTGGTGGCGGGTGATGTGCCTGACCGGCGTCGACTACTTCTCGACCCTCGGGTACCAACCGGCCATCGCGGCCGTCGCGGCGGGGCTGCTCTCGCCTCTAGCGACCATCGTGCTGGTGCTGCTGACGCTGTTCGGCGCGCTCCCCGTCTACCGCCGCGTCGCCCGTGAGAGCCCGCGCGGCGAGGGCTCGATCGCGATGCTCGAGCGCCTGCTGCCCTGGTGGGGCGGCAAGCTGTTCGTCCTCGTCCTGCTCGGCTTCGCCGCCACGGACTTCATGATCACCATCACCCTGTCGGCGGCCGACGCCACGGCGCACGCCGTCGAGAACCCGTTCGCCCCGTCGTGGTTCCACGGGGCCGAGGTGCCGCTGACGCTCGTGTTGGTCGCGTTGCTCGCCGCCGTCTTCCTGCGGGGCTTCCGCGAGGCGATCGGCATCGCGGTCGTGCTCGTCGCGATCTTCCTGACGCTCAACCTCGTCGTCATCGCCGTGTCGCTCTTCCACATCGGCGAGAACCCGGTGGTCATCGGCAACTGGTGGGAAGCGCTGACCGTGCAGCACGGCAACCCGTTCGTCATGGTCGGCATCGCCCTGATCGTCTTCCCGAAGCTGGCCCTCGGCCTGTCGGGCTTCGAGACCGGGGTGGCCGTCATGCCCCAGATCACCGGCGACCCGACCGACACCCCGGCCAAGCCGGTGGGACGCATCCGTGGGGCCCGTCGCCTGCTCGCCACGGCCGCGATCATCATGAGCTCGTTCCTGATCCTGTCGAGCTTCGTCACCACGCTCTTGATCCCCCAGGCCGAGTTCCAGGCCGGCGGGTCGGCCAACGGCCGAGCCCTGGCGTTCCTGGCGCACCAGTACCTCGGCGACGGCTTCGGCACGCTGTACGACGTCAGCACCATCTGCATCCTGTGGTTCGCCGGGGCGTCGGCCATGGCCGGGCTGCTCAACCTCGTGCCGCGCTACCTGCCGCGCTACGGCATGGCGCCGCAGTGGGCCCGGGCCGTCCGTCCCCTCGTGCTGGTCTTCACGGTGATCGCCTTCGTCATCACCATCGTGTTCGAGGCGGACGTCGACGCCCAGGGCGGGGCCTACGCGACGGGGGTCCTCGTGTTGATCACCAGCGCCTCCGTGGCCGTGACGCTGTCGGCGCGACGGGCGCGCCAGCGGAAGCGCACGATCGGCTTCGGCGTCGTCGCCCTCGTGTTCGTCTACACGACCATCACCAACGTCGTCGAGCGTCCCGACGGCGTGCGCATCGCCGCGATCTTCATCATCGGCATCATCGCGGTGTCGCTCGTCTCGCGCGTGCAGCGGTCGTTCCAGCTGCGGGCGACCTCGGTCACCCTGGACGACACCGCGCTCGCGTACGTGCGCGAGGACGCCGACGAGTACGGCACGATCCGCGTCATCGCCCACGAGCCGGGGCGCGAGGTGGCCGAGATCTACAAGAAGAAGCTGACGGCCGAGCGGAAGTACAGCGGCATCCCGCAGCGCTCGCCGGTCATCTTCCTCGAGGTGCACAAGGGGGACTCGTCGAACTTCGAGGAGGACCTCGTCGTGACGGGGCACGCACTGCACGGCTACCGGGTGCTGCGCACGACGAGCGGCGCGGTGCCGAACGCCGTGGCCAGCGTGCTGCTGGCGATCCGCGACGAGACCGGCGTCGTGCCCGACATCTACTTCGAGTGGACCGAGGGCAACCCGCTGTCCAACATGGGGCGGTTCTTCCTGACCGGGGTGGGCGAGGTCGCACCGGTGACCCGCGAGGTGCTGCGCCGGGCCGAGCCCTCGCGCAGCCGCCGCCCCGACGTGCACGTCAGCTAGCCGCCCCTGCCCCGACCCTCTGCACGCGCGCGAACCCCGTTTGCGAAGATGAACCCCGATTGAACGGGGTTCATCTTCGTGAACGGGGTTCATCCGGACGCCCCGACGAAGCGCCGTCGAGCGACCCGTGCAGCGTGCGTCACCCGACGTGGATCGATGAGGACGTCGGCCGCCCGGAGGAGTTCGACCAGCCTCTCCGGGAACACCGGATCGGCGTATTCGCAGTGCACCACGTGACGGATCTCGGGATGGCGCAGGAGGCGGCGGTCGCGACGTCCCCGAAGCCTGATGGCCTCCGCGGGAGTCCGTCCGGCGAGGATCTCGGGGTCGGTGAGCTTGATGTGCCCGTCGAACTCGACCGCGACGCCGAAGGTCCGGAGGAAGACGTCGCAGCGTCCGAGGAACCGGTCGCCGAGGATGAAGGTCTTCTGCAACTCGACCGACGACAAGCCCAGTTCGAACAGCACGACACGCAGGAGGGATTCGCCTCCGTTCTCGGCCCACGCGGACGAGAACTCGACGGCGCGACGGGCCATCCGTCCGCCCGGGTGTGAGGACGGGCCCAGTCGGGACATGAGTCGAGTGCGTCGGCGGAGGAACTCGGCCTCGACGGCAGCGCCCGTCCGGTGTCCGTCGGGCAGGACCAGGCGGCGCAGGACGGCGTCGACACACAGCACGGCATCGCCGAACGAGGCGCTCCGAGCCACGTCGACGGCGGTCCGCTCGAGGCTCGTGAGCCACACTCCGTGGAGTTCGTCGCGGTCGGCCGCCTGAACCGAGCCGGGGCGGCGCAGGAGGTCGGTCGAACGCCTCGTGGTCGTCCGCCGAGGATCGATGACGGTCACCACGTCCGCGTAGGCGTCGTGGACCCGCGGCAGACCCCACAGGGCCGCGGCCGAGTCGTGGGAGACCGTGCACCGTCGGTCCAGCCCTCGGGTGACCGCCCTGGTCAGGACGACGTGCCGCCCTCGCGCGTCGAGGTCGTCCCAGTCGGCGGCGGCGGCGTAGGTGCCCCGATGGACGCGGACCAGCGATCCCCGCCGCGCCTCGAGCTGCAGGCGTCGCGCCTCGCGTGTCGTGCCCCCGTGGGTCGAGGTGAAGACGAGCGGGCAGAGGTGGGGCGCGGTGCTGGTCGGGCGGGACGGTTCGGCGGGGTACGGCGCTCAGCTTGGCCGCCGGCGGCGCTCCTCCTGTACTGCTGGGATCATGAACGACTCCCGCTCCCTGCCCTACCCCCTCGGCGTGACGCCCCTGCCCGAGGGCGGCGCCCACGTCGCGGTGTACTCCGAGACCGCCGACCACGTCTGGTTCTGCCTGTTCGACGACGAGGCCGACGGCGGCACCGAGCGCCGCTTCGAGCTGACGAACCGCACCGGCCACGTCTTCCACGCCGTGGTCGAGGAGGCGCGGGTCGGCTCGCGCTACGGCCTCCGTGTCGCAGGCCCCTGGAACCCGGCCGCCGGCCTCCGCCACAACGAGCACAAGCTGCTGCTCGACCCGTACGCGACGGCCCTCGACGGCACGTTCGACTGGGGTCAGGCCGTCTTCGGGCACGACATGGACGAGCCCGAGACGATGGACGAGTCCGACTCCGCCGCGGCCATGCCCCGCAACGTCATCGCCGACCGCGACTTCGACTGGGGCGACGACCAGCGTCCGCTCACGCCGATGGAGGACACGGTCGTCTACGAGGTGCACGTCAAGGGCTTCACGCAGACGCACCCCGACGTCCCCGAGGACATCCGGGGCACCTACGCCGGCATGGGGCACCCCGCCGCGATCAAGCACTTCACCGACCTGGGCGTCACCGCCGTCGAGCTGCTGCCGACGCACCAGTTCGTGCAGGACAGCCACCTCGAGGAGAAGGGCCTCCGCAACTACTGGGGCTACAACTCGATCGGCTTCTTCGCCCCGCACGACGAGTACGCCTCGAAGGCCGCGGGCACGGCCGGCGGCCAGGTCGCCGAGTTCAAGCAGATGGTCAAGGACCTCCACGCCGCGGGCCTCGAGGTGTGGATGGACGTCGTCTACAACCACACGGCCGAGGGCAACCACATGGGCCCGACCATCTCGTTCAAGGGCATCGACAACGCCGCCTACTACCGACTGGTCGAGGGCGACGAGGGCAACTACTTCGACACGACCGGCACCGGCAACAGCCTGAACGTCAGCCACCCGGCGGCGCTCGGCCTGATCATGGACAGCCTGCGCTACTGGGTCACCGAGATGCACGTCGACGGCTTCCGCTTCGACCTCGCCACGACCCTCACCCGTCAGGGCGGCGAGGCCAGCGAGCACAGCGCGTTCCTCACGCTGATCCACCAGGACCCGGTGCTGCAGAGCGTCAAGATGATCGCCGAGCCCTGGGACACCGCCGGCTACCAGGTCGGCGGCTTCCCGGCCGACTGGTCGGAGTGGAACGGCAAGTTCCGCGACGACGTGCGCGAGTTCTGGAACGGCGAGCCCGGCGTCCTCTCGACGTTCTCGGACCGCGTGCTCGGCAGCCCCGACGTCTACGAGGGCGACCGTCGCTCGCCGCTGTCGAGCGTCAACTTCGTCACCGCGCACGACGGCTTCACCCTCGCCGACCTGACGAGCTACGCCGAGAAGCACAACGAGGAGAACGGCGAGGACAGCCAGGACGGCGAGAGCGACAACAAGTCGTTCAACGGCGGCGCCGAGGGCCCGACCGACGACCCCGCGGTCAACGAGTACCGCGACCGCCAGCGTCGCAACTTCCTCGGCACGCTGCTGCTCAGCGCGGGCGTGCCGATGATCCTCGGCGGCGACGAGATCGCCCGCAGCCAGGGCGGCAACAACAACGCCTACTGCCAGGACAGCGAGATCTCGTGGTTCGACTGGGAGCGCGCCGATCGTGACCTGCTCGCCTTCACGACCGAGCTGATCACGCTGCGTCGCGAGAACCCGGCGCTGCGGCCCGACTGGTTCCGGTACGCCCCCGAGGTCGAGAGCGACGACCACGTGCAGGTCCGCCGTGCCGACGACCACTCGTTCTCGAGCGGTGACTGGCAGCAGGGCGAGAACAAGGCGATCACCTTCGTGCTGACCCACAAGGACGCCGACGCGTTCGCCTACCTCGTCAACGGTTCGACGGCGGTCGTCGAGTTCAACGTGCCCGACGCGCCCCACGGCGAGTGGGAGCTCGCCGCGTCGAGCGACCCCGGCCAGCAGGTCGAGGGCGCCGTCACGACGCTGCTCGTGCGCGACGCGAGCTTCACGCTGCTGCGGAGCCGCGCCTCCTAGGCGGAGGGGCGAGCGCAGGAGGTGCGGTGCCGGTCCTCGGGATCGGCACCGCGCCTCCTGCGTCCCCCGGGAACGCGAAAGACCGCCGCCCCGAGGGGACGGCGGTCGTCGTGTGGGTCGGCCGAGGCCGAACGGGGATCAGGCGGTGGCGAGCTGCTGCGCCTCGGGGGCGAAGAAGTCGGCGTAGCTCGGTCCCGGCGTGATGTCGACGACGGTGCCGCAGACGACGGGCCCGTGGTCGACCGGCGACCGGTGGGCTCGACCGGCGGGTCGACGCTTGGGGTAGACCTCGATGCGAGCGGCGGGCACCCGCTGGTCGGCGGCGTAGTGGCCGGTCACGTCGACGGAGCGACGGACGTGCGCCACGAGCTGGTCGTGGCTGAGGCGGGCGAGGTCGGCGGCGCTCATGCCGCGGCCTCGGCCAGGAGGAGTGCGCTGATGTCGATCGGCTCGGTGGGAGCCAGGTCGTGCGCGAGGGGGTGGTGCCCGGAGGCGTGGACGATGTTCATGTGTTCAGCTCATCTCTGCGGCCCTGCGACCGCGTGCGGAACGGGGTGATGCGGGTCGCGTCGCCGTGAATCGACGCGTTCCCGACTCTCGCAGGTCACCGGGTGATCGCCACCATCGCCCGACACATCGTTCGCAAGGTGGACATCTGTTCGAACGGCGGGGGCTCAGGTGCGACGGGCCCAGAGCGCCTCGACCAGCGACGTCGTCAGCTCGTGGTCGATCGCGAACGGCCGGCCGTCGAGGTCCGACACGGGTGCGATCTGACGCCCGCTCGACAGCAGCCACAGGGCGTCCGCCTCGTGCACGCGGGTGAGCGGCAGCAGCTCGTACGCGGTCTCGTGGCCGAGGTCCGTCAGGGCCTCGAACACGGCCGCCTGGGTCGTGCCCTCGAGGATGCCCTGGTCGGTGCGCGGGGTGACGAAGCGGTCGCCGAAACGCGCGACGAGCGAGGCCGACGGCCCCTCGAGCGCGTACCCGTCGCTGCTGACGAAGAGGACGTCGTCGGCGCCCCGGCGGGCGGCCTCGCGCAGCACGCTCTTGTTCACGGCGTACGAGAGCGTCTTGGCGCCCTGCAGCAGCCACGGCGAGGTCGTCGCGACGTCGTGCCGGTAGCCGCGGTCGAGCGCCACGACGCGGATGCCGTCGCGGCGCTCGACGGCGTGGTCCTCGTAGACCTCGGTCCGGGCCCACGCGGTCGGCTCGCTGTCGGGCACGCCCTCGAGGCCGCGCGTCACGATGAGCTTGGTCAACGCGAACGGGACGGGCGCGTGGGCGGCGGCCGAGGCGAGCACCGCCTCGCGGATCAGGTCGAGGTCGAGGACGGGCAGGTCGAGCAGGGCCGCCGACCGTGCCAGGCGGGTCAGGTGCGGCTCGAGCGCCTGCACGGCTCCGTCGACGACGCCGAACGCCTCGAAGATGCCGTCGCCGCGGGTCACGCCCAGGTCGACGACGTTCACGGTCGGCTCCGCCGCGTCGGCGAGGTGCCACCCGGGACCATCGCCTCGGGCGCCGGCCCGGGCCCGGTCGATCACCACGAGCACGGGGGCAGGAGGCGCGGTGTCGGTCGTGGGGGAGGCGTCTGCGGCGAGGTCGGTCACGCCCTCGACCGTACCTCGGGCGCGGGTTTTCGCTTTGTGGACAGGCTGTGGATAATCACTCGTCGTCGAGAGGTTAGACGTCCACGGGATCTCGATCGGCCCGACGGCTGCTCGGAGGTGCGCATCGGGCACCCGCTCGCCACGGTGACTAGTGCGTCTAGCTAATTCCGGGCGCTGAACAGGCGTTTTCCTGGCAGGGTCCTCTTTGCCCGCCCAGACTGCAGCGGTACCGTGAGCGAGCCCGCCCACGGTGGGCGCGTGGTGCCCGGTGGGCCGGGAGCTTCTTCACGGGGCGGCCCGCCCGGCACCACACCACACACGTCGGACCACCCGCGCCACGGCGCGCACGTCGAAGGGCCGCACCGTCGAGACGGTGCGGCCCTTCGTGGTCGGTCCGGGACGCGTCAGCCGCGGGGCCGGGGCGGCCCGGGCTTCGGGTGCGACGGCGCGGCGCCGTCACCCGAGGGCGCGTCGGCAGGATCGGGCTCGCCGGGTTTGGGGTGGCCGGGGATCGAGTCGCCCGAGAGGTTGAGGTCGTCCGGGTCGACCTCGATGTCGCCACCGTCGTCCGGCCCGCCCTCACCGGGCAGGGCCTGGACCGCGTCCAGGTCGGTGTCGGAGTCCACGGCGGGGGAGTCCTCCGTCGCCGACCGCTGCATCTCGGCGGTGGTCGCCTCGCTCCGCGGGAAGTCCGCGGTCGGGTCGTCGGCGTCGCGACGGTCCGGTGCGGTCTCGGCGGTGCCTGCGTAGCCGACGCCGTCCGTGGCCGTCGTGGCGTCGCCCGTGGTGGTGCCGGTCTTCGTGTCCTGCTCGTCTTCGTGCATGCGGGCACGGTACGCCGTGGGGGTGCGTGCCGCATGTGCGCCGGGGCAGACTGTGGCGATGACGACCCTCACCTGCCGCGCGATCGTGTTCGACATGGACGGCACGCTCGTCGACTCGACCGCCCTGGTCGAACGCATCTGGGGCGACTTCGCGGCCGAACACCAGCTCGACGTCGTCGAGTTGCTGGCGTTCGCGCACGGCCGGCAGACCCACGACACCGTCACCCGGTTCCTGCCCCGGCTGCCCGAGGGCGAGGCACGGTCCCTCACCGACGGGCTGCAGGCGGTCGAGGCCGGCACCCGGGACGGGACCGTCGAGATCCCGGGCGCCGCCGCCTTCGTGGCGAGCCTGCCGGGTGACCGGGTGGCCCTCGTGACGAGCGTAAACTACGAGCTGGCGCGGTCGAGGATGGCCGAGGCGGGCGTGCCCTGGCCGGCGGTCGTGCTGGCGTCCGAGCAGGTGGCCGTGGGCAAGCCGGCCCCGGACGGTTACCTGCTGGCTGCCGAGCTGCTCGGCGTCGACCCGGACGAGGTCGTCGTCTTCGAGGACGCCGCGGCGGGGCTCGAGGCCGCCCGCGCCTCCGGAGCCTCGGTCGTGGTCGTGGGCGACCACGACGGGCCGGGCGCCGACGGGCTGCCGCGCGTCGCCGGGTACGAGGACGTGTCGGTGACCGTGCGGGCCGACGGGCTGCTCGAGATCACGCTGCCGTAGGGCCTGGAGCTCGCGCGGGCTGGCAGGTGGCACGGGCTCGCGGCGCGCGGCTCGCGCGGGCGCGGGCCCGGCCTCGCGGTTCGAGCTCGGGCTCGCCGCTCAGCCGTGCAGCGGGTGCGACCCCTCGTGGTTGGTCCGGTGGGCGAGGGCGTGGGCGAACTCGCGCAGGGTCTCGTCCGAGGTGTGACGGGGCGTCCAACCGAGGACGTCCCGGGCCTTCTCGGTCGACATGACCGGGATCTTGGCCGCGATGTCGAGCCAGCCCGGCTCGGTCGGCTGCAGGCGGGCCAGCCAGGTGAGCTGGACGACGGCGCGCAACAGGCGATACGGCACGGGCAGCAGGCGGGAGCCGAAGGCCCGGGCGATGCGGTCGGGGTCGACCACGGGTTCGGCGGCGAGGTTGAACGCCCCGCCGGCGCGGCGGTCGATGGCCCGCCAGAACGCGTCCGCGACGTCGCTCGCGTGCACGACCTGCGACACGAAGCGCGGGGCGAGCGGGATGAACGGGGGGCGCACGCGCTGCATCCAGCGGGTGGGCACCCAGCGACCGGCGAAGAGCCCCACGATCTCGCTCGCCGCGGAGGCCTGGAACACGAGGCCCGGGCGCATGCGGGTCAGCGTGACCTCGGGGTGCTGCTCGACGAAGGCGTCCATGACGCGCTCGTTGATCGACTTGTGCTTCGAGTAGCTCGAGCGGCGGACGCCCTTGGTCTTGTAGGTCTCGTCGACCCGTCGCCCCTTGGGGCCCCGCGAGTAGGCACCGACCGACGACGCGACGAGCACGTGCGGCACGCCGGCCCGGGCGGCGGCGTCGAGGACGTGCGACGTGCCGAGCACGTTCGTGCGGTACATGACGGCCTTGTGGTGGCTCGGCTGCAGGGCCCAGCCGAGGTGCACGACGGCGTCGGCCCCGGCGAACGCCCGCTCGAGGGCCACGGGTGAGTCGTCGGCCCCGACGTCGATCGAGAACCAGGTCACCTCGCCGTACGGCGGCGTCGCCATGCGCGGCCCCCGGCGGGCGACGCCGACGAGGGAGGTCACCTCGGGTTCGGCCTGCAGACGGGTGAGCAGGGCGGTGCCCAGGTTGCCCGTGGCTCCGACGACGACCACGCGCATGGGGGTCTCACTTTCACGACTCGACGATCGGCCAGGCGCCGACCCCGGGTGGGCGGCAGGCCTGTCCCGAGCCTACGCGCGGCCCCTGGGCGACGGTCCGGCCTCGGCGGCGATGCGGGCGACGGCGGCCTCGTCGAGCACGAAGACCTCGTCGCCGTCGCTCGGGTCGTGCGCGCGCACGACGGTCGAGCGCACCGACCCGTCGGCCGCCACCTCGACCACCGCGAAGCCCGAGCCGCGCACGGCCCGCTCCGTGCCGACGGTCGCCAGCACGTCCGTGTCGTTCGCCACCCCGGGCGCGACCACCACGGGGACGCCCGCCAGGTGGCCGACGATGTGGTGGTGGTAGTGCCCGGCGAGGACGACGCGGACGTCCGACGCCTCGAGGACCGCGGCCAGCGCCTCCGGGTCCTGCAGGGCGAGCGACTCGTGCAGGGTCGTCGGCGCCGCGATCGGCGGGTGGTGCAGCACGAGCACGGTGCCCCGCGCGGCGGGCGTCGCGAGCTCGTCGCGCAACCAGGCGAGCTGCTCGGGTCGCAGCAGTCCGTAGCCGGCCCCGGGCACGGACGTGTCGAGCCCGACCACCCGCCAGCCGTCGACGTCGCGCACGAGGTCGAGCGGCCTCGCCGGGTCGCCGCCGAGCACCTCGGCGAAGGGCTCGCGCACGTCGTGGTTGCCCGGCACGAGCACCACCTCGGCACCGGCCGCTCGGGCCCAGGCGTCGGTGCGTTCGCGGAGGTGCCGGTAGGAGGCGCGGGTCCCGTCGTCCGACAGGTCACCCGACCCCACCAGCAGTCGCACCCCCTCGACCCGCGCGGCCTCCGCCAGCACGAGGTCGAGGGCCTCGGTCGTGTCGACGACACCCTGGTGCAGGGTCCCGTCGGCGAGCAGGTGGGCATCGCTGAGGTGGACGATGCGGAGGGCTCCGGGCGGCAGGGCGTGCATGCCGCGACGCTACCGGGTGCGGGGCGGCGCGTGCGCGTGGCCCGGGGTGCCGGGGCCGCTCGGGCGGCTCGGGCGGTCGGGTCGCACCACGCACGTGGCGTCGAACCACGCACGGGGGTGGTTCGACGCCGCAACCGTGGTGCGACCTCGCGTGTGGCGGGAGGGCTCAGCCGCGGAACTGGTCGGCGGGGGCGAGGCGGCCGTGCACGCGGCGCCCGAGCTCGGCGAACATGTCGGTGACGGTCGCCCAGTCCTCGTGGGTCGGGGAGGTCGGTTCGACGAACAGGCCGTAGAACCGTCGCCCGCTGTTGAGCGACTCGACCAGGACGGTCTCGGAGCGGTCGAAGAACTGCGTCCCGTCGTGCTTGAGGGCGGACGCCCGGACGGGTTCGCCGGTCAGGGTGCTGAAGCCGGCCGACGCCAGGGCCCGTGCGGTCCTGCGCCGGGACAGTCGGGGGAGGACGGGACCGGCCTCCCCCGCGCTCAGCACCGCGCGCACGTGCGCGAACACGAGCTCTTGCTCGTGGACGGGGTGCGAGGTGGAGGTCGGCGAGTTCGTCACGGCATCACCGTGGCAGGTCGTGGCCCGGACTGCGACGCCCAGTGCGGGGGCGGCCCCTTGGGGTGCGACCCGGACTGGGGAGCCGACCGGGTGTACCCGGCGCCCGCCCACGGTGTAGCTCGGGCCGGCAGGCGTGTCCGAGAGGAGGCCCGGGGACGGGGCGCCGGGGCGTGCCGGAGAATGGCCCGATGCTTCCTGCTGCTCCCGCCGCCGGCTCCGGCCGCGACCTCGACGACTCGGCCCGGTGCCCCTGCCTCAGCGGCGAGACCTACGGATCGTGCTGCGGGCCGCTGCACCGGGGCACGACGCCCGCCCCGACGGCGGAACGGTTGATGCGCTCGCGGTACTCGGCGTTCGTACTCGCCCGCGCCTCCTACCTGCTCGAGACGTGGCACCCGACGACGCGGCCTGCGACGCTCGAGGTCGACCCGGGCACGCGCTGGTTCCGGCTCGACGTCGTGCGGACGCAGTCGGGCGGGCCGTTCGACGACGAGGGGACGGTCGAGTTCGAGGCGCACTTCCGCGACGGCGAGGGGGCGGGGTCGCAGCACGAGGTCAGCCGGTTCGCCCGGGTCGACCGACGATGGCTCTACGTCGACGGGACGGCGGGCTGACCAGGCCGCACTGAACGAGCTCGGCCTGGCCGGGGCCGGCAGGGCGGAGGCGAGACGTCGGCATCGGGCGTCACGAAGAGGACGGCGGGTCCGTCGGGCCCGGCATCCTCTCCGTGACGCCGCCGGGCCGCAGGGAGAGCTTCACGGGCAGGGACCCACGGTCCGGACGACACCGATGCAGGGCTCGCGCCCTCCATCTCGACGAACGCTAGGCCGCACGAGATGGTGCGGTTCAGACGTGGACGCTCCTCACAGGCAGGGCGTCGGGACGCGTGTTTCGGGGGACAGGACGCGCGCGGGTCGAATCCGTCACGGGGCGCGGCGCCCGAGGGCGACCGCCTCGAGTGCCCGGACCACCTCGCCGACGGCCCGCTGCGCCCGGACGACGCCGACCGGGCCGCCGAGCACCGACAGGGCCGGCTCGTGCACGACCCGCACCACGAGGCGTCCCCGGTCGTCCACGAACCACTGCACGCCGAGGGTCAGCAACTGCGCCCGCCCGGCGAAGGCGCGCAGCGCGAGGGTGGAGGCCAGCGTGCCCCGGACGGCCCGGGTGCTGCCGTCCGACGCGAGCGACAGGGTGAAGCCGTGATCGATCAGGGTCTGCTCGACGAGGTGTCGCGACTCGTCGTGTGCGCCCTCGAGGAAGACGTCGTGCGTGCTCGCCACCGGACGGGTGCGGCGGTCAGCGCAGCGGCGCGAGCATCTCGAGCTCGCGCGCGGTGGGGTCGAGGGCGTAGGGGTTCGTGTGTCCGGTCGGTTCGTACCCGCGTCGACGGTAGAACGCGATGGCCCGCTCGTTCTGCTCGTGGACGTGCAGGCGCAGGGTGTCGCCCTCGGTCGCGGCCCACGTCTCGACGCCGTCGAGCAGCAGGTCGGTGACCCCGGCCGAACGCCCCCGATGGCTCGGGGCGACGTACACGCCGACCAGCAGGGGCTGCCCCGCCGCCTGCAGGAAGCCGCCCATGGCGCCGACCCAGTCGCCCGTCCCGTCGTCGATCGCGACCAGCGAGGTGCCGTGCTCGGCCTCGCCCCGGGCCCCGCGCATCCGCCACTCGGCCTCGGCGTGACGACGGGCGACGGCGAGCGTCTCGCCGTAGGCGATCGGCGTGTCCGCGAGCATCGCGAGGCGCAGGTCGCGGACGCGCTGCCAGTCGTCGGCGGTCGTGCGGCGGACGGTCACGGGTCGTGCGGGCATGCCGCCACCCTGCCACACGGGCGGGACGCGGCGGGTGCAGGAGGCGCGGGTCGCGTCCCGACGCCGGGTCGGGCCCCGGGGTCGTCACGTCAGGAGGCGCGGGTCGCGTCCCGACGCGGACCCGCGCCCCGGGGTCGTCACGTCAGGAGGCGCGGTGCGGCCCTCAGCCGACCCGCGCCACAGGGGCGGGGCCGAGGCGCTGCTCGGGGCGGGCCGGTGAGATCAGCGTCGCGCGCCTCCCGCGGTCGTCCGGCTCGGTGTCGACGCCGAGCACCTGCAGGCGCTCGGGCGTCCGCGCGCGGAGCGCCGCCGTCCAGGCGCAGACCAGTGCGTCGAGCAGGTCCTCGCGGTGTTTGTAGGCCCGGTCGACCAGCGGCGAGGGCTCCTCGAGCAGCGCCGCCGACACCGGGTGCGAGTCGAGGCGCAACGGCACCTCGGCCCGGGCGAGCCCGCCCAGCCGACGCAGCAGCTCGTCGCAGGCCGCCGCGCGGGCCTCGCGCCGCGCCTCCTTCGGCAGGGTGAGGTCGGGTCGCTTGTAGCGGGGACGCTTGTCGTCGTAGGCGAGCTCGGTCATGCCGACGAGCGTCGTGTACGGGTAGCACTCGAAGTGCCCCACCGCGTCGGCCGCCACCGGCACGACGCCGTCGTCGTAGACGCCGCCGGCACGCTCGAGGCGCTCGCCGAGGGTGCGCCCGCCGAGCCAGGGCAGGGAGGCGCTGCTCGCGTTGGCCGACACGTGCCAGCGACCGTAGGCACGCGCCACGAGGCGTTCGCTCGCCCGCATGCCCGTGGCGTTCGGCACGAGCACGGGGGCGTCGACCGCGACGACCGAGCCGGGCGTCGACCAGCGTCGGACCCAGGCCTCGACCTCGTCGACGCCGCGCGCCCAGCCGGCGTCGAGCACCGTGCCGTCGGCGTCGATCACGGCCAGGCCGGTCTCGTTCGCGGGGCGCTCGGGCGTCGAGTCGCGCCAGGCGAGGTCGACGCCGAGGTAGCGGGGCCGGGGTGTGGTCACCGCTCGACCGTACTCGCGGCCGATACTGTCCCCATGCCCACGAGCAGCACCCGCACCAGCGGCGGCACGAGCACCCGCACCCCCGCCGACCTGCGTCGCTGGCGGCGTTACCTCGCCGACGAGCGCGCCGAGGAGTCGACCTACCGCGACCTCGCCCGCCGCCGGGACGGCGAGGAGCGTGCGATCCTCGTCGCCCTGGCCGACGCCGAGGGCCGCCACGCGCAGCACTGGGTGGACCTGCTCGGCGCCGACGTCGGGCGTCCGGCCCGCACCGACCTGCGCACCCGCGTGCTCGGGGTGCTCGCCCGGCGCTTCGGCTCGATCTTCGTGCTGGCCCTCGTGCAGAGCGCGGAGGCGCGGTCGCCGTACGCGACCGACGCGGACGCCACCGACGCGATGGCCGCCGACGAGCGCATCCACGGCGAGGTCGTGCGCGGCCTGGCCGAGCGTGGACGCAACCGCCTGTCGGGGTCGTTCCGGGCGGCCGTGTTCGGGGCGAACGACGGTCTGGTCAGCAACCTGGCGCTCGTGCTCGGCATCAGCGCCTCGGGTGTCGGGAACCACGTGGTGCTGCTGACCGGGCTGTCGGGCCTGCTCGCCGGGGCGTTGTCGATGGGTGCGGGCGAGTACGTCTCGGTGCGGTCGCAGCGCGAGCTGCTCGACGCCTCCACCCCCGACCCGACGGCGCGACACGTGCTGCCCGACCTCGACGTCGACGCGAACGAGCTGGCGCTGGTCTACCGGGCACGGGGCATGTCGCCCGACGAGGCCGAGGCCCACGCGCGGGAGGTGCTCGCGGGCGCGGGGCGAGTGGCCTCGTCGCCGAGCGCGCCTCCTGCGGGGGCCGCGCCGGGCGCCGCCACGGCCGGCTGGGCGGACGCCCCGGACCAGGAGGCGCGCTCGGCCGACGAGCCCGCCACCCACGAGACCCTCGGCACGGCCTTCGGCGCTGCCGCCTCGAGCTTCTGCTTCTTCGCGTCCGGGGCCGTCATCGCCGTGCTGCCCTACCTGTTCGGGCTGTCCGGGCTCGTGGCGGTCGTCGTGGCGTCGGCGCTGGTCGGCGTCGCGCTGCTCGGCACGGGCGCCGTCGTCGGGCTGCTGTCGGGGGCGAGCCCGGTCAGGCGGGCGCTGCGCCAGCTCGGCATCGGGTTCGGGGCGGCCGCCGTGACCTACCTGCTGGGGCTGTTGTTCGGGACCGGCGCCGCGGGCTGAGCTCGCCGCGGGCCGTGTTCGCCGCGGGCTGAGCGGATCGGGCCACCTGCGCGTCAGGCCTTGCGGTCGAGCTTCCAGGCGATCCAGCACGTGACGAGGACGACGCCGGCCGCGGCGAGGCGCGCGCCCATCAGCACCCCTTGGCCGGTCGAGGTCGTGAGGCTCATGTCGGAGCCGATGCCGATGCTCCAGATCGCGCCCGACAGGGTGAGGCAGACGACCAAGGCGAGGCCGAGCACCACCGAGGTGGCCCCGTGCGACCGGGGGCCCACGTCGTCGCGGCCGCGAGGGTCACGTGAGAGGCGGGCGGCGGCGATGCGGACGAGGCCGAGCCAGAGCAGGGCCACGGCGCAGGCGCCGACGACGTCGCTGCAGCGGTGCCAGCCGAAGGCGACGGTCTGCTCGGCGACGACGGCCGCGAACGCCGCACCGACCATGTAGAACAGGGGCCGGGCGTGCCGGCCGAAGGTGGTCATGATCGCCAGGACCGCGGCGACGGCGACCGTGACGTGCCCGCTGGGGAAGCTGTTGCCGTAGAGCTCGCCCGTCAGCTCGGGACGGGGCGCGAGCTGCTTGAGCACCTGGGTGGTGACCGTCGCGCCGATGATCAGCACGCCCGCCTGGACGGCCGACCCGGGCCGGCGGCGGAGGAACGCCACCACCATCGTGAGGGCGACGACCAGCAGCACGGCCGGGGGAGAGATGGCGTCGAGCGCGACCCCGGACTGCAACAACGTGGTGCCGTCGACCGAGCGGAGGATGCTGTCCTCGATGGACTGGCCGGTCTCGGTGAGGACCGCGATCGTGTAGACGCCCGCCAGCACGACGAGCGAGGCCGACGACGCGACCACCCAACGACCCGTGACCCGTCGACGGACGGCAGGCGTCGTCGAGAGGTTCGGGTGAGCAGTCACCGGACGAGCTAACTACACGTCGCCTGGAAACAGGCTCGGTCCGACCTGCCGATGCGCCGGGGCCGTCCCGACTCACAGCGAGGGTGCAGGTGGCCGGTCGCCGGGCGGGCCCCGACGCTCCATCAGTCGCCAGTGACCGCCGGTGAGCGGGGTGAGCGTGACGGTCGTGTAGACCACGGCGACGATGCCGAACGCGACCGTCAGTCCGATCGTGTCGGCCGCGACCCCGCCGAGCAGGGCGCCGGCCGGGATGCCGGCCCAGGCTCCCGCGGTGACCAGTCCGAAGACCCGCCCGCGGAGGTGCTCGGGGGTGCGCTCGAGCTGCACCGTGCCGAGGATCGGGTTGAGGGCGCCGGCGGCGAGACCCGAGAGCGCGGTCGCGGCGACCAGCACCGGCAACGGGGCACCGAGGGCGAACGCCAGGCTCGACGGCCCGCCGGCGAGGGTGAAGCAGGCGACGAAGGTGACGCGGCGCGGCACCCGGTGGGCGACGAAGCCGAAGGCGACGTTGCCGGCGAGGGCGCACCCGCCCATGGTGGCGACCAGCAGTCCCAGGGCGGCCGCGCCTCCGAGTCGGTCGTTCGCGTAGAGGGGCAGCAGGGTCGACCCGCGTGCGGCGTCGAGCAGGTTCGTGGTCAGCACGAGCGCGACGATCAGCCGCATCAGCGGGTCGCGGACGACGAAGCGGGCGCCCTCGACGAGGTCGGACCGGTAGGAGGCGCGGGTCGGCTCGGGCTGGTCGCCCGGCTCGTCCGCGCTCGGGGCTAGGCCGTCGGTCGGTGCCACGGTGGTCGCCGACTCGCCGTGTGCCCCGCCTGGACCGGACGCCGGGACGAGTGCCCCGGTCAGGGCCGCCGAGACGGCGAAGGTGGCGGCGTTGACGAACAGGGACGCGACCGGTCCGACGGCGGCGACGAGGAGCCCGGCGATCGACGCCCCGATCAGCTTGGCGAAGCGCTCGGACCCGTCGAGGAGCCCCACGCTGCGTTCGATGCGGACTCCGGCCCGCTCGGTCAGCGCGGGCAGCATCACCCGGCGCGCCGTCTGTCCGGGGCTGTCGAGCAGGCCGCCGACGAAGACGAGCGCGAGCAGGGCCCAGAACGGCAGCCCGACGGTGAGCGCGAGCACGGGCATCGCGAGGACGGAGGCGCCACTCACGAGGTCGGCGACGATCGCGGCCCGCCGGTGCCCGACCCGGTCGACGACGACGCCCCCGAGCGGGCCGCCGATGATCACCGGGGCCGTCGCGAACGCCGCCGCGAGCCCGACCTCGGCCCCCGACCCGCCGAGACCCAGGACGTAGAAGGGCACGGCGAAGGCCGTGACGACGTTGCCCGTCTGTGAGATCGCGTGGGCCGCGACGAGGGACGACAGGGCCACCCGGTCGGTGCGCTCGGTGCGACCCGTGCGCCCGCCGCGGGGCCGGGCCGGACGACCGCCGCGAGTGGCGCTGTCGGTGCCCCGCGCCTCCTCGGCCGGCGTGCTCTCGCTCACGACGCGCCTCAGGGGCGGCGGTAGGCCTGGTAGACGAGCACGACCGGCGCGGCGCCGTCGTCGGCCGCCGGGTCGTGGGCGGCGCTGACGTCGAGCCAGCGGTCGACGACGCCCTCGAGGTCGCGGCGCAGGGCGGCGAGCTCGGTCGTGGTGAGGCGCAGGCTGCGGTCGCCGCTCGCCCCGGCCGCGATCCACTCGCGAGGCAGGGTGGGCATCGCGTCGACGTACTCGCCGAAGCGGGCGGCGTAGGCCTGGCCGATCGACTTCTGCAGCGCGGACGAGGCGACGAGGCGGTCGGGGTCGTCGAGCAACTCGGCGGGCTCCCAACTGGTGAGCTGCGCGGTGGCCTGCCACCAGCGCTCGCGCCGGTCGGTGGTCTGCGGCTCGGCCGCCTCGATCAGGTCGATCGAGGCGAGTTTCGAGAGGTGGTAGCTGATCGTCCCCGGGGCCTCGTCGACGGCGTCGCCGAGCTGGGCGGCCGTCTGCGCGCCGCGTTCGCGCAGCAGACCGAGGAGGCGCAACCGGGTCGGATGGGCGAGCACGCGCATCGAGGCGGCGTCGGTGAGGGTGCTGCGGGAGGTCTCTCGGGGGGACATGGAGTCGACGATAGGTGCACAAGATCCGTTGCGCAAGAGTCGTTGTGGTTCTCGACGAGGGCGTGGGCGGGCCGACCAACCGTTCGAGCCGTGAGTGTGGTGGGTGTCGCGGGCGGAGGTCGGACCCGCGGCGCATGCTCGGAGCATGACCGCCGGACAGTCCGGCGCGCAGGAGGAACCCGATGACGAAGACCCCGGACGACCCGCACGGCACCGACGAGACCGACCTCGAGCGTCGTGGCAACAGCAGTGGCGAGGGTCACGGCGACCACACCGTCGGCGAGCGGGACGACCGCCCCGTCGAGATCACCAGCGAGAACCACCCCGACGGCGGCACCGGCTCCCGTTCGCTCGACGACGGACCGGCCGACGACGCCGTCCCCACCCGCCAGCCCGGGCAGGCCGAGGCCGGCCAGGTCGACGAGCTGATCGGCGACTACAAGGGCGACGGCGAAGGCAAGCACACCTACTGACACGACCCGAGGAGGCGCGGGTCGGCCTCGATTCGCGCCCCGCGCCTCCCTCGTGTAATGTTTCCTCTGGCCAATCGGCCAGCGAAACGCGCCTGTAGCTCAACGGATAGAGCATCTGACTACGGATCAGAAGGTTGGGGGTTCGAGTCCCTCCAGGCGCACAGTCTCGAAAGCCCCTGCCCAACATGGCAGGGGCTTTCCTCGTCTTCGGTGCTTGTCTGGCCGCCTCCGGCGGCGGGCGCCTTCGGCGCGAACTCGAAAAGCCCTGCCTTATGCGGCAGGGCTTTTCTCGTCCTCGGTGCCCGTCTGCTGAGATCAGCGGCGGGTCGCGCCGATGGCCCAGACCCGTGGCGGCTGGACGTCGTTGACGGCGTGGTCGCCGACGATGCGTGCTTTGAACACCCACGGGTTGTGGCTGCCGGCGGTCCGGGCGTTGCGCCAGTGCCGGTCCAGGTTCTTCGTGGTGCTCACGCCGGATGCCGCCAGCGCGTCGAACAGGTGCGAGGTCGCCTGTGTCGCGAGCGATGTCAGTGCGACCTGGGCCTGCGCGGTGGCGAGTTCGGCGCGGTCGTTCCGCCGCTCGTCCTCGGACTCGTCCAGGAAGGCGCCCTCGTAGGCGCCCTGGAGGGCCTGGGCGGCGCGGTCGACGATCGCCCGTGCGGCGAAGCCGGCGGCCGAGACCTCGCCGACGACCTGCAAGATCTGCGCGTCGGCGGCGAACGTGTCGGCGTTGCCGTGGGAGAACACCCGGGTGCGGTTCCTGACCTCGAACGCGATGTCCCGCTCGGCCGCCACGACGGAGCCGGCGAGGACGCTCAGCAGCACGGCCTGGTAGAAGGCCGTCTGGTACTTGAATCGCTCGTCGAAGAGCACGACGTCGTCCCCACCGACACGAGCATCTCGGAAGGTGCTCGTGCCCGACCCCGTCGTCCGCTGCCCGAACCCGTCCCAGTCGTCGGTGTGGGTGACACCTTCCTGGTGGGCGTCGACGATCGCGATGACCCGGTCGCCGGTGTCCGTGCGTTCGGCGTACGTGTCGATCCAGTCGGCGAAGATGCTGCCGGTGGAGTAGAACTTCTGCCCGGTGATGCGGAATCCGCCGTCCGGGTCGGGGCTGACCTTCGTCGTGACGTCGCCGACCTGCACCGTGCCCACTTCGGTCCAGGAGTTCCCGGCGATCTCGCCGCGGCCGAACCGTTCGAGCCAGACGTCGCGCGGTCCGGACCGGGCGACGAGGCGGTCCTCGACGAGAGCGAAGTGGCCGCGCAAGGCCTGGGGGATGTTGCTGTCCGCCGCCGCGAGCTCGGTGAGCAACTCGAACAGCTGCGGGAGGGTGGCGCCGGAGCCCCCGAACTCGACGGGGACACGGAGGGCTCCGAAGCCCGCGTCGGCGAGCTCGCGGATCTCGGCCACGGGGAGGCGGTGCTCACGGTCGCGTTCCGCGGCACCGGCGGCGATGCGGTCGAAGAGCGGGCGGAAACGCGCGGACAGGGCGTCGTCGGTGGGTGACGCCGTGGTGACGGACGTGGTGGAGGTGGTGGTCGTCGTGGTCATGGGTCTCGGTTCCGTTCTGGTGGGTCAGGCAGCGGCAGGGGCAGGCGTGTGTTCCGGCTGGGGACGTGTGGCGGCTCGGCGGGTGAGCAGGACGGCGCCGCCGAACACCCCGACGAGCGCCAGGAGTGCAGCCGTCGTGGCGACCGAGCCGGTCGGCCAGTGCCCGGTGAGGCCGAGGAGCGCGGGGACCGTGGTGGTCACCTGGCTCGCGAGGACGAGGGCCCACCCGGTGTAGGTGCTGATGGCCGATCGGCCGAGGGCGAGCAGGACGAAGAACAGCGCCCAGAGCGCCGCCCATCCCGTCCAGAGCACGGCGAGGAAAGGGTCGTCCGCGACGTGGACGATCGCGAAGGCGACGGCGAGAGCGGCGACCAGGCCGCAGAACCAGCCCAGGCCCACGGCGCCGAGGCCGAGGAGGGAGTCCACGCCGACGTAGAGGTACGTGATGCCGAACAAGAAGGTGCCCGAGATCCCGAAGAGGATGGGCAGGGAACCGTCGGCTGACACGGCCACGGCCACGCAGAGGACGAGCTGCAGACCGCCGACCAGGACGTTGAACACGCCGCTGTCCCGGCCGGGCACGCGCCCGAGCAGGGTGAGGCCGTTGACCAGGAGGGCGGCCCCGGAGAGGACCAAGCAGATGAGCGCCATGCGGCGACCTTGACACCGTCCGCCCCGTGGCCGCTGTCGTGTGTCCGATCAAGTCTCTTCGCTACGCCCCGTGACGGCGGTGCCCCTCGCGGCACGTCCGCCGATCTGCTGGCCACGGACAGCCAGCAGATCGAACTGGCGAGGCAGCGAGGCATCGAAGCACGACGTTCGGCGGAGTCAGCGAGGCCCCCCGTACACTGGGCCAGCGCCATTGAACGACGTCCACGCCGGCGCAGATGACGCCAAGCTGCGTTGCAGAGCGTGCAGGATGGAGTCTGGGTGAGCGTCAGAGGCGGCGGTGAGCGTCTCGGTCTTCGCGAGGTGGCCGAGCGTGCGGGTGTGTCGCACATGACCGTGTCCCGCGTGCTGAACGGTCACCCGCAGGTCAAGGAGTCCACGCGCCAACGCGTGCTCGAGGTCGTCGCCGAGCTGGACTTCCGGCCCAACAGCGCTGCGCGCGAGCTCGTCACGCAGCGGGCTCTCCGGATCGGCGTGCTGATCGAGAGCGCCGTCGAGTTCGGCCCCTCGAGCATCCTTCGGGCCATCGAGCGATCGGCGCGTGACGGCGGGTACTCCGTGGCGTCGTTCGCGCTCCGCGACGACTCGGCGACACCCGAGGAAGCCGTGCGCCACCTCACCGGCCAGGGCATCGACGCGCTCTGCGTGGTCGCCCCGCGCTCGTCGTCCGTGGCCGTGCTTCGGACCATCACGACCGGGCTGCCGACCCTGGTCGTGAAGGCCGAGAAGGACCCGGCGTTCCTCACGGTCTCGGTCGACCAGGCCGCAGGCACGAAGCTGGTCGTCGATCACCTCGCGTCGCTCGGTCACCGCGACGTCCTCCACCTCTCGGGGCCCCTCGACTGGTTCGACGCCCGCGCCCGCGAGCGGGCCTTCCACACGCGCACCCGAGCCTGGGGCATGCGCGAGCGGCCGATCGTGATCGGCGACTGGTCGAGCGATTTCGGCTACGACTTCACGCGCGGTTTCGCCGGCGTACCCGAGTACACCGCCATCTTCGTCGCGAACGACGAGATGGCGCTGGGCGTGATCCACGGACTGCACGACCGCGGCATCCGCGTCCCGGAGGACCTCAGCGTCGTCGGTTTCGACGACCTGCCCGTCTCGCGCCACTTCCTCCCGCCGCTCACGACGGTGCGGCAGGACTTCCCCGCGCTGGGATCTCTCGTGGTGGACGTCCTGATCGCCGCGATCGAGGGCCGCGAGATCCCACAGAACAGCCGCATCCCGGCCGAGCTCGTGGTGCGTGACTCCACCGCGGCTGCCCGCCAGGTCGACCGAGATGGCCATCTGACGTAATCCTGGTCGTCGTCGTTCGCCCACGCGCACGCAGGCAGCTACAGTCGTGCACGTCGGACGCTGTCCGACGTGAGGCCACCCCGGCCACCGACCCGAGGAGCACCAGGTGCGTCACGTACGGGCATCGATGACGATGCACCCGGCCGGCCCCCAGGCCGCTGCCCCGACCTCGTCCGGGCGCGCCGGGCGAGAGGGCGGATCACTGCAGCCGACCGTGCGCATGAGGGGCATCACCGTCGCGTTCCCGAACGGCGTCGCTCTCGACGGAGTAGACCTCGACCTGCACTCGGGCGAGGTGCACGCTCTCCTCGGCGAGAACGGTGCGGGGAAATCCACGCTCATCAAGGCGCTGCTCGGCGTCCATCCGATCGAGGCGGGAGAGGTCCTCGTCGATGGGGAGTCCGTCCGGCTCGGCGGACCGGCCGACGCACGGGCCCTCGGCATCCAGGCCGCGTTCCAGGAGTCACACCTGGTCGAGAGCTTGAGCGTCGGCGAGAACGTGATGCTCGGCCACGAGGTGCGTGGTCGCTTCGGCATCTCGTGGCCGGCCACCCACGCACGTGCCGCAGCGATGCTCGCCGAGCTCGGGCTGGCCGAACTGGACCCCCGCGGCATCCTCGCCGATCTCACCCCCGCCAGTCGTCAGCTCGTCTCCATCGCCCGCGCCATGGTGGACCGGCCCCGGGTGTTGGTGCTCGACGAGCCGACGTCGAGCCTCGATGCGGTCGACGTGGCACGGCTCTTCGACGTGATCCGTCGCCTCCGCGACCAGGGCGTCGCGATCCTCTTCGTCTCGCACTTCCTCGAACAGGTGCTGGCGCTGAGCGACCGCATGACCATCCTCCGCGGGGGCGTGAAGGAGGGCGACTACCTGTCGCACCAGATCGGCCGGGCCGATGTGGTCGCACGGATGATCGGCAAGGACATCGCCCAGCTTCAGCGCATCGGTTCCGAGCGTCGGGCGCATCGTGTGGACCCGGTCGGCCCGCCGCTGTACCGCGCCGCCGGGGTGGGACGCCGCGGGATGCTGAGGCCGGTCGACTTCGAGCTGCATGCGGGCGAGGTCGTGGGCATCGCGGGGCTTCGCGGCTCCGGCCGAACCGAGCTCGCGCGCCTGCTCGCGGGTGCCGATCGAGCGGACGGCGGAGTCGTGACGCTCGGCGGACGTGCGGTCGTCATCGACCGGCCGGCGGACGCATTACGGAACCGAGTGGCGCTCTCGGCGGAGGACCGTGGGGCCGAGGGGCTGATCAACGAGTTGAGCGTCCGCGAGAACATCGTCCTTGCACTGCAGGCTCTGCGTGGCTGGTCGCACCCGCTCTCCAGGGCCGAGCGCGAGGACCTCGTCGAGCGGCACATCGAGCACTTCGACATCACACCGGTCGACCCGGGGACGCTCGCGGGCGAACTCTCCGGCGGCAACCAACAGAAGGTGTTGCTCGCGCGCTGGCTGGCGATCCGGCCCCGCGTGCTGATCCTCGACGAGCCGACCCGCGGCGTCGACATCGGGGCCAAGGTTGACATCCAGGCGCACATCGCCCAACTCGCCCTCGAGGGCGTGGCCGTCGTGTTCATCTCCAGCGCGTTCGACGAACTCGTGCGGGTGAGCGACCGGATCGTGGTGCTCAAGGACCGCGAGAAGATCGGCGAGCTCAGCAACGGGCCGGGCGTCACGGTCGACACGCTCGTCGAGCTCATCGCCGCGCCGGACGACGAGAGCGACGAGGGCGACGACTTCCCGCCGGTGTGGCATGACGGGCCCCTCTCGCCGCCTGCGGCGCCGTCACGCCGCTGAGGCTCGCAGTCGATCCCTTCCCGACGAGCGGATGTTCTCGATCACTCTTGTGTTCTCGTAACTGTTACCGGTAACATTCCCAGCACGCGGAAGCACCCGAGCCCACGCAGCACGACCGGCCCCAGGCCAAGTCGAGACGCAGACGTCCCGACATCTCAAGGAGGAGATCCATGTCCACGAAGAGGCGCATCGCCACCATCGCCGCCGCAGGGGCCATTGCCCTCGGTCTCGCGGCCTGCAGTTCCGGCACTGGTTCGACGGGCGGCGGTGACGACCTGGCAACGGTCGGCTTCGTCGCGGTCGGCCCCGAGGGCGCCTGGCGTCAGGCCAACGAGACGAACATCCAGGACACCTTCACGAAGGAAGCCGGGTTCGATCTCAAGTACGCCCCGGCGACCAACAACGACCAGAAATCGCAGATCGACGCGTTCACGTCGTTCGTGGACGAGGGTGTCGACGTGATCCTGCTCTCGGCCACCGAGGGCTCCGGCTGGGAGGACTCGCTCGAGCGGGCGAAGGAAGCCGAGATCCCCGTCGTTCTCATCGACCGTGGCATCGAGCCGGACGACACCTCGCTCTACGCGACCCGGATCGCGCCCGACAACATCGCCGTCAGCGAGTCCGTCGCCGAGTGGGCCAAGTCCGCTCTTCCCGAGGGTGGCAAGTACTTCACCCTCGAGGGCCCGGCGGGCGTCTCGGTCGTGAACGAGCGCAACGAAGGTTGGGACGAGGTGATCGGCGCCGACAGCGCGTTCACGAAGATCGGCGCACAGACCGCCAACTGGTCGACCGAAGAGGCCAAGAGCGTCTTCGAGACGGTGCTGAAGTCGAACGGCAACGACGTCCAGATGGTCTTCGCCCAGAACGACGAGATGGGACTCGGCGCCGTGCAGGCGGTCGAGGAGGCGGGTCTCACGCCCGGCAAGGACGTGAAGATCGCCACCATCGACGGCACGAAGAGCGCCCTCGAGGCGTTGTCCGAGTCGAAGCTCAGCTTCGTCGCCGAGTACAACCCCCTCTTCGGCGAGACCGCGCTCGACGCCGTGCAGAAGCTGCTCGACGGAGAGACCGTCGACTCGTCGATCGTCGTCCAGTCGGCCACGTTCGACTCGCCCGAGGCGGCCACCGCGGCACTTCCCGACCGCAAGTTCTGATCCGTTCGCACGGCCACACCCGGCGGCGAGGCGGACGAGTCCGCCTCGCCGCCCCCGCCACCCGCCCGCTGCCACGGCAGCGGGCGGGTGAGCATCGGCAGACAAGGAGTTAAACGCATGCAGGCACCCGGCCCCATCGTCGAGATGCAAGCCATCACCATCGCTTTTCCCGGGGTCAAAGCCCTCGACGGGGTCGACCTCCGTCTCTACCCCGGCGAGGTCCACACGCTGATGGGCGAGAACGGCGCCGGTAAATCGACGCTCATCAAGGCGCTCACGGGCGTCTACGGCATCGACTCCGGACGTGTCGTCGTCGACGGCGTCGAACGTCGCCTCTCGGGCACCGCGGACGCGCAGGCTGCGGGGATCTCGACGGTCTACCAAGAGGTCAACCTGTGCAGAAACCTCACCATCGGTGAGAATGTCATGCTCGGCCACGAGAAGCGCGGCCGGTTCGGCATCGACTGGAAGGGGACGCACGCCGCCGCCTCCGAGGTCCTGGCGCGGGTGGGACTCGGTCACCTGGACGCGCGCACCCCCCTCTCGTCGCTCAGCCTCGCCCTCCAGCAGCTCGTCGCGATCAGCCGCGCCACGGTCGTCGAGGCGAAGGTGCTGATCCTCGACGAGCCGACCTCGAGCCTCGACGCGGACGAGGTCGAAGGTCTCTTCCGGGTCATGCGACGCCTTCGTGACGAAGGCGTCGCCATCCTCTTCGTCTCTCACTTCCTCGACCAGGTCTTCGCGATCAGCGACCGACTCACCGTGCTGCGCAACGGCAAGTTCGTGGCTGAGCACCTCACACGAGACATCGATCGTGCCGGCCTCATCTCGGAGATGATCGGGAAGGACCTGCAGAGCCTCCGCTCCCTCGACCGGGACCGGGCGAGCCGACAGGTCGCCGAGGGCGAGCCCGTCTACCGGGCCACCGGGATCGGCCGCAAGGGCTCGCTCGACGCGACGGACGTCGACCTGCGTCGCGGCGAGGTCGTGGGCCTCGCCGGCCTCCTCGGCTCCGGCCGCACGGAACTCGCCCGTCTCCTCTACGGAGTCGATCGCCCCGACTCGGGATCCGTGACCATGGACGGCGTCCCCGTGGCGATCTCGTCCCCTGCGAAGGCCCTGAAGCACCGCATCGCGTTCTCGAGCGAGAACCGTCGAGACGAGGGGATCATCCGCGACCTGAGCGTCCGCGAGAACCTCGTGCTCGCCGTGCAGGCGAAACGGGGCTGGGCCCGCCCGCTCTCGGCCAAGGAGAAGGACCGCATGGTGACGAAATATCTCACCGAGCTCAACGTGCGACCCGCAGATCCCGATCGACCCATCCGTAACCTCTCCGGCGGCAACCAGCAGAAGGTCCTGCTCGGCCGGTGGCTGGCGACCGAGCCGGAGCTGCTGATCCTCGACGAGCCCACACGCGGCATCGACGTCGGTGCCAAGGCCGAGATCCAGGAACAGGTCGCCGCCCTCGCCGACACGGGAGTCGCCGTCGTGTTCATCTCCTCGGAGCTCGAGGAGGTCGTCCGGCTCAGCGATCGGATCGTCGTGCTGAAGGACCACCGCAAGATCGCCGAGCTCGCGGCGGGACCGGACGTCACCGCCGAGTCCATCGTCGCCGCCATCGCCGAGGAGGGCGTCTCCGAGATCCCCCTCGAGACCATCCCCCGCACCACGCCCGAGGAGGCAACCCGATGAGTGACCCGACGACCACCATGACCAGGCGCCTGGGCGCCCACGGGCTCGGTGACCTGTTGCACCGGCCCTGGGTCTGGGGCACGGTCGCGATCGTGCTGCTGCTGGCGATCAACGTGGCGAAGGACCCCGGTTACCTCGCACTGTCCGTCAACCCGGACACGGGCAACCTCGTGGGCAACCTCGTCGACATCCTCCGGGCCGCTGCCCCCGTGCTCATGATCGCGGTGGGCATGTGCCTCGTGGTCGCCACCGGCGGCATCGACCTGAGCGTCGGCTCGATCATGGTCGTCGCCGGTGCCGTCTCGATGGAGTTCCTGAAGGCGGCCGGCTCCGACTCCCTCGGCGTCGCGCTCGCCGCGATGGGCCTGGCGCTCCTCATCGCCGGGGTCCTCGGCGCGGTCAACGGCATGCTCGTGTCGGTCGTCGGGCTGCAGCCGTTCATCAGCACACTCGTGATCATGCTCGCCGGCCGTGGCCTGGCCAAGGTCATCACGGGAGGGCAGAACACGGCCGCGGCCAACGAGCCCTTCCGCTGGGTCGCCAACGGTTACCTCGTCGGACTACCCGTCGTGTTCCTGCTGGCCGTGCTGATCACGCTCGGCGTCGCCGCCCTCGTGCGGCGCAGCGCCCTGGGGCTCATGATCGAAGCGATCGGAATGGACCCGAAGGCCGCGCGCCTCGCGGGGCTGGACCGCCGAGCCCTTCTGTTCACCGCCTACATCGGGAGCGGCCTGCTCGCCGGCGTGGCCGGGATCTTCGCCACGTCCAGCGTCATGACGGTCGACGTCTCGCGCACCGGTTACCAACTCGAGCTCGACGCCATCCTCGCGGTCGTCATCGGCGGGACGTCGCTGGCCGGCGGCAAGTTCCACCTGCTCGGAGCCGCGGTCGGGGCGCTCCTCATCGCGACGCTCGACAAGACCGTCGTGTTCCTCGGCGTCTCCTCCTCGGCGACGCCCGCCTTCAAGGCGATCGTGATCGTGGCGATCGTGCTGCTGCAGTCCCGGCGCGTCCGCGCCCTGTTCACGAGGCGCCGCCGCCCGGCGCCGACCTCCGTGCCGACCGAGAAGGAGGCCGTGTCCGCATGAGCGCCACGACGATCCGCCCGCCCCTCACCCCCACGCCCGTCCCGTATACACATCTGACGCTGCCGACGAACGGCATGGCCTCATGATGCGCCGCGGGGCTGGGACGCCGCACCGGGTCGCCCGCAGCCGTCGCCCCCGTGGCCGGTTGGGGTGGCCGGACGAGCGCCGACTCCACCACGAGGCTGATGCCCGACGGCCGATCCGCACCTACCCCCGCTGGACGATCGACTGACGGACGCCCTCGTGCCGCTGTGCCATGGGAGCGACGACGGCTTCCCAGAGGATCTCGTCGTCGACGACCGTCGACGTGGGTACGAGCCCGAGCCGACGGGCCACCCGGGCTGACGCCTCGTGGTCGGGGTGGACGTAGGCCTGCAGGCGCCCGACACCCAGCGAGGTCAGCCACGTCACGACGGCTGTCGCCGCCTCCCCGGCGAGACCGCGACCCTGTTCCGAGGCCGTGACCAGCCACGCGAGATCAGCGACGAGGTCAGCGCCCTCGCGTGTGAGCGTCGCCTGGACGAATCCGACGGCCGGCCCACCGACAGCAGATCGGATGATCCAGTTCAGCCACCCGGCACGTCCCTCTTCGGACTGACCCGTCGACTGACGGCGGTAACGCGCTTCGAGTTCCCATGGACACGCGGTGGCTACCGGCTCGTCGCCTCATCCGTGGCGGCATGGGAGAGGGGATAGGCGCGGTCCAGGCGGGGGCTGAGGACGACGAGGAACAAGAACATCGACAGCAACCACCCGGCGACCCAGTAGGCGGGAATCGAGAAGATCACGACGTTCGGCACGACGTCGGTGGCGACTGCGACGACCACGGCGATCGTGAAGAGCACGCCCACGCCGTAGTACAGGGCTCGGAAGCCGTCCTCGACCCGGCCTCGCCGATCCTGCTGGCGAGTCGTCCGCTCGTCGAGGGCGGTGACCGAGCGGCCGTAGTCGTCCTCGGTGACGGTGACGAAGAGGTCACGGACTGGTACGCCGAAGGCCTTCGCCACCCGCGACAGCGTGTCGAGGCTCCCGTCATTGCCCGCCTCGAGCCTCTGGACGGTGCGGACGGTCACGCCGCTCGCGTCTGCGAGGCGTTCCTGGGTCCAACCCATCTGGGTCCGGAGATCGACGATCCGTGTCTCGTTCATGCACCTCACACTAAGAACGACCAGCCCCGAGGTCCACGACACGGACCCGACAAACAGCCGACACCCTCACGACAGAACACCTCGGGGCCAGTCCCGATCATCACCTCCACCGCAGCAGACCTCGGTCTCAGATGGGGTCCGATGAACGATCGTCCATCCGGACGGCTGGCCGCCCGGTCAGAGCTGCACGTGAGCCAGTCAGCTGTCGAGCGCGAGGACCCAGAGGGCCAGTACGACACCGGTCACTACGAGCAACCCGATTCCGGACCAGAACCACGGAGCGCTCGGACCGCGTTCCGCCCTGGCCCCCGCGAGGCCGTCTCGGCGAACGGCCATCACACAGGCGCGTCCGATCAGCCCGAGTCCCCCGAGGTCGACGATCACGAGCCCCGACCAGGTCCACCACGAGAACTGCATGTGATGAGGATGGCCCATACGACCAACTCCTGTGCGCGGGCCACTTACCGGCAGCCACCTCGCCGACCGCCTGCCGCCCCATGGAAGGATCGCCCCGTGACCGACACCGACTCGACGCCACCGCTCACGCTGACACCCGGCGGGTCCCCTCGAGCGCAGGCCCTCCTCGACCGGTGGAATGTCCAATGGCAGGGTGTGCTGCCCTGGCGGTGGGCACCCCGAGAAGCGCGGCCGGAGGCATGGGTGCGCTTCCACACGCTGACAGAGGGCAGGCAACAGATTCGTCACCGTCGTGATGCCCGGGCGGTCCGCCGTCGCTTTCGACGAATCGTCCGCGCTGTCGAGCAACTGACGGATCTGCCCGCCATGGTGATCGTGTTTGCCGACGACCCTCGGCCCGGGCCCTTGCGCGATCGGGCGCTGTCAGTTCTTCCCCACCTCGAATCATGGGTCACCGACCCGCCCTTGGATTTCGGGACCGACGTGGACTGGCAAGACTCCGACCGGGATGAGGACGGGGAAGACGAGGACGGGAAGGAGTGGCCGCTGCCGACGCACTCGTTCACGACAGGCCCAGTCGAGGATCGCCTCCTCGACGCCTTGGTCATGCTCGTCCACGAACAAGACGACGACCTCATCCTCTTGGCCGAGGACCTGAGCTGGGCGATCAGTGCTTACGACGGCGGCGTCGACGTCGTCTTGTGCGACCCAGACGACGCTGCGACCCTCGCCGATTGGCTTGCACCCTGGCTTCCTCCCAACGGCTGGCCGGGCGCATACTCATGGAGCCGAAGCGCGACAACGCGCGAGATGCGTCAAGGCTTGGGTGTCGTCGACTTCGACGACGAAGACGGGAACGAGCAAGAGGGCCATGTCGGAGAGGACACGACGCCGACGTGACCGATAGGTCACCCTTGTATGGGCAGAAGCTCACGCCCCGACCGCGAGAAGACCCGACGGTGGACCACAATCGAGGCATGGTCGATTCTCGAGGTGACGCCTGGTCCGAGTTGTCGAGACTCATCGCCACCTCGCCCCTGAATGTCATGGTGTGCCCACCAGACGACGCCTCAGCCACGGCGGCAACACTGGGACTTGGCACAGGCCCCTTTCTCGGCGCGTTCGCTCGCAACACTTCTGGCGTCATGGTGGACGACGGGTGGCTGCGCCTCCTCGGAGGTAGTTCCAGCGCCGATGGCCTGCCTGGTCTCGACCAGGCCAGTGCCGGCACCACGGGGCTGCTGGTGGTTGCGTTCGACGTATTGGGCGGCGTCTTCGCCCTGGACGGCGGTGCCCTCGGCACAGGCAACGGCTCCGTTTACCACTTCTCGATCGACTCCTTGAGTTGGGAGGACCTCGAGTTGGGCCACGCGGCCTTTGTGACCAGGATGCTCGCCGGTGCGACCACGAGCTTCTACGAGTCCCTCCGGTGGCCGGGGTGGCAGGACGACATCGCCACACTGCAGCCGAGACAAGGCTTGTCTCTCTACCCTCAACCGTTCATGGCAGAGGGAAAGGACGTCAGCAGCGCCAGCAAGCGGGCCGTGCCCATGGCGGAGTTGCTCGCCGTGCACAACGACATCGCGACTCAGTTCGGAACCGATCGCGGCGTCCAAGCGACGTGGCCCTGAATCGTCCCCACCGTGCCGGAGACCGATCGTCCATCGGGCACACGACGGCCCCGTGCTTGCCCGGCAGAGCAACTATGACTGCACGAACCAAGCAACCATGCAAACCAGCCCCACAACAGCGATAAAGACCGTGAGCACAGCAGAGCGGATGCGACGCTCTTTCGACATCGCCTTGCCACCACTGACCTGAGCGGCCGTGACCACGTTCATCCCCACGGCGATTACGACGCATACGAGCCCGATCGCAAGGAGGAGGCCTGCGGGTGCCATGGCACTCATCGTGCCCTCCTACCTCGCGTGACCTCGCGTGTCCGTCCTCGTTCCACCTGCTTCTAGCTCATTCCGTCGGCGCATGGCCCGGCAGTCGACCGGCTACCGGGCAGTCTCATCGATGTCATCAGACGGCGATCTAGGCCTTTTGCTCCCGAAGAACGTCGCGAAGCCGAGCAGGCCTGACGCGGCGGCGAGCACACCGACGAGAATCGCGGCCTCGTCGCCGTCCGCTAACGAAAAACAGAAGGTCGCCAAGACCAGACCCATACCCGAGACAACGACCCCGAGCCGTCTCAGCTTGCCGACACCCCTCACGCGCTCAGGCTAGTCACCGGACCTCGCCCCGGTGGCCGATCGTCCATCGAGACGGCTCGACAAGACTCAGCTCAGCGACGTCCACGACCGCACCGCTTGGCATGTCCGTGTAGTAGTTCTCGCGGAGCTGTGCTGCGAAGAGCGTCATGTCCGTTCCCGGAGGCTCGTGAGCCTGCTCCGCTGTGGGCTCGTCGAGGCGGTACCGGCGGACCGCGACGACCTGCCCGGCGATCGGCTGCGCAGTCGGATGATCATCGAAGACGAACGTCGCGGCTCCGACGCGCACCGACTCGCCCCAGCGGACGGTGGTCACTTTCTCGCCAGCGATGATCGCGTCGTAGTGCTTTCGATGGAAGTGGACAACATGGCGAGCTTCGTCAGTCACCGGACCAGCCTGCCGCAGAATCGTCCGTCCACCGATCACCTACTGAGACGATGCGTACAACAGCTCCGCGTGCTCTCGCGGCATGAACTCGTGGGCGAACTCGCGTTCGTTCGGCACCCAGACGTCGGTCCACAGCGCCTCGTGGCGTCGACCCAGCGCCCTGTCGCGGGCCATGCCGCGGCTCACAGCGACGTCGAGCTCGACGTCGCACCAGATCGTGACGTCGAGAGAAGGCAGGGCCTCAGGGTGGAAGAGCCCGATGAGATCGACGACGAGGACGTCGGCGCGAGGAACCGGCTCCGGAACGCCCAGTGCCCGTGCCGCCCAGTCGTACCGTCGAAAGTCGCCCTGCTGCTCGCCGCGGAAGGGTTCCAAGACACTCGAGACGAGACGTCGCCGGTCCACTCCGTCCCAGTCCGCAGAGCGGAGGTGAGAGCGTGCAGGATCGAGGAAGTCGTCACCGCGCATCCTCACAGCGCCGGGTAGAGCCTCGACCATGTGGCGCGCAAGCGTGGACTTCCCCGACCCACAGAAGCCCGAGATGCCGACCACAACCGGGCGGCCGGCCGATCGAGCCCTGAGGGCCACATGCTCGAGGACTTCGCCCTGATCCATGCAACGACCCTACGAGGTCACCCCGATGACGATGCCCTGACGGACAAGATGTAGAGATCGCCAGGAGGCCTCTCTGGGAACACGACCTCGTGCTCGATTCGAGCGCGCCGGTCACCCGAGCGGGGCTAGCTCGTCATCGGTCGTGGTCGGATGAAGAGCCCCCGCCGCGCGAAGTCGTCCGAAACCGCCCAGGGGGAACTGAACGTTCGCGGCTGAAGGCTCGGCTGAACGCGTACACGGACGTGTAGCCGATGTCGGCGGCGATCTCGTCGAGCGTGTCGTCGGTGTCGCGGAGGCGGTGCGCAGCGAGGTCCATCCGCCAGCGGGTCAGGTACGCGCCCGGCGTGGTCCCGGCGAAGGTCGCGAAGCGGCGGACGAGAGTCTGCTTGGACGTCGCGACCTCGCGCGCGAGGGCCTCCGTCGTCCACGGGCGCTCAGGGGCCTCGTGGATCAGCGTCACGGCACGCAGGAGCAGCGGGTCGCGGAGGACGCCCCACCACGATGCGTCGACAGGCGGGGCGGAGGCCAGCCAGGTACGGAGGAGCTCGATCAGCAGCACGTCGACCAGGCGGTCCAGGAGGAGGTCCGTCGCGAGACCCGGGCGGGCGATCTCCCTGCCCAGGAGCCGGACGACGTCGGTCAGTGTGGCATCGAGCTGCGGGGCACCCAGGTGGACCACCGGCGGGAGGAGCGCGAAGACGGGTGTGCTCCCGGCAGGGTCGTGGGAGTAGGAGGCGCCGAGCACCTGGGTCTGCACGTCACCGTTCCCCAGGCGCAGGTCGCCGCCCTCGCGGCGGGCCTCGGCGGCGGCGGCCACGTCGCACGAGTGGACGTCGGCCCCGGGCTCGCTCGAGAGGGAATGCGCCGCGCCCGTGGCGAGGATCACGACGTCGCCGGTCATGAGCAGGCGCGGGGCCTCCCCGTCGAGGGTCAGCCAGGCGATGCCGGCGGTGACCGCGTAGACGACGGCGTCGCGGTCACGGAGCCACTCGACGCCCCAGTCGCCGCCCGCCGCGATCCGCGCACCGGCGCTCCCCCGCACCCCGGACACGTCGAGCACCTCGGAGAGAACGTCCATTTTCTCACCCTACGGCTGATCGCGCGAGGGACCCATGCTCGAAGCGCGATTGGTACTCACGGACATCATCGTGGACCTCACGCGCATTGAGTGCGCCACCGGTCGCCCCTACCGTGAATCCCACCCCGAGCGGATGCCGGGCGAGAAGACACGAGAGAAGAAGGCATTATGAGCACCACCGATGACACCGTCCCCGACGGCCTGATGCCAGCCGACGTCCTGGCCTCGACGACTCCGGTCGCCGTCTACGGTTTCGCCCGTGCGAAGGCCGGCAAGGAGCGCGAGCTGGAGGCCGCGATCCGGGCCATCATCCCGGCGGTCCGGGCCGAGCAGGGCTACGAGCAGTACGCGGTCCACACGACCGAGGAGGCGCCAGGCGCGTTCGCGTTCTACGAGCGCTGGTCCTCCGGCCCGGACATCGCCCGTCACGTGCAGCAGCCCCACATGCAGGACTACTTCGGCAAGCTGGGCGACCTCGTCGAGGGCGACCTCGAGGCGCAATGGCTCCGGCCCCTGAGCGACTGAACCGGACAGTCCACCCCGCCAGTCGCCCCCTGTGGCTCGCGGCGCTGGGCACCCGAAAAGCTCGTCCACCCGTGCTACATCGCAGAAACCCGTTCGGGTAGCGATCGTCTATCGGACACGCGAGTCCCTGTCCTCGCGCTGGGCTAACTTATGGCTGTGTTGTTCTGGCCCCGCTATGAACCCTTTCCTGCCGATGCCCAGATCCTGCCCGAAGGCGCTTTTCCCGCTCTCTACCGCCTTCGACAGCCGAGTCGAACGGATGAGCTCGTGGGCTTCCTGTCCGTCATGCCAGACTTCATCTATTCGGAGGCTGGTCCTTGGTGGAACCCTCGCTGGGTGAATGCGCGACTGGGTCTGGACTGGGTGGTCATGTACGGAGAGTTCGACACCCTGAAAATATGGCCTGACGGCGCTGCAAGCTACGGGCAGGACGATGGCTTTCCTATCGAGGACCCTGCGGATTTCGCTGAACTGGCTCGTGGGGAGTTCTTGCTCCGGGGAACTGTATTCACAGCCGAGAACGTGAACGCGCAGGCTGAACCTGCGATCTGGCACGAGCACTATGAGTTCAAAGAAGAAATCGCTCGACGCAGATACCGGTTCAAGGACGCACGCTGACCCATCGTCTATTGGGACGTTTTGAAACCGGCATCTGCACCACTGCCCGGGCTGTCCCTAGGCTGCCAACATGGAAGAGAACTTGCCGACAAAGGTCGTCGACGTCGGTGACACTCCCTCCGAGGTGGCAAGAGCCACGACGACAGACCCGTTCGAACCTCTCATCGTCATCGGGTACTGGGCCGAGCAAGGCAAGGCAGACAGCCCCTACCCAGACCCACACGAACTCATCGACCCTGATCAACCCCGAGAAGAGCGATTCGCGGTAGTCGACTACCTCACTCGCGGTCTAGTAGCCCGGGCCTACATGGGCCGATCGAGGTGTCGCATCTGCGGCGATCCCAAGAACGGAAACCTCGAGCTCACGGACGGCACCTTCCTCTGGCCCGAAGGCCTGGCCCACTATGTCCGAGACCACGACGTCCGTCTCCCAACGGCATTCGTCGAGCACGTGGTCCTGGAGGACGATCGACTACACAGCCGGCGGGATGACCGGGCCGAGTGGTGGCGGCGCAACGCTCACCTCGTCGGCCTTCGCGAAGTCTTTCCACCCGATGAAGAAGACAACCCCGACGACCAGCCGCAACGCCCTGACACCAACGCCTAGTCAGACGCCTGCCGGCGGCCCAGCCAACCTGAAGGGCTCGAAACCGGGCGCTGAACGATCCCCTAGTGCGACGCCCGGCCTTCGCGACGGACCCACATTTCGCAACCTGCTTCGGAACGAAACTGAATAGGCTTCGAACCTCGACGACATGCGTTGCCTATCGAAGAGGTAAGTGATATGCCCCAAGAAACGTCCGACCGTCTCAGCCGTTATGCGGTGGCATCCGTCGCTGTAGGTGTCCTGGCGCTGGTCTTGCTCTGGGCGTTTGGTGCGCCGACCCTTGTGACCGCATTTGGTGCCGGGCTGGGACACCTGGCATTGCAGGACATCCAGCGCACGAGATCCCGCGGCATCGCTCTGGCCTCGGTGGGCCTGATACTTGCGTACGGCCTGACGCTCAGCTCGATCATCCGGTTCATTCCATCGGCGATCAATGGGCTCAACTAGGCAGCTCCTCCTTCGCAGCGAGTTCAACAATCGCGCCCCTTCCAGGGTCCACGGCACCGACCCGACAGGCACTCAACACCCCTGCGACGGATGAGCTCACGGCGGGTAGTGGCGATCGTCACCTCTACCCGACGCGCGTCTGGCAGAAGATCCAGTCCGATGATCGATCCCCTATCGGAACGGAGCTTGCTGTAGTCCTTGGCGTACCCATCGTTGTTCCTCTAGTCCCGTTCCGGGGTCGGTCTGGCTGTCCCCGGTGTGGTGAAAGCCGTGCTTGGAGTAGAAACGCTGCGCTCGCTCGTTGAACGAGAACACGAGCAAGTGCGCGTCCTCATCCCCGAGCGCTACCTGCAGCAATTGGGCAGCAACACCGGTGCCGTGCGCTCGCTCATCGACATAGATCGTGGACAGCTCCAGCGCCGGCAGACCACCGACGGCCTGGTCGGGACGTGTGGTGCTGGCGACGCCGAGGAGGAGGCCGTCGTCAGACAAGGCCATTGATACCCGACGAGAACCGTTAGCGATCCGTTCTGCCCAGCGATTGGCTCGAGTCTGAGTGGTCGTCGCGTCGAGGAACTCGTCCGGGGCGATACCTCTGTACGTCTGCTCCCAGCAACGGGTCTGAAAGAGACCGATCGCGTCCGCGTCGCCGGTCTCGGCCTGAACGATGCGTGTCACCCATCAAGTGTGGCGCGAGGATGCCCCTCAATGCTGTAGCTGTTCGCTCACCGATCGTCTATCGGGCGCCGCGGAGGAGCCTCGTCGACGCTCGCCCACGTCGACGGGTAAACAGCTAGGAAATGAGCGTTCCATCCAGCATTCTGTTCCCATGGCCACACGATCGGACGCTGACAGCAGCGTTGTGCTCTGGCGGCCCACGGGCCCGGAGGAACTCGAGCTCGTCGAGGCGAGTGGCTGGTCACTGTGGCCCCCGAGACTGCCGGATCAGCCGATCTTCTACCCGGTGCTGAACGAGGACTACGCCGCGCGCATCGCCCGAGAATGGAACGCGAAGGCCTCAGGCGTCGGCCATGTCACTCGTTTCTCCGTGCGTCGGAGCTTCCTCGAAGGCTTCGACGTCCAGCAGGTGGGTGGGCGGAGCATCCTTGAGTACTGGATTCCGGCGGAACGCCTCGATGAACTCAACGCGAATCTCGTGGGGCCAATCACGCTCGTCAGCACATTCCGTCTCGATGACGCCGATGGCGAGATCAAGGAGTTCCGGGAGGAGTGGCCCGTCCGTAGTGCGCCGTGAGGCAGTGGGCGGGGAGCGATCCCCTATCGGGACGCCTTCAGGTCGTGTTCGGCCCTACGGAACGTATCCTTCGAATGCCAAGAGGGACCAGGGCTCCAGCCCGCTCGTGTCCAGGTCGCCTTCCGGAAGCACCCGGGTCGTGCCGAACTCGCGAGCTGCATAGTCCAGCAAGTTCGTGCCGAAGACGATGACGTCCGTCTGGTGAACGGAGAATACCGGGGCCCCTGGACCGAACGGCGCAGCCGGCAAATAGCGGTGGGCGTACAGAGGTACGAGCTGCGGCCAAGTGGCGACCTGTCGCTTCACGACCTCGGAGCGCGCCGCGAAGGAGTCGGGGCGCTCGCCCCACGACGCAGGCCAGAAGTCGTTCTTCTCGACGTCGAACAGGACACCTTCGAAAGGCTCTCGAATCGCCTTGCGGACACGCTCGCCCCCTCTGGCCCGCCAGTCGTACCAGCCATCACCCACGGGAAGCGCGAGGGTCAGGAGCTCGCGGTGGTCGGGGGCGAAACGGACGCCGTATCGGCGTTCAGCAAGACGCAACTCAGCCTCGGAAAGCCCCGCCTCGAGGGCGACACGTCGTTCTCGAAGGAGCTTGACGACCTCGGCGGCAGACACGTCGCCAGCATAGACGCGACCTGTTCGACAGCCGATCGGCTACCGGACCGGGCTGGGGCTACTTGGCGAGTTGGTGTGTGAAGTGGCGTCGGATGGCTATTGCGGTGATGAGTCCCAGCGCGGTCACGAGGGCGGTGGCGAGGAAGACGGCGTTGGTGCCGGTGGTGCCGCCGAGCCATCCGGCGAGGATGGGGCCGGCGACCTGGCCGATGTACTGCGCTGACACGTTGTAGCCGAGGACCAGGCCGACGCTCGTGTCAGGGAGGAGCCTGCGGATGGTGGCGACGACGGTGGGGGTGATGCCGCCGAGAGCGATACCGGTGAGGAAGCGGAGGATCGCGAAGGTGATCAGGTCATCGGCGAAGTACTGGGCGGCGAGGAGGAGGGTTGCGGCGATCAGGCTCATGGTGAGGACCTGCAGGTGTCCGATCCGGTCGGCGAGTCTGCCGAGGTTCGGGCCGGAGAGGATCGTGCCGAACGCGGTGAGGGAGAACACGACCGCGGCGTAGATGGCGGTGTTGTCGGTCGTGCCGGTGAGGGTGCGGACGTGCTCGGCGATGATCGGCTCGACGGAGATGGTCGCGAACATCAGCAGGGTCGACAGGCTGAGCAGGGCGAGGACCGCAGGCTTCTGCGGGACGGCGGCCCAGGAGCCCGACCGCTTCGACTTCGCAGACTTCGAGCCTTGCCGCGGGATCTCTTTGAGGAACAGGGTGGTGCCGAGGAAGGCGAGGAAGATCAGTCCACCGGTTGCGAGGAACGCGCCCTGCACGCCGATGGTCTGCGCGAGGGTACCGCCGATCAAAGGGCCCGCGATGGTGCCGGCCATGATCGCGGAGGAGAGAACGCCCAGAGCCCAGGCGGAGCGGTCCTTCGGGGTCTGCGCTGCGACGAGGATGGTGGATCCGGAGGCGTAGCCGCCGAGGAGCCCGACGAGCAGGCGCAGCAGCACGAGCTGCGTGACGTCTTGAGCCAGGCCGATGAGCGACATCGCGACCGCCATTCCAAGGCTCGCCCGGATCAGCATCGGCTTCCGGCCGAACCGGTCGCCGAGGTATCCCCACAACGGGGCAGTCAGGGCCGCGGTCAGGAACGTGGCCGCGTAGGCGATCCCCGACCAGAGGGTCACCGCCGCCGGGTCCTCGACGCCGAGGTCGCGGACATAGAGGGGGAGGATCGGCAGGATAAGCGTCATGCCGATGATGGTCGTGAACGAGCCCAGCGCGCACACGAGGAGATTACGACGCCAGATCTCTGACGTGTCCGAGGCCGATCTGAGTGAGGTCATGGGTGCTCCGAGAGTGAGGGACTTCGCAGGCTTCGCCTAAGTGGTAACCCGAAATGGTATCCTCGGATGGTATACCGAAGGAGGGTCAGGATGAGTACGAGCGAGAGCGGCGTGTACCCGGGGTTGCGGGCGGCGATCCTGTCGTTGGATCTGGTGCCGGGAGAGAAGTTGAGCGAGCGGGGGCTCGAGTCCTTGCTCGGGGCGTCACGCACTCCGATCCGAGCTGCTTTGATGCGGTTGGAGAACGAGGGGCTTACTCAACGATCGGGTCGAGGGTGGCAGGTCACTCCGATCGATCTGGCCGAGGTTCGGGCCGTGATGGAGTACCGGGAAGCGGTTGAGACCGCAGCTGTTGCTCTTGCTGTCGAGCGTGCAGGTGATGACGAACTGGCCGCTCTGCGTGCGCTCATCGACATGCCCGACGGGGACGATGAAGAGAGCGGGCTTCGGGACGGCGGGGACTTCCACGTGGCTCTCGCCCGGTTGTCTCGCAACAAGTTCCTTGCCGACGCGATGAGTGGTGCGTTGACCCGGCTCAGCCGGACGCGGTGGCTTGAGGTGCGCACTCCCGAGTCCCGTGCACACGCTCGCGCGGAACATCTCGAGATCATCGCCGCCGTCCGATCGAGGGACTCCGAGAAGGCAGTAGCGCTTGTTGTTTCCCACAGCCGAGGAACCCGCGACCGCCTGCTGGGCTACTTATCCGACGAGCGGCGCCGGCTCCGCGGTCGCGGATTCGCGATCATCGAGTCGTCCACCACTCCACCACCCCTGGTTGCTGTCTGACCATTCGCACCCGGAGCGTGCAGGTGCTTCCACCGTTTGGGGAGGCGTTCGATAGACGATCGGTCACCGACCACCGGCGGATGCTAGCCACTCCCCCGCGCCTACGGAGCACCGGCTGTCTCGATAGGTCAGTCCGAAACTGATCTCGGTGAACGATCCCCTATCGGGCACGCAGGCAGCGGAGGCAGATCAGCCGCTGTCACCCGTTATCTGCACCGGGACGAGGTACGCGGCACACGAGCCGCGATCATCACACTTATCCAGCGGACTTCCAGTGACTGGCGCCTGAGCGACCCCCACCGGGAAGCCGTCAGGAACGGGCAGGTCAGCCTCGAACGAACCGTCCGCTGCAACATCGACGCTCAGCGGTTCGGTTTGCGATGACGGGTCCGCTTCGTTTTGCAGAACCATCGAGTACTTGGCGTCGGCGCCAATGCCGAGATCGCAGTCGACCGCAGGACTGGACACTTTCACGATCCCACCGGCGACGACTTCATCCGGAAACGCGACGAGAGCAGCCGGCAGACAACGTTGGCCCTCCCTCGAGCAGGCCGACGCTGAGTTTGCTAAAAGCGTCGCAACAGCCAGCATGCCCACCACCCTCGCGAACTTATTCAATGTCGGGCCCGTCCTACTCATCCTCAGCTCGGCCAAGTTTGGCCTCAGCGCTAGTGTCTAGAACCCGCGTGACTAAGCGCAAGACACTCGCGACAACGAGAAGTCAGGGCCGAGCAAGCGTGTATTCCGGCGGGCCCCGTCCTGATTCATTGGCGTGCGGTATGCCCACTTGCCCATCGCCTACCGGGCACCGCCGATAGGCTGTCGGCATGTCTGAGCGTCATCACGTCTCTACCTCGACAGGACGGCTTGACCGCAAGCGTGTGCACTACTGGTTGAGCGAATTGTCCTACTGGGCTCAGGGCCGGTCCCGTCAGACGCAGGATGCAGCAATCGACGCATCCCGGAACTACGGCATCTACGACAACGAGACCTCGGAACAGGTCGCGTATGGCCGTGTCGTCACCGACGGGGTGACCTTCGCCTGGCTTTGCGACGTCTTCGTGGATCCCGCGGCGCGAGGGCAGGGCCTTGGCAAGATGCTCGCGGCAGCCGTCATCGATGATCTTGAACCCCTTGGCCTCAAGCGCATCCTGCTCTCCACCGGTGACGCTCACGGCCTCTACGCACAATTCGGGTTTGCCCCGCTCCGAGAGCCCACCAAGATGATGGCTCGTATCCAGTAGACGATCCCCTAGTGGGACAGGTTGGTCACACTGGAGGGGACGATACGAACGCTAAGCCAGCCCGTTCAAGCCGTCCTTCCGTCATGAGGCGGCTGGCGGACTGTGCAGTCAGCGGGGCGACACCAGGAGGTGGGCGCGGAGCAGCGTGTCGCCATCCGGCACGGTCGGATTCTCTACGGCCGACCACGAAGCTGCCGGCCCTCCGCTCATCGAGATCGTGAGCGTGTCGCCATCCCCTGGGCTGCAGCCAGACATCATCTCGTTGGGACCGCCCTCGACAACCTTCGTGAGGACGCAGAACTCGCCATCCGCGTTCCGCGCCGCCCAAAACTGCGAGCCCTCAGCCTCACCGAGGTACCGCGCCGACTCCGGGTCGAGATCCTCGAGCACCACACTCTCAACTTGGGGCAGCGCGTCCGAACTGACCTGTTCCTCAGCAAAGACGTCATCCGCTGTAGCGAAGGAGCAGCCCGCTAGCGCCCCGGCCCCCAGAAGCACTATCGCCAACCGTGCCCACTTCCCCATGTTCATGGCCTCATCCTGGCCGAGCAATGAACCCAGCGCCAGGGCAGCCGACTACTCGCCTCAAGAATCGACGTCGCAACCGTCGCGGCGAAGGATCGGCTACCGGGACAGCTCGTGATCAACTCACGAACTACGGCCCACGACACCTCGTACGGTTGGGTCATGGGCCCGTTGTCTAGCGCCGCCCTCTTCGTTGCAATCACGTGCGCGATTCTCTACGCGCTCTACTGGGTGATTCGACGTGCCGTGGTAGCAGGCTTCAAAGACGCAGAGGATCGTCCGTAGCCCGATCCCCTATCGGGCACTGCTTCGTGGGCTGGCTCCGTGGAGCAACGCAACGTGAAGCAGACGGTCCCTCCTGGGGTTGACGGATGCTCGAACCCGGTACGTGCATCGCGGTATGGCACGCTGACCTGGTGCCTCCACTGCGCCCCGCCCGACCACGTGGACCCTTATTCTTCCGACTACAGCGCTGGGGTCAACTGGCCGCGTATGTCTCTTGCATTGCCTTGGCGGCGTTCTTCATTGTCATCTCCGCATTCGCCGCGCATGATCGAGGTGAGCCCAAGATCTGGGGCACGTTCACGGAGGAGAGACGGGAATTGGCCGGCCGCCGTGGCGGTGACGTCATCATCGGCCGGTGGATTTCCGCTGACGCGCACGTAACGCTTGACGACGTCGTCTTGACAGGTTCCACCGGGCCGGACGGACACGCCTATGCCTACGCCCAGCCCACCGCCTACCTCGGCCCCAACGAAACAGTCAACGATGGCCAGTCCGAATGGGTGGGTTACGTCCTTCCACCGGTGTTCGCAGTGCTGTCGATCGCATTCCTTGTCCTTTTGCTCTGGGCCTGGGGCGACCTCGCTGCCGTGGCGTCTTGGCTCCGAGGGCTTCGACGGACTTAGCCTGCGTCACGGCGGTTGAGGACCCCACGGTTTGTCCTAGATGTCGATCGTCTACCGGACATTGCGCTCGAGCCATCCGAGCGTCAACCATGAGAAAACCAGCGGGAAGGCCCAGAAAGGCCACGCATGAAGAATCATCGAGAGCATGACGGATCGGGAGCTCTCTTTTGGTAGCAGCGAGCCGGAGCTTGACGCGGAGACCGTCGCGTCGTTCCTAAGCAAGCTGGACGAGTTGTGGGACGAAGACGCCTCAGATCAGGCGAACGTCCTGCCCTTGTTTCGAGACCGGCTCCGACAGGACTACGGAAGCGCCTTCGACCGGCTAGCGCGTGTGCATGCCGCGGCGGTCGAGGCAGCAAGTTGGGGCGCAACGGCTATGGACGAATACATTGCTGGCCTTTACGCGGATGCGAGCAGCGAGGAGGGCGAGGCTCAACGCCTTGATGAGTACGAGTGGCTCATGCGTGGGCTGGGGGCACGATCTTTGCTTGCCTTCGCTGAGGTGACATGGCTCGCTCAGGGCGGTTATCCGAATGGAGCTTTAGCCCGCGTACGAACAATGCACGAGCTCGCCATCACTGCCGCAGTCATTGCTGAACACGGAAATCCTGATGCTGCTCATCCTGAATTGGTGCAGCGGTTCTCGCGGCACCGCGAAGTTTTTTACCCGGACACGGCCAGGAAGCTGGCGGCCAGTGGCGCTCTCGAAGACGATCTATTCGACGCCGACACCCTCGACCTGCTGGCCCAAAGGGAGCAAGAACTCATCGCTGAGTTTGGCGCAGAGTTCCGTGGAGCGTATGGGTGGGCTCAGCCACTCTTTGCTCCAGGAGAGCGGATCTCGTTCACCAAGCTTGCCAATTTTGTCGAACCTAAGCTGGCGATCCTATACAGCATCACCAGCTCGCACGTACATGCCGACTCGGCGGGATGGCATCACGGGCTCATCAAATTTCGGGACGAAGACGTATTTGCCGCTGGCCCTACGAACTTGGGGCTTGCCTCATCCACCTCTCTGGCGTGCCGTCTTCTGCTGGCTTGCCTCGATCTCGTTATCCCGGCCACTATCGAGGTGGACGAGGAGAAGGACACAGATGGCGCGCTCCTCTTGACCGGGGTGCGGCATCTAGTCGAACAGGCGTTGGCAGCCATGAAGGCAGCAGAAGCAGCAGTCAAACTCCGAGAAGAGGGACTTGAAACTGAGGCCGCAGGAGACCAGGAAGGATCGCTCGACTAGCGAGTTTCTCGAAGCACCAACCATGTGACTGGCTACTGGTCGCTGCGTCGGACGGCTCTGTAGACCGTTGAGCGGGCGACGCCGAAGAGCTCGGCGATGTCGCTAGTGGTGTGGGCGCCGGTGCGGTGTAGCTGCACGAGGTGCTTCTCCTGCGAGGGAGTCAGCTTGGGCTTTCGGCCGCGGAGCTTGCCGGCGGCCTTGGCGATCGCCATGCCCTCTCGGGTGCGGGCACGGATGAGGTCGGCTTCGAACTCGGCCACCATGCCGAGGACGTTGAACAGCAGCCGGCCGACTGGGTCGGTGGGGTCGTAGACCGCTCCCCCGAGCTTCAGGGCGACGCCCTTCGTCGTCAGCTCGTCGGCAATGTCGGTTGCGTCGCGCAGGGATCGGGCGAGGCGGTCGAGCTTGGTGACGACCAGGACGTCGCCGGTACGGCACGCGGCTAACGCCTCGCGGAGGCCGGGCCGGGCTCGAGTCGTCCCCGATAGCCCGTGGTCAACATGCACGTGTTGATCGTCAACACCGAGGGCTTGAAGACCATCACGTTGTGCTGCGAGATCCTGTCCTGACGTCGAGACGCGGGCGTATCCGATGAGCATCCGACGACTGTAGCGTTTAAACCCCCGTCACCGGGCATTTTTGCGGGACAGGCATACGCGAATCCGCAGGCCAGGCGCCACTTGAGCCCAGCCGGCCAAACGCGGTCGCGAAGGTGTCCCGATGAACGACCGGCGACCGGGCGCCGGCGACACGCACGACGCGCCGCGCACCCGACGTGCGTAGGATTTCTCATCATGAAGCTCGCCGAAGCCCTCCTGCAACGGTCCGACGCCCAGCGCCGGGTCGACCAGCTGCGTGATCGCGTCACCGCGAATGCCCGCTACCAGGAGGGCGAGGAGCCCACCGAGGACGCCGCCGAGCTGCTGCGCCAGGCGGTCGACACCCTCGCCGCCCTCGAGTCGCTCGTCGTGCGCATCAACCTCACCAACGCCCGCACGACCCTCGCCGACGGCAGCACGATGACCGCCGCCCTGGCCCGCCGCGAGACCCTGCGCGCCACCCACGCCCTGCTCGTGACCGCCTCCGACGCGGCCCGCGGCGCCTCCGGCGGCTACCGCCAGCTGCGCAGCGAGCTGCGGATGTTCTCGGCCCTGCCGGTCGCCGAGCTGCGGGACCGTGCCGACGCCGTCGCCAAGGAGCTCCGCGAACTCGACGTCGAGATCCAGAAGACCAACTGGGAGGCCGAACTGCAGAACTGACCTGCGCGGTGAGTCGGTAGACGTCACCGGGGCGAGCACGAACCGCGACCGGCGGTCATCCCGGTCACCCTGCAGGCGCGGAGGGCAGCGCTACGACTCACGTCGTCACCACTCAGCCCCGCACCGATCACCGGTGACCGCGCACCCTGCATCGTTCACCACCGTGTGCTGACCGGAGACGTCGAGGGCGGGATCGGGGACCTCACCGCGCCTCCTGGGGCTGCCTCCGTCGGCACACGTCCGCGTCGCGGTCCGTCCCGCGACGGGGGCGACGATCGATAGGCTCGCCGGGTGACGGATCAGGCAGCCCGTGGGGCGTTCATCGTGTTCGAGGGCATCGACGGGTCGGGCAAGTCGACGCAGGCGCGCCTGCTCGCCGCCCGTCTCCAGGACGCGGGGGTGCCGGTGCACCAGACGGCCGAGCCGACCACCGGCCCCGTCGGCACGTTGATCCGCAACGGCTTCAACCGCCGGGTCGACCTGGACGACCGCGTCATCGCGTCGCTCTTCGTCGCCGACCGCCTCGACCACATCACGAACGCCCACGACGGCATGCTCGGCATCGTCGAGCGGGGCACGACCGTCCTCTGCGACCGGTACCACCTGTCGTCACAGGCCTACCAGGCGTCCGACGTGGGCAGCGACTGGATCGCCTCGTCGAACTCCATCAGCACCGACCTGATGCTGCCCGACCTGACGATCTACCTCGACGTCTCGCCCGAGGTCGCCCTCGAGCGCCTCGCCAGCGGACGCACGACCACCGACCGGTTCGAGGTCGACGAGCGACTCCGGGCAGCCCGCGAACGCTACGCCGAGGCCATCGAGCAGGCCGACGAGGTCGTCGTCACGGTCGACGCCGATCGCTCGACCGACGAACTCGCCGACGCCGTCTGGCACGAGGTCTCGACCCGGCTCGACCTCGGGTCGCTGGCGCGCCCGCAGGGCTGACACCGCGCCTCCTCGGGTCACCGAGCCGTCACGACGGGACGCTCGCCCCGGCACGCGAGCGACACCCCGACGGGGTCAGGAGGCGCGGGCCGCGTCGACGACGGACGGTGCGTCCGCTGCTCCCCCGGCTCCGTCGCGCGTGATCTCGGCCCAGACGTCGTCGAGCGAGATGCTGACGACAGCGGCGATCGCGGCGATGGTCGAGAAGGCCGGCGTCGCCACGCGACCGGTCTCGATCTTTCGCAGGGTCTCGGGCGACAGCCCGGCGTCCAGGGCGACCTGCAGCATCGGCCGGGAGCCACGGGCCCGCCTCAGCAGCACCCCGAGGCGGCGACCGCGTTCGATCTCGGCGGGCGTGAGCGGCAGACGGACCATGCCCCGAGCGTAGTGCGCCGACGGCCCGACTGGGATACCTTTACCGGGATGATCTTCGGCACGCGAACGGCAGGACACCCATGATCGAGATCTTGAACCCCTCCGAGATCGAACGTGCCCGGGCGACCGGCGCACTCGTCGGCACCATCCTGCAGACGCTGCGCGACCGGGTGACCGTCGGCACGAACCTGCTCGACGTCGACTCGTGGACCCAGACGATGATCGACGAGGCCGGGGCGGTCTCGTGCTACGTCGACTACGCGCCGTCGTTCGGCCGGGGCCCCTTCGGCCACTACGTCTGCACGGCCGTGAACGACGCCGTGCTGCACGGGCTGCCGCACGACCGACGACTCGTCGACGGCGACCTGCTGACGCTCGACCTCGCCGTCGTGCTCGACGGGGTGGCGGCCGACTCGGCGGTGAGCTTCGTCGTGGGCGACTCCCGTCCGGCCGAGAGCGTCCGCCTGATCGAGACGACCGAGCGGGCGCTCGAGGCCGGCATCGCGGCGGCCGGGCCGGGGGCGCGCATCGGCGACCTGTCGCACGCGATCGGCTCGGTGCTGTCGGACGCGGGCTACCCGATCAACGTCGAGTTCGGCGGCCACGGCATCGGCTCGACCATGCACCAGGACCCGCACGTGTCGAACACCGGGCGCCCGGGGCGGGGCTACCGCCTGCGGCCCGGGCTGTTGCTCGCGCTCGAACCGTGGGTGATGACCGACACCGACGAGCTCGTCACGGACGCCGACGGCTGGACGCTGCGCAGCGCGACGGGCTGCCGGACGGCCCACAGCGAGCACACGATCGCCATCACCGAGGACGGCGCCGAGGTGCTGACGCGGCGCCCCGTCCGCTAGCCCGACCGCCAGCCCCTCCGCACGGACCGGCTCAACCCTCGACGGCCGGCTGGCCCTGCCCGGTCAGGCGCAGGAACCCGCTCAGCAGCCCGAGCCCCGCGATCGAGGTGGGCAAGCCCGTCGCGAGCAGCGGGGAGTGCACCAGGAACGCCGCCCACTTCGCCCGCGACAAGGCCACGTTCAACCGGTTCGGCATCAGCAGGAAGTCCAGCCCGCGCGGGATGTCGGCGGCACTCGACGCCGCCAGCGAGACGACGGCCACGACGGCCTCCTGCCCCTGGAACAGGTCGACCGTGCCGACGGGCGTCTCGTCGAAGCCGGCCGCGTCGAGGTGTTCGCGCAGCACGGCGCCGTGGGCGTTGTACGGCGCGACGACGATGACGTCGGCCGCGGTCAGGGGCCGGGTGCCGTCGGCGTCCGACCAGTCGAGCCCGACGACCGACCGCACGATCTCGACGACCGCCCGGGCCTCCTCGACCGACGAGGTGGTGTTGCCGACGTGCGTCACCGGTTCGACGTGCAGGCCGGGTGTGACGCCCTCGAGCCGGCGGTCGGACACATGGGCGGTCAGGGCCCCGCCGTAGGACAGCTCGCTGACCGGGGCGCACAGCGCCGGATGCATGCGCCAGGTGGTGGCGAGGAAGTAGCCGTACTCGGCCGGCAGCACGTCGTGGCCGTCGGCCAACCAGCCGAGGGCCGACTCGTCGACCGGCTCGGGGTGGCTGCCCTGGCTGACCTGCGGCAGCTGCTGCGGGTCGCCGAGCAGCAGCAACCGCGTCGCGGCGACCGAGGCCGCCACGGTCGAGGCGAGCGAGAACTGCCCGGCCTCGTCGACGACCAGCAGGTCGAGGGAGGCGCGGGCCACCTTGTCGGCGTTGGCGAACCCCCAGGCCGTCGCCCCGAACACGGCCCCCACGGCCTGCCCGCCGCCGTCGACCCCGGCACCGCCCGCGCCACCGTCGGCCTCGGCGAGGAACGCGGCCTCACCGCCGGACTTCAGGGCACGCCAGGGCTGCTCGTCGGCCTGCTCGGCGGTCGTGCCCGACTTCGGCACCTTGCCCACGCGCTCGGGATCGACCCCGGCCGTGATCGCCGCCCGCAGGACGTTCTCGACCACGGCGTGCGACTGCCCGACGACCCCGACACGCCAGCCGTGCTCACGCACCAGCCGGGCGACGACCCGCGAACCGACGTAGGTCTTGCCCGTGCCGGGAGGACCCTGGACGGCGAGGTACGAGCGGTCGAGGTCGAGCAGGGTCTCGACGACGGCCGAGACGGTGTCGTTCCCGACCACGGGTGCGGGCCCGCCACCCGACCGCCGACGCGGCGGCTGCCGCCGCAGCAGGTCGAACGCCGGGTCGGGCAGCATCTCGGGCAGGGCGTCGAGCACGTGCCCACCCCATTCGGCGATCGCCTCGGGCTGGGGAGTGGCTCGGGGAGGCGCGGCGGGCGTCAGCGCGACCGGGAACGCGTCGTGCCGGTCGTCGTCGCCGGTGACGCGCTCGAGCAGCACGACCTCGTGCCGGTCGCCGTTCGAGCCGGCCTCGACCACCGTCGACCCGACGGCACCCCGCAGCCCGGGGCCGAGCGAGGCGACCCCGGGCGGGACGGGGGCGTCGTAGACGGCGTAGGGCGCGCCTCCTTCGCCCAGGCGACTGCCGGGCGCGAGGCGGCCGCGCAGCCGCACCTCGCGGCTGAGCTTGCGGGCCCGGGGCAGCTTCTGCCACTCGCGCTCGACCGAGGCCGTCTCGACCACGAACACGTCGCGGGTGTCGGCCCAGTCGTCGACCGGATTGCGGAGGCGGTCGAAGTGCTCTTGCCAGAACGTCTTGGCCTCGCGGCGGTGGTAGTCGATGGCCGACGCCGCGAGGGCGATGGCCGTCTGGTCGGGGGTGCGGTCGAGCGGGTCGACGTCGGCCACGTGCGCCGCGAGGCCCACGGCGACCGGGTTCGGCTCGCGGGGCACGCGGGCGAGCTCGAGCGGGTCGGGCGCGGTCGGGCCGTCGGGGTCGTCGCCCCGGGTGCCGTGCCGGTCGGCCAGCTCGAGCAACCAGTCGCGCAGCCGCAGGGTCGACCGGCAGTCGTACTCGTTGTAGTCGCGGACCTCGTCGAGCATCTGGTCACCCCGCGCCGCGTCGCCGGTGGTGCGCTCGGCGATGGCGTCGACGTACATGGTGATGCTGGCGGTGGCCGTCTTGACGTCGCTCTGCCGGAGGTCGTCACCCATGTAGAGCGGCTCGAGCTTCTTGAGCGAGTAGCTGTGCGACCCGACGAGCAACGCCTGCCGCACGACCGGGTAGAGGTCGACGAGCACGCCGTCGCGGAGCAGGTCGTCGACCGCGTCCTCGCCGACGCCGTGGCGGGCCGCCAGCGAGAGCAGGTGGCTGCGCTCGTACGAGGCGTAGTGGTACACGTGCAGGTCGGGGAATCGCCGGCGGCGCTCGGAGAGGTAGTCGAGGAAGTCGATCAGCGCCTGCCGCTCGCCCGCGAAGTCGTGCGCCCAGAAGGCCCGGAAGGTGCCGTCGGCCTCGACCAGCCCGAAGAGGTAGTCGAGGCCCCAGGCCCGCCCGTCGCCCTCGGTGTAGAGCGGGTCGCCCTCGAAGTCGAAGAAGACGTCGCCGGCGTCGGGCCGCGGGATCGTCCGCAGGGCGTCGGCGTCGACGACCTCGACCGCGGGCGCGCCGGTGTGGTCGCGCTCGGTGGCGAGCTGCACCCGGGCCTGCCCCCGCAGGCGGGCGAGGGCCGTCGCCCCGATGCCGGCGACGGGCCCGTCCGACCCGGCGAGCTCGTCGATCGTGGCGACGCCGGCCAGGTGCAGCCGCTGACGTTGCTCGCCGCGCAGGCCGGCGACGAGCACGAGGTCGCGGTGCTCGTCGACCTGGGCCTGGCAGGCCGTGCAGCGCCCGCAGGCGGTGACGCCCGGGTCGCCCCAGGTGAGCGGACCCTCGGCGGCGAGCCGCTCGGCCAGGGCGGCCCGCAGCCGGTCACGCTGGACCCGGTAGACCGGCAGCACGTCGGCGACGTCGTGCACGCTCTCGCTGCCGTCGCCGAGCACGAGGCGCACGGTGTCGGCCGACGGCAGTCCGAGCGCGCGGATCTGGTCGGTGTAGGCCGCGACCTGCAGCAGCGCGGGGATCTTCGCGTGGCGGGCGAGCTTGGTGTCGTAGACCTCGTAGGTGCCGTCGTCGGTGCGCACCACGAAGTCGCTGAAGCCGATGAACGATCCGTCGAAGAACGTCGCCTGGAAGAGCACGTCGGCCCCGGAGGCCATGGCGAGCCGCGCCTCCTCGGCGGCCGCCGCGTAGCCCGACGGGGCCGGACGGTCGAACTCGACGACGTCACGGGTCGCCTGCAGCGCCTCGAGGTACCGCAGCTCGTGCGCGTCGCCGAGCCGGGCCGTGCGGTCGAGCATGTCGTCGGACGCGTCGGCGACGGCGTCGACCCGGCCGAGCTTCGCGTCGAGCCGTCGGAGGAACGACCACTCGCACGCGGCCCAGGTCGTCAGGTCGGACGGGCTGGTGACCACCCGGTCGTCGTCGAGGTACACGCGGACTCCTTCTGTCGGGACGCGGCCTGGACGCCCGCCCCGAGCCTAGGAGGCGCCACCGACACCCCGGGACGCCTCACGCGGGCGAGCCGGGCGCGGTCCGCAGGTGCAGCCGCTCGCCCTGCCGACCGAACAGGCTGAGCACCTCGACGGCCCGGTCGTCGGCCCGGCCGAACCAGTGCGGCGTGCGCGTGTCGAACTCGGCCGCCTCGCCGGCGGGCAGCACGAGGTCGAGGTCGCCCAGCACGAGCCGGATGCGTCCGCGCAGCACGTACAGCCAGTCGTAGCCCTCGTGCGTGCGGAGCACGGGTTCGCTCCGAGGCGAGTCCGCAGGAATCACCATCTTGAAGGCCTGGATCGCGCCGCCGCCGCGCGAGAGCGGCACGACCGTCATGCCGTGCTGTTGCCGGGGCTTGAGGTGCACGCGGGGGTCGCCGGTCTCGGGCGCGCCGACGAGGTCGTCGAGCGGAACCCCGTGCTCGCGGGCGAGCGGCAACAGCTGTTCGAGGGTGGGCCGTCGAAGCCCGGACTCGAGCCGGGACAGGGTGCTGACCGAGATGCCGGTCCGCTCCCCCAGTTCGGCGAGGGTCACGCCGCGCCGCGCGCGCAGGGCACGGAGGCGCGGGCCGACCGCGGCGAGGACGTCGTCGGTGCTCGGGGCGTCGGCACCGGGGGCGTTCGTGGGGTGGTCCATGCCGGTCATCTTGCCACTTCGGCAACTTGGATTGCCAGCCCGACGATCCAGGTCGCAGGATCGGGTCAGGAGGTCACACCATGAACCAGAACACCCACCCGGTCGGCGCCGTCCACGACGTCGTCCACGACGTCGTCGTGATCGGCGGCGGTGCCGCCGGACTCAGCGGCGCCCTGTCGCTCGTCCGCGCCCGCCGCACCGTGCTCGTCGTCGACGACGACCGGCCCCGCAACGCTCCCGCCGAGGGCGTCCACGCGTTCCTCACCCGCGACGGCGTCGCCCCGCGCGAGCTCACCCGCCTCGGTCGCGCCGAGGTCGGGGCGTACGGAGGCGCGATCACGTCGGGCACCGTGACCGGCGTCCGTCGCGACGACGACCCCGTCGCCCCCTTCGTCGTGACCGTCACCGGCAGGGGTGGTGACGCGTCCGAGGTGCGTGCCCGGCGCCTCCTGGTGACGTCCGGCCTCGTCGACGAGCTGCCCGCCGTCGACGGCCTCGTCGAGCGTTGGGGCCGCGACGCCGTGCACTGCCCGTACTGCCACGGCTGGGAGGTGCAGGACCGCGTGATCGGCGTGCTGGCCACGAGCCCGTTCGCGATGCACCAGGCCCTGCTCTTCGGGCAGTGGAGCCGCGAGATCGTCCTGTTCACCAACGCCTCGTTCACCCCCGACGACGAGCAGGCCGAGCAGTTGCGGGCCCGCGGGGTCACCGTGGTCGACGGCCCGGTCGCGCGCCTCCGGGTCGAGGACGACGCCCTCACCGGCGTGACGCTCGACGACGGTCGCACGGTCGACGTCGGCGCCCTGGCCGTCATGCCCCGGGTCCGCTCGCGGGCGGACTTCCTCGCCGACCTCGGACTCGAGGCGACCGAGCACCCCGCCGGCGTCGGCACCCACCTCGCCACGATCGAGCCGCTCACCGGCCGATCGGCCGTGCCGGGGGTCTGGCTCGCGGGCAACGTCACCGAACCGATGGCGCAGGTCGTCGCGGCGGCCGCAGCGGGCACGATGGCCGGCGCAGCGATCAACATGGACCTGGTCACGGACGAGGTCGCGGCGGCCGTCGCCGCCCTGCGCACCGGGGAGAGGATCGACGCATGAGCGAGGCGGAGCGAGGGCAGCAGCAGCACCACCACGAGCACGAGCAGGAGAAGGAGCGACACGGGAACGGGCACGCCCACCCCGTCTTCGACCGCGACTACTGGGAGGACCGCTACGGGCAGCCCGGCCGCGCCTGGAGCGGACGCCCCAACGCCGCCCTCGTCGCCGAGGTCGCCCAGCTGGCCCCCGGTCGCGCACTCGACGTCGGCAGCGGCGAGGGCGGCGACGCCCTCTGGCTCGCCTCGCGGGGCTGGCGGGTCACGGGCGTCGACATCTCGCAGAACGCCCTCGACAAGGCGGCCGCGCTGGCCCGCGAGCAGGAGGACGTCGACCCGGCCCACCTCACCTGGCAGCAGGCGGACCTGACGGAGTGGAGCCCGACCCGCGCCTCCTTCGACCTCGTCACGGCGCACTTCATGCACCTGCCGCCCACCGACCGCGAGCGGCTGTTCCCGGCACTGGCCGACGGCGTGGCACCGGGCGGCACCCTGCTGATCGTCGGCCACGACGTCGACGCCCTGCCGGGCGGCGCCGGGAAGCACGGCGACCCGGCCATGCTCTTCACCGTCGGCGAGGTGGTCGGCGGGCTCTCCCCCGACTCGTGGCGGGTCGACGTCGCCGAGGTGCGCCCGCGTGACATGACGGGCCCCGACGGTGAGGTCTGGCACGTGGCCGACGTGGTCGTCCGCGCCACGCGCCGGGACGGCTGAGGTCGGCGCCGCCCGGGCGGCACGCGGACGCGGCCGCACGCAGGACGGGCGGGTCCGTCCGGCACGGGCGTCCTGAGACGCCCGCCCGGCACGGACCCGCCCGTCCTCGGCGGGGTCGGCCCGCTACAGCGCGCTGAACTTCAGGCGCAGCTGGTGGGCGCCCGGACGCAGCACGTGCCGCGACGCGACGTCCGGTCCGCACGCCCGCGACCCGACGCCGTGCTGGGCGGCGTCGAGGTACAGGTGGGTGCGGTCACTCGCGGGCAGCTCGTGCGGGTGCTCGGCCACGCCGATCTGCTGGGCCGTGTGGCGGCTCAGCGTGAAGCCGGGTCGTCCACCCGTGGCGCTCGGCACCGCCTCGACGCGGAGCCACGGCCGACCGGCGGGGCCGAGGTCGAGCGTGCGCAGGTCGCTGCGGTGCCCCGTCTCCTGTGGGCGGGCGTACCCGGCCGACAGGTCGTCGATGCCCGACTCGTAGCGTCCGACGAACGCCGAGTGACGGCTGTCGGGGTAGGACTCGCGCGGACCGGTGCCGAACCACGAGGCGTGGTCGACGTCGCCCGGCAGGTCGAAGCGCACGCCGACTCGGGGCCAGACCATGTCCCACCACCCCGTCGGGACGATGTCGACCGACAGCCAGAGGTCGTCACCGACGAGCTGCCACTGCTCGTCGGTCGTCACCGCGTTGCGCGTGTCGGCCGCGGCGTAGCGCGTCCGCACCCGGACCGAGTCCGGCGCGACGCTCACCGACTCGACGCGCGCGGTGATCCGGTCGAGCCCGGCGAGCAGCCAGGTGTCCTGCGAGCTGGGCAGCACGCCGACCTCGTACAGGTCGACGCGGTGGCGGTTGCGCATCACGTCGCGGTCGCGGTCCTTCGGCGTCAGCCACTCGCCGCGGTCGTTGTCGGTCGGCGCGCGCCACAGCTCGAGGCGGGCGCCGTCGACCGGGCGCCCGGCCAGCGAGACCAGCCGCCCGTCGTCGAAGACGGCCGGACCGAGCTCGACGCGCCCCGAGGAGGCGCGGGCCACGCGGTCGCGCACGTCACCCACGACTGCGGGGCGCGGTGTCGCGACCGGCACCGGTGCCGGCGTGAGGTCGAGCTGCTGGGTCGAGAGCACGTGACCCGCGTCCGCCCACACGGTGGCGTCGGCCAGCTCGGCGGTGACCGTGAACCACGTCTCGCCGGTGCCCGACACGGGCACCTCGGGCAGCGGGACGACGACCGTCTCGTGGGCGGCCAGGGCGCCGCCGTCGAGGCCGACCACGTCGAGCGTGCCCGAGCGCACCTCCTCGCCGTCGTGTGACGCGACCCAGCGGAAGACCACGTCGGAGGCGCTCGCCGAATGCCGCAGGTTCGACACGACGAGCCCCGGTCGACCGTCGACGGTGGGCGTCTCGAAGCGCAGGCGGATCGGGGCAACGACCTGGGCCCACTCGTAGAGGCCCGGTGACGGGGTGTCGTCGCTCAGCACCATGCCGTCCATGACGAAGTTGCCGTCGTGGACGACCTCGCCGAAGTCGCCGCCGTAGCCGAAGTACTCGACGCCGTCGGCCGTGTGCGTGCGCAGGCCGTGGTCGCGCCACTCCCAGACGAAGCCGCCGTGCAGGCGCGGGTACGCGTCGACCAGGTCCTCGTACTCGTCGATCGCGCCGGGGCCGTTGCCCATCGCGTGGACGTACTCGCAGAGCAGGAACGGCTTGGAGCGCTGGCGCGCGGCCTCGGCCGGCGTGCAGCCCAGCAGCGGGACGGACTCGTCGCCCGACCCGATGGCGCGCGTCTCGTCGATCCACGAGTACATGCGCGAGTAGACGTCGGTGTAGGCGCCCGTGTAGTCGCCCTCGTAGTGCACGGGACGGCCCCCGTCACGGGCGTGGGTCCACGCCGCCATCGCCGCGAGGTTGTGACCCGTTCCCGCCTCGTTGCCGAGCGACCAGAGGACGATGCTCGGGTGGTTCTTGTCGCGCTCGACGGTGCGCACCATGCGGTCGACGTAGGCGTCGTGCCAGTCCGGGTCGTCGCTGGGGTTGCCGATCCACTCCTGGCGTTCGAAGGCGTGGGTCTCGAGGTCGCACTCGAGGACGACCCAGAAGCCCAGCTCGTCGGCGAGGTCGAGGAGGCGCGGGTGCGGCGGGTAGTGCGACGTGCGGATCGCGTTCACGTTGAACCGCTTCATCTGGGCGAGGTCGCGGCGCGACCACTCCTCGTCGAAGACGCGGCCACGGTCGGGGTGGGTCTCGTGGCGGTTGACGCCGTGGAACACGACGCGGCGGCCGTTGACCTCGAACTGGTCGCCCACGATGCGGACCGTGCGGAAGCCGAGGCGCAACGAGACGGTCTCGGCGCCGCCCGCACTCGAGACGGTCGCGTCGTAGAGGCGCGGGGTCTCGGCGGACCACGGCTCGACCGCGTCGAGCGCGACGGGCGCGACGTCGGCCGGGGTGGCCCAGGTCACCTCGACGCCGAGCTGGGGCACCGAGAGGGTGACCGGGTAGGCGGCCTCGCCGGCGGTGATCTCGGGGACGATCGTCGCGCCTCCTTCGCCCTGACCGGCCGTGCCGTGGAACGGCGTCTGCAGCCAGACGTCGTCGAGGCCGCCGACCGGGCGGGCCTGCAGCGTGACGCTGCGGAAGATGCCGGGCAGCCACCACTGGTCCTGATCTTCGACGTAGCTCGACGCCGACCACTGGTGCACGCGCACCGCGATCACGTTCTCGCCCGGGTGCAGGGCGTCGGTGACGTCGAACTCCTGGGCGAGGCGGCTGCCGACGCCCATGCCGATCTCGACGCCGTTCAGCCACACCACGTAGCGCGACTCGACGCCGTCGAACCGCAGCAGCACGCGCTCGGCGCCGTCGAAGGACGACGGCAGCTCGAACGTCCGGCGGTGGTCGCCGGTCGGGTTCGCGTCGGGCACGAAGGGCGGCTCGGTCGGGAACGGGAACTGCACGTTGGTGTAGATCGGGGCGCCGCGCGAACCGTCACCGCCGAGCACCCAGTGCGACGGCACCTCGATCTCGCCCCAGGACGACTCGTCGACGTCGACCGCGCCGACGCCGTCGACGGGCTCGCCCTCGGGCAGCACGCCGCGGCTGCCCAGCGTGCCGGGGGCGCCGGGCAGCAGACGGAACGACCAGGTGCCGTCGAGGGACAGCGTCGGGGCGTCGGTGTGCAGCCACGACCGCGCCGGTGTGCGGGCACCCTGACCCGGGCCGGTGTCGGTGAGGTAGTCGGCGGAGACGGTGGACGGTGTGGTGCTGGGGGTCACTTGACGCTTCCTTCGGTAAGGCCGCCGCGCCAGAAGCGCTGGAGGACGACCATGGCGATGACCAGCGGGATGATCGACAGCAGCACGCCGCCGGTCGTCAGCTGGTAGAACTCGGGCAGGCGGTCGGTCTGGCTGAGCCAGTTGTTGAGGCCGAGCGTGACGGGGAACTTGTCCACGTCGCTCAGCATGACCAGAGGCAGGAAGTAGTTGTTCCAGATGCCCACGAGCTGGAACAGGAACACCGTGACGAGCGCCGGGGTGAGGATGCGCAGTCCCAGGGTGTGGAAGATGCGCAGCTCGCTGGCGCCGTCGAGGCGGGCGGCCTCCATGAGCGACGTGTCGACCGTGGCCTGCGCGTAGATGCGGCAGAGGAACAGGCCGAACGGCGACACGAGCGACGGCAGCAGCACGCTCCAATAGGTGTTGGCGATGCCCATCTGGCTGAACAGCAGGAAGAGGGGCAGGGCCGTGGCGGTGCCGGGCACGAGCACGCCGCCGAGGATCGTGCCGAAGACGACGTTGCGTCCGCGGAACTCGTACTTGGCGAGCGCGTAGCCGCCGGCCGCGGCGAAGTACGTCGCGATCAGGGCTCCGACGCCGGCGTAGAGCACCGAGTTGAGCACCCACCGCACGAAGATGCCGTCGCCGTAGGTCAGCACCTGGCCGAGGTTGTCCCAGAGCGAGAAGGTCGGGGCGAACCAGAAGCCGAAGGTGCCGAACAGGTCGGGCGTGGTCTTGGTCGCCGCGACGACGACCCAGTAGACCGGCACCAGGAAGTACAGCGCCACCACGACCAGGACGGCCGTGACGATGATGGTGGACGCCTTCGAGCGTCCGGCCGTGCGGTCGGGGCCGGCGCTCCGGGCACGGCGGCGGGCGGGCTTCTCGGCACCGCGGCCGCGACCCTGTGCCGTCACGATGGACTCGGTCTCGGTGGCGTGCTCGGCGCCCTTCGTCGAGAGGCTCATTTCTGCTTCCTGTTCGTGATGCTGAGGAACGTGATCGACAGCGCGAACGCGACGAGGGCGATCAGCACGGACTGGGCGGCCGCGACGTTGTAGTCGTTGTAGGCGAAGGCCGTGGTGTACGCGCTGAGGTTGGGCGTGTACTGGCTGTCGATCGCCGGCGAGACGCGTTGCAGCACCTGGGCCTCGGCGAACAGCTGCAGGGTGCCGATGATGGAGAAGACGGCGGTGAGCAGCAGGGCCGGACGGATCAGCGGCAGCTGGATGCTGAACGCGACGCGCAACGACGACGCACCGTCGACCTTGGCGGCCTCGTACAGCTCGACCGGGATCGACTTGAGCTGGGCGATGATGATCAGCATGTTGTAGCCGGTGTAGCTCCAGGTCACGATGTTCGCGATCGACCACAGCACGGTGTTCGCCCCGAGGAAGTCGGGGGTGACGCCGAAGACCTCGCCGATGTCGATGATCGGGCTGAGACCGGGCACGTACAGGAACGACCAGAGGATGGTCGCGATGACGCCGGGCACGCCGTACGGCAGGAAGTACGCGGCGCGGAACACGCCGGGCCACTTCGCCGACGCCGACTCGAGCAGCAGCGCGAGCACCGTGCAGAGGATGAGCATGACCGGCACCTGGACGATGCCGAACAGGAACATGCGGCCGATCGAGGCGACGAAGTTGGGGTCGCCGATGACCTGGGCGTAGTTGTCGAAGCCGGCGAAGCCGCTGGTCACGCCGCCCTCGCCGAACAGGCCGCTGCGGGTGACCTTCGTGAAGCTCGAGAAGAGGGCGATGACGATCGGGATCACGAAGGTCAGGGCGAAGAGCGCCAGGAACGGCGCGAGCAGCACCCAGGGCGCCCGCTTGACGGCGCCCTTCGAGCTGCTGCGGCGGGGCCCCGAGGAGGCGCGGGTCGAGTCGGTCGCCGCGTCGGGCCTGGTGTCGGTCGCGGCGCTCATGCGTTCGCCTTCCGGATGGTGAGGCCCTTGTTCTGGAAGACGGCCATGATGTCCTTCTCGGCCTGGGCCACGGCGTCGACGAGCGTGCCGCCCGACGCCTTGCCCCGGAACCCGTCGCTCAGGATGTTGAAGGACTGCTGGGTGATGGGCCACCAGCTCCAGTCCTGGTTCTGCGAGGACTCCTTCGTGGCGGGCACGAAGACCTCCTGGTTGTAGTTCTGACCGCTGAAGAACGGGCTGGGCTGCTCGCGCAGCGAGCCGACGACGTCGCGGGCCGGCGACCAACCGATGCCGCAGAACTCGATGAGGGCGTTGATGCCCTCGGGGGTCGTGGTCATCCAGACGGCGAAGTCCAGCGCCTCCTGGGGGTGCTGGCTGTTCGCGAGGATCGCGGCGGTCGAGCCGCCGAGGAAGCTCGACGCGTAGCCGGTCTGCCAGGTGGGCAGCGGGGCGCACTTCCACTTGCCCTCGGCGCCGCTGACGCCCTCGATCAGGGCGTCACCCCACGAGCCGGTCGCGACGGAGGCGATCGTGCCCGCGCTGGCGGCCGAGAACCAGGCCGGCGTGTAGGCGCCGTAGGCGGTCGTGACGATGCCGTCGTCGATCGCCTTGTCGAAGAACCGGGCGACGGTCAGGGTCGCCTCGTCGGTCATGTCGATGACCCAGCCGTCGTCCTCGGCGCGCAGCCACGAGGCACCGGCCTGGGTGGCGTAGGCGGCGAACAGCGAGGCGTCGGCGAGCGGGAAGGAGTCCATCAGCACGCCGGCCCCCTTGAGTTCGGTGCCGACCGCGGCCCATTCGTCCCACGTGGCGGGGACGCCGGCGCCGACGGTGTCGAAGACGGCGGGCTGGTAGAACATGCCCATCGGGCCGCTGTCCTGCGGGATCGCGTAGACGCCGTCGGTGTAGCTGACCTGGTTCCACAGCGTGGGGTCGTAGAGGTCGGCGTACTGGTCGGCGCCGTAGCGCTTCAGGTCGACGACGCCGTTGGCGAGGAGGAACTCGGGCAGCGAGCGCAGCTCGACCTGGGCGATGTCGGGCCCGGCCCCCGCGGCGAGCGCCGAGTACAGCTTCTGGTAGCCGCCCGCGTTGCCGCCGGGGATGAAGACGGTCTCGACCTGGACGCGCGACTGGCTCTTGTTGTACAAGGCGGTGACCTGGTTGAGGCCCTTGAGCCAGGCCCAGTACTGGAGCTTGACCGGGCCGTCGGCCGCGGGGATGGTCGGCAGGGAGTTCACGGAGGTCGTCCCGGGCGTGGCGCAGCCGGCGAGCATGGCAGTGGCGCCGGCGGTCACCCCCAGGCCGAGCAACTGCCGTCGGGAAATCGGGCTCATGTTCATCTCACTTCGTCGTGGGGCCGTGGCGTCAGCGACGCTAACACAAATTCGAGTGGTCGCTCGAATTTCACGGGCGAGGTGTCCGGGAGGTCGTAGAGTGGCCGATCATGACGACGACCGGCTCGACGACGAGCGACCCAGGAGGCGCGCCCGCGGGTGGTGCCGACGGTTCTCGTCCCACGCGTCGCGGCCCGTACGCGAAGTCGGCCGAACGCCGGCTCGCGATCGTCGAGGCGGCCTTCGAGGTGTTCTCCACCAAGGGCTACGTCGGCGGGTCGCTCCGTGACGTGGCGGACGTCGTCGGCATGAGTCAGACGAGCCTGCTGCACTACTTCCCGTCGAAGAGCGCGCTGCTGCTCGCGGTGCTCGAACGTCGCGACACGGTCTCGGACCGTTCGGCCGAGCCTCCCGACCGGGGTGACCTGATCGGGACCGTCCTCGGGCAGGCGCGACACAACGAGACGGTGCCCGGACTCATCGCGCTCTACGCGGTGCTGGCGGGCGAGGCGGTCACGACCGGCAACCCCGGCAGCGACTACGTGCGTGAGCGCTTCGAGCGTCTGCGTGCCGAGTACGGCGACGCCCTGCGAGCGCTGGAGGCGCGGGGTCGATTGCGCCCCGGGGTCGACCCCGACCGGGCGGCGTCCGGGCTCGTGGCCCTGTGGGACGGCATCCAGCTGCAGTGGCTGCTCGACCCGGACCGCATCGACGTGGTGCAGCAGTTGCAGGACCACCTCGACCTGCTGGTCCTGCCCGACGACACGGTCGACGGGGCATGAGCCGACTACTCGCCGCCCCGGGTGGCGGGACCGACCGGGTCCCCGTGCCCGTCCGCTGGTACGAGCCGTGGCCGGTGTCGACGGGTTCGCCCGGGCCGACGCTGCTGTGGCTGCACGGCGGTGGGTTCTTCCGCGGAGGGCTCGACCAGCCGGAGGCGCACGACGTGGCGCGGTCGCTCGCCGCACGCGGGGTGAGGGTCGCCACGGTGGACTACCGCCTCGCGCCTCCTCCGGGTCTCGGTCTCGTGGCCGGGCTGATGCCGTCGCGCAGCCGGTACCCGGGGGCACTCGACGACGTGGTGACGGCCTACGGCGAGGTGGCCGACCGGTCGCCCGAGGGCGTCGTCGTCGGAGGCGCGAGCGCGGGGGCGTGCCTCGCCGCCGCGGCCACCCTCCGCACGATCGACGAGGGTCGCCCTCCGGTGGGCGCCGTCTTCGCCTACGGCTTCTTCCACCCGGCGCATCCCCCGATGGCGGAGGCACGCCACCGGTCGGGCGGACACCGGGGACTCAGCCACGCGAGGTGGGCGCTCGACGTGATGAACCGCAACTACGCCGGCTCGCGGACGGCACTGGCCGACCGTCTCGCCTTCCCCGGAGGTCACGACCTCTCGGGATTCCCCCGGACGCTCGTGGTGGCCGCCGAGCGCGACAACATGCGCGCCTCGGGCGACGTGTTCGCCGGGGAGCTCGCCGACGCGGGGGTCGACGTGCGGCACCACGTCCTGACGGGCACCCGCCATGCCTTCCTGAACCGGCCCCGGCTGGCCGAGTACGCCCACACCGTCTCGCTCGTCGCGGAGTGGACCCGCGGCGGCTGACCTGCCCTGCCCTGCCCTGTCCTGTCCTGTCCTGTCCTGTCCTGTCCGGTCCGGTCCTGCCCTGCCCTGCCCAGTCGACGGGTGCCCAGCGGGACCGGATTGACTGGTCGCCGTGAACACGCTCATCGTCACCGCCCATCCCGATCACGCCTCACTGACCTCCGGTGTCGCCCGACGGCTCGTGCAGGCCCTGCCGCCGGGCACGGTCGAGCTGGCCGACCTCGCGGCGGAAGGGTTCGACCCACGTTTCGGCACGGCGGACCGCGCGGCCTACCGTGGCCACCGGACCGTTCCCGCCGACGTCGTGCGCGAACAGGAGCGGATCGACCGGGCGGACCACCTCGTCCTGGCGTTCCCCGTCTACTGGTGGTCGATGCCCGCCCTGATGAAGGGCTGGATCGACAGGGTCTTCGTCAACGGGTGGGCGTTCGAGATCGACCCCGAGGGCGGTACGCGCCGCCGGCTCGGCAGGTTGACCGTGCACCTCCTCGCCGTGGCCGGCGACTCGGCCGGGACGTACGAACGGCACGGCTACGAGACGGCGATGCGGACGCAGATCGAGCACGGGATCGTGGACTACGTCGGCGCCCGGCGAGGCGCGACGATCGTCGTGCACGAGTCCGAGCGAGACGACGCCGACGCCCGGGACGCGCTCGTCGAGGACGCCGTCGACACGGTGGCTCGCGCCGTCCTCGGGAACGCGCCCCGCGCCTCCTCGGGGTCGACGGCCTGATCACGGGAAGATGAGGCCATGGACCTCTCCGTGTCGGACGCCGACCTGACCGACCTCCTCGACCGTGTCGGATCGACCCGATGGGCGACCGGCTGGCCCGTGGACGCCTGGCAGGCGGGGACCGACGAAGCCGTCCTGCGCCGCCTTGCGCGGCACTGGGTCACCGGCTTCGACTGGCGAGCCCGGGAGAGCCGCATGGCGTCGCTGCCGTGGGGCTCGGTGGACCTCGACGGCACCGCGCTGTCGTACCTCCGGTTCGAGGGCGAGGACTCGAAGCGACTGCCCGTGGTGCTCACGAACGGCTGGCCGAGCACGGCACTCGAACTGGTCGAGCTCGCCCGGCGGTTGTCACGGCCGTCCGAGCACGGAGGCGACCCCGACGACGCGATGACGGTCATCGTCCCCGCGCTGCCGGGGTTCCCGTTCTCGCCGCCCCGACCCACGCTCGGCGACCAGACGCACGAGCTGTGGCACCGTCTCATGACCGACGAGCTCAGGTTCTCCCGCTACGTCGCCCACGGCGGCGATCTCGGGGCGGGCATCACCTCCCGACTCGCTCAGAGCCACCCCGAGGAGGTGGCCGGCATCCACCTGCTCGCCGTGGGCGGTCCCCCGGAGTACGACCCTGCCGGTCTCGCATCCGACGAACGCGCACACCTCGACGAGGTCGCCTCGTGGTCGGCGACCGAGGGCGCCTACGAACACCAGCAACGGACGCGCCCGCTCACCCTGGCACCCGCCCTGTCGGACTCACCGGTCGGCCTGCTCTCGTGGCTGTTGGAGAAGCACCGCGCCTGGAGCGACTGCGCCGGTGACGTCTCGACGCGCTTCAGCGACGACTACCTCCTCGAGCTCGCCTCGCTGTACTGGTTCACCGGCGCGGCGTCCACGGCCCTGCGCCCGTACTGGGAGCACGCTGCCGGGCACACGACCCCGGTGATCCGGGTGAGCGTCCCGACGGCGGTCGCGGTGTTCCCCCGCGACCTGGTGCATCCCCCGCGCCGCTGGGCGGAACGGACCCACGACGTCGTCCGCTTCACCGAGATGCCGCGGGGTGGACACTTCGCACCGCACGAAGAACCCGAGCTGCTCGCGGCCGACATCGCGAGCTTCTCCCGCGATCTCACCTGAGTCGCCGCCCGCTGGCGACGCCGGGGCGGCCTGCCGGGTGCGGTCCCGAGGCCGAGTGCCCGAGCGGGTGCGAGGGCGGATGCCAGACCGGTCGTCGTCAGCGGAAGTCGCCGACCTGACGGTCGACGGGCACGGTGCGGTCGACGACGACGTCACCGGTGTGGGCCGTCGTGGTGGTCTCGATCAGCACGATCTCGACCTCGTCGTCGGCGACGGGGTTGTGCGGCACTCCCCGAGGCACGACGTGGAACTGCCCGGGGGTGAGCAGCACCTCGTGGTCGTCGGGGAGCTGGATGCGTAAGGTGCCCGAGACGACGAGGAACATCTCGTCCTCGGCGTCGTGCGCGTGCCAGACGAGCTCGCCGAGCAGCTTCGCGACCTTCACGTACTGGTCGTTCACCTGCCCGACGACCCGCGGCGTCCAGTGCTCGGTCACCTGTCGGAGTTCGGCCGCGACGTCGATTCCCTGGAGTGCAGTCATGGGGCCATCCTCCCCGTACCGGGCCCCTCGCGGACGCCGGGGAGGGATGACAGCATGGAGGATGACCTCGAATCCCCCGCCCCCGACGGGCCGCACCACGTGGCGCGTCCTCCTCGCCGTCGCCGTGACGATCGCGGCGGCCTCGATCGTCCTGATCGTCCTCGATCCGGGGAAGTCGGGGTCGTACTTCACGCTGATCGGCATGCTCTGCCTGATCTGGCTGAGCGTCACCAACCTTCGAGGACTGAGGTAGATCGGGTCAGAACACGGCCACCGTCATGCCGGCGGTGGTCGCCGGCCGGTCCATGGCGGCCACGGCGTCGGGCAGGTCGTCGAAGGCGATGATCCGACCGATGGACTCCTGCGGACGCAGTCGGCCCGCGACGACGTCGTCGAGCATCGCGGCGTACTCGCCCACCGAGATGCCGTGACTGCCCAACAGTTCGAGTTCGTCGGCGATCACCCGCCCCATCGGGATCACCGGGGCGGCGTCGTCGTCGAGCAGCAGGCCCACCTGGACGTGTCGACCCCGCGGACGGAGGGACGCGACGGACGCGACGGACGTCACCCGGCTGCCGAACGCGTCGAGGGCGACGTCGGCGCCTCCCCCGGTGAGGGCTCGGACCCGGTCGACGGCGAGGTCGTCCATGGGGACGGTCTCGGCACCCAGTTCGGCGGCCCGTTGGAGGGCGGCGGGCGAGATGTCCGACGCGACGACGCGAGCACCGGCGGCCACCGCCACGGCGACCGCCGAGAGACCCACTCCGCCGCAGCCGAAGACGGCGACCCACTCACCCGCCCGGACGCGGGCCCGGGCGTGCAGGGCGTGGTACGCCGTGCCGAAGCGGCAGCCGAGCGCCGCCGCCTCGACGAAGCCGACCTCGTCCGGCAGGGCGATGACGTTCACGTCGGCGTGCGGGACGACCAACGACTCGGCGTACGAGCCGGGAAGGGTGAAGCCGGGCTGCTGCTGACGCGAGCACACCTGGGTGGCACCGGCACGGCACTCGTCGCACGTGCCACAGGCGAAGACGAACGGGGCGGTCACGCGGGTGCCGACGGCGACCTGGGAGACGTCGGCACCCACCGCCGTCACCACGCCCGCGAACTCGTGGCCCGGCACGTGGGGAAGGCGCACCGAGTCGTCGTGACCCTTCCAGGCGTGCCAGTCGCTCCGGCACACCCCCGTGGCCGCGACGCGGACCACGACGCCGTGGGCGGGCGGCACGGGTGCCGGGAGGTCGACGATGGTCGGGATCGACCCGAACTGGTCGTACTGGACGGCGCGCATCCCCCGATCCTGACACGAGCGGGCGGACCGGACGCTCCCCGCCGCGGACGGCGACGGCCCACACCGGGTAGGAACGGTGCATGAGCCTCGCATCCACCCTCCTCCGCCTGACCGTCGGCGGCTTCTTCGTCGGCCACGGACTCCAGAAGCTGACCGGCGCCTTCGACGGTCCCGGACTCGCCGGCACCGAGCAGATGATGGCCGGCACGGGGATGCACCCCGCCGCCCGCAACGCCCGTCTGGTCGCGGTCACCGAGACCGCCGGCGGTGCCGCACTCGCCCTCGGCGCGGCGACCCCGCTCGCCGCCGCCGGCATCGTCGGCACGATGGTCACCGCCGTCCGCAAGGTGCACCTCTCCAAGGGCCCGTGGGTGACCGAGGGCGGCTACGAGTACAACGCCGTCCTGATCGCCGCCGCCGCCGCCCTGGCCTCGGGCCCCGGCGGGCCCTCGGTCGACCAGCTCTTCGGCAAGAAGTCGTGGGGTGCCGGCGGAACGGTCTTCGCGCTCGTCGCCGGCGTCGTCGCCTCGTTCGTGGCGGTCGAGCTCGGCAAGCGGGCCACTCCCCCGGCCGAGCCGGGCTCGGACTCCTCGGCGGGCTGACCCGCCTCCCTCGTCTCGTCCCCAGGGCGCGACCCCCGACGTCGGGTGGTCGCGCCCTCCGTCCGTCCGGCGGGTGACGGTGGCCTCTGCGAGCATGGGGCCATGACACCGACGAGCACCGCGACCGACATCGACGCCGAGGCACTCGACCTGCTGCGGGCGCTCACCGGGCGCGACGACGCCGTCTTCCACGACGGGCAGCTCGAGGCCATCCGGGCGCTCGTCGCCGATCGTCGTCGAGCCCTCGTCGTCCAGCGCACCGGCTGGGGCAAGTCGGCGGTGTACTTCATCGCCACCCTGCTTCTTCGTCGACGCGGCACCGGCCCGACGCTGCTCGTCTCCCCCCTGCTCGCCCTGATGCGCGACCAGGTCGCCGCCGCCGCCCGGGCCGGGGTCCGGGCCGTCGCGGTCAACTCGGCGAACGCCCACGAGTGGTCCGACGTCCAGCAGCAGCTCGTCGACGACGAGATCGACGTGCTGCTCGTCTCCCCCGAACGACTCAACAACCCGCGGTTCCGCGACGAGCAGCTGCCCGTCCTCATCGCCCGGCTCGGCATGCTCGTCGTCGACGAGGCGCACTGCATCTCCGACTGGGGCCACGACTTCCGGCCCGACTACCGTCGCCTCGCCGACCTCATCCGCACCCTGCCCACGGGCGTGCCCGTCCTGGCGACGACGGCCACGGCCAACGCTCGCGTCGTGGCCGACGTCGCCGAGCAACTCGCCGTGGGGCCGGGCGACGAGGTGCTGACGATCCGGGGGTCGCTGGCGCGCGCCTCCCTGCGTCTCGGGGTGCTGCAGCTGCCGACCTCGCGCGATCGACTCGGCTGGCTGCTCAGCCACCTCGCCGACCTGCCCGGCAGCGGCATCATCTACACGCTCACGATCTCGGCCGCCGACGACACCGCCCGCCTGCTGCGCGAGGCCGGGCACGACGTGCGGTCGTACTCGGGCCGCACCGACCCCGAAGAACGCGAACAGCTCGAACAGCGCCTCAAGGGCAACGACCTCAAGGCACTGGTCGCCACGAGCGCCCTCGGCATGGGCTTCGACAAACCCGACCTCGGCTTCGTGATCCACCTCGGCGCGCCGTCGTCGCCCGTCGCGTACTACCAGCAGATCGGCCGAGCGGGTCGCGCCACCGACAACGCCGACGTGCTGCTGCTGCCCGGCACCGAGGACGCCGAGATCTGGCAATACTTCGCCACGGCCTCGATGCCCTCCGAGGCGCGGGCGGCGGCCGTGCTGGCCGAGCTGGGCGAGACACCGCTGTCGACGCCCGCCCTCGAGGCGCGGGTCGACGTCAAGCGCACCCCGCTCGAACTGATGCTCAAGGTGCTCGACGTCGACGGTGCCGTCCGCCGGGTCCAGGGCGGCTGGGTGAGCACGGGCGAGCCCTGGGTCTACGACGCCGAACGCTACGACCGCATCGCCGCGGCCCGGGTCGCCGAGCAAGAGTCGATGCTCGCGTTCGAGCGCGGCGAGACCTGCCGCATGCAGATGTTGCAGGTCGACCTCGACGATCCGGCCGCCGAGCCCTGCGGGCGGTGCGACGTCTGCGCGGGCACCTGGTACCCGACCGACATCGCCGGCGAGGCGGCGACCTCGGCCGCGAGCACCCTCGACCGGGTCGGCGTCGAGATCGACCCCCGGGCCCAGTGGCCCACGGGCGCCGACCGGGCCGGGGTCGCCGTCAAGGGCAAGATCCCCGAGGGCGAACGGGTCGAGCCGGGTCGGGCGCTCGCCCGACTGACCGACCTGGGGTGGGGCAACACCCTCCGCGAGGTCTTCGCGGCGACCGCCCCCGACGCTCCCCTGTCGAAGCACCTGCTCGACGGGGTCGTGCGCGTCCTGAAGGAGTGGCCGTGGGCCGAACGCCCGGTGGGGGTCGTCGCGATGCCGTCGACGTCACGGCCGCAGCTCGTCGGGTCGCTGGCCGAGGCGATCAGCACCGTCGGGCGGTTGCCGCTGCTCGGCACGCTCGGCAGCGCCCGCCCCTCGGCCGGCCGCGGCCAGGGCGGCAACAGCGTCTACCGTCTGGCCGACGTCTGGCAGTCCTTCGAGGTCGGCCCCGAGTTGGCCGCGGCCCTCGCCGACGTGTCCGGGCCGGTGCTGCTCGTCGACGACCTGGTCGACAGCCGCTGGACGCTCACGGTGGCCGGACGCGACCTGCGCCGCGCCGGGGCCCCCGCCGTGCTGCCCTTCGCCCTCGCGGTGGTCGGCTGAGTCGTCCCCGGCGGGCCGCCGCGTCGTCGCCCGGCGGGCCACCGCGTCGTCCGACGCGAGACCGCCGGGGCTCGCTCAGCGCTCGAACCGCATGCCGTCCCGGGTCAGGGTGCTGTGCCGCATCAACCAGACGTCGCGTGGGTAGTTCTGGTGCATCCGCCACGGTGACCGCGATCCCTGCCGGGGCATCAGGTGCACCCCGCGCGACACGTACCCGCTCGTCAGGTCGATCAGCGGGCTCGTCGGTCCCGGCCGCTCCGGCGCGATCGGCACGGCCGACCGGTACCCGTGACGATCGGCGTGACGCAGCAGCCGGGCGACGTAGTGCACGACGAGGTCGATCTTCAGCGTCCACGACGCGTTCGTGTAGCCGATGGCGAACGCGAGGTTCGGCACCCCCGAGAGCATGAACCCCTTGTAGGTCAGCTGGGTCGCCGGGTCGACCTCCACCCCGTCGACCGACAACCGCATGCCGCCGAACAGCAACAGGTTGAGCCCGGTCGCCGTGACGACGACGTCCGCGGGCAGCTCGTGCGCCCGCTGGCCGTCGCGACCGGCCACCCGGATGCCGTCGGCCGTGAACGAGTCGATGTCGTCGGTCACGATCGACGCCGACCCCGAGCGCAACGCCCGGAACAGCGCGCCGTCCGGGGTGATGCAGAGACGCTGGTCCCACGGGTCGTAGCTCGGCTGGAAGTGCCGGTCGACGTCGAAGTCGTCCGGCAGGCGCCGTGCCACCTGCGCCCGGAGGAACGCCTTCATCTTCTCGGGAGAGCGCCTGCTCGTCTGGAAGCTGAGCAAGGCCATGCCGATGCTGCGCCACCGGATCAGCCGGTCGTCGACGGCCTGTGGCAGCAGCCGACGCCAGGCGCGGGGCTCCTTCCGGCGCGAGGGAAGGGACAGCACGTAGGTCGGCGAACGTTGCAGCATGGTGACCTGCTCGGCGCCCTCGGCGAGGGCGGGCACCAGGGTCACCGCCGTCGCCCCCGATCCGATCACGACCACGCGCTTGCCGCTCACGTCGAGGTCCTCCGGCCAGTGCTGGGGGTGCACGACGCGTCCGGCGAACGAGTCCTGCCCCGGGAACGCGGGCGACCAGCCCTCGTCGTAGCGGTAGTACCCCGAGCAGACGAACAAGAACGAGCACGTGATCGTGACGCGACGAGCCGCCGGGGCGGCACCCGCGCCTCCTGCGCTCGGCTCCTCGCCGGCGGTGGACGACGCGTCCGCTGCCACCGCGCTCGCGACCTCGATCGTGACGGTCCACCGGGCCTCGGCGGAGGACCAGTCGGCCGCGACCACGCGGTGCCCGAACCGGATCAGCCCGGCGACGCCCGTCTCGTCGGCCGTGTCACGGACGTACTCCCTGATCGCCTCGCCCGGGGCGATCGCCCGCGCGTCGCGCCAGGGTCGGAACCCGTAGCCGAGGGTAAACATGTCGCTGTCCGATCGGACCCCCGGGTAGCGGAAGAGGTCCCAGGTGCCGCCGATCGCCGCGCGGGCCTCGACGACGGCCAGGCTGCGGCCGGGGAAGTCCCGGCGGAGCTGCGCCGCCACGCCGACTCCGGACAGGCCGGCGCCGACGACGAGCAGGTCGACGTGTTCGACGCCTCCCACGGCGGGGCGGTCGTCGCCACCGGCGGGGCGGTCGTCGCCACCGGCGGGGCGGTCGTCACCACCGGCGGGGCGGTCGTCACCACCGGCGGGGCGGTCGTCACCCTCGCCCGGGACCGAGGAGGCGCGGGTCGCGTCGCTCACGGGACCAGCACGATCCGGATCGGGTCGCCTTCCTTGCGTTCGAGCATCTGCACCGCCCGCTCGGCCTCGGCCAGCGGCACGGTCGCGCTGACCGACTTCGCGAAGTCGAGCCTCCCCCGGGCCGCCAGCGCGACGAGCGTGGTGACGTCGGCAGGCTCGGAGCCGTAGTGGCCGAGGACCTGCTGCTGCAGGAAGCTGAACTTCGTGCCGTCGGTGATCGTGATCGGCTGGTCCGACAGGCCGACGAGCGTCAACCGTCCCCGGTATCCGAGGCAGGCGATGGCCTGCTCGCGCACGGCGGGCACCCCCGCGAAGTCGAAGGCCCGGGCGAGTCCGCGGCCACCGGTCGCCCGGCCGAGCGCCACGGCGAAGTCCGGGTCGGCGGGATCGAGCGCGAGGTCCGCACCGAACTCGAGCGCCCGGGCCCGGGCACCGGGCAGGGGGTCGACCGCGACGATCGGCGCGGCTCCGAGCAGGGAGAGCAGCTGGACGGCGTGGGCGCCGAGGCCGCCGACGCCCCAGACGCCGACCGCCGTGCCGGGCCGGGTGTCGGCGGTCGTGGTGAGCGCGGCCCAGGGAGTCGACACGGCGTCGGGGATGAAGCAGGCCTGCTCGAACGGGAGGGAGTCCGGGATCTTCACGACCGTGTCGGCGCGGGCCACGGCGAACTCGGCCCACCCGCCGTCGTAGTCGACGCCGCGGGTGAAGACCTGGCCGTCGCGCTCCTCACCGGCCTGCAGCAGCACGCGGTCGCCGACGGCGACGTGCGTGACGCCGTCGCCCACCTGGTCGACCGTGCCGGCCACCTCGTGGCCGAGGGTGACGGTGTCGCCCGGCAGGTGCAGCGGCGTGAGCGACCCCTGGATCAGGTGCACGTCGCTGAGGCAGACGCCGGCGGCGGCGACGGCGATGCGCACCTGCCCCGGGCCGGCGTCGGGGGTGGGCACCTCGGTGACCGAGAAGTGGCGGGTGCTGACGTCGAGGCGTCCGGCGAGCATGGTGGCTCCGTCCTGCGGGGCCCGGTCGGTCGGCTCTGACCGCGGGGCGTGACCGCACATCGGGTGCGACGGTACGCCTCCGACACGGATGTTGCACGCTGCACCCGCCGCGGGTCGGCGGGCCGACGGCGAGACCCCGGGACGTCGCCGAGACCCCCGCGCACGCACGGGGGTCTCGGCCACGACTTGGGGTCCGAGGCGGGTCCTACCCGCGACGGGGCTCGTCGTCCGCGGCGGCGTCGGCGAGGTGCTCGTCCGCCCGCCGACCGTCGGTGCCGACCATGGCGTGCAACGAGCCGGTCGAGATGCGGTCGGGCGAGGTGCCCTCGAGCGAGCCCAGCCCACCCGCGCGACCGTCGAGCAGGCGCGCGGCGGCCGGGCCGGCCGAAGCGGAGTCCGAACCCGAGCCCGAGTCCGACCCCGAGGAGGCGCCGTGACCGTCCGCGTTCATGGTCGCCTCGTCGAAGGGCGCGCGACCCGACAGCACGGTCTCGACGCGGTCCTTGTCGATCTGCTTCGTCCAGGTGCCGACGAGGATCGTCGCGACGGCGTTGCCCGTGAAGTTGGTCAGGGCGCGCGCCTCGGACATGAACCGGTCGATGCCGACGATGACGCCGACGCCGTCGACCAGGTCGGGGCGGTGTGCCTGCAGGCCTCCCGCGAGGGTGGCGATGCCGGCACCCGTGACGCCGGCGGCTCCCTTCGAGGCGATCATCATGAACAGCAGCAGCGAGACCTGCTCGCCGACGTTGAGCGGCGTGCCCATGGCGTTGGCGATGAAGAGCGACGCCATGGTCAGGTAGATCGCGGTGCCGTCGAGGTTGAACGAGTAGCCGGTCGGCACGGTGATGCCGACGACGGGCTTCGAGACGCCGAGGTGCTCCATCTTGGCGATGAGGCGGGGCAGCGCGACCTCGCTCGACGAGGTCGAGACGATCAGCAGGTACTCACGTCCGAGGTACTTCATCACCCGGAAGATGTTGACGCCCGTGACGAGCTTGAGGATCGTGCCGAGCACGACGGCGACGAAGAGGATGCACGTGATGTAGAAGGCGACCATCAGGGTGCCGAGCGCCACGATGGCGGCGACGCCGGTCTCGCCGACCACCGCGGCGATCGCACCGAACGCACCGATCGGGGCGACCCACATGATCATCGCGAGGATGCGGAACACCAGCACCTGCAGGTTGCGGACGCCCTCGAGGATGGTCGCGCCGCGATCGCCCATGCGCTGCAGGGCGAAGCCGACGAGCAGGGCCACAAACAGCGTCTGCAGGATGGAGCCGCTGGTCAGCGACGACACCAGCGTCTCGGGGATGATGCCGAGCAGGAAGCCCGCCGTGCCACCGGCCTCCTCGGCGGCGGGCGCCTCGTATCCGGTCGAGCCGATCATCAGGCCCTCGCCCGGGTGGATCAGGTTGCCGACCACGAGGCCGATGGCCAGGGCGAAGGTCGACATCGCGATGAAGTAGCCGAGCGCGAGCCCGCCCACCTTGCCGACGGTCGCGGCCTTGGCGATGGAGCCGACGCCGAGCACGATCGTGCAGAAGATCACCGGCGCGATCATCATCGAGATGAGCGACACGAAGGCGGTGCCGATCGGTTTCAGCTGCACGGCGACCTCGGGTGCCGTGAGGCCGACGACGATGCCGGCCGCGACGGCCACGATCACCGCGATGTAGAGCCAGTGCGAGCGGTCGATCCGGCGCCGGGGGCGGACGCCGCCCGTCGTCGTCGTTCCGCCGGGTGTGGGGGTCTGCGGGCCCTTGTGCGTCTTTGCCATGGGGGTCTTCCTCGAGCTCGTGACCGGCGGCGTCGTCGTCGTCGGTCGTGCGGGGTTCGTCGCCGCGACTCTCGCCGGTCGCCGGGTGGGCGTCGACGTTGTGGTCATACTGGTCGCGCCGGTGGTGCGTCATGATGGACCCCGGCCGCAGCGCAGCGAGGAGCCCGCCAGAGATGACCGTCGACCCCACCCGGTGGAGCATCGCCACCCGGCTGTTCGCCCTGCTCGTGGTCTTCGTCGTCGCCGTGACCCTGCTGGCGACGGCCTGGACGATCCGGTCGGCCCGCGACGACGCCGATCGCTCGGCGGCACGGGCCTGCCTGGCGCTCGCCACCTCGATCGCCGACAACCCGTACGTCGTCGACGCGATGGGGACGTCCGACCCGAGCGCCCGTCTGCAGCCCTACGCCGTGGCCCTGATGAGCGACACGTCGACCGACTTCGTCACGATCATGCGGCCCGACCGCACGCGCCTGACGCACCCCGACCCCGACGAGATCGGCCGCCCGTTCGTCGGCACGATCGCCCCGGCCCTCCGCGGGCGGTCGTTCACCGAGACCTACGCCGGCACCCTCGGCCCGTCGGTGCGCGCGGTCGTGCCGATCGAGGGCGACGGCGAGGTCGTCGCCCTCGTGTCGGCCGGGGTCACGGTCGATACCATCACGCAGTCGGTCGGTGAGCGGCTGCCGCTCGTGTTCGCGGCCGCCGGGGCGACCGTGGTGCTCGGCGGCATCGTCTCGTGGCTGCTCAGCCGGTACCTGCGGCGGGTGACCTGGGGCCGCGGCCCGGAGGAACTCGCTCGGATGTTCGCGTACTACGAAGGCGTGCTGCACTCCGTGCGCGAGGGTCTCGTGCTCGTCGACGACCGCGGCCGGCTGACGCTCTACAACGACCAGGCGGCCGAGCTGCTCGACCTGCCGCCCGGGGGCATCGCCGCTCCCGTCCCGCTGACCGACCTGCAGCTGCCCGACTCGCTCCGCGAGCTGCTCGCCTCCGGACGCCGCGCCTCCGACGAGGTGCACGTGACCGACGACCGCGTGCTGGTCGTGAACCAGGAGGTCACCGAACCCACCGAGGGCCCGTCCCACCCGTCGCCCTCGACCGGACGAGGAGGCGCGACACCGTCAGGAGGCGCGGCACCGGTCACCGGCGCCACCCGCCCGCGCTCCCGCCGCACGCTCGGGACCGTGACGACCCTGCGCGACCACACCGAGCTCACCCACCTCACCGGCGAGGTCGAGACCATGCGCACCCTCTCGGACGCGCTGCGCTCGCAGACCCACGAGTTCTCGAACCGGTTGCACACGATCGTGTCGCTGATCGAGCTCGGGCGTGGCGACGAGGCCCTCCGGTTCGCGGCCGACGAGCTCGACCTCGGCCAGCGGCTCGCCGACCGGGTCGTGGCCGCGATCGACGAGCCGACGCTCGCCGCCCTGCTGCTCGGCAAGGCGGCACAGGCCCGCGAACGGTCGATCGACCTGCGCGTCGACGTCGAGCCCGACCTGGGGACGATCGACGTCGAGCCCGGGGACCTCGTCACGATCCTGGGCAACCTCGTCGACAACGCCTTCGACGCGGTCGCCCCGACCCTCGACGCCCCGACCCCGCCCGGTCACATTCCGAACCCGGAAGCTAAGACTCTCAGCGCCGATGGTACTGCAAGGGGGACCTTGTGGGAGAGTAGGACACCGCCGGACTCCTTTTAGTGCGAACAGCACACGAAACACCAGAAGAGCCGCCCCAGTTGGGGCGGCTTTTCTGCGTTACGGGACGAATCTCGCCCAGCCGAACCGCGCCTCCTGCAGTCGTGGTCGCTTTGGTAGAGTCGACCCTTCACAACTCGACAGCTGGCAGAGAACAACAGAGGAGCACTTCGGTGACTGATCGCGACGACGACGACCGCAAGGACGGCCCACGCCGTCCCTCCTCGGGCTCTGGCAGCGGGGGAGCGAACCGCGGTGGGGGCACAGGCCGGCCCTCGTTCGGTGACCGGAGTCGATCCTCGAGCGATCGCCCGGCTGGCGGGCGTCCCCCGCGCGGCGACCGTCCTTCCGAGGGACGACCCACCAACGGACGTCCCAGCGGGGGACGACCCTCGAGCGGCGGCCCACAGCGCGGGGATCGTCCGTCCTACGGTGATCGGCCGCAGCGCGGGGATCGTCCCTCGCATGGTGACCGGCCTCAGCGGGGAGATCGTCCGTCGTCCGGCGACCGTCCGCAGCGCGGTGGTCGCCCGGGTGGCGACGATCGTCGCGGAGCAGGTCCTCGTGCCGGTTCGACGGGACGTGGCGATCGTCGAGAGGGCTGGACGCCCCGCGAGACCCCGGAAGACCGTGACCCGTTCGGCATCAAGTCGGTCCGTCCGGCGCAAGAGGTCGCGCACGTCCCGGATGACGTCGAGCCCCGTGATCTCGACAAGGTCGCCCGTGGTGAGCTCAAGACGCTCAGCAAGGAGAACGCGGACTGGGTGGCCAAGCACCTGGTCATGGCTGGTCGTCTGATCGACGAGGACCCGGAGGAGGCCCACAAGCACGCCCTGTCGGCAGGACGTCGGGCCGGGCGCATCTCCGTCGTCCGCGAGACGATCGCCATCACGGCCTACCAGGTGGGGGACTACGCCCTCACCCTCCGCGAACTACGCACCTACCGTCGCATCTCGGGCCGTGATGACCAGTTGCCTCTCATGGTCGACAGTGAACGGGGTCTGGGTCGTCCCGAGCGGGCGCTCGAGCTCGGGCGGTCCGTCGACGTGTCGACACTCGACGTCCAGGTGCGCGTCTCACTGGCCATCGCGATGTCGGGTGCACGTCTCGACCTCGGCCAACCCCAAGCTGCTCTGGGCGAGCTCGAGATCCCCCAACTCGACCGGACGAAGGCGTTCAGCTACAGCCCGGCCCTCTTCGCCGCCTACGGCACGGTCCTCGAGGATCTTGGTCGCCCCGACGAGGGCGAGAAGTGGCTCGAACTCGCCGACCGGGCCGAGGACGCTCTCGCGGCTCTCGAACACGGTGGCGCCGACGGCGAGACCGTGGAGATCGTCGAGGAGGACGTCGAATTCTCGGACGAACGACCCGTCGTCCTCGACGAGCCCGCTGAGCTGACCACCGAAGAGTCCGATGAACCCAAGTCTGACGAGTCCGGTGAGCCGGCACTCGGCGAGCCCGGCGAGGTGTCAGTGGAGCCTCAGGGCGGCACCGACGACCTGGACGGACCCGAGCAGCGTCCGGACGACCAGACGGACGAGCAGCACGATGAAGAGCAGGGCCAGCACGATGAGACTGCCGATCCCGAGACGGCCCCGCAGGGCACGGACCACGCCGACGACGACCGTGCCTGACGCGATCACGCCCCTCGACGGCGTCGACACCGTCCTCGCCGACCTCGACGGGGTCGTCTACCGGGGGCGGCACGCCATCGAGCACGCGGTCGAGAGCCTGACGGATCTGGCTCGCACCCGTCGGGTCGGGTACGTCACGAACAACGCGTCGCGGACCGCCGAGACGGTGGCCGGTCAACTGGCCGGTTACGGACTCGAGGTGGGCGCGGACGACGTGGTGACGTCCCCGCAGGCCGCTGTGCGCCTCCTCGTCGATGCCGTGCCCGCCGGCTCGACGGTGCTGGTCGTCGGCGGCGAGGGCCTGACGTCGGTGCTCGAGGCCGAGGGCTTCGTCGTCACCCGTTCGGCCGACGACGCGCCCGCTGCGGTCGTGCAGGGTTTCAGCCCCGACGTCGGATGGGCGCAGCTCGCCGAGGCGTCCTTCGCCTTGCACACGGGCATCCCGTGGATCGCGACGAACACGGACTGGACGATCCCGCAGGAGCGTGGTGTAGCGCCCGGCAACGGAACGCTGGTGTCCGCGGTCCACACGGCCGTCGGGCGTCTGCCCGTGACCGCCGGCAAGCCCGAGACGCCGATCTTCACCGCGGCCGTCGAGAGGTTCGGGGCGACGAAGGCCGCGTTCATCGGGGACCGGCTCGACACCGACATCGTCGGCGCGAACGCCGCGGGACTCGTCTCGATCCTGGTGCTGACCGGCATCGACGGCGCGAAGCAGGTGCTCGCCGCCGACGCGAAGTCCCGGCCGGACTTCATCGTCGGCGACCTCCGTGAGTTGGACCAGCCGTATCCCGACACCGTCGAACACGACGAAGAGGACGTGCACGTCGTCACGGTCCGCGGCGCGAGCGTCGCCGTCCGCGGTCACGTGGTGCGGGTGTTGTCCGACGGAGGCGACCCCGTCGACCTGCTGCGCGCCGGGGCCGCCGCGGTGTGGGGGACAGGCAAGGCCATCTACGGGCTCGACGTCGACCCGAAGCTGCACGCCGACGGTTGATCGCTCCCGATCCGACCCGTCAGGGGCGGCGGCTAGTCTGGACGACACCATGAGCGACCATCCCGACGCGACCGTCCGCGACGACACCGACCTCGACGTCGTGGACGCCGCAGACCGTCAGGAGGCGCAGGTGGCGTCCGCCGAGCAGCTGTCGGGCATCGAGTCCCTCCCCTTGGCCTCGCGGGCCGAGGCCTTCGCCGCGATCCACGACGAGCTCCGCGCCGTGCTCGAGGGCACCACCGACGACATCGGTCAGGGCGGTCGATGACGGCCGCCGAAGCGCCGGGGGATCGACTCGACTCGGTTCTCGCCCGGCGTGGTCTCGCCCGGTCACGGACGCATGCCGCCCGCTTGTTGTCGGACGGATTGGTGACCGTCAACGGCGTGGGAGTGGTCAAGGCGTCCGCTCGGGTGGGCGAGTCGGACGATGTCGCCGTCGCCGGCCTCGACCACTACGTGAGTCGTGCGGCACACAAGCTCCTTGGCGCGCTGGACGCGTTCGGGGTCGACCCCACGGGCCGGACGGCCCTCGACGTCGGAGCGTCCACGGGCGGGTTCACGCAGGTCCTCCTCGAGCGCGGGGCCGAGCACGTGGTCGCCCTCGACGTCGGCCACGGTCAGTTGGCCAACCCGGTTCGTTTCGACCCGCGGGTCACGATCGTCGAGGGCGAGAACGCGCGCTACCTGACGGCCGAGCGGTTCGCGGCGTTGACGACCCGCGCCTCCTCGGTGTCGCTCGTGGTGGCCGACGTGTCGTTCATCTCCCTGACGATGGTGCTGCCCGCACTCGTGGCGAGCGTGGGTGTGGACAACGACTTCGTCCTGCTGATCAAGCCGCAGTTCGAGGTCGGCCGACAGGGCGTCCGTGAAGGCCTCGTGCTCGACCCCGTGCTGCGGAACGAGGCCGTCACCACGGTGTTGTGGGCCGCCCACGACCTGGGGCTCGGCACGGCCGGGCTCATCTCGTCCCCGATCGTCGGCGGCTCGGGCAACCGCGAGTACTGTGTGCACTTCTCGGCCTCGGTCGGGACGAATCCGACAGAATGGCTCAGCACGGCCGACAGCTTGACGAGAGGGTGAACGACATCTCTTCGACCCGACACATCCTGGTCGTCTCGCACACGGGGCGTCCCGACTCCATCGACGCCGCCCTCGAGGTCTGCGGGCTGTTGGGCGACGCCGGTGTGGTTCCCGTCCTTCCCCGCGACGAGTGGGACGACATCCGTCGGGCACAGCCCACGGCCGCCATCGACGACGTCGAGATCCTGTTCGACGGCGTGGCCTGTGACGACCTCGAATGCGTCATCGTCCTGGGTGGCGACGGCACGATCCTCCGTGCCGCCGAGTTGATCCGCGGTACCCGCGCTCCCATCGTCGGGGTCAACCTCGGCCACGTCGGGTTCCTGGCCGAGAGCGAGCGCGACGAGATGGCCGACACCGTCGCCCGCGTCCTCGCGGCCGACTACGAGGTCGAGGAGCGGTTCGCGCTCGACGTCAAGGTCACCAACGGTGACGAGGTCGTCTACGAGACCTGGGCCATGAACGAGGCCACGGTCGAGAAGGCCTCACGCGAGCGCATGCTCGAGGTCGTCATCGAGGTCGACGGTCGTCCCCTGTCGTCGTTCGGCTGCGACGGCGTGGTCATGTCCACGCCGACCGGCTCGACGGCCTACTCGTTCTCGGCCGGCGGCCCGGTGGTGTGGCCTGCCGTGCAGGCGTTGCTGCTCGTGCCGCTCAGTGCCCACGCGCTCTTCGCCCGACCTCTCGTCGTCGGGCCCGACTCGGTGCTCGCCGTCGAGGTGCTCAGCCGCACGGATGCTCGCGGCATCCTGTGGTGTGACGGTCGCCGAGAGCACGACCTGCCCCCGGGGGCCCGGGTCGAGTGCAGCCGCTCCGACCAGCCCGTGCGACTGGCCCGCCTGCGGACGGGCCCGTTCACCGATCGCCTCGTGGCCAAGTTCCAGCTCCCCGTCACGGGCTGGCGCGGACCGGCCACCGTCGAGGACGTCGCCGTCGGGGCCACCATCACCCCGACCACGTCCGATCCGGCCCGCGAGGGCGACCGATGATCGAAGAGATCTCGATCCGCGACCTCGGCGTGATCGGTCGCGCGACCCTGCCGCTCGGCCCCGGCTTCACGGCCGTCACCGGCGAGACGGGGGCGGGCAAGACCATGGTCGTCTCGGCGCTCGGCCTGCTGCTCGGTCAGCGTGCCGAGAGCGGCGTCGTCCGTTCGGGCAGCCCCCAGGCCGTCGTGGACGGGCGCTGGTTGGTCCCTGCCGAGGGGGCCATCGTCGAGCGCGTCCGGGACGCGGGCGGCGACGTCGACGACGGCGAGCTCTTCCTCAGTCGTGTGGTCTCGGCCGAGGGACGTAGCCGTGCGGTGGTCGGCGGACGCACGGCCCCGATCGGTGTGCTCGGCGACCTCGCCGACCACCTCGTGGTGGTCCACGGCCAGTCCGAGCAGATCCGACTGAAGTCCGCTGCCGCCCAGCGCGCGGCCGTCGACGCGCACGGCGGGGCCGCCCTCGCCGAGGCTGCCGCACACTACCGTGGCGCGTACGACGCCTGGCTGGCCGCCCGAGCAGAACTCGACGAGATCACCCGCGACCGCGACGCCCGACGTGACGAGGCCGACACCCTGCGGGCCGCGATCGACGAGATCGAAGGCCTCGCCCCCGTGGCCGGCGAACTCGACGAGCTCGATGCCGCGGCCGAGCGACTCAGCAACGCCGAAGACCTCAGGCTGGCAGCCGGCCTCGCCCACGAGGTGCTCTCGACCGACGCGGTCGACGGGACCCGCGACGTCGTCTCCCTCGTGGAGGAGGCACGCCGTCAGATCGAACGCGTCGCCCCGCACGACCCGGCGCTCGAGCCCATCGCCGACCTGCTGGCCGAGGTCAGCGTGCAGGTCGGCGAATCCGCCTCCCGCCTGTCGAGCTACCTCGGCACCCTCGACGCCGACGTGGCCGTCGAACTCGAGTCGGTGCAGACCCGGCGCGCGGACCTCGCCGGGCTCGTCCGCAAGTACGGCCCCACCCTCGACGACGTCATCCGCCTCCTCGACGACGGCAGCCGACGCCTGGTCGAGCTCGACGGCGACGACGACCGCCTCGCGCACCTCGACGACGAGGTCGCCGAGGTGCGGGCCGAGGCCGAACGACGGGCGGGCGTCCTCGGGGACCTGCGCCGCGCCTCCGGGGCCGACCTCTCGACGCGGGTCAGCGCCGAGCTGAGCGCCCTCGCCATGACCGGTGCCGAGATCGTCGTCGAGGTCTCGCCTCGGGACGAGCTCGGGACGAGCGGCGGCGACGTCGTGTCGCTCCTGCTGAGGCCGCACCCCGGCAGCGAGCCCCGCCCCCTCGGCAAGGGCGCGTCCGGCGGCGAACTCTCGCGCGTCATGCTCGCGCTCGAGGTCGTCATGGCCGGGTCGAGCGACGTGCCCACCTTCGTCTTCGACGAGGTCGACGCCGGCGTCGGCGGTTCGGCCGCGATCGAGATCGGCCGACGCCTGGCGGCGCTCGCCGAACGGGCACAGGTCATCGTGGTGACGCACCTGGCCCAGGTCGCCGCGTTCGCCACCAACCACCTCCGCGTCGTGAAGGACGCCTCGGGCGAGGTGACGGCGAGCAGCGTGCACCAGCTCGAGGGCGACGAGCGCGTCGCCGAGATGGCCCGTCTGCTCTCAGGGCTGCCCGACAGCTCCAGCGGTCTCGAACACGCCCGTGAACTGCTCGAACTCGCCTCGTCGGCCCGACGACCGGCCACGGCCGACACACGTTCGTAACAGGCGTGGTCTGTCGGAACGGCTCGGTGTGACATAGGATGGAATCCCGTGGTGAACGTTGAGAACTCGGGTCCAGATGCCAGCACGACGAAGCACATCTTCGTCACCGGAGGCGTCGTCTCCTCCCTCGGAAAAGGCCTGACGGCCGCCAGCCTGGGCAATCTGCTCACGGCCCGCGGGTTGCGGGTCGTCATGCAGAAGCTCGATCCGTACCTGAACGTCGATCCGGGCACCATGAACCCGTTCCAGCACGGTGAGGTCTTCGTCACCGACGACGGCGCCGAGACCGACCTCGACATCGGCCACTACGAGCGGTTCCTCGACATCGACCTCGGCCAGTCGGCGAACGTCACGACGGGGCAGATCTACTCGACCGTCATCGCGAAGGAACGACGCGGCGAGTACCTCGGTGACACCGTGCAGGTCATCCCGCACATCACCGACGAGATCAAGCGGCGCATGCGCCAGCAGGCCGACGACGACCCCAAGCCCGACGTGATCATCACCGAGGTCGGCGGCACGGTCGGCGACATCGAGAGCCAGCCGTTCATCGAGGCCGCCCGTCAGGTGCGCCACGAGCTCGGTCGCAAGAACGTCTTCTTCGTGCACGTCTCCCTCGTGCCCTACATGGGCGCGTCGGGGGAGCAGAAGACCAAGCCGACCCAGCACAGCGTCGCGGCCCTGCGCTCGATCGGCATCCAGCCCGACGCCCTCGTGCTGCGCAGCGACCGTCCGGTCAGCGAGAGCAACAAGAAGAAGATCGCCCTGATGTGCGACGTCGACGAGGACGCCGTGGTCAACGCGAAGGACGTCGCGAGCATCTACGACATCCCGGCCATGCTCAACGACCAGGGGCTCGACGCGTACATCATCGACCACCTGGGCCTCGACGAGAAGGCCGGCGAGGTCGACTGGTCGGGCTGGCAGCCCGTCCTGACCGCCGTCCACGAGCCGAAGCACGAGGTCACGATCGGCCTGGTCGGCAAGTACATCGACCTGCCCGACGCCTACCTCTCGGTCACCGAGGCCCTCAAAGCCGGCGGGTTCGCACACCAGACCAAGGTGTCGCTGACCTGGATACCCTCCGACGACTGCGAGACCGCCGAGGGCGCCGCGAAGGCCCTCAGCCAGGTGGACGGCATCTGCGTGCCCGGTGGCTTCGGCATCCGCGGCATCGAGGGCAAGCTCGGTGCGCTGCGCTTCGCCCGCGAGAACGGCCTGCCGGCACTCGGCCTGTGCCTCGGCCTGCAGTGCATGGTCATCGAGTACGCGCGCAACGAGGCCGGCCTGACCGGCGCCTCCTCGTCCGAGTTCGACCCCGACACCGAGTACGCGGTGGTCGCGACCATGGCCGAGCAGGTCGACATCATCGCCGACGGTGACCTGGGCGGCACCATGCGCCTCGGCCTCTACCCGGCCGCGTTGACGCCGGGTTCGCTCGCCGCCGACCTCTACGGGTCCGAGCTGGTGTCCGAGCGTCACCGTCACCGCTACGAGGTCTCGAACCAGTACCGTCAGCAGATCGCCGACGCGGGCCTGCGCTTCTCGGGCACCTCACCCGACGGCACGCTCGTCGAGTACGTCGAACTCGACCGCGACGTCCACCCGTTCTACATCGGGACGCAGGCCCACCCCGAACTGCGGTCCCGCCCCAACGACGCGCACCCGCTGTTCGCCGGGCTCGTGGCGGCGTCGCTCGAGCGCCACGATGCGAGCAAGCTGTTCGCCGACGAAGCCGACGCCGCCGAGGTCGTCGCGTGACCGACGCGACCGGCGAGCCGCTCGCCGACGAACCGGCGTCGCCGACGATCACGAAGTCCGAGGTCGTCTTCGAAGGCGCGGTCTGGAACGTCAAGCGCGACACCGTCGACTACAACGGCTCGCCGATGGTGCGCGAGTACGTCGCGCACACCGGTGCCGTGGCGGTGCTGGCCGTCGACGACCAGCAGCGCGTGCTCGTGATCAAGCAGTACCGGCACCCGATCCGCTCCCGCGACTGGGAACTGCCCGCCGGCCTGCTCGACGCCGAGGGCGAGAGCAAGCTCGACGCCGCGAAGCGCGAGCTCGCCGAAGAGGCCGACCTGCAGGCGACGAACTGGGACGAGCTCGTCTCGTTCCACACCACACCCGGCGGCAACGACGAGATGGTCACGGTCTTCCGGGCGACCGGCGTCGGCGCCACGGCGGACGCGTTCGAGCGGAGCGACGAAGAGGCCGACATCGAGAAGCGCTGGGTCTCGCTCGACGAGATCGTCGACGGAGTGCTGGCCGGCCGGCTGCACAACTCGATCCTCAGCATCGCGGCGCTCGCCGCGGTCGCGTCCCGCTGAGGCGTGCGTCGCCGAGGTGGCACGGCGGTCCCGGCCGTAGCCTGACCTCGTGACGATCGAGGAGGCGCTGGACAGGTACCTGAGACACGTCTCGGTCGAGCGCGGTCTCAGCCCGAACACGACCGCCGCGTACCGCCGCGACCTCGTCCTCTGGCGAGCGCACCTGGCGGAGGCCGGACGGCGCACCCTGGACGAGGTCGAGGCCGCGGACGTCGCGACGTTCCCCGCGGCTCTGGCGACCCGCGCCGAGAAGCCGCTCGGCGCCTCCTCGGTGGCCCGGGTGTTGTCGTCGGTGCGCGGTTTCCACCGCTTCGCGCTCGAGGAGGGGCTGGTCGCGGCGGACGTGGCAGCCACCACCCGGCCGCGCAAGCTGCCGAGTCGCCTGCCCAAGGCGATCTCGGTTGGTCAGGTCGAGGCGCTGCTCGCCGCGACGGACGGTAACGAACCGACCCGGCTGCGCGACAAGGCCCTGCTCGAGCTGCTCTACGCGACGGGGGCACGCGTGAGCGAGGCCGTGTCGCTCAACGTCGACGACGTGATCGAGGGCGACGTCGTGCGCCTGTTCGGCAAGGGGAACAAGCAGCGCGTCGTCCCGCTCGGCAGCTACGCGCGCCGGGCGCTCGACGCCTACCTGGTGAGGGCCCGACCGGTGTTCTCGCCGCGGGGAGACCCGACGCCCGCGCTGTTCCTCGGTACGCGCGGGGCCCGGGTGTCCCGGCAGAACGCGTGGCTGATCATCCAGGCGGCGGCCGACCGGGCGCAGCTCGGCATCGAGGTGTCGCCGCACACGTTGCGGCACTCGTTCGCGACGCACCTGCTCGAGGGCGGGGCCGACGTCCGGGTCGTGCAGGAGTTGCTCGGGCACTCGTCGGTCGCGACGACGCAGATCTACACGCTGGTGACGGCGGACGCGTTGCGGGACGTCTACTCGACGGCGCACCCGCGTGCCCGGTGGGCGTCGTCACCCGCGTGACGACCCGGCGACGACCCGACGACGACCCGGCGCCCACCACGCGGGGACCCAAGGCCGACCCGGCCCCGACCTGGCGCTGACCAGGCAAAACCCTCAAGCAAGGCATGAGGCTTCCTGGTGACGGGCCGGGCGCGGCAGCCCGTCGGCGTCGGGGGGCGCCGGTACTCTCGTACCCGTGAGCACCAAGCCGACCTCGAGCACCCCCGCCCTCTTCGAGAGCGCTCCGGCGACCGTCCCCGCGAACGGCCCCACCGGGCGCCCGCGCACCGAGTTCCCGACTCCCGCGCCCCTGTCGAGCCACGGCCCGGCCCGCATCATCACCCTCTGCAACCAGAAGGGCGGCGTCGGCAAGACCACCACGACGATCAACCTCGGTGCCGCGTTCGCCGAGTACGGCCGTCGCGTGTTGGCCATCGACTTCGATCCGCAGGGTGCGCTGACGGCCGGCCTCGGCGTGCAGTCGCACGACCAGGCCACGATCTACGATCTGATGATCGGTGCCGTGAAGGACGCGCACGACGTCATCGTGCCCACCCGCGTCGACAACCTCGACGTCATGCCGGCCAACATCGACCTCTCCGCCGCCGAGGTGCACCTCGTCAACGAGGTCGCCCGCGAGCAGATCCTCGCGCGCATCCTGCGCCAGGTCAGCGACGAGTACGACGTCGTCCTGATCGACTGCCAGCCCTCGCTCGGCCTGCTGACCGTCAACGCCCTCACCGCGGCGCACGGCGTGCTCATCCCGCTCGAGTGCGAGTTCTTCGCCCTCCGCGGCGTCGCCCTGCTCGTCGAGACCATCGAGAAGGTGCGCGACCGGCTCAACCCCGCGATCACCCTCGACGGCATCCTGCCGACCATGTTCGACTCGCGCACGCTGCACAGCCGCGAGGTGCTCGAACGCGTCGTCGAGGCGTTCGACGACCAGGTGCTCGAGACCGTCATCGGCCGCACCGTGAAGTTCCCCGACGCCTCGGTCGCCGGCACCCCGATCACCAAGTTCGCCCCCGAGCACCCGGCGGCGCAGGCCTACCGCCAGCTGGCCCGAGAGCTGATCGCGCGTGGTGCCGCGGCCTGAGTCGGCGACCGCCGAGGCCGGCGCCGACGAGACCGCCCTCGCGGGCCCGGAGGTCTCGCCGGGCTTCGAGGTGCGGCTCGAGAACTTCAGCGGGCCGTTCGACCTGCTGCTCTCGCTGATCAGCAGGCGTGAGATGGACATCACCGAGGTCGCCCTCAGCGCCGTGACCGACGAGTTCCTGTCGTTCCTCCGTCGCATCGACACCGACGAGAACCTCGACCAGGCCAGCGAGTTCATCGTCGTCGCGGCCACGCTGCTCGACCTCAAGGTGGCGGGGCTGCTGCCCCAGGGCGAGCTCGTCGACGCCGAGGACGTCGCCCTGCTCGAGGCGCGCGACCTGCTCTTCGCCCGGTTGCTGCAGTACCGGGCCTTCAAGCAGGCCGCCGAGTGGTTCGCGCAGCACGGCGCTGCCGAAGCGGCGCGTCACGCCCGCTCGGTGCGGCTCGAACAGAAGTACCGCGTCACGACCCCCGAGCTCGTCTGGACGCTCTCGCCCGACGACTTCGCGGCGCTCGCCACCCTCGCACTGACGCCGCGCGAGACACCCACGGTCGGCCTGGACCACCTCCACGCCCCCCTGGTCAGCATCCGCGAGCAGGCGGCCGTCGTCGTGGCGCTGCTCCGTCGTGGGACGGTCCTCACCTTCCGCCAGCTCGTCGCGGGAATCGACGAGAAGGGCGTCGTCGTCGCCCGGTTCCTCGCGCTGCTCGAGTTGTACCGCCACGCGTCCATCTCGTTCGAGCAGGTCGAGCCGCTCGGTGAACTCAGCGTGCGCTGGGTGGCCGAGACCTGGACCGAAGAGAACCTCGCGGCGCTGGGGGCCGACTATGAGGGCTGACGCGACCCGCGCCTCCTCGTCCGTCGGGACGGCCGACGACGACGTCGTCCAGGCCGTCGACGAATCGCCGTCGTCACCCGATGCCGTCGCACGTCGTCTCGAGGCGGTGTTGATGGTCGCCGACGAGCCGCAGTCGCTCGTCGACCTGGCGACCGCCGTCGGCGCCCCCGTCGCCGTGGTGCAGCAGGCGATCACGACGCTCGTGGCCGATTTCGACGGTGTCGACGGCACGATCCGACGGGGTTTCGAGCTGCGTGAGGTCGGTGGCGGCTGGCGATTCTACGTCCGTGACGAGCACGATCCGGTCGTGCGCGATTTCGTGCTGACGCAGAACCCGACGAAACTGTCCTCAGCGGCTCTCGAGACGCTGGCGGTCATCGCCTACAAGCAACCCATCACCCGCAGCAGCATCGCCCAGATCCGGGCGGTCAACGTCGACTCGGTCGTCCGTACGCTGCTGGGTCGCGGTCTGATCACGGAGTCGTCCACCGACCCCGAGACAGGCGCCATCAACTACGAAACGACAGGCCTCCTCTTGACCCATCTCGGCATCAACTCGCTCGATGAGCTGCCGCTCATCTCGCCCCTGCTCTCGGACGGCCAGGGGGGGTTCGACGATGTCGCGTAGTCAGTTCTCCTCCGACGACTCCGAGCTGGCCTCGGGCGAGCGCCTGCAGAAGGTCATGGCGGCCGCGGGCGTGGCCTCGCGCCGGGTCAGCGAAGACATGATCGCCGCCGGGCGGGTGACGGTGAACGGCAAGGTCGTCACCGAACCCGGCCGCCGCATCGACCCGACCAAAGACAAGATCGTCGTCGACGGCAGCGCCGTGCAGCTCGACGCCACGCGTCGTTACGTCATGCTCAACAAGCCGGTCGGCATCGTCAGCACCCTGAGCGACGAGAACGGCCGGCCCGACCTGCGTCAGTTCACCGAGCAGTACGAAGAGCGCCTCTTCAACGTCGGCCGCCTCGACGTCGAGACGAGCGGCCTCCTCGTGTTGACCAACGACGGCGAGCTCGCGCACGTTCTCGCGCACCCGTCGTTCGGCGTCACCAAGACGTACATCGCGAAGGTCAAGGGCGTCGTCACGCCCGCCGTGCTCAACGAGCTCATGACCGGCGTCGAACTCGACGATGGCCCGATCGCGGCGGACAAGGCGACGCTCGTCGCCGGTGGCGCGGGTCTCTCGCGTTCGTCCGACTCGTCGCTGATCGAGATCACCCTGCACTCCGGGCGCAACCGCATCGTCCGTCGCATGCTCGAGGCCGTCGGCCACCCGGTCATCGACCTCGTGCGCCGGTCGTTCGGCCCGCTGCACCTCGGCACGCTCAAGGTCGGCCACATGCGCTCGCTGACCAAGGTCGAGCTCGGGGCCATCCTCACCATCTCGCGCGACGCCACGGCCGACTCGACGGTCGACGCCGCCCCGATCACCGAGAGCCCCGACGCCCCCGTCGACGAGGCTGACGTCGTCGAGCTGGCCCTCGCCGACGACGAGGTCGAGAAGGACTACTACGACGAGGACGACGAAGAGTACGACCCCGCGACCGATGCCCGTGCCGAGCGTCGCCGTGCCGCGGCCCGCGACCAGGCCGAGTCGACCTCGCGCCGGGCGCAGGTCCGGCGAGAGCAGGAGGCGCGCCGCGGTCAACGCGACGAGAGCCCGACCCGAGGTGGGTACCAGGGCAACCGGCACGACGGACGCTCGGGCGACGAGCGTCCCGTGCGCGGCTACCAGGGCAACAACGACGACGGTCGCGGACGCGAGGGACGACCGGCTCGCACCGGTTACCACGGCAGTGACGAGCGTCCCGCTCGCGGCGGGTACCAGGGACGCGACGACCGCGGTGGATCTCGTGGTGGCTACCAGGGCCGCAACGATGACGGCCGCGGCGAGTCTCGTGGTGGCTACCAAGGTCGCAACGACGACGGTCGCGGGCGCGACGAGCGTCCGGCTCGCGGCGGGTACCAGGGACGTGACGACCGCGGGGGAGCACGACCGGGCTACCAGGGGCGGAACGACGACGGCCGCGGTCGTGACGATCGCGGTGGGTTCGTGTCTCGCGACGATCGCGGCTCGCGAGGCGGGTTCGTCTCGCGCGACGACCGTGCGCCTCGAGGTGGTGGAGACCGTCCGCTGAGCCCTGGAGAAGAGCGCGCGGCGGGGTACCCGAACCGCGACGCCAACCGCGACCCGCGTACCGGACGCCCCTCGGGCATCCGTGCCGGCGGCAAGGCGACCAACCGCGGATGGGTCGACCGCGGCGCAGCGGAGCGGGGCGAAGACGACCGTGGCGCGCGTGACGACCGTCGTGCCGGTGCCGGTGCCGGTGGCTACACGGGTGGGCGCGATTCGCGCGACGACCGTGGGGGCTCGCGTGGCGGGTACCAGGGCCGCGACGACCGAGGCGGACGTGACGATCGTGCCGGTCGTGACGACCGTGGTGGTTCGCGCGGTGGGTACCAGAGTCGCGACGACCGTGGTGCGTCGCGTGGCGGCTACCAGGGACGAGAACAGCGTGACGACCGCGGAGACTCGCGCGGTGGCTTCCAGGGTCGTGACGACCGCGGTGGCTTCCAGGGTCGTGACGACCGCGGTGGCTCGCGCGGTGCCGGCTACCAAGGTCGTGACGACCGCGGAGACTCGCGCGGTGGCTACCAGGGTCGCGACGACCGTGGAGGCCGCGACGGGGCGCGCAGCGGCGGCTACCAGGGCCGTGAGCAACGCGACGACCGCGGGGGTTCGCGTGGCGGACCCGCCCGTGGCCCGCGCGACGACCGCGGAGGCCGCGACGACCGTGGCGGCCGCGACGACCGTGGCGGCGACCGTCCGTACCGTGGCCGACCCGACGCCGGGGGACGTGGTCCCCGAGGGGGCGGACGGTCGTGACCGACGCGCACCGCGCCTCCTCGTCCGACGACGCCCTCGGGTCTGACGCGCTCCTCGCTCACGCGCCGTCGGCCGACCCTTCGACGGTCGGCGTGCTGACGGCGGGCAGCCGCCGGCTGGCAGGCCAGGTGCGCATCGTCGGTTCGGGTCTGCTCGGTGCCAGCATCGGTCTGCGTCTGCGTCAGCACGGCGTGGACGTGATCCTCGACGACGTGTCACCGGCGGCGCGCAGCCTCGCCGTCGACTACGGCGCCGGGCGGCCCCCGGCCGACGGCGACGCCCCCGGGCTCGTCGTCGTCGCCGTGCCGCCCGACGTCACCAGCGACATCGTCGCGCGCGAACTCGACGCCTGGCCCCAGGCGCTCGTGACCGACGTCGCATCGGTCAAGGTCGCCCCGCTCGCCGAGTTGCGTGCGCGCGGCGCCGACGTGTCGCGGTACATCGGCTCGCATCCCATGGCCGGCCGCGAACGCGGGGGAGCCGTCTCGGCTCGCGCCGACCTCTTCGTCGGCCGCCCCTGGGTCATCGCGGGGCACGACGACATCACGTACCGTCGGGCGGCCGCCGTCGAAGACCTGGCGCTCGACCTCGGAGCGACCCCGATCGAGATGACGCCGGAGGAACACGACGCCGGCGTCGCCCTCGTCAGCCACGCGCCGCAGGTCGTCGCCTCCCTCATGGCGACGCGTCTGCGCGACGCACCCGACGCCTCGCTCGGCCTCGCCGGTCAGGGCGTCCGGGACGTCACGCGGGTCGCGAGCAGCGACCCGGCGCTCTGGACGCAGATCCTGGGGGCGAACGCCTCCCGCGTGGCCGTCGTGTTGCGCGACCTGCGCGCCGACCTCGACCGCGTCGTCGAGGCCCTCGAGGCACCCGACGCGCCGGGCAGTCGCCGCGCCGTCGCCGAGAGCATCGGCGCCGGCAACGTCGGCGTCGCCCGTCTGCCCGGCAAGCACGGGCAACAGACCCAGTTCAGCTCGGTGATCGTCATGGTCGACGACACTCCCGGGCAACTGGCCCGCCTGCTCACCGAGATCGGTGAGATCGGCGTCAACCTGGAAGATCTGCGGCTCGAGCACTCGCCGGGCGCGCAGGTAGGACTCGCGGAGGTATCGATCGTGCCCGAACAAGAAGACCGACTCGTCACCGAACTCGAGACCCGGGGTTGGACCGTCGTGGGGGCGTTCGCGTGAGCGGCGACCAGGGCGGCACGAGCCCCGTCGGCTCGTCGGACGTCGACCCCGAGCGCTCGCCGGGTGAGCACGGCGTCGGAGGTCCCGCCGGCGAGGCCCACGTCGAAGAGTTGCGGGCCGAGACCGCCGAGGCCGTGCACCGCCACGTGGTCGTGGCCGTCGACGGGCCGGCCGGAAGCGGCAAGTCGAGCGTCAGCCGCGCCTCCGCAGCTTCCCTCGGCTTCGACTACCAGGACACCGGGGCGGCCTACCGGGCCTTCGCCCTGCACGCGCTCGACAGCGGCGTCGACCTCGACGACGCCGAGGCCGTCATCGCGACGCTGCCGACGTTCCACTACGCGATCGGGATCGACCCGGCCCGCGCCTCCTCGGTGACGATCGGTGGTCGCGACGTCACCGACGAGATCCGCACGCCACGCGTGACGACCGCCGTCAGCCACGTGGCCAAGCTGCCCGAGGTCCGCCGCTTCATGGTCGACCTGTTCCGCCGCATCATCGCGTCGACCGACAAGCCGGGCATCGTCACCGAGGGGCGCGACATCACGACCGTCGTCGCACCGGATGCCCAGGTCAGAATCCTGTTGACCGCGAGCGAAGCCGCTAGAATGGCCAGGCGTTCGGCCGAGGTGACCGGGCAGAGTGCCGAAGAGACAGCTCGGCAGCTCTCGACCCGCGACCGGCTCGACAGCAAGGTCGTCGACTTCATGACCGCCGCACCCGGCGTCTCCACCGTCGACTCCACCCAACTCGACTTCGACCAGACCGTGCAGGCCGTGGTCGAGCTCGTGCGAGCGAGCACCCCCATTTCTTAAGGAAGCCCCATGGCAGACGACGACAAGTACCCCGAGCTCGACGAGCAGATGGTCGACCGCATCCAGACGATGCCCGACGAGGACGCCGACCAGCGCGCCCGAGCCCTCCGCGCCGGCCTGACCGACTACGACCTCGACGAGGGCGACATCGACGTCCTCGAGGGGGCCGACTGGGACCCCGACGCACTCACCTACGCCCCGGCCCTGCCGGTGCTGGCGATCGTCGGCCGACCGAACGTCGGCAAGAGCGCCATGGTCAACCGCATCCTCGGGAGGCGCGAGGCCGTCGTCGAGGACAAGCCCGGCGTCACGCGCGACCGCGTCTCGTACAAGGCCGAATGGGGCGGACGCCGCTTCACGCTCGTCGACACCGGCGGATGGGAGCCCGACGCGATCGGCATCGACCGCTCGGTCGCGATGCAGGCCGAGATCGCGGTCGACCTGGCCGACGCCGTGCTGTTCGTCGTCGACGTCAACGTCGGGGCGACCGCCACCGACGAGGCCGTCGTGCGGATGCTCCGTGCCTCGCACAAGCCGGTCATCCTCGTCGCCAACAAGAGCGACGACGCCCGGAAAGACCTCGAAGCCGCGTCACTGTGGTCGCTGGGGCTGGGCGAGCCCTTCCCCGCGTCGGCGCTGCACGGTCGCAACGTCGCCGACCTGCTCGACCTGTGCATGACCAAGCTGCCCGCGGTCTCGACCGTGGCCAAGCAAGAGATCGGCGGCCCTCGTCGCGTCGCGATCCTCGGTCGACCGAACGTCGGCAAGAGCTCGCTGCTGAACAAGGCCGCGGGCGAAGAGCGCGTCGTCGTCAACGAGCTCGCCGGCACGACCCGTGACCCCGTCGACGAGCAGGTCGAGATCGCCGGTCGCGTGTGGACCTTCGTCGACACCGCCGGCATCCGCAAGCGCGTCCACCTGCAGCAGGGCGCCGACTTCTACGCGTCGCTGCGCACCTCGGCCGCGCTCGAGAAGGCCGAGGTCGCGGTCGTCGTGATCGACGTCACCGAGCAGATCTCGACGCAGGACCTGCGCATCATCGACCTCGTGCTCGAGTCGGGTCGCGCGCTCGTGCTCGCCTTCAACAAGTGGGACCTCCTGGACGACGACCGTCGTCGCTACCTCGAACGCGAGATCGAGCAGGACCTCGACCACGTGTCGTGGGCCCCGCGCGTGAACATCTCGGCCCGCACGGGTCGTCACCTCGAGAAGCTCGTGCCCGCCCTCGAGCTCGCGCTCGAGTCGTGGGACACCCGCATCCCGACCGGCAAGTTCAACGCCCTGCTCGCCGAGCTCGTCGCCGAGCACCCGCACCCGCTGCGGTCCGGCAAGCAGCCGCGCATCCTGTTCGGGACCCAGGCCGCGAACCGCCCGCCGACCTTCGTGCTCTTCACGACCGGGTTCCTCGACCCGCAGTACCGTCGCTTCATCACGCGACGCCTGCGCGAGATCTTCGGCTTCGAGGGGACGCCCATCACGGTCAACATGCGCGTCCGCGAGAAGCGCAAGCGCCCGTAGTCCTTCTCCCGTGCCCGTCCCGTCGACGGAACGGCACCGCCCGCAGGCTCGCCTGTGGACTGAACGCCCGGTTGTGGATCGTTTCCACACCGGGCGTTCTGCATTGCTGGGGTGGCTCCCATCGGCAGCGATATGTGAATGTCGCATGATGGAGGGCGAGGGTGCATGGCAGACCTGGTGGTGAACGAGAAGACGTTGACGTCGGTTGCTTGGCGGGTGTCGACGGCGGCCGTCGACGCCGAGGTGTCGGCGACGCTGACGCTCGGGTCGGCGGCCGACGTCGGCTCACCGAGCGTGGCGGGGGTCCTCGACGAGGCGACGGGACAGCTGGTGAGACGGGCGGGGTTGGCCGTCGAGGCGATCCAGGCGGTGGGCGACTTCACGACGACGTTCGTGCGCGAGTTCGAACAGGTGGAGTCGCGGCTCGCCGCCGGCTTGCCGGTGGGCGACCTGGCCGGGGTGGGGTCCAAATGACTGCCGACGCCGACCCGGGGGTCGGGTCGGTCGAGGGCATCCGGCAGCTCGCGACGACGAGGCGGACCGAGGTCGACGATCTCGAGGTGGCGGCCTACCGGTTGGCCGAGGCGGCGAGCTGGGGTGCCGAGTGCTGGCGGGGACGCTCGGGCGAGCAGTTCGTCGCGTCCATGACGGAGGTGTCCGCCGAGGTGACTGCTGTGGCTCGGGGCCTCGAGCACCACGCGGCGGCGCTCGAGGCGTACGCGGTCGACGTGTCGTTGATCCAGGGGTCTCAGCAGACCCTGGAGGCGCGGCGTGCGATGGCCGAGCAGAACATCCTCTCGACGGGGGTCGCGCTGAAGACGGTCATGCGCGAGGCGCAGGAGGCGGCACAGGGCGACCTGTTCGGCCTCGTCGTGGAGTCCGAGTACCGCTCGGGTGAACGGTCGACCTTGCAGCGTCGCATCGACGACGAGCAACGCGAGCTCGAGGTCGTCGCGGGCTTGTGGGCCGACCTGGTCGAAGAGCGGGCTGCGGCCGATCGTCGGTGCGTCGCCGCGCTGCAGAGCCCCGAGGCGATGGGGTCCCTGCCGCAGGTCACCGGGGAGGCCCTGGCCGCGGGGTCGTCCGAAGAATTGCTGGCGCTGCTGGCAGGGCTCTCGGCCACCGAGCTGACGATGTTGCTCGAGCAGCACCCCGAACTGGTCGACGAGGCGTTCCTGGCCGATCCCGAGCGGGTGCGGGCCTGGTGGGACGAGCTCGGCCAGCAGGGTGCGCGAAAGGCTGATGGGCTGACCGCGGTGCAGGTGGCACTGGTGCGAGGGGCTCCGGCGATCATCGGGGCCCTCGACGGTCTGCCGCCGTCGGTGCGGGTCGCGGCGAACGTGTTCAACGCGAAGCGGCGGATGGCCGAGATCGACGAGATGGTGGGGCCGATCGGGCGGCGGGGGCTGCAAGGCGACGATGAGCTGCTCGCCGCACTGGCGCGCGGGCGCGCGTACCTCGGGCGAGCGGCGGCGGAGCCGCCGACGGTTCAGCTGTACCTCTTCGATCCGTCGAAGAGTCGCATCATCGAGATGATCGGGGACTGGAACGGATCGACCAGGACGGTGCTGACTTACGTGCCGGGGACGCTGACGAACATGGACTCGTTCTACGGGAAGAACGGAAGTCTGCAGCAGATGGCGAAGTGGCTGGAGGCAAACGATCCGGATGGAACGTCCGTGGCGTTCGTCTTCAAGGACGGGGTCTTCCCGGGTGGCGCCGAAGGCAGCAAGAACCCGGCCGAATTCGTCGGGGCTTTCGCGCAAGCCAACGACCCCGAATTCGCGCGCGAGACGAGCAAGGCGCTGTACGACTTCCAGCGGGGGCTGGCCGTGGATCCGATCAGAACGGAACCCGGATACCGCGACGTGGCCATCGGGCACAGTTGGGGGTTGGCGAACATCACGTCCGCCGAGGTCCATGGGGCTACGTACAACAAGGTGATCTCCCTCGCGGGGGCCGGGATGCCGCCGGAGTGGGAGCCGCGAGCGGGCACGACCTACACCGACTACAGCTACTGGGACTTCCTGATGGAGGCCCAGTCAACCGGTGGTGTCTGGGGCGGGCGGAACCCGAACCGGTCCGACGACTTCGACTCGCGTGGGTACTACCAGAGTCCGCATGACGTGGAACTCGAGCAGACCGGGGCAAGCTACACCCCGGTCTGGAAGCTGGACGACAACCATGCGCTCGTCGCTCGATCGAGTGACGACAATGCACCGGTGCGCGATGCCTTGAGGCGGGAGCTGTTCCCTGATGGCTAAAACCAAGGCGAGATTTATAGCGATTCGGTGTGCAGCCGTGATTGCAGTGTTGTCCAGCTTGGTCGCGGGTTGCGCCCAAGAGACCCCGGAGGGGCTTGAGCAGATGAAGTACATAGACGAACAGACCGATCGAGTGGATCTCGCGGCCTTGAAACGCGACATCATGGTGACTCAACGAGACCTGGCGTCCATGGGCGGCGCGGAGGGCATCGTGGGCATCCTGGAGCCAGCCGACGGGGTCCTGATGTCGTGTTCCGAGGGTCGACACCAATGGACCGGGTCGACGACTATCGAGTACGCCGAAGCCCCAGAAAAAGAGGCGTACTTCTCCCTCGTGGAATCAGAACTGGCTGACTCTGCGGACTTCCGGACCGAGCGGGTCTTTACGCCTGATGGCAGGGACGAATGGCTCGTAGTGTGGAGCACAGATGGAACTCGCTACTCCATCACGGTCTACACGGGCCGCTCGAAGGTCCAGGTGTCGTCGAGTTCGTGGTGCTTCACGCTGCAGCCCGGGCAGGCAGAGGGTGGTCAGTTCTGAGGGCGGAGTAGGGCACCATTGGTGTTCGTGAGACGAGCGGACGGGGTGCGAGGGTGACGGGCGCTGGGCTGTGGCACCGCGCCTCCTCGGGGGCGGGGTTGTCGGCCGCGGCCGACCGGGTGTGGCAGCGGCTGCAGCTCGACCGGCTGGCCGGGGGGCGTCACTCGGGCTACGTCATCCACGAGGACATGCAGCGGCACCCGCGCACGGTCCGTAGCTTCGTCGGCATCCGGTGGCTCCTGTTCGGCGAGACCGTCGTCGGGCTCACCGCCATCTTCATCGCCGCCGTCCTCACCAGCCGAGGCGAACACGTCCCGTGGGCCGTGTGGTTCCGCTCCACGGTCGTCCTGTTCATCACCGCCTCGCTGTACGTCTTCGCGTGGCGCGCCCAGCTCGGCTACTACTGGGCCTACTCGCGCCTCCGCCTGTTCAGCCGCATCTTCCCGATCGTGACGCTGATCATCGCGACCATCCCCGGGCTCTACCCCGGGTGGATGGTCGTCGAACAGATCGTCTTCTCGCTGCTGATGATCGGCATCGGCGACCTCCTCACGAGCGACCACATGCGCGCGGCCTTCCCGCGACCGGCCAAGCCCGGCGCGGTCGACAGCACGGGCTGAGGGTCCGCGCGCCCCGCACCACGCCACGAGATGAACAAACCGCCATCCGATTCCGTGGCGGGGTGTTTATTTCGTGGCGGGCCGGCGGGCTCGCAGGCGGGGCTGCGGGGTTGGCGGGTGGACCGACAGCCGGGCGAAGGCAGGCAGGTGGGCCGGCGGCAACGGCCGCAGACCCGAGGAGGCGGGGCCTAGTCGCTCGCGCTCAGCACCATCTCGACGTCGGCGGGTTCGACCTCGCGGCCGTCGCCCGTGACGAACGCGACCCGCACGGGCTCGCCCGAGCCGGCGACGCTGAACCGTCGTGCGGCGCCGTCGGGGTGCGGATCGTGCTCGTCGCCCCAGACGGCGAGGGCGGCCAGCACGGGGGAGAGGTCGCGGCCGGCGTCGGTCAGCAGGTACTCGACGCGCTCTCGGGCCCCGTCCTCCCGGTAGGTCGAGCGCTCGAGCACGCCGGCGGCGACGAGCGACTCGAGCCGGGCCGTCAGCACGTCGGGCGACAGGCCGAGCCGTGCCCGGAACTGCGAGAACCGGGTGTGCCCGAGCAGCGCCTCCCGCACCACGAGCAGGGCCCAGCGCTCGCCGAGCAGGTCGAGGCTGCGTGCGATGCCGCAGCGCGGGTCCAGGGGTCCACGAGAAGCCATGCCGACACCCTACCTCGATAGGCTTTTCGTATCCAGGGTGCTAGCGTCGCCGTCATGCCCCGTGACCTCGCTGCCTCCGTCCGTCCCGACGGGCCGGACCGGCTCGCGTTCTGGACCTGCGCCTCCGTCCTCGCCCTCGCCTTGTGGACGAGCGGCGCCGCGACGCCGGTCTACCCGCTCTACGCGACCGACTGGCAGCTGACGCCGTTCGTCACGACCGCGATCTTCGCCGTCTACCCGCTCGTCCTCGTCGTCGTGCTGCTCGTCTTCGGCAGCCTCAGCGACACGATCGGTCGGCGGGCGAGCATCCTGCTCGGCGTCAGTGCGTCGATCGTCGGCGTGCTGCTGTTCGCGCTGGCTCCGGACGTCGGTTGGGTGCTGGTCGGCCGCGCGTTCATGGGCCTCGGCGTCGGCGTGTCGCTCAGCCCCGCCACCGCCGCGATGATCGACATCGCCGGTGCGGTCAACTCGGCGCGCACCGGAGCCATCAGCACCGCCTCCACCGCCGTGGGCCTCGTCTTCGCGACACTGCTCGGCGGAGCGCTCGTCCAGTACGCGCCCGAACCGCTGCACCTCACGTACTGGGTGCTGCTCGTCGTCGAGGTGGGCGTGCTCGTCCTCGTCTGGCGGCTGCCGCGGGACCGGGACGCGCTGGCCGGGCGCTGGAGGCCACGGTGGCCGAGCGTGCCGCGTGCGCTCCTCGGGGCGGTGGGCGCCGCGGCCGTCTGCGTCAGCGCCTCCTACGCTCTCGGGGCCGTGGTGCTCTCGCTCGGTGCCGAGATCGGCGTGACGCTGATCGGCAGCGACAACGCCTTCGTGACCGGCGCGGTGATCGCCCTGTCGATGGTGGTCATCGCGGTCGTGGCGCTGGCGTCACGACGCGTCCCGGTGGTCGTCGCCGTCGTCGTGGCGGCGGTGGCGACGGCGCTCAGCTTCACGGCGCTGGTGCTGGCCGCGGCACAGCAGTCGTTGGGGCTGTTCCTGGCGTTCTGTGTGCTGTCGGGAGTCGGCTACAGCCTCTTCTTCGCGTCGGGGCTGGGGATCGTGTCGCGGTTCGCTCCGGAGCACCACCGGGCGGGGACTCTGTCGGCCGTGTACCTCGTCGCCTACCTGGTGCAGGGGGCGACCGCCCTGTGGCTCGGCGCGCAGGCGACCCGCGGAGGGCTCGAGAGCGCCGTCGACGTCGGGGCTCCGGCGATCGTGGGGCTGGCGCTCGCGGCGATGGTCGCGGTCGTGGTGGTGATGCGCGGGCGAGAGCGGCGGCGGGTGGCGGCGTAGGGGGCGACGTGCGGCCAGCGGCGGCCGGCGGCGGGCACCCGCGCCTCCTCGGCTCACGCCGACGACGCGGGGAGGCGCGGTGCGGCTCAGACCGCGGCGGCCACCGGGGGCAGGTCGGTCGCGCGGCGCCGCCACCAGCGGCGCCGGCGGACCGGTTCGGGGCTCGTGGCCCGTACGGCGAGGTCGCCGAGCTGTTGGACGGCCGCGACCGTCGCGACGAGCAACACGATCGTGACGATCATCACGGTGTGGTCGAAGCGCTGGTAGCCGTAGGTGACGGCGACGTAGCCGATGCCGCCGGCGCCGATGGTGCCGGCGATGGCGGAGTACTCGATCATCGCGATCGTGTTGATCGTGAGACCACCGATCAGGCCGGGCAGCGCCTCGGACAGCTGTGCGGTGCGGACGATCTGCAGGCGGGACGCCCCGCTCGCGGTCGCCACGCGCACCCGATCGCTCGGGACGCTCCGCAGGGAGTTCTCGACGATGCGGGTGAAGAAGGCGATGCCGGCGATCGACATCGGCACCACCGCGGCCGCGATGCCGATGTTGGTGCCGGTCACGAACCGGGTGAACGGGACGATCGACGCCATCAGGATCAAGAACGGCAGCGAGCGTCCGATGCTGATGACGGCACTGAGCACCGTGTGCACCGGCGCGTTCGGCACGAGGCCCGCGGGGCCGAGGTTGTGCACCAGGGCCCCGAGCGGCACCCCGACCAGCACGACGATCGCCATCACGATGCCGACCATCACGAAGGTGTCGCCGAGCGCCGGGAGCACCAGGGCGGGGATCTGCGCCCACGGCACCGAGTTGTCGTACGCGGTCGACGGGCTCGTGCCCGACGCGAGGACGGTCGTCGCGATCGGGGCGACGGTGTTGACGACGCTCATCGGACGAGCTCCTGTTCGGGCGTGGGCGCCGGGGACGGGTCGAGGGAGCGGGCGGTGAGCCCGAGTGCGGCGGCGACCCCGGGCAGGCGCGAGGCGACCGCCTCGGGGACGGCGACGGTCGCGTGCCCGACGGTCGCGCCTCCCAGGGTCTCGATCGAGGCTCCGAGCAGCGACACGGGCGACCCCAGGGCCGATCCGAGCGTGGTCGGCCAGTCGGTCGGGACGTCGGCCGAGACGTAGTCGAGCCGCCAGGTGCGGGAGCCGTCGGGGGCGCCGGCCGCCGGTCGAGTCGGTCGCAGCGCCGCACCGAGCCCCGACGCGGGGTCGCGCAGCAGGTCGAGCACGCGACCCCGTTCGACGATGCGTCCGTGGTCGAGGCGGGCGACGGTGTCGGCGATCTGCAGCACGGTGTCCATCTCGTGGGTGACGAACAGGATCGACAGGCCGAGGTCGTCACGCAACTCGCGCAGCAGGTCGACGATCGAGGTGGTCGAGGCGGGGTCGAGGCCCGACGTTGCCTCGTCCGAGAGCAGCACGGTCGGCCGCAGGGCCAGCGCCCGGGCGATGCCGACGCGCTGGCGTTGTCCGCCCGAGAGCTCGTGCGGCCGGGCCTCGGCGCGGTGGCCGAGCCCCACGCGGTCGAGCAGCTCGGCGACTCGACGCCTCGTCTCGGCCTTGGTCACGCCCAGGTACTCGAGCGGCAGGGCCACGTTCTGTGCGGCGGTCCGACGGCCGAAGAGACCGTCCGACTGGAACACCGTGCCGATCCGACGGCGTGCGACCCGCAGGTCGCGCTCGCCGAGCCGGGTCAGGTCGTCGCCGTTGACGACGACCGAGCCCGAGGTCGGTCGTTCGAGCAGCGTCACGCACTGGGCCAAGGTGCTCTTGCCGGCGCCGCTCGGGCCGACGACCGCGGCGATCTCGCCGGTGTCGACCCGGAAGTCGACGCGGTCGAGGACGGTCGTGCGGTGCGATCCGGTCTCGTAGACCTTCGTCAGCTGCTCGAGGCTGATCATGGGGGCTCCAGGGTGTCGGCTGAGGTGGTGGGTTCGGGGTGTCGCCGAGCATAAGGAGGCGCGGGTCGCGTTCGCGAGGACGTGTCACGTCATGCGTCGCCGCGTGACGCCGTGTGTCGCGGGGCCCGGCTGCGGGGCCCGGCCGCGGGGCCCGGCTGCGGGGCCCAGCCGCGGGGCCCGGCCGCGGGGCCCCGCCGCGGGGCCGGCCGCACCACGCTCGCGTGGTCGAACCAGCCCCCCGGATGGTTCGACGACGCGAGCGTGGTGCGACCTCCTCCGACGGCGGGCGCGGCAGGATGGGCGACATGCCCGCACCCACCACGTCCTTGCCCACCGCACTCGTCACCGGCGCCTCCGGCGGCATCGGCGCGGAGTTCGCCCGGCGGCTCGCCCCCGACCACGACGTGGTGATCGTGGCGCGCAGCGGCGACCGTCTCGAGCAGGTGAGGGCCGAGCTCGTGGCGACCCGCGCCTCCGGGTCGTTCACGGCCGTGGTCGCCGACCTGTCGACGCCCGACGGGGTCGAGACCGTGCTGGCCGCCGTCGGCGACCGCGCGATCGACGTGCTGGTGAACAACGCCGGCGTCGGCTCCCACGGGGCGTTCGTCGAGTCCGACCCCGCCGCCGTCCAGGCGCAGGTGCACCTCAACTGCTCGCAGGTGGTCGCGCTGACGCGCGCGCTGCTGCCGGGCATGGTCGAGCGACGCCGCGGAACGGTGGTCAACGTCGCCTCGACCGCGGCCTTCCAGCCGATCCCGACGATGGCGGTCTACGGGGCGACCAAGTCGTTCGTGCTCTCGTTCAGCGAGGCGGTGCACGCCGAGGTGCGGGGGTCGGGCGTCACCGTCACGGCCCTCTGCCCGGGCGCGACCGAGACCGGCTTCTTCGCCGCGACCGGGAGCGACTTCCTCACGAGCGGCCGCCAGACGCCCGAGCAGGTCGTCACCGCGGCGCTGCGGGCCGTGCGTCGTCGCCGTGCCGTCGTGGTCAGCGGGCTCGGCAACGCGATCGGTGCCCAGGCGCACCGGTTCCTGCCCCGGCGGCTCGTGACCGCGGCCTCGGCCCTGATCGTGCGCGAGCGCTAGGAGCCGGGCGCGATCGCGGGCCGGTCACCGGGCCGGCCTCGGGCCCGGCCACCTGGGCCGGGCCCCGGCCCGCCCGCCGCGGTCGAGCAACGCACCGCCCACTGGACGTCTCACCGCTCACATCGGCGGTGCGACGTTCAGTCGGCGGTGCGACGCGACCGGTCGCCGGCTCGACCGAGGGCGGCGTCGCGCGCCGCGACGAGCAGGTCGGTCAGCACCGTGCCGGTGGCCCCGCGGTCCTCGGGGTGCCACTGGACGCACCACACCGGAGCCGTGTCGTGCTCGACGGCCTCGACCGTGCCGTCGTCGGCCCAGGCCACCGCGCGCAGCCCCTCGCCCAGGCGTCCCACCGCCTGGTGGTGCGAGCTGCGCACGACCAGCGACGTCGTGCCGAGCATCGAGGCGAGGGTGCTGTCGTCGGCGAGGCGGACCGGGTGGTCGACCATGCTGTCCGAGACGTCGTCCGGGTTCACGTGGCCGGGGTGCTCGAGGTGCTGCACGAGGTCGCCGCCGAGGGCGACGTCGACCACCTGCATGCCGCGACAGATGCCGACCAGCGGCAGCCGTGCCTCCACGGACCCGCGCACCACCTCGATCTGCACCCGGTCGGCGTCGGCGAAGGTCTGGCCCCGCCCCGGGTGGTCGAGGGGACCGCCGTAGTGGCTCGGGTCGACGTCCTCGCCACCGGTGACGAGCACCGCGTCCGCCTCGGCGAGGGCGGCGCGCACGTCGCCGAGCCGGTTGGCCGGCACCCGGCGCACCGTGAACCCGACCTGCTCGGCGGCGGCGACCACCGAGGTGGACAGGTCGTCGAGCTCGCGCTCGAACGCGGGGTCGTCGCGGGCCTCGTCGGTGACGTCGAGGAGCAACAGGTTCAGGAGGCGCGGTGCGGGCGAGTCGCTCATCGCGCCATCCTGGCAGCCCCGGCCGCACCGCACCGCCTTTCGTGCACCGCACCGCGACGAGACGCGGTGCCGTGCACGAAACGCGGTGCGAAGGGCCGAGGGCCGAAGGCCCCCCGGCTAGTCGGTGCCGTCGATCCCGCCCAGCCGTTCGAGCACGCCCGTGAGGATCGTGCCAGCCGCGTCGGGCAGCACGTGGTGGTTCATGTAGATCGCCTCGAGCCAGGGCAGCACCTCGTCGCGACCCCAGCCCACGGCCTCCCAGTCGACGCCGGGCAGGGCCTTCGTCAGGGGCTGGTCGGTCCGGGGGTCGAGCCAGGCCTCGGCGATCGGCACGCCCTCGGACGCGCCCTGGGGCGTCCAGGTCAGCGCGATCGGGTGGTCGTCGCCCTCGATGTGGTCGTGTTCGACGGCACCCGAGCCGAGCCACGGCAGGGTCAGCAGCTCGCCCTCGATGTCGACCTCGACCAGGTCGAGCTTGCGTGGTTCTTCGACCTCGCAGACGTAGAGGTCGAAGCCGGCGTCGTGCCAGGCCGCCGCCTCGTCGACCTCGTCGAGCAGGTCGGGCATGCGGCGGTGCAGGTCGACGATCAGCCGGGTCGACCACTCGACGAGCACCCGCGTGTCGGCGACGCCGAAGGGGCTGAGGTCGCTGTCGTCACCGTTCGCGAGGTGGAAGTGGTGCTCGACGTCGCCCGAGGGCGTGGTCTCGAGGTGCACCTGTCCGGTCTCGTAGCCGACGTACAGGGCGGTGATCAGGTCGTCGTCGTCGTACTCGGCGTAGAGGTTCGGCTTGCCGAGCGCGGTCGGCAGCGGCGTCTGCGCGGCCGGGCGCTGGCCCAGGTCGAACACGGCACGGAAATGGGTGGTGGGGAGCCTCAGGCTCATGTCGGTCACGGCGTGGGGTCCAATCGGTTGCTCACGCCAGGGTAGAGGACGCGGCCGCCCGTCCGCGGCCCGTCCACAGCCGAGGAGGCGCGCTCCGGGACTTCCCGGAACGCGCCTCCTCGTGTGGTCGCGTCGACGGCGTCGCTGCTACGCGGCGACGGGGCTGCGCTGGCCGACGACCGAACCGGCCTCGGCGGCCTCGGCCGACGCGTCGGCCCCGGCGGCCGCACCCCGGCGGACGAACTTCTTCAGCAGGACGAGCACGAACGCGCTCACGACGGTGCCGGCGACGATCGCCAACGCCCACATGCCCAGGTTGCCGATGGCGAAGAACACGAAGATGCCACCGTGGGGGGCCTGCGACGTGACGCCGGCGGCCATCGAGATGGCTCCGGTCACCGCGCCTCCGACCATGCTGGCGGGGATCACGCGCAGCGGGTCGGCTGCGGCGAAGGGGATCGCGCCCTCGGAGATGAACGAGGCGCCCAGCAGCCAGGCGGCCGTGCCGTTGGAGCGCTCGACCTGCGAGAAGCCCTTGCGGTAGAGGACGGTCGACGCGAGGGCCATGGCCAGCGGCGGCACCATGCCGGCGCCCATCACGGCGGCCATGATCATCAGGGGGGCCGGGTTGTCGCTGATGGAGCCCGCGGACAGGCCGGCGACGGCGAACGAGTAGGCGACCTTGTTGACCGGACCACCGAGGTCGATGCACATCATGAGGCCGAGGATGACGCCCAGGACGATCGCCCCGGTGCCGCTGAGGCCGTTGAGGAAGTCGGTCAGGGCGACGGTCAGGGCGGCGATCGGGCCGCCGAGCACGAGCACGAGCAGACCCGAGGCGAAGATCGACGCGAGCAGCGGGATGATCACGACGGGCATCAGGCCGCGCAGCCAGCGGGGCACGTCGGGCTTGCCGATCCAGTAGGCGGCGAAGCCGGCGAGCAGACCACCGACGAGACCGCCGATGAAGCCGGCCCCCATGAAGACCGCGACGGCACCGGCGACGAAACCGGGCGCGATGCCGGGTCGATCGGCGATCGCATAGGCGATGTAACCGGCAAGGGCGGCGACGAGGAAGCCCATCGACAGGTTGCCGATCTGGAACGCGGCGGCACCGAGGAAGTAGATCAGGCCCTCGGGCGGCAGGTTCACGAGCGAGTAGTCGGTCAGCACGGTCGCGGCGTTGCCGGCGATCTCGTAACCCGAGAGCAGGAAGCCCAGGGCGAGCAGCAGGCCGCCACCGGCGACGAACGGGATCATGTACGAGACGCCGGTCAGCAGCCAGCGCTTGAGCGACGAGCCGAAGCCCTGCTTCTCGGCGGTCGAGCCCACGGCGGCACCGGCGGCACCGGCCGTGCCGGCCACGCGGGCGGCGTTCGGGTCCTTGGCGGCGGCCAGCGCCTCCTTCACCATGGCGTCGGGAGCGTCGACGCCGCGCTTGACCGGTCCGCGGACGACGGGCTTGCCGGCGAAGCGGCCCTGGTCGCGCACGTCGACGTCGACGGCGAAGATCACGGCGTCGGCCTCGGCGATGACGGCCGGGTCGAGGGGAGTGACCGTGCCCGAGCCCTGCGGCTCGATCTGCAGGTCGGCGCCGAGGCGCTTCGCCGCGGCGACGAGGGCGTCGGCGGCCATGAAGGTGTGGGCGATGCCGGTGGGGCAGGCGGTGACGCCGACCAGCTTCGGGCGCCGCGCGCCGTCGCCCGTCGCGGCGGCCGCGGACGAGGAGGCGCTGGTCGCCCCGGACGCGGAGGCGGCGGTGGCGCCGCGCGTCTCGGCGACCTCGCCGCTGACCTCGTCGTCGACGAGCTGCACGATGTCGGCGGGCGTCTTCGCGGCGCGGAGGGCGGCGGTGAAGTCGTCGCGGATGAGGGCGCGGGCGAGGGTCGAGAGGACCGTCATGTGGTCGCCGTCGGCGCCCTCGGGCACCGCGATCATGAAGACGATGTCGGCGTCGCCGTCGGGGGCACCGAAGCCGACCGTGCGCGCGAGCCGGGAGAAGGCGAGGGTGGGCTCGGTGACCGAGGCCGACCGCGCGTGGGGGATCGCGATGCCGCCGGGGACGCCGGTGCCGACCGAGGCTTCACGCTTGATGGCGTCGTCGGCGAGCGAATCGGCCGAGCCGGCGCGGCCCGAGGCCGCGACGCGCGCGGCCAGGGCGCGGATGACGTCGGTCGACGTGCCGCCCAGGTCTTCGTCGAGACCGACGAGGTCGGTGCTGATGAGGGATGACATGCTGTTCTGCTCCTTGGGGTTGGGCGACGCTGCTCAGAGGTGCCCGACGGCCGCGGGGGCCACCGGGACGACGTCGATGTCGTCAGGGAAGGTCTGGTCGAGGCGGGGGACGATGCTGCCGGGCAGGGCCGCGGCGGCGGCTCCGGACGCGACGGCCTGGGCGAGGCGGGCCGGGGCGGGTGCCCCGGCCGTCTCGGCGAGCAGGTAGCCCGACAGCGACGAGTCGCCGGCGCCCACCGTGCTCAGGGCGGTGATGACGGGGGCGGCGGCGAACCACGAGCCCTCGTCGTCGATCAACAGGGCGCCCGCGCTGCCGAGGGTGAGCAGCACGGTCTCGACGCCCAGCTCGCGCAGGCGTCGGGCCCCGGCGACGGCCGAGGCCGGGTCGGCCTCGTACGCCTCGGGGTCGCCGCCGACGATCTCGGCGAGCTCGTCGGCGTTGGGCTTGACGAGGTCGATGCCGACGCCCGACGCGATCAGGGCCGCGAACGGCTCGCCCGACGAGTCGACCGCGATGCGCGGGGCGGCGTCACCGCAGGAGGCGCGCACGGCCCGGACGACGTCGGCCAGCCAGGTCGTCGGCAGGCCGGGCGGCAGCGAGCCGGCGAGCACCAGCCACGAGGCGAGGGCCGCGTGTTCGACGACGAGGGCCGTGAGCTCGTCCACGTGGGAGCCGAGGTCGGGGCCGAGCTCGTTGATCTTGGTGGTCGTGCCGTCGGGTTCGGTCAGGGTGACGTTGGCCCGGAGGCGCTGGCCGATCGGCAGGTTGACGGTGGGCACGCCTCGCTCGCGCAGGGCGACGAGGACCGGGTCGTCGAGGGCGCCGGGCAGCAGGGCCACGGTCTCGGCACCCGACGCCGCCAGGGCCCGGGACACGTTGACGCCCTTGCCGCCGGGCTCGTCGGTCGTGCTGACCGAGCGCTGGACCGCCCCGCGCTGCAGGGTGCCCGGCAGCTCGATCGTGCGGTCGAGCGAGGGGTTCGCGGTGACGGTGAGGATCATGCGGGTGCCTCCTGGCTGCGGGGCGCTCATGCGACGATCACCTCGACGTCGGCGAGCTCGAGGGCCTCGCCCAGGTCGGGCGCGGGGGGCGCGTCGGTGACCACGGTGTCGATCTCGGCCAGGCGAGCGAACCGCACCAGCGCCTCCTCGCCGTGTTTGGTCTGGTCGACCACGGCCACGACGCGGCGTCCGGCACGGACGTACGCCGACTTGACGGCGCCCTCGAACTCGTCGGGGGTCGACAGCCCGAAGCCGGCGCTGACGCCGTTCGCGCCGACGAAGACGATGTCGGGGCGGAGCGCCTGGATCTGCTCGACCGTGCTGGTGCCGACGGCGGCGCTGGTCAGCCCGCGGACGCGTCCGCCGAGCAGGTGCAGGTCGACGTGGGGGCTGTGCTGCAGCAGCGCCGCGATCGGGACGGCGTTGGTGATGACGGTGAGGACGGTGCCGGGCGTCGCCGGCGTCCAGCGGGCGAGTTCGGCGGCGACGGCGGCGGTGGTGGTGCCCGCGTCGAGGGCGATCGAGCCCGTGAACGTCGGCGGCACGAGGTGCGCGGCGGCCTGGGCCACCGAGGTCTTCTCGGGGCTGTGCCGGGTCTCGCGCTCGCTCAGGCTGAGTTCGCTGACGCTGGAGCGGCCGGCGGCGACGGCACCGCCGTGCACGCGCTGGAGCAGGCCCGCCTGTTCGAGGGCGTCGAGGTCTCGGCGGACCGTCTCGGCCGTGACGTCGAGACGCAGGGCGAGATCGCTGACCGACACCCGACCAGCCGAGCGCAGGGCTTCGGCGATCGACTCGTGCCGTTCGGTGGCGTACATGCGACCTCCTCGTCGTCTCGCGGTGCTGCCGGCATGCGTGCTGCCGGCGTGGGCCGACTGTACGTCGCTTCCACAGAGAAAACAAGACAAAAGCAGAAAAACGAAGAAGAACGCAGATCGTGCAGGCGAGGACCGAGCCATGTCCGCAATGCGCACTCTTCCCGATCTGGCTAGTTCATCTAGCAATCGGCCTGCCACAGTGGTGGGCGTACCGGTTCACGGCGGTACGGGCACCGACTTCACGGGCGGTGCCGGAGTTCCAGCAGGTTCCTCAGGTGACGCAGGGTCACCAGAAATGAGAAGAACATGAACACCAGCAGCACCTCGCTCCAGGGCCTCGGCCACGAGCAACTCGTCTCGCTCGTCCGGGGCACGGTCGGTTCGGCCCGCCCCGCGGCGACCCGCCCGACCACCGGTCGCGTCGACGCGGGCCTCTACCGCCGCGACCCCCGCGTCCCGGCCGTCCGCATCGAGACCTACCCCCGCCGTCGTCGGGCGCGAGTCGCGGCCGTCGCCCTCGCCGCGCCGATCTCGGCAGCCGTCTCGGCCGTCGCCCGGGTCGACGAGCCCACCTACGCCGACTTCCTCGTGGCCGCTCCGGCCCACGCGATGTCGGCCTGAGGCGCGCGTCGTGACCTTCGCCCAGCGCATCCTCGCCGACCAGGTCGGCGATCACGTGTCGTACTTCGACACGGCCCTCGACGACACCGACGACCTCGACTGAACGGCCCGACCATGACCTCCTCACTTCCCTCGCTCGACACCCTCGTCCACCCCGACCTCCACGAGTACGTGGCCGACCGCTACCCCTTCGTGGCGGGCCTGGTGGACGACGACCAGATCTGACCGTCCCGGGCCCCGGCCCGGTGCACGACTTCGGACGGGCTGACGCCCGGCCCGTCGACGGTGCGTACCAGCGACCCGCAGCGCGGGACGCCGACGAGCACCCCACGAGAGCCCCCTCCCCGCACGGCGAGGGGGCTCTCGCGTGTCCGCGGACGCGACCCGCGGAGGAGGCGGGTGATCCTCGGGGCGGACGCCGCGCCTCCTCGGGGTTCGTAGCGTGGACGAGGTCGCACCCGCGGGGCGCGACGGTGCGGCCACCCGGCCCGCACCGACGACGAACCCCGAGGAGGCACGGTGTCCGCAGTCGAGGTCGTCCCGCTTCACGGGCCGGGTCGCGTCGCCCGGGCGCGCGAGTCCCTGCTCGACCTGCTGGCCTTCGGCCGCGCCCAGGCCCTCTCGTGCGCGTTCGCCGTCGCGATCTTCGCCGGGCTCGCCGTGACCCGCGTGGTCGACGTGGGCGTGCCGCGCTACGACGCGATGCTGATCTGGTGCCTGCTCGTGCAGGTCGTCCTCGTCGCGACGCGGCTCGAGACCCGGGACGAGCTGCTCGTCATCTGCGTCTTCCACGTCCTGGGCCTCGGGCTCGAGGTCTTCAAGGTCGCGATCGGCTCGTGGTCGTACCCCGAGCCCGGCGTGCTGCGCCTGGGGGACGTGCCGCTCTACAGCGGCTTCATGTACGCGGCCGTCGCGAGCTACATCTGCCAGGCGTGGCGCCGGCTCGACCTCCGCGTCGACCCCGTGCCGATGGCGGCGACCATGGCCATCGCCGTCGGCTTCTACGTGAACTTCTTCACAAACCACTGGATCGCCGACCTGCGCTGGGTGCTGCTCAGCGTCGCCGCGCTGCTGATCGCCCGGCGGTCGGTGACCTTCCGCGTGCGGGGCGTCGACCGCCGCATGCCCCTGCTCGTGTCGTTCGCCCTCATCGGGCTGTTCATCTGGGTCGCCGAGAACGCCGCGACCCTGCTCGGTGCCTGGACCTACGCCTCGCAGGTCGACGGCTGGAGCCTCGTGCACCCCAGCAAGATCGGCTCGTGGATGGTGCTCGTGATCTTCAGCTTCATGCTCGTGCTGTGGCTGAAGCAGCAGAAGGGCGCGTCAGCGACCGCCACGGCGTGACGGCGCGCCGGCGCGCCGGCGTGGCGGTGTGACGGTGTGGTGGTGTGCCGGTCGCACCACCGTCGCGTCGTCGAACCACGCTCTCGGGTGGTTCGACGACGCGGACGTGGTGCGTCCTCGCCCGCAGGTCGCGGTCAGGGAGCGGCGTGGCGGCCGACGCGCGTGGGGGTCGGAGTGGGTGCGGCAGCAGCGGCGACCACGGGGACCGTGCCCGCAGCCGCAGCCGCAGCCGCAGCCGCAGCCGCAGCCGCAGCCGCAGCCGTAGCCGTGGGCGCAGTCGTGGGCGCGGCCACGGGCTGGGGCGCGGCGACGACGCTCGTGGCGTCGGCCACGCCCCGTGCCAGCGCGGCCGCCTGTGGGGCGCGACCCGACACGGCCGCCGCGACCGCCGCCTCCCGGGTCTCGTACATCGTCGGCAGGTCGTGACCGCCCTCGGCCGTCTCGTAGCTCTGCAGCTCGAGTTCGGCGAGCCGGGCGAACTCGGCCAGCTTCTCGGACGACACGCTCTTCGCCTTGCGGGGCCGCGTGTTGTGCAGGCAGAAGGTGCCGATCGCCTCGCCGGACGACGAGTGGATCGGGTGCCCGGCGTAGAAGTACCCGTGGTTGAGGTCGAGGTAGGGGTTGTCCTTGAACCGGTCGTCCTTGCGGGCGTCCTCGACGATCACGGGCGCGTCGGCCGCGACGGTCACGTCGCAGAACGTCAGCTCGCGGGGGATCGAGACCGGCAGCAGTTCGGTGTTGACCGCGTAGTAGAGCTTCTTGCCGTCGAGCAGCGAGACGACCGCGACGTCGACGCCGAACTCCTTCTCGGCTCGGCGGGCGAGGTCCTGCAGGGTGTCGGACCCGCCGCTGCTCGCGAGCTCGACCAGCTTCTCGGCTCCCGACCACTCGAAGGTCGGCTCGGGCAGGGCCCGACGCGGACGGGCAGGAGGCGCGGTGTCGGTCGACGGGGTGGCCCCGGTTCCGAGAGCGGTCGCGGGTGCGTCTGCCGGGGCCGGCGCTGGTGCGGGTGCGGCTGCGGCTGCGGGGGCCGACGCGGGTGCGTCCGCCGGGCGTGCCGACGCGGGTGCGTCCGCCGGGCGTGCCGCGACGGCCTGCTCGGCCTCGAGACGGGCGACGGCCTGCTCGGCCTCGAGTCGGGCGACGGCCGCCCGCGCGGCCTCCAGCTGCGCGACGACCGGGTCGACCGGGGCCGGTGCGGCCACCGACGCCGCCAGTCGGGCCACCTCGAGCTGGGCGGCGACCCGCTCGGGCACGACGGGCGCGACGGACGTGCGTCCGATGTGCTCGACGGTCTCGCCGCGGCGCACGACGTCGAGGGTCGGGGCCACCCGGTCGGCGACCACGGCGCCCCACTGCCGGTACATCGTCTCGCAGCCGTGCGGGCGACCGGGCTGCAGCTCTCCCGGGGGCAGCCGGAAGTACGAGGCCGACGGGTGCTGCGCGGCGATCCGTTCGGTGATCTCGTTCATGCGGGCGGCGTGCCGGTCGGCGACCGATCCGAACGGGTTGTCGAACCGCGTGACCGAGCGCACGGGCTGCACGCCGACCAGCACGATGCGGGCGGTCGGGTGGACGCGGCGGGTCAGGTCGGTGACGAGCGTCGTCACGTCACGTTGCCATCCCTCGAGCGGGGTGAGCATGACGGCGTCGTTGAGGCCGAGCATCACGACCACCGTGTCGTACAGGCTGAGGTCGTGGTCGCCGATCCACGAACGGGCCGAACCGGCGTTCATCATCTCGTCGCCGATGTAGTCGACCGAGCAGGCGCGACCGGTGCTCTTCGAGGTCTCCTTGGCGATCTGACCCGTGAGCGCCTGCTCGTGGCTCGTCACGCCGAAGCCGTGGGTCGGACCCGTGCCGATCAGCAGCACGGTGTCGGGGTCGGGGGAGTCCGCCCGGTAGGTCGGCCGTCCGCGCGGGGAGGGCACGTGGCGGGAACGCGAGAGCGTCCACAGGTAGAACAGGCGCATGGCAGGCCTCAGCCGCTCGTAGCTGCGCGTCGGGTGCGCGGGTGTGTCGACCGTCCTGGTCACGTGGTGCTCCTCGGGTGTCTCTCGGTGTCTCGTCCCCCTGTCCCAGGCTAGGCAGCGGTCGGCAGCCGGGCTGCCCCCAGTGCGGGTCGACGGTGGCCCCCCTTCTGGTCGCACCCCCGCCCGGAGCCCGTCGACGCGGACCGCCGGCCCGAACCTGGACGCGGGAGGCGCGGGGCGAGCAGGCTGGTACGCGTGACCCCCGCAGACAGCACGACCCCCGACGACGACCACGGTTCCGTCGCCACCGCCCTCGAGCTCGTGGCCGACGAGGTCGACGCCGCCGTCTCGGCGGTGCTCGACGTGGACGCCGGAGGCGACGACTCGTCCGACACGTCCGGCCAGCTCGACGCCTTCGCCGACCTGCTCGACGACGCCGAGCGCGTCTTCGTCCACGGTGCGGGTCGCTCGGGTCTCGCCCTCCGCATGACCGCGATGCGGTTGATGCACCTCGGACTCGAGGTCCACGTCGTCGGCGAGGTCACGACGCCGGCCATCGCCGACGGGGACGTGCTGCTCACCGCGAGCGGCTCGGGCACGACGTCCGGCATCGTCGCCGCGGCCCGGACGGCCGTCGACGCCGGGGCGCGGGTGGCCGCCATCACCACCGCCGCCGACTCGCCGCTGGCCGACCTGGCCGAGGCCGTGCTCGTGGTGCCCGCCGCCGACAAGCAGGACCGCTCGGGAGCCGCGTCGTCGCAGTACGCCGGCGGGCTGTTCGAGCAGACCGTCGTGCTGCTCGGCGACGCCGTCTTCCACGCGCTGTGGAAGCGCTCGGGTGCCGATGCCGACGAGCTCTGGCCCCGCCACGCCAACCTCGAGTAGCCGCCCCGCGCCTCCTCGCCTCCGCGCGGCTTCTTCGCCCCGCTCTGCACGAGGTCGCACCACCGTCGAGTCATCGAACTGCCCCGTCGGGCGGTTCGATGCCGCAGACGTGGTGTGACCTCGTCGTCGCCCTGCCTGTGGACAACCACTGGCGGGCCGCCATGTGACGGCAGTCTCTCCCTGTGATCGAACATCTGCCCCACATCATCCGGTCCGACCGGCTCGAGCACGGGCGGCGGGAGTCCGAGGCCGTGCGTCGTGGTGTCGAGCGGGGTGAGTTCGTCCGGGTGCGTCGTGGGGCAGCCGTCGACGCTGCCGCGTGGCGAGCGGCCTCCTCTCGGGATCGCCACCTGATCCTCGTCCTCGCCGTCATGCCGCGGCTCGCTTCGCGGATGGTGGTGTCTCATGCGTCGGCGGCCGCATGCTGGGAGCTGCCGGCCCTCGGTGAGTGGCCGAGCCGCGTGCACGTCGTCGACCCGGACCGCCGCACGACCCAGACGACGGCGAACGTCGTGCGGCACCCGGGACCGCTCTCCGGTGAGGAGGTGCGGTCGCTCCCTCCACTTTCCCTCACCTCTCCGGCTCGAACAGCAGCCGATCTCGCCCTCACGTCGTCGTTCCGTGACGCGGTGGTCGCCCTCGATGCCCTCGTGCGGAGGGGGCTCGCCACCGCGGATGACGTGCGGCACGTCCTCGACGGACGTGGGTCGGCACGAGGCCTGCCGAGTGCACGCCGGGCGGTCGCCTTCGCGACGCCCGAGGCCGAATCCCCGGGGGAGTCGCTGACGCGGGTCGTCCTGCACGAGCTGGGCGCGCCTCCTCCGGTGCTCCAGCAGCGTTTCACCTGGGGAGACGGCGGCCTCTTCGCCGACGTCGTCGACTTCTGGTGGCCCCGGTTCGGCGTCGTGCTCGAATTCGACGGACGGATCAAGTACGCGGAAGGGCGGTGGAAGAACGGCCGGTCGCCCGGACAAGTCGTGGTGGACGAGAAGATCCGAGAGGACCGCATCCGCAACCGGCCCGAGGTCAACGGATTCGCGCGAACGGTCTGGGACGAGTTGTCGCACCCACCCCGCCTGGCCGCGAACCTCCGCTCAGCAGGGCTGCCCTTGCCGTGACGCTCAGGTCGCACCACTTCCGAGTCGTCGAACCAACCCCGAGTGTGGTTCCGTGACGCGATCGTGGTGCGACCTCGGAGCGGGTGCGGGTGCGGGCGGTGCGTTTCTAGGCGAGACGGGCCGGAGCCGGACCGGCCGGGCCACGTTTTACCCGCGCGAAACAATTCGTATACAAAACTGGGGCGTGCGGCAGGATTGTATGCAATCCACGCCGCACAGACCGATACCACCCGAGCATCGGAGGCCCGATGGCCCGCCCACCCCGCCCGACCNCTGGCGCTCGGCGACCGTCAGCGGGGCGACGGGTGCGGGTGCCGCGTCGACGTCGGGCTCGGCAGCCGCCACGGGGGCGGGCGTCGGCTCGGCGACGGGAGGCTTGGGGGCTGCCGGACGGGGGCCGCCGGGCTTGGGCGCCGAGCTCGCGGGCTGCGCAGCGGCACCGGCCGAGGGGGCCTTGGCGGCGGGGGTCGCGGGCTTCGCGGCACCGGCGAAGGCCTGGCGCAGCTTGCGGGCGACGGGAGGCTCGACACTGGAGGACGGTCCCTTGACGAACTCGCCCATCTCTTTGAGCTTCTCTAGTGCGGTCTTGCTGTCGATCCCCAGCTCGCTGGCGATCTCGTGTACGCGTGGTTTAGCCACAGTTCTCCTGTCTCGGGCCCTTCCCGAGACGGGAAGAGCCTTAGTTCTGGACGGGTCTCATTTCGAGCCGCTCATTAGTGGTTGCTCATTAGTTGTCCATGTGCCGTTCAGCCTGTTCTGTCGTGGCGATGGGTCGTGAAGTGGTGATCCGCGTGAGGTGGGCGCGGAGCTCGTCGACGTCGGGTTCGGAGTCGAGGCGGAGTGCACGGCGGAAGGCCTTGCGCTTCACTGCCGACTCGAACGCGTCGATCGACGGCGTCAACCACGCACCCCGCCCGGGAAGGGTCGCGGTCGGATCGACCACGAGACGTCCGTTTCGGGCGACGACCCGCACGAGTGCGGACCGTGGAGCGCGCGCTCGAGTACCGATGCACGTTCTGACGGGTTCCACCTTACCCCCTCGGGTCGTCGGACGGGAGACGCCGAGGGCGAACGGCGTGGTGCGCCGGTCGCCCTCGACCACCCGGGTTCTCGTCGGGGCGATCAGTCGTCTTCGAGGATGCTGTCGGGCTGGATGGGTCATTCCCGTGACCGGGCCGCCGACGCTGGCGCGTCGTCGACCCGGCGCGCGGATCGACATCCACTCAGTCGTCTTCGAGGATGCTGTCGGGCTGGATGTCGATCCGCGCGCCCGTGAGCTTCGCGGCGAGGCGGGCGTTCTGGCCCTCCTTGCCGATGGCGAGCGACAGCTGGTAGTCGGGGACGAGTGCCCGGACGGCCTTGGTGGAGGCGTCGATCACGAAGGCCGACGACACCTTGGCCGGCGACAGGGCGCTGGCGACGAAGGTGGGGAGGTCGCTCGAGTAGTCGACGATGTCGATCTTCTCGTCGTTGAGCTCGGTGGTGACGGCGCGGACGCGCTGTCCCATCTCGCCGATGCAGGCACCCTTGGCGTTGACGCCGGGCTCGGTCGCACGGACGGCCATCTTGGTGCGGTGGCCGGCCTCGCGGGCCAGGGAGACGATCTCGACGACGCCGCTGGCGATCTCGGGCACCTCGAGGGCGAAGAGCTTGCGCACGAGCGACGGGTGGGTGCGCGAGACCGTGATCTGCGGCCCCTTGGTGCCCTTGCTGACACCCGTGACGTACACGCGGATGCGCGAGCCGTGGGCGTACTTCTCACCCGGCACCTGCTCCTCGGGCGGGAGGATCGCCTCGACGGTGCCGAGGTCGACGTGGATCATGCGGGGGTTGGGCCCCTGCTGGATCACGCCCGCGACGATGTCGCCCTCACGGCCCTTGAACTGGCCGAGCACCTTGTCGTCACCGATGTCGCGCAGGCGCTGGTTGATGACCTGCTTGGCCGCGAAGGCCGCGATGCGGCCGAAGTCGCTGGGGCTGTCGACGGACTCGCCCACGACCTCGCCCTCGTCGTCGCGTTCGATGGCGAAGACCGAGACGTGCCCGGTCTTGCGGTCGAGTTCGACGCGAGCGACCGGGATGCGGCTCTCGGGCTGGTTCGTGTGCTTGAGGTAGGCCGTGAGGATGGCCTGCTCGATGATGCGCACGAGTTCGTCGAAGGGGATTTCACGCTCGCGCTCCATGAGACGCAGCACGCTCAGGTCGATGTCCACTGAGGGCCTCCACTATTCAGATCTGCAGGCTGCACGCACGATGGCGCGCGCAGCATCCCCCTACGGTACCCGAGAGCGGGGTGGACGGCGGACCGTCCGCGAGCTCGACACCGCGCCTCCTCGGGGTCGCCACGACCGGGACGAGGAGGCGCGGTGCCGGCGCTCAGGACGCTCGCGGAGCCGTCAGGGTCGCGACGGCCTCGGCCACGGGGACCGGCGTGCGCTCGCCCGTGCGGCGGTCCCAGAGCTCGACGACGCCCTCGCCGGCCGAACGGCCGACGACGACGATCTGCGGCACGCCGAGGAGTTCGGCGTCGCCGAACTTGACGCCGGGCGAGACCTTGGGTCGGTCGTCGTAGAGGACGTCGAGACGGTGGGCCTCGAGGTCGGCGGTGAGTTTCTCGGCGACCTCGTAGACCACGGGGTCCTTGCCCGTGGCCACGACGTGGACGTCGAAGGGGGCGACGTTGGCCGGCCAGATCAGGCCCTTGGCGTCGTTGTTCGCCTCGGCGATCACCGCGAGGATGCGCGTGACGCCGATGCCGTACGAGCCCATCGTGACCGTAACCTGCTTGCCGTTCTCGTCGAGCACCTTGAGGCCGAGCGCCTCGGCGTACTTGCGGCCGAGCTGGAAGACGTGACCGATCTCCATGCCGCGGGCGGTCTCGATGGGGCCGGAACCGTCGGGCGCGGGGTCGCCCTCGCGGACCTGCGCGGCCTCGATGGTGCCGTCCGCGGTGAAGTCGCGGCCCATGACGAGGTCGGCGACGTGCACGCCCTTCTCGTTCGCCCCGGTGACCCAGGCCGAACCCTCGACCACGCGCGGGTCGACGAAGTAGCGGATGCCCGAGTCGGACTCGCCACCGAGCACCTGGGGGCCGAGGTAGCCACGGACCAGCACGGGGTTCTTCGCGAAGTCGGCGTCGCCGGCGGCCTCGACCTCGGCCGGGGCGAAGGCGACCTCGAGCCGCTTCATGTCGACCTCGCGGTCACCCGGCAGGCCGACCACGACGAGCTCACGGCGTCCGTCGAGGTGGCTGAGGGCGACGACGACGTTCTTGAGCGTGTCGGCAGCCGTCCAGGGCCCGGAGTCGCGGGACTCGTCGGCGTTGAGCTGGGCGACCAGCGAGTCGATGGTCGGCGTGTCGGCCGGTGCCAGGCGACGGGAGGGGGCGAGGCCCTCGAGCGGGACCGTGTCGGGGACGATCGTCGTGAAGGCCTCGACGTTGGCGGTGTAGCCGCCCGCCGAGCGGACGAAGGTGTCCTCGCCGATGGCTGTGGGGTGCAGGAACTCCTCGCTGCGCGAACCGCCCATGGCCCCGGCATCCGCCTTGACGATGACGTACTCGAGGCCGAGCCGCGTGAAGATGCGCTCGTAGGCGTCGCGCTGCTTCTGGTAGCTGTCGTCCAGGCCGGCGTCGGACGCGTCGAACGAGTAGGCGTCCTTCATGGTGAACTCGCGGCCGCGCAGCAGGCCGGCCCGGGGTCGAGCCTCGTCGCGGTACTTGTCCTGGATCTGGAACAGGGTCAGCGGGAGGTCCTTGTAGGACGAGTAGAGGTCCTTCACCAACAGGGTGAAGGCTTCCTCGTGCGTGGGGGCCAGGAGGTAGTCGGCGTCCTTCCTGTCCTTCAGCCGGAACATGCCGTCGCCGTACTCGGTCCACCGCCCGGTGGCCTCGTAGGGCTCGCGAGGCAGCAAGGCGGGGAAGTGCACCTCTTGGGCGCCGGCGGCCTGCATCTCGTCACGGATGACCGCCTCGATCTTCGCCTTGACGCGCAGGCCGAGCGGCAGCCAGGCGAAGACCCCAGGTGCCTGACGGCGGATGTACCCGGCACGGACGAGCAGCCGGTGGCTGGTCACCTCGGCGTCGGAGGGGTCTTCTCGGAGGGTGCGGACGAAGAGCTGGGAGAGACGTGTGGACACCCGTCCAGCTTAGGGGCGTGCCCGGGTCACCACGGCTTGCCGTCGTAGTCACCCGGGTTCTGCTCGTAGTAGCGGTCGCGGTCGGTGTCCTGCTGTTGCTGCTGCTGGCTCTGTTCGCCCTGCTGCTGCAGCTGGTCGAGCGGGTCGTCGGACTCGGCCTGCCCCTCGCCCTCGCCGGGCTCGTCTCCCCCGGCGCCGGGATCGCTGCCGTCGTCCCCTCCGGGCTGCTGCTCGTCGCCCTCGCCCCCCTGGGCCTGCTGCCCCTTCTCGTCGAGGCGCTGCTGGGCGTCGTCGAGCGGCTGGGAGGTGTCGGGCTGCCGGGGGTCCTCCGGCGGCTGGAAGCACCCCTCGGGAGCCTCGTCGACGGTCTTCGCCCCGAGTTCGTACAGCGCCTCGGCGTCGGCGTAGCGCAGTTCGAGCAGGGCGGCATCGCCCTGGGCCTCGATCGTGAGCACCAGGTTGACCCGGATGACGCACGAGATCGTGGCGTCGTCGGGGGCGAGGTCGAGTGCCGTGACGAACTCCTGACGCGCGACGTCGAGCACGCCGATCTGGGCGTAGGCGGTCCCCCGGTCGAAGTGGTGCACCCAGGGCTCGACCACGTTGGCGACGCCGAGGGGTTCGGACCAGGAGGCGCTGCGCTCGAACTCCCTGTCGCCGTACGACCACTGCGTCAGGGCGGCGAAGGCGGGCAGGCTGAGCAGCTTCAGGGCCACGAGCAGCACCACGAGCACGACCGGGGCCGACCAGAGCAGCAGCCGACGCCGGAGGCGTCTCCGGTACTGCTCGACGTCGGGCCCGGCCTCGGCCTCGTGGGCGCGGCGGATCTCGTCGACGGGCGGGGGGACGAGGGTGTCGGTCACGGGCGGACTCGCCTCTCGGGTCGTGAGGCGTCGGGTCCCGACGGCGCACCGCGCCCTCGACCGCGTCCGGCGCGGACGGGCCGTGGTGGACGGACCTCGCCCAGTGCCCTCGCCACGAGTGCGACGTCGAGGAGCAGCAGGACGAACAGGGGGATCGCGGCGATCCAGTAGAGGTCGATCAGGCTGTCGGCCCGTCCCTCGTCGGAGGCCACGGCGCCGTCGCGGACGTCCGCGACCGCAGCGTCGACGGATGTGTCGGCCGTGCGGTGCACGTACGGCACGCCGAGCTGATCGGCGATGCGCCGCAGGGCGTCCTCGTCGATCGTCGAGACGGCATCGGGATCGCCGGGCTGTGTGCGGTCCTGGATGTACTCCTTCGTCGAGTACTCGTCGCCGTAGCCGTCGAAGACGCGCATCTTGCCTCCCCGCTCGGTGCCGTAGCCGAAGACGGCACCGCCGTCGACGTCGCCGGCGGATGCCGCGAAGCTCTCGGGCTCGGTGCCGCTGGTCTGCTCGCCGTCGCCGAGGTAGTAGACGACGTTGGCCCGTTCGGGCGCACTCTGCCGGGCCTCGGACAGCCGCTCGGCCAGCAGGTCGTTCGCCTCGCTGACGGAACTGCCGCTCGAGTAGTAGGTGACCTCTTGGTTCATGGCGTCGGCCGCGGCGACCACGGCGGAGGCGTCGTCGGTCAGCGGCGTCCGCAGGACGGCGGTGCTGTCGAAGGACAGCAGCGAGAACCGGGCTCCCGCCAGCTGCGAGGTGACCTCGGCGATGTCGGCCCGCACCCCGTCGAGTCGACGCCGACCGTCGCCCCAGTCCTCCGCCGCGATGCTCGACGTCGTGTCGACCACGAAGAAGACGTTGAGCTGGGCGACCGACGCCTGCGCCGACCCGCCCGGCAGGCTCGGCCGCACGGCGACGACGAGGAGCAGGGCGACGATGACCAGACGTCGCACCCAGGTGAGAAGGGCCCGTCGTCGGCCCCGCTCGGCCACCACGCGCCAGCCCGTGAACCCGAGCAGGGCGACGGCGGCCACGGCGAGGAGCCACCAGGGCAGGACGGGCTGGAACACCAGCGCCCGGGCGATCACAGGCGCACCCGCCAGAGCAAGACGAGCCCGCCCATCGCGACGAGCAGGGCGGCGATCGCCAGGGCCTGCGGGTGGTCGGTCACCACGAGCCGTCGGGCACCGGTGAAGAGCCCCGCCTCGCGGGCGTCGATCTCGTCGACGATCTGCGGCACGGTCGTCGAGTCGTCGAGGGCGTAGTAGCCACCGTCGGTCGACTCGGCCGCGGTGCGCAGTTCGGCGGCGACCTGGTCGGCCACGGCGTCCGTGGCGTGGTCGGCGGGGTTCACCGCGTACACGCGGACGTCGCGCTCGGTCGCCAGGTCGGCAGCCTCGGTGAGCGTGAGCAGGGCCTTGCCGTTGACGTAGTTGTCGGTGGCGAGCACGACCGACTTGGGCCGCGTGCTGTCGTCGTCGCCGAACCCGAGGACGCACGACGCCAGACCGTCGCCGATCAGCGACGCACCGTCACCGAGGTCGGTGCCCGTCCAGTAGCGGGTCCCGTTCTCGCCCATGGTGTCGAACGAGTCGCGGTACTGCTCGAGTTGCGTGCGCACGAAGTCGTAGTCGTCGGTGAGCGGGAACGCCTGCACGGCCGAGCTGTCGAAGAGGTACAGCCCGACGCGTTCGCCGTCGAGCCCCTGCGAGAGGGTCGAGAAGGTGTCGACGATCTGGGAGTCGACCTCGGTCATCGAACCCGACACGTCGAGGCAGAGCATGATGTCGCGCTTGTACGACTGGGGCTCGACGACGTCGGTGCTCGAGACGCGGGCCGCGAGCAGGACGCTGATGCCGGTCAGCGCCACCATGGCGACGAGGACGACCGCGAGCGCGGCACGGTAGCGCCGGACGACGCGCTGGTACGCGGGCAGCGCGGTCAGCCGCTCGCCGTGCGCGACCGGGACGCCGAGGCGACGGAGGCGCGCTCTGTCGCGGCGCCTCCACCGCACGTAGAGCCATGCCGCGACCGCCACGACCGCCAGTGCGACCAACGGGACCCACCAGAAGATCAGCCCCATGACGACACCAGGTCCCTCGCGGTGGCGACGGCACGGGCCGGGTCGCCGGGCGCTTCGAGCCGGAAGGCCGGCGGGTAGTACTGCTCGACCGCACCGACGAGCCGGGGCAGGTTCGACTCGCGGAGGTCGGCGAGGGTCATCACGTGGGTGTCGACCCCGTTCGTCTCGTGCGCGAAGAACCGCAGGAGCAGGCTGAGCCGGGAGTGCACGCCACGGTCGTTCAGCCGCCCCGAGGAGGCGGCCGTCTCGACCTCGTCGATCAGGGCGAGGTACTTCTCCTTGGTGTCGGCGAGGGCGACCGGTCGGGAGGCCGCGCGGGCCGCCCGCTGGGCCGGAGGGAGGCGGCGGGCCGAGAAACGGATCACGAAGACGTACCAGGCGGCCACGAGTGCCAGCCCGACCAGGCCGAGCACCAGCCAGAGCACCCAGAGCGGGTACTGGTAGGGCCCGAAGAAGTCGTCAGCGCCCGACACGACGGTGCTTCTCTATCAGGGTGAACAGCCCGGGAACGACCTCGGCCTGGCTGCCGAGCCGTTGGCTGCTGATGCCGAGGGCCAGGAGCTCGCGCTCGGTGTCGCCGACGCGCCGCAGGGAGGAGTCGTCGAACTCTCGACGGAGCTGCGCGTTCTCGCGCAGGTACGCCGGCAGTCCGGCCATCTCGCGGACGTCGAAGACCTCGCCCGCCCGACCCGCGCGCGTCATCAGGTCGGCGTCGCCGATCGTCAGCCAGACGACCTCGTGCTGCGCGCGCAGACGCCGGAGCAACCGGGTGATGCGATCGTCGATCGCGACGTCGTCGGTGATCACGAGCAGCATGGAGCGCCGCCGGATGCCCCGCGCGACCCACTCGAGCACGGCCGCGAGGTCGCTCGTCGGGGCGTCGAGGTCGACGCGTCGGTCGACCTGCCGCAGGAGGGTCTCGAGGTGGGCTTCGGTCGCGCCCGCCGGGTGCGCGCGGGTACCCGACGAATCGCCCGCCACCAGTGACACGACGTCACCGTGCTTGGCGGCGATGTAGGCGAGGGCGCCGGCCGCCATCAGGGCGATGTCTTTCTTCGATTCGCCGCTCGTGGCCGTCGCGGCCATGTTGCGACCGGTGTCCATCACGAGGACGAGGTTCTGCCGGCGGCTCGCGATGTACCGCTTGACCAGGGGCTCGCCGTGACGGGCCGTGGCCTTCCAGTCGATGTCTTTCACCTCGTCGCCCGGGACGTAGGCCCGGAGGTCGTCGAAGTCGTGGCTGCGCCCGTGGTGCACCGAGGCGTAGCCGCCCTCGAGCAGGTCGATCGTGCGTCGGTGGGCGAACAGCCCCATCTTCGTCCTGACGCGCAGCAACAGGCTGGCCACCGGCGTCAGGGGGTCTGGACGGCGCCGAACACGGCGTCGATGATCGTCTCGGGCGCGACCTCGTCGGCCGTGGCCTCGTAGTTGAGGATCATGCGGTGTCGCAGCACGGAGTGGCGCAGGTGCTTGACGTCTTCGGGGATGACGTAGTCGCGCCCGTGCAGCAGGGCGAGGGCACGGGCCGCCTGCATGAAGGCGATGCTGGCCCGGGGGCTGGCCCCGAACTCGACGTAGTCGGCAAGGGTCGCCGGGATGTACTGCTGCGGGTGCCGCGTGACGTAGATGAGCTGCACGATGTAGTTGACGATCGACGCGTCGACGTAGACGCGCTTGGCCAGGTCTTGCAGGTAGACGACGTCGGCCAGGCCGACGCCCGTGGACGGTGCGGCGGCCTCGTCGTAGACGCCGCTCTCGATGCGCCGGATGATCTCGGCCTCCTCGGCGGGGGTCGGGTAGTCGAGGATCTCTTTCAACAGGAAGCGGTCGAGCTGCGCCTCGGGCAGTTGGTAGGTGCCCTCTTGCTCGATCGGGTTCTGGGTGGCCAGGACGAGGAAGGGCGACGGCAGTCGGTAGACCGTGCCCCCGATGGTCGTCTGTCGCTCTTGCATCGCCTCGAGCATGGCGCTCTGGGTCTTGGCGCTCGACCGGTTGATCTCGTCGAGCAGGACGAAGTTCGAGTGGACCGGCCCGAGCTGGGTGACGAAGGTCGATTTCTGGGCGTCGTAGATCTGGGTGCCCGTGATGTCGCTCGGCAGGAGGTCGGGCGTGCACTGGATGCGCCGGAAGCTCGCGTCGATCGACTGCGCGATGGTCTGTGCCGCGGTCGTCTTGGCCAACCCCGGGACGCTCTCGAGCAGGACGTGCCCGCCGGTGATCAGGGCGACGAGCAGGGTGTCGCGGAGTGCGGTCTGACCCACGACCTTGCGGCCGAACGCCTGCGACACCGCCCCGACGATCTGCCGAGCCCGCTCGAGCTCGGCGGGCGTCACGGGGGCCGGAGCCGGCGGCGGGGTCGGGCTGGCGGTGGCGGTGTCGGTCACGCGCCCCACTGTAAACCAGTCCCCCGACAGCTCCCGTGCCCCCGGGCACCGCGCCTCATCGCCGGAGCGCGCGCCTCGCCAGCCAGTTGCCCAGGAACTGGACGAGCTGCACCAGCACGATGATCAGCAGCACCGCGGCCCAGGTCACGACCGGGTCGAACTGCCGGTAGCCGTAGAGCAGGGCGAAGTTGCCGAGCCCGCCGCCGCCGATGTAGCCGGCCACCGCCGACATGTCGACCAGCGCGACGAAGATGAACGTGTAGCCGAGGACGAGCGGTCCGAGCGCCTCCGGCAGCAGCACCGTTCCGATGATGCGGGCCGGGCCGGCCCCCGCCGCCCGTGCGGCCTCGATGACGCCCGGCTGCACGGTGAGCAGGTTCTGTTCCACGATGCGCGAGATGGCGAACGACGCGGCGAGCGACAGGGTGAAGATGATGGCCGGGTTGCCGCTGCCCGACCCGATGACGAACCTCGCCAACGGCTGGGCCGCGGCCAGGAAGATGATGAACGGAATCGGTCGGAACACGTTGACGACCACGTTCAGCACGCCGTAGACGACGCGGTTCGCGAAGAGGGCTCCGCCCCGCGTCAGGTAGAGCGCCAAGCCGAGCAGGAGTCCGCCGATGCCGCCGAAGAGGAGGGTCAGGGCGACGATGTAGACGGTCTCGACGGCCGCCTGCCACAGCATCGGCTGCAGTTCGATCAGGGAGTCCATCAGCGTCCTTCCGTGGGTCGGACCGACGTCGTCGGCGAGGTGGGCAGTTCGGTCGCGTCGTCGCCCAGCTCGGCGACGGCCGCTCGGACGGCCGCGTCGTCGCCGGTCACGGCGAGGGTCAGGGTGCCGAACGTGCGTCCCTGGATGTCGTTCACGCCGCCGAAGACGATCTCGAACGACAGGCCGTGACGCGCGAGCAGCGCGAAGACGTCGCGCTGGTCGACGCCACCCTCGGCGATGCGCACCGACACCAGGACGCCGGGGTGGCGGGCCCGCAGCGCATCGAGTTCGTCACCGTGCGGCGTGCCCGCGATGACCGTCGAGACGAACCGTTTGGTCGACGCCTGCTTCGGGTCGGAGAACACCTCGAAGGTGGGGCCTGTCTCGACGACGCGGCCGGAGTCCATCACGGCCACCCGGTCGGCGATCGACTTGATGACGTCCATCTCGTGGGTGATCACGACGATGGTGATGCCGAGCTCGGCGTTGACGCGTTTGAGCAGGGCGAGCACCTCGCTGGTCGTCTCGGGGTCGAGGGCGCTCGTCGCCTCGTCGGCGAGCAGGATGCGGGGATTTGTCGCGAGCGCGCGGGCGATGCCGACGCGCTGCTTCTGACCACCCGAGAGCTGGTCCGGCCGCGCGTGGGCCTTGTCGCCGAGGCCGACGAAGTGCAGCAGGTCGCTGATCCGCCGCTGGTGCTCGTCCCTGGGTACCCCCGCCGCCTTGAGCGGGAACTCGACGTTGCCCCAGACCGTCTTCGACGAGAACAGGTTGAACTGCTGGAAGATCATGCCGATGCCGGCCCGGACCGAGCGCAGTTCGCGCTCACGGAGGCCGGTGATCTCGCGGCCGTCGACGCGGATGCTCCCGCTCGTCGTGGGCTCGAGGGCGTTGACGAGGCGGACGAGGGTGCTCTTCCCCGCGCCCGAGTAGCCGATGATGCCGAAGATCTCGCCCTCGGCGATCTCGAGGCTGACGCCGTCGACCGCGGTCAGCGGTGCGGCGCCCTTCTCACGGGGCGGGTACGTCTTGACGACGTCGGTCAGGGTGATGGCGGGCACGCGTTCTCCTCGGCACGGGCGGAGGCCCGGACCGCGAGCGGATGCTGCGCGCGGTCCGGGCCGGGGTGGCGACCTGGTGGGTCAGCCGTTCTGTTCGACGAGCTTCTCGGTCTCGGTCAGCGACTTCTCGAGGTCGCTCGCGGGGATCTTCGTGATGATCGCCGTGCCACCCGAGTTGTCGACGACGCCGTCGGTGACGGCCTTGGTGTCCTGGTAGATCTGGACGAGCTTCTGGTAGGTGGCGTCGTCCTTGTCTTCCGCCCGGGCGGCGAAGACGTTGGCGTAGGGCACCGACGAGGGGTCGTTGGGGTCGTCCTGGGCGATGACGTCGTCGGTCGACAGACCGGCCTTCGTCGCGAAGTCGTTGTTGATGATCGCACCGGCGTAGTCGGGCAGTGACGTGGCGGCGAGGTCGGCGCTCACCGTCGCGACCTTCACCTTCGACTTCGACTCGTCGACGTCGTTGACGCCCGAGAAGATCGTCCCGCCGTCCTTCAGCGAGACCAGGCCGTTCGACTGCAGGACGAGCAGGGCGCGGGCCAGGTTGCTCGAGTCGTCGGGGATCGCGATGGTGTCACCCTCCTGGAAGTCGCTCAGCTCGGTGTACTTCGACGAGTACAGGGGCAGGGGGTAGATCGCCGTCGAACCGATCGGCACGATGTCGTTGCCGGATGCCACGTCGTACTGCGCGAGGTAGACGATGTGCTGGAACTGGTTCAGGTCGATCTCGCCGTCGGCGAGGGCGGGGTTGGGCTGCTCGTAGTCCGAGTAGTCCACGAGGTCGACCGTGATGCCCTCGTCGGCCGCGGCCTGCACGAAGTCGGCCCAGTACGGGTCGCTCGCGCCCACGACGCCGATGCGGACGGTCTCGTCGTCGCCACCGCCACGGGTGACTCCGATCGCGATGCCGACGGCGGCGAGCACGACGACGACCGCGACGATGACGGCGATCAGACGACCGGGGCCCTTCTTGGGGGCGTCGATCAGGGGGGCGCTGCTGGTCATGGGTTCCTCTCGGGGCGCTGCGGGAGCACCGCTCGGGGGTGGGCCGGGGCCGTCACGGTGCGTCGTCCATGCTGGCGGACGCCCCGGGGCGCGTCACATCGGGGCGTCACACGACGACACACGGCCCCGTCGGCCCGGCCGCGGAAGCGACCACACGAAGGAGGCGCGGTGCGAGAGATCTCGCACCGCGCCTCCTGACGGGGGTCGCGTCGCCCCCGGGGTGGACCCGATCAGACGGTGACGACCTCGGGCGAGCCCAGCTCGCCGGGGGGCATCTCGGCGGCGAGACGGTTCGCCTCGTCGATGAGGGTCTGGACGATCTCGGACTCGGGAACGGTCTTGATGACCTCGCCCTTGACGAAGATCTGACCCTTGCCGTTGCCCGAGGCGACGCCGAGGTCGGCCTCTCGGGCCTCGCCAGGACCGTTGACGACACAACCCATGACGGCGACGCGCAGCGGGACGGTCATGCCCTCGAGCCCGTCGGTGACGTCGTTGGCCAGCTTGTAGACGTCGACCTGGGCGCGACCGCAGCTCGGGCAGCTGACGATCTCGAGCTTGCGCTCGCGCAGGTTGAGCGACTGCAGGATCTGCAGGCCGACCTTGACCTCTTGGGCGGGCGGGGCACTGAGGCTGACGCGGATGGTGTCGCCGATGCCCTCGCTCAGCAGGATGCCGAAGGCCGTGGCCGACTTGATCGTGCCCTGGAACTCGGGCCCGGCCTCGGTCACGCCGAGGTGCAGGGGCCAGTCGCCGCGTTCGGCGAGCTGGCGGTACGCCTTGACCATGACGATCGGGTCGTTGTGCTTGACCGAGATCTTGAAGTCGTGGAAGTCGTGCTCCTCGAAGAGCGAGGCCTCCCACACGGCGGACTCGACGAGCGCCTCGGGGGTGGCCTTGCCGTACTTCTGCAGGATGCTGGGCTCGAGCGAGCCGGCGTTGACGCCGATGCGGATCGAGACGCCGGCGGCCTTCGCCGCGGCGGCGATCTTGCCGACCTGGTCGTCGAACTTGCGGATGTTGCCGGGGTTGACCCGGACCGCCGCGCACCCGGCGTCGATCGCCTGGTAGACGTAGTTGGGCTGGAAGTGGATGTCGGCGATGACCGGGATCTGGCTCTTCTTCGCGATGATCGGAAGGGCCTCGGCGTCGTCACGGCTCGGCACGGCGACGCGCACGATGTCGCAGCCGCTGGCCGTGAGCTCGGCGATCTGCTGCAGGGTGGCGTTGATGTTGGGGGTCGGAGTCGTGGTCATCGACTGCACGCTGACGGGGGCGTCGCCACCCACGAGCACCTTGCCGACCTTGATCTGCCGCGTCTTGCGGCGCGGGGCGAGGACTTCGGGGACCTTCGGCATTCCGAGATTGACTGCTGGCACGAAGTCATCGTAAACCTCGGCGCTGGACGCCGAGTGACGGACGCGTGACCGGTGCGTCACGGGTCGCTCGCGACCGGACGTCAGCCGAAGATGTCGATCGGGTTCACGATGTCGGCGTAGGTGAGCAGGACGGTCATGCCGCCGAGCAGGATCACGATGGCGAAGGTCACGGGGATGGCCTTGGCCGTGTCGACCGGGCCCGGGTCGGGCCGGCGGAGGAGCTTGGCGAAGCCGCGGCGGATCGCCTCGATCAGGGCCCCGGCCACGTGACCGCCGTCGAGCGGCATCAGCGGCACCAGGTTGAACACGAAGAGGGCGACGTTGAGGCTCGCGAGCAGCCCGACGAGGGTGCTGATTCGGTCGACCACCGGGATCGTGTCGAGGCTGGCGATCTCGCCCGCCATGCGACCGACGCCGACGACGCTGACCGGTCCGTTCGGGTCGCGCTCGGCCCCGCCGAAGGCGGCCTGGGCCACCCCGACCAGTCGCTGCGGCAGGGTGACGATGACACCGACGACGTGCGAGATGTTGTCGCCGACCGCCGGCAGCACGGCCGTCACGGGCTCGCGCACCTTCTCGTAGGCGAACCCGATGCCGACGAAACCGACCTCCTGCGTCTGCGAGCTGCCGTCGGGGTTCGTCGCCACGGCCCCGCTCGACGTCGTCACGTAGCGCTCGGACAGGGCCGGAGTCACCTGGAGCGTGCGCTCCGTGCCGTCGCGGTCGACCACGACGTCGAGGGTGTCGCCGGGAGAACGCTGCAGGATGCCCGTGATCTGGTCGCCGTCGGTCACGGTCGTCCCGTCGATCGACACGATGCGGTCGCCGTTCAGCATGCCCGCGGCGTAGGCCGGGGCCTCGGGCGCGTCCGAGGGGCAGCTCGTCTCGGTGGAGCCGGCGGGCAGGACGCAGGTGCTGACGCTGCCGACCGTCGTGCTCGCCTGCTGGACGCCGAAGCCGCAGAGCAGCACCGCGAACAGGGCGATCGCGATGAGCAGGTTCATGAACGGGCCGCCGAGCATGATGATGACGCGCTTGTACACGGGCAGACGGTAGAAGGTGCGCGACTCGTCGCCCTCGTCGACGGTCTCGGCGCTGGCCGTACGGGCGTCCTGCACGAGGGTGTTGAAGAAGCCGGTGCTCGACTGGCGCGCGCCTCCCCCGGTCCTTCCCGGGGGGAACATGCCCGACATCGAGATGTAGCCGCCGAGCGGCAGGGCCTTGACGCCGTACTCGGTCTCGCCCTTCTTGCGCGAGAAGACGGTCGGCCCGAAGCCGATCATGTACTGGCCGACCTTCACGCCGAACTTCTTCGCCGGCACGAGGTGGCCCACCTCGTGCAGGGCGATCGACACGGCCAGCCCGACGACCATGACCAGGACGCCGAGCACGAAGAGGAGGATCGTCTGCACCGGGCAAGGGTAGCCGCCCGTGCCCGGACGTCCACCGCGCCGGGGCCATGACGACGCTGGGAGCCCCGAACTGGGGCGGCGGGCTCAGCGGGCCAGCAGCGCGTCCGCCTCGGCACGGGCCCAGCGTTCGGCCTCGAGCACGCCCTCGAGGCTGCTCTCGCCCGCGGTGTGCCGGTCGACGACGGCCTCGACCACGTCGAGGATGTCGAGGTACCCGACGCGTCCCGCGTGGAACGCCAGGACGGCCTGCTCGTTGGCCGCGTTGAAGACGGCCGGGTACGTCCCCCCCGCGCGCCCGACCTGCTTGGCGAGTCGCACGGCCGGGAAGGCCTGTTCGTCGAGGGGCTCGAACGTCCAGGTGGAGGCGCGGGTCCAGTCGAGCGGGACCCCCACGCCCGCGACGCGGTCCGGCCAGGCGAGCCCGAGCGAGATCGGGAGGCGCATGTCGGGAGGCGAGGCCTGGGCGATGGTCGAGCCGTCGACGAACTCGACCATCGAGTGGACGATCGACTGCGGGTGCACCGTGACGTCGATGTGGTCGTAGTCGACGTCGAAGAGCAGGTGCGCCTCGATCACCTCGAGCCCCTTGTTGACGAGGGTCGACGAGTTCGTCGTCACCACAAGGCCCATGTCCCAGGTGGGGTGCGCGAGCGCCTCGCGCGGGGTGACGTCGGCCAGCGATTCCCGTGTGCGACCGCGGAACGGCCCACCCGACGCCGTCAGGACGAGCCGACGCACCTCGCGGTCGGAGCCCGACCGCAGCGCCTGCGCGATCGCCGAGTGCTCGGAGTCGACCGGCACGATCTGGCCGGGGGCGGCGCGCTTCGTCACGAGGTCGCCTCCGACGATCAGGCTCTCCTTGTTGGCCAGGGCGAGCGACGCCCCCGAGTCGAGGGCGGCGAGGGTCGGCGCGAGGCCGACCGAGCCCGTGATGCCGTTCAGGACGACGTCGGCCCGGACGTCGCGGACGAGTTGCACCGACTCGTCGGTGCCGAGCGCCGTGTGCTCGACCCCGAACTCGGCGGCCTGCGCGGCCACGCCCTCACGGTCGGAACCGGCGGAGAGGCCGACGACCTCGAAGAGGTCGGGATGGGCCCGGACGACGTCGAGGGCCTGGACCCCGATCGAACCGGTGGAGCCGAGGATCGTGATGCGACGCATGGGATCAGCCTAGGGCGAGCGTCGTCGGGGCCGCCCACCGCCGCGAGGCGAGCCGTGGTCGGGCGGACCGGGGGCTAGGCGACGGAGAGGATGTCGATGACGAAGACGAGCGTGTCGGTGCCCCCGATGCCGGCCGACGGTTGACCGGCCTCGCCGTAGCCCTCGGCGGGCGGGATGATCACCACGACCTGCGAGCCGACCGTCTGACCGATCATGGCCTTGGCGAACCCGGGCACGACCTGGTCGGTCGAGAACGGTGTCGGCGTGCCCTTGCCCCAACTCTGGTCGAAGACCTCGCCGGTGGTCCAGTTCACGCCCTGGTACTGGACGGTGACGTTCGCGGGGTCGGGGACGACGGGGCCGTCGCCCTTCTTCAGGACCTCGATCTGCAGGTCGGACGGCGGTTCGGTGCCGGGCGGGATCGTCACGGTGGGCCGACCGTCGTCGGCGAGCTCGACCGTCGGGAAACCGTCCTTCGGGGGCTGGGCCTCACCCGTCGCCTTGGTCGGCACGATCGAGACGACGTCCGCGACGATGACCACGGGCGTGGGTGCGGCCGCCTGCTCCCCCGCGGTCGCGGTCGTCATGTCGGCCGCCGAGGCGACGGTCACCGTGCGACTGCCCGAGGGCACGCAGGCGATGGCGTCGACGATGCCCGGCACGTAGTAGTCGGTGCTCACCGTGAGCTGCGTGGGCTGCTGACCCTCGTCGAAACCGGCCGAGGTGACCTCGGCCCCGGTGGTCGCGTCGTAGACCGCGATGCGGACGTTGGCCACCGCGCCCTGCCCGGCGACCTCGCCGCTGCCCTCGACCAGGGTGGTGCGCTGGGTCGACGAGACCTCGAGCGGGGTGTCGAAGACGACCTCGGGCTTGCTCTCGACCTCGCCCGTGACGTCGACGCCGTCGGACAGCGCCCCCGACGTCGGCGCCTTGCAGTCGCCCGCCGCGCCGCTCGCCGTCGTCGACGGTGAGGTGGAACCCCCCGTGCAGCCGCTCAGCACGAGGACGACGAGCGGAACGGCCGCCACGGCGGCGAACCGTCCTCGGCGGACACGGGCGGACGGACGAGGAGGCGCGGTGCGGATCATCGGGGAATCGTGTCGGGGGTCGGCGGCGACGGTCGACTAGGAGACGGCGAGGATGTCGATGACGAAGACGAGCGTGTCGGTGCCCGAGATGCCGGCCTGCGGGGCGCCGGCCTCGCCGTAACCGTCGGCCGGCGGGATGACGACGACGGTCTGCGATCCGACGGTCTGCCCGACCATGCCGTCCGCGAAGCCGGTGATGACCTGGTCGGTCGAGAAGGTGGCCGGTGCACCGCGCGACCAGCTCTCGTCGAAGATCTCGCCCGTGTTCCAGATGACGCCCTGGTACTGGACGGTGACGGTGTCACCGGCCTGGACCGTGGCTCCGTCGCCCTTGATCAGGGTCTCGACACCGAGTTCGGTCGGAGCGTCCGCGTCGGGGACGGTCACCGTCGGGCGGCCGTCGGCGTCGAGCTCGACCGTCGGGAACCCGTCCTGCGGGGCCTGGGGCTCGCCGGAGGCGCGCAGCGGGACGTCGGAGGTCGCCTGCGACGAGCTGCTCGGCGTCGCCGCATCGGAGGACCCGCCGGCGTCACCGGCACAGGCCGCGAGCGACAGGAGGAGGGCGGGGACGGCCAGGAGGGCGAGGGAACGGCGCATGGGGATCTCTCGGTCGGGGTGACGGGGGTCGTGCCGTGGGGCTCGGCGCGGCGGAGGTGCCGTGCCATTCTGCCTCACGCCGGGTCGGCTTCTCTGGACACCGCCACGACGGTGGGCTCGTGACCGACCGGGAAGGCGACTGACGCGGCGATGAAGCACTTGCGGCTCGCCTCGGCGTGCAGCTCGAGGGCGCGCACGACCATGTCGTCGTCGGCGACGGTCACCCGGGGCCGCAGGGTCACCGAGGTGAAGCGACCACCGCCGTCGTGCGTCTGGGTCATCCGTCCCACGGCGGCGTCCTCGTACGCGACCACGACCACCCCGGCGGCCGCGGCGACGTGCAGGTAGCTGAGCAGGTGGCACTGCGCCAGTGCGGCGAGCAGCAGCTCCTCGGGGTTCCAGCGGTCCGCGTCACCGTGGAATGTGCGGTCGGCCGACGCCAGGACGTCGTGCTGCTTGCCGGTGGCGACGATCGTGGCGTCGCGGCCGTACGAACGGTACGAGGTCGTGCCCTCGCCCCGGTCGCCCGTCCAACGGACGTCGACGGCGTAGTCGTGGTCGAGCATGCTGCCTCCCTCTCGGGCCCCTCGTCGGTGCGACGTGGTCGCGTGGCGGGCCTCGGTACACTCCCCATCATGACCGACCCCCGCCCCGCCGCGCCCTCCCGTCACCCCCTGACCGCCTCGGCCAGCGTCGAGCTGGCCGTGCTCGAGCGCTCGGGTTGGGACGAAAGCCGTCACCTCGGAGCCGGTGTCGTCGTGGACGCCGACGGACGCGAACTGCGTCGGATCGGGGACGCCGACGCGACCATCTACCCGCGCTCGTGCCTCAAGCCGCTGCAAGCGCTCACGGTGCTGCGGTCGGGGGTCTCCCTCGACGGTCCCCAGGCCGTGCTGGCCACGGCGAGCCACGCGGGCACGCCCGCCCACCTCGAGGTGGTCGAGGCGTTGCTCGGCCGGTCGGGCAGCACCGAGGACGACCTCCTCTGCCCGCCGGACTGGCCCGGTGACCGGGCCAGCGCCCGCGAGGCCACCGCGCCGCGCCGGCTCGCGATGAACTGTTCGGGCAAGCACGCCGCGTTCCTCCTTGCCTGTGCCGAGAACGACTGGGACCCGTCCCGCTACGTCGCCACCGACCACCCCCTGCAGGCCGCGGTGCGCGAGACGGTCGCCGAGTTCACCGGCGAGGCCGCTGACCACTCCGGCGTCGACGGCTGCGGTGCCCCGGTGATCGCGACCACCGTGGTCGGCCTGGCCCGGGCGATCGCGCGCATCACCGGATCGGTCGGCGCGACCGGGTCGGGACGCGACGGCCACGCCGCGCATCTCGTCGAGGCCGTCCTGGGCGACGCCTGGGCGATCGACGGTCCCGGTCGAGCCAACACGGTGACGATCGACGAGCTGGGCGTGCTGGCCAAGCTCGGCGCCGAGGGCGTCATGGTGATGGGCACGACCGACGGCGTCGCGGTGGCCGTGAAGGTGCTCGACGGGAACGTGAGGGCCGGCACCCTGGTCGCGCTGCGCCTCCTGGTCGACGAGGGGGCCGTCGACGCCGCCGCCGCCGCTCGCGTCGTCGAGCGCACGCTCGAGAAGGTCACCGGCGGTGACGGCCTGGTGGGCCGCATCCGCCTGGGCAGCGGGGTCGACCGCTAGGCGCACCGCGCGACGTCGTCGAGCACCGACACGAAGGCGACCCGCAGGCTCTGTCGGCACGGCCGGCCGTCCTTGAGGGTGACCGTGGCCCCTCCGTCCTGACCGATCACGACGACGGTGTCGACCGGGGGTGGCTCGGCCTCGGGCCGGGCCCCGCCCGAGGTCGGCGCCCGGACCACCACGCAGTCGATCGCCGCGGCCGCGTCGACCGACGATGCCCCTGCGGCCCGGAGCTGACGGCGGAGGCCCGACGCCACGGCCTCGGCCACCACGGGTGGACCGACGACCCTGACGACCGACGAGAGGGGCAGGCACAGCGGAGCCTCGTCGAGGGTGGCCGCCTCGGCCCGGAGGCGTGCCAGACGTTCGGCGACCGGGTCGCCCGGCTCGAGGTCGTCCTCGGGACGCCCCTCGAGGACGAGCCCGCTGGAGGCGCGACCCACCCCGAGCACCAGCACCCGGGTCGGACGACGTGCGACGTCGCACTCGTCGAGCCGATCGGCCGTCGGGTACCAGTCGGCCAGCTCACGCGACCGCACCGCCCGGAGGCGCGCGACGACCTCGTCGACGTCGTCGAGGGCGGCCAGGAACCTCGACCGTTCGCGCCGTGCCGTGAGCGTCGCCCCGACGACACGGTCGACGGCCCAGCCGACGAGGACCGCGAGAGCCGTCGCGAGCGAGAGCCCGAGGACGGCAGGCGGCGCGGTCCACGGGACGAGAGCACCGCACGCGGACACGACGGCACCCATCGACATCGCCGCCACGGGCGTCGCCGTCGGGCGGGGTCTGGCCGGCCCGGACGGCAGCCGGACGCGGGACGGCAGGACCGGTGACGCCGCGGTGGTCGAGGAGTTCATGACTCCAGTGGAGCGGAGCACCGGCCGCGGCGGGTACCGGGTGGTCGGGTCGGGGGAAGGACCGACCACCCTGCCGCGTGGGGAGGAGCCGTGGGTCAGACCACGACGAAGAACTGCTCGCCGATCTCGACCCGGGTGCCACGCGTCACGCGGACGCGGACTCCGGGATCGGCACGGCGGGGCGGGAGGTCACGAGGACGGACGACCGTCCCGTTGCCGGACCACCGGTCGCTGACCCAGAGGGCTCCGGCCTCCTGACCGAACTCCAGATGCGTCTTCGACACGGACTTGCCGGGATCGACGATGCGGACGAGCTGGTCGAAGCGCTCCCCCGGCTGGGGCGTCGGTGCACGGCCGACGAGGCCGGTCCCGTCGACCGTGATGCTCTCACCGGTGCTGAACTGCAGCACGTACTCGGTCCCGAGTACACCACGACGGACGATCCGGGTCTCGTCGACGTCGGCGTCGTCGGGCAGGTCGACGGGCGCCCGACGCGGGCGCCAGGACGGAGCCGACGACGACGTGGGAGCAGGGGGGACGCCGGCGACGCTCGGCGTCGCAGTCGCCGCCGGTCGTTCGGCGCGGAAGCCCGGGACGTGGTCGATCGGTTCGGGTGCCAGGCGTGGCGTGGCGTCCTGCCGGTCGTCGGCCTCGTCTCGGACGGGTACGTCGTCGCCCGAGCTCGGGCCGTTCGAAGAGGTCCCGGCGTCGTCGGAGCCCGATCCGGCGCCCTCACGGTCCTGTGTGGCGGGACGACGGCGGAGGACGGACTCGTCGTCGGGTCGCCACTCGGGCGGGAGCGGGACGACCGGGCCCGTGAACGACAAGGCGACCGACTGCACGACCGCACCGCATTCGCCGCAGAAGATGTCGTCCTCGTCGATGGGTGCGCCACAGTGCGTGCACCGTTCGGGGACGACGGCGGAGCCCGGTTCGACGAGCGGTACGGGCTCCACGAGCGGTGCGGGCTCGACGAGCGGTACGGGCTCAGGGCGGTCGGACTCGGGGAGAGCGGGCCGGGACCCGCTCGGGACGGGCGGGCGGAGGTCACGGCCGAGGGCGGCCACCGGGGCGGTGTCGCCGTCCCGCGGCCCGTCGGCCGTCGGCCGCACGAGAGGCGGCGGGCCCGCAGGAGGTGCGACCCGGTCGCCGGGGGCGACCTCGGAGGCGGAGTCGGACGAGGGAGCGGACTCGTCCGGCATCACCGTCGCCTCGGGGTCGGTCGCGCCCTCGGTGTGGTCGTTCTCGACCGGCCGGGTTCCGTCAGGGGCGGTGGACGTCTCGACCTCGCCTGACCGGACCTCGCCGTCGTCGTCTCGACGTCCGTGGGGCGCCTCGGCGGAGGGGGGTTCGACGGCGGCCACCACGTCGGGAGAGGAATCGTCCGATGGGAGAGGCGTCAACGACGCCGTCCAGAGCGGGGCGGACGAGGGGCGGGGCCCGTTGTCGGGGTGCTCGGAGGGCACTCGGAGCGGTGTCGGCGATCCGACCGTCTCGGGTGGCGGCGTCGCGAGGGCCCCGACCGGGCCGTCGAGGACGGCGGGGATGCCGGAGACGGTGGGGTTGCCGGGGTCAGGGGTCCTCGGGGACTCGGCCCGCGCCTCCTCGGAGGCCGTCGGGCGGTCGTCCTCGCCCGTGGACACGACGGTTCGATCGTCGACCGGCCACACCGGGGGCTCGGGAGCCGACGCGGGCACTTCGGACCGCGCGTGATCGACACGGGTCGGCTCGACCTCGACCTCGGGCACGCCGGTGTCGGCCTGACGGTCGCGCACCCACCACGGGGGTTGCGCATCGCTGCGGCGGGGGTGCGAGGTCGCACGCGGAGGAGCCTCGGGCAGGTCGGGTGCACTGGTGGCGTCGACGTGCTCGGCGGCGGCGTCCGCCCGACGGCGGGCGGCCGCGAGGTCTGCGCTCGAGACCGCCCGACCGCACTCGCCGCAGAACATCGCGCCGACGGGCAGGGGGCTGGCACAGGTGGGGCAGTACATCAGTCGTTCCTCTGTCGCTCGGGAGGGGTGCGCCCATGGTAACCACGCAAAGATCGGAGCGAGACCGCCGCGGCGAACCGCTGCCGCCTCGTGAGCCCGACGCCGAGGGCGTGTCTCATCTCGGCGACGGCCGTCCAGACGCGGTCGGCGTCGGACTCCGCGGGCGGGTTCGGCGAGAACACCGCACGGTCCGCCACCCGGGCGAGCACGGCGGGACGCGAGCCACCGACGACGGCGGCGACCTCGCTCCGGGTCGCCGCGGGCGGGGTGCGGATGCCGTGGTCGACCACGGCGTCCTGGAACTCGTGCCAGCCGCCGCTGATGCGGTCGGAGGGACTCGTCGCCGTTCGGCGGCGACGACGCCGCTGCGCCTTGAGGACCACGACCGTCACGAACGGGGCCGCGAGCAGACCGGCGACGAGGGCGCTCCAGCCGACGACCCGCACGACCGCCAGGACGATGGCCAACCAGGCCGGAGGGGTCTCGGGATCGTCCTGCTCGGACTGCGGCGGCGTCTGGTCGTCCCGCATCTGAGGATCCTGGGGTGGGGGCTGGACGACGGACTCGGGCCGGGAGATCTGCGTCGGGTCCTGTACCTGGTCCTCGGGGATGGGACGTTCGGCCGGGTTCGGGTCGAGCGCCACCCAGCCGTACTGGGCGGTGTCGACCTCGATCCAGGCGGTCACGCTCGACCCCGTGACGTCGACGGGGCCCCCGTCCGTCTCGGGGGCGAATCCCATGACGACCCTCGCGGGGAACCCCAGCCGGTCGGCCATGAGCGCGGCGGCCGTCGCGTACTGCTCGGCGTCGCCGATCATGACGGGGTCGGTGAAGAGCTGGGCGATGCGGTCCGCACCGTGCCCGGATCGGCTGACGGGTTCGTCGGCGGTGACGCCGTGGCTCACGTAGCCGTCCTCGCGCAGGGCGCTCAGCGCCGCCCGGAGGCGCGCCCCGGGGCCCTGGACCCCGGCGACGTCCTCCTCGAGCGAGGAGGTGAGCTCGTCGGGCACGTCCCGCGGCGTCGGCACGGTGGCGGTCCCCGGTGTGAGCGCGTCGAGCTCGTCGTCGCCGGGCTGGCGGGGCTCGACCGCGTCCAGTCGGTACGAATCGCCCTGTCGCAGTCCGCCGAGGACGGCCGCCGTACCCGTGAGGTCGTTGTAGAAGAACGCGTCCCGCCGGGCTTCCGCCGTGGGTCCGCCGAACGAGACGGACTCGAGTCGGCCGACGGTGGGGAGCCAGAGGTCGTCGTAGGCACCGATCGTGACGTCCACCGCGGTCGCCTGCCCGTCGACGCGGGATTGGTCGACGTCGGACGGCACGCGGGTGAAGAACCCGGAGGCGCTGTCGACCTCGCCGCTGCCGACGCTGTAGACGACACCGTCGTAGGTGTCGAGCGTCGCCACCCGCAGTCGCTGACCGTCGCGGAGGCCCGCGACCGTGAGGAGCGCCTGGTCGACGGTGGGCTCCTGTTCGTACGCCCGGAAGCCGCTGAGCGGGCTGACGTGGTCCCGCGGATCGAACGGTTGCTCGACCACCGTGCGGGCCACGGTCCGCGAGGTGACCGGCGGGATCGCGGCGACGGCGACCGTGCCGGCCGTCCCCGCGACGGCCAGCGTGGCGAACGCACCGACGACGGCCCGGACGGCCACCGGGCGGTGCCCGGCAGACGTCGTGACAGCACGGGTGGTGAGGGCCCCGAGCGCGATGCGACGTCGACGGAGGCGCCACCAGACGACCCAGACGACCACCGTCACCAACACGGCGAGACCGGTGACGCGGGGCCACCAGGCCTCGCCCGGACCGAGCACGATCGCCGCGATCCAGACGACGACGGGAACGACGACGGCGAGTTCTCCGCGTCGGCTGCGGAGCGCGACGGACAGGCCGACGACCGTGCCGACGAGGACCAGCGCGAAGACCGGCACCAGCAGGGCCTCGTAGCTGCCCACCGGCAAGGCGATGGTGACGAGCTGCTTCCAGCCGAGAGCGGTCGCCGAGACCAACGTCAGGAGGCCCCGACCCGTGGGCAGCACGCCGCCGAAGGCTTGCGACGGCACGGCGAGCGGCACCCCGAGCAACAGGTACGCCACGATCGTCGCCGCGAACACCCACACGCTCGACAGCCGGAGGGCGGCGGTGCCCAGCGCGATGACCACGCCGACGGCGAAGGCGACGACGACGAGCACGACGAAGGCGGCGCTCTCGTACACCGGCCAGAAGGTCACGGTGGCGGCGCCGAGCGAGGCCGCGAACAACGCGACGACCCAGGCGACGAACGGGGCTCGCAGTCGTGACGGCCGCGCGCGGGACCGTGCGCGCGGAGCAGGCGCCGCGGGCCCCGCGGGCGTCCGGACCCCGTCGACGACGCTCATGCGCTCGCCGTTCGGGCGAGCGACTTCTGCAGGTCCTCGAGGAACCCGATGGTCAGCACGGTGAGATCGGCGATGCGCCTCATGCCGGGGACCGTCTCGGGGTCGCACACGATCGCCACCGCCTCCACCCCCAGGGGGAACTGCAGGGCTGCGGCGCGCATCTCGGTGACCGTCGTCGTGGACCCGACGACGAGGAACGCCACCGAGATCCCCACGACCTGATCACCCGCCACCCGCGCGACGTCGGTGATGGCCAGCGCCGACTCCGCCGACGTGACGACCGCGAGTTCGTCGAGCAGGCGGTTCCGGGTCAGCGTGCTCAGGGAGCGGATCTCGAGGTTCTTCCGCTTGGCGAACTCGGGGGTGGTCTCGCCGACGACGACGCTGACCTCACGCGCGTCACGGATGGCGCGAGCACCGAGAGAACCCGCGACGCTGACGGCCAGTTCGAACTCGTCGTCGTTGGCGAAGTCACCGGCCGCGAGGCTCAGGGCGATGACCAGGTGGCTGCGCCTGCTCTCCTCGAACTGCCGCACCATGTAGGTGCCCGTCTTGGCGGTCGACTTCCAGTGGATGTTCCGTCGTTCGTCGCCCGGCTGGTACTCGCGCAGGGCGTGGAACGAGATGTCGCTGGGCGAGAGGTCACGCGTCGGATTGCCCTCGAGGTCACGGATGAGACCCGTGCTCGTGCTCGGGATGCCGATGGTGCGGGGGTGCACGAACACCTCGGTGACGCCGGTCCATTCGATCTCGCGTCGGGCGAGGCCGACCGGGTCGCCTCGCACGGTGCTGACCGGACCCACGGCCACGACGCCGCGTCGGGTGGTGGGCAGGTCGAACGACTCGGCGACCTCGTCTCCCGAGCGGAGGCTCGGCAGGCCGATCTCGGCGAGCCCCGGTCCGACGGGGACCTCGACGGACACTCCGAGGATGCGGCGGGCGCTCGCGTTGCGCACCCGCACGGTGCCGGCCGCCGGGGCGCCGACGGCCACGCGCTCGTGCGGGATCTCGAGCGTGATGCGGACGGTGTTCCGTCCGACGAGAGCGAGCCCTGCGACGAGCAGCAGGACGATCGCGGCGAACCCGACCACCACCAACTCGGTCCAGCCGAGCAGGTAGCCGACGAGCAGCCCGACCGGTGCGGCGACGAGCATCGACCACCCGAAGGGCGTGACCACCGAGGAGGCGCTGGTGAACGCCCGGCGGACGGAACGGCGAGCCCCACGCGTCGTCCTGACCAGCAGGACGAGCAGGTCCGCTCCGATGCCGGTACGGTCGCCGACGATCCGGGTCCGGGCGTTCGTCAGTCCTTGCGTTCCCGTCGAGAACGCGGAATCGAATCGCTGGTCGGCGCCGCGGGTGCCGCCCCGCGGTCGTGTCCGACCGGCGCGGGACCCGTCCACGGTCGACCCCGGCACGGGCCGGGCGGCCCGGTCGGTGCCTCGGGGACGCTCGCTCACACGGCTACCCGCTCGGCGGGTGGCGCCGTCTCGATGAGCAGCTGGCTCACGACGCTGGACGGCGTGACCCCGTCGAACTCCGCTTCGGGGTCGAGCACGAGACGGTGGGCGAGCACGGGCTCGGCGAGCGACTTGACGTCGTCCGGGATCACGTAGTGACGACCGAGGGACGCCGCGTAGGTCTTGGCCGAACGGACGAGGGCCAGCGCACCGCGGACGCTCACACCGAGACGGACCTCCTGGGCCGTGCGCGTCCCGTCGACGAGCCGGGCGACGTAGTCACTGATGGTGGGCTCGACGTGCACGGTGCGGGCGAGTTGCGCCATCTCGGTGATGACCCCGGCCTGGACGATCGGGTTGAGGCTGCCCTCGTGGACCCTCGTTGCGGAGCCCTCGAGGATGCGGACGGTCGCCGCGTGGTCGGGGTAGCCGATCGAGGTCTTCATGATGAACCGGTCGAGCTGGGCCTCGGGAAGACGGTAGGTGCCGGCCTGCTCGACCGGGTTCTGGGTGGCGATCACCATGAACGGCGAACCCACGGGGTGGCTGACGCCGTCCACCGTCACGCGGCTCTCCTCCATCACCTCGAGGAGGGCGGACTGCGTCTTGGGGCTGGCGCGGTTGATCTCGTCGGCGAGGACGATGTTGGAGAAGATCGGCCCGCGGTGGAACTCGAACCCACCGGCCTTCTGGTCGTAGATGCTGACGCCGGTGATGTCACCGGGCAGGAGGTCGGGGGTGAACTGCACACGGTTGCTCGAGCCCTGGACGCTCTGGGCGATCGCGCGGGCGAGCGAGGTCTTGCCCGTGCCCGGGAAGTCCTCGAGCAGCAGGTGCCCCTCGCTCAGCAGAGCCGTGAACGACAGCCGCACGACGAAGGTCTTGCCCAGCAGCACCTGGTCGACGTTGGCCACCAGTCGCCCGAAGATGTCGGAGAACCAGGTCGCCTGCTCGGGGGTCATGCTCATGTGTCTTCGTTCCTCGATGTGTCGTTCATGGGCTTCAGCCGCAGGTGACCCGTGCGTAGCCGCTGTCGGTCTTGCCGTCGACCGTCCCGCGGATGCGGACCTCCGTCGCCGAGGGATCGACCCGGGACGTCGTCGTGTACGCGCCGTTCCTGTCTCCCGACTGCCAGTTGTCCAGGATGAGGGGCGACACGTTGAACTCGACCGTCGCCGAGAAGTCGAGGTTACCGTTCGACGGCGGGTTCACCACGAGGGGTTCGCCGGGGACGCACGAGACGATGACGGGCCGCACCGTCACGGGCGTCGCGGCCTGACGATCGGACGCGGCGCCACAGAACGTCTCGGAAGCGTCTCGACAGCCTCGGACGTAGACCTGGAGTTCGGTGCCGTATCCCCCGGTGGAGACGAAGCCGTCGGCGGCCAGGGGCTGCCAACCCGTCTGCCCGTTCTGCGACCACTCGAATCGGGCTGCCGTACCCGACACCACGTCGGTCGCGGAGACCCTGACGTCGAAGCGTCCCCCACCGTTCTCGATCGACGCCACGGTCGCGCGAGCAGCACCCGGGGCCTTGAGTGCCGTGGTCCGACCCGAACCCGCGGAACAGAAGGTGCCGTTGTCCGCCTTCACGACGTAGAGGTAGCTGACTCCGTCCTCCGCGGACGAGTCCGTCGCTTCCCCGCCGGCGAGCGGAACGGGGTCACCAGGGGTGTCGCAGGACACCGGCCCGTCCGAGCCGGCGACGCGGACCACCCGGTACGTGGGAACCGATCCGCCGTTCGCGGTCGACGGCGTCCAGGTGATCTGCACGCCACCGCTCACGGGGGTGGCCGTGACCTGGGGTGCCCCGGGGCTCCCGACGGGTACCACCCGCGTCAGCGACGCCCGGGCCCACGCCGCCTCGCTGTCGACGTCGGCGTCGTTCTTCCCGAAGACGTTCACCGTGTAGTTCTGGTTCGGGACGAGACCGGGGATGACGCTCTGCTGCACTCCACGGCGAACGGTCTGGGAGCCCGTCGTGGGCCCGGACCACTCGACGACGTACGACTGGATCGCGGAGCCCGGCCGGGGGTCCGGCGAGTCCGTCCACGTGATGCGGGTGTCGCCCTGGCCCGACGGCACCGCAGTCGCGCTCAGGCCCGTGGGCGCGGCGGGCACGTAGTCGGCACTGTAGGCGGGACTCGGCGCCGAGGCAGCGGAGTCCCCGACGCCGTTGGTGGCGACGACCGTGAAGGAGAACCGCTGGCCAGCGGGCAGGTCGGTCAGGGTACAGACCGTCGCCAGCCCGCAGGCCTTTGAGTACGAGCCCCCGGACGAACCGGCCCCGGTCAGACGGTAGCCGGTCAACGGCGAGTTGTTGGCCGCCGGAGCCGTGTAGCTCAGGGTGAGCTGTCCCCCCGTGAAGGTGCCCGTTCGGACCGGGGCGTTGGGTGCGTTCGGAACGTCCTGCACGCTGATGGTGACGGTGCCCCAGACGTAACGGTCGGGGTCGTCCGTGACGTCGGCGACCTGGTACTGGAGGTTCGTGTCGCCGGGGGCCGCGGACGCCGCGACCGAGACGGCGAGACTCCGGTTGTCACCGCTCGGCGTGATCGAGACGCCTGCCGGGACGGACGACCCGTTCAGCCCACGGATCGCCACCACCCGCAGCGCCTGCCCGGGGAAGGGATTGGTCGCCTGGTCGTTCTGCAACACGTCGACCGAGGTCGAGGCCCCGCGCTTGACGACGGCACGATCGGCGGCCGGTTGAGCGAGCGGGCGGGTCGATCCCACCACCGACACGGTGACGGCACCGCTCCGGCCCGGGTTGAGGGCATCGCTGACGGCGACGGGCAGCGACCTGCTCGTCCCCTTCGCGGTGCCGGCCTCGGCCGAGACGGTGAGCTTCGACCCGGACAGGTCGAAGCCGAAGCCCGCGACGCCGCCCTGTTCGACCGAGTACCGGAGCTCGTCGACGTCGTCCGGATAGGGGTACGTGGTGAGCCGAGCGAGGTCGAGCGTGCGGGACTGGCCCGGTTCGAGGTCGATCGAGGTGCCGTTGAAGACGGGTGGCTGGTTCTCTCGCGACGTCACCGTGATGGGCAGCACGAGCGACGCCGTCCGACCGTCCGGGTCGTCGGCCGAGCGACCGTCGGTCACCTGGAACGAGATCGAGGCCGTACCCGAGAACAGGTCGGCGGACGTGAACCGGAGGGTCGTGTCGTCGACCACGAGGTCGTCGCCGTTCGAGTTCGTCGCCCGGACCGTCGCGGGGTCGGTCAGTCGGACGCCGTTGGTGCCGGCGGAGATCACGTAGCGGTCGAGGTCGATCGTGACGGCCTTCTCGCTCTCGACCGTGATTGGGCGGACCGTCCGGTCGACCTGCGGCAGGGCGTCGTCGAAACCGGGCACGACGATGAACGCGTAGGAGCGGACGCCCGGGTCGTCCTTCCTCGAGACCGAGAACGGGATGATCTGGCTCGAGTCGGTGATGCGGACGGTCACGCGTGAGTTCGGCGTCACCTCGGCCGTCGAGCCGAATCCCGGGGCCAGTCCGAGGTCGAGCTGCGACGTGCTGCCGTCCGAGAAGAACACGTTGGTCAGGGGGTTGACCGTCACGGTCTGCCGACCGGCGATGTCGCTGAGTTCGAGCACCGTGTCGTCGGCGAGCGGGTAGTTCAACGGTGCGTCGGGGTCGACGGTCACGGTGACGAAGGTCGAGCTCTGCCCGCCGCGCTCGTTCGACACCGTGTAGACGAGGCCGTACGTCCCGGGGGTCTCGGGGGGCGTCACCGACACCATCGTCCCCGACACGACCTTCGCGACGACGCCCTCGCCGTTCGGCTCGACGGCGTCGACCGACAACGCGCCCCCGTCGGGGTCGGAGTCGTTGTCGAGCACACGGACCGTGATGGAACCCCCGGGTCGCATCGTCACGGCGTCCGCGACGGCGATCGGGTTGCGGGATCCGTCGGCGCGGGTCGAGATCCCCACACGGACAGTGCCCGTGGCCCGGGCACCCAAGCCGTCCACGACCGCGTAGGTGAAGCTGTCGGTGCCCGCCGAGCTGGCGTTCGCCTGGTACTCGACGTAGTCGGTGCCGACGGTCGACACGCTGCCCTTCTCGGGGTTCGTGCCCACCCCGAGCAGCTGGACCGAGTCGCCGTCGGGATCGATGCCGTCGAGCGGAACGCCGATGCGCACGGTCTCGCCTGCGACGACGCGCGCCGTCACCGACTGGGGCGCGGGGGCGGCGTTGCTGCCCGCGTCGACCTCGCGGACCGCGATGGCGACCTGGGCCGAGGCCCGCTGCCCGTCGGGGCCCTCGACGGTGTAGGTCGCCGTGACGTTGCCCGGGGTGGTGGGGGCCAGGTACCGCAGACGGTTACCCGACGCGAAGAGCAACCCGCTGCCGGCCGGGACGTCCCTCTCGAGTCGCGGCACCAGCGTCAACTCGTCGCCGTCGGGCTGCTCGTCGTTGGCGAGGACGTCGATGTCGATGGAGTCCCCCACCCGGACGGTCACCTGGTCGTCGGTCGCGATCGGCGGCTGGGTGATCGCCCGGCGCGGGATCTCGACCACCGTCACGGTGCCGGGCGCGGAGGCGAGGCCGTTGCTGACGGTGTAGCCGAAGGTGACCGGCCCGTCGTCGAGCGGGGCCGCGAGCGTGATGCGGGCGTAGCGCTGATCGAGGGTCTCGACCCTGACCCCGGACGCGGCGGGCACGGCATCGGTCGCCGTGAGCATGAGGACGTTGTTGGCCGGGTCACGATCGGTCGCGACGACGTCGAGCGTCTGCGTGCCCAACGTCTCGACGAAGATCGTCTTGGGCGTCGTGACGGGCGGTGTGCCCGCGTCCGGAGGGGATTGGACGTCCACCCTGACCGTGCCGGTCGCCGTCTGGTCGCCGTCCGTCACGGTGTACTCGAGCAGGTGGGTCCCGGGCACGTCGCTGAGGAACCGGAACGTGCCCTGTTCGTAGTTCGGCGTGACGGTGACGTCGGCCTTCGCCGGGACGCTGTTCAGCTTGACGGTGCCCGTGCCGCCTCGAGCGTAGGTCAGCGGCCGCACGGTCAGCTGCTGGCCCGCATAGGCCTGCTGCGAGAAGGGCAGGGCTTCGAGGGGCACCTGCCCTGCCCCCATCACGGTGATCGCGAGCGATCCTCGCCCCTCGTCACGGCCGTCCGAGACCGTCAAGGGGACCTCGACGGTCGTGTCGCCCGCACCGGCGTCCTGGTAGACGACGTCCCCCGAGGGCTTGTACGACACTCCCGGCGCCCCTCCTGCCGAGGTCAGGTAGAAGGCGTCACCGTCGGGGTCGATCCAGTCGCCGAGCACCGAGGTGGTGACCCGCCCCGACGACGACACCGACGCCGACGTCCTGCGCGCCTGCTGCGGCGGCGAGTTCTCCGACGGTTGGCGGACGGTGAGGGTGACCGTCGCGCTGGCCTGACCGCCGCGTCCGTCGGAGATGGTGTAGTCGACCGAGAACGTGCCGGAAGCCGAGTCGGTGAGGGTGAGGAGCACCTGTTGTCGGTCGTTGACGAGGTCGATCCGGCCGACGGCATCGTCGAGTGCGGACACGTCGTCGATCACGAGCGGGTCGCCGTTCGGGTCGTAGTCGTTGAGCAGCACGGGCAGGGTGCTCGCTCGACCGGGTCGTGCGCCGAACGCGTCGTCCACGGCGACCGGTGGTTTCTGGTCGAGATCCAGCTCGGGCGGTTGCTGGTCGTCGTTCTCCTGTTGCTCTTCTTGGTCGCGGTCCTCTTGGAAGAGGTCCGACCAGTTGTCGATGAGCTCGCCGGAACGCTGGACCGCCCACGACCGACCCGACGCCGGATCGTTGAGCACGACCCGGCGCGCGTTGACGTCGAAGACCAGGCTCGCCCCTCCGGTGACCTGGTCGAGGTCGAGGACTCCCCCGCGGGCCGACGCACAGTCGCTCCACGCCGACCCGCCCGCCCAGGCGCCGAAGCGGCAGTCGCCGACGACGACGGGTCGCGCGGGCTCGCCCTCGCGGCCGCCGACGACCTCGGCGACCCGTGAGGAATCGATCGACACGGACAAGAGGCCGGTGGACGTCGCGACCAGGACCTCGTCGCCCGTGTCGGACCCCGTCTGCAGGGCGAGCCCGCCCGAGGCCCGGTCGGACAGGTCGACCTGCCGTCCGTCGACGACCAGTGCCCCCGTGACGGCATCGAGCACGGCCCAGTGACCGCCGACCGAGGCCACCTGGTACCCGGAGGACGACGAGGCGGGCACGTCGTGCGTCTCGGCGACGTCGGGTGACACCGTTCCGTCGAAGATCGACACCCTGCCGGTGTCGGACGAGTAGGCGACCACACGGCCGTCGGGCGTGACGTCGGTGACCAGTCCCTTGCCGAGGCTGAGATCGGGGTCGACCTGGTTGCTGAAGGACGCCAGGTCGGAGAGCGGTTGGCTCCAGACCTCCCCCGTGCCCTGTGACACGACGAGCACACGGTCCCCGGCGATCGACACGTCGGGCGATTCGGGCGGGAGCGGGACGCTCTCGGCCACCTCGGCCGTGGCGGTGTCGACGACACCGACCGTGGCGTTGCTGCGATCCACGAGCAGGACGTCCTGCTCGCGCTGGACGACCGAGAGGTCGGCACCGGTGCCGCGCACGGCGGAGTTGAGCTGCAGGACGTCGGTGTTCGCCCGACCGATCGCGGCGCGTTCTCCGTTGGCGACCCAGACCGTTCCGTCGGAGAGGTCGACGCGCTGGGCCTCGTAGCCACCGCTGGCCACGGCGACGGTCGTCACGAGCGTGGCCACCACGACCACTCCGACCCCGGTCACGACGGCGGATCGACGACGGGAGGCCCAGTCGAGCAGCCGCCCCATCAGCCCTGACCCGCCGTCGCGCAGTTCTCGTTGCTCTCCGGGCCGGTCGAACCACCGCGGCTCACGGAGACGGTGATGCAGACCTCGTCACCCGGGTCGGCGGGGGTGGCGACGAACCGGTCGGCGGATTGCTGGCTCGTCTGCCCCCCGGTCGAGATGACGTAGGTGTCACCCGCCCGGAGCCCCGGGTCGCTCCAGGTGAAGACCACCGAGGAGCCGTCGCTCGACGACGCGACGTCGGCCACCCGGGGGATGTCGGTCGACGTCGAGCGGACGAGCACCAGCGTCGCGGCGGCCGCGAGGCCGATCCCCACCACCGATGCCGCCACGAGGGCCCACGTCACGACGAGCAGCGACCGACGGCGCGTCGGACGTGTACCCGTGCTGCGAGGCACGGCGCGGCTCTGCTGGAGCGAACCGCCGTTCTGCGCCTGGACCTGGGCCTCGGTCGCCCGGCGCCGGCGGCGACGTCGCGAGGCCTGCACGGGGGTCACACCCCGGAGGCGCGTCTTGTCCTCGAGGTCGGCCACGGTCGCCAGGGCCCAGTCGTCGACCGCCACCTCGATGGGGGTCTGCGCGACGCCGATCTCGCTCTCGACCTGCTGGAGCTCGCGCACGAACTCGAGGACGCTGGCCTGGCGGTTCTCGGGGCGCCGCGACATGGACCTCGCGAGCAGTCGCTCGAGGGTGGGAGGGACGTCCGTCCGTCCGGTCGGCACGAGCTTGGCCTTGTCGATGCGACCGATCAGGTCGGACGCGCCGTTCTTGTCGCCGCCGAGGACCTCGAAGGGGCTCCGGCCCGCGAGCAGCGAGTACACCGTCGCCCCGAGGGACCACACCTCGGACTCGATGGTGCCGTTGGTCTCGTCGAGCAGCACCTCGGGGGCCGACCACGGGATCGACATGCCGACGACCTCCTGCGGCTCGCTCTCGCTGAGGGACGCGGCGATGCCGAAGTCGGACAGCACGGGGTGTCCGTAGGCCGTCATGAGGATGTTCGACGGTTTCAGGTCGCGGTGCAGGACGCCCTGCCGGTGGGCCGTCTCGACCGCGCTGCCGATCTTGACGCCGATGCGCAGCACGTCGGCGACGGGGATGCGGTCGCGCCGGTACCGCTCGCTCAACGACGACGAACAGAGTTCCATCACCAGGTACGGACGGCCGTCGGCCGAGACGCTGGCCTGGAACACCGTGAGGATCGACGGGTGGGCACTCAGCTGGGCCATGAGGTTCGCCTCGGCCTGGAACATCTGGCGGACCTGGTCGTTCACGACCTCGCTGAGCATGACCTTCACCGCGACCTGCCGGCGCGGCATGTTCTGTTCGTAGAGGAACACGTCGGCGAAGCCGCCCGACCCGAGCACGCGCACATGCGAGAATCCCGGCAGCACGGGGGGCGCCGAAGGCAGTCGTCGAGCCACGTCGCCTCCTCTGGGGATCGATGCCGGGTCGGCTGGGCGGAACAGGTCGGCGTCGGTCCGACCGCAGCCATTCTACGTGGGGGTCCCCGACGCCCGAGAGGCCCGTGGGCCCCCCTGTGGACGGACCCGGTCCCCCCATTTCGGGGGCGGGGCCGTCCGTGTCCGCGTGTCGCGCCTACTCGGCGTCCGTCGTCTCGGCGCTCCGGACGTCCACGACGACGGCCGTGACGTTGTCGCGTCCACCCGCCTCGACGGCGGCCTCGACGAGGGCCGTCGCCGCCGGCTCGGCACCGTCGACGCCGCCGAGGAGCTCGGCGATCCGCCCGGCGGACAGTTCTTTGGTCAGGCCGTCCGAGCAGACGAGGAGGCGCAGGCCGGGTCGGGCGGGCACCCTCCAGTAATCCGGACGCGGGTCGACGTCGAACCCGACCGCCCGGGTGATCACGTTGCTGTCGGGGTGCTTCTCGGCGTCGTCCGCGTGCAGGAGTCCCGCGTCGACCATCTCCTGGACGACGGAATGGTCGACGGTCACCTGGCGGAGACGGCCGTCCTCGAACATGTACACGCGGGAGTCGCCCACGTTGAAGACCGTGAAGTCGACCTCGGCGCCTTCTCCCTCTCGTGAGAGGAACGCCCCGGTGGCCGTCGTGCCGACCCCGAGCTCGGTGTCGGCCGCCGCCACCGCGATGTCCTCCGTGGCCACGCGGAGGGCCGTCTCGACGTCGTCCGTGGTGGCGAACGGGCGTGACGCGATCTCGCTCATGCGGCGCACGACCGCGTCGCTCGCCACGTCGCCCGCGCTGTGCCCTCCCATGCCGTCGGCCACGACGAACAGCGGCGCCTCTGCGAGGTAGCTGTCCTCGTTGTGCGCTCGGCGACGACCCACGTCGGTCACCCCCGCCCAGTCGAAGGTGAGCCCCGGGCCGTCGAGGCCGAGGGCGTGGGCGGTCGTGGGGCGGCCGAGCTCTGTCACAGGAGGGGTTCTTTCGTCGGGATGATGCGCTGGGGAGGCAGGATCTCGAGAAGGTTCCCGTCACCTACGTCCACTATCGTGCCTGCACGGGCGACGAGCGACTCGCCTTGCCGGAGAACGACGGGAACGCGTCCGGGCTCGATCACCCGGGTCCCGTTCGTCGAACGCAGGTCGGTGACGACGACGGTGCCCCCGTGCTGGCGCACGTCGACGTGCGCCCCCGAGACCTCGTGTCGCGGAGACGGCACGGTCACCAACCGTGGCAGGGGTCCAGAGCCCACGCGCGGTCCGGTCGGGCGACGCCCCACGATGACGGGCACGTCGAGCGACAGGTCCTGCCCGGCGACCCTCACCCCGTGGAGGCGCGGGGTGGGTCGGCCCGACGGGCTCGGCTCCCCGCTCGTCGGCGGCCGTGCCGGCGGGGAGACCCGGAGCACCGTGTCGTCCGCGTCCGTCTCGTCGACGCCCGAGGGGCGGGCAGGGCGACCGACGACCGTGTCGTCGATCGAGCCGACTCGGTGCCACGATCCTGGTGACTGTTCGGTGGGCATCTCGTTCCTCTCACCGGGGGCTCTGGCGCGGTTCGGCGACCACGACCTCCACGCTAGCGCCCGGTGACCGGTCCGTTCGGGTGCCGCGTCCACACCCGCGCCCAGGCTGCACCACCGCACGTCTCCTCCCCACGCCGGGTGCGGCAGCCGTCGGTTCACATCCGGCCCGTTCTCCGGCGTCCCGACCGGGCGGCCGCCCTAACGTGACGCCATGACCGACCTCGTCCTCGTACCCCCGCTGCCACCCGGCCGTGCCGACGACGACGAACCACCGGGGCTCGTCCGACTCGACTCCCCCGTGGGACGAATCGAGATCGTCAGTCGGCACTTCGCCGTCGAGGGCCTCGCGATCGAGCGTGAGGGCGTCCTGCCTCACGACGGTCAACCCGAGCGGCCCGACAACCTGCTCGATGCAGCCCGACGCCAGGTCGACGGGTACTTCGAAGGAGTGCGCACGCGCTTCGATCTTCCGCTCCGCCTGGTCGGTTCGAGCTTCCAGCGCTCGGTCTGGTCCGCGCTGCTCGAGGTCGAGTGGGGACGGGCCACGACCTATGGACGACTCGGCGGGACCTTCGGCAATCCTCGGGCCGGGCGAGCCGTCGGTGGAGCGGTGGCGGCGAATCCGCTCCCCCTGCTCGTCCCGTGCCACCGCGTCCTGGGCCGGACGGGCGGCGTCACCGGCTACACCGTGGGCACGGGGGTCGAGACGAAGAAGTGGCTCCTCCGCCACGAGGGCATCGCGTTCCGAGAGGGTCCCGTGCCCCTGGACTGAGACAGATCTGAAGCGTCGCCGCCCGCCCGGCGATCAGACGGACGCCTGCAGGACCGACTCCGCCACGAGCACGCTCTCGTCTCCGGGTTCGAGCACGAAGCCTCGACCGCGGGCCCACTCCGTCAGGTCGCCGATGTCGGCCAGGTCCGGACGATCGGCCAGGAGGGCGCGAACGAACAACCCCTTGCTCTTCTTGTTGAAGTGGTTGAGGGCTCGGCGTCGGTCGCCCGCATCCGAGACGACACGGACGTACGTCGACCTCGTCCCCGCCGGCCCCAGACCGACGTATCCCTCGGATCGCAGGTCGACGACGAGTTCGCCGACGCTTGCCAGGACCGCGGACACCGGCCCTCGCCAGAGTTTCCTCAACGACGTCCGGGGAACCCTCGAGTCGTGTGAGAGCCGGTAGGCGGGGATCTCGTCACCAGCCCGGAGCAAGCCGAACAAGGCCGAATGCACGAGTACGTGCCGGTGAGCCCACGTCCACGCATCGGCACTCATGCCTGCCACACAGAGAGGGTCGAAGAGGACCCCCGTATAGCGCGACAGAGCGGGCATCGTGGGCGACACGGTCACGAGCCGGTTGCGCTCGACCTCGTGAGCCTGCGTGGGACCGAGTTTGAGTGCGGCGGCGGCCGCCGCGACGTCGGCCGACATCTCGTCGAGCAAGGCCAAGGAGGCGCGGCGAGGGCCGTCGAGCTCGTCGAACGACAGTGCCGTCACATCGAGCCGCGAACCGACGCTGCCCCCGTCGAGTTTGGTCTCGGACGGGGGCAGCAGGAACAGCATGTCGTTCGGTGGTGCAGACGGGCGGAGCTCAGTTGAGCTGTGCGTTGCGCGCGACGACCGTCACGGTGTCGTTCTCGACGGACAGGAAACCGTCGTCGGCAGTCGCCTCGACGGTGGTGCCGTCGGACAACCGGACCCTGACCTGACCCGAGGCCAGGATGGCGAGGATCGGCTCGTGACCGGGAAGGATCCCGATCTCACCCTCGGCGGTGCGAGCGACGATCGACGACGCCTCGCCCGACCACACTTCGTGGTCGGCCGAGACGACGCTGACAGTGAGAGCAGCCACGATCAGCCGTTCTCCTTCTGGATCTGAGCCCACTTCTCTTCGACGTCCGAGATGGAGCCGACGTTGAAGAATGCCTGCGTGGCCACGTGGTCGAATTCGCCGTCGGCGATCGCGGTGAAGGACTCGATGGTGTCCTTCAGCGGGACGGTCGAGCCCTCGACACCGGTGAACTTCTTGGCCATGTAGGTGTTCTGCGAGAGGAACTGCTGGATGCGGCGCGCACGCGACACCGTGATCTTGTCCTCTTCGGAGAGCTCGTCGACACCGAGGATGGCGATGATCTCTTGCAGCTCCTTGTTCTTCTGCAGGATGGCCTTGACCCGGATCGCCGTGTCGTAGTGCGCCTGGCCCAGGTAACGCGGGTCGAGGATGCGGCTGGTCGACGTAAGCGGGTCGATCGCGGGGTAGAGACCCTGCGACGCGATCTCACGCGACAACTCGGTGGTCGCGTCGAGGTGCGCGAACGTCGTCGCGGGAGCCGGGTCGGTGTAGTCGTCGGCAGGCACGTAGATCGCCTGCAGCGAGGTGATCGAGTGACCGCGCGTCGAGGTGATGCGCTCTTGGAGGACACCCATCTCATCGGCCAGGTTGGGCTGGTAACCCACGGCCGAGGGCATGCGACCCAGAAGGGTCGAGACCTCGGAACCGGCCTGCGTGAAGCGGAAGATGTTGTCGATGAAGAGGAGCACGTCCTGCTTCTGCACGTCGCGGAAGTACTCGGCCATCGTGAGGGCCGACAGCGCGACGCGGAGACGGGTTCCCGGCGGCTCGTCCATCTGGCCGAAGACCAACGCGGTCTTGTCGAACACGCCCGCTTCGTCCATCTCGGCGATGAGGTCGTTGCCCTCGCGGGTACGCTCACCAACACCGGCGAAGACCGACACACCACCGTGGTCCTGCGCGACACGCTGGATCATCTCTTGGATGAGGACGGTCTTGCCGACACCCGCACCACCGAAGAGACCGATCTTGCCGCCCTGCACGTAAGGCGTGAGGAGGTCGATGGACTTGATGCCCGTCTCGAACAGCTGGGTCTTGGACTCGAGCTGGTCGAACTTCGGGGGCTTGCGGTGGATGGGCCAGCGCTCGGTGATCTCGACCGTCTCGTCACCCTCGAGGTTGAGGATCTCGCCCGTGACGCTGAAGACCTTGCCCTTGGTGACGTCGCCGACGGGCACCGAGATGGGCGCGCCGGTGTCGATGACCTCCTGCCCACGGACGATGCCGTCGGTGGGCTTGAGGGCGATGGCACGGACGAGGTCGTCACCGAGGTGCTGGGCGACCTCGAGCGTGATCTGCGTGGTCGTGTCACCGATGGTGATCTTCGTGGTCAGCGCGTTGTAGACGCCGGGGATGGCATCGTGCGGGAACTCGATGTCGACGACGGGGCCCGTGACCCGGGCGATGCGCCCGACGCCGGGAGCCGACTCGGTCGCGACCGGTGCGGTTGCGGTGTCAGTCATGGCTTCTCTCTCTTCGGATGATGATGCTGTGGTGCAGAGCTCTACTTGGCCGACCCGAGGGCGTCTGCGCCGCCCACGATCTCGGAGATCTGCTGCGTGATCTCGGCCTGACGCGCGTTGTTGGCCAGACGGGTGAAGTCGCGGATGAGGGTGTCGGCGTTGTCGCTGGCAGCCTTCATGGCCTTCTGACGGGCGGCGTGCTCGGAGGCGGCCGACTGCAGCATGGCGTTGAAGATGCGGCTCTCGATGTAGACCGGCAACAGGGCGTCGAGGACCTCGGTCGGATCGGGTTCGAAGTCGTACAGCGGTAGGACCTCGTCCTCTCCGGGCTCTTCGATGCCCTCGACGACCTCGAGGGGAAGCAGACGGACGACCTCGGGAACCTGGCTGACCATGTTCACGAAACGGTTGTAGACGATGTGGATCTCGTCCACGCCGCCCTCGGCCGCCTCGGTGAGGAACTTGGAGACGACGGCGTCGCCGATCTCTTTCGCCGTGACGAACTCGGGCTGGTCCGTGTTGCCCGTCCACACCTGCTCGGCGTCACGACGACGGAAGGCGAAGTACCCCTGGGCCTTGCGACCCACGAGGTAGTAGACGACCTCTTTGCCCTGGCTCCGCAGCAGCTGCGCGAGCTGCTCGCTCTCTTTCAGCGTGTTCGAGCTGAACGCACCGTTGAGGCCGCGGTCCGACGTGAACACGACGATCGCGGCACGCTCGACCGTCTCGGGCTCGGTGGTCAGCACGTGGTCGACGTCCGAGAACGTCGCCACGGCCGACACCGCGCGGGTGATGGCTCGCGAGTACGGCCCGGAGGCTTTCATCCGGGCCTGCGCCTTCTGGATGCGCGAGGCCGAGATGAGCTCCATCGCGCGAGTGACCTTCTTGGTCGTCTGCGCAGAGCGGATCCTCTGCCGGTAGACCCGGAGTTGGGCTCCCATTACTCTCCTGTTGTCTCGTCAGTCGTGAACGTCGAACGGGCGCGTCAGCGCTTCGTCTTGACGATCTTCTCCTGGTTGACGTCGTCGGCGTCGGTGGCCTCGAACTCTTCACGTCCCACCGAAGCGAGAGGCTTGCCCTCACCGGTCTGGAATTCTTGCTTGAACGAGTCGATGCCGCTCTCGAGAGCCGCGACGATGTCGTCCGACAGCACGTTCTTCTCCCTGAGATCGGACAACACCGACGTGTTCCGGCCCATGTAGTCGAGCAACTCGCGCTCGAAACGCAGGATGTCGGGCACGGGGACCTCGTCGAGCTTGCCGTTGGTGCCGGCCCAGATCGAGACGACCTGGTCCTCGACCGGGTAGGGCGAGTACTGCGGCTGCTTGAGGAGCTCGGTGAGACGTGCACCACGTGCGAGCTGACGACGGCTCGCCGCGTCGAGGTCGGACGCGAACATCGCGAACGCTTCGAGCGAGCGGTACTGGGCCAGTTCGAGCTTGAGCGTGCCGGAGACCTTCTTGATCGACTTGACCTGGGCGTCACCGCCGACGCGCGACACCGAGATGCCGACGTCGACCGCGGGACGCTGGTTCGCGTTGAAGAGGTCGGACTGCAGGAAGATCTGGCCGTCGGTGATGGAGATCACGTTGGTCGGGATGTACGCCGAGACGTCGTTGGCCTTGGTCTCGATGATGGGCAGACCCGTCATCGAGCCGGCGCCCAGCTCGTCGGACAGCTTCGCGCAACGCTCGAGCAGACGCGAGTGCAGGTAGAAGACGTCACCCGGGTATGCCTCGCGTCCCGGCGGACGACGAAGGAGGAGCGAGACGGCACGGTAGGCCTCGGCCTGCTTCGACAGGTCGTCGAAGATGATGAGGACGTGCTTGCCGCTGTACATCCAGTGCTGACCGATGGCAGACCCGGTGTACGGAGCGAGGTACTTGAAGCCGGCGGGGTCCGAGGCGGGAGCGGCGACGATCGTCGTGTACTCCATGGCTCCGGCCTCTTCGAGGGCACCCTTGACCGAGGCGATCGTGGAGCCCTTCTGGCCGATGGCGACGTAGATGCAGCGGACCTGCTTGTTCTCGTCGCCGGACTCCCAGTTGGCCTTCTGGTTGATGATCGTGTCGATCGCGATGGCCGTCTTGCCGGTCTGGCGGTCGCCGATGATGAGCTGGCGCTGCCCACGACCGACGGGGATCATGGCGTCGATCGCCTTGATGCCGGTCTGCATGGGCTCGTGGACCGACTTGCGCTGCATGACACCGGGGGCCTGGAGTTCGAGGGCACGACGACCCTCGGTGGCGATGTCGCCGAGACCGTCGATGGGTGCGCCCAGCGGGTCGACGACGCGACCCAGGTAGCCGTCGCCGACGGGGACGGAGAGGACCTCACCCGTGCGGGTGACCTCCATGCCTTCTTCGATGCCGGAGAACTCGCCGAGGACGATGGCGCCGATCTCGTCTTCGTCGAGGTTCTGAGCGAGACCCTGCGTGCCGTCCGCGAAGCGGATGAGCTCGTTGGCCATGACGCCGGGGAGCCCCTGGACGTGGGCGATGCCGTCGGCTGCGTCCGTGACGTGGCCGACCTCGGTGGTGGAGGCCTTCGAAGGGTCGTACGACGAGACGAAGTCCTTCAGCGCGTCGCGAATCTCATCCGGGCTGATCTTGATGTCTGCCATTGTGATTCCTATTCGTAGCGAGGCTTCGGGAGGCCTCGAGTCTGTGTGTGAGAGCGTGACTAGCCGGCGAGCTGCAGGCGGAGCAGGCTGAGCTTCGTCGCAACGGTGCCGTCGATGACCTCGTCGCCCACCTGGACGCGGAGGCCGCCGACGACGGCGGGATCGATGACCTGGTTGATGCGCAGGCTACGCCCGAACTGCCTGGCCAAACCGTGCTGCAACCGAGTGACGTGGGCGTCGTCGAGGTGGACGGCGCTCGTGACGGTGGCGACGAGCTGATCGGACTGATCGGCGACGATGTCGGCCGCGTGACGGAGGAGCTCACCGATCCGACGGCCACGGGGCTGCTGCACCAGGTGCATCACGATGGCGACCGTCTGACGACTGGCCTTCCCTCCGAGCAGGCGCTCGACGAGGTCCGCCTTGGCGGCGGGATCGCCCAGCTTGGAGCCGAGGGCCAATTCGAGCTGCGAATCCGTGCGGACGGCGGCATCGAAGGCGAAGAGCTCGTTCTCGATGCTGCTGTCGGCCGGCGTGGTCGTCGCGATCGCTCGGAAGGCGACCTCTTCGATGCCGGCGAGCAGATCGTCGGACGACGACCAGCGGCTGCCGACGACCGATACGAGCACCGCTCGCGTCGAATCGGAGAACGACCCGAAGAGCCGGTCGAGCAACTGCTTCTTCGTCGCCACGTCGACAGCGGGGTCGGCGAGATACGACTGCAGCTGAACGGAGCCGCCGATGACCCGACCGGCGTCGAGCAACTGCTCGCCGGTCGTCAGGTCGACCGACCCGCCGAGGTCGGACAAGACCGACCGCGCCGAACCGAGTGCTTCTCGGGACATGGAACCCATCGTCAGTTGCCCGCCTTAGCGTTCTCGTCCGCCTCGAGGTCGGCCAGGAAGCGGTCGACCACGGCCGACGCCTTCGCGTCGTCACTCAGCGACTCTCCGATGACGCCGGAGGCGAGGTCGATGGCCAGCGATCCGACTTCGGACCGGAGCGAGGCCACGGCGGCCTGACGCTCGGCCTCGATCTGCGCGTGGGCGGAGGCGGTGATGCGGTCGGCCTCGGCCTGCGCCTGCTGCTTGAGCTCGGCGATGATCTCGTTGCCCTCGGCGCGCGCAGCCTCACGGATGCGAGCGGCCTCGGCACGAGCGTCGGCCAGCTGCTTCTTGTATTCGTCGAGGGCCTTGGCAGCCTCGGCCTGCGCGGCCTCGGCGTGCTTGATGCCGCCTTCGATGCGCTCGGCACGCTCGTCGAGGATCCTGCGGAACTTGGGGATCGCGAAGAGCCCGAAGAACGCGGCGATGACCACGAAGACGACCAAGGACCAGAGGATGTCGTAACCAGCGGGGAAGAAGATGGCGGCGCCTTCGGGCGCACCACCCTCGGCCGCGAGGATCGTCTCGATCATCGGTGTGTCGTCCTAACTGATCAGGAGAAGATGAAGCCGGCGGCGAGGCCGATGAAGCCCAGCAGCTCGGTGAACGCGATGCCGAGGAACATCGTGACCTGCAGGCGGCCGGCCAGCTCGGGCTGGCGGGCCATGGCCTCGACGGTCTTGCCCGCGACGATGCCGATACCGATGCCGGGGCCGATCGCAGCGAGGCCGTAGCCGACGGTCGCGATGTTGCCGTTGATCTCAGCGAGGATCGTGGTGGTGTCCACTTGTGTTTCCTTCCGGTTGGGCGATGCACGTCGGATGACGTGCGTCGTCTGTATTTAGTGTTCTTTCGCCGCGGCCTGTTGGATGTAGACCGAGGCGAGGAGCGTGAAGACGTAGGCCTGCAGCACGGCGACGGCCATCTCGACGATGGTCATCACGAAGCCACCGATGAGGGTGAGAGCACCGAAGGCCATGAAGCCCCCGCTCATGCTGAAGAAGAAGAAGTGCGTCGCCGCGAAGCAGAGCACCAGCAAGAGGTGGCCGACCATCATGTTCAACAGGAGTCGGAGGGCCAGGGAGATCGGCCGCACGATGAAGATGTTGATGAACTCGATGGGCGTCAGCAGGATGTACATGACCCACGGCACACCGGGCGGGAAGAGGGCGTTGCGCAGGAACGTCGCGCCACCGGCCTCGCGGAAGCCCGCGTAGATGAACATGATGTAGGCCACGACCGCCAGCAGCAGGGGCATGGCGATGACCGACGTGCCTGCGATGTTGAGGCCGGGGATGATTCCCGTGATGTTCATGGCGAAGATGCCGAAGAACATGGCGGCCAGCAACGGCAGGTATTTGCGTCCGAGCTTCTCGCCGAGGATCTCCTCGACGATCTGGATGCGGACGAAGTCGAGGCCCAGCTCGGCGATGCTCTGCCCGCGGGACGGGATGAGCCGCCCCTTGCGCAGGGCCAGCCAGAACAGCAGCAACATGACGGCGATCGCGAAGAGGCGGACCAGCATGATGCGGTTCAGCTCGAAGGGGGTGCCCTCGAAGAAGATGGCGGGAGGGAAGAACTCGTCAAGAGTCGGGGCATGGAATCCCCCGTCCCCGTGGCCGGCTTCGGCAGCGGAGAGCAGGTTCACAGCGTTCGCTATCAGCGCTATCTCCTGTGTCGGGGCGAGCACCCTGAAGTGTCGCGACGATTGGTGGGGTTTGTCATCCGTGCACGCTGGAGACGCGGCCGGGGAACGTCGTCAACCCTATCAAGGTAATGGTTGCTTCCACGAATCGGTCGAGGTATTTTCACCGTGTGCACGCATGGTCGTCAGTCCTGCGGAGCAGGGGGAAGCGTGGCATCGCTCACGTACGACAGGCGCCCCCGGACGACCACGAGGGCGTCGACTGCCAGCGTGCCGATGATCGAGACCACGAGGGCCAGGAACAACACGACGTCGTCCACGAACGGTTGGTCGCGCAGCAGGACGAGCAAGACGATGAAGATGACCAGCTTGAGGAGCCAGGCACCCATCACGATGCCGAAGAACGCACCGAGGGTGAAGCGGATCGCCACGAGCATGCTCGCGGCCGTGATCGCCGCGAACAGGATCGCGAGCCCCACCCCCACGAGGGCGCTCCACAGGCCGTCGGTGCCGGCGAAGAGGTAGCCGAGCCCTCCTCCGACCACGGCGATGACGAGGGCGAGTGCGCCCGTGTACTTGAGGATCTGGGTGAAGATCGAGCTGGCGTTCATGGGTGGTCCTTCGGGTTCGTCAGTTCGGGCACCTCGGCCTTGGCCGCGGTGTCGGTGTCGTGCGGGTCGAGGACGTCCGCGGCGGCGTCGAGCGGGTCGAACCGGTCGGACTCCGTCGTCGACAGGTCACCCGTGCGGGTCGTCTGGACGGCGATCTCGACCTTCTTGCGACGGCTGAGCGGAGACAACGTGGCGGCGGTGCAAGCGACCAGGCCGACGCCGAGGAAGACGGCGACCAGGTAGGTCGGCTTCACGAAGAGGAACATCAGGCCCCCGACGGCCGCCACGATCGTCCAGGCGTAGAAGATCAGGACGGCCTGGAAGTGCGAGTGTCCCATGTCGAGCAGGCGGTGGTGCAGGTGCTTGCGGTCGGCGGTGAAGGGGGACTTCCCGGCACTGAGTCGGCGGAGGACGGCCAGGCCGAAGTCGAGCAGCGGCACGACGAGGATCGCGAAGGGCAGGACGATCGGGATGAACGCCGGCAGGAGTGCCGTCCGGGAGATCCCGGCCGGGTCGATCTGCCCGGTGACCGAGATCGCACTCGTCGCCATGACGAGTCCGGTGAGGAGCGCACCCGCGTCGCCCATGAAGAGCTTGGCCGGGTGCCAGTTCAGCGGAAGGAAGCCGAGGCAGGCCCCGATCAACACGGCGGAGAGGAGGGCGGCGAGGTTGAAGTACTCGGTCTGGCCGATGGTGATCGAGATCACGAAGCTGTAGACGAAGAAGACGCCGTTCGCGATGATCGCGACCCCGGCCACGAGACCGTCGAGTCCGTCGATGAAGTTCACGGCGTTCATGACGAGGACGATCGTGAGGACCGTGAGGACGAGCGACATGTAGGGCGAGCCGATGGCCAGGCTGCCCCCGATGGGCAACGAGACGAGTTGGACGCCCTGCCACGCGAGGACTCCCGCGGCGACGATCTGGCCCGCCAGCTTGGTCATCCAGTCGAGGTCGTACAGGTCGTCGACGACTCCGATGACGACGATGATCGTGGCGGCGCCGATGATGGCCAGAGGAGGCCCCGCGTCGGCGAAGACGAGACGGAAGTAGTCGACACCCGAGATCAAGGGGAAGACGAACCACGCCGCGAGCAGCGCGACCACGATGCCGGCCCACATCGCGATTCCCCCGAGACGCGGCGTGGGCGTCTGGTGGACGTCCCGCTCGCGGATCTGGGGATAGAGGCGGTACTTGAGGCCCACCCGCCAGACGACGACGGACAACACGAAGCTGACCCCCGCCGAGATCGCCAGCGCGAGGAGGTAGTACCTCACGCGAGGGCGTCGACCCCGACGACGCGGATGATCTCGGCGTCGGACAGGACGCCGTGGCGCACGATGCGCAACACCCCGTCGGCGCCGCCCGTCGCGTCGACGATCGTCGACCCCGTGTTGGCGCCGGCCCGGTGTTCGTACGTGGCCCCCGCGGGGCCGTCGTCGAGGTACACCGACACGGAGTCGCCGAGCATGCGGCGGGCGTCGCCTGCCGTCTCGGCCGCGGGCTGGCCCGTGAGGTTGGCGCTCGACACCGCGAGCGGGCCGGTCTCTTCGAGCAGCTCGAGGGCGATGCGGTGGCTCGGCACGCGCAGGGCGACGGTGCCGCGCGTCTCGCCGAGATCCCAACTGAGCGACGCCTGCGCACGGAAGATGACCGTGAGCGGGCCGGGCCAGAACTCGTCGAGCAACGGACGGACGACCTCGGGCACGCGGTCGGTGAGAGCGGCGAGGGTCTCTTGACCCTTGATCAGCACCGGAGGCGGGGACTGGCGACCACGACCCTTGGCGTCGAGCAGGCGCTGCACGGCGGTCGGGTCGAACGCGTCGGCCGCGACGCCGTACACCGTGTCGGTCGGCAGGACGACGAGCTCGCCTCGACCGATGGCACCGCGCGCCATGCGCATGCCGGCGAGGAGTTCGGAGTCGACGGAGCAGTCGTGAAAAGTGGCCATGACCTGACGATGATAGTGCGACGGACCGGGAGAACCCGGTCAGCGCACCGCCGTCGTGGCCCGGTCGCGGCCGGTGAGGTCGGGATGCGTGGCCGGGGAGCGCCAACCGTCGGCCGTCAGGAGGTCGCGGATGGCGCCTCCTTGGAGCTCGCCGTGCTCGATGACGAGCGCTCCGCCCGGGCGTAGCAGCCGCCGGGCCGTGAGGGACAGTGCGCGGACCAGGTCGAGGCCGTCCTCACCGCCGTAGAGGGCGAGCGCAGGATCGTGGAGTCTCACCTCGGGGTCGCGCGGGACCATGCCGACGGGCACGTACGGCGGGTTCGACACCACGACCGAGACCGTGCCGTCGAGTTCGGGCAGGGCGTCGGCGAGGTCGCCCTCGACGAGGCGCACGTTGTCGACCCCCACAGCGTCGATGTTGCGACGGGTCCAGACGGCCGCCTCGGGAGACAGCTCGACGGCGACGACCGTGGCCGTCGGCACCTCGGAGGCCATCGCCAGGGCCAGGGCGCCGCTCCCGGTCCCGAGGTCGACGGCGACGGGTGACGCGTCCGCCCTGGAGCGCAGGGCGTCGATCGCCAACTGGGCGACGCCTTCGGTCTCGGGTCGCGGGACGAAGACACCCGGCCCCACGCGCAACTCGAGGTGGCGGAACGACGCCCGCCCCGTGATGTGCTGCAGGGGCTCGCGGGAGGCGCGGCGCGTGATCGCGGCGACCAGCGCCTCCTGCTCGTCCGGTGTCAACGACGCGGCCGTGACGGCCCTCGCCCGCACGGCTCCCCTGGTCAGGCCCGTGACGTGGCCGAGCAGGAGTTCGGCGTCGACGTCGGGCGACGGTACCCCGGCGTCGACGAGGACGGTCGACGCGACCCGGAGGGCCACGTCGACCGTCGTCACGCCGTCGAAGGCCGTGGCGATCGCATCGGTCACGACGCGGTGTCACCGATCTCGGCGAGACGTGCCTCTTCGTCGGCCTGGATGCACGACTCGACGACCGCGTCGAGCGCACCGTCCATGACGGCGTCGAGGTTGTACGCCTTGTAGCCGGTGCGGTGGTCGGCGATGCGGTTCTCGGGGAAGTTGTAGGTGCGGATGCGCTCCGACCGGTCCATGCCCCGGATCTGGCTCTTGCGGGCGTCCGACGCGATGGCCGCCTGCTCTTCTTGCTGACGGGCCAGGATGCGGGCCCGCAGGACGCGCATGCCCGCCTCGCGGTTCTGCAGCTGGCTCTTCTCGTTCTGCATCGCGACCACGATGCCCGTGGGCAGGTGGGTGATGCGGACGGCGGAGTCGGTCGTGTTGACCGACTGGCCGCCGGGGCCGCTCGACCGGTAGACGTCGATCTTGAGGTCGTTCTGGTTGATGTCGACCTCTTCGGGCTCGTCGACCTCGGGGAACACGAGCACGCCCGTGGTCGAGGTGTGGATGCGGCCCTGCGACTCGGTCGCCGGCACCCGCTGCACGCGGTGGACGCCACCCTCGTACTTGAGGTGCGCCCAGACGCCCTGCGAGGGGTCGGACGCGTTCGACTTGAGCGCGACCTGCACGTTCTTGTAGCCACCGAGGTCGGAGTCGTCGCTCGCGATCATCTCGGACTTCCAGCCCTTCGACTCGGCGTAGTGCAGGTACATGCGCAGCAGGTCGGCCGCGAACAAGGCGCTCTCGGCCCCGCCCTCGCCGCCCTTGATCTCCATGATGACGTCGCGCCCGTCGTCCGGGTCGCGCGGGATCAGGAGGCGCCGCAAGCGCTCCTGGGACTCGTCGAGCGCCTGCTCGAGGGCGGGCACCTCGTCGGCGAACGCCTCGTCCTCCTTCGCGAGTTCGCGCGCGGCCTCGAGGTCTTCAGCCGCCTGCTGCCACGCCGAGTGGGCAGCCACGATGCGGCTGAGCTCGGCGTAGCGGCGGTTGATCTTCTTGGCGCGTGCGGCGTCGGCGTGGACCGCCGGATCGCTGAGCTGCGTCTGCAGATCGTCGTGCTCGGCCAGCAGCACGGCCACCGACTCGAACACGCTCAGTGCTCCTTGTGGCCGGAGTCGTGTCCGTTCGACGCGGGGACCGACTTCTGGACCTGGACGAGGAACTCGACGTTCGACTGCGTCTCGCGCAGGTTGCGCAGGACGATCTCGAGGGCCTGCTGCTGGTCGAGCCCGGCCAGGGCGCGGCGCAGACGCCAGGTGATCTTGACCTCGTCGGGGCTGAGCAGCATCTCTTCACGTCGCGTGCCCGAGGCGTTGACGTCGACCGCGGGGAAGATGCGCTTGTCGGCCAGGTGGCGCGACAGGCGGAGCTCCATGTTGCCGGTGCCCTTGAACTCCTCGAAGATGACCTCGTCCATCTTCGAACCGGTCTCGACGAGGGCGGTCGCGAGGATGGTGAGCGAGCCACCGTTCTCGATGTTGCGCGCGGCACCGAAGAAGCGCTTGGGCGGGTACAGGGCCGACGAGTCGACGCCACCCGAGAGGATGCGGCCCGACGCGGGTGCGGCCAGGTTGTACGCACGGCCGAGACGCGTGATCGAGTCGAGCAGCACGACGACGTCGTGGCCCAGCTCGACGAGGCGCTTGGCGCGCTCGATGGCCAGCTCGGCGACGGTGGTGTGGTCCTCCGCCGGACGGTCGAACGTCGAGGCGATGACCTCGCCCTTGACCGTCCGCTGCATGTCGGTGACCTCTTCGGGGCGCTCGTCGACGAGCACGACCATGAGGTGGACCTCGGGGTTGTTGATCGCGATGGCGTTGGCGATCGACTGCAGCACGAGCGTCTTGCCCGCCTTCGGCGGCGAGACGATCAGACCACGCTGCCCCTTGCCGATCGGCGACACGAGGTCGATGATCCGGGTCGAGAGCTTCTGGGGCTCGGTCTCGAGACGGAGGCGCTCCTGCGGGTAGAGCGGGGTCAGCTTGCTGAACTCGACGCGCTTGGCGGCCTCGTCGACGGGCTGACCGTTGATCGAGTCGATCCTGACGATCGCGTTGTACTTCTGGCGCCCCTGGCCCTGGTCGCCCTCGCGGGGCTGACGGATGGCGCCGACGACCGCGTCGCCCTTGCGCAGGTGGTACTTCTTGACCTGACCGAGCGAGACGTAGACGTCGCTGGCGCCGGGCAGGTAGCCCGTGGTGCGCACGAAGGCGTAGTTCTCGAGCACGTCGAGGATGCCCGCGACGGGGATGAGGACGTCGTCCTCGCCGATCTCGGGCTCGACGTCGTCGTTCTGAGCCCCACGACCGCGCTTGCGGTCCCTCTGACGACCACGGCCCTGTCGGCCGCCCTCGTCGTTCTGACCGCCGGACTGGGGGCCGTTGCCGGACTGCTCGCCGCGGGCGGCGTCGTTCTTCTCGCCGGCTTCGCGCTGGGCCTGCTGCTCGGCCCTCTGGTCCGCGCGCTGCTGGTCGCCGCGCTGCTGCTGGCCGTTCTGGGGGGCATCGGCCTTCTGGCCGCCGTTCTGCGGAGCGTCGGCCTTCTGGCCACCGTTCTGCTGGTTGCCGTTCTGCTGGCCACCGTTCTGGTCGGCCTGGGTCTGCTGCTGACCGCCCTTGCCGCGGTTGCGGTTGCGGCTCCGGCGGCCCCCACCCTGCTGGCCACCGTTCTGCTGGTCGCCGCCCTGCTGGTCGGACTGGCCCTGCTGGTCGGACTGGCCCTGGTCGGACTGGCCCTGGTCGGACTGGCCCTGCGCTTCGGAACCAGCCTCGTCGGAGGGCGCGGACGGGGAGGTCTCGAGGGAAGCCGAGCCGTCGGCGGCCGGGGACTCGACCGACGCACCGGGCTGCGCCGCGTCGGCGGCGACGGACGCGTCGGAGGCGCGGCGCGAGCCGCGACGACGCGACGGGCGCTCGGAGGCGGCCTTCTCGGTCGGAGCCTGCTCGGTCGAACCCTGCTCGGCGTCGGCGGCCCCGGCGGCCTCGACGGCCACGGCCTCGGTGGCGGGCACCTCGACGAGAGGAGTGACACCGGTCTCGCCGGCGTTGACGTGGGCGCCGGCGGCCCGGGACTCGGGAGCCCCGGCGGCCGACGTGGCCCGGCGCGAGCCCCGGCGGGCACGGGTCGGTGCCTCGGTCGGCTCGGTGCCCGTCTCGGCGACGGGGGCCTCGGCACCCTCGGCGACGGCGGTCTCGACGGAGGCCTGGACACCGGCGTCGACGACTCCGTCGAGCGTCGGCTGGGGCGCGACCTCGCTGGCCGCCCCCTCACCCTGCTTCGCCGCGATGGCGGCCACGAGGTCGCCCTTGCGCAGCTTGGAGATGCCGCTGATGCCCAGCGACGAGGCGAGGGCCTGCAGCTGGGGCAGGCGCATGGCGGTGAGTTCGGGCGTGGACGGCGCAGCGGCGCCGTTCTGGACGTCAGTCACGAGTGATGGGTTCCTTTCGCTCCCCCGCGTTGATCGGCGGGGCAGAGCTGGTCACACCTCGTGGCCTCTCACCTGCACTGAACGGGTTCGCCCCGAGGGGGCGACCCTGTGCCGGCTCTGCCCTGAACGAGCAGCTGCCCGGGATGAGCAGGAGGCCTGGGAGGTGCGGTGCGCGCCGACCAGATCGGCAGACGAACACTGCTAGATGTGCACTACGGGATGTGCGACCCGGGGACTCGAAGACTTGTGACCCCACGCGGTAGCCCCTGCGAAGAACTGCGGGGACGAAGCTAGATGCCCAGGAAATCTGAGTTTTCTACCGGGTGCGGCACCACTGTAGCACCTTTGAGATCGACGGCCAGCATCAACGGACGCCACGCCGAGACGGCGTGTTCGCGCACCAGTTCGGCGGCGAACAAGCGCTGTGCCGGGTCGCTGCCGAGGACCAGGAGGGAGGGGCCAGCCCCCGAGACGACGGCCGCGAGACCGGCGTCGCGCAGCATGCGGATCAGGGCGTCGGTCTCGGGCATGGCACTGGCGCGATAGCTCTGGTGCAGGCGGTCCTCGGTCGCCGCGAGCAACAACTCGGGACTCTGCACGAGGGCCGCCACCAGGAGAGCGGACCGCGACACGTTGAACGTGGCGTCCTCGTGCGGAACGGAGGCGGGCTGCAGGCTCCGCGCCAGCTTCGTCGAGAGCGTCGATTCGGGCACGAACACGACGGGCGACACGCCTCGGTGCACGAGCAGTCGCTTGTGGGACGGACCGTGTGAGTTCATCCAGGCGATCGTGAGGCCGCCGAACAGCGCGGGTGCCACGTTGTCGGGGTGACCCTCCATCTCGGTCGCCAGGGCGAGCAGAGCCGCGGAATCGAGTTCGACCGTGCCCTCGAGCAGTCCCTTGGCGGCCATGATGCCCGAGACGATCGCGGCTGCGGACGACCCGAGTCCCCGGCCGTGCGGGATCGCGTTGCGGGCCCGGAGCCGAAGCCCCGGCAGAGGGACGTCGACCGACGCGAAGGCCGCGGCGACGGCCTGGACGACGAGGTTCGACCCGTCGGTGGGCACCTGGCCGGCCCCGACGCCCGTGACCTCGACCGAGACCCCGGGCTCACCGGTCGCCGTGACCTCGAGCTCGTCGTAGAGCGACAGCGCGAGCCCCAGCGTGTCGAAGCCGGGACCGAGGTTGGCCGAGGTCGCGGGGACCTTGACCAGCACCGAACGCCCGACGACCCCGGGGGTCATGCAGAGGCCGGTGCGAGACCGAGCACCTCGGCCACCCGGGCCGTGTCGCTCGCGACCACGGTCGGTTGCACGTCGCTGCCGTCGGCGCGCCGCAGGGCCCATTGGGGGTCCTTCAGGCCGTGGCCCGTGACGGTGAGGACGACCGTGGCCCCGGCGGGGATGACCCCGGCGTCCGCCCGCTCGAGCAGACCCGCCACGCTGATGGCCGACGCGGGCTCGACGAAGATGCCGACCTCGGCCGAGAGGATCTTCTGCGCGGCGAGGATGGCTTCGTCGGTGATGGCCCCGAACCAGCCGTCGGTGAGGTCACGCGCCTCGAGGGCGAGCTGCCACGAGGCGGGGTTGCCGATGCGGATCGCGCTGGCGATGGTCTCGGGGGCCTTGACGACCTCACCGGCGACGATCGGTGCCGAGCCGGCGGCCTGGAACCCGAACATGCGCGGCAGCTTGGTGGCGCGGCCGATCTCGAGGTCTTCACGGTAGCCGCGCGTGTAGGCCGTGTAGTTGCCAGCGTTGCCGACCGGGATGAAGTGGAAGTCGGGGGCGTCGCCGAGCACGTCGACGACCTCGAACGCCCCGGTCTTCTGGCCCTCGATGCGGTCGTTGTTGACCGAGTTGACGAGGTGCACCGGGTAATTGGCGGCGAGGTCGCGTGCGATGTCGAGGCAGTCGTCGAAGTTGCCCTGGATCTGCAGCAGCTGACCGTCGTGCGCGACGGCCTGGCTCAGCTTGCCCATGGCGATCTTGCCCTCGGGGACGAGCACGGCGGCCGTGATGCCGGCGTGGGCGGCGTAGGCGGCGGCCGAGGCGGACGTGTTGCCGGTCGACGCACAGATGACGGCCTTGGCCCCGTGTTCGACGGCCTTCGAGATCGCCATCGTCATGCCGCGGTCCTTGAAGGAACCGGTCGGGTTCATGCCCTCGTACTTGACGTAGACCTTCGCGCCCGTGCGGTTCGACAGGGCCGGAGCCGGGATGAGCGGCGTTCCGCCCTCGCCGAGGGTGACGATCGGGGTGGCGTCGGTGACGTCGAGACGGTCGGCGTATTCGCGCAGGACACCCTGCCACTGGTGGGCCATCAGGCTCCTTCGACTCTCAGCACGCTCGTGACGGAGTTCACGACCGTGGCGTTCTTCAGGGCGGTCACCGTGGCGGCGAGGTCGGACTCGCGCGCCCGGTGGGTGCCGATGATCAGCGTAGCGGTGGCCACGGCGTCGCCCTCGCCCGTGACGCCCGGCGTCGCACCCGACGTCTGTTCGACGTTGTGCACGCTCACGCCGTGGTCGCTGAGCACCCCGGCGACCTCGGCGAGGACGCCCGGCTGGTCCGCCACGTCGAGCGTGATCTGGTACCGCGTGGACACGCGACCGATCGGCATGACGGGCAGGTTCGCGTGGGTGGACTCGGCGACGCCGGGGCCGCCGATGACGTGGCGTCGCGCGGCCGAGACGAGGTCGCCCAACACGGCGGACGCCGTCTCGACTCCCCCGGCTCCGGCGCCGTAGAACATGAGGTCTCCGGCCGACTCGGCCTCGACGAAGACGGCGTTCTTCGCTCCGTGCACGGCCGCGAGCGGGTGGCTCAGCGGAACGAGCGCCGGGTAGACGCGTGCGCTGACGCCCTCGACGCCGTCGTCGTCGACCAGGCGCTCGCAGATCGCCAGGATCTTCACGACGTACCCGGCCTTGCGAGCCGCGACCACCTGGTCGTGCGTGACGCACGTGATGCCTTCGCGGTGCACGGCGGAGAGGGGCACGGCCGTGTGGAAGGCGAGGCCGGCCAGGATGGCCGCCTTCTGCGCCGCGTCGTAGCCCTCGATGTCGGCCGTGGGGTCCGCCTCGGCGTAACCCAGGGCCGTGGCCGTCGCCAGGGCGTCCTCGAGGCTCGAGCCGTCGGTGTCCATGCGGTCGAGGATGAAGTTCGTCGTGCCGTTGACGATGCCCATGATGCGTTGGACGCGGTCGCCGGCGAGGCTGTCGCGCAACGGGCGAATGATCGGGATGGCACCGGCCACGGCGGCCTCGTAGTACACCTGCGCGCCCACCTGCTCGGCGGCGTCGAACAGCTCGGGACCGTGGCTCGCGAGCAGGGCCTTGTTGCCCGTGATGACGTCGGCCCCCGAGTTGAGGGCCTGTAGCACGTAGCTGCGGGCCGGCTCGAGTCCGCCGATCAACTCGACGACGATGTCGGCGCCGACGATCAGCGACTCGACGTCGGTCGTGAACAGCTCGCGCGGCAGGTCGACGTCGCGCGGCGCGTCGACGTCGCGCACCCCGATGCCGACCAGCTCGAGCCCGGCACCTGCGCGCCCGGCGAAGTCGTCGCCCTGCTCGAGCAGCAACCGCGCCACCTGCGACCCCACGGAGCCGGCGCCCAGCAGGGCGACCCTCACGTTGCGGTATTCGATCATGTCAGTCCGTTCTCGGGTGCTTCGTCGGCGGGGTGCGGTGCTCGCACGAGGTGAGGAGGCGCGGATCGCTCAGTCGAGGCCGGCGTCGCGGGCCAGCAGGTCGGCTTCGCTCTCGCCCCGCACGATCACGCGTGCCCGGCCGTCGCGCACGGCCACGACGGGCGGACGCCCGACATGGTTGTAGTTGCTGGCGAGGCTGTGGCAGTAGGCCCCGGTGGCGGGCACCGCGAGCAGGTCGCCGGGGACGACGTCGCCGGGGAGGTAGTCGGCGAGCACGACGAGGTCGCCGCTCTCGCAGTGCTTCCCGGCGACCCGCACGAGGGCGGGCGGGGCCGAGGAGGTGCGGTTCGCGATGCGCACGGAGTAGTCCGCCGCGTAGAGGGCCGTCCTCGCGTTGTCGCTCATCCCGCCGTCGACGCTGACGTAGCGGCGCACCGCGCTGCCCTCGTCGATCGCGACCGAGACGTCCTTGATCGTGCCGACCTCGTAGAGCGTCGTGCCGGCCGGACCGACGATGACGCGTCCGGGCTCGACCGCGAGGAGCGGCACGTCGACGCCGAGGCGGAGGCACTCCGCCTGGACGATGTCGGCCAGGGCGACGGCGAGGTCGTCGAGCGGGCGGGCGTCGTCGGCGCTCGTGTACGCGATGCCGAAGCCCCCGCCGAGGTTGAGCTCGGGCACCGGGCCGGACGCCAGCAGGTCGGCGTGCACGGCGAGCAGGCGGCGGGCGGCCTCCGCGAAGCCGTCCGAGCCGAAGATCTGCGAGCCGATGTGCGAGTGCAGGCCGACGAACTCGAGCGACGGCTGCCGGCGGATCGAGTCGACGATGTCGGCGGTCTCGGAGAGCGGGACGCCGAACTTCTGGTCTTCGCGGGCGGTGGCGAGGTACTCGTGCGTGGAGGCGTGGACCCCCGAGTTGACCCGCAGGCGCACCCGCTGGACGCGTCCGTGCCGTTCGGCCGCCGCGGCGACCCGTCCGACCTCGGCGGCGTTGTCGAGCACGACGGTGCCGATGCCGGCCTCGACCGTGCGGTCGATCTCGGCGAGCGACTTGTTGTTGCCGTGGAACCCCATGCGGGCGGGGTCGACTCCGGCGGCCCGGGCCACGGCGAACTCGCCGCCGGTGCAGACGTCGACGGCCATGCCCGCCTCGGCCACCCAGCGGGCGACCTCGGCGGAGAGGAACGCCTTGGCCGCGTAGTAGACCGTCGCCGTCGTGCCGATGCGGGCCGCCTCGCGCTCGAACGAGCGGACGGCCTCGACCGCGCGGGCACGGGCGTCGTCCTCGTCGAGGACGTAGAGCGGCGTGCCGTACGACGCCACGAGGTCGGAGACGGTGACGCCGCCGAGCACGAGTTCGCCGTCGGAGGACCGCTGGGCCGTGGCCGACCAGACGGCCGGGTCGAGGGCGTCGGCGTCGGTCGGCTCGTGGAGCCAGGCGGGAGCCAGGGGGTTCGGGGACACGCGGACCTCGGGGGTTCGAAGGACGGGGAACGACATCAGAGCCTACCGACCGCCGAGGTGCGTGACGGCCAGGGTCGTGGCGACATGGTCGCCACACCGGAGGTCAGGAGCAGGACCCCTTGGTGCCGATGCCGCTCGACGAGATCGGCAGGCCGGGCGACGTGACGTCGAGGGTCGCCGCCGACGGCGTGACGTCCACGGCGGTGAGGGTGGTGCCCTGGGGCAGGTACTGCGCGGCGCACACGTCGAAGGCGTAGCCGCCGATGAAGGGGGCGAGGTCGAGCGACACCGACGTGTCCCGCAGCGACGCCGTGGTCGGGGTGAGCGAGATGACCCGGCCCTCGCTCGTGATCGAGGGGGTCGCGACGACGTCCACGGGCACGACCGTGTTCACCAGCGGGATCGTGAAGTCGCGGGCGTAGGTGACCTCTCCGTCGCCGAAGGAGATCGCTCCGCCGCTCTCCTGCACGGCCGCGAGCCCGTTGACGGTCGCCGAGTCGGCGGTGACCGTGCCGGTGATGGCCCCGGTCGATCCGCTCAGGTCGGTCGGCACGTCTCGGACGTCGAAGTCGAACGACAGACCACCCGAGGACCCGGCGGACGAGATGGTGGCCTGCTCGATGGTGCCCTGCACCAGCTGCCAGAGCATCGAGAAGCCGCCGATCTGCACGTCGACGGGACCGGCCGCGTCGCCGAGTTGCTGCGAGATCTGCTTCTCGGCCTGGTCCTCGGCGACCGTCCGCACGACGAGGTCGGCGACCACGGCCAGGATCCCCAGGACGACCACGATCCCGAGCAGGACGAAGACGACGATGCCGAAGCCCCGGCCTCGGCGACGGGCGACGGGCTTGGCCTCGAAGAAGTCGGAGTCGATGTCGCTCATCGGGCCATCTTGTCAGCCGGGTGGCGAGGGACGCTCACGCCGCGCCTCCTGCGGTCGAGACCGAGGAGGCGCGGCGCGCGAGGTCACATGCGGTCGGGTGCCGAGACGCCCAGCAGTCCGAGGCCGTTGCGGATGACCTGGCCCGCCGCGTCGTTGAGCCACAGACGGGTGCGGTGCAGGTCGGTGACCTCGTCGTCGCCGAGCGGTGTGACGCGGCACGTGTCGTACCAGCGGTGGTAGGTGCCGGCGAGTTCTTCGACGTAGCGGGCGACGCGGTGCGGCTCGCGCAACTCGGCGGCCTGGACGACGACGCGGGGCAGCTCGGACAGGGCGCCGAGCAGGGCGCTCTCGGTCTCGTGCGTGAGCAGCGACGCGTCGAACGCGTCCCGCGTCACGCCGGCCGCCTCGGCGTTGCGCCCGACCGCACGGGTGCGCGCGTGGGCGTACTGGACGTAGAAGACGGGGTTGTCGTTGCTGCGCTTCGTGAGCAGGTCGAGGTCGATGTCGATCGAGCTGTTCACCGGGCTGCGGACCAGCGAGTACCTGCCGGCGTCGACGCCGACGGCGTCCACGAGGTCCTCCATCGTGACGACGGTGCCCGCACGCTTGGACATGCGCATCGGTTCGCCGTCGCGCAGCAGGTTGACCATCTGGCCGATGAGGATCTCGAGGTTGACGCCCGGCTCGTCGCCGAACGCCGCGCACATCGCCATCATTCGACCGACGTAGCCGTGGTGGTCGGCGCCGAGCATGATGAGGTTGCGTTCGAAGCCACGTTCGCGCTTGTCGAGGTAGTAGGCCAGGTCGCCGGCGATGTAGGCGGCCTCGCCGTCGCTCTTGACGATGACGCGGTCGCGGTCGTCGCCGAAGTCGGTGGTGCGCAGCCAGGTGGCGCCCTCGGACTCGTAGACGTGCCCGAGCTCGCGGAGCCGGGCGATGGCGCGCTCGACGGCCTGGGATTCGTGCAGCTCGTTCTCGTGGAAGTACACGTCGAAGTCGACGCCGAAGTCGTGCAGGGACGACTTGATGTCGGCGAACATGAAGTCGACGCCGGCGGCGCGGAAGACCTCTTGCGCCTCGTCACGCGGCAGGGCGGCGGCGTCGACGCCGGTCGAGGCCACGACGCGCTCGACGATGTCGCCGATGTACTGCCCGCCGTAGCCGTCGTCGGGGGTGGGTTCGCCGAGTGCGCTGGCCAGGAGGCTACGGGCGAAACGGTCGATCTGCCCACCGTGGTCGTTGAAGTAGTACTCGCGGGTGACGAGCGCGCCCTGCGCCTGGAACACGCGGGCGAGGCTGTCGCCGACCGCTGCCCAGCGCACGCCGCCGAGGTGGATCGGGCCGGTGGGGTTCGCCGAGACGAACTCGAGGTCGATGGTGACGCCCCGGTAGTAGTCGCCGCGACCGTAGGACTCGCCCTGCTCGACGATCGAGCGCGCGAGGAGGCCCGCGGCCGCGGCGTCGAGGCGGATGTTGATGAACCCGGGGCCCGCGACGTCGACGTCGGCGACCCCGTCGACCTCGGCCAGGTCGGCCGCGATGTCGGTGGCGAGCTCACGGGGGTTCGTGCCGACGCGCTTGGCGAACTTCATGGCCACGTTCGACGCCCAGTCGCCGTGCTCGCGGTTCTTCGGACGCTCGAGCGCCACGTCGCCCTCGGTCACCGCCACGTCGACGGTGCCTCGGCGTTCGAGGACGCCCTGGACGACGGCGAGCAGGGACGTGGAGAGTTCGGCGGGAGTCACGAGGGTCGATCTTACCGGGAGGCACGGAGACGACGGCGAGCCCGACGTCGGTGATGATGGAGGGATGAGCCCCGCCTCGACCCGCTCCCCCGTCGTCCTGCGCACCCTCGTCGTGACGGGTGCCCTCGCCCTGACTCTGACCGCCTGCACGGCACCGTCGCAGGCCGCGCCGAGCGCGACCCCGACCACGGGCGAGGAGTCGTCCTCCACCCCCGTCGGGACGCCGACGGCGGCGGCCACGCCCGAGCTCGTGAGCACCCCGTTCGACGTCGACTGCGGCGAGCTGCTCGATCCCGGCTCGCTCGCCTCCTGGTACCCGGGGTTGACGGCCGTCGCCGACGACGAGGCGAGCGGCGACGCGAGCCGCGACGGCGAGGCCCTGCAGCAGGTCGCCGACGCGGACGGCACGACGTGCACGTGGCAGGACTCCAGCGGCGCCACCGTCACGGTCGGTGTCGCGCACTTCGACCCGGACAGCCTCGACGAGCTGGCCAACGACCTCGTCGCGACCAGCAACTCGGTGCCGACCTTCGGCGTCGAGGGCTACTTCGACACCCCCGGTGAGATCGGCACGGCCGAGGCGTTCTCGTCGCCGGCGTTCGTCGTCGCCCGTTCGACGACCTTCCTCGAACCCGGCGACGCCGAGCCGGTCGTGTCTGCCGTGCTGTCGGCGCTGAAGCAGGTCGACTGAGACCGAGGGCGGGAGGCGCGCTCCGGTGAGGAACGCGGCCTAGGCGACCAGCGCCTCCTGGTCCGTTCGCGAGGCGACGGACGCGGCGAGGCGCCCCGCCTCGACGGAGGCGCCCAAGGACGCCAACAGTGCCTCGAGCTGGCCGACCGGGGCTCCTCTGTCTTCGGGGTGCCACTGCACGCCGACGACCGGGGCCGAGTCGTGCTCGACGGCCTCGACGGTGCCGTCGGAGGCGCGGCCGACGACGCACAGGCCCTGGCCCAGGCGGCCGACGGCCTGGTGGTGCGCGCTCTGGACGACGGGCTCGGCGCCGAGGGCCCGGGCGAGGCGACTACCGGGCTCGAGCCCGACGGCGTGCGGGTGCATGAGCTGATCGACCGGCGCGTCGGGGGTGCGGTGCACCCCGTCGTGGTCGTCCAGGTGTTGCACGAGGTCTCCGCCGAGGGCGACGTTGATCAGCTGGTGGCCGCGGCAGATACCCAGCAGCGGAGTACGGCGGGCGACGGCGCGGCGCACGACGGCGAGCTGGGCCTCGTCGGCCACGGGGTCGTGGCGACCCTCCCCCGGGTAGCCGGTCGCGCCTCCGTAGAGACGGGGAGAGAGATCCTCGCCACCGAGGATGACGATCGCATCGGCGTCGGCGGTCACGCGCAACAGCTCGTCGGTGCCGAGGTCGCCCGCGGCGAAGCGCGTCGCCTGCCAGCCCGCGGCCTCGGCGGTCGCGCGGACACGGGAGTTCATGTCGTCGACGTAGGCGTGGTACTCGGGGGCGTGCGGCCGATGCCGGGTGACCTCGACCACGGCGAGACGCATCGAGGCGACGGCGGGGTCGCTCGGGCGGGTCGACGGGGCGGCGTACGAGGTCATGCCTCCATGCTGCCGTCGCGACGGGCGCCCTGCCAGGTGCGTGTCGTCGCGTTACGCCGCTGCGGCGGCAGCGGTCGCGCCGCCGGCTCCCTCAGGGGTGGTCAGGGCCACAAGGAGGCGCGGGTCCAGCCGTCGCCGTCGCGTTTGTACCGCAGGCGCACCTGGTCGCGGCCCGTGGTGGCCTGCCAGAACTCGATCGAGGTGGGGTCGACCCGCCAGGCCGTCCAGTCGTCGGGGACGAAGGTGTCGTCGGACTCGATCGTGGCCTTGGCCTCGGCGAGGCGACGCCGCGTCTCGGCCTCGTCGGTGATCGGGCTGCTCTGCGGCTGCGTCATCGCGACGGCGCGCGAGTCGGGGTGGCGAGCGGTGAAGTCCTTCTCGCTGACGTCGCGCGGACCGGGCGTCGCCCGGCCGAGCACGCGGACCTGGCGGCCCTGCTCGCGCCAGTACAGGGTGAGCGCCACCCGGGGGTTCTCGGCGATCTGCCGTCCCTTCGGGCTGATCGACGAGGTCGCGAACCAGAGGGCACCGTCGTCGACGTCCTTGAGGAGCAGGGTGCGGGCCGTGACGTCGCCGTCGGACGACGAGGTCGAGATCACCATGGCGTGCGGCTGGGCGACGTCCTGGTCGACGGCCTCGACGAGCCACGCGACGAACTGGTCGACCGCGTCGTCGGCCACGTCGTCGACGTCGAAGGTGGGCAACTCGGGGTGGAAGACCTTGGCGGAGCGGAGACGCTCGCGCAGCGTCGGACCCTCGGGGTCGGTGCGGTCGGAACGGGTGCCGGAGTCGGCTCGGTCGGTGCGGGTGTCGTCGGTCACTCCCCCACGATGCACCTCCCGCGGCGGGGCCGTCCCAGGCCGGACCGATTCGCTGCTAACCTGGAAGACGTTCCCGGGCCCCCATAGCTCAGGGGATAGAGCACTGCCCTCCGGAGGCAGGGGCGGCAGTTCGAATCTGCCTGGGGGCACCACTTCTTCTCTCGAAGCCCCTCTCGATGCACAGGCCTTCCGGTGCCGCGGTCGAACGGCCCCGGCAGGTCAGTCGGACTGCTGGCGGCGGGCGCGGTCGGCGTCGTCGCGGTCGAGCTCGCGACGCAGGACGCGTTCGGGGACGGCGACGTGCTCGGCGGCCTCGCGCATGCTCGCTCCCCCGGCCCGTAGCTGACGGGCCGCGTCGAGGCGGCGTCTCGAGACGGGGGGCTTCGGGGTCTGCGCCACCCGCGCCTCCTGCCGTTTGCGGGTCTCGGCACGGTGCAGCTCACCGCCGACCTGCTCGTCGAAGCGGGCCAGGGCGGCGGTGACGCGGAAGAAGAAGCGGCCGTAGGCGTTGAGCTCGTCGATCTGCTCGTCGATCGAGCGGAAGGCGACGCCAAGGGCGTCGAGGGTCGCCATCACCCCCACCAGCTCGGCCACCGAGCGGCCGATCCGGTCGACGTTCGTCACGACGAAGACGTCACCTTCTCGCAGGCTGCCGATCGCCTTGGCGAACTCGGGGCGAGACTGCCTGGTGCCGGTGGCGTGGTCGACGAAGACCCGTTCGCACCCGCCCGCCCGCAGGCGCTCCTCCTGGCGATCGGACGACGGGTCGTCTCGCGAGATGCGGGCGTACCCGACGACGGTCACGGTGGGCCTTCCGGCGAGGCGAGGGTGGACAGAGAGGTGAGGCCCCGCCGACGGCGAGGCCTCGAGGACGTCCGCCCGGAGGCGTGCGTCAGTGGTGGGTCGAGCTCAACTGTAGGTGAGCGCGATCACGGCGACGTCGAGCGTGCGGTACGAACCCTCACGCCGGACGGCGGTGCGGACGCGACCCCGCAGCACCTCGAACAACCCGTCGGACTCGTGCACGAACCCGATCACCCCGGCGGTCGGCGTCGACACGCGGTGGAATCCGTCACCCAGGGGGACGACCTCCGCTCGGGACGTGCGCTCCAAGACAGCACCCATGATGTCTCCTTCTTCGTTCTCCGGCCCTCGTACCGGGCCGTCATCGCAGCGTACCCCGCAGGTGGGGTACAAGTCCCCGTGGAGTTGTCAGACTGGTCCTCTGACTCGTTCCTCGGACAGAGGCGGGGCCTCGCCGTCCGATCAGGCCGGCGGAGCCTCGGGCAGGGCCCCACGACGCCGTCGGCGACCGGCCGCGATCGTGACCCCGACGCTCGCCGCCGTGACGCAGGCGAGGGCGACGACCTCGCGCACCCCGAGCGCCTCGCCGAGCACGACGAGGCCGGCCAGGGCTGCCACCGCCGGCCCCAGGCTCGACAGGACACCGAACACGCGCGTCGGCAGCCGCCGCAGCGCCACCGACTCGAGCGCGTACGGGATCGCGGAGGTCAGGGCGGCCACCACGAGGAACACCAGCAGGAGGCGCGGGTCGGCCCGGACGGCCACCGTCGCGTCGTGCGCCCCGAACGGGACGACCACGAGGGCGGCGACCAGCATCGCGGTCGCGAGGGCTCCCATCGGGTCACGACCTCGCCCCAGAGCGGCGTTCGCGAGGATGTAGCAGGCCCAGAACGCCCCGGCGCCGAGGGCGAGCAGCACGCCGACGACGGGGATCGCCCCGGTCGAGTCGGAGCCGAGCAACACGACCCCGGCGAGGGCGAGCAGGGCCCAGGCCGCGTCCCACCAGCGTCTCGTCTGCACGAGTGCCACGACCAGCGGACCGAGGAACTCGAGGGTGACCGCGACCCCGAGCGGCACGACGTCGATCGCGAGGTAGATGAGCGAGTTCATCCCGGCGAGGGCGAGGCCCAGCAGGACCACGCCCAGCCACGTTCGGCGGGGCCACCGCCAGGGGCGCGGTCGGAAGACGAGCACAAGGAGCGTCGCGCCGAAGGCGAGGCGCAGGCTGGCGGCGCCCAGCGGTCCCAGGGCCTCGAAATACGTCTTGGCGAGGGCGGCCCCGAACTGCACCGAGACGATCGCCGCGACGGCGAGCAGGGGCGACGGCACACGGCCGAGGGGGCTGGGGTTCACGGGGCTCCGGGTTCGTCACGGGGTGCGCGGCGGCACAGTACGATCGTGGCATGAGCGACGCCTTCTCCGTCATCTCGCCGGTGGTGGAGCTCTTCGGCTGGTTCGGGTTCATCGTCGGCACGCCCTTCCTCCTGGCCGGGTGGGTGCTCCGGCGCCGCGCGACCCGCCTCGAGAGCACCGTCGGCGTGGTCATCCCGCCGCCCGACTGGGCCCGTGCCGCCACCGCCCGATGGATGGACGTCGACGGGCAGCTGCACGAGACGCAGTTCGGCGACGTCCCGGTGACGACGCCGCTCGAGACCGAGCTCACCGTGCACTACGACCCCGACCGACCCCACCGGGCCCGCGTCCACCCCCCGCACGACGACGGACGGGCTCCCCGCACCGTGGGGGTCGTGCTCTACGCCGTCGGGGCGGTCTGCGCCGTCGCGTCGGTGGGCCTGCTCTTCGTCTCCTGACCCGTCCGGCGGCCGGTTCGACGTCACCTCCTGAGCGTGCACGGCACCCCGGGCGGTCTGACGGGGGCCGTCGATAGACTCCCCCGCAACGAGCGAGGGGAGCGTCGTGAGCACGAGATCCACGACCGGCCGACGACCGACGAGACGAACGGTGGCCGCCGTCGCCGCGGCGGTCCTGGCCGTGGTCGGCACGATCGCCTTCGGTGCGGTCCCGGCCCAGGCCGTCGAACCGGTCGAGTTCTCGGGCGCCTACGTGGTCGACCAGGCCGACGTGCTGTCGAGCGCGGACGAGGCCGAGGTGACCGACGCACTCGACCGGCTCGCGACCGACACCGGCGTCAACCTCTTCGTCGTCTACGTCGACTCCTTCTCCTCGCCTTCCGACCGCACGGCCTGGGGCGAGGCGACGGCGTCCCTGAACCAACTGGGTGCGAACGACGTGCTGCTCTCGGTGGCGGTCGACGACCAGTTCTACGACCTCTCGGCCGACACGTCCGTGATCTCGGAATCGGACCGGCAGGCGCTGCAGACCGACGTCGTCGTGCCCGAGCTGCGTGACGGCGACTGGGCCGGTGCCGCCGTCGCCCTGGCCGACGGCATCCGCAGCGACGAGGCCGGGCCCGACCTCAGCTGGGTGCTCTGGGCGCTGCTCGTGCTGGTCCTCGTCGCGGCAGCCGTCGCCGTCGTCGTCGTGGTCCGCCGGGCACGACGTCGACGCAGCGAGTCCGACGCGCAGGAGGCCCGCCAGGACGAACTCGACAAGCGTGCCGCACGGGTGCTGGTCGCCCTCGACGACGAGTTGACCGCGGGCGCTCACGAGGTCGGTTTCGCGGCGGCACAGTTCGGCGACGACGCGGCCCGACCGTTCGCCGAAGCACTCGACGCGGCCCGGGTGCACGCCCGCGAGGCGTTCGCCCTGCAGCAGAAGCTGGACGACTCCGTCCCCGACTCCTCCGAACAACGCCGCGAGTGGACCACCCGCATCATCGAGTTGTGCGAGGCGGCCGACGCGTCGCTCGCCGAGCAGTCCGCCGCGTTCGACGAGCTGCGTGAGGCCGAGGGGCGGGCGCCGAGCGACGTGGCGGCCCTCCCCGGCGAGGTCGCGACCCGACGAGCCCGGCTCGCCTCGGCCCGCACCCTCATCGGCGAGCTGACCACGATCTACTCGGCGCGGGCGGTCGCGTCGATCGACCAGAACGACGACCAGGCCGACCGTCTGCTCGAGTTCGCCGACGAGAGGGCCGGTACGGCGGCGACCGCGCTGGCGTCGTCCTCCACGTCGGAGGCCGTCATCGCCGTCCGAGAGGCCCGTCAGGCCCTGGCGCAGGTCGACCAGCTGCTCAGCGCGGTCGACGGGGCCGCCGAGTCGCTGCGGACGGCGGGCAGCACCATCTCGGCCATGACCCTCGACCTGCGGCAGGACATCGCGACGGCCGAGGGGCTGCCCGACGGTTCGGCCCCGCAGGGCGTCGACGTCGCCGGCTCCGTCTCGGCTGCACGGGCCTCCATCGCGCTGGCCGAGACGACGACCGACGACCCGCTCGCCGTCGTCGCCTCGCTCGGTGCTGCCAACGACCGCATCGACCAGGTGCTGGCGGCCGTGCGCGACGACTCCGAGAAGCAGCGCCGGGCCCAGGCGGCCCTCGACCAGGCGCTGCTGACCGCACGCAGTCAGATCAGCGCCACCCGCGACTTCATCGAGACCCGTCGCGGCGGCATCGGCCCGCAGCCGCGCACCCGGTTGTCCGAGGCCGAACGTCACCTGGCCACCGCGGTGTCGCTCGCGACGTCCGACCGCGACGCCGCCCTGTTCGAGGCCCACCAGGCCGTCCAGTTGTCGCAGGCTGCAGCCGCCGGTGCCGAGGCCGAGGTCTCGTCCTACCAGCAGGCGAGCCCGTTCGGCGGCGGAGGCGGCCGCAGCTCGGGCGGCGGTCGGTTCTAGGGTCCGCCCGTGACGGTCCACGCCCCCGTTCCGCCCCAGCCGTTCCATCCGCCCCCTCAGCCCCGAGACAGCAGCACGACCGACAAGACGAGCACCACCCCACGGCACCACCTCTCGAAAGGACGCACCATGGCAAAGCAGTCGATCTTCGGACGCATCGCGCAACTGACCCGCGCGAACATCAACAGCCTGCTCGACCAGGCCGAGGACCCCAGCAAGATGCTGGACCAGATGGTCCGCGACTACACCAACAGCATTGCCGAGGCCGAGGAAGCCGTCGCGACCACCATCGGCAACCTGCGCCTCCTCGAGCAGGACCACGCCGAGGACGTCGCCGCCGCCGCGGACTGGGAGCGCAAGGCCCTAGCAGCGAGCAACAAGGCCGACGAGCTGCGCTCGTCGGGCAACACGGTCGACGCCGACAAGTTCGACGCCCTCGCTCGCGTGGCCCTCGGCAAGCAACTGCAGAGCGAGAAGGAGGCGAAGACGGCAGAGCCGCAGATCGCCTCCCAGACGGACGTCGTCGACAAGCTCAAGACGGGGCTGGGCGGCATGCGGTCCAAGCTCGACCAGCTCGCCGCCAAGCGCGACGAACTGAACGCGCGCTCGAAGACCGTCGAGGCCCAGACCAAGGTCGCCGACGCCGTCCAGAGCATCGACATCCTCGACCCGACGAGCGAGATCAGCCGCTTCGAGGACAAGGTCCGCCGCGAGGAGGCCAAGATGCTCGGTCGTCAAGAGCTCGCAGCCTCGAGCCTCGACGCCCAGTTCGAAGGCCTCGACGACCTCGGGGAGCAGACCGAGGTCGACGCCCGCCTCGCCGCCCTCAAGCTCGGCGCGCTCGACAAGTGAGCCAGCCGCCGCCCGTCACGCCTGCGCCGGCGGACGTCCCGCCGGTGCAGGCGCGCCGGGCGGCACCCCGCCTGATGGGCGTCGACGTCGCCCGCGGCCTCGCCGTGTTCGGCATGTTCGCCGCCCACATGTGGCCTCGGCCGCTGCTCGACGAGCGCGTCTTCGACGGGCGGTCGGCGATCCTGTTCGCGACCCTCGCCGGCGTCTCGCTCGGTCTGATGTCGGGAGGCGCCCGGCCGACGCCCCGCGGCGGTCGAGGGCGGGTCGTCGGCGGGATCGCCATCCGGGCGGGCCTCCTCGTCGTGCTGGGCCTCGCGTTGCAGGCCTGGAACCCCTACCTCCTGGTGATCCTGCCCTACTACGGCGTGATGTTCGTCCTGGCACTGGGTCTGCTCTTCGCCCCCCGGGCCGTACTGTTGGCGGCCGCCGCCCTGCTCGCCGTCGTGGCCCCGTGGCTGGCCTCGTCCGTCCCCGTCGACGCCTACGGCGACACCGCGGTGTCCGGCGCCGCCGGCCTGGTGACCCAGGCCCTGCTCGTCGGCGCCTACCCGGCGCTGGTCTGGACGCCCTTCCTGCTCGTCGGTCTCGTCGCGGCTCGTTCCGACCTGATCCGCACCCGGACCCAGGTCACGCTGATCGTCGCCGGGACGTCGGCCGCGATCGTGGGGTACGCGGCGCGCTTCCTGCCCGGCGCCTCCTCGATCCCCTGGTTCGACCCGGCCGACCACGAAGGCATGCCTGCCGAGATCGTCGGCTCGGGCGGCGTCGCCGCCGCCGTGCTCGGACTGCTCCTGCTCGCCACCACCCCGCGTCGTCCCATGACGCCCCAGGGTCGCGGACGAGGAGGCGCGGCTGCGGTCGTCCGCACCGTCCTCCGACCCCTCGCGGCCACGGGCGCGCAACCGCTCACCGTCTACACGGCCCACGTGCTGATCACCGCGCCGCTGTTCACCGTGTACCGGTTGTCCGACCCTGCCGCCGCCTACGGTCTGCCCCTGGGCCACCTGGTCGTCGCCGTCGTCCTCACGCTCGTCTACGCCACCCTCTGGCAACGGTACGTCGGGCGCGGGCCGCTGGAGCGCGCCGTCGGGGCGCTGAGTCGTCCCTGGGCCTGGAGCACGGGCCCCCGCCCATGACAGACTGACGCGCGTGAGGTTCGTCGTGGTTCCACAGTGGCAGGGTTCTCCGTCGTCGCGCGCCATGCGGCTCGCCGAGGGTGCGTACGCCGTCCTCGGAGACCTGCCGTCGACGGCCACCACCCTGGTCGAGGTCCCGGTGGGTGCGGGCGACTCGCTCGGCACGCGGGTGCACCGGCTCTCGTCGGTGCTCACCATCGCCGAGTCGGTCGGACGCGAGCTGCGGGCCGACGACTCCCCCGCGATCGTGGTGGGCGGCGACTGCGGCGTCGAGTTCGCCGCGGTCCGCCACGCGGTCACCCCCCGCACCGCCGTGGTCTGGTTCGACGCGCACCCCGACCTCCACAGCCCGCGCAGCAGCGAGAGCGGTGCCTTCAGCGGCATGGTGCTGCGGGCCCTGATCGGTGACGCCACCGAGGACCTCCCGACCATCGGCCCCGGTCCGACGCCCGAACCGCTCGACCCCGCCCGGGTCGTGCTCGCCGGGGCTCGCAGCTACGACGACGCGGAAGACCGCTACATCGAGAGCCGCCACGTCCCCACGGTGTCGTCGCTGGACTTCGACCCGGCCGAGGTGGTCGCCGCCGTCGAGGCGTCCGGCGCCACCGAGGTGTACCTCCACGTCGACCTCGACGTGCTGGACCCGGGGGTGATCGAGGGCCTCCTCGACCCCCAGCCGTTCGGTCTCGAGCTCGGGGTGTTGATCGAGACGATCACGGCCCTGAAAGAGCGCTTCTCCCTGGTCGGCGCGGGCCTGTGCTCGTTCGCGCCGGTCGACGCCGAGGCCGCCTCCGACGACATGGGCCCGATCCTGCGCATCCTCGGAGCCCTGTCCCGATGAGCGCGGGCCCCCCGAGCGCCGCCCCGGCCGACCCCGCCGCCTCCGCCGCCGACCGTCCGCGCGTCACGGTGGAGCGGGACGGCCACGTGCTGCTGATCGGCCTCGACCGGCCCGAGAAGCGCAACGCGGCCGACCTGCGGATGCTGCGCGAACTGGCCCTGGCCTACGGCGAACTCGACCGCGACCCCGACCTGCGGGTGGGACTGCTCTTCGCCCACGGCGACCACTTCACCGCGGGACTCGACCTCGGCGACGTCGTGCCCGCGGTCACCGTGGAGGGCCTCGACGTGGTCCCCGAGGGTGGCCTCGATCCGTGGCAGGTCCACGGTCGCCAGGTGGGCAAGCCCGTGGTGATGGCCGTGCAGGGCACCTGCTTGACCCTCGGGGTCGAGCTCGCCCTGGCGAGCGACGTCGTGGTGGCGAGCCGGGACGCCCGCTTCGGTCAGATCGAGGTGAGCCGCGCCATCCTCCCCTTCGGTGGCGCGACGATCCGCCTCCCCCGCCGGGTCGGTTGGGGCGACGCCATGCGGTACCTGCTGACCGGCGACCTCCTCGACGCCGAGGAGGCGCGGCGCATCGGACTCGTGCAGGACCTGGTGGACGTCGGGTCGGCATTCGACCACACCCTCGACCTCGCCCGTCGCATCGCCGCCCAGGCACCCCTGGCCGTGCAGGCCACCCTGGCGAACGCCCGGCTCGCGGTCCGTGACGGCGACGCCGCGGCCGAGGCCCGCCTGCAGCCCGAGCTCGTGCGGCTGCTCGCCTCGGACGACGCCCGGATCGGGTTCGAGGCCTTCGTCTCGCGGACCGCCGCCGAGTTCACGGGACGCTGACCGCGCCTCCTCGGTCGTGGGCACACGAAAGAGCCCGCCCACCCCGAGGGGTGGACGGGCCCGAGAACGAGGCGGATCGGCCTACTTGAAGACGTCCTTGACGTCTTCGCCGACCTTCTTGGCGGAGGCACCGGCCTGGTCCTTCTGACCTTCGGCCTTCAGCTCGTCGTCGCCCTTGCGGTCGCCGAGAGCTTCTTTCGCCTTGCCGGCGATGTCCTGAGCGGCGTTCTTGATCTTGTCGTCGAGTCCCATGTGTGCCTCCTCGTAGGTTGACGCGCTCCCCCGCAACGATCGCGATGGTGCGCTGATGTGAGGGACGCTACCCGTGCCTCCCGGATCTCGCTCGTGCCGTTCAGGAAAGACCCAGCAGGGTTTCACGAAACGGCCACGCCCGCCCGGGGACCCGCCTGAGAACGCCGGGCCCCGGGCGACTAGCGTCGGGGCCATGACGACTTATGACCTCATCGTGATCGGAGCCGGCGCTGTCGGCGAGAACGTGGCCGACTACGCCACCCGCAACGGGCTCAAGGTGGGGCTCGTGGAAGCCGAGCTCGTCGGGGGCGAGTGTTCGTACTGGGCCTGCATGCCGTCGAAGGCGCTGCTCCGCTCGAGCGCGGTCGTCCGTGCGGCGAAGTCGCTCGACGGGGCCAAGCAGGCCGTGACCGGTGACGTCGACGTCGCCGCCGTGCTGCGTCGCCGCGACTCGTTCACCAGCAACTGGGACGACTCGGGCCAGGCCGACTGGGTCGAGGGCGCCGGCATCGACCTGATCCGCGGGCACGCCACCATCACCGGCGTCAAGGAGGTGACGGTGAACGGCGAGGTGCACCACGCGACGTACGCCGTCGCCGCGGTGACCGGTTCGTCGGCGCTCCTGCCCGACATCCCCGGCCTCGCCGAGGCGAAGCCCTGGACCAGCCGTGAGGCCACGAGCGTCGAGTCGATGCCGCAGAGCGTCGTCATCGTCGGCGGTGGCGTCGTCGCCGCCGAGATGGCCACGGCGTACCAGCAGCTCGGCTCGACCGTCACCCTGATCGCCCGCAGTGGTCTGCTGGGTGGCCAGGAGCCCTTCGCCGGCGAACTCGTGGCCGACTCGCTGAGGGGTCTCGGCGTCGACGTGCGCCTCGGGGCCTCGCCCTCGACCGTGCTGCGCACCGAGCACGACACGGTCGAGGTCACCCTCGACGACGACTCCACGGTCGTCGCCGACGAGATCATCGTCGCGACCGGCCGTGTTCCCCGCACCTCCGACCTCGGCCTCGAGAACGTCGGACTCACCCCGGGCGACTGGCTCGACGTCGACGACACCATGCTCGTCAAGGGCACCGACTGGCTCTACGGCGTCGGCGACGTCAACCACCGCGCCCTGCTCACCCACCAGGGCAAGTACCAGGCCCGCGCCGCCGGCGAGGTCATCGCCGCGCGCGCCTTCGGAAAGCCCGTGCACGCCGAGCCGTGGGGTGCACACGTCGCGACCGCCGACGACGCAGCAGTGCCGCAGGTCACCTTCACCGACCCCGAGGTCGCGAGCGTCGGCCTCACGGCCGACGCCGCCGGCAAGCGAGGCATCGACGTTAAGGTCGTGGACTACGACCTCGCCGCGGTCGCCGGTTCGGCGATCCACTCGGACGAGTACAAGGGCCAGGCGCGGCTGGTCGTCGACGAGTCCCGCGGGGTGATCGTCGGCGCGACCTTCGTCGGCCCGGACGTCAGCGACCTGCTGCACGCCGCCACGATCGCCGTCGTCGGCGAGGTGCCGATCGACCGGCTGTGGCACGCCGTCCCGTCGTACCCGACGGTGAGCGAAGTCTGGCTGCGCCTGCTCGACGCCTACGGCCGTCCGTGAAGAACCCCCTGCTCGACTCCCCGATCTCGAGACTCGGCTGCGCCTGGGCGACGGCCGTCGGTCTCGCGGTCGGGGTGCCGCTCAGCGTGGGTCGGGTCCGCGTCGTCGGCGACCTGATCGTGTGCAGCGGCCTGCCCCGCTGGGCGTTCAAGCGGGGAGGCACCTGTGTCGGTCGGGTCTACCTCACCCGGGACAACGACGGGCCACGCGTCCTCGAACACGAGGCCGTGCACGTCCGTCAGTGGCGAAGGTACGGCATGCTGATGCCCGTACTGTACTTCCTGGCCGGCAGCGACCCGCTGTCGAACAGATTCGAGATCGAGGCCGGCCTCGAGAAGGGCGGATATCGATGACCCGCACCGTGATCATCACCGGGGCGAGCAGCGGCATCGGCCGCGAGGCCGCCCGCGAGCTCGCGAAGGGCGGCGCCGAGATCGGCGTCGTCGGACGCAACCCGGAACGCACCCAGGCGGTCGCCGACGAGGTGGGCGGGACGGCCTTCCTGGTCGACTACGACCGGCTCGACGACGTCCGGTCGTTGGCCGACCGATTGCTGGAGCGCTATCCCCGCATCGACGCCCTCGCCAACAACGCCGGAGGTCTCGTCAGCGAACGAGGCCTGACCGCGGACGGGTTCGAGCGCACCCTCCAGTCGAACCACCTCGCACCATTCCTCCTGACCAGGCTCCTCCTGCCCCGCCTCGTCGAGAGCGGTGGCCGGGTCGTGTCGACGGCCAGCGCGGCCAACCTGATCGGGCACGTCCGACTCGACGACCTCAACTGGTCGAAGCGTCGATGGGCCGGGGGCTGGCGTCAGTACGGCACGACCAAGATCGAGACCGTCCTGTTCATCCGCGAACTGGCGAAGCGCACGGGCCTCGACGCGTTCTCGTTCCACCCGGGCATCGTGATGACCGGCTTCGGCTCGGATTCACGCTCGATGCGGGTCGCGAACGTCCTGACCAACGGCAACTACGGCATCTCGGCGTCGGCCGGCGCCATGCCGTTGATCCAGCTCGCCGGGCCCACGACGATCTCGGTCGAGAGCGGCACCTACTTCGACCAGCTGTCGCCGCACGGTCGCCTGCACCGCCAGGCCACCGATCCCCTGCTCGCCGAGGCCCTCTGGGAGCGCACCTCCGAGCTCGTCGATGTGCCCGCCGAGGTCTAGGCGCGACCACGCTACGAGACGAAGGAGGCGCGACCGACGTGGTCGCGCCTCCTTCGTCGTCGAGGGCCTCGCCTCAGGACTCGGACTTGCCGACCCGCCAGTAGCCCATGAAGGCGACCTGGCGCCGGTCGATGCCGACCTCGCTGACGAGGAAGCGTCGGAGCGTCTTGATCGCCCCCGCCTCGCCGGCGAACCAGGCGTACAGGTCGGAGCTGACGGCGGTGCCGCGCGGATCGTCGCCCTGCGGGACGTCCCAGAGGATGTCGTGCTCGATGTCGACCTCGCTCACCTCGACGCCGTGGTGCCAGGCGGTCACGTAGCGGGCGGTCCAGCGGCGGACGGCGACCACCAGGGCCTCGCCGTGACCGGACGTGGCGTCTCGCCTCGGCAGCCAGTGGACGTCGACCCCGGGAGGCGCGACGAGGTCGAGCTCGTCGGCCGCGGTCGGGATCTCGATGAAGACGCACCCCCGGGCGTCGACCGGCAGGGCCTCGACGATGGAGCAGATGGCCGGGGCCGCCGTCTCGTCGCCGGCCAGCAGCACGGTGCGCGCGTCACCCGGTGACCACTCGACGCCGCTGCCGGTGACGCCGCTCGTCGCGTCCGGCCCGATCAGCATGAGTTCGTCACCGACGCGCGCGCGCCCGGCCCAGGCCGAGGCGGGGCCGGTGTCGCCGTGGCAGACGAAGTCGACGTCGACCTCGCGCCGCTCGGGGCGGGCGGCCCGGGCCGTGTAGGTGCGGAAGGCGTTCTGCTGCTCGGGCGGCAGGGCGCGCCACGAGGCGTACCAGTCGTCGGTCGGGAACGTGTCGTAGCCGGTGGCCTCGAGGGGCAGGACGACCTTGATGCGCTGGTCGAGGCCGTCGACGCCGAAGTCGCCCAGGTCGTCACCGGTGAACGTGATGCGCACGAACGACGGAGCGAGCCGACGCACGGCCGCGACCCGGACGCGGTAGGGGCGGTGGGCCGGCTTCGCCGGTCGTTCGACGGTGGCGGCGGACGTCGACGTGCCCGGGGACGTGATCGTCATCGAGGGAGCCGGTCAGGCCGCGGCGGGGGTGCCGACGTGGAAGAGCTGGTGCAGGTCGTGCCGCAGGTCGTAGGCGAACGAGGGCGGGCCGCCGATCCAGACGACGTGGTCACCCGTCGCGACGGTCTCGGGTTCGACGTACATCTCGCCGAGCCACGCACGGACCGCCCGCTCGAGGGCCTGGCCGGGGGCGCAGGCGGTGCCGGTGCCGGGCACGCCCGAGCGGCGGTCCCGCGCGAGCCAGGTGACCGTGACGCGACCCGGCGAGGCGAGCGGCACGACGTCGGCAGCGCTCTCGACCTCGACGAACACCTGGCCCCTCGCGCAGATCGGCAGGACCGAGAGCATCTCTCGCAGGACGGGGATCGAGGTCGCGTCGGCGGCGAACAGGACGCGCAGGGCGTCGTGCGGCAGGGGCGGGTTCTGGTCTACGAGGAGCATGACCCCTTCAATATAGGTAAGGCTTGCCTCATCCGCCACACGGGTCTCTCGATTGACAGCGACCTCGCTGCCGTGATGGTAAGTTCTGACGGGTTCGGGAGTCCGTCAGCGACGCCCGGCGCAAGGGGCCGTGCCGTGTCCGACAGCAACACGGTGACGGATCGCGTGGACCGGTTCAGCAGCGACCGGGACTCCCCCGCCGAACGACCGAGGGGCTCTCCCGCGCCCCCGGTCCCCCGTCGCCGTGGACGATCCGCCACGGCCATCCCCGGAAGGCCCCACCAGGTGCGCACCCTCCCCCTCTCCGCCGCCGTCGCCGCGCTGTTGCTGCTCGCGACGGGTTGCTCGTCCGCCTCATCCCCCGACGGGTCGGGCACCCCCGACCCCGACGCGACCGTCACGGTCGGCCTCGTGCTCGAGCCGAGCGACCTCGACATCCGCACCACGGCCGGCATCGCGCTCGACCAGGTGCTGATCGACAACGTCTACCAGGGCCTCGTCGGCCGCACGCAGGACAACGAGATCCGCGACGTGTTGGCCGCGAGCCACACGGTCAGCGACGACGGCCTGACCTACACGTTCACGCTGCACGACGGCGTGACCTTCCACGACGGGGCCGCGATGACGGCCGACGACGTCGTCTGGTCGCTGTCCCAGGTCAAGGACGACGCCTCGCTCGCGAGCCATTCCGACCTCGCCGCGGTCTCGACCATCACGGCGCCCGCCGCCGACACCGTCGTGCTGACGCTCTCGCGACCCGACTCGTCCCTGCTGTTCGACCTCACCGGTCGCGCGGGCCTCGTGCTCCAGCAGTCCGCGACGAACGACCTCTCGACGACGGCGAACGGCACCGGCCCCTTCGAGCTGACGAGCTGGCGACAGGGCGACAACCTGCAGCTCGGGCGCTTCGACGACTACTGGGGCACCCCGGCGAAGGTCGCGGGCGTGACCTTCCGCTACGTGACCGACCCGTCCGCGGCGATCAACGCCTCGATCTCGGGTGACGTCGACGTGCAGACCGCGGTCGACGCGACCCTGTCGACCCAGCTCGACGGCGTGGACGGCATCACCCTCGAGAAGGGCAAGACGACCGACAAGTACACCCTCGCGTTCAACAACGCCGTCGCCCCCTTCACCGACGCGAAGGTCCGCAAGGCCCTGCGCCTCGCGATCGACAACGATGCCCTGATCGCCGCCGTCGGCGGGTCGGCGGTGGACCAGGGGGGCCCGATCCCCGAGCTCGACCCCGGCTACGAGGACCTCACGAGCGTCGACTCCTACGACCCCGACGAGGCGAAGGGCCTGCTGGCCGAGGCCGGTCACGACGGTGACCTCTCGCTCACCCTCGAGTACCCCAACGTCTACCCGGCCGCCATCGGCGACGTGCTGACGACGCAACTCAAGGCGGTCGGCGTCACGTTGACGGTGCAGCAGGTCGACTTCAGCACCTGGCTCGACGACGTCTACGTGAACAAGGACTTCGAGCTCAGCATGGTCAACCACGCCGAGACGCACGACTTCGCGAACTGGGCGAACCCGGACTACTACTGGGGCTACGACAGCGCCCCCGTGCAGCAGCTCTACGCCGAGTCGATCGCGGCGACCGACCCGGAGGTGGCCGACGAGCAGCTCGCCGAGGCGGCGACGATCGTCTCGGAGGACGCACCGGCCGAATGGCTCTACACGGCCACGACGCTGACGGCGATCCACGACGGCGTCACCGGGTTCCCGACGAGCTCGACCACGACCCGCCTCGACCTGGCTGACCTGGCCACGACGGAGTGACCCGCTTCGTCGCCGGCCGCCTGCTCCTCTTCGTCGGGGGGCTGGTCGTCGCCAGCGTGCTGATCTTCGCGACGCTGCGGTTGCTGCCGGGCGACGTCGCCCAGGCGATCGCCGGCACGACCGGCTCACCCGAGCAGGTCGCCGCCCTCCGTCAGCAGCTCGGCCTCGATCGTCCCGTCGTCGTGCAGTACCTCGACTGGGCCGGCAGGCTGCTGAGGCTCGACCTGGGCGAATCGCTCGTCACGGGGACGCCGGTGGTCGACGAGGTGCTCGACAAGCTGGCCGTCACCCTGCCGCTCGCGGGGCTGTCCCTGGTCTTCGGATTGCTGATCGGCATCCCGCTCGGCGTGACGAGCGCGCTCCGCCGTGGCCGCGCCTCCGGGGTCGTCCTCGGCACCGGGGCCCAGCTGCTCGCGGCCGTGCCGGTCGTCTGGGCGGGCATGCTGCTGATCGGCGTCTTCGCCGTGACGCTGCGGTTGCTGCCGACGCAGGGGTTCCCGGCCGACGGGTGGAGCGAGCCCGGGCGGGCCTTGCGCTCGCTCGTGCTGCCGGCCCTCACCATCGGCATCGTCGAGGGGGCCGTGTTGTTGCGCTTCACCCGGTCGGCGGCGCTCGGGGCCCTGGACCAGGACTACGTGCGGACGGCCGCCGCCAACGGCATGACCCGGTCGCGCGCCCTCGTGCGACACGGGCTGCCCAACGTGATGCTCAGCATCGTGTCGATCCTCGGCCTGCAGGTGGCCGGCCTGATCGTGTCGGCCGTCGTCGTCGAGCAGCTGTTCACGCTGCCCGGGCTCGGCCGCATGCTGGTGACCGACGTCGGCCGCCGCGACCTGACCAAGGTGCAGGGTGAACTGATGACGCTGACCACGCTCGTGCTGTTCATCGGCCTCGTGATCGACGTCGTGCACCGGCGGCTCGACCCGCGCCTCCGCGAGGGCGACCGATGAGGCGCGGCGCGTTCGTCCGCGAGCTGCTGCGTCGACCGCAGGGCGCGTTCGGCGCCGGCTGGCTGACCCTGATCGTCCTGTCCGCCCTGGTCAGCCGGTTCTGGACCCCGCTCGACCCCTTCGACACCGACCCCTACTCGGCCTGGCTGACGCCCTCGCTCGGTCACCCCTTCGGCACCGACTCGATCGGGCGCGACATCTTCAGCTACGTCGTCGCGGCGACCGGCACGACGGTCGTGGTCGCCGTCGCCTCGGGCGTGGTCGCCACCGTGGTGGGGGTGGGACTGGCCGCCCTCGGCTCGTTGACGTCCCGCTGGGTGCGCGAGTCGGTCGCCGTGCTGATCGACGTGCTCGTGGCGTTCCCGACGCTCCTGATCGCCATGGCCCTCGCCGCGGCGTTCGGCGGGTCCCTCACCGTGGTGGTCGTCGCCGTGGGCGTCGGCTACGGCGTGACGATCGCCCGGGTCAGCCGGTCCGAGATCCGTCAGGTGGCGCGGACCGACTACGTGCTCGCCGCCCGGGCGAACGGGCTCGGCACCGGGGCCGTGCTGCGTCGCCACGTGCTGCCGAACATCGCGCCCGTCTTCGTCGTCCAGCTCTCGCTGTCGATGGCCACGAGCGTGCTCGCCGAGGCCGGACTGTCGTTCCTCGGCTACGGCGCCCCGGCCGACACCGCCTCGTGGGGGCGTCTGCTGAGCGACCTGCAGAAGTTCATCGGCGTGCATCCGGGGTCGGTCGTCTGGCCCGGGCTCGCCATCACGCTGACCGTCCTGGCGCTCAACCTGCTGGGCGACGCCGTGCGCGACGCCTCCGATCCCCGGTTGCGGTCCCGGCCGGCGGGACATGGCACCCCGGGCTCCCCCACGAGGCCGGTTCCGTCCACCACTCCCCCGCGAGCCACCGCCCCGGGCGCCGCAGGCACCCCGACCACCCCGGGGGTCGTCTCGTGAGCCTGGTGATCGACGACCTCACCGTGACCGTCGGCGGCCGCCGGGTCGTCGACGGCCTCTCGCTCGACGTGCCCGACGGTGCGAGGGTCGGACTGATCGGCGAATCAGGTTCGGGCAAGTCGATGACGACGCTGGCCGTGCTCGGCCTCCTGCCCGACGGCGCCCGCGCGACGGGCAGCATCCGGCTCGACGGACGCGAACTGCTCGGGGCGTCCGAGCGCGACCTGGCCGGCCTGCGCGGCCGCGTCGTCGGCACGGTCTTCCAGGACCCCCGCACGGCCCTCGACCCCGTCGTGACCGTCGGGCGACAGATCGCCGAGCCCCTCCGCCTGCACGGCCGTGTCGGTCGCCGGGACGCCCGCTCGCGAGCGGTGGCCGCGGCCGCCGAGGTCGGCCTGCCCGACCCCGAGACCGTCGTGGACCTCTACCCGCACCAGCTCTCGGGTGGTCAGCGGCAGCGGGTCGGCATCGCCATGGCGCTGATCAACCGGCCGGGGCTCGTCCTCGCCGACGAGCCGACCACCGCGCTGGACGTCACCACGCAGGCCGAGGTGCTCGCGCTCTTCCAGCGCCTGGTCGACGAGCAGCGGACGTCGCTGCTCTTCGTCACGCACGACCTCGCCGTGCTCTCGCTCATCACCGACCAGGCGGCGGTGCTGTCGCACGGGCGCGTCGTCGAGCGGGGCCCCGTCGAGCAGCTGCTGCACCGCCCCGGGCACGAGGTCACCCGCGGGCTCGTCGAGGCCACGAGGGCGACGACCTGGAGGGCCTCGTGAGCGACCCGACCACCGCACCCGCGCCTCCTCTGCTCGTCGCCCGGGGCCTCACCCGCACCTTCACCCTGCCGCGCCGGTCGCCCTTCCGACCGGGCCCGGTGCGCCACGCCCTGGTCGACGCCGACCTCGAGGTCGCCGCCGGCGAGAGCGTCGCCTTGATCGGCGAGTCCGGCTCGGGCAAGTCCACGCTCGTGCGCCTGCTGCTGGCCCTCGACCGGGCGACGTCCGGCACGGTGACCTTCGACGGGCGCACGGTCGCCCCCGACCGCGCCTCGCGCCTGCGCTGGCTACGGCGCCAGACGGGCATCGTCCTGCAGGACCCCTACGCCTCGCTGGACCCCCGCATGCGCGTGGGCGACACCGTGGCCGAGCCGTTGCGCGCCCTGCGCGTCGAGGGCGACCACGACCGCCTGGTGGCCGAGATGCTCGAACGCGTGGGCCTCTCGGCGCACGACGCCGAGGCCTGGCCCCACGAGTTCAGCGGGGGCCAACGGCAGCGCATCGCCCTGGCCCGGGCCCTCGTGCACCGGCCGCGGCTGCTGATCGGCGACGAGCCCATGAGTGCGCTCGACGTCACCGTGCGGGCGCAGATCCTCGAGCTGCTGCGCGAGCTGCGCGACGAACGCGGGCTGTCGCTGCTGCTCGTGTCGCACGACATCGGACTCGTGCAGCACCTCGCCGACCGGGTCGCCGTGCTGCGAGACGGTCACATCGTCGAGCAGGGCCCCACCGACGACGTGCTGAATAGGCCGCAGCACGACTACACGCGGACGCTGGTCGACTCGGTGCCGACGCTCGACTGAGCCTCGGCTCGTCAGCGGTGCCCACGCGGCTCACCACATCGGCGGGTGCCGACGCTGCCACCGCAGCCGCCGCTCGAGCTGGGCGCCGAGCGCGAGCAGGACGTCCTCGCGCCCCGGTCGCCCGATCAGCTGCACGCCCGCGGGGACGCCGTCGACCTCGCCCACCGGGAGGCTGATCGCGGGCAGCCCGGCCACGTTGACGAACGACGTGAACGGCGAGTACAGGCACTGCTGCTCGAAGTTGCGCTCGGCGTCCTCGGCGTCGTACCAGCCGAGCGGGCGCGGCAGCATCGCCAGGGTCGGCGTCAGGACGGCGTCGAAGGCCGAGAACCGCTCGACGACGGCGCGCTCGAACGACGCGAGCCCGACGAGCGCCGCCGACAGCTCGAGTGCCGTGACGCGTCGCCCCTGCTCGACCAGCCACCGGGTGACGGGCTCGAGCAGCGCCAGGTCGGCCTCGGTCTCGGCCGGGATGCCCGCCGCCCCCGCCTGCCAGATCGTGCGGAACAGCGCCGGATAGTCGGACGCCGGCAGGGTGGTCTCGTCCACGCCGTGCCCCATCGTCGTGAGCAGGTCGGCGGTCTCGCCGAGGACCCCCAGGAGGCGCGGGTCGACCCGGACGTCGAACGCGTCGTCCCACGGGCTCGTCGTCATGACGGCGACCTGGAAGCGTCCCTCGCCCCGCACGGCCGTTCCGAGGTAGGCGCCGTCGGGTGACGGAGGTGCCCAGAGGGCCTGGTGGTGCCGCGGTTCGCGCCCGTCGGGCGACACCATGGCGTCGAGCAGCAGGGCGGCGTCGGCCACCGACCGGGCCAGGGCCCCGCCGACCGGCAGGCCCGCGAGGCTCGTCAGACCCGACTGCGCCGGCACGCGTCCCCGGGAGGGCTTGAGCCCGACGAGGCCCGTGGCGGCGGCCGGGATGCGGATGCTGCCCCCGCCGTCGGACCCGGGCGCGAACGGCAGCAACCCCGCGGCGACGGCGGCCGCGGCGCCGCCGCTCGACCCGCCCGCGCCCGTCTCGGGCGCCCACGGGTTGCGCGTCGGAGGGCCCACGAGCGTCTCGGTGTACGCGGTCAACCCGTACTCGGGCGTGGCCGTCTTGCCCACGCTGATCGCGCCAGCCTCGTCGAGCGCCTCGGTGATCTCGGCCGACGTCTCGGGCACCCGGCCCCTGCTGAGGCGTGAGCCCGACCAGGTCGGCACGCCCGCGCGGTCGCTGAGGTCCTTGTCGGCCAGCGGCAGCCCCCAGAGCGGCGCGACCGAGGGGCCTCCGGCGGCCAGGGCGTCGGCCCGCGCGAGCGCGGCCTCGCCGGTCACCGTCACGAACGCGCCGACGTCGCCGTCGAGGCGGGCGATGCGCTCCAGGTAGTGGGTGGTCAGCTCACGGGGCGAGACCTCGCCGCGACGCAGCCAGTCCCACTGCTCGTGGGCGCTCAGGTGGTGGAGTTCGAACACCCGTCGAGCCTAGGCCGCGGCTCCGACCACGGATCTCGCTTTCTGGTACATTTGTCCCATTCGTGCTCCCCCGGCCGCAGGTCGCCTCCTGGACCGTCGCACGTCTCGACAGGACGCCGTCATGGGTTACCTCTTCCTCGCGCTCGCCATCGTCGGCGAGGTCTTCGCCACGAGCTTCCTCAAGGTCACCAGCGGCCCCGACGCCAAGTGGTGGCAGTACGCGGCGGTCGTGGTCGGCTACGTCTTCGCGTTCGCGATGCTCTCGCAGTCGCTGAGCAAGGGCGTGCCGCTCGGCATCGCCTACGCGATCTGGGCCGGCGTCGGCGTCGTCCTCGTCGCCCTCATCAGCTGGATCTTCTTCAAGGAGCCCCTTACCCTCGTCCAGCTCGGCGGCATCGTCCTCGTCATCGGCGGCGTCACCATGCTCGAGCTCGGCGGTCGCCACGAGGCCGCGGCCTGACCCCGTGACCGACACGACGTCGGGTGACGGCCGGGGCCCCGGCGGCTCGACCGTCGGCCCCGGTGGCCAGGTCCTGACCCCGAAGGGCGAGACCAGGAGGCGCGCGCTGCTCGACGGCGTCCTGGCCGTCCTCGAGGCGGGCGGCCCCTCGGCCGTGACGCACCGCGCGGTGGCCCGCGCGGCCGGCGTCCCGGTCTCGGCGGCCACGTACTACTTCGCCGGACGCGACGACCTGCTGCGGGCGGCGCTGCGCCACGCGACCACGGACTGGGTGCGGTCCTTCGACCGACTCGAGCGCGCCTCCTCGGCGGACCTGGCCGAGACGCTCGTCCGGTACGCGATCACCGAGCGCGGGTCGGCCCGGGCGCAGTACGAGCTGCTCTTCACCGCCATGCGGGACGAGTCGCTGCGCGAGGACGCGGACCTCTGGTACTCGTCGCTCGAGCACGTGCTGAGGCGGACCGGCGTGCCGAGCGAGCGGCTCGACGTCGTGGCCCTCGCCGTCGACGGCCTGATCGTCCGCATGCTCTGGCGCGGCGAGCCCGGCACCGTCGACGCGACCGAACGCATGTTGCGGGAGATCGTCGGCCCGCTGCCCTGAGGTTCAGGCGCGGCGGCGCTTCTTGAGCGACTTCTGCATCGTGATCGTGCCGAGCCAGCGGCCGAACTTGAAGCCGACCCGGCCCATGCGACCGACCTCGGTGAAGCCGAGGCGCTCGTGCAGGCCGATCGACGCCTCGGCGTTCTTGTCGGCGATCACGGCGATCATCTCGCGGATGCCCGCGTCCCGGCAGGCCTCGACGAGCGCCTCGAGCAGGGCACGGCCGAGGCCCTTGCCGGTCGAGGCGGCCCGCAGGTAGATCGAGCTCTCGACGGTGTAGCGGTAGGCCGCCTTGCCGCCCCACGGCGTCGCGAGCGCATAGCCGAGGGCCTCGCCGGACGGGTTCACCGCGACGAGGAACGGCATGCCGAGCGTCGTGACGAAGGCGAACTTGCGGCGCCACTCGGCGAGGGTCATCGCGTCCTCGTCGAAGGTGACGGACGAGTTCGCCACGTAGTGGTTGTAGATCTCCTGGACGTAGGGCAGGTCGGCGGGCGTCGCGGGTCGGATCTCGAACGTGAAGCCGGGCTCGACCGGGGCCGGGGGCCGGAGGGCTCGGGGAAGCCGACGCCGGGGCTGGTATTCCTCTTCGAGCACGGGATCACTCTGCCACGCCGGGTGCGGGACCGTCAGGCGGCGGGCGGGAGCGTCCAGTCGACGGGGTCGCCACCCTGGGCGACGAGCAGCTCGTTCGCCCGGCTGAACGGCCGCGAGCCGAAGAACCCGCGTGACGCCGACAGCGGGCTCGGGTGCGGCGACTCGATCGAGGGGACGTCGCCGAGCATCGGCTTGAGCGCCGACGCGTCACGGCCCCACAGGATGGCCACGAGGGGCCCTCCCCGCGCCGCGAGCACCTCGATCGCGCGCTGCGTGACCGGTTCCCAGCCCTTGCCGCGGTGCGACGCCGTCTCGCCCGGACGCACCGTGAGCACCCGGTTGAGCAGCAGCACGCCGTGGCGCGACCACGAGGTCAGGTCACCGTGCTCGACGACGGGGACGCCGAGGTCGTCGTGCAGCTCGCGATAGATGTTCGCGAGGCTGCGCGGCACCGGGCGCACGTGCGGGTCGACGGCGAACGACAGCCCGATCGGGTGGCCGGGCGTCGGGTAGGGGTCCTGACCGACGATCAGGACGCGCACCTCGTCGAGCGGCTGTCGGAAGGCGCGCAGCACGTCCTCGCCGGCGGGCAGGTAACCGCGCCCCGCGCGCACCTCGGCTCGCAGGTACTCGCCCATGTCGGTGATGCGGTCGGCCACGGGTTCGAGCACGGTCGCCCACGAGGGGTCGATCTGCTCCGAGAGCGGTCGACGGTGGTCGTGCGCCTCGACGGTCACTCGACCCCGAGCGTGCCGACCGAGACGCCGACGATCTCGCCGTCGTCGTCGAGCTGCGGTTCGACCCGCCAGACGCTGCCGGTGCCGAGCACCGCGAGGGCGCCCTCGCCGACGACCAGGGCGGTGTTCTCGTCGATGGCGACGCCGCCACGGACGAGTCCCGCCTCGGTGGCGGCGATGAGCCTGGTCAGGGTGCCCCACTGGGCGGCGTGCACGTCGATGGCGAGGTCGACGAGGCCGAGGCCGTCGGCGAGGGTGACCTCGTCCAGGTCTTCTGCCGCGTCCTCGGGGCAGACCGGGACGTCGCCGATCAACCAGCCGCCGAGCACGGCGCGGTCCGCGGCGATCATGGCGCCGGCCGAGAAACCGAGGTAGGGCAGCCCGTCGGCCACCAGGAGGCGCACCTGGTCGATCAACGGAGCGACCGCGTCGAGGTAGGCGGGGGTGAGCCCACCCGCCACGAGCAGGCCGTCGACGTCGCTCAGCACGCGGGTGTCGAACTCGTCCCCGGCGGAGACGATGGTCGTGAGGGCCTCACAGCGCCCCCCGGCGGCCAGCATGGCGGGGTAGCCGTCACGGAACTCGGCGGACGGCGAGTCGTCGGCCACGACGATCAGCACGGCGATGCGCGGCACGCTCCGACCGACGGCGGCACCGCGGACGGCGGCCTCGGCGACGAAGAGGTCGTACAGCTCGGTGTCGTCGGGCGACCAGCCGCCGCCCACCAGGTGGATGCTCACTCGCCCGCCCCCGCTCCGACCTCACGCGTGACGGGCGGCAGTGCGCTCCACGGGAAGGTGATCCACTGGTCGGTGCGCTTCCAGACGAAGTCGGGTTCGAGCACGGTGCGGGGCTTGCTGTAGAGGCAGACCGTGCGGACCTCGGAGGCCACCTCGGCGAGCAGGTCGCGCACGAGCACGAGGGTGCGCCCCGAGTCGGACACGTCGTCGACGACGAGGACCTTCTTGCCCTCGAGCGACGGGGCGTCGAGGGTCGGGGGCAGCAGCACGGGCTCGGGCAGCCGCTCGTCGACGCCCGTGTAGAACTCGACGTTGATCGAACCGCACATCTTGGTGTCGAGCGCGTAGGCCACGGCACCGGCGAGCACGAGCCCCCCGCGGGCGACGGCGACGATCACGTCGGGCGTGAACCCCGCCTGGACGACGTCGGAGGCCAGGTGGCGAGCGGCCTCACCGAACTCGAGCCAGCCCAGCACCTCCCGCTCGGGAGCCTCGACCTCGGGTCGTGCGGGGGCGGCCTGGCTGTCGTCGGGTGGGGTGACCATGCCGACAACCGTAACGCGCGCAGGGCTCCCCGCGTCACGCCGGGACCCAGGCACCCCCGGGAGGCGCGAAGACCGTGTCGACGCCGTCGGACCACAGCAGTGAGTCGGGCTCGCGGTCGGTGACGCCCGGCAGGCCGCCGTCGGCGACGAGCTCGTCGTCGAGGTCGACCAGCTCGGCCCGGCGCAGCGACCAGGTGTCGTGCCGGTTCGGCCAGTACCGGGTGCGCCCGCCGCGCGCGACGTGCATGCCCCAGCGGGCGGTGAGGAACTCGGCGAGCGGGTCGCCGTCGACCACCTCGTCGGTGGGACGGACGGACAGCCGCGACGACGGGTTCGTCCCCGGCCCGAGCCGGGTGCTGCGGTACGTCACGACCCCGTCGACCCGGGACTCGCGCATCGACGCCCAGCGATACGGCAGACCGAGGCCCACGTTCGCCGCGAGCACCGAGACGAGGCGCTGCGCCTCGAGGGTGCGGAACACCACGCCGCGTCGGCCCAGGGCGTCGACCGAGTACAGCCGCACGTTCGTCTCGAGGAAGTCCCCGGCCCAGGGCACCGCGGGCAGCGGCCCGAAGGCGCTGCCCGTCAGCTTGAACGGGATGAGCCCGACCCAGGTCGACCCGTCGAACACGTCGGGCCGCGTGCCGGGCGGCAGCAGCGGGGCGACGCGATCGGGCTCGACCCGCCAGTGCGCGAAGGCCAGGCCGCCCCAGTGCTGTCGGATGAACGCAGGGCGGAGCAACGGAGGCGCGGTGCGGGACACCGGATCGGCTTCGGCCCCCGGCATGGTCTGGTCCATGTGGCCCACGGTACGGGCGACCGCCTGGGCGGTCCACAGCCTCGGACGAGATTCCGCCCCCGGCCCTCCCCGGGCCGCCTCAGAGCTGGCGGACGAGTTCGGGGATGCGACCGCGGAACGGGAAGAAGCCCCGGGAGGCGGACGGCCACGCCTCGCCGTCCCACCGCCGCCGGACGGTGACGAGGTCGATCCCCTCGGCAGAGAGGGCTCCGCGCACGGACGTCAGGCGCTCCTGAACGGGACCGACCGGGGCGTACGGCGTCACCACCGTGTCGAGCCCCTCGGACCGCGCCCACTCGACGACGGCGGCGGGCCGTGCGTCGGTGAGCGTCCGGGCGGGCCGAGCGTCGGCGTCCCGCGTCCGTGTCGCCGCGTCGTCCCGAGCGCCCGTCGTGAAGGCCACGACGGCGGCGGAGGCGCCCTGTGGGGACCGGCCTCCGGGGTCGGCGGAGACGGCCACGGCCGACAGCCGCGCGACGAGACCGGGGCGTTCGGCGAGCAGGCTCTCGGGCTCGAGGTCCTCCTCGTGGAGCAGCAGCCCGACCCGCCCACCCGGGGAGCCGACGACGTCGGCGGCCTCGACGGGCGTCCGTGGCGGCAACGGCTCCTCGTCGAGGGCCCTGGCCGTGGTGGCGAGACCCTCGGGCGAGAAGCGCCCGTCGGTGAAGCGCGAGATGTTCGAGGCCGTCGCGAGGTAGGTCTTGCCGGCGGTCTGCAGGCCCGCCACCCAGCGCCAGGACAGGGTGTTCGAGGCCGCGTCCCCGTCGAGCAGGTGGCGGTGGAAGAAGTCGGCGCCCAGGTGCCACGGAAGGCCGAGGGTGAAGATCCAGATGCTGGCGAACCACATGCGCGCGTGGTTGTGGAGGTACCCGGTGTCGACGAGCTCGCGCACCCAGGCGTCCATCGCGTCGATGCCGGTGCGGCCGGCGACCGCCTCGTCGTACCCCGCGGGGACGCCGGCGTCGACGGCGCGGTCGACGTCCCGTCGGTACCGCCGCCACACCTCGGGGTTCTGCTCCAGCCAGCCCTTCCAGTAGGTGCGCCAGAACACCTCCTGCACGAACTTCTCCGCGGCACCGAGCGTGTGACGCTCGAGGACCGCGCCGACGACCTCGCGTTCCGTCACGAGACGGTGGCGGAGGTACGGCGACAGTCCCGAGACGGTGCGGCGTGAGACGCCGAGGTCGTGGTTCCGGTCACGGGCGTAGGCGGAGCCGGCGAGGGGCAGGAACTCGTCGAGGGCCTCGAGGCCGGCGACTCTGGTCGGGACGATCACACGTTCATCTTGCGACCCCGGACCAGTGGGGGCCCGGGGAACGCCGTCGCGATCAGGAGACGTCAGTGGCGGACGGTGGCCGAGCGCAGCGGTTCGAGCTGGTCGATCGGCAGACCGACGTGCGTTCCGCGCAGCAGCCCGAGCAGGCGACCGGCCACGAGACCGACGGCCGAGGCGGCCAGCACCGCCGTGCCGCGCCGACGACCGACGAACGAACGCCACGCGCCCGAGGCCAGGCGAGCGGCCGTGACGCCCGGGACGACGGCGGTGTCGGCTTCTCCGCCGAGGGAGCGTCGCAGCGCGGCCTGGGTGACGCCGCGGTCGACGGCGGCACCGACGACCGAGCTCCGGCGCGTCCGCGAGGGACGCACGGTGCGCGAGACCCTGGCCGACGAGGTCGACACGACCCGCGCCTCCGGCTCGTCCGCGGCGAGGCGCAGGCACAGCTCGACGAACTCGGCGCCGCGGGGCACGCCCTCACGGGCGTCGACACCGCTGGCCAGGCCACCGACCTGCAGCAGGTCCCACCGTCGGAAGGCCACGGTCGCTCCCGCCACGTCGTCGAGGCCGACGAGGCCGTCGGGTCGCGTGCGGGGCGTGCAGTCGACGGCCCAGAGCAGGTCGTCGGGCAGGGCGGACGAGGCCGCACCGGGCCAGGTCGGTTCGGTCCGTCCCACGACCGCGATGACGTCGACCTGGTCGAACGGGGCGGCGAGCGCCCGGGCCCAGCCGGCGTGGGCGACGCAGTCCGCGTCGAGGAACGCGACGACGTCGCCGCGTGCCGACTCGATGCCGGTGTCGCGGCTGCCGGCGAGCCCCGGGGTGCGGGTGTTGTCGACGACGAGCAGGTCGTCGTACCGGTGGCGCAGGTGGTCGCGGAGTCGCGGTGCCCGATCGACGACCACGAGGACGTCGTGCACGTCGCCGTCGCGGAGGACGGAGTCGAGCGCGGCCGTCAGGCCGTCGAAGGGGGTGGATTCGTCGGCGCAGACGACGACGCTGACGCGGGGGGCCGGGGGGACGGAAGGCAGGGAGGTGCGGACGCGGAGGGTCACGGGGGTTCCTCTGGGTTCGTCGACGGTCGCCGTCGCGCCGCAGGGCGTCGCGTTCGGGGGGCGACCCTCGTCGGAGGGTGCGTTCGGGTGGCGTCGTCGGGAGGGGTGGCCCGACGTCGTCGGCCGACGGTCGATTCGGGCGACCACGGCAGAGGCACGTCCCGGATTCGGGTTCGGGACGTCCTGACCTCCACAACGGTACGGGTCCCTCCTGGGAAGACGAAGAACGAGGGGGTCCCCCGTTCGAGGGGGCCTCGTCCGGGTGACGTCCGGGTGGCGCCCGGGTGGGGGCCGGTCCGCGTCGGCTCCCCCCGGGTGAGGCTCGCCGTCCCACGCGGTTCTGCGGCCCTCCGGGCCCCGGACGGCAGGAGGCGCGGGCACCGTCGGCGACGTCCCCCCGGTCGCCGAGCGGGTCGTCCCCCGCCGGAACCACCCGCTGGTGACCCGTGTGACGCGTCGTCCGCCCACCCGTCGCGCGGTCCGCCCACCCGGTCGTCGCTCCCCCGCGCGCCGGTAGGGTCGGGGCCTGACCCGCCACCACGAGAGGACGTCGACCAGTGCCCCACGGACCGGGAACGCGCCGTCGCGCGGAACGCACGGCGCTCGAGCGCGCGGTCGACGAAGGCCTGTTGATCGTCCGGGCGGCCCTGGTGGTGGCCGTCACGAACCAGATCATCCGCCGTGCCCTGCAGGAGCGCCTCCCGTTCGACGAGGACGTCGCGACGCGGGTCACCCGCGACGAGATCGACCGCCTGACGGCCGAGCAGACGTCGGCCGCGGTGCGCGTCCGCAGACTGCGTCGGATGACCGGCCGGTCGTACGGTCAGTCCCGTCACCAGTTCGACTACCGTCCCGAGGACGCCGACGCCCTGAAGCTCCGCGAGGCCGCGTCGAAGGGCGTGGCCCGGGCGCTCGCCGCCCGCCGGGAGGACGACGACTTCGTGGCCGAGGTCGTCGCGGACGCCCGGTCGCGGGCGTGGGACGACGTCGGGCAGACGGTCGTCGACCGGCTCGGCTGGGCCGCGCGCCCGGCCGACGACTACGACGACGGGCGCCACGAGCGCCTGCGCGACCTCGTCGAGGGCGACCTCGCGGCGCTGCGCGAGAGCCGCTCGGACGGCGGGGCCGGCTCGGTCAGTCCTTCTTGACCCTGAGCTCGCCCTTGGCCACCTTGTACGTCGCCGCCTGGGCCACGGGCTTGATGGTCACCAGGTCGAGGTTGACGTGGGCCGGCAGCTCGACCGAGTGCACGATCGACTCGGCCACGTCGTCGGCCGTCAACGGCGACTCGACGTCGCGGTAGACCGCGTCGGCGCGGTCCTGGTCGCCGCCGAAGCGCACGAGCGAGAACTCCTCGGTGTGCACCATGCCCGGCGCGATCTCGATCACCCGGATCGGCTCCCCGGCCAGCTCGAGCCGCAGCACGGCCACGAGGGCGTGCTCGGCGAACTTCGAGGCGTTGTAGCCACCGCCGTTCTCGTAGGCGACGTGACCGGCGATCGACGTGACGGTCACGATGTCGGCACCCCGCGCCTCCTCGGCTCCGCGGCGGAGCGACGGCAGCAAGGCGGTGACCGCGCGCTTGGTGCCCAGCACGTTGACGTCGAACATGCGCTGCCAGTCGTCGATCGAGCCGTTCTCGACGCTGTCGAGTCCGAACGCCCCACCCGCGTTGTTGACGAGGGCGTGCAACGGTCCGGTCTCCTCGACGTGGGCCCGCAGGGCGGCCACGTCGTCGTCGCTGGTGAGGTCGGCCCGGAACCAGGCCGCCCCCGTCTCGTCGGCGAGCGCCCGGAGGCGGTCCTCGCGTCGCGCGACGGCCAGGACCTCCCAGCCGCGCGAGCGGAACGACCGCACCGTCGCCGCTCCGATGCCCGAGCTCGCTCCCGTCACCACGACCCGCTTCGCCACGTCTGCCTCCTGTTGCCTCGTTCGTGGTCGGCGCCCGCTGCGGGCGCACCGCCCCACGCTAGCGGCCCCGTTACGTCCCGTGTCCGGCATCGTGGACGGTCGGGGGCACGGTCCGTACCGTGGCTGTCACCGCAGACCCCCGCCGACGACCCCGGCCCACGCACCCCGACCGCAGGAGCACACCATGACCGACGCCCAGCCCGCCTGGAAGTTCGAGACGCAGCAGATCCACGCCGGGGCCCAGCCCGACCCGACGACCCATGCCCGCGCCACGCCGATCTACAAGACGACGTCGTACGTCTTCCGGGACGCGCAACACGCGCAGGACCTCTTCGCCCTCGCCGAGAACGGCAACATCTACTCGCGCATCATGAACCCCACCCACGACGTCGTGGAGAAGCGCATCGCCGCGCTCGAGGGCGGGACGGGTGCCCTGCTGGTGTCGTCGGGCCAGGCCGCGTCGACCTTCGCCGTGCTGAACATCGCCGAGGCGGGCGACCACATCGTGTCGTCGTCGTCGATCTACGGCGGCACCTACAACCTCTTCAAGTACACGCTCGCGAAGCTCGGCATCGAGACGACGTTCGTCGAGAACCAGGACGACGCCGACGAGTGGCGCCGCGCCGTGCGTCCCAACACGAAGCTGTTCTTCGCCGAGACGATCGGCAACCCGAAGATCAACATCCTCGACCTCGAGAAGGTGTCCGGGGTGGCGCACGCCGAGGGCGTCCCGCTGATCGTGGACAACACGATCGCGACGCCGTACCTGATCCGGCCGCTCGAGCACGGGGCCGACATCGTCGTCCACTCGGCGACGAAGTTCCTCGGCGGGCACGGCACCGTCATCGGCGGCTTCATCGTCGACGGCGGGACCTTCCCGTGGTCGTCCCACGCGGAGCGCTTCCCCGGTCTGACGCAGCCCGACCCGTCGTACCACGGGGCCGTCTACACGCAGGCCGTCGGCGACGCCCTCGCCTACGTCATCAAGGCGCGCGTGCAGCTGCTGCGCGACCTCGGGGCATCCAACAGCCCCGACACGGCCTTCTCGTTGATCCAGGGCATCGAGACGCTCAGCCTGCGGATCGAGCGACACGTCCAGAACGCGCAAGAGGTGGCGGAGTGGCTCGACGCCCGCGACGACGTCGCCGCGGTGTACTACGCGGGCCTGCCGACGAGCCCGTGGTACGCGGCGGCGAACAAGTACGCGCCCAAGGGCGTCGGGGCCGTGCTGTCCTTCGAGCTCAAGGGAGGAGTCGACGCCGGCCGAGCGCTCGTCGACGCCCTCGAGCTCTTCAGCCACCTCGCGAACATCGGCGACGTGCGCAGCCTCGTGATCCACCCCGCCTCGACGACGCACTCGCAGCTCACCCCCGAGCAGCAGCTCACGACCGGCGTCACGCCGGGGCTCGTCCGCCTCTCGGTGGGCCTCGAGAACGTCGACGACCTGAAGGCCGACCTCGACGCGGGCTTCGCGGCGGCGCGCGCCGTCACCCGGGAGGCGCTCCGCAGCAGCTAGGACGGGCGGCGGCCGGTGGGGGCCTGCGCGGTGGACTCGAGGAGGCGCGGTGTGCGTAACAAACGCACCGCGCCTCCTCGGCTCGTCCAGGATGGACGTCACATGGACTGGCAGAGCACACCCGAGGACACCGTCCCGTCGAGCGTCATCAGCGAGCGCACGCGCCTGGCGATGCTCGGCCGGCCGCCGGTCACCGGAGCCTGGCGCGACGGCGACGACCCCGGCGGACGGTCGTTCGTGACCCTGGACGACCTCGTGCTCGAGAGCGGCGTGACGCTGCCCCGACCGCGGCTCGCCGTCGAGACCTGGGGCGAACTCGACGCCGAACGCAGCAACGCCGTGCTCGTCTCGCACGCCCTCACCGGCGACAGCCACGTCGTCGGCGCGGCCGGCCCCGGCCACCCCACGGCAGGCTGGTGGAACGGCGTCGTCGGCCCGGGGCTCGCGATCGACACCGACCGCTGGTTCGTCGTCGCACCGAACGTGCTCGGGGGCTGCCAGGGCAGCACCGGCCCCTCGTCCTTCGCTCCGGACGCCGTCGAGTGGGGTTCGAGGTTCCCCCACCTGACGATCCGGGACCAGGTCGCCGCCCAGGCGGCGTTGGCCGACCGCCTCGGCATCGAGCGGTGGGCCGCGGTCGTCGGCGGGTCGATGGGCGGCATGCACGCCCTCGAGTGGGCGATCACGCACCCCTCGCGCGTCGCCCGGCTCGCGGTGCTGGCCGCGCCGCCGGTCGTGAGCGCCGACCAGATCGCCCTGAACACGGTGCAGTACGAGGCCATCCGGATGGACGCCGCCTTCGACGGCGGCGACTACTACGACGCCGTCGACGGCCCGTACCGCGGCCTCGCCCTCGCCCGGCGGATGGCCCTGCTCAACTACCGCTCGCCCGACGAACTGAACGCCCGCTTCGGTCGCAGCTGGCAGAGCGAGATCTCACCGCTGGGCGGTCCGGGACGGTTCCAGGTCGAAAGCTACCTCGACTTCCACGGCAACAAGTTCACCCGCCGCTTCGACGCGGGCAGCTACGTGACCCTGCTCGGTGCCATGAACTCGCACGACGTCGGGCGGGACCGGGGCGGCGTGGCGGCGGCGCTGAACCGCATCACGGCTCCGACGCTGGTGCTCGGCGTCGACAGCGACCGACTCTTCCCCGTGTCCGACCAGCGGGTCATCGCGCGACACCTGCGACACGGCCTGGACGGCGACGGCGTGGCCGTGGTCGAGAGCCCCTACGGGCACGACGGATTCCTCATCGAAGGCGACGCGGTGGGCGCCCAGCTGCGCCGCTTGCTCGACTGACCCCAGTTCGGTGGACACCACGGGGTACAGTTCCGCATCGCGACCGGATCGTTACCCCGACAATCGGCGTTTCGGGCCCTGCACGACCCCCTGAGAGGGGGCTGGGTGTGAAAACATGAGGAGTCGCCAGCCACCCGGCAGCCGTGACGCCACCGTCGGAAGCCACTCACGAATCATGGACATCTTCGCCCAAGAGCGCGATCGTCTGCTCAGCAGCACGACCCGCACCCTGGGGCTCGCCTGCGCGGCGGTCTCGGTCGTGGCCCTGGCGATCCCCGGCGTGACCGACCCCCTGCACCTCGCGGCGATCGCCCCGCTCGCCGCTCTGCTCGTCGTGTCGCTGCTCTTCGTCACCGGGCCGCGCGCCCGCGTCTGGGTCCCGGTCGGGCTGGCCTCGGGCATCGCGGCGACCGTGGTGGCCCTGCTGCCCGCCGGTGGCCCCGACGACGGTCCGCTCGCCACCGCGATCATCCCCCTGGCCGGTGGCGCGACCGCCGCCTTCAGCCTCATGCTCTCGTCCAGTCGCCCACGGCTGACCACGGCGGTCGTGGCCTTCGTCGTCGAACTGACCCTGGTGGCCCTGGCGACCGGCTCGCCGTTCACCTTCCCGGTCGCGGCCGTGCTGCTCGGCTGGGTGTCCTGCTTCGTCACGGGCCTCTGGCTCGGACGCGCCGTGCCCCTGGCGGCACGCCGCATCTACAGCATCGGCAACGCCCACCGGGCCGAACGTCAGGCCAGCGAGACCGAGGCCCAGCGGCGGCAGGGCGCCCGCCTGCTGCACGACACCGTGCTGGCCACGCTGACCCTGCTCGCCCACTCGGGGTTCGGCGTCACGCCCCAGGCGCTCCAGGACCAGGCGGCCGAGGACGCACGCCTTCTGCGCCACCTCCGTCTCGGCGGCACGCCGCAGCCGCAGGCGTCGGGCGACTACAGCCTCGAGACGGTCGAGGAATCCCCGCTCGGTCAGACCCTCGAGTCGGTCAAGCAGCGCTTCGGCCGCATGGGCCTCGAGGTGAGCTGGCACGGCACCGGCCAGGTCCTGCTGCCCACCCACGTGCTCGACGCGTTCCTGCTGGCCCTCGCGGAGTGCCTCGAGAACGTGCGACGTCACGCCGGCGTGACCGAGGCCCACGTCACGATCATCCACGACGACTCGATGGTCCGTGCCATGGTCACGGATGCGGGCGTCGGGTTCGACCTCGCCGGCATCAGCGAAGAGCGCCTGGGCTTCAAGGAGTCCGTCGTCGGCCGGCTGCACGAGGTCGGCGGCAGCGCCCGTCTGTTCTCGTCGCCCGGGTCGGGCACCACCGTCGTCCTGGAGGCACCGCGATGAGCGTCGACGAGAACACCTTCGGGATCGTCCGGGGCCGCCGAGCCGCTCGCGGCCTGCCGATCAGTTCGACCGGAGCGCGTTCGCTGCGCCAGGCCCGTGCGGCCGGTGCCACCCTCGGCACCGGGTACCTGGGCGTCGGTGCGGCCGTGGTCGCCGCGCTCCAGGCCGTGTACGGTCTCGCCTTCTTCCTCAGCCACCTCTCGGCCTATCCCGACGTCGCCCCCGTCCTGATCTCATGGCTGCTCTACGTGGCGACCTTCATCGGCACGGCCGTGCTCGTGACCGTCCGGGGCGAGCGGTTGACCACGGGCGTGTTCGCCGTGATCGGGGTGGTCCTGGCCGTCGTCGTCACGCTGGACTTCGTCGCCACTTGGCCGCTGCACGACGTGGGCGCCTATGCCACGTCGAGCGTCGCCGTCGGCTTCGGCCTGCTGCCCATCGTCACCCTCAGGCCCGTGCGAGAGGTCGTCACGGCCACCGCCCTGCTCTTCGTGGCGTTCGTCGTCATGGTGGCCCTCTCGACCCCCGTGACCAGCGACTCGGGCCCGCAGCAGATCACCGTCGTGGCCCTGGCCGTCCTGCCGAGCGCCATCGCCACCTTCGCCGTGCACCGCTTCCGTCGCATGGTGCAGGTCGAACTCGACCGGGTGCTCGTGCAGAGCAACGTGTCACAGCCCCGATTCGCGGTGGGCATGCTCGCCAGCGACGAACTGGCACGACTCGACCTCGCGGCCGAGAAACTGCTCGACGGCGTCGCGAACGGCGACGTGCCCCTGCCCCTGTCGCCCAAGGTCGCGTCGCAGGCCGCGTCGCTCGCCACCGAACTGCGCCTGCACCTCATCGAGGGCCGGCGCGAGACCTGGCTGCACCACGCCGTCACCGAGTCCGAGTACCTCGGCCGGTCGGTCGCGCTGGTCGACCCGTCGTCGCTCGCCGGCCTGCTCGCCCCGGCACAGCGCGACGGACTGCTCCAGGGCGTCTGGTTGCTGCTCGGCGACTCGAAGAGCCGCGCACCGGGCACGACGATCCAGCTGACCCTCGGCCCGGTGACCGCCGCGTCGCAGTCCTTCGCCGGTCGCAGCGTCTGCGTGCCCGTCGTGCTCTCGACCACGGGCATCCGCCGCAACCGCGTCACGCCCGCCACCTGGAACGCCCTCGAGCGTGCCGGTGAGTACGTCGTCTCGACCCACGAGTCGAGCGTCAAGATCTCGGTCAACTGCATCGTCGACAACCCCGCCGAGGCCTGACCCGCCGAGCACCCCGCGTGGCCCGGCCCCATCACCACCCCCGCCCGTAGCATGAACCCCACTCCGTCCTGAAAGAAGGTCCCGACGTGTCAGACCACGACGACCGCATCCGCCTCGCCCTCGTAGACGACCACAAGATGCTCCTGGGCGCCCTCAGCGAGTGGATCCGTGGTGCCGCGAGCGACATCTCGATGGTCGCCGCCGTCGCGTCCTGGCCCGAGCTGCTCACGCACCCCGAGTTCCCGGTCGACGTCGTCCTGCTCGACCTCGACCTGAAGGACAACATCCCGATCTCGCTCAAGATCAACACGCTCAAGACGACGGGCGTCAAGACCGTGCTGATGAGCACCTACTCCGAGCCCAACGTGGTGCGCGAGGCCCTCGCCGCCGGCGCCCTGGGGTACCTCGTCAAGAGCGAGGACGCCGAGATGATCGTCGAGGCCATCCGCTCGGCCGCCAAGGGAGAGTCGTACATCTCGGCCGAACTCGACCTGGCCCTCAACGCCGCCGAGGTGGGTGGCGTGCCGAAGCTCAGCGCGCAGGAACGCCGGGTCATGGCTCTCTACGGCGGTGGCGAGCCGGTCAAGGCCGTCGCCTACCAGCTCGGCATCAGCGAAGAGACGGCCAAGAGCTACCTCAAGCGCATCCGCGAGAAGTACCGCGTCGCCGGCTACGACGTCGGCACCAAGGTCGCCCTCCGGAAGCGCGCCATCCAGGACGGCATCCTCCTCCAGACCGACACGCCGGCCCAGACCAGCTTCTGACCCGGCCCCACGCGGAGAACGGCCCGACCCCCTCAGGGGCCGGGCCGTTCGTCGTCTGCGTGACCCGCGCCTCCTCGGAACCGGGCCGTTCGTCGTCTGCCCGACCCGCGCCTCCTCGGGACCCGTCGTCCCGCATCGGCGGGGCGAGGGAGGCTAGGCCGAGACCGACTCGCGTTCGGCGGCCGTGACGCGTGCCGCTCCGCGCCGGTCGTCGACTCGCTGCATGCCGAAGCTGATCATGGTCAGGACGACCCCGGCCAGGGCGAGCACGACGCCGACCCACCCGGGTGCCGAGAAGCCGAGGCCCGCCGCGATGACCGCGCCGCCGAGGTACGCGCCGAAGCTGTTGCCGAGGTTCATGGCCGAGTGGTTCAGGGCGGCTCCGATGACCTGGCTCTCGCCCGCGACCTCCATCAGGCGGGACTGCACCGAGGGACCGACGCTCGAGCCGACGAGGCCGACGAAGAACGTGCTGACGAAGATGCCGACGATCGAGCTCGACGTGAGCGCGTAGGCCGAGAGCGCGGCGATGAGGCCGACGAAGCCGAGGTACATGGCGAGCTTGAGCGACCGGTCGGCCAGCCAACCGCCGAGCAGGTTCCCGATGGTCATGCCGACGCCGACCGTGACGAGCACCCAGGGCACGACGCCCTGGGAGACGCCCGCGCCCTCGGTGACGGCGTTGGCGATGTAGCTGTAGACCGCGAAGAACCCGCCGAAGCCGATGGCTCCGATGCCCATCACGAGCCACACCTGGGGCTGCTTGAACGCCCGCAGCTCGCGCTTCATCGAGGCGGACGCGTCGCCGTCCTGGTGGGGCACGGCGAGGGCGACGGCGGCGAAGGTCAGGGCGAAGATGAGGGCCACGGCGAGGTAGGCGACGCGCCACCCGGCTTGCTGGCCGAGCCAGGTGATCGAGGGCACGCCGATGACGTTCGCGATCGTCAGGCCGCTGAGGACGAGCGCGACGCCCTTGCCCCGGTTGCCCGGCCCCATGATCGACGCGGCGACGATGGAGGCGATGCCGAAGTACGCGCCGTGCGGCAGACCCGCGGCGAAGCGTGCGGCCAGCACCCAGCCGAACGACGGCAGCAGGGCCGACGCGATCGTGCCGACCGTGAAGGCGGCGAGGAGCGCCAGGAGCAGCTTCTTCTTCGGGAAGTGCGACGACATCGCGGCGATGGTCGGGGCCCCGACGACGACGCCGAGGGCGTAGGCGCTGATCAACCAGCCGGCCTGGGCGATGCCGGCGTCGGCCGACCGCGAGTAGAGATCGGGCAGCAGGTCGCCCGCCATGTTCGGCAGGAGGCCCATGGCCACGAACTCGGTCGAGCCGATTCCGAACCCGCCGAGGGCGAGGGCGATCAAGGCGGCCGTGCGACGACGGCGGGAGAGGTGGGTCACGAGCGGGCCTTTGCGGATCGAGAAGAGCCAGAGGAGAAGGGAGGAACGACCTTCGCTCGTCATCGAGCAGGGCATCTGCGGAGGAGCGACACGTCGCGCCTCCCTCCTGATCGTATCGATTCGACCGGCGGTTGCCAACCGTCCGCCGGGACTCCGACCCGTCCGGCGAAACACCCGCATCCAGCGATCTGGCGTCGAGCCGCTCCGTGCCGCTAGATTCGAGCGTTCCGTTCCTTCCCGATGGGTTCTCGCATGTCCACACCCGGCTCCTCCCCCGCCGCCACCCACCGAGGGCTCGGGGGCTCCGGCGACCCGATCCGGCCTCCCACGCGGACCCTCGTCGGGGCCCTGACGGTCGTCGCGCTCGTGTTGGTCTCCACGCTGGTCGGCCTGGCGGTTCCCCCTCCGGCGCACGCAGCGACGACGGGGTACGTGACCGGGCACCTGACGGGGACCGATCCCTCGCGCAGCGACTTCATCGCCGAGGCACGGTTGATCCGCCCCGACGGAGCCGAGGTGGGCTCGACCCAGTTCGTCGACCGCACCACGGACGCCTACACCCTCGAGGTCGTGACCGCCGGTCGCTACACGGTGCTGTTCGAGGACGGCGACACGCGCCGGAGCCAGTACTGGGGTGGAGCCCACGATCTCACCGGAGCCCGCTGGTTCGACGTGGCCGACGGCCAGACCGTCACCGACGTCGACGCCCGCCTGGTCGTCCAGGAGGCCCTGGCGGGGCGTGTGTGGCTCGGCGGGGGTCGTGACGACTTCGCCGCCGTCGGCAACGCCGACATCTCGGTCGTCAACGTCGACACCGGCGACCATTCGTCGGCCCTGACCGACTCGAGAGGCGCCTACTCGGTCGCGGTCGACCCCGGCCGCTACCGCATCCGCGCCTCGGTCAGGCCCTCACCCGACGCGCCGGACCTCTCGACGTCGTGGTTCGGGGGCGCCGCGGCCGAATCCGGCGCGACGATCGTGACCGTCGCCAAGGACGCCCGGCTCTCGGGACTCGACCTGCAGGTCGAGAAGTCGGCCGTCCTGACGGGTTCGGTGACCCCGGTCCTGGACGACCCCCTCGACGTCGGCTTCAGCGCAGAAGCGTGGACGACCGACTCGCGAGGTCGTTGGTACCTCGCGACGGGGGCGGCGATCCGGAAGGGGACGTTCGCGTTCCACGGGCTGCCGGCGGGTGACTACGTCGTGCGGTTGACGGGCCTCCCCCTGAACCGCACCGACGACTCCGCCCCCGCCGTCGCGCCCCGCTACGCACCCGGTGTGGAGAACCGCGACGACGCGACGCGTTACCGTGTCGCCAGCGGCGAGACGCGCTCGGTGGGAACGGTCCTCCTCCCGCCCCTTCGTCAGACCACCACCCGCATCTCCGGCCCCGATCGCTTCGCCGTCGCTGCGGCCATGTCCTCGCGGTTCACCGAGACCGGCGGCACGGTCGTCGTCGCCAACGGGCTGGGCTTCCCCGATGCGCTGTCGGCCGGACCGGCCGCGGCGCATCTCGACGCCCCCCTCCTGTTGGTCACCCCGACCACCGTTCCCGACGTCGTCGCCGCCGAGCTGAAGCGCCTGCGACCGAAGACGGTCGTCGTCGTCGGTGGTCCCGTCTCGATCTCGCCGGACGTCGAGAAGGCCCTCGGCGTCGTGGCCACCCCGACGAGCGGTCCGCGCTCGACGGTGGTGCGGATCGGCGGCGCCGATCGGTACGCGACGTCCCGAGCCATCGCGCGCTATGCCTTCGTCTCGTCCGACTCCCCTGCCGCGACCACGGGCACCTCACCGGGCCGCGTGCTGTACCTGGCCTCGGGTTCGGGGTTCGCGGACGCCCTCTCGGCCGGTGCCGCGGCTGCGGAGGCCGACGCCCCGCTCGTGATGGTGGACGGCCGGGCGGGACGCGCCGACGACGCGACGCGCGAGCTGTGGGGCGATCTGGGCAGCCCTGCAGCCATCGGCGTGGGAGGCCCGCGGGCCATGTCCCCCGGCATCGCCACGTCCCTGTCGGGCACCGACCGCGGCGGGCAGATCGTCGGCGCCGATCGCTACGAGGTGTCCCACCACACCACACGCGGGGCGTTCGACGAAGCCGGCACGGTCTATCTCGCCACCGGCGTCAACTACCCCGACGCGCTGTCGGGCGCAGCCCTCGCAGCCCGGACCTCGTCGCCACTGTTCATCGTGCCGGGCACGTGCGTGCCGGCATCGATCCTGCACGACCTCGACGTCCTCCAGGCCGAGCACGTGGTCCTGCTCGGAGGCCAGCAGGCCCTCTCGTCGCGGGTCGACTCCCTCACGGCCTGCTGACGGCGGCGTCCCGTTCCCCACGCCGGACCGACGCGACGGTGGTCCGGCCCTGCGTGATGCGGTCAGGCGTCGCCGAGTGCGGCTTCGAGTCGTTCGACCTTGCCGGTCAGTTCGCCGGTGCGTCCCGGCCGGATGTCGGCCTTGAGCACGAGGGAGACGCGCGAGCCGAAGGCGCCGACGGCCTCGGTCGCGGCCTTGACGACGGCCATCACCTCGTCCCACTCGCCCTCGATCTCGGTGAACATCGACGAGGTGTGGTTCGGCAGCCCGGACGCCCGCACGACCGCGACGGCGGCGGCCACGGCCGAGTGGACGGAGTCGGGCTCGGAGCCGGCGGACGGCCCGCCCTCGGGGGCGGCACCACTGGGCGAGACGGAGAACGCGACGATCATGCGTCCATCCTCGCGTGTACGGGCCGCAGGCGCCAGAGCGTCACGACCGTCCACCCCAGCAGTCCGAGCTCGAGCACGGCCCGCACGGTGACCACGGCCACCAGGTCGGGTCGCGCGGCGAGCAGGGCGTCGTACTCGAGGGGGTAGACCACCTGGGTCAGCCCCGCGACGACCACGGCCGCCACCGCCGGCACGACGAACCGCGGCCCGCCCGATCGTGCGAGCACGAGCCCGACGACGACGGGCACCGCGAGCCAGGCCACGAACTGCGGCGAACCCACCTTGTTGGTCACGATCAGGGCGACGACGACGGCGAGAGACAACGGACCCAGGAGGCGCGTGGCCGTCACCCCGCGGCGCACGGCCCGCAAGCCCAGCAGCACGATGCCGAGCACGACCGCGGCCATCACGAGGCTCATCGCCTTCGCGGCGAACCCGACCCCGTCGCCGGCGATCTGGTACGTCAGGATCTCGCGGTCGTAGTAGACGAAGGTGCCGGGCACCCCCGCGGCCGCGCGCCAGAGCCAGAGCACGGCTGCGGGCGACTCGACCTGGAGACCGCGACCGGCCTGCTGGCCGACGAAGCCGAAGACGTTCCACCCGCTGCCGAGCACGAGCGAGACGGACACCACGACCGCACTCGTCACCGCCGCCGCCACGACGACCTCGACCCGACGACGCAGGGCGAGGACGGCGACCACCACGAGAGCGGCGGGCCAGACCTTGACCCAGGCCGCGATCGTGAGCAGGGCGGACGCCGCCGGGGGCCGCGTCGAGACGAGCAACAGTCCCACCAGCGCGATCGAGACCGTGACGGCGTCGATGCGGCCGAGGGCGATCGGCCCGAGGGCGACGAGGAACGCCAGCCACCACCAGGCGGCGACCACGGACCCGGCACGCCGCCGCGCCACGAGCACGACGAAGGCGCCGGCGTTCAGCAGGGACACCAGCACGAGCCACACGGCCCCGTACCCGGAGTCGCCCCCCAGGCGGGCGAGCAGCATCGGCACCGCGGCGAGCAGCGGGTAGACCCACGGTCGGTCGACGCCCACCCAGTCGCCCCCGCCGACGCCCTGCTGCATCCAGGTGCGGTAGACGACGTCGACGTCGCCCAGGGTGCGGTTGCCGCCGACGAGGTTGAGCCGGACGAGCCAGGCGTGGACGAGCACGAAGGCGACGCCGAGCACGACCGGCGACGTCACGAACGACCTCGCCCGGTCGACGAACGTCGTCGGGCCGACGGCGACGGGCCGGGTGCCCGACGTCCGCGCCGCGCGGACGATCGGTGCCCCGGGGGTGGCCGACGAGGGGGGCACGGAGGTCGGCATGCCCACAGGCTAGCCGCCGGCCCCGACGCCGGGCGTCATGCGTCGGCCGACGTCCGCGGTCGCCGCTACGATCCCTCTCATGCGCAGACCCGCCTCCCTCCGACTCGTCGCGACCGCCGCCGCCCTCGTGCTGGCCGGGTCGCTCGCCGCCTGCTCGTCCGACGGGGGCTCGGGTGCCGACGGGGCGGCCGTCGCTCCGGTCACCGACGGCAAGATCACCGTCGCGACGGGTGAACCGGCCTACGGCCCCTGGGTCGAGGACGACGATCCGACCTCGGGCAAGGGCTACGAGGCCGCCGTCGCCTACGCGGTCGCCGAGAAGCTGGGCTACGACGACTCCGACGTGGTCTGGGTGCGGACCACGTTCGACGAGGCCATCGCCCCCGGGCCGAAGACCTTCGACCTCAACCTGCAGCAGTTCTCGATCACCGACCAGCGCAAGAAGGCCGTCGACTTCTCGCCCGCCTACTACGAGACGCGCCAGGCGGTCGTCACCCTGCCCGGCACCTCCGCGGCCGACGCCACCTCGATCGCCGACCTGAAGGGCCTCGCCATCGGCGCCCAGAGCGGCACGACGAGCTTCACCGCCGCCGAGGACGCCATCGACCCCGAGGGCGGCGTCCAGGCCTACAACTCGAACGACGACGCCAAGGCGGCCCTCGAGGCCGGCCAGGTCGACGCCATCGTGCTCGACGTCCCCACGGCCACGTACTTCGTCGAGGGCGGCGTCGTGCTCGGCCAGCTGCCCGCCACCGACGGGGCGAGCGACCAGCTCGGCATCGTCCTGCCGCTCGGCAGCTCCCTGACCGCCGACGTCACGAAGGCCGTCGACGACCTCCGGGCCGACGGCACGCTCGCCGAGCTGCAGAAGCAGTGGCTGGCCGACTACGACGTGAAAGAGCTGTCGTAGCGCCTCGCACGGTCGCGGCCGGCCCGGTGGCCGTCAGCGACCTCGAACTCGACCGGCGCGCGTTCCGTCGACGACAGTCGACCCGCTCCGTGGTGATCGCCGCCGTCAGCACGGTCGCCTTCGCCGCCCTCGCGTGGTGGGCGGTCACCAGCACGCCCGGCTGGTCCCGCGTGCAGTTCAGCTTCCTCGACGGGGCCACCTTCGCGTCGGCCTGGCCCCGCGTGATCGAGGGCCTCTGGCTGAACGTGCGGGTCCTGCTGGTCGCCGCCGTCGGCGTGGCCGTCGTCAGCACCGTCCTGTCGGCACTGCGCACCCTGCGGGGTCCGGTCTTCTTCCCCGTCCGGGCGCTGGTGCGGGGCTACACCGACCTGTTCCGCGGCATGCCGCTGATCATCGTGCTCTACCTCGTCGGTTTCGGCGTGCCGGGCCTCGGGCTCGGCATCCCGCGTCTGCCCGCCGAGTTCTGGGGCACGATCGCGCTGGTCCTCACCTACTCGGCCTACGTGTCCGAGGTCATCCGCGCCGGCATCGACGCCGTCCACCCGTCGCAGCGCCTCGCGGCCCGGTCGCTCGGCCTCAGCCACGCCAAGACCCTTCGCCTCGTCGTGTTCCCGCAGGCACTGCGCAAGGTCACGCCCGCCCTCATGAACGACTTCGTCTCGATGCAGAAAGACGTCGGTCTCATCTCCGTGCTCGGAGCGGTCGACGCCGTCCGCGCCGCCCAGATCGAGACCGCGACCGCGGCCAACTTCACGCCCTACGTGCTCGCCGGGCTGTTGTTCGTGCTGCTGGCCCTGCCGACCATCTGGCTGACGGACTGGCTGTCGGCGCGCCTCCGTCGTCGCGAACAGGCGGGCAGCGTCGTTTGAGCATCTCCACCCCCGACCCCACCCCAGGAGGGCGCTCTCGACCTCGGCGAACCGTGCGGCGTCAGTAGGGTGGCGGCATGACCGACTCGTCGAAGACCGTCCAGTTGCGCCGCTACGAGCTCGTCGAGGGGGTGCTCGACGACTTCGTCGCGTGGTTCACCTCGACGCTGATCCCGGCTCGGCTGTCCGAGGGCTTCGCGATCGAGTTCGCCTACGCCGACCGTGACGCCAACCAGTTCGTCTGGGCCGTCAGCACGCCCGGCGACGCCGCACGGTTCGCCGAGGTCGAGAGCGCCTACCTGCAGTCCGAGGCGCGGGCCGCGGCGTTCGCCGGCCAGCCCGTGCGGGTGGCGACGCAGCACGTCACGCTCGTCGAGCCCGTCGCCTGACCGCCCCGCCCCTGCGACACCGCCGAGTGGACAGGACACCGCCGAACGCCGCGGCGTCCTGTCCACTCGGCGGTGCCTCGTCAGCACGGCCGACGTCGGTGCGGTGACGGCTCCGGGCAGGCCCGACTAGAGGGCGTCGACGAACATCTGGGTCGCGAGCGGCACGTTCGTGGCGTTCGACGACGGGTCCCAGCCGACGACCGCGACGGCGTCCCCGCCGACGCGGGCGGTCAGGCCGACCAGGGTGAAGCTGCCGCCGCCGACGGTGCCCGTGACGCGCCAGCCGAGCGACTCGTCGGTGCCCGTGAGGGTCGGCTCGGTGGTCTCGACCGTGGTCTGCACGGGCTGGCCCTGCATCGTGAAGAGGGCGGTTCCGTCCGCGCAGCGGGTCAGGGCGTCGGACGCCTCGGCGACCAGGGCCGAAGCCGCGTCGTCGTCACCCGTGCTCGCGACGACGGTGGTCATCGAGCGGTCGTTGCTCGTGCCGAACTCGAGCGCGCCGTCGGGGGCGGCGTCGTCCCAGCCGACGCCGAACGGGGCGAGGCAGCTCGGGTCGCTCGCGGTCAGCCCCGGGTAGACCGAGTCGAGCAGCTGGTCGGTCGTGTCGAACTCGTCGGGCACGAACTGGATGCCCGTGAAGACGGACGCCAGTTCGGCGTCCGAGAGGGCGGCCGACGAGGCGTCGGCAGTCGCCGTGGCCGACGGACTCGCCGTGGTGGTGGCGCTCGGCGTCGTGGTCGGCTCGTCGCCGGCACCCCCTGAGCACCCGGTCAACAGCAACACGAGAGTGGCGGCCCCGACGGGCAGCGTGGTCCTGATCGACATGTCGTCCCCTCCGTCCGGGCACCCCCGTGGTCCCGCGACGCCCCGAGGCTACCAGCGGGTCGTGATGCTGCTCGGGCCCGCGCGTCGCACCGCGGACCGGACGTCGCACCGTCGAGATCGGCGGTGCGACGTCCGGTTCGTGGTGCGACCCGGGCCGATGACGGGAGGCCGATCGGCCTCGGCCCCGGGCTCAGGGCAGCAGGCCCGAGCGGTAGGCCCAGACGACGGTCTGCAGGCGGTCTCGGGTGCCGAGCTTGGTCGTGATGCGGGTGAGGTGTGACTTGACCGTGCTCGTCTCGACCACCAGGCGCTCGCCGATCTCGTCGTTCGAGAGCCCCTCGCCGAGCAGACGGACGAGCTCGCGCTCGCGCTCCGTCAGGACGTCGGGCGACGGTTCGACCGCCGACGTCCGCCGGCGCCGCGTGAACTCGGCGATCACCCGCCTCGTGGTGGCGCCGTCGATCGCCGCGCGGCCCGAGGCCAGGGCGCGGACGGCACCGACGAACTCGTCGGGCTCGACGTCCTTGAGCACGAACCCGCTCGCGCCCGCCTCGAGGGCACCGAACACGTACTCGTCGAGGTCGAAGGTCGTGGCGACGAGGACCGCGGGGGTGCTCGCCGACCCGACCCGCGCCTCCTGCCTGTCGACGGCATCGCCGCCGAGGGTCGCATCGCCGCCGGGAGCCGGACCGCCGCCGAGAGCCGGACCGCCGCCGAGGGGCGCTGACGAGCCGAGGCCGCCGGCAGCGGCCGTTCCGGCGGCACCGGGCCCGACCCGGGCGTCGACGATCGCCCGCGTCGCCTCGATGCCGTCGCCGCCGGGCATGCGCACGTCCATCACGACGACGTCGGGTCGGGTGCGTCGCACGACGTCGACCGCCTCACGCCCCCCGGAGGCTTCGCCGACGACCTCGATGCCGCCCGCCGTCTCGAGCACGACCCGGAACCCGGTACGCACGATCGCCTGGTCGTCGACCAGCACGACCCGGATCACTCGGCACCCCCGCCGGTGATCCCCGTGTCCGGCCCCGGCCGGAGCCCCGAGGTGGGCCCCGAGGCGGCCCCGCCGTCGGCCCCGGACGCCGCAGCGGTCGCCGACGGCCCGCCCGCCGGGGCCTCCGCCGAGGCCTCGACCGGCAGCTCGAGTCGCACCCGCCACTGCCCCTCGGCGGTCGCTCCGGTGTCGAGTCGCCCACCGATCAGGTCGGCCCGTTCACGCATGCCGACCAGCCCGAAGCCGCCGCCCCCCGACGTGTCGCGAGCCACGGGCAGGTCGTTCTCGACGACGATCACGAGGGACCCGGCCGTCGCGGTCAGGTGCAGCTCGACCGTCGCCCCCGGCGCGTGCCGACGGGCGTTGACGAGCGCCTCTTGCACGGTGCGGTAGGCCGTGACGTCGGCGAGCGGGGCCAGCGACGGCAGCGTCCCGTCGACGTGCGACGCGACGACGGCCCCGGAGGCGCGGGCCTGGTCGACGAGGTCGGCCACGTCGCCGAGACCGGGGACCGGCACGGTGCCGCTCGGTCCGTCGCCCGTCTCGCGGAGGATGCCCACGATCGACCGCAGCGCGTCGAGGGTCTCGCGGCCCTGGGCGCGGACGCTGCGCAGGGACTCCTTGGCGCGCTCGGGGTCGCCGTCGACGAGGCGTTCGGCGGCACCGGCCTGCACGACGAGCCCGGTGAGGTGGTGCGCGGCGACGTCGTGCAGCTCACGGGCCATGCGGGTGCGCTCGGCGGCGACCGCGGCCCGGGTGAGCGTCGCCTGGTGCTCGACGCTCTCGGCCGCGCGGGCCCGGGCGTCGCGGTCGTGGGCCCGGCGCAGGGCCACCCACGAGCCGACGGCGGCGCTCACGCCGTTGATCAGCACGGCGCTGGCCACGAGGGCGAGTGCCTCGACGACGACGCCGACCTCGCCGAGCCCGGCGGGGGCACCCAGCTGGTCCTTGACGAACGCCGACGCCCCGACGGCGGCGCCGACGGCCTCGATGCCGACGGCGGCGAGCACCGCCCCGACGACGTCCCGGGTCGGCCGCAGGGTGGCGACCGTGTAGGCCGTGACGACGGGGGCGGCCGTCCACAGGGCGAGGCCGGTCGGCAGCACGGTGAGCAGGGCGGCCTGCAGGACGGCGACCGCGAGCAGGGCCGTGACGGGTCGGACGCGCCGGAGTGCCAGGGGCACGTGCTGGACGAGCGCCAGCACGATCACGGCGACGATCTGGGCGGACGGGATGCTGCGGTTCGCCCCGTAGAACTCGCCCGCGGCCAGCAGCGTGGCCAGGAAGGCGACCGTGACGAGCGCCCAGACGCCGGCGAGGGCGACGTCGCGGCCGAGCACCGTGTGCACGCCCAGCCGGTCGAGGACGCGGCGCACCGTCGCCATCCCGGGCCCGGCCGAACCGGCCGAACCGGCCTGCCCGGCCTGCCCGGCCTGCCCGGCCTGCCCGGCCTGCCCGGCCTGCCCGGCCGAACCGGCCTGGCCGCGCGGACCGCCCGGAGCGGGCGAGGTGTCGGGGGTCGTGGTCACCGTCCGAGCATGCCAGGTGCCGCGGGCCTCCCGGCCCCGGGCCGACGACGGCTGTGCACCGTCGGCCAGGGTGTCGCGCTGGGGGCGGGTCATCAGAAGCTCACGCTCGGGGCGATGAGGCGGAAGCCGAAGGCGAAGCCGGCGAGCACGACGAGCGACGCGAGGACGAGCACGCGTCCGGTCACCACGGCCCAGCCGCGACGGTCGCGCACGGCCCGCCAGGCGACCAGGGCGGCCGGCACGATCGCGACGACGCCGAGCAGCTGCAGCCCCTGGAGGACCCGCAGGGTGACGGCCGACACCTCGGCGAACGACATGGCCTGCACCGCGACGACCGCCCAGCCGACGAGGGCCAGCAGCGTCGACGCCTGTCCCAGACGCGACAGCAACAGGGTGCGGTCGCGGCGACGCGGAGTGGTGGTCGCCGACCCGGTCGACAGGCCGGCCCGGAGGTCCCGACGTCGGCGTCCCACACCGGCGAGGGCGGTGGCCGGCCAGACGATCATCGAGGCGAGCAGCACCACGACGGCCAGGACCACGCTCGGCAGCACGGCCGACGCCGCCTGCCAGGGCTGCGCCCGCAGCATGGTGAAGGAGGCGCCCCACGAGATCGCCTCGACGGACGCGTCCCCCTCGGTGTCGGTGGTCCGCGTCGCGAGCAGGGCGTCCCCGCCGACCTCGCGCCACAGGTCGGTCCCGACCTTCTCGTAGACGCCGGTGGTCATGCCGAGGGGTTTCGGCGTGACGGCGACCGTGCCGTCGGAGCGGGGGACGATCGTGGTCTGACCGCTCAGGGCGAGCAGGGCGCCGGGGTTGGTGACGGGGGAGCGCGACGAGAGGTACGTGCCGGCCAGGTCGGCGGCCACGGGGCCGTCGGAGGCGTCGCCGTCGACCGTGCCCGCGCCTCCTCGGCTGGCCGCGTCGGCCGCGTCTGCCGCGTCGGCCGGGTCGGTCGAGTCCGCGGTCGCCGCGTCACGCAGGTACCGGTCGGCGAACCCCTGCAGCACCGTGGTGCGCAGGTCGAGGGAGGCCGTGGCCGATCGTCCGCTGCCGTTCATGCTGAGGAAGATGCCGGTGTCGTGCTCGGGGAACATCCGCATCGCCGAGTGGAAGACCTGCGTGTCGCCGTCGTGACCGAAGGCGGCCAGGCCGGGCGTGCTGTCGTCGAAGAACGCGAGGTCCATGCGCTGGCCGGCCACGAGCGTGCCGAGGTCGTCGGCGTCCAGGGCGGGACGGTGCATCTCGGCGAGCGTGTCGGGCTGCAGCAGCGCCTGGTCGTCCGGCAGGTCGCCCAGCTGGGCGAGCATGAAGCGGGCCATGTCGGTCGCGGTGGCCGACATCGCACCGGCCGGGGCCGCGTTGACGACCTCGGTGGCGACGGCGGGCTTCGAGTCGTCCGGGTAGCCGTGCGCCAGGCGGGCGTCGAGGTCGGCGGGAAGCGGCTGGGCGAACGACGACGAGGTCATGCCCGTACGGTCGAAGACGTCCCGCTGCAGCAGGTCGGCGAACGGGACGCCGCTGACGCGCTCGGCGACGTACCCGGCCAGGGTGGCTCCGTAGTTGGAGTAGGCCGGGGTGGTGCCGGGCGTGAACACCTGGGCGGGAGGCGCCTCCGAGACGGCCTCGCGCAGCGTCTTCTCGCTGCCGGGCGTGCCGATCAGCCCCGCGATGACCTCCTCGAAGCCGGCCGTGTGGGTGAGCAGGTGCCGCAGGGTGACGGCGCCCTTCGGGGTGTCGAGGTCGAAGTCGAGGTACTGCTGCACGTCGGCGTCGAGGTCGAGGTCGCCCTTCTCGACGAGCTGCATGATCGCGGTGGCCGAGACCACCTTCGACACCGAGCCGACGCGGAACAGCGTGCGCTCGGGGTCGACCGCCTCGCCGGGCGTCTCGCCGGTGCCGGTGTCGGCCATGCCGTAGCCGCGGGCGGTCAGCACCTTCCCGTCGGCGACGACCGAGACGGTCGCCCCCGGGATGCCGGTCGTCTGCAAGGCCGATCCGACGGCGCCGTCGAGCCACGTGTCGACGTCGTCCTTGGTGAGCGAGTGACCGCCGGGCTGGTGCTGAGGCGGTGCAGGAGGCGCGGGGTCGGCGGTCGCGCCCGTCGCCCCGGACGCGCACCCGGCGAGCGTGACGCCCAGGGCGACGACGGCCGCGGCGGCGGCGAGACGGGTCGTGCGGGTCGTGCGGACGAGGAGGCGCGGGTGGCGCCGGCGGGACGGAGGGGCTTCTCGGGTCGGTGTCGTGATCATGCCTCTACGCTCGCGGCTGCGCCGCCGCGGCACCGGGTGCAGGAGTCGGGACCTGCCGTACGACTTTCGTCGTACGGCGGGCGTCGGTGGTCGCGCCTACGGTCGCCGACATGGGCGTGCAGACGAAGTTCGAGAACGCGCGGGCGGCACTGCGCAAGCCACCGGCCGAGCACCCGTGCGCGATCCCGCCGATCCCGGGCGGGCAGGGGCTGTGGCTGATCCGGCAGGGCGAGGCGGCTCCGCTCGGCTATGTGCGCCAGCGGCCGGTCACGGGCGGCTTCGCGTTCGACGTCTACGCCCACTGCCGCGACGAGGGCGGGCGTCGGCCCTGGTTGCACACGGCGTCGTCGCTGAACTCGGCCGTGGCGTGGACGCTGCAGCACGACGCCGACGTCCGCGCGCTCATCGCCCGCAGCACGGCCGAGCCCGACCCGTGGCCGCCCGCCGCGCCTCCCGAGCCTTCCGCCGGTCGCCGCCGCCGCACCCCCTGAGCGCGAGGTCCGACTACACGCGAAGAACCCGGTTTCGAACGATGCACCCAGAAGAAACGGGGTGGATCGTTCGAAACCGGGTTCTTCGCGTGTAGTCGGACCTCGCGCTCAGGGGGTGCGGCGGCCCCGGCCCCGAGCCGCGAGCCCCGAGCCCCGACTCCTAGGCTGCGGGGCATGACATCCGACGTCGGGGAACGCTACGCCGCGCGCGCCCGCGAGTACGTCGACCACCTCGGCTCGATGTCGTCGGTGCACCCCGCCGACGAGCACCTGGTCACGTCCTGGGCGACGACGGTCGAGGGCCCCGTGCTCGACGCGGGCTGCGGGCCGGGGCACTGGTCGGGGCACCTCGCCGCGCGGGGCGTCCACGTGCGTGGTCTCGACCGGGTCCCGGCCTTCGTCGAGCACGCGCGCCGCACCCACCCGGACGTCTCGTTCGGCCTGGGCGACGTCGACGCCCTGCCGTACGAGCCGGGCGAGTTCGCAGGAGTCCTCGCCTGGTACTCGCTGGTCCACCACGACCCGGGCAGCATCCGGCGCCCCCTCCGCGAGTTCGCCCGGGTGCTCCGGCCGGGCGGTGAGTTGCTCGTCGGGTTCTTCACCGGGTCGACCGTCGAACCCTTCGACCACGCGATCACGACCGCGTGGCGCTGGGCGCCCGACCTCCTCGCGGACGAGCTGCGCGCCTCCGGGTTCGACGTGCTCGAGACCCACACCCGCACGGGACCACCGTCCGGGCCGAGGCCCCACGGCGCGATCATCGCCCGTGTCGCTCAGGGTGAGACCGTCAGCCCAGCCCCTTGATGTGGGTCTCGATGGCCGTGAGGACGGCGCGATGCGCGTCGAACGAAGTCGCCCAATCGTCGACGAGCAGGCCGTGGTCGGCGCCGTCGACCGTGACGAGGCCCGCATGCGTCTCGAGCCCCCGCGCCGGCTGCCACATCGAGTCGGCCCCTCCGCCCACGGCGAGGTGTGATGAGGAGGCGCGGGTCAACGCATCGAGGACCACGGGCTCGGTGAGGACCGGCGTCAACCACACCCCTGCGACGCCGTGCTCGACGGCCCACGGCAACGCGAGGGTGCCGAACGACTTCGCGAGGACGAGGTCGACGCGACCGTCGACGGCCTCCGCGGCATCCTGCAGCCGCTCCTCGACGACGGGCCGCGAGTCGTCGGCCGTCAGATCTCGGGCATCCCACTCGACGGCCTCGACTCGCCAACCGAGCTGCCGCAGCATCAACGCAGGCCAGTAGAGCAGCGGCGCCTTGACCCCGTACCCGGTACCCGGGAGGAGCACCGCGACGGGACACGACGTTCCTGTCGACGGCCCGGACGAGGTGGGTGAGCTCATGGGCCGAGGCTAAGGCAGACGACCGATCGTGGTGATGCCAGCGTGTCCCCGGGTCGGGGTCGCACCACCGTCGGGTCGTCGAACCACGGGACACGGTGGTTCGACGACGCGTCGGCGGTGCGACTCCCGCGTGACCGGCGCGGGGCACGCCGGGTAGCATCGCGGCATGCCGGAGGGTGACAGCGTCCACCTGCTGGCCGCGCGGCTCCGTCCCTCGCTCGTCGGGCGGGTCGTCGTCGACGGCGAGCTCCGGTCGGGCGGCCGGGCGGGCGAGTCGCTCGCCGGTCGGCGCGTCGTCGAGGTCGACACCCACGGCAAGCACCTGCTGACCCGCTTCGACGACGCCACCACCCTGCACACGCACCTGCGCATGCAGGGGTCGTGGACGCTCACGCGCCCCGGCCGCGTGCTGCCGTCCCGGCTGCAGCGGCAGGTGCGGGTGCGTGCCCGGCTCGACGACGGCCACACCCTCTGGGGCGTCGACCTGCCGGTCGTCGACCTGGTGCCGACCCGGGACGAGCACGCGCTGGTCGGCCACCTGGGCCCCGACCCGCTGCGCCCCGACTGGGACCCCGAGGAGGCGCGACGTCGCCTGGCCGCACTCCCCGACGTCACGGTCCGTGCCGCGCTGCTCGACCAACGTCCGATGGCCGGCCTCGGCAACCTCTGGGTCAACGAGGTGGGTTACCTGCGTGGCGTGCACCCGGCCTCCCCGATCGGCGAGGTCGACCTGGTGAAGCTCGTCGACGTGGCCGCGCGCGCCCTGCGCTTCTCGGTCTCGACGCCCGGCGCCTACCAGGTCACGACGGGCCGGACGCGCCGGGGCGAGACGCACTGGGTCGTCGGCCGGGCCGGACGCCCGTGCCTGCGCTGCGGCACCCGCGTCGAGGCGCGCGACGACCCTCCGACGCCGGACGGGCGCACGCGACGGGCCTGGTGGTGCCCGCGGTGCCAGCCCGCGGCGTGACGCGGGACGGTCGCGACGACGTTCCCCCAGGAGTGGGCCGCGGTCGGCTCAGCGCACGCTGACGAAGATCGGGTTCGCGTAGAGCCAGGTGTCGGCCCACGGGTCGGCCGGGCTCATCGGGAACGGCTGGGGTGCCCGCGGGTCGACGTCGGCTCCGAGCGGGCCGACGCCGTGCACCCGGCCGTCACTGCCGCGCAGGCGCACGTAGCCGTCCTCGGTGGCGGGCTCGAGCGGCACGACGACGCGGAACGGAGCGGCGGACCGGTCGGCGACGTCGAGCAGCTCGACGACCCGGGTGGCGGGCGCGCGCTGCTCGTCGCGGTCGGCCGCGGGTCCGGTGACGCGGCCACGGATCACGTCCAGGTGGGCGAGCCGCGGGATCGTGCCCCGTGAGGTGGGCGTCGTCGTGGGCACCACGTCGACCACGAGCTCGAGGGCGGTGCCGCGCGGGACGGTGAGGGTCCCGCCCAGGGTGGCCTGCGCCTCCTGCCCGCCGGTGGCCCGGAGCACGACGGAGAGCCCGGCGACCAGGTGCCCGTGGTCGACCCAGAGCCGACCGGCGCGGATCGCGTCGAGCAGCGCGGCGGACGACCGGTCGACGGCGCCGACGTGGTTCCGGCTGAACTCGCCCGGCCAGAAGTCGGCACCGTTCTGGGGCGTGGCCGTCGCGACCGGGTCGGGGCGGCGGCCGGCACGGTCGAAGTTGCCGAGCGTCGCGCCGGCCTCCCAGCCTGGCCCGGTCGGGAAGTCGCCGACGCGCGTGGCGTCGGACTCCTTGAGGTGGAGGTCGCTGTTCGAGGTGATCCACCAGCGCCGGCCCTCGCCGAGCAGCGAGTCCCACACGCCGCCGACGACGGCCGTCGTCCAGTCGAAGCCGCCGTGGGTCAGGTAGGCCTCGGCGGGGTAGCCGGCGAACGAGAACTCGCTGGGGGCGTTCTCGTACTCGCCCCGCCGCGAGCGCGCCGACGCGTTCGCGGCGACGGCACCCGCCTGGGCACCGGGGGCGCCCTCCATGCCGACGAACACCTCGGGGTCGGCGTCCTGCCAGGCCCGCAGCTCACCGGGCGAGTCGATGCCGAGGCGGCTCGGGTGGTTCGCCAGGACGATCACGTCGTCGACGACGCCCGCGCTCTTCTGGGCGCCGAGCCAGGCGATCGCGTCGGTGGCGTGCACGAGCCATTCGGCGGCGTCGTCGGTGCCGGGGCGCGGCTTCTCCCAGCCGTTCAGCTTGCCGTCGTGGTCGAGCTCGAAGCGGCGCAGCACACGGGTCGTGGCGGGACCGGGTGCGACGAGCACGGTGGCGTGCTCGGCGCCGGGGATGTACCACTCGAGCCCCTGCAGCACGAGCAGGTCGGGCCGGGCAGCCCGCGCGGTCTCGATCTCGCGGGCGGCGTTGAACACCCCGCCGACGTTGGCGTGGCCCTTGTTGCTGTGCTCGGTGAAGGCGATGGCGTCGACCCCGAACCTCTGCGCCTGGTCGAGGATCGTCGTCATGGGGTACTTCGCGTCGTGCGAGTAGACCGAGTGCACGTGGTGGTCGAAGACCAGCCACGAGAGGGCGACCGGATCGACGACGGCGGGCGCCGACGGCAGCGGCGCCGCCTGCGCGGGGTCCGCTCCCCGCAACCCCTGGGCCGTCGCCCCCACGGCGACCGTCGCGGCGACGGAGGCCCCGAGGAAGGTCCGGCGCGAAAGGCCCGATCCGGTCGGCGCGGACTGCTCGGGGCGGGGGTCGAGGGACATGGCTTCACTTTCGTCGGGCGGGCGTCCCGACCGTAGGGAGGGGGCCTGAACCGCAGGCCAACGATCGGGGACGCGTGCGACACCGGACGTTCACGAACCGTTCCCCCGGGTGCGCGACAGTCCTGGCGTCGCCGCGCGCTCCCCGCCGCGCAGTCCACGCACCCACCGAAGGTCCCGATGCTCCCCTCCGTTCCCGCCGTCCGTCGTCTCCCCTCGCGCGCCTCCGGACGGGGCCTGCTCGTCGCGGCGGCCCTCGCCGCCGGCGCGGTCGCCGGCCTGGCCGGCCCCGGTGTCGCCGTCGCCGCCCCGGCGCCCGCACCCGCCGACCCCGCGCCGCTCGGGCTGCGCGACGCCGCCGGCACCGCGATCGTGTCGGGCGACGCACGCGCCGATCCCTCGTTCGCCTCGGCGCTGCTCGCCGCGGGCTGCCCGGCCGACGCGGACGACGCCGCCCGGCTCTCGGTGACGTCGGGAGGCGCGACCGTCGTCACGTCCCCGAGCGTCGCGGTGACCGCGGGGCAGCCGGTCGAGGTGCCGATGGCCATCTCGTTCGAGGAGGTGGTCGCCGCCGGCGTCGAGGAGGGCGGAGCCACGCTCTCGCTGGAGTGCCTCGTCGTCGAGTCCGGCATCCCGTCGACGGTCGTCGTCGCGGCGACGCTGCCCGTGACCTTCGCCGCGGGGACCTGGTCGGTGCCCGGCGCCGAGGTCGACCCGGCTCCGCCGACGGACGACCCGACCGCGCTGCCGACCGACCCCGGCACGGCACCCTCCTCCGCACCCACGGACGGGGCCGGGGCCGGGACGGGCTCGACGCCGCGCCCCTCGGCCACGGCCCGGCCCTCCGCCGACGGAGCCCTCGCCTTCACGGGCGGTCAGGTCGCCGGGGTCGGCGCGCTCGCCGCGGGGCTGCTCGCGGCGGGCACCGCCCTGGGGCTGCGGCGACGCCGGACCGCGCCCGTCGACGGGCCGCCCGCGGAGTAGGGCTACGGCGCGCTCGGCGCCTGCTCGTCCGCGGCGACGTCCTTCTGCACGGCGAACTGCGTGCGGTGCAGTTCTTCGTAGCGGCCGGCCGCGGCCAGCAGTTCCTCGTGGGTGCCGCGCTCCACGATCGAGCCGTCCTCGACCACGAGGATCTGGTCCGCGCTGCGGATGGTGGACAGGCGGTGCGCGATGACGAGGGCGGTCCGCCCCTCGAGCGCCTCGCTGAGGGCCGCCTGCACGGCGGCCTCGGACGTCGAGTCGAGAGCCGCGGTCGCCTCGTCGAGGATGACGACGCGGGGCTGCGCCAGCAGGAGGCGCGCGATGGTCATCCGCTGACGCTCGCCTCCCGAGAGCCGGTAGCCGCGCTCCCCCACCATCGTGTCGAGCTGGTCCGGCAGCGACCGGACGAGGGGCTCGAGCCGCGCGCGGCGGACGGCGTCCCACACCTCGTCGTCGGTCGCTTCCGGCCTCGCGAGGCGCAGGTTGCTGAGGATCGTCTCGTGGAACAGGTGGCCGTCCTGGGTCACCATGCCCAGCGTGTGGCGCATCGAGGCGAAGGTCACGTCGCGGACGTCCGTCCCCGCGAGGCGCACGGCGCCGCCGTCGACGTCGTACAGACGCGACATCAGCTGCGCGATCGTGGACTTCCCGGCACCCGACGTGCCCACGAGCGCGACGGTCTGCCCGGGCTCGATCCGGAAGGACACGCCGTGCAGCACCTCCTCGCCACCGCGGGTGTCGAGGGTGGAGACCTCCTCGAGGGAGGCGAGGGACACCTTGTCGGCGGACGGGTACGCGAAGCGGACGTCGTCGAACTCCACGCTCACCGGGCCCTCGGGGACGGAGGCGGCGGTGGGCTTCTCCTGGATCAGCGGTTCGAGGTCCAAGACCTCGAAGACGCGCTCGAAGCTCACCACCGCGCTCATGATCTCGACCCGCGCGTTCGCGAGGCCGGTCAGCGGCACGTACAGGCGCGTGAGGAGGAGGGCCAGGGTGACGACCTCCCCGGTGTCGAGCTGGCCGGCGAGCGCGAGGGCGCCGCCCAGTCCGTACACGAGCGCGAGGGCGAGGGCGGATACGAGCGTCAGCGCGGTGACGAAGACGAACTGCAGCAGCGCGGTGCGGACCCCGATGTCGCGGACCCGGGCGGCACGGACGCGGAACTCCTCCGCCTCCTCGTCGGGACGGCCGAACAGCTTGACGAGGGTGGCCCCGGGCGCGGAGAAGCGCTCGGTCATCTGCGTGCTCATCGCGGAGTTGTGGTCGGCGGCCTCGCGGCGCAGCGCGGCCAGACGGCTGCCCATGCGCCGCGCGGGGACCAGGAAGATCGGCAGCATGACCACGGCGAGGACCGTCACGAGCCAGGACGTGCTGAGCATCACGATCAGCGTGAGGACCAGGGCCACGACGTTCGTGACGACGCCCGACAGGGTGCCGCTGAAGGCCTGTTGGGCGCCGATCACGTCGTTGTTGAGGCGGCTCACGAGGGCGCCCGTCCGGGTGCGGGTGAAGAACGCGATCGGCATCTTCTGCACGTGGTCGAAGACGGCGGTGCGGAGGTCGAGGATCACGCCCTCGCCGATCCGGGCCGAGAACCAGCGCGTCACGAGCGAGACGCCGGCGTCGGCCAGCGCCACGACGGCGATGAGGACGGCGAGCCGCACGATGGACGCGAGTTCGCCCCGCGCGACGATGACGTCGACCACCCGGCCGGCCAGCACGGGCGTCGCGACCGCGAGGACGGCACCCACCACGGACAGGGCGATGAAGACGACGAGCTTCGACCGGTAGGGCACCGCGAACGTCATGATCCGCCGGACGGACGCGCGCGAGATGCCGTGCCCGCCGTCCCGTGCGGACGAGATCTTGTAGAGCGAGCTCCAGGCCGCGCCTTCCATGCTCATGGTGGTTCCTTCCGTGGGGGCCTGGCCCAATGTAGACGGCGGATCGCCCCGGGCTCGCAGCAGCCGTGCCCGGGACGGTCCGACGTTGCCCGGGGACGGTCGGCAGGAATCCTCCCCGAGGCCGGGCGATGCACGAGGATCGACGTCATGGACACGGACACCCTGGCGTCGACCCCCCGGCTGACCCTCCGCCTGCATCGCGAGGACGATCTGGAGCGACTCCTCGCGATCCACTCACGACCGGACGTCTCGCGGTACCTCCTGGAGGAGCCCTGGACGATCGAGTCCGGACGGGCACAGCTCGATCGGCGCCTGGGTCGGACGGACCTCGCCGAGCCCGTCGGAGCACTCGCCCTCGTCGTCGAACGGGAGGGCCGGCTCATCGGCACGGTGGCGCTGTGGCGCACCGAGTCCGAACCCCGCACGCTCGAGGTCGGATGGACGCTAGATCCCGACCACGGAGGCCAGGGCTTCGCGGGTGAGGCGGTCGCGGCCGCGCTGCGGCTCGCGTTCGCCCGGGACGACGTCCATCGCGTGACCGCGCAGATGGACGGCCGCAACACGGCCTCCGCCCGACTCGCGGCCCGGGTCGGCCTGCGGCAGGAGGCGCACCACCGGCAGGACTTCTGGAGCAAGGGCGAATGGACCGACACCCTCGTCTTCGCGATGCTCGCCGACGAGTTCCCCGGGTGACGCGTCGGCCCCGGGGGGACGTCGACGGGCAGACTCGTGCCGAGGAGTCCACCGCGACGGAACGGAGACGGGCATGTTCATGAGGCGCGGCGGATCGACCGAGGGATGGGCGCTCATCGGGTTCGGAGTCGTCGCCTGCCTGTTCTCGGCGCTCGCCCTGTCCGGCGCGTTCGGCTCGGTGCCGGACGGCGGTCGCGCGGGGACGTTGGCCTACCTGGGCATCCCCGTGGGCATCGCGGCGATCGTCGTCGGCATCGTCGGCCTCCGTCGCGACGACCATCGCGCCGGGGACTGACCCCGCGCCTCCGTCGGCGGGCGTTCCGGGACCGCCCGGGTTGCAGGTGCCGCAGCGTCATGTGGTCTGCTCGAAGCACGTCCCGTGTCGTCCCGCGTCGAAAGGCCCGCCATGCATGCCATCCCGGTTCCGCCCCGTCAGGTCCTGATCGGCGACGCCGCGGCGTTCGTCGGCGTGACTCCCCGGGCAATCCGCCACTACCACCAGATGGGCCTGCTCCCCGAGCGCGAGCGGGGCACCGACGGCCGACGGCGGTACGGCTACGCGGAGATCATCCGGCTGCTGTGGATCCGCCGGATGGCCGATGCCGGGATCGCCCTCGACGACATCCGTGACGCCTTCACCGGGGCCGCGCCGGGCGCGGACACCGGCGTGACCGAGACCACGGACGAGGTCGCCGGCGTCCTCGCCCGACTGGAGGACACCCTCGCCGCGCAGGAGGACGAGCTACGCCGGAAGAGGGAGTCGGTCCGGCGCATGCGGATGCTCGGCAGCCGCCTGGGGCTTCTCGACGAGATCGTCTCCACCCGGCTCGAGGCCGCGCCCGAGGGCTCGCTGCGGCAGGACGACCTCGACTCGCTGCTGGTCACCGAGCGCATCTTCGGCCCGCTGGGTGCCGTCCTCCAGGCGAGCCGATTCCTCGTGCTGGCCCTGCACCCCGAGCTGCGTGCCGAGTCCGACCGCGTCGACGCCGCCGAGGAGGCGCTCGACGACTCGGTCGCCGTCGACGACCCCCGGGTGGCACGGGTGGCGGCCGAACGGCACGCCTTCGACATCAGGCTGCTGGGCCTGATCGAGGAGTCGGGCCAGCGGGACGAGGACGACGCGATCTTCGACGCCTGGGACGATCGACACCCCACCGAGGGTGCCGAGGCGGCCCCGGCGCCCGAGACGGCGGCGGGCTCCCGCGCCAGGAGCGCGGCGGACGTCATCCGGAGCATGCCCTACGACTTCTCCCCCGCCCGCCTGCGCTGCATGGAACTGGCCCTCCACCTGGCGGTGGCCGAGACGCCCACGCCCTGAGCGGTCCCGCGAGCCCTTGACCTGTCTTGCACCGCAAGGTAGCTTGTGACGCATGACAGCGGACGTGGGGGCGCAACTGCGCAAGGGGGTCGTCGAGTACTGCATCCTCGGACTGCTCGACCGTGAGCCCATGTACGGCTGGCAGCTCTCCGAGCAGCTCGTCGAGGCGGGTCTCGTCGCGAGCATCGGGACGCTCTACCCCATCCTCGGTCGCCTCCGGGCCCAAGGCCTGGCGACCGCCTTCGACCAGCCGTCCGCGACGGGGCCCGTCCGCAAGTACTACCGGCTCACACCCCTCGGGCGCGACCAGCTCGGTGCCTTCCGCCTCCAGTGGGCTCCGTTCACCGCCTCGGTACACCGACTCATCGGAGAAGACACCCGTGACTGACACCACACCCGAGATCACCACCGCCTACCTCGCGCAGCTCGACACCGAGCTCGACCAACTCCCGGCAGACCTCCACCGGGACATCGTCACCGGCATCCGGGAGGAGCTCCAGGGTCTCGACGCCGAGGCCGCGGCCGCGCGCATCCGGCAACTCGGCGACCCGGCCTTCATCGCTGCCGGGGCGCGCGCCGAGACCGTTGGCGAGGCTCCTCTCACCAGCCCGGACGCGCCTCCTCCCGGTCGGACGTTCTCGATCGTCGCGGTCGTCGTCCTGATCGTCGGCTCGTTCCTGGTGCCGGTCGTCGGTGCACTCGCCGGCCTCCTCTTCGTCAGCCAGGCGAGGGCCTGGAGCCGACGGGAGAAGGCGGCCTCGTGGCTCGCCTCCGTGGGCGTGGTCCTCCTCGCCCTCGCGGCCTCGACGGTGATGGCCTCGGCGGGTCTCGGCGGCACCCACCTCGTCGTCCTGGTCGCCTACCTCGTGTTCCCCGTGGTCGGCGTCGTGCTGGCCGTCCGCGCACAGCGCCGGGGCTGGCACGCCTGACGCGGGCTCCTGCTCGTCGCGGGACGCCCCTGAGCCGAGCGCCCGTCGACCGGTCCGCTACCGGGAGCGCGGGAGACGCTCGTCGAGCAGCGTCGCCAGCCGGTCGAGGTCACCACGCACGAGACGGACATCGGACTCGACGTCCGCTTCCGACATCCCGTCCCGGCGGAAGAGGGTGAAGACGGCTTCGCTCCCCTGGTCGTTGGCCACGACGCGTAAGGGGTTGCTCACGACCGTCCCGTCCGGCAGGGTCACGTCGTGGTCGAGGATGCCGAGCTCCACCGGCCCGGTGAACGCGACCTCGACGACCCCCATGGGTGAGTCCGTGAACCACCGCCCCTCGTCGTGACGGATGCCGGCGCTCAGACCGGCCGCCCACGCGGGCAGGTTCTCCGGGTCGCCGGCGACGCTCGAGACGGCGGCGACGTCGTGGTCGAACGCACGTGAGATGTGGACGGCGGGCCAGGTCATGCCGGGAAGCTAGCAGCGTTCCGCCCGACGGGCGACCCTCGCGACGCCGCGTCAGCCCCGGCGGCGCGCACCTCGTCGGTAGCCGAGCCATGCCGCCAGGACGAGCAGGCCGACGATGAGGACGACCGCGCCCACGAGAGTCGCGGTCGAGAACACGTGCACGCCGTCAGCGGTGAAGGTCGTGTCCGACACGGGGGCGTACGCGAACCATCCGAAGGACACGGGCCTCGCCGACGCGACGACGAGCACGGCGACGCCCACGACGGACGCCGCCAGACCGCCACCCAGGACGAGGCGGGAGACCGGGCCGGCACGTTGTGTCATGCCCGGACCATAGCGTGCGCGGTAGGCGGTCGCCAGCGCTCCGATCGAGGCGTAGCCTGCCCCCGTGGACCTCGGAGACCCGACCGCCTGGTGACCGGCGTCGCGCCGGTCCCTGCGCACCCTCCAGACGTGGAGCCCCGCGGGCTAGGCCAGACGTGGCGCCCCGCGGGCTAGGCGCGACTCGGCGGTCTCGCCGCCCTCGTCCTCGACGGCTCGGGACGGTCGGTGGCCCAGTCGACGTGCGTGCCGGTCACGCCGGGCAGGTGGGTCGCCGGGTCGTGATCGGGCTCTGCTTCGGGGTAGAGGCCCCGGCCCGACGACGCACTGGCGTAGAGCGCCGCGAGCCAGGTGGGGTTGATCTCGACCGTGCGGCTGCCGGCGAACTTGAACCGGAGGCTGATCTGGGGCGAGAGCCAGACGGTCGACCGGCCGTCGCCGGTCTCGATCGGTTCCTTCCACGAGAACATGAACGACTCGTTCTGGCGGAACTTGTTCACGATGACGATCTGGAGGTGGGCGAGGAGACGGTCCTCGACCTTGAACTCGAGGACGTCGCCGTCGTAGACGATGTATCCCATGGCTGCTCCGAGACGGAGAACGCCCGACGGTGCTGACAGCAGGGTCTGGGCTGTGGTGGTGTGCGGATCTCACTGCGCACTGCGCCGGCCGTCTTCGCGACGCCACACGTGGTGACGAGACCACATCGGTGATGCGTCCGCTCGGCTCTCCTCGAGACCTGACACTAGACCGCCGACGAGGAAAGGCGACAGGGTCCCGACCCGAACGGGACCCTGTCGCCGGCAGCTCGCACCGGACCCGACCGGTGCCAGCGCACGCCTTGAGGACCTGAACCACCCTCAAGACATGCCCAGCCTGCGCCTGCGCCCGGGATGCACGACAGATCTGGACTTAAGGCGAACGCTTTGATACCAGCGGGCGCGGTGGGCGTTGCGGCAGCGTCGACGTCCCCGAGCACGACGCCGGGCACGAGGGATCTCCTCGAGAGCCTCGCCGCCCGCGCCTCCTGACCCCGGGTGATCCAGGAGCGGCGTCACACGGAGTCCGCTTCGTCTCTACTGTTCATCCCGAGGACGAGACTCGTTCCCGCGAAAGGAACGAGCGATGAGCGAACGACGTCGGCGAGAACTGGGCGAGTCGGACGAACCCCTCGAGGACGAACTCGACGAATCGTTCGACGCGACGGTGGAAGAAGGCGCCGAACGCCTGCACCGCACCCTCCGCACCACGCTCATCACGGGCTTCTTCGGAGGACTCGAGGTCGGCCTGGGGATCATGGCGATGCTCGCCGTGCTGACCGAGACGGGCAGCCACCTGCTCGCGGGCCTGGCGTTCAGCATCGGGTTCCTCGCCCTGCTCCTGGCGCACTCGGAGCTCTTCACCGAGAACTTCCTCCTGCCGATCGCCGCACTCGCGGCGAAGGAGGGCACGTTCCTGCAACTCCTCAAGCTCTGGGGCGCCACGTTGGTCGCCAACCTCGCCGGCGGGTGGATCTTCATGTGGCTCGTCGTCCAGGCCTTCCCCGAATGGCACACGACCCTCGACGAGTCGGCTCACCACTTCGTGGACGCTCCGTTCTCCCTGCAGACCGTGATCCTGGCCGTCCTGGGTGGCAGCACGATCACGCTGATGACCCGCATGCAGCACGGAACCACCTCCGAACCCGCGAAGATCGCGGCTGCCGTCGCCGGGGCGTTCCTCCTGGCCGGTCTGCAGCTGTTCCACTCGATCCTCGACTCGCTCCTCATCTTCGGGGCCATCCAGGCGGGCAGCGACGTCAGCTACGCCCAGTGGGCGGGGTGGTTCGGCTACACGTTGCTCTTCAACATCCTCGGCGGGCTCGTCCTCGTCACCTCCCTGAGGCTGCTCCGCACGAAGGAGCTCTTCTCGAAGGCGCGGGACGAGAACGAGTAGGAGGCGCAGGAGCGGTTACCCCCCGGCCAGACCTGGTCGTCGCACCAGACCGTGACGGCACACTCGACCGTCGCCGCACCTCCTTGATCCCTCTCGGCACTCGACGTACGGTGAAAGTGCCGATGACGTCGAGGGAGCGAGCATGGACGAGGACACGGAACAGCCGAGAGGTCGGCTCCGACTGCAGCGGCCGACGTTTCGAGGGTCCTCCGTCGGCTGGGGCATCGGAGCGGTCTTCTGGCTCGTCGGCGCGGTCCAGGCCCTGGTCCGGGTGGTGCAGGACGGAGGCACGTCCGTCGTCGGCGCCCTGCTCCTGGTCGGACTGACCGCCCTGGCGGTGATCTGCATCATCGGCACGGTGGCGACGATCCGGCATCCCCGTCCGGCGCCTCCCGCCACGGACGCCTGACCGGGGCCGCTCGTCCGCGGTGGACCGGCGGATGCCCCTGGTCAGCCGATGAACCCCGTTTGCGACGATGAACCCCGATGGTTCGGGGTTCATCGTCGTGAACGGGGTTCATCGGGCCGCCGGCGAGCGGCGCACCGGGCGCCGACGCACCGGTCAGCGCGCGGCGAGGGCCTCGACCGGGGTGACCGACGTGGCACGGCGGGCCGGGACGAGGGCGGCGACCCCGGCCAGCACGGCGGCCGTCACTGCCAGGCCGAGCAGCAACGGGACGGGCAGCGTCGGCGCGATCAGCAGGCCCTGGTTCGCCGACCCGAGCAGCGCCTGGGCTCCGGCCCAGCCGTAGACGACGCCGAGCACGACCCCGACGACGATCGCCGTCAGCGCCATCTGCGTCGCCTCGAGCAGGATCATGCGGCGCACCTGACCCGCGGTCGAGCCGATCGCGCGCAGCAGACCCAGCTCGCGCCTCCGTTGCATCACGCTCAGCGACATGTCGTTGATCATGCCGACGGCGGCGATCACGGCCGAGAAGCCGACGAGGGCGGCGACGATCAGCAGCGTCGTGGTGAACACCTGGTCGAGCTCGGCGGCGTACGACGGGTCCTGTTCGATCGAGTAGATGAAGCTGCGCAGCGTCTCGAGCGCGACCGACAGGGTCGTGACCAGGGTCACGCCGATCACGATGCCGATCGTGGCGCGCGTGCTGCGCTCGGGCTGACGCACCGCGTTCTCGGCGGCGAGGCGGGCCACCTGGCTCGTGCCGAAGGTCCGGCCGACGGCGCTCAGCACGGCAGGCATCAGCGCGTGGGCGCCGACGACGACCCCGGTGAACGACAGCACGCCACCGAAGAACGCGATCAGCACGCCCATCGCGTCGACCAGCCCGACCACGACCCCGGCGACGAGCAGCAGACCACCGCCGGCGACGAGGAGCGCGGCGACGACCGTCCGCACGAGGCGACGGCTCCGGCCCGCGACGGGGGCGTCCTGCGCGGCGTCGGTCGCCTGCAGTGGCGTCACCTGCAGCACGCGACGCGAGCCGACCCAGGCCGCGGCGACCGTGGTCAGCACGACGGCGACGGCCGGGACGAGACCGCCCACCGAGAAGTACGAGTACGCGAGGTCGGGCAACCGTCCCCCACCGACGAGCACCCTCACGGCGACGACGACGAGGGCGAGACCCACGAGCGTCCCGAGCACGGCCCCGGCGACCCCGACCACGAGACCCTCGCGGGCGACGGCCCGACGCTGGTCCCGCGCGGAGGAGCCGAGCAGGCGCATCAGGGCGATCGTCGGCGTCCGGCCGGCGACCACGGTGGCGAAGGTGTTGGCCGTGACGATCGCCCCGACGTAGAGCGCGAGGCCGACGAAGACCGCGGCGACGAAGCCGAGCATCGTCGAGACCATGCCGCTCGCGGCGACCGCGGCGTCGGAGGCGACGATCTGCTCGAGCACGTGGGTGACGCCGAGCAGGCCGACGCCGAAGGTCGTGCCGAGAGCGGCCACGAGGATGCTCGGACGGTGCTCGAGCAGCTGGTCGCGGGCGCTCACGCGACACGCTCCAGGTCGAGCATGACGCCCGAGATCTCGGCCGCGCTGCTGTGGTCGATCTCGTGCACGATGCGGCCGTCGGCGAGGAACACCACGCGGTCGGCGTAGCTCGCCGCGACCGGGTCGTGGGTGACCATCGCGATGCTCTGGCCGTGGTCCGTCGACGCGGTGCGCAGCACGTCGAGCACGTCGCGGCCGGCCTTCGAGTCGAGGTTGCCGGTGGGCTCGTCGGCGAAGATCAGGTCGGGCCGGGTCGCCAGGGCCCGGGCGATCGCGACGCGCTGCTGCTGCCCGCCCGACAGCTGGTGGGGTCGGTGCGTCAGCCGGGCCCCGAGGCCGAGCGTGGCGACGAGCCAGTCGATCCAGGCGCGCTCGTCGGCCGTGGCCCGACGCCCGTCGAGACGGAACGGCAACTCGATGTTGGCCGACACGTCGAGGGTGGGCACGAGGTTGAACGCCTGGAAGACGAAGCCGATGCGGCGACGGCGCAGCAGCGTCAGCTCGGTGTCGTCGAGGCCGGTGATGTCGGTGTCGCCGAGCAGCACCCGGCCCGAGGTGGCCGAGTCGAGACCGGCGGTGATGTGCATCAGGGTCGACTTGCCCGAGCCGCTCGGGCCCATGACGGCCGTGAACCGGCCGGCCGGCAGGTCGAGCGAGACGTCGCGCAGCGCGTCGACGCGGCCGTCGCCCTGGCCGAAGGACTTCGTGACGTTCCGGACGCGGGCGACGGGGACCGCGCCTCCTCGGGTCGGGTCGGCCGGACGGGGAGACGGGGCTGGCTGGGGCTGGGGAGTGGGGGTCATCGTGATCTTCCTGTGCGGGTCGTGGGGGCGTGGTGAAGTCGGAGCGTGGTGAGGTCAGTGACGCAACGTCGAGTTGACGTCGTCGCCGGGCACCGCGTCGACGGTGGTCCAGCTGGCCCAGCGCCCGTCGACCTCGGCGACGACGCGGCCGTCGCCACAGCTGACGAGACCCGAGGTCGGCAACGGCTCGGGCAGCGTCGCGGGGTCGAGGGCCGGGCCGCCGAGGTCGCCGTCGACGGGGACGCAGGCGGCGAGGTCGGGGCCGGTCTCGGAGGTGAACGAGAGTTCGTAGCCGGGCTCCTGCGTGTCGAGGCGCACGTCGACGTCGCGGGCGTCGCTCGGCACCCAAGCCGGCAGGAACCAGGCGACGTCGGTCGAGTCGGCCGCGCTCGGGGCGTCGGCGGCGGTGTCGAAGTGGCGCTGCTGCACCTGCTCCGCACCGAGCGCGCTCTTCGCCGCGTCGACGGCCCCCGAGCACCCCGTGAGCGTGACGACGGCGAGCGCCGCGACGCCGAGACCGGCCGCGAGGGCGGCGCGGCGGCGGGTGGTGGGGGACGAGGAGGCGCGGGTCGCGATGGTCGCGGAGGTCGTGTCGTTCATGTCTACGATCCTCGCCGCGGGGCCCGGTACCGGAACATCACGTGCACCCACGGACCCGCGCGGGGGTTATCCCCCGGTGGCCCCCACTCCGTCCACAGCGGGAGTCGGTCGTACCGGTCGGTGTCGTAGGGTCGAGAACAGGTCCGGCACCCAGACGTCCGGGCGGACGACGGACGGGGCACTCCCCTCCGGGAACGAGGGGGACATCGTGACCGACCACCGAGGCCTCGGCCAGGGCGACACCGGCGCGGGGACGACCCCGGTCGAACCACGGATCGCCCTCACGGCGACGCCGTTCGTCACCGCGATCGCCCTCTCGCCGATCATCGCGATGGGCCTCGTGGTCGTGACCATGCGTCGCGCCCTCGAACTGGCCGTCCCGGGCCGGACGGGCGTCGACGCCGGTGACCTGGGCGTCGTGCAGATCGCCTCGTTCGTGCTCTGGATCGGCATCGTGCTGCTCGCCTGGCTCGACCACCGCACGCTGCGCTCCCGCGGGCTGGAGCGACCCTTCTCCTGGGCGTGGGCCCTGCTCGGCCCGCTCGTCTACCTGATCGGCCGCAGCGTCGTCGTGCGCCGCCGGGTCGGTGGCAGCGCCGCTCCGCTCTGGCTCTACCTCGGGCTGACCGTGCTCGGGTCGATCATCGCCGTGATCGTCGTCGTCTCGTCGGGGGTGCCGACGCCGTGAGCGTCGTGGAGGTCAGCACGGCCGTCGTCGTCGGCCTGATCGTCGCCGTCGGCGTCGTGGCCGCCGTCGGCGTCGTCCGGCGCGGACGACGTGACCGGGCGATCGCCGCCCGCCTCGACGCCACGGACCCCGGGGCCGGGGTCCGTGCCCAGGCCGAGGCGGAACGCCGACACGAGGCCCCTCGAGGCGAGGCGGGCGGCATGTCCCGTTCGGCCGGCGGCAAGAACTCGGCCTGACCCGCGTCGAGCTGGGAACACGATCGCCGACGGAGGCGTAGCGTCACACGGGTCGAAGGCGTTTTCTTGCGTCTTCATTGGCCGGTGTTGCTTGCATCCCTGCCCGTGAAGCTCATGCGACAACATCGGCATCTGGGGCACGGCTACGGACTCTTCCGCGGCCGTGCCCCTCTCTCGTGCCCGGGCGGGCCGCAGGTGCGGCCGACGGAAGGAGGCGCGGTGCGAGACCTCCTCGCACCGCGCCTCCTTCATGGGCGGTTCATCGGAGGCGCAGGGCCGGCGCATCGGGACGGGCTCCAGGATGACGGTGATCCCATCCGAGGCGACCAGCCCCGAGCCGAGAGCGTGACCATGAGCGACACCCGCCCGACCCGCATCCCCGAACCCGACCGCACGCCCGAGGGCCCTGCCTACGAGGGCCGACTGCTCGACCGCGTCGACGACGAGGTCGTCGACCAGGGCGTCGCCTTCGACCTGCGGACGCTCGTCTCGCGCCGCAGCGTGCTGAGCCTGATCGGGCTCGGGGCGGGCAGCGTCGTGCTCGCCGCCTGCACGTCGGCCACGGGGGCAGGCGGGACCGGCGCCTCCTCGACCGCCACGGCGTCGCCGAGCCCGAGCGCCTCCGCGGGCGCGGCCACCACGCTGCCGGCGGGCGAGATCCCCGACGAGACCGCCGGACCCTACCCGGGCGACGGCTCGAACGGAGCCGACGTGCTCGAGCGGTCGGGCATCGTGCGCAGCGACATCCGATCGAGCCTCGACGGTGGCACCACCGCGGCGGGCGTGCCGATCACGCTGAGCATGACGGTGCTCGACATGGCGAACGGCGACGTGCCGTTCGCCGACGTCGCCGTCTACGTCTGGCACTGCGACGCGGCCGGCGGGTACTCGATGTACTCGGACGGCATCACGGGCGAGACCTACCTGCGCGGCGTGCAGGTCGCCGACGCCTCCGGCACGGTGACCTTCTCGTCGGTCTTCCCGGCCTGCTACTCGGGGCGGTGGCCGCACATCCACTTCGAGGTCTACCCCGACGTGGGGTCGATCACCGATTCGACGAACGCGATCGCGACGTCCCAGCTCGCCCTGCCCGAGGACGCGTGCCGGACCGTCTACGCCCTCTCGGACTACGACGGTTCGACGGCCAACCTCGGGCGGGTCAGCCTCGCCGACGACAACGTCTTCAGCGACGACAGCGGGGCACTCCAGCTGCCGTCGGTGACGGGCGACGCGACGTCGGGCTACGCGCTGGCGCTGACCGTCCGCGTCGACACGGGCACGACACCCACCGCCGGCGCCGCACCCGGTGGCGGCGGCGCCCCCGGCTCGCGCTGAGCCGCCGAGACCTCGTGGCGACGCAAGGAGGCGCGGTGCGAGACCTCCTCGCACCGCGCCTCCTCGGGTCGTCGCCTACTGGTAGACGCGCACGTAGTCGACCTTCATCTGCTGCGGCAGCGGTGTGCTGCCGTCGGGATAGCCGGGCCAGGCACCTCCGACCGCGACGTTGAGGATGATGAAGAAGGGCTTGTCGAAGACCCACGGGTCGCCGCCCGTGCTGGCCGGCGTGACCTGGTGGTAGACCTGCCCGTCGACCGACCAGGTGATCGAGCCGGGTGCCCAGTCGACCGCGAAGGTGTGGAAGTCGTCGGCGATCGACCAGCCCTGCGGGTGCTGCCACGTGCTGGTCAGGCCCTCACCGCCCGAGTAGCCGGGGCCGTGCACGGTGCCGTGCACGCGGTGCGGCTCGAAGCCGACGTTCTCCATGATGTCGATCTCGCCCGCGCTCGGCCAGGCGTTCGTGGGCAGGTCGGCCCCGAGCATCCAGAAGGCCGGCCAGATGCCCTGGCCGCGCGGGATCTGGATGCGCGCCTCGACCCGGCCGTACTGCGCCGTGTACTTGTCCTGCGTGGTCAGCCGGGCCGAGGTGTACGACCCGTCGCCCTCGCGCTTCGCGGTGATCACGAGGTTGCCGTTGCCGTCCAGGGCCGAGTTCGACCGCGAGTTCGTGTAGTTCTGCAGCTCGCCGTTGCCCCAGCCGCCCCCACCGGTCTCGAGGTTCCAGACCGAGGGGTCGGGGGCGCTGCCCGCGCCGCCGTCGAACTCCTGGGACCAGACGATCGCCTGCTGGGCGGCTGTCTCGGCCGAGGCCGGGGCGGGCGTGGCGGCGACCGTGGTCGCGGCGAGCGCCGCGGCGGCGGCCAGACCGACGCCGGTCAGGGTGCGACGCGTCAGGGTGCGACGGGTCAGGGTGCGTGTCGTCAGGTGCTGGTCGGTCCTCATCGTGTCTCCGCTCGTCGTCGTGCGTCGGTTCGTGTCCGTGCGTCGGTTCGTGACGTCAGGGCGTCCGGTCACGGGTACGTCACCACCCGGCTCGGGACGGTGTTGCCCGCGGGCGTCGGCACCGAGTCGCCGACGCCGTTGATGACGCTCGAGATCGTGCCGACGTCACCGAGCGAGACCGTGAACACCCCGTGGGCCTTCACGCCCGGCACCCGGGGCACCTCGAAGGCCTGCGCCAGGCGCACCTGCGGGTTCGCGTTGAAGAACGAGTACACGCCGCCACCCCAGATCTCGTGGCTCGTCACGCCGTCCGCGACCTTGTACGCCGCCCAGCCCTCGCCGGTCGGGCTCTGCCACGAGGCGTTGTCGGGCACGTCGTACGGCAGCTCGTTCTGGAAGAACACCGTGCGGCCGCGCTCGCCGTTCCACACCACCTGGTACTGCTGGTAGTGCTCGACGAACAGGCCGGTGGCCAGGACGTCGTCGCCGTTCACCTCGACGCCGGTCGCGCCGCGGTTGACCGTCCAGCCCGTGGGGGCGCCGCCGTGGTCGGCACGCCAGGCCCAGATGTGGTCGATGATCGTGTCGTCCGAGTTCACCTGCAGCGTGGTGGTCGCGTTGCCCTGGATGCTCGAGCCGACGCGGAAGTACACGTCCTGCACGCTCTGCGGGTTCGCCGCGTGGTCGACGTGCGAGCCCGTCGTGCCGAGTCGCATCAACTGGTCGCTGTTCTGCGTGCCGGCGTCGACGACGAGCCCCGAGACGTTCACCCCGGCGACGTCGGCCGTGGTCAGCACCGCGTCGCCGCTGGTCGGGACGAGCGTCGGGAACCCGATGCCCGTGACGACGGTGTCGGCCCGCGTGACCTCGATCGCCTGGTCGAGCGGGTAGGTGCCCGGCGTGAAGAACAGGTTCAGGCCCTGCGCCAGGGCACCGTTGATCGTCGCGGCCGAGTCGCCCGGGTGCGCGACGAAGAAGTCGCGCATCGGCAGGTCGGTGCCGGGGGTGCCCGGCCAGGTGACCCCGGCCGAGTCCCGCTGCAGCGCGGGGACGAACACGTGGTAGTCCCCCGCGTCGTCGACGTAGAGGTACGGCTTCTCGCGCGTCACCGGCGTCGTGGCGAGGGTCGTGTAGCTCTTCGAGAAGTCGTTCGCGGGCGCGCCCTGCACGCCCGAGAAGGTCATGTTCCAATTGCCGCCCTGCCACGAGCCGAGGGTCGAGTCGCGCGTGTACCACTGCTGCTGCGACCCCGAGCTGACGGTGCCGTCGACCTTGCTGTCGGCGATGTAGCCGCCCGACGAGTAGCCCTGTCCGCCGTCCTGGTTCGACGGCCCCATCGTCAGGTCTCCCCTGATGTGGACGCGACGCATGGGTGCCGCCTGCGACACGGCCCAGCGGTCGACGCCCGACTCCGGCTCGACGGCGAGGTTCTCGACCGACCGCCAGAAGTTCTGCGTGGCGTTCTTCTCGTCGCCGGCGTTCCACCCGGAGTCGACGTTGACCGCACCCCGGATCGTGACGTCGTCGGGGTCCTTGCCGAGCCCCTGCAGCGCCGTGTAGAAGCCCAGGTTCGCGAAGACCCGGCCGTAGGTGCCGGGCTCGAACAGGAAGGCGTGGCGCTGGCCGCCGAACTGCGCCGTCGGGTTGCGCAGCTGCGCGTCGAAGGCCGCGTCGATGTCGGCCTGGATCGTCGAGGCCGGCACGCTCGGGTCGTACACGGTCACGTTCGGGCCGAAGTCCGGCCGGTCGCTCGTGGCCACGGTCGGTGCCGACTGCGCGGCGAGCGCGGGCACCACCGCCCCCACGACGCTCGCGGCGACCCCCGCCGCGATCAGAGTCCTCATCCGTCTGTGCATGATCTTCTCGTCTCCGGTGGCGTCTTTGCCACCCGTTCGGACCGTACGCCCGCCTCGACGACGAAACAAGACCCTCCTGTCCAGTACGCGAACGGGGGGTGCGGGAAAAGTGCGGAGACTGCAGGAGGCGCGGTGCCGGTCACGCCGGCACCGCGCCTCCTCGGGTCCTGCGGGTCAGAGCACCTGGTCGAGGAAGGTCTTCAGCCGGTCGGTGCGCGGGTGGTCGAAGAGCTGGGCCGGCGGCCCGGCCTCGACGACGACGCCACGGTCCATGAAGACGACCTGGTCGGCGGCCTCGCGGGCGAAGCCCATCTCGTGGGTGACGACGACCATGGTCATGCCCGCGCCGGCCAGGCCCTTCATCAGGGCGAGCACGCCCTTGACCAGCTCGGGGTCGAGGGCCGAGGTGGCCTCGTCGAAGAGCATGACCTCGGGGCCGAGCGCCAGGGCCCGGGCGATGGCGACGCGCTGCTTCTGGCCTCCTGAGAGGGACGCGGGCCGTACGTCGGCCTTCTCGGCGAGCCCGACCTCGGTGAGGCGCTCGAGCGCGACCCGTCGGGCCTCGGCCGCCGACACCCGACGGACCCGGCGGAGCGGCAGCACGATGTTGTCGAGCACCGTCCGGTGCGGGAACAGGTTGAAGTGCTGGAACACCATGCCGACCCGACGACGCAGCGCGTCCTCGGAGCCGTGCAGCACGTCCGTCCCGTCGAGCAGCACCTCGCCGCCCGAGGGCTCCTCGAGGCGGTTGATGCAGCGCAACACCGTCGACTTGCCCGACCCCGAGGGGCCGATGATGCAGGTCGTCGAACCGGCGGGCACCACGAGGTCGATGCCGTGCAGCACCCGGGTGGCGCCGAAGTCCTTGGTCAGGCCCCGGATCTCGAGGTCGCCGGCGGTCTGGACCGAGGGCACGGCAGGAGGCGCGGTGAGGGTGGTCATCGAGGGGCTCCAGACGTGGCGGGGGCGAGG
>NZ_LR733391.1:440771-549178 GCF_902506305.1 Frigoribacterium sp. 9N
CGTCCGATCGCCCCCGCATCGACCCCCACCCCGGAGAAGACCACCAGATGAGCTCAGAACTGCAGCAGACCTTCGCCCGAGTCCGAACCGAGGTGGGCAAGGCCGTCGTCGCCCAGGACGGTGCCGTGACGGGCCTGATCGTGACCCTGCTGGCCCAGGGTCACGCCCTGCTCGAAGGCGTCCCCGGCGTGGCCAAGACCCTGCTCGTGCGCGCCCTCAGCCACTCGCTCTCGCTCGACACCGCCCGCGTGCAGTTCACGCCCGACCTGATGCCCGGCGACATCACCGGATCGCTCGTGTACGACGCGAAGTCGGGCGAGTTCGAGTTCCGGGCGGGGCCGGTGTTCACCAACGTCCTGCTCGCGGACGAGATCAACCGCACGCCTCCCAAGACGCAGTCGGCGCTGCTCGAGGCCATGGAGGAGCGCCAGGTCTCGGTCGACGGCGTCAGTCGCGCGTTGCCGACCCCGTTCCTGGTCGCGGCCACCATGAACCCCGTCGAGTACGAGGGCACCTACACGCTGCCCGAGGCCCAGCTCGACCGCTTCCTGATGAAGCTCACGCTCGACCTGCCGCCGCGCGAGGCCGAGGTCGAGGTGCTCGGCCGTCACGCCGCCGGCTTCTCGCCCCGCGACCTGCGAGCCGCGGGCGTGACCCCGGTCCTCGGGCCCGACGACCTCGCCCGCGCCCAAGCGGAGGTGGCCCGGGTCGGTGCCTCCCCCGACGTGCTCGCCTACATGGTCGACCTGGCCCGGGCCACGCGCGAGAGCCCGTCGGTCAAGATCGGCGTGAGCCCCCGAGGGTCGACGGCCCTCCTCGCCGCCTCGAAGGCCTGGGCGTGGCTGACCGGCTTCGACCACGTCACGCCCGACCACGTCCAGGCCATGGCCCTGCCCGTGCTGCGACACCGCCTGCAGCTGCGGCCCGAAGCCGAGCTCGAGGGCGTCGACGCCGACGCCATCGTCCGCTCGGTGCTGCAGCAGGTCCGGGTCCCGCTCTAGCCATGGCGATCACCGGTTGGTTCGTGGTGCTCGTCGCGCTCGGCGTCGTGCCCGTCGTCCTGACGGGCAGCGGGTGGGCGATCGTCGGCTGGCTCGGCGTCGTCGCCGCGCTGACGGTGCTCGACGTGGCCCTCACGGCGTCGCCCCGGTCGCTCACCATCCGGCGCGAACTGCCGGGGGCGATCCGTCTCGGCGAGAGCGCACCCGCCCGGCTGACCGTGGTGAACGACGGCCGACGCACGCTGCGCGGACTCGTGCGCGACGCATGGCAGCCGTCGGCCGGAGCGACCCCGACCCGCCGTCGCCTGTCCCTGCGACCGGGGCGGGCCGCGACGCTCACCGTCACGCTGACCCCGTTCCGCCGGGGCGAACGCCGCGCCGGCGGCGTCACCGTCCGCACGATCGGTCCCCTGAGGCTCGCCGGTCGTCAGGCGACGCACGAGGTGCCGGGCGCGGTCCGCGTGCTCCCGCGGTTCTCGTCGCGCAAGCACCTGCCGTCCCGTCTGGCCCGTCTCCGAGAACTCGACGGGCGCACGAGCGTGATGATCCGCGGCCAGGGCACCGAGTTCGACAGCCTGCGCGAGTACGTGCGAGGGGACGACGTCCGCTCGATCGACTGGCGGGCGACCGCACGCCGCGACGACCTCGTCGTGCGCACCTGGCGGCCCGAGCGCGACCGTCGGGTGGTCGTCGTGGTCGACACGGGGCGGACCTCCGCGGCCCGCATCGACGACGAACCGCGGCTCGACACGGCCTTCGAGTCGGCACTGCTGCTCGGGGCGTTGGCCTCGCGGGCGGGCGACCGGGTCGACGTCGTCCTCTTCGACCGACGTGTCAGGGGTCGGGTGCAGGGCGCGACGGGGCCCGCCCTGCTCTCGTCGATGGTCGAGACCATGGCCCCCGTCGAGCCCGAACTGGTCGAGACCGACTGGGCCGCCGTGCCGGCCCTCGTCCGCTCGGTCACGTCCCGTCGGGCGCTCGTCGTCCTCGCGACCACCGTCGACAGCCCCGGCGCCTCCCGCTCCTTGCTGGCGGCGATCCCCCAACTGACCCGCCAGCACCTCGTGGTCGTCGCGTCGGTCACCGATCCGGCCCTCGACGAGACGGTGGTGCGACGGGGCACCCGCGACGAGGTCTACCGGGCCGCCTCGGCCGAGCGGGCCCGACTCGACCAGGGCCGGGTCGCCGCCGCCCTGCGTCAGGTCGGCGCCGACGTCGTGACCGGAGCGCCGGCCGACCTGCCCCCCGCCCTCGCCGACCGCTACCTCGCGCTCAAGGCGGCCGGCCGCCTCTGACGCAGGCTCGGTGGCCGACGACGCGGGATCAGTCGGCCACGAGTTGTGTGGCCCCGGCCTCGAACTCGTCGAGGTCGCCGGTCTGTCCCGCCCGGTGGGCCCGTCCGCCGAGCAGCCACTGATAGGCCAGGAACCCCAGGAGGGCCACGGTGCCGATGCCGATCTTGATCGGCCAGGGCCAGGCCTGCCGGGTGACGAACCCCTCGATGACGCCCGAGACCAACAACGAGAGCATCAACCCGACCGCGATGGTCACGAGCGCGCGTCCGTCCTGGGCCAACGCCTGCCCCCGGGTGCGGGCACCGGGTGCCACCCAGGACCAGAAGATCATCAGACCGGCGGCCCCGGCGACGAAGATGCTGTAGAGCTCGAGCTGACCGTGCGGAGCGATGTACAGGAAGAACTGGTCCAGCCGCCCCTGGTCGGCCATGAGCCCGGCCGAGATCCCGACGTTCATGGCGTTGCTGAGGATCGCGTAGGGAACCCAGACCCCGGTGATGCCGAACGCCACGCACTGCGCGGCGATGTAGGCGTTGTTCGTCCACACCTGGCCGGTGAACGACGTCGAGGCGCTCTCGGAGTAGTAGTTCACGAAGTCCTGCTCGGCGAACTGCCGGCGGAACTCCTCGCTGCCGAACGAGGCCAGCAGCGCGGGTGTGTTCGCGGCCCAGGTCGCGAACACGGCCGCGACGACCACCGTCACGAGCGTCAACACGAGCGACAGCCACCGCACGCGGTAGAGGGCGGCTGGCAGCTGCACGACGAAGAAGGTCGGCAATTGGCTGAACAGGTTGCGACCCGCGCCCGTGAACCGCAGGCGTGCTCGCGACAGGGTCATGGAGAGCCGGTCGGCCACGACCGAGTCGCCGGTGGCGGTCTTCAGCGCCGACAGTTGCCCGGCCCCCGACTGGTACAGGCGGACGAGCTCGTCTGCCTCGGGCCCGCTCAGTCGCCCGCGCCGGGCGAGGCGCTCGAGCTCGGCCCAGTCGTGGCCGTGGGCGGCGGCGTAGGCGTCGATGTCCATTCTGCTTAGATACTAGGCATGTCCCGCACGAAGGCACGAGGCGCCTCCCCGGTGGTGCTGCGACCCGACCAGGTCGAGGCCTTCACGGCGGGTGGGGACGAACTGGTCACGGGCGAGGCGGTCGCCCTCGACCTCCGACCGACGAGCTTCGTGTTGCGCGCGGCCGGGGTGCTCATCGACTACCTGGCCTACGCCCTGCTGCTCGTCGGTGCGTTGGTGCTCGTCTCGTTGCTGAACGACGGCGGGGTGCTCGACGACGCCCTGTCACAGGCGTTCCTCGTGGCGTCGATCGCGATCTGCTTCATCGTCGTGCCGACGGTGGTCGAGACCGCGAGCCACGGGCGGTCCCTGGGCAGACTCGCCGTGGGCGCGCGCATCGTCCGCACCGACGGAGGGGCGATCGGCCTGCGCCACGCCCTCACCCGAGCGCTGGTGGGGCTGCTCGAGATCGTGTTCACCAGTGGCGGCCTGGCCGTCGTCGTCGCCCTGCTGAACGGCTCGTCGCGGCGTCTCGGCGACCTCATGGCCGGCACGTACAGTCGCAACGAACGCGTGCCCAAGGCCGCTCACGTGGTCTACGGCGTGCCGGCGCACCTGCAGGGGTGGGCCGAGATCGCGGATGTCGGGCGCCTGCCCGACGGCCTGGCCCGTCGCATCGCGTCGTTCCTGCAGCAGGCGCCGCAGCTCTCCCCGGCCAGTCGGCGACGCGTCGCCGACGAGTTGGCGGCCGAGACCACGCCCTACGTCTCGCCCGTGCCGTCCGGCGACCCGGAGTTCCTCCTGGCGGGCGTCTCGGCGCTCCGGCGTCGGCGTGAGTCCGCCGCCCTCGCTCGCGAGTCCGCGTTGCTCGACCGCCTCACCCCGGCGCTGACCGAGACGGTCCGGGGCTTCCCCCGGCGCTGACCCGCGTCGCCGTCGAGCCCGGCCTCCGCGTCAGGACCGGACGAGCCTCGCGATCGCCGCCGAGGCCTCGCGGACCTTGGCGTCCGCGACGTCGCCTCCCTCTCGGGCCGCCTGGGCGACGCAGTGGGCGAGGTGGTCCTCGAGCAACTGGAGCGCCACGGTCTCGAGGGCACGGGTCGCGGCACTGACCTGCGTCAGGACGTCGATGCAGTACATGTCGTCCTCGACCATGCGCTGGATGCCCCGGACCTGGCCCTCGGCGCGGCGGAGGCGCTTGACGATCTGTTCCTTGTCGCCGCTGTAGCCGACGTGCGTCGCCGTCGCGTGCTCACCCTGCTGCGCCACCCGCGCCTCCTCGTGTGTCGTCCGGTCACGCCGTGTCGACCGGTCCCGCCAGGATACCCCCAGGGGGTAACCGCTCCACCCGTTCGGCCGCACCCGGCCGACCGTCAGCCGCGGATGAGCCCGAGCACGTCGTCGCGGACGCGCTCCATGCCGGCGGGCGTCGCCGCCTCGGCGTTGAGGCGCAGCAGCGGCTCGGTGTTCGACGGCCGGACGTTGAACCACCAGAACCCGTCGTCGGACGAACCACTGACCGTGAGGCCGTCGAGCTCGTCGAACTCGCCGACCCCGGTGTAGGCCTCGACGATGCGGGCGTACGCCGCCGGCACGTCGGTGACGGTCGAGTTGATCTCGCCGCTCGCCGCGTAGGGCGTGTACCGGTCGGTCAGGGTCGAGAGGGGCTCGGCCTGCGACCCGAACTCGGCCAGGACGTGCATGGCGGCCAGCATGCCGTTGTCGGCGCTCCAGAAGTCGCGGAAGTAGTAGTGCGCCGAGTGCTCGCCCCCGAAGATGGCCCCGGTCGCCCTCATCTCGTCCTTGATGAGCGAGTGGCCGACGCGGGTGCGCACCGGCGTCGCGCCGGCCGCCTCGATGGCCTCGGGCACCGCGCGGGACGTGATGAGGTTGTGGATCACCGAGATCTCGACGTCGGGCTCGGCGGCCCGGACGCGCGCGATCTCGCGGACGGCGACGATCGCCGCCACGGCCGACGGGGTCACGGCGTCACCCTTCTCGTCGACGACGAAGCAGCGGTCGGCGTCGCCGTCGAACGCGAGGCCCAGGTCGGCCCCGTGCTCGAGGACGGCCTTCTGCAGGTCGACCAGGTTGGCCGGGTCGAGGGGGTTGGCCTCGTGGTTCGGGAAGGTGCCGTCGAGTTCGAAGTACAGCGGGATGATCTCGATCGGCAGCTTCGGCAGCCCGGCGGCCTCGCCCAGCACGGCCGGGACGGTGAGCCCGCCCATGCCGTTGCCGGCGTCGACGACGACCTTGATGGGCCGGATGCCCGCGAGGTCCACGAGACCGCGGAGGTACGCGGCGTAGCCCGGCAACGCGTCGTGCTCCCGCACGGCGCCCGGCTCGGCGACGGCCTCGATGCCGTCGGCCAGGAACGAGGAGGCGCGGTCACGGATCGAGGACAGCCCCGTGTCGAGGCTGATGCCCTGGGCGCCGGCCCTGCTCATCTTGATGCCGTTGTAGGTGGCCGGGTTGTGGCTCGCGGTGAACATGGCCGCCGGGGCGTCGAGCGAGCCGGAGGCGAAGTACGACTCGTCGGTCGAGCACAGGCCGAGGGCGACCACGTTCGCACCCCGGGCCCGGGCCCCGCGGGCGAAGGCCTCGGCGAAGCCCGGCGAGGAGTCCCGCATGTCGTGACCCACGACCAGGTCGTGGCCGGCGCCGTCGATCTCGTCGGCGAAGGCCGCACCGAAGGCCTCGACCACCTCGTCGGTGAGCTGGGTGCCCACCAGTCCCCGGACGTCGTAGGTCTTGACGAAGGCGGTCAGGTCGACGGGGGCGTTCTCAGAGGTCATGACCCAAAACTACCCGGCGCAGGACCTCCCAGCCCTGCGGGACCGACAACGAGCCCGCGTGGCGGGCGCACAGGTCGTAGCCGTGCGGCTCGACGCGGTCGCTCAAGGGCCCGACCACGACCATCGAGTCGGCGTACACGTAGGTCAGCGTGGCGACGGCCTCGTCGTGGCACGTCACCTTGCTGCAGGGTCGACCGTTCATCTGCCCGACAGACTATCGCGAGGGTCCTCGGGGGCCGACCCGCGCCTCCTGGGCGGGCCTACGATGGGTTGATGAGCAGGCCCCGCCGCGCACGCGTCACCGACCGTTCCCGTCGGCGCGACCGCCATGGACGCGGGCTGCGGTCGTCCGCCGCCGGGCCTCACCTGCCCTTCCTGCGGACGAGGGTCGACCTCTTCGACGACATCGTCGCCGCCACCGCCGACTACCTCCGCGAGGCGTGGCCCGACGAGCTCGCCGACACGTCGTTCGAGGTCGCCGGCCTCCCCGCCGAACCGGACCGCACCCGGGTCGAACGGTGGTCCGTCGACCGGGCCGCCGGCCGGGTCGTGCTGTACCGCCTGCCGATCGAACGGCTCGCCCCCTCGCACGACCGGCGGGGGGCCGCCGAGGACGAGTGGAACCACCGGGTGCTCGTCGAGGGCTACGTGTTCCGGGCCGTCGCGGACCTCCTCGGCAAGGACCCGTGGGAGCTCGCTCCCGACCGCTGGCGCGACGGCTGACGCGCGACGGGGTCGTCGGGGTCGTCGGGGTGTGTGCCCCCGACGTCAGGGGTAGACGGTCACCGGGGTGGACGCCGGCAGCGGCGAGGTCACCGGCCAGGCGGCGACGGCTCCGGGGGCCGAGAAGCTGACGCCCGCGCGCAGGTCGTCGGCGTTCCCGAGCCGGACGGCGTCGCCCCGTTGCACGTCGACCCCGACCGTGGACCCACCGGGTACCTCGACGTCCCGCTCGTCGCCGTCGCCCACCGTGACCTCGGCCGTGACGGCGTCCTGGCCCGGGTTGGCGAGCCAGAGGCGTCCGCCCTCACCGTCGGGCACGACCACCTCGGTGTCACCGGAGAGACGGGGCGACGAGGCGGCCCAGCTGAGGTCGACGCCTCCCGCGTCCGCGGCGACCGTGGAGGTCCGGGCGGCCACGGCCACGGCCGTCGACGACCGGACGGTGGCCGTGTAGACGCCGTCCTCGAGCCCGTCGATCGGGACGTCGGTGACGCGCCCGCCTTCGACCCGGGTCTCGAACGAGGTGCCGGTGCCGTCGTCGGTGGCCAACGAGACGCTCAGCTGCGAGGGACCCTGGCCCGGGACGAGGACGCGCAGCACCGACTGGAGGTCGGAGGACGACGGGTCGGCGAGTGCTCCCTCGAGGTTGGCGGAGTCGCGGACGACGATCCCCGTGACGACCGACTCGCGAGACGGCGCGGCCGAGCCGGTCACGATGTCCACCCCACCCGGTTCGAGGGTGCGGACGACGCTCTGCTGGAGCGTGGCGACGATCTGCCCGCCGCGACTCGACACGTGGACGGCCGGCGAGACGAGTCCGGTCGCGAAGCCCGAGAGCGGAACCACCTTCTGGCTGCGGGGCGCGACGACGATCCCGTCGATTCCGGGGCCCTGCACCTCGCCGGTCTCGGAACGGATGTCGAGGTCGACGGTGGCGTTGACGTCGCTGGGGTTGACGAGGCTGATGAGCGACACGCGTCCCGTCTCGGTCGAGCCGCCGATCAGCCAAGTCGAGCTGGTGGGCTCGGTGCAGGGTGCCGAGGCGAAGCCGCGCAGGTCGCCCTCGTCGACCGACTGGCTCTGGGCGGCCGCGACGAGGGGCACGTCGGCGCCCTCGACGGGTGCCGTGACCACGGACGGTCGCGAGTCGCTGCCGTCGGCACCGGCGAGCTCGTCGACGTCGACGTCGCCCTCGCTCGACTCCCGGGCCACGGCCGCTCGACCCACCGAACTCGCGGTCGTGGCCTGCTGCCCCTCGGCGTCCGAGAGCTGCAACAGGGCACCGGTGCAGACCCGCTGCTGGTCGACCGGCACGGGCGTCACGAGCTGCCCCGCCGGCACCGTCTCGAAGGAGGGGAGGCGGACGACCGTGGCACCGCCGACGACCGCGGCGGCGACGGCCAGACCGACGACGCCGACCGCGACGCGTCCCGTCGTGGAGAAGACCGATCGCTTATTCATCTCGCTCCTCGTCGAAGGTCGTGGCGGGCTGCTCGGCCTCGGGCGTCCCGGCCCGGGATCGACGTCGTCGCGGCGACGTCGGGATGGCGAGCAACAGGGCGGAACCGAAGACGAGTCCCCAGCTGATCAGGACGATCGGTCGCAGCGGTCCCGCAGCCGGACGCGCCTCGCGCTCGTCCTGCGCCTCCACGTAACGCCAGAGGAGGCCGTTGGACGTGTCGCCCACCGGCAGGAAGTCGGCGTCGGCGTCGAGCGCCTCGCCCGCGCGCTGGCCGAGCCGGTCGGCGTCGCCGTCGTCGTCGGTGGCCGTCAGCAAGACGAACCCGACGCCCAGCCGACGCAGGTCGTCGGTCGGGTCGAAACCGCTGCGGCTGACGAGGTTGCCGGCCAGGACGGTGAGGTCCTCGTTGACCGAGGTGAGGCGTGGGGCGGTCGAGTCGAGCGTCGACTGGTCGTCGAGCGTCGCTCCTTGACCGTGCTCGAGCGACACGGCGAGCGAGCCGTCCGACTGGGGCGTGAGGACGAGCGTCCCGACGTCGGGTGTCGCCTCGGCCTCGGCGGTGACGTAGGCCGACAGGATGCGCCCCGAGCTCGGACGGACGTCGGCCACGGGGCCGAACGACGCGATCACGGTGGGGGCCGCAGCGGCGACCGCCAGCACGGCGACCAGGGCGCCGGCCGGCGGGGCGACCCGGGGCAGCCGGTCGAGGGTCACGGCCGCGGCGCCGACGAGCCCCAACAGGTAGAGGCTCAGTCCGCTGCCGGCCCAGATCGTGGTCGTGTCGCTGCCGACGCCCGTGACGGACACGTGGGTCGCGGCGACGGCCGTCAGGTAGCCGAGCAGGGCGAGCGAGAGGGCGGGGACCGCGCGGCGCTGCGAGCCGACGAACGGCGAGGCCACGGCGAGCAGCGCCAGCGGGGCGATCGCGACGGCGACCAGGACGGCGAGCGTGGCGGACGAGAAACCCGTCCCGGCGATCAGTGCCGTCCAGCCGTTGAGGCCCGTCTCGGGGGACGTGAGCAGCAGCTGCAGCGGTGAGGCCGGGTCCGACCTCGTGGGGACTCCGGGGTCGGCGAACACGGCCCACCACGTGCCCCGCTGCAGCTGGGCGACGACGAGGGGCGCGAAGAGGGCCAGCGCGGGCAGCGGCACCGCCACGAGGCGATGGGTGCCGCGGGGGCGGCTGACGATCGACCCGAGCCAACCGACGAGGAGGGCCGGCACGAGCGAGGGAGCGGCCGCCGCGACGACGGCGAACAGCAAGGAGGCGGTGGCCCCGGCCGTCCACGACCTCGCGGCCCCGATCATGGCCCAGACGAGGAACGGCAGCGCCACGTGCGCGAGGACGGCACCGAGGTGACCGGACTGCAGACCCGAGAGCAGCGGGGACGAGAGGGCGTAGAGCGCCGCGGCGACGGCCGGCACCCAGGTGCGGCGGGTCACGCGGCGGGTGGCGAACCACGCGCCCAGCGCGGAGAGCGGCAGGGCCACGAGGTAGACCCCGAGGACCGCGGTCGACGGCGACCAGGGCGTCAGGCTGCCGAGGACTGCGACGAGCGCGGCGAACGGGTCCGAGGGGCCGAGGAACCCGGTGCCGATCTCGCGCCAGCCGTAGCCCACCGACGACCAGAGCTGACCCACCGAGGTGCTGAGCGGCAGGAGTCCCCCACCCGTGACGGCCGGGTTGCCGAGCAGCGGCAGGAACGCCACCACACCGACGACGGCGGTGACCAGCACGACCCAGAGGCCGCCCGAGTGGACGAAGCTCGCCCGGGGGTCGGGTGCGTCCTCGACGCCGGCGACCTGTGCGTCACGTTCGGTGACCCGTCGTTCTCGGAGCATCGCGCGGGACGCGCGCAAGGGCTCCACCGAGCTCCAGCCGACGCTCTTGGTCCGGGCGAGGGCCCGACGAGCCGATCGCACGTGCGAGCCGCCGAAGGCAGCCCGGAACGCGGTGGCGAACTCGCCCACCACGGCTCCCGGGTTCTTGGTGAGCAGGTGCCAGACGCTGCGCACGACCGCCAGCGGCACCAGGCTGAGCCAGTGCAGCGGCAACAGGGCGGCCGCCGAGTAGACGAGGCGCCGGTGCAGTTGGGCGGCACGGTGCAGGCGCGCCCGGCGGGCGTGCCCGACGGGCCCGTGGCCGAACTCCTCCGGCGGCCCGGCACTGTCGACCTTCGCGTCGGGGACGAGGACCACCCGGTGACCGGCGAGGCGGGCACGGATCGAGAAGTCGAGTGCGGCGTCGACGTGCGGCAGCGCGGGGTCGAAGCCGCCCAGGGCGGTCCAGACCGTGCGACGGACGAGCATGCCCCCCGCCGCGACGCCGAGCACGTCGTCCGTGACGTCGTGCTGGCCTTGGTCGAGTTCGTTCTCGACGCGGGCGAGCGAGGCGCCGTACCGGGTGACGGTCTCGCCGAACTCGGCGATGACACCGGGCTGGCCCCACCGCATCAGCTTGGGGCCCGCGACCGCGACGGAGGGCGACACCTCGACGGTCGTCATGAGGCGCTCGAGCGCCTCGGGCGCGGGTGCGTTGTCGTGCCCGAGCAGCCAGACCCACTCGTCGGGATCTCCGTCGCCCGGGTCCGAGAGTCGCACGCCGTGCGCGGCGGCGGCACCGAACGTCTTCGCGTCGGGAAGCGAGGCCAACTGGGCGGCGCCGCTCAGCGACAGCCGACCCGCGGCCGAGTCCTTGCCGCCCGTGTCGACCACCACCAATGCCTCGGGGGGCCGCGTCTGACGCGACAGTCCGTCGAGGGTTCGGTCGAGGTAGGTCGCTCCACCAGGGGCGACGAGGATCGCTGTGACTCTCGGCTGCATGACTCGTGCAGCCTAGGTCGCACCGGCGCGGGCACCGGCTCGGCGCGCCGACGCGACGGGCGAGACGTGACGACCCGCGCCTCCTGGTCCCCGCGACCTCGGGCCATCACGACGGAACGGCACCGACCCGGGGGGGTCGATGCCGTCGGAAGCCGAGGAGGCGCGGGTCAGGCCCGCTTGCGGAGCTTGCGACGCTCGCGCTCGGACAGCCCGCCCCAGATGCCGAAGCGCTCGTCGTTCTGCAGGGCGTACTCGAGGCACTGGGCCCGGACGTCGCAGGAGGCGCAGATCTTCTTGGCGTCGCGCGTGGAGCCGCCCTTCTCGGGGAAGAACGCCTCGGGATCGGTCTGGGCGCAGAGCGAGTCCGCCTGCCAGGCCAGCTGGTTCTCGTCGTCGGCGACGATGGTGCGCGACGACGATCCGATGCCGGGGACGCCCAACTGGATCGGGTCGACGTGCCAGTCGTCCGGGACGCCGGCGCGGTTCTCGTGGATGCCCACAGCGCATCTCCCCTCGTGTCGATCGCCCGTGAATGTACGCGACAAGGTAATTACACCGGTGTCATTACCCATCCGTCAAGTCGAGGGCCAATAAACCCTCCACCCCCCGATCAGGGGCAAGGGAACCCCGGCGTGTCGGGGGACGTTTCGACGGGAACGGGTGATGTCGGGTACGTGGCGGACGGTCAACCGCGAGGCGCGGCCTGCCAGGCGCTGGTGACCATCTCGAGCAGCGTGTGCCGCATCTCCCAGTCGAGGTCGCGCGCCGCCAGGCTGCCGTCGGCGACGATCCGGTCGGGGTCGCCGGGACGACGCGGGGCGATCTCGGGCGTGAAGTCGATGCCGGTGCCCTCGCGCATCGCGGTCATGATCTCGGCGACCGAGACGCCGCCGCCCGAACCGAGGTTGTAGGCCGGCTCGACCGGCTCGCCCGCGTCCAGTCGGCGGGCCGCCGCGACGTGCGAGACCGCCAGGTCGGCGACGTGGACGTAGTCGCGGACGCACGTCCCGTCGGGTGTGTCGTAGTCGTCGCCGTTGATGCGTGGGACGCGGCCCTCGGCGAGCGCGGCGAAGACGAGCGGGAAGAGGTTGTGCGGGCTGGCGTCCCAGAGGTCGGGCCGACCCGAACCCACGACGTTGAAGTAGCGCAGGCTGGTGTGGCGCAGGCCCTCGGCCACCCCCTGGTCGCGCAGCAGCCACTCGCCGATCAGCTTGCTCTCGCCGTAGGGCGACGCGGGTGCCTTGGGCGTGTCCTCGGTGACGAGTTCGGTCGGCGGCGTGCCGTAGACGGCCGCGCTGGACGAGAACACGATCCGGTCGACGCCCCGGCTCGACATGGCCTCGAGGAGGCGGGCGGTCCCCGTGACGTTCTGGTCGTAGGTGTGCAACGGCCGCTGGACCGAGACCCCGGCGTACTTGTAGCCCGCGACGTGGACGACGCCGGTCACGCCGTGCCGGTCGATGGTCTGCTCGATCAGCTCGCGGTCGAGGAGGGAACCCCGGACGAACGGGACGTCGGCGGGCACGAAAGCCTCGAGGCCGGACGAGAGGTCGTCCAGGACGACCGCGTCGATGCCCGCCCCCGTGAGCTCGCGGACGACGTGAGAACCGATGTACCCGGCACCGCCGGTGACCAACCATGACATGGGGCCAACCTATCGGGTGCCCGACGGGTCACGGGTGCCACCACGAGCGCCGGGTGGGGCGCGCGGAGCCGGACGTCACGCGGAGCGGACGGCTCCGCCCGGCCGCTCGGCCCGGCTCAGGCCGGCGTCGCCACGTAGGCGGTGCCGCCGCCGGTCATCGCGAGTCGGACCTCGTCGGGGGTGACGAACGCGGACTCGCCACGACCGAGCCGGATGGTGCCGTCCTGACCCTTGACGTGGACCTCTCCGGCGGTGACCAGGACGATGCTCGGACCGCCGATCTCGACGACGGCCCCCGGACCCTCGGCGTCGACCCGCAGCATGGCGAAGCCCGTGCCGGGAGGCGCGAAGCGCTCGACCCCCCGGGCGACCGTGGTCGGGTCGAGACGGGGGACGGGCAGTGGTTCGAAGTCGAGGACCTTCAGCAGCTCGGGGACGTCCACGTGCTTGGGGGTCAAGCCGCCGCGCAGCACGTTGTCGGAGGGCGCCATGAGCTCGACGCCGAAGCCGCCCAGGTAGGCGTGCACGTTGCCGGCGGGCAGGAACAGCGCCTCCCCGGCACGCAGCGTGACCCGGTTGAGCAACAGCGAGACGACAACGCCGGGGTCGCCGGGGTAGCGCTCGGCCAGGTCGACGACCGTGGCGATGCCCGCGCCGTCCGCCCGGTGGGCGGCGGCGAGTTCGCTCACCGCCGCGATGGCCGCGGACGAGTCGTCGTCGCCCTGGAAGAGGAAGGCCAGGGTCGACCGCAGGGACTCGGCCAGGTGTCGGCGGAGCAGGTCGAGGCGCCCCGAGCCGTCGTCGAGGAGGTCGAGGTCGGCCAGGGTCCGGGCCGGCTCGCGGAACCCGCAGAGGGCGTCGAAGGTGTCGCTCAACGCCACGATGATCTCGGGCTTGGCCGAGGAGTCCTTGTAGTTGCGCTCGGGGGCGTCGAGCGGGATGCCCGCGGCGTCCTCGCGCGCGAAGCCCTCGCGGGCCTGCTCGGGGGTGGGGTGCGCCTGGATGGACAGCGGGCCGTCGGCCGCGAGCAACTTCAGCAGGAACGGCAGGTGGTCCCGGTCGCGGCCGAGCGCCCTGCCCGGCTCGGCGGCGAACCAGTCGGCGAGGGTGTCGGCACCACCCACGACCGCCGGGGCGACGACGACGCTCGGCGAACCCGGGTGCGCACCGAGCCACAGCTCGGCCTCGGGGCGGCCGCTCGGTCGACGACCGAGCAGGTCGGCGATGGCCGTCGTCGAGCCCCAGGCGTAGTCGCGGGGCGTGTTGGTGATGGCGAGGAACATGGCTTTACCTGCTTGTCGGAGGTCGTGCTTGGTCGCCCCCTACAAAGCGGTGAGGTCGACGACGCCGGGGCGTTGATCAAAGCTACCAACCCCTTGGCGGCGGCTGGGGCGCTGCCTAGGCTCCTGTCGTCCCGACACGAAGCAATGGAGCACGGATGTCATCAGCGACCCTCACCTCGTTCACCTCCCTCGTCAGCGACTTCTACGGTTACGAGGACCTCCTCTCGGACCGCGAGAAGGGCGTCCTGGCCGACCTTCGCCACTACCTCGAGACCGAGGTCAAGCCCGGGGTGAACCGCCACTGGGCCGACGCGACCTTCCCGCACGAGATCGTGAAGGGCCTCGCCGGCCTGGGCCTCTTCGGCATGCCGTGGGAGGAGACGCGCCCGTTCGAGAACTCCGCCGTCTTCCGCGGCTGGGTCGCGCTCGAGCTCGCGCGCGTGGACGCGTCCGTCGCGACCTTCGTCGGCGTGCAGAACGGACTCGCGATGGGCTCGATCGGCGTCGGCGGCTCGCCCGAACAGCGTGCCGAGTGGCTGCCCCGCATGGCGAGCGGTGACCTGGTGGGCGCCTTCGGCCTGACCGAACCGCTGTCGGGGTCCGACTCGGCCCAGGGACTCCGCACGATCGCCACCCGCGACGGCGACGACTGGGTGCTGAACGGCTCCAAGCGGTGGATCGGCAACGCCACGTTCAGCGACATCACGATCATCTGGGCCAAGAGCGCCGAGGACGGCCAGGTCAAGGGCTTCATCGTCCCGACCGACACCGCCGGCTACACGGCGACCAAGATCGAGGACAAGCAGAGCCTCCGCATCGTCCAGAACGCCGACATCACCCTCGAGGACGTGCGCGTGCCCGAGAGCCACCGACTGCAGCAGGCCGATTCGTTCCGCAGCACGGCGGCCGTGCTGCGCCTGACGCGGGCCGAGGTCGCCTGGGCGGCCGTGGGCAACTCGATCGGCGCCTACGAGGCCGCCCTGGCGTACGCCAACGAGCGCGTGCAGTTCGGCAAGCCCATCGCCAAGCACCAGCTGATCCAGGACCTGCTGGTGAAGTGCATCGGCAACATCACCGCCTCGATCGGCATGGTGGTGCGGTGCTCGCAGATGCTCGACGAGGGCACCCAGCGCGACGAGCACGCCTCGCTCGCCAAGGCGTTCACCACGGCCCGCATGCGCGAGACGGTGGGGTACGCCCGCGAGGTCATGGGCGGCAACGGCATCGTGCTCGAGTACGACGTGGCCCGGTTCTTCGCCGACGCCGAGGCGCTGTACAGCTACGAGGGCACCCGCGAGATGAACACCCTCATCGTGGGCCGCAGCATCACGGGCCAGGCGGCGTTCGTCTGATCCGGGAGGGGCGGCCCCCGGTCGCTCCTCCGCGCCTCCCCCGTCGTCTAGCCTGGTGCCCATGACCACGACGTTGCCCGCGCGGCCCGCCCGGACGGCGCCGACGCGCGGAGCCACGACGTTCGCGACGCTGGCGTTCCTCGTGTTGTTCGGTGGCGACGTCCTCCGCAACGGCACCGGCTGGTGGGTCTGGGGGGCGGCCTGCGTGGCGATGGTCGTCGCCGCCGTCGTCCTCGTCGTGCGGCATCCACCCCGGGTACGGACCCTCCCGCGCCTCCTCGTCCTCTTCCTGCTCTTCGCTGTCGTCTCGATCGCGTGGTCGCAGTACCCCGCCGGCTCGGCGATCGGCATCGTCCTCACGCTGATGACGAGCGTGGGCGCCCTGGCGGTAACCGTCGTCGCCTCGTGGCCGACCATCGTGACCGCCCTCGGACGGGCCTTGCGCATCCACGTCGTGGCCTCCCTGCTCTTCGAGGTCGTCGTCGGACTGGTCGTCCGCCAGCCGGTCTGCCCGGTGTACCTGGACTGCACGGATCGGCCGACGGCGTGGTTCTGGTCGCGCGACGTGCTCTTCGAGGGCGGTCGCATCCAGGGGCTGCAGGGCAACAGCAACATCCTCGCGATCATCGCCCTGCTCGCCCTGATCGTCACGGCGGTCCAGGCGGCGGACCGGTCCATCGGTCGCGGCACGGCGGTCGTCGGTCTCGTCACCTCGCTCCTGGCGCTCGCCCTGACCCGGTCGGCGACCGTCGCGGTGGTCGCGGTCGCCGTCGGCCTCGTGTCGCTGCTGGTGGTGGCGACCCGACGCCGTGAGCCCGGCCGCCGGGGTCCCGTCTTCGGCGTGGCAGCGCTCGTCGTGCTGGCGGCCGTCACGGTGGTCGTCCTCGCCCGAGGCCCGCTGCTCGCGCTGCTGGGGAAGAGCGGCGACCTGACGGGTCGCACCGACATCTGGTCGGCCGTCTACGACCTCGGCGTCCAGCACCCCGTCGTGGGCTGGGGTTGGGTCAGCTACTGGTTCCCGTTCGTCGAACCGTTCACCGACCTCGCCGAGCGCAACGGCGTGGTCTACCTGCAGGCGCACGACGCGTACCTCGACGTCTGGTTCCAGCTGGGCTGGATCGGCCTCGCGTTGTTCGGGCTCACGATCGTCGGCGTCGTCCTGAGATCGTGGTGGTGGGCCGTCGACCGCCGCATGCTCTCGCGCGGGGTCGCGGCGCCGTGGTCGGCCCTCGACCTGTTGCCCTTGCTGCTCGTGACGGCCCTGGTCGTCCACGGGTTGACCGAGTCCCGGCTGATCGTCGAGTGGGGCTGGGCCACGTTCGTGGTCGTCGTGCTCGTGACGCGCCGCGACCCCTTCGGCTGGACGGGCCACGACCGGTGACGTCCGGCCACGGCCACGGGTTCGACCGCAGCCGCGATCCCCTGCGCCGGTACCTCTCGGCCTGGATCGGCTTCTCGGCCGGCGGGCACTTCTCGCAGGCACTCTCGGTCGCCATCGTGCTCTACGCGTTCTCGACCCAGTCGGTCCGCGCCCTGATGGGGTGGCCGGGCTCGCTCGCCGTCCTGGGCACCCTCGTGGTGCTCGCGACCCTCTCCCTGGTCGGTGGCCGACACCACATCGAGTGGCACGGCATCCTGCCGGTGTCGCTCATCGCCCTGTTCGGCTTCATGGCCCTCAGCGTCTTCTGGAGCGAGTACACCTGGGTCACCGTCGGCGGTGTGGCCTACGCGGTCGGGTTCGGCGCCCTCGGGCTGTACCTGGCCCTGGGCCGCGACCTGGTCCAGGTGGTGCGGGCCTTCGGGGACGCGCTCCGCATCCTGCTCGTCGTGTCGCTGTCGCTCGAGGTGCTGAGCGGGCTGCTGATCGACCAACCGATCGCGTTCCTCGGAATCCAGGGCAACCTCGCCGCGGGCGGTCCGATCCAGGGCATCTCGGGCACCCGCAACTACCTGGGCTTCCTGGCGACGCTCGCGGTCATCACGTTCGCCGTCGAGTTCCTCACCCGGTCGGTCCCTCGGCGGCAGGCCGTCGCCTCGGGCGTGCTCGCCCTCACGGCGCTCGGTTTCGCCCGCTCCCCCGCGACGGCGATCGCGGTCATCGTCCTGATCGTGGCGGGAGTGGCGCTCGACGCGCTGCGCCGGGCCCCCGAGTCGAGACGGTCGCTCATGCAATCGGTCTTCGCGGTGATCGTGGTGCTGGGTGGTGGGCTGGCCTACGCGGGTCGCTCGCGCCTCCTGGACGCGGTGGACGCGACCAACGACCTGTCGGTGCGGTCGCTGCTCTGGGCGCGCATCCGCGAACTGGCGGCGGTGCACGACATCGTCGGCTGGGGCTTCGTCGGGCAGTGGCCGACCGGTATCTTCCCGTACTCGACGATCATCGCGCCGAGCGGCCGACCGCACGAGACGGGGCTCAACGCGTTCTTCGACATCTGGCTGCAACTGGGCCTGGTCGGCGGGTTGCTCCTCGTCGTGGCCGGCACCCTCGCCTTCGTGCGCAGCTGGATCACGGCGTCCGGTCACCCGATCGTGGCCTACGTCTGGCCGGCGCTCGTCCTGGTGCTGATCGGGGTCACGGCCGTCGCCGAGAGCTTCGTGTTGTTCGAGGGAACCCTGATGACCTTCGTCGCCATCGCGACGATCGCCGCCCGCAAGCGGTCGTGGCGGTCACGGCTGCCCCAGGCGAACCGCCGGTAGGAGGCGCGGCTCGGTCGGGTGCCGTCGCGGACGTCGGTCGCCGGTCGCGACCCGGCGCGCCGCTTCAGTCCTCGACGACCCAGCGCGGCCCGGGGCGGTTGCCGAGCAGGGTCTGCAGCCGGCGTCGGAAGCCCCACTGCGTGACGCGCAGCATGGCCTCGACGACGATGGCCTGGCTCATCTTGGACTCGCCGAGCTCGCGTTCGCGGAACTCGATGGGCACCTCGACGACGCGCCCCCCGCCGTCGAGGACGCGAAGGGTCATGTCGACCTGGAAGCAGTACCCCTTCGAGTCGATGCCCGTGAGGTCCATCGCCTCGAGGGCCTCACGGGTGTAGGCCCGGAAACCGGCGGTGACGTCCTTGAGCTGCAACCCGAGGGCCAGGCGGGCGTAGAGGTTGCCGCCGCGGCTCAGGACCTGGCGCGACACCGGCCAGTTGACCACCGAGCCACCGGGGACCCAGCGGGACCCGATCGCGAGGCTCGGCGTCGACGCACCCGGTGCGCTGACGAGCGAGATCATCTCGGGCAGTCTCTCGGGCGGGTGCGAGCCGTCGGCGTCCATCTCGATGACGACGTCGTAGCCCCGCTCGAGACCCCAGCCGAAGCCCATGACGTAGGCGGACCCGAGCCCGAGCTTGCCGGTGCGGTGCGCCACGTGGATGCGGTCGTCGTCGGCGGCCATCGTCTCGGCGAGCTCGCCGGTGCCGTCGGGGCTGCCGTCGTCCACCACGAGGACGTGGATCTCGGGGACGGCGGCGAAGAGGCGCCCCAGGATGATCGGGAGGTTCTCGACCTCGTCGTAGGTGGGGAGGACGACGAGGGCGCCGGCGCCGGTGTGGGCGGAGGTGGTCATGCGGTGCTTCCGGTTGCGGGGAACCGGCGACGCGTCGGCGTTCCGGTCGGCTGGGCCCTGGGGGGCACGCCGATGACGACTCTAGACCGAGCACCCGATCCGGCCCACACGAGTCGAGCGTTCAGGGGACGTCGTCGACGACGTCGCAGGGCAGGAGGGCCCCCCAGCCCGCCGGAGCGCCGGCCACGTCGGCGACCTCCGCCCCGCCGTCGCAGACGTCCCCGGCGGTCCCCAACGAACGCTCCCACCGGGGCCCGTCGGCGCGCACCGTGTCCGGGCCGACGAACCAGGTCGCCGCGACGACGGCGAGGACGACGAGGGCGGCCGCGCCCGCCGCCCGGAGACGTCGTCGTGTCGAGAGGAGCAGCGCGTCGACGGCGCACAGCACGACGACGAGGAGGAACATCGACGGCACCACCCCGTAGCGGGTCAGCCCGAGCTCGGCCACCCGTCCGGGATCGGCGAACCAGAACCTCGTGTCGGGACCGTGGTTCACCACGACGTCGAGCGTCCAGAGACCGACCGACGCCACCGCCGCCACGGAGGCGAGGACCATCCGCCCGGACGCCACCCGACCCGATGCGTCATCGTCCGACCCGCGGACGGTCGAGTGGCTGAAGGACCGGACCACGACCAGCGCCGACGCCACGAACGGAACGGCCGCGACCAGGACAACGGCCCATCCGGCGAGGTCGAGCAGGTCGCCCATCACGGAGGCCGAGGGCACCCAGGTGCCGAGGACGACGGACGTGAGGTAGCCCAGGACGACCTGCGGCACCGTCGAGGCGGCACCCGGGGCATCCGCCCGGGGCGTCAGGGCCGCGACGACGAGCTGGGCGACGAGCGCCGCGCAGAGGACGACCACGGGGACGAGGTCGCGTCGGGACGGAGCCGTCCGACGGCGGACGAGCCGGGCCAGGACGACGAGCGGCACGAGGAGGACGGCCTGGATCTCGGTGAGGCCGATGAGCAGTGCCGCCACGGAGGCGAGCACGGTGGACGTCGCGCTCCGGTGTCGGTGCAGCAGCAGGAACGGGGTGAGCCACAGCAGGTACCAGTGCAGGTTGGCGAGGTTGCCCGACACCTCGAGCGGGGCGAGCGGCACGAGGACCGTCACGGCCGCGAGTGCGAGCCGGACGACCGGCGACGCCACGAGGCCGCGGGAGCAGCACCAGACCCCGGCGGCCACGACGCCGGCGACGAGACAGGAGAGGACCGTGACACCCGACGCGAGGCTGCCGACGGGAAGCCACGACCACGCGAGATCCGCCACGATGCGGGGGACGACGTGCAGGTAACCGTCGTAGGGGACGAACCAGCTCTCGAACGGGTCGCCGGCCGCTCGCTGCTGGACGAAGACCCGCCCGTCCTCGGCCCAGAGCGTGTCGCGGGCCGCCGGGGGCAACCGCAGCCAGGCCACGAGGGCGGCGACGACGGCGATCGCGACCGCGACCGGAGCACGAGCACCTCGGCGCGTCGGACGACCGGGCCGTCCACCCGGACCGGGCGTGGCCGCACGGATCGCAGAGGTCGGGGTCGATGTCGTCATGGGCTCATTGTGCCGGTCGGGGCCCGACCTGTTGGTACCATCGGGACCATGTCATCGGCCCTGGCGCAGACTCTCATCGTCATGCCCGCGTACAACGAAGAGGACGTCGTCGCCGACGTCGTCACCGAGGTCTTCGACAAATTGCCCGGCGTCACCGTCCTCGTCGTCAACGACGGTTCGCGGGACGACACGGTCGCCCGGGCGCGATCCGCCGGAGCGACCGTGCTCGACCTGCCCTTCAACCTGGGGGTCGGTGGCGCCATGCGCACCGGCTTCAAGTACGCGCAGCAACACGGTTTCCGGTACGTCGTCCAGGTCGATTCCGACGGTCAGCACGACCCGTCGGGAGTCCCGCTCATCCTCGACGCCCTGGCGTCGGTCGACGTGGCCATCGGCGCCCGCTTCGCCGGCGAAGGCGACTACCAGGTCACGGGTCCCCGCCGATGGGCGATGGTCGTGCTGGCGGCGGTCATCGGTCGGATCGCGCGGACGAAGCTGACCGACACGACCTCGGGGTTCCGCGGTGCCGGGCCCCGGGCGATCGAGATCTTCGCCCAGCACTATCCCGCCGAGTACCTCGGTGACACCGTCGAGTCCCTCGTGCTGGCGGCCCGGGCCGGGTGTTCCATCACCCAGGTGCCCGTCTCGATGCGCCCCCGGGCCGGCGGCACCCCGTCCCACAACCCCGTGAAGGCCGCCGTCTACCTCGGACGGGCGGGCCTCGCCCTGATCATCGCCCTGTGGCGGCCCCCGCTCGCCCTCAGCGTGGAGGCCCCCACCACATGAGCGTCACCACCTACGTCTTCGGCATCGTGTCGGCCGTGCTCGTCCTCTACGTCGTCTTCGAGATGCTCCGTCGCCGACGCGTGCGCGAACGCCACGCCCTCTGGTGGATCTTCGCCGGGGTGCTGGCGCTCGTCGTGGCCGTCTTCCCCGGCATCCTGACCGGCGCCGCCGCGACCCTCGGCATCACCGCCCCGACCAACCTCGGGTTCTTCCTGAGCACGATCATCCTGTTCCTGGTCTCGGTGCAGCACAGCGCCGAACTCACGGTGCTCGAAGAGAAGACGCGCACGCTGGCCGAGGACGTCGCCCTCCACGACGAACGCATCCGTCGACTCGAACGCTCCATCCACCGGACGGATCAGGCCTGATGGGTCTCCCCCGCGTCACCGTGGTGACCCTCGCCTACGGTGACGAGCCCGTCCTGCACGAGTCGGTCTCGTCCGTCCTCGCCTCCACGGACGTCGACGTCGACGTGGTCCTGGTCGACAACGGGTGCACCAGCGATGCGGTCTCGACGCTGCCCACCGACCCGCGCCTCCGGGTCGTCACACCCTCCGAGAACCTCGGGTTCGCCGGCGGCGTCAACTTCGGGGCTCGACTGGCCGACGGAGAATTCCTCGCGCTCGTCAACAGCGACGCCGAGGTGCGGCCCGACACCCTCGCCAAGCTGGTCGCCGTCGCGTCCCGCCCCGAGGTGGGCATCGCCAGCGGAAGCATCCGCCTGGCCTCCGACCCCGAAGTCATGAACTCTGCCGGCAACCCCGTCCACGTCGTCGGACTCAGCTGGGCCGGCGGGCTCGACGAACCCGCCGCGGACCATGCCCAGGAGGCGCGGGTCGCGTCCGCTTCGGGCGCCGGCCTGGTCATCTCCCGAGAACTCTGGCTGCGCCTCCGCGGATTCGCCGACGAGTACTTCGCCTACCACGAGGACGTCGACCTGAGCTGGCGTACCTGGCAGCAGGGGTTGCAGGTCGTCTACGTGCCCGACGCCGTCGTCCTGCACCACTACGAGTTCAGTCGCAACGCGCTCAAGATGTACCTGCTCGAGAAGAACCGACAGATCTTCCTGCGGACGGCCTACGGGCCTCGGCTCCGGGCCCTGACGTGGCTGCCCGCCACCGCGCTCGACGTCGCCATGCGCGTGGTGGCACGCGCGCAGGGGTGGTCGGCCGAGAACGCGCGGGCGCGTCGCTGGATCGCCGACAACTCGGCATGGTTGCGCGAACGTCGCGACTGGGTCCAAGAGGTGCGCACGGCGTCCGACCGCAGCCTCGTGCCGCTGCTCACGGCGACGTTGGATCAGCAGGTGTTCCCGCTGCCCAAGGGTGCCGGCGTGCTCCAGACCGCGATGCGCGCCTACTGGGCCGTCGCGCGCCGACTCGTCTGACGTCGGACGCCGGTTCTTCGCATGCGGCCGGCCCCAGCGGTCAACTGCCGAGCAGCGATGCGATGAAGATCGGTGCCGCGACGAATGTCAGGACGACGCCGACGCGCCTGTTACGACTGAGTAGGACTCCCGCACAGAGCAAGAAGGCGGGGAGCATGGAGATGCCATATCGCACCGGGAGGGTGAAGTAGAACCCGCTGACCGCCATCACGCCGACGGCGAGGAGCGGTCCGGCGATGAGCGCCATGACGAGTGCGGCCCACGAGACGAAGCGTTCGGGGCTACCGGGGCGCGCGGTGACGACGAGCCCCACCACCCCGGCGATGGAGAGCCACGACACGGCGGTCGCGGCGACGACGAGGGCGATGGAGTTCGCCACCCCGGTGGGGTCCTGCGACGTGCCACCCAAGAACTTGAGGCTTTCTTGGATCGCCGACTTGATCGAGAAGGTCTGGGAGACGCCCTGGTCCGGTGACGGCCCGCTCGAGGCGGTCGCCCGGATGACGACCCAGACGGCCTGCCCGGCCACAGACGCGAAGACGGCCACGACGGCGGCGACGACGGATCGGCTGAGCGACCCTGCCACGAACCAGTGGCGACCACCCGGCGACTCCGAGGCGTCGCGGCGAGCCCGGGCGAGGGACCACACCAGCAATGCCAGCGCGGTCAGACCGACGGCCGCCACGTTCTGCACCTTGAACAGGACTCCAGCGACGGCGATCACCACGAACGCTACGTGCCCGGAACGGCCGGTCATGATGCGGAGCGCCGTGTAGAGCAGCCCAGCCCCGACCGCGAGAGAGGGCGCGTCGGTGCTGAGGTAGGTCGAGGACCAATAGGCCGCAGGTGTCGCGATCAAGAGGGCGCCGATTCCTACGGCGACCCAACGCCCCACCGACAGCAGCCTCATGGACGAGTAGAGCAGGACCATGCCGAGCGCCAACCAGAGTCCCCCCACCAGAGTCGCGGCGTCGAGGAGGCCCACTCCGAACCAGGTCAGTGGTTGCGCGGCGACCCAGGTGGTCGCGAAGTAGAGCGGCGTGTAGATGTCGGCACTCGTGACGCCCTGCATGGGGAAGGCGTCGTCTGCCTCATCGCCCGCCTCCACCTCGGAACACAGGGCCGGGTTGGGGTCGAGCGCCAGGCGCACGCCGTTGCAGGCGATGGCCTCACGCGCGAACTCCCCGGTCTCCTCCCCCTGGGTGACGATCAGTTGAGTCGGCACTTTGCCCAGGTAGTCGACGTACACCCACTCGTCGATCGGCGACATGGCCGTGTTCTGGGGAGCGTGGACCAGCACCATCACGAACGACAACAACACGAGCACGAGCGGGCCGACGAGACGGGTGAGACGGGACCGGACGGGATGCGGCGGGAGGGGATCGACAGTGCCCCGTCGGAAGGTGGCGTCGGGGTCGGCGCTGATGTCTGACACGGGGTTCCTACTCGTCGTTGACGGGATCGATCGCATGCCCCGGCGTCGTGGGAGCGGACTCGACCACGGGGCCACCCCGGCCGCGGCCCGGGACTCGGAGGTTCAGGACAACCATCGCGACGAGATTGACCGACGACCCTACAAGGAATCCCAAACTACCAGCCTGGACGCCGAGGGACGGGCCGGACACGACGATGACCGCCAGTCCTCCGACGAAACCCGAGATGGATGCGAGCGCCACCTGGCGCGACCGGCCGGCGGCGAGCAGGAGGGCAGCAGGTACCAAGGCGATGGTGAAGACGAAGACTCCGAGCATCAGGAACTGCAGCAGAGGCACCGCCTCGACGCCGACGGCCGGATAAAAGAGCGGTAGATAGATCGGGGCCAGGGCGGCGACGGCGCCGAACCCGAGGGCCATCACGCCCGCCAGCCCGATCACGAGCCCCGCCGTCCGGCGGTTCCGGAACGAGGCCCCGTCGCTGCGATGGGCGAAGGCTGGGATGACGATCTGGCTGATGGCCTGACCAAGCATGGACGCTGGCGTCGCCAGGGTGAAGGCCGCGGCGTAGACGCCCGCCTGGGCGCCCGGCCCGAAGTACTGGGCCGAGAGCATGGCCAGCTGCAGCAGGCCGTTCGTGGTCAGACCGGCGAGAACGTTCCACGCCGCGAACGACAGCACGCCGTCGACGTCGCCCGTGAGCGGCTGACCGGACCGGGACCGAGGCCAGTTCACGACGGCGAATACCGTGTACGCGACGGAGAGGGGAACGAGAGCCCACGCCGGGTCTCCGACGACGGCGACGACCGCCACCAGCCCGAGGCTGAGGGTCGCTGTGAGACCGTCCCAGAGCGCGACCCGAGCGGCACGGTGTCGCCCTAGTTGGACGCCTCGGGTGTACGCGTAGACGCCGTACCCGGCCACGAGCCAAGCCGCCGACAGGGCGACTCCGATCCCGTTGCCCAGCACGAGCGCCGTCGGGACGGCCGCCAAAGCGAGGGCTGCGGTCGAGACCGCCATCGAGCGATCCAGCAATCTGGCGAGCGGTCGGGTGCCCACCTTCTCGTGTGACGCGACGGCGAAGAACCGTGAGGCCGCGGTACCGGCCGCCGTCGGCCATAGAAGAGCAGCGAAGATCGAGAGCGAGAGCAGGGCGCTCGCGTGCCCGAGAGCCTCGGTGCCGAACACCCGGCCGAGCACGACGGTGTAGGCCAGGCGCGAGACGCCCTGCACGACGATGCCCGCCGTCGACAGGACAGCCGACGAGGCTAGGGCGCTCGATCCGGCGGGCGTCGTCAGCGGTTCTCCCACCGGGTGCGTACCTTCGACACGACTCCCCCGACGCCCTCGACCCGGTAGTAGTGGTAGACCCTCCCCAGATCGTGGCGGATGCCGTACTGCTTGCGTCGATTGCGGACCTTCACCTTGGCGTGGGTCAGGGCGGTGAGATCGGGCTCGCCGGAGCCGCCCTTCTTGTCGGCCGCGCGCATGGGCTCGCGGACGAACTCGACCAAGGGCGTGAGGACGTTTTCCCAGGTGAACCCCTCACGCACACGCTTGACGTTCGCCACGTGGCGGCGTCGGGCCGAGTCGTCGAAGAGGACCGACTCGAGCGCGTTCGCCAATCCGTCGACGTCGCGTTCGTGCACGACCACCCCGAGGTCTTCCTTGGCGACGAGCTCGGCGAACGAGTCGCCGTCGGTCGTGACGATCGGCAGCTCGGCCCAGAGGTAGTCGAGGATGCGGGTGCGGAACGAGAACGTGGTCTCGAGGTGCTCGTAGTGCGTCGAGACGCCTGCATCGGCCTCGCGCAGGTAGGCCCCCCGATCGTCGTAGGGAATCCAGGCTTCGTTGAAGAAGACGTGGACCCCGGTGAGTCCGAGCTCGTCGGCCACGGCACGGACCTTCGCGACAATGTCCATCTCGGGGACGTCGGGGTTCGGGTGCTGCACGCCCATGAAGAAAAGCTTGACCTCAGGACGACGTCCGCCCAGCTTGCCGATCGCCCGCACGAGCGTGATCGGGTCGAACCAGTCGTAGATGCCACCGCCCCAGACGACGAGCTTGTCGTCGACACCGATACCGGGAAGGACCCCCTTGACCACGGAGCGGTCGTGGCGCGGTGGGGTCGACGACAGCCCAAACGGCACGACACCGATGAGGCTGCGCAACTCGGGGTCGCGCGAGTACGTGTGGGCGTTGACCCGGCCCGATCCCGCGAGCTGGCCGAGCCAGAAGAGGCGCTGACGCTCGGAGGCGCAGATGAAGTAGTCGCCGAGCTCGAGTTGGTGGTTCAGGGTGTCGGCGGCGTCGAGGATCTGACGGTCCCACGCCTCGACGTCGGTGCTCCGACCCTGCTCGAGCTGTTCGAGATGGAGCGGATCGTAGACGTCGACGACCAGCACCTTTCGGGTCGACTCGAGCACGGGGAACAGCCGCAGGGCGTGCCCCTGGACGATGATCACGTCGGCCCAGGCCTCGTGCTCGACCATCTGCCTGGGGTGACGATGGGGAACCGTCACGACCTCGAAGCTGTCGTCGATCGACGTCGAACGAGTCATGCTGACCACGCGGACGTCGTGTTCGAGTGCGAGCTCGCGCGCCATGCTGGTGGCCCGGATGGCAGGGCCCGCCATCTTGGCTCCGATGGAGTCACCCGTGACGATCAACACCCGTCGACGCTTGACGACCTCGAGCACGTCGAGGGATGCGACAATCTTGTCGTATCCGGCCAGATAGCTCTCGATCGGGTACGCTGGCTCGTCGCGGTTGCCGAACAGGTCGAGCAATTGCCGATCGTCCCTGACCCGCGACGCCTGGATCTCGCGTCTCGATTCGGTGAGCGACGGCAGCATCTCGACGAACTGGTCGATCCCGTAGATGCCCGCCATGCCTTTCTTGGGCACCGGTCGGGTCTCGACGGAGTCGTCGCCCGGGTTGCGCAGATCGAGCTCGGTCGAATCGAGTTCACTGCGACCGACGGCACGCCGCACCACGAGAGCCAGCGCGCCGGGCAAGGCCTTGTCGAGCTGCTCTTGCCCGAGGTTCTTGTACAGCGTGAACAGGGCGTTCCGTTCGAGCAGGTAGGTCTCGCGGAAGTCACCGAACTTGTTCATCGACGCGTGGTGTTTGTGGAACGCGACCGACCGCGGTTGGTAGCGGAACCGCCACCCGAGCAGGTTGAGACGCCAACCGAGATCGACGTCGTCGTAGAACATGAAGTAGCGGTCGTCGAACCCGCCCAGCTGGTCGAAGAGGTCCGCGCGGATGAACATCGCGGCACCCGTGCCGAAGAGGACGTCTTTCTCGACCTCCCAGGCCCCCGTGTCGGGGCCGCCGGCATGGGGTTTGTACCCCATGCCGTACCACGTCATGGCCGCTTCGGTGAAGTCGACGTTGACGCCCTCCCAGTCCAGCACTTTGCTGGCGACGGCTCCGATGTCGGCGCCGGCAGCGAAAGTGTCCATAGCCGCGCGGATCCACGAGACGTCAGGCCGGGCGTCGTTGTTGAGGAACGCGACGATCTCACCCGAGGAACGTTCGACCCCGAGGTTGCAGCCGCCGGTGAAGCCCAGATTGCCGCCGGACTCGACGAGCGTGAAGTCGAGGGACGACTCCTTGAGGCGTGCGACGTGATCCGCACCGGAGTCGTTGTCGACCACGATGATCTCGAGCTTGTCGGCCGGCCAGTCCTGGGCGGCGAGCCCCTCGATGCTCGTGAGCGTGTCGTCGGTGCCCTTGTAGTTGACGAGGACGACGGAGACGACCCCCGGTTTGCGGTCTTTCATGAATTCCCTTCGTCGGCGCGACATCGCCCGGCGCGTGGGCGACGAGGGCGCAGACAGCGCCACGGCACGTCGATACTACATTCTCGAGGAGAGACGCCCTCGCCCAGCGCGACCCGTCGAGCCTGCGACGGACTCGCCGCAGGTAGAGTGACCACCGTCGTCATCGAAGCGATCGCCCTGATGCCCCCTACCCCACCCGAGAGCATGACCGTCACGACAGAACAGCCGACCCCGACGCCGGACATCTCGGCGCACTACCGTGCACTCACCTCGGGGGAGCGCGCCGCCGGGCCTCGCGGGACGATCATGTTCTGCGTTTCGACGGCCGACCTCTCGGAGGGCAAGGGTGACCTCTACGTGGCTGCTGGCCTCGCCTCCGCCCTCTCCGCGGAAGGATGGGGAGTCATCTTTTGGCCTGCTGAGCGGTGGAACGAGGAGCCGCCCGTCGCGACGGATGTCGCCGTCGTGATGATCGAGTCGTTCGTCCCCGGGCTGCTCCCCCCATCGACCGCGACCATCGCCTGGGTCCGCAACTGGACCGCGTCCTGGGCGAAACTTCCCTACCTCACCGAGTTCGACGGAGTCTGGGCCTCCTCCGGTCTGGCATCGGAGCACCTCGAGGCACGTTTCGGGCGTCCCGTCCCGATCGTCCCGATCGGAGTCGACGAGGCACTCTTCGTCGATCCCGGAGTCGAACGCGACATGCCGATCGTGACCACTGCCAACTTCTGGGGTGTCGAGCGACGCCTCCGGGCCGTGCTCGACGACCTGAGCGACACACATCCCGTCGTGTGGTTCGGGGCAAATGGCGCCCATCTCGAACGATCTCCGCGAATAGACCACCGCGACCGGGTCGACTTCTTCGAACTCCCGGAGGTCTACGGTCGCAGCCAGCTGGTCGTCGACGACGTGATCGATCCCGCTGCCGAGTTCGGCAGCCAGAACAGCCGAATCTTCGAGGCACTGTCGACCGGAACGCCCGTGACGACCAATACCAGTTCCGGCCTCGCCGAGCTGGGGCTCGGAGACCTACCCGTGTTCGATGACGCACATTCCCTCCGACGGGTCGTCGATCGGTTCGTCGACCCTTCGCCCGAGCAGCAGCACGAAGTCGCCGAGTGGACACGTCTGGTCCGCAGTCATCACTCCTATTCGGCACGCGCGCGATTCGTCGCCCCGCTCCTCGACGGGGCCATCGACAGTGCCCGCGGCCGATCCTCGCGTTCCGAGATGCTTCGCTGGATCACGGTGAAGCAAGAGGAACTCCGGCACGCCTCGCGCGAACGCGACGGCCACCTGATCACGGTGCGACGCCTCGAACGAGAGGCCGAGGCCTTGGCGGACACCATCGGGGACCTGCAGGGCAGACTGGCCGAGACGGTCGGCCCCCTCGAGGAACTGCGCGAACTCAAGGGCAGCCGGGCCTACACGCTGCTCGAGCGATACCGCTCCGTCGCGTCCCGGGCGCGCGGCCGCTGAGCCGCCACCAGGCCCCCGGGCGGAGGCTGCGCATTTCGCACCAGCCCCCGTCCCGTCATCTGACGGTCACGGTCGCGCAGGCAGCCCGGTTCTCGCCCGGGCCGACGTTGATGGCGAAGGCGCACAACTCGTGGGTGCCCACGCGCAGTCCGGCAACCGATACGTCGAACTGGTGGTTGGCACCGTACGGAGGGTAGGTAGTGGCGAGCGAGGGCTTCGCCACGTCGGCCGTGACCTTCGTCGTCAGGATGCCGTCGACGTAGACGTGCACACGCAAGGCCTCGACGGAGTCGGGGTCGATCGTCCAACCTCGGAGGCGTGCCGTTCCCACCGCAGGAGACGATGCCTCGTCGAGGAGGATGGCCGGGGCACCGCTCACGGCCCGAACGGACGAGCACGCGACCGTATTGGCGCCGTCGCCCACGTTGATCGCGTAGAAGCAGATCTGGTGGGTGCCCGGACCGACGCCCGCGAGAGTGGTCGAGAAAGCATGGCCCGCTCCGTATCCGGGGAAGGCGGTCGAGAGGGATTCCTTCGCGAGGTCAGCCGAGAACTTCGTGTTGAGCATTCCGTCGACGTAGACGTGGACGCGGACGGGATCGACCGTGTCGGGATCGACGGACCAGCCACGGACGAGCACCTGGCCGAGATCGGTGGCCCGAACTTCGTCCAAGTACAACGCGGGCGGACCCTGCGGTCCGACCACGTTCACGCAGCCACCCGCGTTCTCACCGGGGCCCTGGTTGATGGCGTAGACGCAGACTTGGCGAGTACCGCTGGCGACACCTGTGAGGCTCGCGGTGAAGGCGTGCCGAGCACCGTATCCGGGGAACGCAGTCGCGAGCGAAGCCTTCTCGACGTCGGCCGTCAGCTTCGTCGTAAGGACTCCGTCGAGGTAGACGTGCACACGGACCGGATCGACGGTGTCGGGGTCGAGGGCCCAACCCCGCAACGTGATGACCCCGGGCGACGTCGAGGACGCCTGGTCGAGATAGATCTGCGGTGAGCCCGACGGAATCTGGACGGTCGAGCAGCCCAGGCGGGTGTCCTGACCCGAGCCGACGTTCGTGATCGTGGTGCACACGCTGTGCGCACCTGGAGCGATGCCGGTAGCCGTGAGCGTGAAGGCGTGTTTGCTGCCCCAACCCGGGTAGACGGCAGGAAGACTCGGCTTGTCGACATCGGCCCGAGCAGTCACGACCTCTCGGCCGTCGATGCTCAGGCGGACCGTGACGGGGTCGACGACGTCGGGGTCAATGGCCCACCCACGCACGGCGATGGTGGCGGGCGAGGCGGAGACCTGGTCGATGTAGCCGAACGGGGCCCCGGAAGCCACGGTGAACGAGCGGCACTCGAGCAAGGTGTTGCCTCCGGCCATCACGTTGATGGCGATCGCGCAGATGCTGTGAGCCCCGGGAGCGACCCCGGTAATGACCTTGGAGAACCCGTGGCGCGTGTTGGACGCGCCGAGGGTCGGCGCCAGGTGGGGATAGTCGATGTCTGCCGTCGCACTGGTCACCCCCTGACCGTCGATGTAGAAGTCGACGCGGATGGCCCCGGTGCTGTCGGGGTCGACAGCCCAGCCGCTGATGGCGACCTGCTGGAACCCTGCGGTCGCCGCGTCGACGTAGCCGTACGGGTTCGTCCCGCCGGTCGTGGAGCCGAACCAGTCCGTGTAGAGACGGAAGAAGTTCCGATTGCCGTACGCCGAGCAGGAGTCCCCGGTGCCGTACATGTTGTTGAGGGCAGCCGCGTTCGGCGTGTACGGCGTGTAGATGTACAGCGAGGCCGTGGCCTGGTTCTGGATGTACACGGGCTTAGTGCCACAGGCGGCGTTGGGGTGGTAGAAGACGTTGTTCGTCCGGCCTGCCTGGTAGCTCCACGACGTGGGCGTCGCCGCGTACCGCTTGAACTGCAGGGCAGCGCCGTAGACCTGGTTGAAGAAGCCGTAGTACTGGGCGTCGCAGGCCGCCGTGTCGGGGCACCCGAAGCCCGTCGCTGAACGGTACATGTAGGCCGTGGGCGCGGACGACGTGACGATTCCTTGCTCTTTCTCGAGGAGGACGAGTAGGGCCTTGGGGCTGATGCCGCAGACCTGCGAGACGTTGTAGATGATGCGGGCGGCCGATTGCCCGGGACCTCCGGGGTAGGTGCCGCAACGCTGGCCGCTGTCCTGGCGTGTCGTGGTGTCCATGGAGTAGTTCTTCAGACAGGTGGGGCCAGAGGTCGCGCGACAGGTGGGAACCTGTTGGTTCAGGAACGACTGGATGCTGTCGAGTGACATCGATTGGGCGTCGTAGAAGTTCTTATCGCTGATGATGTTGCCAGCATCGAAGTCGGCGCCCGACGCGGCCTCGGCTCGATCAGGGGCTGCTGCCACGGAGAACGCCGTCAGGGCGGAAGCCACCAACGCGAAGGCCACCAGGGGGGCCAGCCACTTCTTCATCATCAGGGCACCTCGATTTGCTGGGGGTCTGAAGCGACGGACTCGTTGCCCACCACATAGCGAATGGTGACGCTCCACGCACCGGACGACAGTTCTGATCGGGGGACGGAGAACTGACCGCAGTCGACACTCGACGCGGAGGCCTGCGGGGTGCTCGTTCGCTGGACGGTCACCGAACCGCGCGAAACCACAAGACGACAGGTACCGTCGGGATCGAGCTGCCCGCTGACCACGCCGCCGACTTCGAGCCGCGACAAGGCGGCGTTCCACGAAGCGAACGTGACCAAGGGCGAGGCCGGATAGTCCCCTGGGTCGGGATCGACCGCCGGCTCGGTGCTCGTCGCCTGGGGGAAGGGCTGCCCCGCGATGCCGGTGGTCGGTGCCGCGCCGGGTTCATCGCCGTTCGGCGTCGGCGTCGGCGTCGGCGTCGGCGTCAACGGGCCGGTGGACACGCTCGCCGAGGCGGTGGGCCGCACCGCGGGCCCCGAGTCGTCTCCCGTGGCTGTGCAGGCGGCCAGCCCCAGGAAGGCGACCGTACCGAAGGCGACGGAAGCGAGGACGGAGCCACGGCGTTGGTCGTGGGGCATTGTTGTGACCTGTCTGATCAAAAGGTTGGAATCCACCGTAACCCAGCCTCTGGTCAGGTTCGACGATCGACTCGTCATCGTTATCTATCGGGCGCAGTCCCGTCCTCGTAAGGCCGACGCTGCTGAACGGCACGACGGTTATGCTTGCCCAGTCCATTTCCGCCGACCGGATCGCGTGATGACCTCCAATTCCCGTATTGAAGCCCTCTACCACGAACCACTCGTGGTGATCGGGGCTCCCGCAAAGGCCTTCCGTGGCACCGGCAAGTCCCTCCGCGACATCGTGGGCCAACGCGAGATGCTCTCGTTGCTCGTCCGCCGTGATCTCAAAGCGCGGTATAAGGACAGCGCTCTCGGATTCGTCTGGTCACTGGTCCGCCCCTTGACCCAGCTGCTCATCTACTACGTGGTGCTCGGCCAGTTCCTCGGCGCGGCACGAGGCATCCCCGACTTCGCGATCTACGTCTTCACGGGATTGACGGCATACACGTTGTTCAGCGAGATCGTGGCCGGGGCCACCAGCTCGATCGTCGGCAACAGCGGTCTGATCAAGAAGGTCTACATCCCGCGTGAAGTCTTCCCCCTCGCCAGCGTGGGAGCCGCCCTCTTCAACTTCTGCATCCAGTTCGGCATCCTGCTGGCGGCCACCCTCGTTCTCGGCAAGTTCCCCCTCACCTCGGAGCTGGTCTACCTCGTCCCTGCCCTACTAGTCATCGTCGTGTACGGCACCGCGCTCGGGCTCGTCCTCTCGGCTCTCAACGTCTACCTCCGTGACGTGCAATACCTCATCGACGTGGGGCTCATGGTCCTCCTGTGGGCCTCGCCCATCGTCTACGCCTGGTCGCAGGCCAAGTCCGTCCTCGGGGACGGTCTGCTGCTGCAGCTCTATACCGACAACCCCCTCACCCTTTCGGTGCTGTCCCTGCAACGAGCGATCTGGACCGCCGGTCATGACAGCGTCGTATACCCGGAGCACCTCATGCTCCGTTTGGTCATAGCGCTCGCCGTCGGGCTGGTCCTCCTCTTCGGCGCGCAACGCGTCTTCTCCCGACTCCAGGGCAACTTCGCCCAAGAACTGTGAGCACCATGACCACGGACGACATCCTCAGCACCGAACCACGCCCCTCGACCGACGCCCCGGACGTCATCGTCGTCGAGGGGGTCTCCAAACGGTTCACGGTCCGGAAGGACAACTCCCTCAAAGAGCGACTCGTGACCCTCGGCAAGATGGGCCGACGACACCGCCAGGACTTCTGGGCCCTGAATGACGTCGACGTCACCATCAAGGCCGGCACGACCGTAGGTCTGATCGGTCAGAACGGCTCGGGCAAGAGCACGTTGCTGAAGGCCATCGGAGGCATCATCCAACCCACCACCGGTACGGTCTCGCGTCGCGGGCGGCTCGCCGCGCTCCTCGAGCTCGGTGCCGGCTTCCACCCCGACCTCACCGGCCGCGAGAACGTCTTCCTGAACGCGGCCCTGCTCGGACTCACGCGCCAGGAGACCGAGGCCCGCTTCGACGACATCCTCACCTTCTCGGGCATCGGCGACTTCATCGACACACAGGTGAAGTTCTACTCGTCGGGCATGTACGTCCGTCTCGCCTTCGCCGTGGCCGTGCACACCGACCCCGACGTCCTGCTGGTCGACGAGGTCCTGGCCGTCGGCGACGAGGCGTTCCAGCGGAAATGTCTGGACAAGATCCGTTCGTTCCAGGCCGAAGGGCGAACGATCATCATCGTCACCCACTCGCTTGCTCAAGTGCAGGAACTCTGCACCAGGGCCGTTTTCCTGAACAAGGGGACCGTCATGTTCGACGGTGATCCGAACGACGCCGTCGCCCTCTTCCGAGACCTCCTGGAGGATCGGCGTCAGACCGAGGCCGAAGCCGCTCACGACCCCCTCGTCGGCTCCGGCCACGTGACGAGTGTCGTGGTGTCGGCCGCCGGTCGCGGCGAGGGTACCAAGGTGCTGCCCGGAGACGACCTCGAGGTCACGATGGAGTTCGAGCACGCCACCGGCATGGACGAGTGGATCGCCGCCTTGCAGATCAACAGCGCGTCCGGCCAGGTCGTCTACGGCACGACGAGCACTCGCATGGGCATCGACCTACCACGGCTCCTGGGCACGAGGCGCCTGCGTTTCGTCCTGAAGGACGTCGCGTTCGGCGAAGGCAAGTACTTCGTCAACGCGTCCCTCATGGACCCTCGGGGCGTCCACGTCCACGACCTACCGCAGGGCGCCTCCTTCGACGTCCCCGCCTACGCGCTGGCCGTGGGAACCGTCCATGCCGAGCCCGAGCTCGTCCAGCTCTGAGCCGACGACGCTGGTCGTCGTCGTCAACTGGAACAACGCCGCACTGACGGCACGCTGTGTCGAGGCCCTCGACTCCCAGGTCGGCGATGCCGACTTCGACCTGATCGTCGTGGACAACGGCTCGGAGGACGACTCGGTCGAACGCCTACGTCCCGCTCTCGGAAGCCGACTTCTGCCGCTCGGGCACAACGGTGGTTTCGGGGCCGGGGTGAACGCAGCGATCCGTTCCCGCAGGGCCGACCGGTACGTCCTGGTCAACAACGACGCGGTACCCGCGCCTCGTTTCGTGGCCGAACTCACGGCCGCCGCCGACCGGGCGTCCGACCACGTGGCAGCGTTCACGGCGCGTCTCGAGCTCGAGGGACGATTCGTCTCGGCACCCGTCGACGACGCCGCTCCCGACGACTTCGTCGCCGCCGACGGATCGCGGTGGAGGCGGGCCGACGAGGGCGCCGTGCTGGTCAACTCCACCGGTGGCGTCCTCGATGCGTCGGGCAACGGCCAGGACCGTGACTGGCTCAGCCCCGCCGAGAAGTCGGGTGGTTCGAAGGTCTTCGGATTCTCGGGTGGCGGCGCGCTGCTCCGAGCATGCGCCCTCGACCGGGTGGGCTTGTTCGACGAATCGCTCTTCATGTACTACGAGGACACCGAGTTGAGTTGGCGACTCGCGGAGCACGGCTTCGTCGTCCAGCACGTCCCGAAGGCCGTGCTGGTCCACCGCCACTCGGCCTCCTCGGGGACGTCGTCCTGGGTCTTCCTCTTCCACAACACCCGCAACCGGATAAAGGTCGCCGTCTGGCACGCCCCGGCCCCCACCGTGGTGCGCGCCCTGCTCCGCACGCTGGTGCGGGTCATTCGATCGCCGCGTGACACGTCCGCGGCCGCCATCCGATCCGGGTACATCGCGGCCCTCCGCGACCTGCCGTCCGACCTCCGACGACGTCGTCGGTTCACCCGGCAGGCGACGCACAGCCGTCGTGAGATCGACACCCGGACAGGTCTTCGACGTACGCCCTGAGCCCTGCCGACTGCATGTCGAGCGGGACCACGAGGCTATGCTTGTCGACGGTCCATCGAGTCGATCAGGGAAGGGCGGCGTGTGCCACACATCTCCGTTCTCGTCGACGGCACGGCCATGCCGTCCGCTCTCGGAGGCGTCGGCCGCTACGTCGAGGGCCTTTCGGGCGCGCTGGCCGAGCTCGACGTCGACGTGACGATCGTGGTGCGTCCCGAACACGTCGCGCACATGCGTGAGGTCGCGGCCGGCGCACGAGTCGTCGCCGCACCCGGGTGGACCACCCGCACGCCCCTGCGGTTCCTCTGGGAACAGACCGGACTGCCCCTGCTCGCCCGGCGTCTTGGCGTCGACGTCGTCCACTCGACGCACTACACCTTTCCGGTCCTGCGCAGACGAGGTTCGGTGGTCACATTGCACGACGCCACGTTCTTCAGCGATCCCCAGTGGCACTCGACGATCAAGAGGCTCTTCTTCACCGCGTGGACGAGGGCCGCGCTGCGTTCGGGGCGACCGTGCGTGGTTCCGAGCGACGCGAGTGCCCGCGAATTCCTGCGTCACGTCAGCCGGTGCCGCTCGACCGTGACGACGACTCCTCTGGGGGTCGACTTTACGGTCTTCCGCCCCCCCACGGACGCAGAGACCGCCTCGTTCCGGACTTCCCTGGGTCTCGAGCCCGACCACCGCTGGATCGCGTTCCTCGGCACGATCGAGCCCCGCAAGAACGTCGGAGCCCTCCTGCGGGCGCACGAGCGCCTCTGCGGCGAATCGGCCGACGTCCCGTTCTTGCTGGTCTCCGGGGCACGCGGCTGGGACACCGATGCTCTCACCGCCCTTGACGACCGACCCCCAGGAGGCGCGGTGCGTGAACTCGGGTACCTGCCGGTCGACGAGCTCCGCAGCCTCCTCGGCGGGGCGGAGGTCGTCGTCTACCCCAGCCTCGGAGAGGGCTTCGGTCTCCCCGTGCTCGAGGCTCTGGCGTGCGGCGCCTGCGTCCTGACCACGGACAGGCTCTCGTTGCCCGAGGTCGCGGGTGACGCAGCCGCCTACACGGAGCCCGACGAGGACTCCCTGGTCGAGGCCCTTCGGACCCTGCTGGCCGATGCGGACCGGCGCACTTCCCTTCGCGGCCGTGCCGTTCCCCGGGCTGGCCGCTTCACCTGGGTGGCGACCGCCGAGGCGAGCCTTCCGGCGTACGACGAGGCGGCATCATGATGCCTCGGGTTGCTGTGGTGACCGTCACCTACAACACGGGAGAGACGCTCCGTCCGCTTCTGGCCAGCATCCCCCGGGCCAGCTCGGACCCGGTCGTGACCGTGGTGAGCGACAACGGCTCGAGCGATGTCGACCTCGTCCGATCCATCTCCTTGGAGAACGGCGCCTCGTTCGTCGTGTCGGGACGGAACCTGGGTTACGGGGGCGGGGTGCGCCACGGTCTCTCGACCGTCACGGACCCGGTCGAGTTCGTCCTGGTCACGAACCCTGACGTCGTCCTCGGCGACGGGGCCATCGACCGTCTTGTCGAGGCCGCAGAACGGCTTCCCCGAGCGGGTTCGCTCGGGCCCAAGATCATCGACGAGACGGGCGTCGTCTATCCGTCGGCCCGGCGTCTTCCGTCGTTGAGGACCGGCATCGGTCATGCGGCCTTCTCCCGGCTCTGGCCGGGCAACCCCTGGAGCCAGTCCTACTGGGCCGCGCGAGAGACAGCGGTCGAACGCACGGCCGGGTGGCTGTCCGGGGCCTGCGTGCTCGTCCGACGATCCGCCTTCGACGAGATCGGTGGCTTCGATGAGGGCTACTTCATGTACTTCGAGGACGTCGATCTGGGGGCGCGGCTCGGACGTGCCGGGTGGGACAACGTCTTCGTCCCGACTGCCGTGGTGATGCACAGCGGAGCCCATTCGACCTCCGGCAGTGCCAAGACGATGGAACGGGTTCACCACGACAGCGCCTACCGGTACCTGTCCCGTCGCTACCGGGGGCCGATCCTCGGGCCGCTTCGAGCGGCATTGAAGGTCGGACTGCGAGTCCGTAGCTGGTGGGTCACCCGGTGAGACGCCCATCCGTTCCTCAGGTTCGGGCCCGTCTTCGTCACGAGTCGAGGCGACTGGCCCGGCGCGCGCTCGAGATCCTGGGCCAGGGTGAACGCCTCGATGTGTTCCTCGCCCGGCGACGCGCGCTCCGTGCCCTCACTCCCGGCGGCTGGCACCAGCAACTCCTGACGCTGCTCGAGAGCGGCGTAGCCCTGTCGACCACCGGCCGTTGGGCCTCCGCCTCACGGGACTCCGTCCCGCTGGTGGTGTGTCTCTGGAATCGACCAGAACGCATCGACGACATCATCGCGATGCTTGAGTCACTCGATCCGACACGACCCGTGCGTCTACTACTCTGGAACAACGCGGTCGACGAACGCGACTCCTACGCCTGGCTGCAAGACCACGAACCCCGGGGGGCCCTGGCCAGCATCGACCTGGTGCACAGTGCCGCGAACATTGGTGGCCTCGCCCGCTTCGTGGCGGTCCGCTTGCTCCGCAACGCCGGCTACGAGGGCCCTGTCCTGATGCTCGACGACGACCAGGACGTCACGCCGTCGTTCGTGGGCGACCTGTTGGCCAACTACCAGCCCCGCAGCATCGTCGCCTGGTGGGCCTTCGACTTCGGTCCGTCGTATTGGGACCGGGTTCAGATCGATCCGGGTGATAGTGCGGACCACGGTGGGACCGGTGGAACCGTCCTTGATTCCTCGTTGGTCGACGACGACCGGTTCTTCCTGTCGCTGCCGGAGCGTTATGCCTTCCTCGAGGATCAGTGGATGTCCCACTACGCCCGTTCGCTCGGCTGGACGATCGTCAAGGCCGACACCGAGATAGGGTTCGTGCTCGAGCACAAAAATCAATATCACGGCCTGCACGAACGCAAGGACGAGTTCCACCTGCACCTGAAGGACGGGACCGTCACGACTGGTCGCCCCCTGCGCTCGTCGTCCCGTGGACGTCGCCGCGGGCGGTTTCACCAAGCCGGGTCCTGACCGACGAACCAGCAGTGTTTCCTCGGAACGCACGAAGGCCCACTCGCCCCAGGGGCGAACGGACCTTCGTCGAGTGGTGGGGTCAGACCGACAGAAGACGTTGCAGGTAGACGCCGTAGCCGCTCTTGGCCAGGGGGGCCGCAAGGGCGGCCAGCTGCTCGTCGTCGATCCACCCGTTCCGCCAGGCGATCTCCTCGATGCAGCCGATCTTGTGCCCCTGACGGTCTTCGATGACGCGCACGTACTCGGACGCCTGCATCATCGATTCGAACGTCCCCGTGTCGAGCCAAGCAGTGCCTCGGTCCAGGACTTGGACCTGGAGACGACCCGCGTCGAGGTACCGTTCGTTCACCGTCGAGATCTCGAGCTCGCCTCGCGCGCTCGGTTCGATCGTCTTGGCGATCTCGATGATCTCGTTGTCGTAGAAGTAGAGGCCCGGCACGGCATAGTTGCTCTTTGGTGCGACCGGCTTTTCCTCGATCGAGATGGCACGGAAGGCCTCGTCGAACTCGACGACGCCGTAGGCCTTGGGGTCGGCGACGTGGTAAGCGAAGATCGTCGCCCCCTCGACGTCGGCGTTCTTCTTGAGGTTCGAGCCGAGACCCACCCCGTGGAAGATGTTGTCGCCTAGGACGAGTGCGACACTGTCGGAACCGATGAAGTCCTCACCAATGATGAAGGCCTGGGCCAGCCCGTCGGGCGAGGGCTGCACGGCGTACTGGACGTCCATTCCGAGTTGAGACCCATCGCCGAGCAGGGCCCGGAACTGCTCGTTGTACTCGGGGGTCGTGATAACCAGGACCTCGCGGATGCCCGCCATCATGAGCGTCGACAAGGGGTAATAAACCATCGGCTTGTCGTAGATGGGCATGAGCTGCTTCGAGATGCCCTTGGTGATGGGCCAGAGGCGCGTACCGGACCCGCCCGCCAGGATGATGCCCTTCATGTCAGTTGCCCTCCTTGGCGTCGAGCGAAGCGTAGAAAGCCCGCATGTCGGACCAGGTCGGAAGGAGACCCGAGGCCGCCGCTTCGGAGAGCGACGGAGCGGCGGTGTCCTTCGAGGAGAGCAGGGGCTCGCCGGCTGCATCGGGAAAGACGAGGCCAATCTCGGGGTCGAGCGGATTGATGCCGTGCTCGCGCTCGGCCCGGAAGGTGTCGGTCACCAGGTAGCTAACCGTCGCGTCGTCGCTCAGCGCGACGAACGCGTGACCGAGCCCCTCAGCGAGGTAGATGGCCCGCCTGTCGACGTCGTCGAGCAACACCGTGTCCCACTGGCCGAAGGTAGCGGACCCGACCCGGATGTCGATGACGTAGTCGAGGACCGCGCCATGGGTCGCCGTGACGTACTTCGCCTGGCCTCTGGGGACGTCGGCAAAATGGATGCCGCGCACGACACCTCTCTTGGACACCGAGGTGTTCGCCTGTCGCAGATCGACGGAGTGGCCGACCACGTCGGCGAGCGCGTCAAAGCGATACCACTCGAGGAACACACCACGGTCGTCACCGAACTGCTTCGGTGTGATCTCGTAGCTGTCTGGGATCTTCAGTTCACGGATCTGCACGCCGAGAGTCTACCAACCCGACGGCGCAGGACCTCGGTCAGCGTCGGGAGTAGTCGGCCCCAGTCCTCAACTCTGACCGCGGGATCGACAACGAAGCCAGGATGTCGTAGAAGCCGGCGGCGTTGACGTTGCGCGGAGCCATGCCGACGGCGCGGAGGGCGACGACGGTGGGCTCGGTCGTCACGTGGCGCAGCATGCGCGGCGCGACGACGCACACGTAGCCGCGTCCGACCTCGGGAAGGGTGTCGTAGCAGTGAAGGACGATCATGGTTTTCCTCTCAAGGGACGGGCGTCAAGCCCGCCAGTAATCCGCGTCCGTGACGACGGCGGACCGGGGGATGGACAGAGCGTCGACCAGGAGTTCGAAGTGGCTGCGGGAGATGGCGTCGAAGTAGGGCACCCCGATGGCACGGAAGGCGTTGACCTTCTCGATGGTCGTGAAATGACGAAGGAAGCGGAAGCCGAGGACGCAGGTGTAGCTCGTTCCGACGCCCGGCATGGCCTCGGGCACACGGAGGGCGATCAGACCGGAGTCGTTCGGGACGGCGTTGGCAGGCCCCGTGTACGCGGAGACGAAGTCGAAGTGCCATGGCTCGGGTCGGGAGAACGTGTTGCCCGTGGGGCTCCAGCCGAACGACGGGGCGTTTGCGTCCATCCATCGCTTCGCGCTCGAACCCGACGTCTCCACTCCGGAGCCGAAGTCGCAGGAGATCCCCCAGCCGTGGTTGCTCGTCCCCGGATAGGCCGCGAGGTTCCCGGTGCCGGCCTGGTATCTGTTCCAGTAGTCGACCTGCCGATCGTAGGACCGGTAGCCCTCGGTGATCCGGAGTGGCCGTCCGACGGCGCTTTGGAAGGCGAGCCCGAGCCCGAAGAATTGACGGGCCGCGTCGTCACGCAGGAACCCGCTGCCGGCGACCGACGTCGGCACGAGTTCCAGCATCGAGGCAGGGATGCGCCCATTGGATTGACCGCCCCAGGCGGACAGTGCCGCCTGCGCCACGGCCTCCGCAACGGTGTCGACGCCGACGGTCGCCTCAGCGAGGAGCAAGGCTGCCCGGGCCGAACTGGGACGTAGACCGTCCGCCGCACCCACCACGACGGCCGCTGCGCCGACGGCTCCGGCATAGGCCAGCAATCGACGGCGGTCGAGGACGGACGCGCCGGCGGGCAGACTTCTGGAGTCGGAGTCGTCGAGGGGCATGGGACGACGTTCGCACGAGAGTGGCGACTGGTCTACCCCTCGGAAGCGCGCACTGCACGTCCCCCGCACGCTGTACCCCGGTTTTCCGGCGCTCGAGGCCGGATGATCCCCCACGACTGGGGTCACGAGGCGTCCTCGTGCGTCCGGGCCGATGTGGCCCTCCGGTTGGTCCGCGCTGTCGGCTAAGATGTCTCGACCGCCTGCGATCGACCCCAAGGGACCACTGTGAAAATTCTCGTCACCGGTGGAGCCGGCTTCATCGGCTCCAACTTCGTCCGCCGCACCCTCGAAGATGCCTACCCGGGCCTCGAAGGGGCCGAGGTCGTCGTCCTCGACGCGCTCACCTACTCGGGCAACGAGGCCAACCTGGCGAGTGTCGCCGACTCCCCCCGTTACACGTTCGTCAAGGGCGACATCCGTGACGGTGCCCTGCTCGACACGCTCTTCCCCGGGGTCGACGCCGTGGTCCACTTCGCCGCGGAGTCCCACGTCGACCGCTCGGTCCGCGACGCCTCGATCTTCGTCGAGACGAACGTGCTGGGAACGCAGCAGCTGCTCGACGCCGCCCTGCGCAACGACCTGAAGCGCTTCGTGCACGTCTCGACCGACGAGGTCTACGGCTCCATCGCCGAGGGCTCCTGGGCAGAGGACCGACCGCTCGAACCGAACTCGCCCTACTCCGCCTCGAAGGCCGGGAGCGACCTGCTCGCCCGCAGCTACCACCGTACGCACGGGCTGAACGTCTCCATCACGCGCTGCAGCAACAACTACGGCCCCTACCACTTCCCCGAGAAGGTCATCCCGCTCTTCGTCACGAACCTGATCGACGACGTGCACGTGCCGCTCTACGGCGAGGGCAACAACATCCGGGACTGGCTGCACGTCGACGACCACACCCGTGGCATCGCCATGGTGCTCGTCAACGGTCGCGCCGGAGAGATCTACAACATCGGCGGCGGGACCGAGCTCACCAACAAAGAGCTCACCGAGATGTTGCTCGAGGCCACCGGCAAGGACTGGTCGTACGTCGACCGCGTCCAGGACCGTCTGGGCCACGACCTGAGGTACTCCGTCGACATCTCGAAGATCCGGGACGAGCTCGGCTACGAGCCCCAGGTCCCGTTCGAGAAGGGTCTCGCCGACGTCGTCCAGTGGTACCGCGACAACCGCGAGTGGTGGCAGCCGCTCAAAGAGCGCGCCGCCCTCTGATGGCCGCCCCTCAGAACTCGAAGTACCTCGTCACCGGGGCCCGGGGAATGCTCGGCACCGACCTGCTCGAGGCGCTCTTCGGGCGTGACGTCACGGTCCTCGGCCGCGCGGACCTCGACGTGACCGACCGGGACGCCGTGTTCGCCGCTGTCGAGGGACACGACGTCGTCATCAACGCCGCCGCGTACACCGCCGTGGACGCGGCCGAGACCGACGAAGAAGCCGCATTGGCCGTCAACGGCACCGCCGCCGGTCTTCTTTCCGAGGCGACGGCATCCGTCGGGGCGAAGCTCGTCCAGGTCTCGACCGACTACGTCTTCGACGGAGATGCCGCCACGCCCTATGCCGAGGACGCCACGATCGCGCCGGTCAGCGCCTACGGCCGCACGAAGGCCGAGGGAGAGAAGCTCGCCCTCGCCGCCAACCCGGAGGGCACCTTCGTCGTGCGCACGGCGTGGCTGTACGGTGCCCACGGGGGCAACTTCGCGAAGACGATGGTCAAGCTCGCAGGCTCGCACGACACCGTCAAGGTCGTCGACGACCAGCTCGGTCAGCCGACGTGGACGGCCGACCTCGCGGCCCAGATCGTCGCGCTGCTCGACTCCGACGCTCCGGCCGGCGTGTACCACGGCACCAACTCCGGCAGTACGAGCTGGTTCGAGTTCGCCCGGGCCGTCTTCGACGAAGCCGGACTCGATCCGGCCAGGGTCTTGCCGACGGACAGCTCCACATTCGTACGTCCCGCACCGAGACCGAGCTACAGCGTCCTCGGCCACGACGCATGGGGACGGGCCGGACTGGCGCCCATGCGTCCGTGGAGAGAAGCGCTGGCCGAGGCCGCGAGCAGGGGAGTGTTGCAGACCGATGACCACGCTGCGAGTAGTCGTTGACCAGATCCTGGCTCCCATCCCCGGAGGCATCGGGCGCTACACGGAAGAGTTGACCCGGGCCCTCGTCGAGACGGCTCCCCGCGGCTGCGACGTCGAGGGCGTCGTGGCGGCCCACCCGCAGACCGACTACGACCGGTTGACGGACCTGCTGCCGGGGCTGTCCCGCGTCGCCAAGTCGCCACTCGGTCGCCGCGAGTTGTCGCTGGCGTGGCAGGGCGGCGTCGTCGGTCTTCCCGGCCGGGGGATGGTCCACGCGACCAGCCTGCTCGCTCCCCTCTACCGTCACGACCGCGCCCTCGACCCGGGAACGCAGACCGTCGTCACGATCCACGACACGGTGCCGTGGACCCACCCCGAGACCCTCACCCCTCGTGGCGTCCGCTGGCACAAGGCGATGACCAAGCGCGCCTTCAAGCACGCCGACGGCGTCGTCGTACCGACGCACAGCGTCGCTCGCGAACTCTCCGAGTTGTTCCCCTTCGGCGACCGCCTGCGCGTCATCGGCGGTGCCGTGAGCCCCAAGCTCGCCGTCCCCGCGGACGCCGACGAGGTCGCCGATGCCCTGGACCTTCCCGAGCGGTACGCCCTCAGCGTCGGCACCCTCGAACCGCGCAAGGGCATCGAGCCCCTCATCCAGGCCCTCGCACACCCCGACGCCCCCGACCTGCCCCTGCTGATCGTCGGCCCCGAGGGATGGGGAGACCTGAAGGTGGCCGACCTGGTCGCCGCGGCAGGGCTCCCCGCCCACAAGGTCCGCACGATGGGCTTCGTGTCGGACGAGCAGCTCGCCGTCCTGTTGCAGCGCGCGGCCGTCTTCGTGTTCCCCAGTCTCGCCGAGGGATTCGGGCTGCCCGTCGTCGAGGCGTTCAGCCTGGGCACGCCCACCATCGTCTCGGATGCCCCCGCCCTCCTCGAGGTGGCAGCGGACGCGGCCGTCAGCGTGCCGCGGGAAGACTCCGCCGGCTACCCGGAGCGCCTCGCCCAGGCCATGTTCCAGGTCGTCTCCGACGTCGAACTGTCGACACGTCTCGGCATCGCCGGGATCGACCGGGCGCGCGCCTTCAGCTGGCGGGACTCGGCCGACAAGGTGTGGCAGCTGCACGCCGACCTCTGAGGAACCCGGAGACACGGGTCACGACGCGCGTGACCGGCGCGGCAGAGGGGCGCCTCCTCACCCGTTCCGCTTCCGCCGACCGGCCTCGACGCACGGCCTGAGACGGGTCGTCAGGGTGCGGTGACGGACGTCGTGGCCTGCGCCACGGCGGTGCGCATCGCGTCGTAGTCCGGGTAGACGTTGTCATAGGTGGGCGGCACGAGTTCGAGACTCGTGATCTGCTGCGACTTCGCCTTGACGGCCAGGTCGACGAAGGCAGCAAGGGCACCCTGCGGGATGTCGGTGTCGACGGTCTGCACACCGGCCGACGCGACTGCCTGGAACTTCGAGAGCACCGTCGCCGGCTGGAACTGGGAGAGGAGCGCCTGCTGCACCTCGCGCTGACGAGCCATGCGGTCGTAGTCGCTGGTGCCGTGCCGCGCCCTGGCGTACCAGAGGGCGTGGTACCCGTCGAGCTTCTGCTCGCCGGGCTCGATCCAGCCGTCGACGTTGATCGGCTGACCGTTGCCGTCCACGCCTCCGTTGATCGGGATGCGCTGCTGCACGTCGACCTGGATGCCGCCGAGCGCGTCGATGAGGTCGACGAAGCCCTGCATGTCGATGAGGGCGTAGTACTGCACCGTCAGGCCCGTGATGCCCTCGACGGCGTCACGCATCGCCTCGACCCCGGGGTTGCTTCCCCTCGACTCGGCATCGGGGTAGAGGTCGGGATGCTCTTCCCCGTAGGTGTACAGGAAGCTCACGAGGCAGTCGTCACCGCAGTCGTAGCCGTCGGGGTACTCGCCGTACAGCGGCGATCCCGCGACGAAGGGCGCGTCGTACAGGTTCCGCGGGATTCCCACGATGGTGGTCGCACCGGTCTCGGCGTCGATGCTGGCGACCGAGATGCTGTCGGGACGCAGACCCGTGCGGTCGGCCCCCGCATCACCGCCGAGCAACATGATGTTGTAGCGACCGTCCACAGGAGGCGCGGCGTCGGCCCTCGAGGTGAAGAGACTGTTCAGCAGACCGTGCTGCACCCCGGCGAGGTAGGCCCCGTAGGCGGCGGGCCCGACGGTCACCACCATCAAGAGCACCATCGCTCCGGCGAGGAATCCCCGCGCCGAGGGGGCCGTCCGGACGATGCGGGCCAAGCGCAACGTGTCGACGGTCAGCACCACCCACAACACCGCGTAGTACGCGAGGAAGACCTGGACGATCGTCAGGGCGACGACGTTGGTCGCGATCTCGATCAGGGGCGAGCGGAAGGCGAACGCCAGGACGATGACGACGACCGCGACCGCCCAGAAGACCAGGGTGGAGGCGAGCCCCCACCGGCCGAGTCGGCGGCTGCCCGCGAGCACCTGCGCCGAGCCGGGCACGACCACGTTCAACAGGACGAGCACCCACGCTCGCTTCGTCATGAAGGGCTCGGAGGTGGCGTCGGGGTGACGCACGGGCAGGGACGTGCTCACAGTGATCGGCGCAGGTCGGCGTTCTTCTGCTCGACCAGACCGGCGAGGGACTCGGCGTGACGGGCCAACCGCTCGGCGACGGCCGGGTCGTGCGTGCCGATGATGCGGGCCGCGAGCAGGCCGGCGTTGACCGAGCCACCGATCGACACGGTCGCGACGGGGATGCCCGCCGGCATCTGCACGATCGAGAGCAAGGAGTCCAGACCGTCGAGCTTGGCCAGCGCGACGGGCACGCCGACCACGGGCAGGGTCGTCACCGAGGCGATCATGCCGGGCAGGTGCGCTGCTCCCCCGGCCCCGGCGATGACGACGGAGATCCCCCGACCGGCGGCGTCTCGACCGAAGGCGATCATCTTGTCGGGCGTGCGGTGCGCCGAGACGACCTCGACCTCGTGCGGGATGCCCAGCTCGGACAAGATCGTCGACGCGCCCTGCATGGTGGGCCAGTCGCTGTCGGAGCCCATGACGATCGCGACCTTCGCGGGCACGGCGGGGTCGTTCGGGCGCACGTCGGTGCTCTTCGGGTCGGACACGGACTAGAGGATAGCCGTCAGTCGGTGAAGAACTCGACAGCGGCGCGCGCCCGGAAGACGGCCTCGTCGAGGTCGTCGCCGACCACGGTGACGTGACCGACCTTGCGACCGGGCCGCGGCTCCTTGCCGTAGTCGTGGACCTTGACCGCCGGCTGGTCGGCCATGAGAGCGGGGAGACGGTCGGCCATCGACCCGGTCGCCGGTCCGCCGAGCACGTTCAGCATGACGCTCCACGGGCGGTGGCAGTCCGTGTCGCCCAGGGGCAGGTCGAGCACGGCCCGGAGGTGCTGTTCGAACTGGCTCGTGGTCGACCCGTCGATCGTCCAATGGCCGGTGTTGTGCGGCCGCATGGCGAGTTCGTTGATCAGCAGCCGCTCGTCGGTCGTCTCGAAGAGCTCGACGGCCAGGACCCCGGTGACGTCGAGCCGCTCGGCGACCGTCCGGGCGATCTCGTCGGCCAGGTCGGCCAGGCGACCGGCACTCGAGGGCGCCGGGGCGAAGACCTCGGAACAGACCCCGTCGCGTTGGACGGTCTCGACGAGGGGCCACGGGACGATGTCGCCGCTCGGACGACGGGCCACGAGCTGCGACAGCTCACGCCGGAACTCGACGAGCTCCTCGACGAGGAGCGCGCCTCCGTTGCCGTCCTCGGCCAGGGCTCCGAACCAGTCGTCGGCTTCGTGCGCGGCCGAGACCACGCGCACGCCTTTGCCGTCGTAACCACCCCGCGCGGTCTTGACGACCGCCCGGCCTCCGTGGTCGGCGAGGAACGCCTCGAGCTCGGAGGCGTCGTGGACGGCCGCCCAGTCCGGGACGGGCAGCCCGAGCTCGGTGAGCCGCTGACGCATGACGATCTTGTCCTGCGCGACGGCCAGCGCGGACGGCCCGGGATGCACGGGCACGCCCGCGTCGACGAGGGCGGTCAGGACCTGCTGGGGAACGTGCTCGTGGTCGAAGGTGACCACGTCGACCGTGCGGGCGAAATCGAGGACGACGTCGACGTCGTGGTAGTCACCCACCTGTGTCGCCGCCAGCCTGGCCGAACTGCCCTCGGCCTCGGCGAGGACGCTGATCTCGATGCCGAGGTGGACGGCGGGCGGGATCATCATGCGGGCGAGCTGGCCGCCACCGATCACGCCGACACGGTTTGCCATCTGGTCCTCTTCCTGTCGTGCTCCGGGCGTCACCGGGAGAGGACGGGCTCATCCGTCGGCTTCCGGCTCGAACCATCTTGCCCGATGGTCGACCTGGCCGTCGCGAGGCTACGGTCGCCCGAGCCCCCGGAACTCGAACCCGGCCTCGCGCCACTCGGCGGGGTCGAACACGTTGCGCGCGTCGACGATGCGTCGCCGGGAGACGAGGGCGGCGACGTCGGCCGGACGCAGCGCCTTGAACTGCGTCCATTCGGTGAGGACCAACACGAGCTCGGCGTCGCGGAGGGCGGTGGGGACGTCCCCGACGTAGGTGAGGTCGGGAGCCAGCCGGGCGGCGGTCTCGTTGGCCTCGGGGTCGTGGACGACCACGTCGGCCCCGGCGGCGTGCAGTCGTCGGGCGACGTCGAGGGCCGGCGAGTCGCGGACGTCGTCGCTGTCGGGCTTGAACGCCACCCCGAGGACGGCGACGCGCGCACCGCGCACCTCGCCGAGCAACTCGCCCGCGAGCTCGACGACGCGGTCGCGGCGGCGCAGGTTGACGGCGTCGACGTCGGCGAGGAAGTCCAGGGACTCGAGCCCCAACTCGCGCGATCGGGCCCGGAACGCCCGGATGTCCTTCGGCAGGCACCCGCCGCCGAAGCCGAGGCCGGCGTTGAGGAACCGGCGGCCGATGCGGGCGTCGTGCCCGATCGCGTCGGCCAGCTGCGTCACGTCCGCACCGGTGGCCTCGGCGATCTCGGCCATCGCGTTGATGAACGAGATCTTCGTCGCGAGGAACGCGTTGGCCGAGACCTTCACCAGTTCGGCCGTCGCGTACCCGGTCACGAGCCGGGGCGTGCCCGTCGCCAGAGCCGTCGCGTAGACCTCGTCGAGCACGGCCGTCGCCCGCTCACCGGCGTCACCCTCGGGCACTCCGTAGACGAAGCGGTCGGGCGCGACGGTGTCGGCCACGGCGAAGCCCTCGCGGAGGAACTCGGGGTTCCAGGCCAGGTCGGCCCCGGAGGAGGCGCGGACCAGGTCGGCGAGTCGGCTCGCGGTGCCGACGGGAACGGTGGACTTGCCCACCACGAGGTCGCCGTCGGCGAGGTGGGGCAAGAGCCCCTGGACCGCGGCGTCGACGTAGGTGAGGTCGGCCGCGTCGCTGCCCGGGGTCTGCGGGGTGCCGACGGCGACGAAGTGGACCTGCGAACCGGCGGCGTCGGCCGGGTCGGTCGAGAACCGCAGTCGCCCCGAGTCGAGGGCCCGGCGGAGCGCCTCGGGCAGTCCGGGTTCGAAGAACGGGGCGTGACCCGACGAGAGCAGGGCGATCTTGCCCGGGTCGACGTCGATGCCGACCACGTCGTGCCCGAGGTCGGCCATGCACGCGGCGTGCACGGCTCCGAGGTAACCGCAACCGATGACTGAGATTCGCATTGTAATATCCTATATCACGCGAGCCGGATCAGATGACCCGGTCGTCGCCCCATGAGGTGGTGTCGGCGTGTCCGACGGACTGCTCGTGTTGGCGACGCTGCGCGACGCTGTTGAGGTTCGACTCCATCAGGTCGTGCAGGGTCGATTGGACGAGGTCGGCCGACGGCACGTCCCAGAGGACGAGCGGACGGTCGAGGCCGGTGTTGATCAGGACGTCTCCGCTGCGGAAGGCGCTCTGGACCGAGTTCTTGCGCACCGTGAGGTCGTAGCCGCGGCTGTGGAGCAACTCTTGACGAGTGCGCACGAACAGCCCCTTGCGCACGACGAGGCGACGCGAGGTGATGACGTAGCGCTTGCCGAGCCAGATCAGCACGGGCACCAACCAGAGCAGCACGATGAGGGCGACGGCCGAGCCCAGCACGACGTAGTTCTGCCAGGCGACGTCGAAGCGACCGCCGAAGTAGCCGGTCGCGGCGCAGATGCCGACGAGCCCGAGGGACGGCCAGAACAGAACCCGGGCGTGGGGACGCAGCCGCGCGACGACGTACTCGGTCGGCTGTGGTCCGTCGCTGCTCACAGGCTCATTCATACCGCAGATGCGTGACGTCACCCGAAGCGACGGCCGTCAGCCCGCCGGTCGAGGCGGAACGCACGACCAACCGGCCCGCCTCGTCGACGTCGACGGCCTCGCCCACGAGAGCCGCGCCTCCGGGGAGTTCGACGCGGACGTCGCGCCCCAGCGTCGCGCAGTGCGTGCGCACCAGCGACAGGGCGCCGCTCGCCACGGCGTCGCCCCGGGCCGCGGCGAGGTCGGCGACGAACCGGGCCAGACCGGAGACCCAGGCCGACAGCACGGCGTCGGCGAGCTCGAGAGCCGTGCCCCGCGCACCGTGCAGACCGAGCGACGTCGAGGTCGGCGTCGGCAGCTCGTCGGCCGGCACCGTGAGGTTGACCCCGGCCCCCACGACCACGGCGCTCGCGTCGGGCCTCAGCTCGGCGAGCAGGCCGCAGACCTTGCCGCCGTCCACCTGCACGTCGTTGGGCCACTTCAGCGTGACGTCGCCGCCCGGGAGCAAGCCCTGGACGGAGGCGCGCATCGCGACGCCGGCGAGGAGCGGCACCCAGCCGAGCGAGTCGACCGGCAGGTCGCCGCGGCGCAGCAGGACGCTCGCCGCGAGGGATCGACCGGGCGCGGTCTCCCACCGTCGACCGAGCCGGCCCCGCCCGGCGGCCTGGTCGAGGGTCAGCCAGGTCGCCAGGTGCGGCTCGTCGACGGCGGCCAGCAGGTCGGCGTTGGTCGATCCGGTGGACTCGAGCACCACGAGACGGGGGCTGACGGACGCGCTGAGGGGGAAGTCCATCGGGTCAGCCTAGGCGGCCTCGGTTGACGACTCCTACGACGTGCGACGCCGTCCACGCGTGGAAACCTCCAACGGATGGCTGCGGGTCGGTCAGTAGAGTGAAGCGCGTGACTCCTGACTCCGCGCCACTCACCGACGCCGCGCCCGACCTGCACACCACCGCGGGCAAGCTCGCCGATCTCAAGGCCCGCTATCACGAGGCCGTGACGGCCAGCGGCGAGGCCGCGATCGCGAAGCAGCACGCCAAGGGCAAGAAGACGGCCCGCGAACGGATCGACGAGCTGCTCGACCCGGGTTCGTTCGTCGAACTCGACGAGTTCGTCCGACACCGCACCCACGCCTTCGGCATGGAGGCCAAACGGCCCTACGGCGACGCGGTCGTCACGGGAACGGGCACGATCCACGGCCGCCAGGTCGCGGTCTACTCGCAGGACTTCACCATCTTCGGCGGCTCGCTCGGCGAGGTGGCGGGTGAGAAGATCATCAAGGTCATGCAGCTGGCCCTCAAGACCGGGGTGCCCATCATCGGCATCCTCGACTCGGGCGGAGCGCGCATCCAGGAGGGCGTCGTCGCCCTGGGCAAGTACGGCGAGATCTTCCGGCTGAACACGGCCGCCTCGGGCGTCATCCCCCAGATCTCGCTGATCATGGGCCCCGCGGCCGGAGGCGCGGTGTACTCCCCCGCTCTGACCGACTTCGTGATCATGGTCGACAAGACCAGCCACATGTTCGTCACCGGCCCGGACGTCATCAAGACCGTGACGGGCGAGGACGTGGGCTTCGAAGAGCTCGGCGGAGCCCTGACCCACAACAAGGTCTCGGGCGTGTCGCACTACCTGGCGAGCGACGAGGACGACGCCCTCGACTACGCCCGCGCGCTGCTCTCGTACCTGCCCGACAACAACCTGGCCGACCCGCACGTCTTCGACGTGCCGGTCGAACTCGAGACCACCGACCACGACCGCCAGCTGAACACGCTGATCCCGGACAGCCCGAACCAGCCCTACGACGTCATGACCGTCATCGACCACGTCGTCGACGACGGCGAGTTCCTCGAGGTCCAGCCGCTGTTCGCGCCCAACATCGTCGTGGGCTTCGGCCGGGTGGAGGGCCGTCCGGTGGGCGTGATCGCCAACCAGCCGTCCGCCATGGCCGGCACCCTCAACATCGAGGCCGGCGAGAAGGCCAGTCGTTTCGTGCGCTTCTGCGACGCGTTCAACATCCCGATCCTCACCCTGGTCGACGTGCCCGGCTACCTGCCCGGCACGGACCAGGAGTGGACCGGTGTCATCCGTCGCGGAGCCAAGCTGCTCTACGCCTACGCCGAGGCCACGGTCCCGCTCGTGACGGTGATCACCCGCAAGGCGTACGGCGGTGCCTACATCGTCATGGGGTCGAAGCAGCTGGGTGCCGACATCAACCTCGCGTGGCCCACGGCCGAGATCGCCGTGATGGGCGGCCAGGGTGCCGTCAACATCCTCTACCGCAACGAGATCAAGGCGGCGGCCGAGGCGGGCGAAGACGTGGCGGCGGTGCGCACGCGACTGGCCAACGAGTACACCTACAACGTGGCGAGTCCCTTCCTCGCCGCGGAGCGGGGCGAGCTCGACGGTGTCGTCGAACCGGCCGCGACCCGCGTCGCCGTCATCAAGGCACTGCGGGCCCTGAAGACCAAACGGGCGACCCTGCCGCCGAAGAAGCACGGGAACATCCCCCTGTGAGTGGTCGCCACGCCGCCGCCTCCTCCGACCCGGCGGACTCCCCCACCGACCCGGACGAGCAGCCGTCGGCTCCCCTCATCAGGGTCGTCGCCGGGGACCCGACGCCGGACGAACTGGCGGCCGTCACGGCGCTGCTCGCCGCCGTCGCGGCCGGCCGGGCCGGATCGGCGACGACGACGTCCTCCCGACCCACGACGTCGGGCTGGACGCGATCGGCCCGGGCACCCCGTCCCGTCATCACGGCCGGAGAAGGCCGCTGGCGGGGTTTCGAGGGCTGACGCCCCCGGAACGGGGGTAGACGCAGTCATCTTCCCCCGCCTGTCCCCCTAAATGACGACTGCACCCGGGGCCCCGACCCACCATGCTTGCTCTTGCTAGGTGTCTCTCTCGGAGTCACACCACCAGCAGGACCACATGGGTAGTGGCTTCCTGCCGGGGGGAGTCAGGGCGACATTCGGGTTGCCGCCCTGACTCAGGGTCTCGGAAGGGCCGGACGATCGTCCGGCCCTTCCTTCTTCCCCGGCCCTGCCGTGAGGCTGCCCGGTGGATGATCAGGGGGCCGAGCGGGGGATCTGCAGCCAGAGCTGCACCTCGTCGGCGTCGTCGTCCTCGTCCGCGTCGGCCGAGACGCCCCGGCCGAGGGCGCTCGACGACAGGTCCGGCGAACCGAGCCCGACGACCGTGACGGCGTCGTCTCCCCCGCCCTGGACGGTCCGGACGATGATGCGATCGGCGAGCGAGCCGCGGAGGGCCTCGGCGAGCACGGCATGGACCCGCCGCAGATCCGTTGGCCCGAGGTCGTCGAGGCCTCCCTCGTCGAGGAGGCTGACGACGGCCCCCCCGACGACGCGCCGCCATGACCTCGTGACGCACGTCGTCGTCGAGGAGGCGGCGTCCCCGGATCTCGTCCCGGATGGCCCCCTCGAGGTTCAGGCACTCCTGGCGCTCGGCCGCGGTCAGGTCGCCGTGTCGATCGACGATGGTCTGGAGCATCGGCCGTGCCGTCCGGCCCGTCTGCAGCAGCCGGTACTGCCGCTCGTTCACGTGGGCTTCCTGCGCGGCCTGCCAGTCCGCCGCCTCGTGCTCGGCGAGGATGAACTCACGCGTCTCGCGCCCGGCACGCGTCAGCGTGCTCGACATCGCGTGGCTGAAGGCGACCCAGACCACGCTGCCGACGATGCCGAGGTCGGCGATCTGTTCGGCCCCGGCCCAGAGCACCCCGTGAGCCGCCATGAATCCGACCCCGAGCCAGGCGAACCCCTGGCGGCGTCTCGTCGACACGATCACCATGAGCGTGCCCACGGCCGCCACGTACCACGTGGCATAGCCGTTCTTCACCGAGCTGTCGAGCTCGGAGGTCACGACCAGCGGGAGGACGATGCTTACGGCGAGGCAGAACGAGGCCAGCCACACGGGCATGATGACGTGGCGGCTGGGCCACAGCACGGCCACGGTCGCCGCGGCGTACAACACCATGCACGCGACGACGGGAAGCGGATCGGTGAACCGGTCCAACGAGGCCACGGCGAGGACCAGATGGTAGGCCGAGAAGACGGCGGCGAGCGAGACGATCAGCCACCGCGGCACGGAGACCCTCACGCGACGCCCTCCGGGATGCCCGTCTCGTCGGCGCGGTCGGGCGAGGGACGGGGAGCCGATCCTCCCTCGAGGAGGGCGCCGACCGGCCACTGCAGTCGCACGAGGGTTCCGCGCCCCGGTGCCGAGTCGATGGTCGCGAGTCCGCCGGCGTTGTTCAGCCTCTCGTGGATCGACACCCGGACACCCAGACGCTCGGTCGGCACCGTCGCCGGCTCGAAGCCCTTGCCCGTGTCGCCGACCTCGACGGTCGTGAGGCCGGTCGCCTCGCGGGTGACGTCGACCCACCGCCGGACACCGGGCGCGTCCCCGGCGTGCTGGGAACTGTTCACCAGGGCCTGCACGGCGGCCGAGTAGAGGGCCTCCGCGGCGGTGGACGGGATGCCCTCGCCCTCGATCGGGCCCCGGCGCAGCTCGACCGAGACGCCCAGGTCCGACACGGCGGCCGCGATGCGGTCGACCATGCCCGTGACCGTCGTGTCGGACTCGTCGAACGGCGTCGTGCTCGCCGCCGCCGAGAGGTGGGACATCGCGTTCCGGGCCATGTTGGTCGACAGCTCACGTTCTTCGGGCGACCAGGCCCTGGCCGCCTGGATGAAGGTCGTGAGGACGCTGTCGTGCACGATGGCGTCGACCTGCACCCGCTCGAGCTCGGTGGCGTGCTCGCGGATCGCCTCGGAGTACCGCGCGACCGCGGTCGCCTGGGCCTGGTCGACGTTCGCGGCCGCCTGGCGCAGGATCACCACGAGGATCAGGACCGCACCGCCGAGCAGGATCGCGTAGACGGAGTCGAGGGTCGCGCGCTGCGGGGAGACCGCTCCGCCCGACGGCGTCAGGCGGATGAAGCCGTAGACGGCCGGGGCGACGAAGAGGTAGCCGGTGGCGATCCAGGTGGAGAACGCCGACGCGGCCGAGGCCGTGGCGACGGTGCACAGGTACCAGAGCCAGGGCACGCTCGCCTGGACCTCGCTGGGGTCGTCGACCGCGAGGGGCCAGGTGACCAGCGCGATCAGGTAGGCGATGGCGACGAAGGCCTCGACCGTGGTCACGCCGCGCTGCACGAGGCTCGCCACGACCAACGCCAGGAACCCGCCGAACATGGCCAGGCCGATCACCCAGGCCCAGGCGAGCTGCATGCTCCCGACCTGACCGATCATCCCGGGCAGGGCCTGCAGGCCGAACACGAGACCGGCCGCGGCGATGATGCGCCCCAGCACCTTGTCGAGCAGGGCACGACTGATCGGGTTGCGCGGGGGCCGGAGGGGGCCGAGCGGGAGCGGGCCGGTCAGCCGACCCTCACCGGCCATCGCCGCCGTCCGCGTCGAGCCCCGGCAGGATGCCGTCCTCGACGGCGCGACGGAGGAGGTCGACCTTGGTGGGTGCCGGGCGTCCGACCTCGACGTACTTGACGCGGATGCGGTCGAGGTACTCGCGGGCCGTCGAGTAGCCGATGCCGAGCTGTTGGGCGGCCAGCTTCAGCGGCAGACCCGAGGCGTAGAGGTGCAGGATCTCGCGCTCGCGACGACCCAACTGGGCCTTGGCGAAGTCGCGGTCGGCATCGATCGCGCTCGCCCACTCGAGGTTGTTGAGCACGTCGCCGCGGGCGACCGTGGCGACCGCGGCCATGACGGTCTTCGTGGCGGAGGACTTCGGGATGACGCCGGCCGCCCCCGCGGCGAGCGCCTCACGGACCGAGGCGACCCGGTCGGCGATGCTGTGCACGAGGACGGCCGACCCCGTCGCCTGGACGCGCTTGACGTTCTCGGTGACGGTCGAGCCGTCGCCGAGCGACAGGTCGAGGACGACGACGTCGACCTCGCGACCCGCGAGGTTCTCGACGAACTCCTGCACGCCGGCGGCGGTGAGGATCACCTCGAAGCCCTCGTTCTGGCACGCGGCCTGGATGCCGAGCCGCACCGACTCGTGGTCGTCGACGACGGCGACCCGCACGGGTGCTGTCTGGCGGGTGGCGATGGGGGTCTCGGTCGTGATGTCTGACACGGTGATCCTTCGGTCGGCGTGTGCCCTGGTCCCTGGATCCCGGGCGTGCACGGGGTACATCGTAACCGGACGGCGGCTCAGGCCGGCAGCAGGCGCACCACCGTCTCGACGTGGTGCGTGTTCGGGAAGAGGTCGTACGCCTGCAGGGCGTCGAGCGCGTAGCCCCGCTCGGCGAAGAGGGCCACGTCCCGGGCGAGGGCGACCGGGTCGCACGCGACGTAGACGACCTGGGCCGGGCGGAGGGCCGCGATCTCGGACACCACGTCGCGCCCGGCGCCCGAGCGGGGCGGGTCGAGCACGACCGTCGCGGCGGCGAGGCGCTCGCGCTCGGCGTCGCTCGCCTGCGACGCGGTCTGGCGCAACCAGCGCTCGACGCGTCCCGTCACGGCCGACGCGCCGATCCACTCGGCCAGGTTCTCGGACGCATGCTCGGTGGCCCGCTCGTCGCTCTCGACGCTCGTGATGCGCGTCCCCGCACCGAAGCGGTCCCCCACGGCGGCTGCGAGGAGTCCGACCCCGCCGTACAGGTCGAGGTTGGCGCCCTTCGGGTCGAAGCGCTCGGGGTCGATCATGGTCTGCACGGCGGCCGTGAGCGTGGCCGCTGCCTCGCGGTGCACCTGCCAGAAGCCGCCGTCGTCGAGCCGGAACTCGCGGTCGCCGACGACCTCGGTGATGGTCGAGCGGGCCTGCCGCCCGATGATCAGACGCGCGCCTCCGCCGCTCGGGGCGACGACGTCGACGTGTTCCTCGCCGGGGAAGGCGTCACCCAGCGGCGCCACCTCGGCGACCTCCGGCGACGCGAGCGGCAGGTCGGGCACGTGCACGACCCGGTGCGACCGAGCCGCGTACTGGCCGGGACGCCCCTCGGCGTCGAGGTGCAGGCGCAGGCGCGTGCGCCACCCGGTGCCGCCGCGCTCGTCGTCGCCGGGCAGGGCCTCGACCGAGACGCGGCCGTCGGCGTCGGCGATCCCGCCCATGCGGGTCAGCGCGTCGACCACCACGCGTCGCTTCAGCTCGCGCTGGTGGCCGAGCTCGACGTGCCCGAACTCGGCGCCGCCGGCACGGTCGGTCGGATCGACCTCGAGGGCGGCCGCGCCCCACACGTGGGGCCGACGGTGCTCGCTCGCCTCGAGGACGCGCACCGTGTCGGCCCGCCAGAACGCCTTCTTGCGGTCGTCGGTAATGCGCGCCACGACCTTCTCGCCGGGCAGGGTGTCGGTCACGAACACGACCCGCCCGTCGAGTCTGGCCACCGAGATGCCCCCGTGTGCGATGCCCGTCACGTCCAGTTCGACCTCGCGGCCCAGCATGTCTCCCATGCGTCGAGTCTGACAGGCTGGGCGGCATGACCGTCCCGCTCTACCTGGCCAGCACCTCCCCCGCCCGTCTCGCCCTGCTGCGCGCCGCCGGCGTCGAGCCGGTGCTGATCAGTCCCGGTGTCGACGAAGAGGCCGCGGTCGCGGTCGAGTCGACACGGCTCGGCCGAGCGCTCACGGCGGCCGAGACGGTGCAGCACCTCGCCAGGCTCAAGGCCGAGGCCGTGCTCGACACGGTCGTCGACGGCCGCCCCCTCGACGGGTTGGTCCTCGGGGGCGACAGCGCCTTCGAGTTCGACGGCGAGGTGCACGGCAAACCCCACGAGCCCGCCCTGGCGCTCGACCGGTGGCGCCGCATGGCCGAGATCGGCCACGGCACCCTCTGGTCGGGTCACTGGCTGGTCGACCACCGCGGTGGCGCTCCGCGCGTCACCGCCGAGACCCCCTCAGGAGGCGCGGGCCGGGTCGCGAGCGCGTCCCTCACCTTCGCCGACGACCTCGACCCGCGCGAGCTCTCGGCCTACGTCGAGACGGGCGAGCCGCTCGAGGTCGCGGGGGCCTTCACGATCGACGGTCGGGCATCCGCGTTCATCACGCACATCGAGGGCACCCCGAGCGCCGTCGTCGGACTCTCGGTGCCCGTGCTGCGGTCGCTCGTCCGGGGCTTCGGCGTGCCGTGGCACGAGCTGTGGACCTCGCCGACCGCCGGCTCCTTGTAGGTTCTGCCTCGCGCCTCCTCGTCCTTTTTGTGCACGTCAGCCAAAGGCCGACGGGGAGGGCGCAATAGGGTGGGGAACTATGCCGCGTATCAGCAAGGTCCTCATCGCCAATCGTGGAGAGATCGCCGTCCGCGTGATCCGGGCCGCGCGTGACGCCGGAATCGGCTCGGTGGCGGTCTACGCCGACCAGGACCGCGACGCCCAACACGCCCGCCTCGCCGACGAGGCCTACGCCCTGGGCGGGACGACGAGCGCCGAGACCTACCTGGTCATCGACAAGATCCTCTCGATCGCCCGCCGCTCGGGTGCCGACGCCGTGCACCCCGGCTACGGCTTCCTCGCCGAGAACGCGGACTTCGCCCGGGCCGTCCAGGCCGCGGGCCTGGTCTGGATCGGCCCGTCGCCCGAGGCCATCGAGCAGCTGGGCGACAAGGTCTCGGCCCGGCACATCGCCGAGCGCGTCGGCGCCCCGCTCGCCCCCGGCACCCTCAACCCCGTCTCGGGCGCCGACGAGGTGCTCGAGTTCGTCGACCAGCACGGCCTCCCCGTCGCGATCAAGGCGGCCTTCGGCGGCGGCGGACGCGGTCTCAAGGTCGCCCGCACCCGCGAGGAGGTCCCCGAGCTGTTCGACTCGGCCACCCGCGAGGCCGTCGCGGCCTTCGGACGCGGCGAGTGCTTCGTCGAGAAGTACCTCGACCAGCCCCGGCACGTCGAGACCCAGTGCCTGGCCGACGCCCACGGCAACGTCGTCGTCGTGTCGACCCGCGACTGCTCGCTGCAGCGCCGTCATCAGAAGCTCGTCGAAGAGGCCCCCGCACCGTTCCTCACCGACGAGCAGACCACGAAGCTGTACGAGTCGTCGAAGGCCATCCTCCGCGAGGTCGGCTACGTCGGTGCCGGCACCTGCGAGTTCCTGATCGGCAAGGACGGCACCGTCTCGTTCCTCGAGGTCAACACGCGCCTCCAGGTCGAACACCCCGTGTCCGAAGAGGTCACCGGCATCGACCTCGTCCGCGAACAGTTCCGTCTCGCCGAGGGCGGCGTGCTCGACTACGACGACCCCGAGGCCCGAGGCCACTCGTTCGAGTTCCGCATCAACGGCGAGGACGCCGGCCGGGGCTTCATGCCCGCCCCCGGTCCGATCCACGTCTTCAAGGCCCCGGGCGGTCCCGGCGTCCGCGTCGACAGCGGCGTCCAGGCCGGCGACGAGATCAGCGGGTCGTTCGACTCGCTGCTCGCCAAGCTGATCGTCACGGGTTCTTCGCGCGAGGACGCGCTCGAGCGCTCCCGTCGCGCCCTGGCCGAGTTCGAGGTCGCCGGCCTGCCGACCGTGCTGCCGTTCCACCGTGCCATCGTCGACGACCCCGCCTTCGCGCCGGCCGACGGTGCACCGTTCTCCATCTACACCCGCTGGATCGAGACCGAGTTCGACAACACCATCCCCGCGTGGAGCGGCGAGGCCGAGGCCCCCCGGCCGGCCGACGAACGCGACACCGTCGTGGTCGAGGTGGGCGGAAAACGCCTCGAGGTCTCGCTGCCGGCCGGCCTCGGGTCGCGCACCGCGCCTCCTGCGGTCGCGCCCAAGCGCCGGGGCGCGCCCCGGTCGTCGGTCGTCACCGCGACCGGTGCCGAGGTCAAGGCTCCGATGCAGGCCACCGTCGTCAAGCTCGCCGTCGAGGCCGGTCAGCAGGTCGTCAAGGGCGACCTGGTGCTCGTCCTCGAGGCCATGAAGATGGAGCAGCCCGTCGCCGCCCACCGCGACGGCACCGTCTCGGGCATCGCGGCCGTCGTCGGCGAGACGGTCTCGTCGGGTCACGTCCTGCTCAGCATCGACTGACCCCCGCGCCGGGCCCGGCGGCGACCGGGGACGCGCGTCGGCAGACCCTAGAGTGGACGCCATGTCTGAGACCACCACGCACCCGCTCGACGACCGCGCCGCCGACCCCTTCGAGGTCGCCCGCACCGCCGCCGCCGAGATCGCCGAGAAGACCGGCGTCGCCCGACACGACATCGCCCTGACGCTGGGCAGCGGCTGGGCCAAGGCCGCCGACCTGATCGGTGAGACCGTCGCCGAGGTCCCCGCGACCGAGATCACCGGCTTCGCCGCGTCGGCCGTCGTCGGCCACACCAGCTCGATCCGCAGCATCGCACTGCCCTCGGGCAAGCACGCCCTCGTCATGGGCGCCCGCACCCACTACTACGAGGGCCACGGAGTGCGTCGGGTCGTGCACGGCGTGCGCACGGCCGCCGCCACGGGCGCGACGACCATGATCCTGACGAACGGTGCCGGGGGCATCAAGGAGACCTGGAAGCCCGGCACGCCGGTGCTGATCAGCGACCACATCAACCTCACGGCGGACTCGCCCCTCGAGGGCGCGACGTTCATCGACCTGACCGACCTCTACTCGACGCGCCTCCGCGACGTCGCCCGCGGCATCGATCCCGACCTCGACGAGGGCGTCTACACGCAGTTCCGCGGCCCGCACTACGAGACGCCGGCCGAGGTGCAGATGGCCAAGGCCATCGGCGGGCACATCGTCGGCATGTCGACGGCCCTCGAGGCCATCGCCGCGCGCCAGTCCGGCATGGAGGTGCTCGGCATGTCGCTGATCACCAACCTGGCCGCGGGCATCCAGAAGACCCCGCTCAGCCACGCCGAGGTGCTCGAGGCCGGGCGCGACGCCGAGGCCAAGATCAGCGACCTGCTCGCCCGCATCGTGGCGGCCCTGTGAGCGGCGACGTGACGGGGCCCGGCAGCGACGGCTCGCCGGTCTCGTCCGACCTCGAGCGGTTGATCGCGTCGGCCACCTCCTGGCGCGACCAGGACCCCGACGACGAGACGCGCGACGAGCTCGACCGACTGCTGACCCGGGCCGGCTCCGACGACGCCGACGCCTCGTCCGAACTCGCCGACCGCTTCGCCGGTCGCCTGCAGTTCGGCACGGCCGGCCTGCGCGGCGCCCTGGGCTCGGGTCCGAACCGCATGAACCGCGTGCTCGTGGCGCAGGCCGCGGCCGGCTTCGCGGCCTTCCTGCGGGGCCGCGAGTCGAGCCCCTCCATCGTCATCGGCTACGACGGGCGCAAGAACTCCGACGTCTTCGCGCGGGACACGGCCGAGATCATGGCCGCCGCGGGCGTCGCGGCCACGATCCTGCCCCGCGCCCTCCCGACCCCGGTGCTGGCCTTCGCCGTGCGCCACCTGGACGTCAGCGCAGGCGTCATGGTGACCGCGAGTCACAACCCGGCGCAGGACAACGGCTACAAGGTCTACCTCGGCGGTGTCGACGCCGGCTCGCAGATCGTGTCCCCGGTCGACGGCGAGATCGCCGCCGAGATCGAGAAGGCCGCGCAGTCCCCCGTCACGCGACTGGCCCGTTCCGACGACTACCGCGAGGCCGGTGACGACCTCGTCATGGAGTACGTACGTCGCACCGCCGCGGTGGCCGGCACGGCGGCGAACGGTCGTCAGCCACGGGTCGTCTACACCGCGATGCACGGCGTCGGGTGGGAGGTCGCACGCCGCGTGTTCGCGACCGCCGGCTTCACCGAGCCGATCCCGGTCGGCGAGCAGAGCGCCCCCGACCCGGCGTTCCCGACCGTGGCCTTCCCCAACCCGGAAGAGCCCGGCGCCCTGGACCTCGCGTACGCCACGGCCGGCCGCGTCGAGGCCGACCTGGTCATCGCCAACGATCCCGACGCCGACCGGCTCGCGGTCGCGATCCCCGTCGACGGCGGCTGGCGTCGACTCAGCGGCAACGAGGTCGGCTCGCTGCTCGGCTGGCGCGCCGCAGAACGGGCACGACGGGACGACCGCGACGGCACCCTGGCCGCGAGCATCGTCTCGTCGCCCGCCCTGCGCGAGATCGCCCGGGTGCACGGACTCGACTACGTCGACACGCTCACGGGATTCAAGTGGGTCTCCCGCGTCGGAGGGCTGCTCTACGGCTACGAAGAGGCACTCGGCTACCTCGTCGACCCCGACGTCGTCCGCGACAAGGACGGGATCTCGGCCGCGGTCGACCTCCTCGCCCTCGCCACCGAGCTGCACACGGCCGGGTCGAGCCTGGCCGAGCACCTCGTCGCCTTCGACGAGCGGTTCGGCGCCTACGCCTCCTCGCAGATCTCGATCCGGGTCGAGGACCTCGGCACCATCACGGCCCTCACCGACGGTCTCCGCCGGCGCCCGCCGTCGACGATCGGCTCGCACCGCGTCGACCGGGTGGACGACTTCCGGGACGGGTTCGGAGCCTTCCCCGCGGGCGACATCCTCCGCTACTGGCTCACCGACGGCTCACGCGTCATCGTCCGCCCGAGCGGCACCGAGCCGAAGCTCAAGGTCTACATCGACGCGTCGAGCACCGAGGGCGACGCCGTCGCCCGTCGAGCCGCCGCCGAGGCGGCCGTGGCCGATCTCGACGCGGGCATGCGCGACCTCCTGGCCTGACGGTCGGGGCGGTGACCGCCCGGACGACGAGAGAGACCCCGGAGGCGCGAGCTGCGCCTCCGGGGTCTCTCTCGTCGTGGCCGGTGCGGTTCGCCCCGGTGCCGCACGCCGCGGTCAGCCCAGCGACTTCTGCAGCTTCTCGGTGAGCTCCGCCTGGTCGAAGTGGTTCTGGATGACGATGACGTCGGCGAACGTGGAGCCGATCGCCTCGACGAACTCGGCCGACGTGAGGATCACCTGCGCATCGTCACCGACCGTCGCGATCGAGCCGATGTCGGCCGCGACCACGTCGGCCTCGATGTCGAGCTTGGCCAGGACCCGCTCGGCGTTGACCTTGAGGATTCCGCTGCTGCCGATGCCGGCGCCGCAGATGGTGACGATCTTCATTGTGGGGAGGTCTCGATCCGTGGGAGGGCGATCAGGCGGGGACGCCCATGAGCCGCCGCACCTCGTCGACCGAGGAGGCGGCCGCGAGGGCGGGGATGACGGAGGCCTCGTTGAAGACGTTCGCCAGGTCGGCGATCGACTCGAGGTGGCCGCCGACGGTGACGATCGCGAGGCCGAGGACCACACTGACCGGGTCGTTGTGCGGGTGCCCGAACGGAACGGGCTCGGCCAGGGTCACGACGGCCAGGCCGTCGCGGACGACGTCGTCACCCGGCCGAGCGTGGGCCAGCGCGAGACCGGGGGCGATGACCACGTAGGGGCCGTGTTCGTCGATCATGCGGACCATCTCGTCGCCGTAGCCCTCGCGGGCGGCACCGGAGTCGACCAGGGCACGACCGGCGACCCGGACGGCCTCACGCCAGTCGACGACCTGGGCGCCGATGACGACGGCCTCGTCCGGGAGCGGCGGGAGCGCCATGTCAGGCCCCCTCGAAGCCGGCGGTGATGCGGTCGGCCAGCGCCTCGCGGTCCTCGAGGGGCAGGAAGCACGACGCGGCGGCGTTGAGCTGGAAGGTCTCGTGGTCGTCGAGGTCGTAGTCGAAGGCCTGGCTGAGCAGGGCGAGCTCTTTGCAGAGGCTCGTGTCGCTCATCAGGCGGTTGTCGGTGTTGACCGTCACGCCGTAGCCGAGCTGGTACAGCAGGTCGAAGGGGTGGTCGTCGAGGTCCGTTCCCCAGGCGGCGATGGCACCGGTCTGCAGGTTCGACTGCGGCGACAACTCGAGCGGGATCTCGCGGTCGCGCACCCACGACGCGATCGGCCCGATCTCGACGGTGGAGGTCGACCCCTTGCTCGCGACGACGCGGATGTCTTCGGCGATGCGGACCCCGTGGCCGAGCCGGAGGGCCCGCCCGTCGATCAGCGCACCCCGGATGCTGTCGAGACCGTCGGCCTCGCCCGCGTGCACCGTGACGGGCATGAACTCGCGGGCCAACAGGTCGAAGGCGACCCTGTGGTCGGCGGCCGGGTAACCCGCCTCGGGACCGGCGATGTCGAAGGCCAGCACGCCGTTCTCGCGATGGCGCACGGCGAGCTGGGCGATCTCGAGCGATCGCTCGCCCTGGCGCAGCGCACTCAGGATCTGCCCGACCGAGATCTCGTACCCGTCGTCGGCCAGCGACCGCACGGCCGACGCGAAGCCCGCCTGCACGGCCTCCACCGCCTGGTCGAGGGTGAGCCCCTCCCGTTGGTGTTGCTCGGGGGCCCAGCGCACCTCGGCGTGGACGACGCCGTCGGCGGCCAGGTCGAGGACGAACTCGTGCGCGACCCGGGTCAGCTGCTCGCGGGTCTGCATGACCGCGACCGTGAGCTCGAAGGTCGCGAGGTAGTCGACGAGGGTGCCGGAGTCGGCGTTCTCGACGAACCAGCGGCGCAGCGCCTCGGGTTCGGACGCGGGGAGATCGATGCCGGCCTCGACCGCGAGGTCGACGATGGTCTCGGGCCGGAGTCCGCCGTCGAGGTGGTCGTGCAGCGAGACCTTCGGCAGGGCCGCGAGGCGCGGGCCCCCGTTCGGCAGCCGGTAGTCCTTGTCGGGAGCGCTCATGCCCTCAATCTACTAGCGCTCCGGGCGGCGACTCTGGACGCGCGCCACGAGAGAGGTGCGCTCTCCACGAGAACCGGCACCGCGCCTCCTGGACGGAGGCGCGGTGCCGGTGGGACGTGCTCGGGCGGGTCGTCAGCCGATGCGCTCGGCGACGATGGTGCGCGCCGCCGGAGCCTCGTCGCCGATCGTCCACGCCCCGTCGACGGCCTCGAGGGCACGCTCGAACCGCTCGGGTTCGTCGGTGTGCAGGGTGAAGAGGGGCTGGCCCTCGGTGACCCGGTCGCCCGGCTTCGCGTGAAGCTCGATGCCGGCGGCCGCCTGCACGGGGTCCTGCTTGCGGGCGCGACCGGCACCGAGGCGCCAGGCACCGATGCCGAAGGGCAGCGCGTGCTGCTCGGTCAGGTGACCGCTGCGCCCGGCGGTGACGACGTGCGTCTCGCGGGCGGTGGGCAGCGCGGCGTCGGGGTCCCCGCCCTGGGCACGGATCATGCGCTTCCAGGCGTCCATGGCGCGTCCGTCGTCGAGGGCGGCCTCGACGTCGGCGTCGGGTCGACCCGCGAGGGTCAGCATCTCGCGGGCGAGTGCCACCGTGAGCTCGCGGATGTCGGCGGGGCCGCCTCCGGCGAGGGTCTCGACCGACTCACGGACCTCGAGGGCGTTGCCGATGGTCAACCCGAGCGGCACGTTCATGTCGGTCAGCAGGGCGGTGGTCGCGACGCCGGCGTCGGTGCCGAGGTCGACCATCGTGCGGGCCAGCTCACGCGACCGCTCGATGTCCTGGATGAAGGCGCCCGACCCGAACTTGACGTCGAGGACGAGGGCGGCGGTGCCCTCGGCGATCTTCTTGCTCATGATCGACGACGCGATCAGCGGGATGGCCTCGACGGTGCCCGTGATGTCACGGAGCGCGTAGAGCTTGCCGTCGGCGGGGGCGAGGCCCGACCCGGCCGCACAGACGACGGCGCCGCTGTCGGCCATGATCTCGCGCATGCGGTCGTTCGAGATCGAGGCCTGCCAGCCGGGGATCGACTCGAGCTTGTCGAGCGTTCCCCCGGTGTGGCCGAGGCCACGGCCCGAGAGCTGGGGCACGGCGACGCCGAACGAGGCGACGAGCGGAGCCAGCGGGAGGGTGATCTTGTCGCCGACGCCACCGGTGGAGTGCTTGTCGACGGTCGTCTTGCCGAGCCCGGCGAAGTCCATCGTCTCGCCCGACCGGATCATGGCCATCGTCATGTCGCGGATCTCTCGGCGCTCCATGCCGTTGAGGACGATCGCCATGGTCAGCGCCGACATCTGCTCGTCCGCGACGTACCCGCGCGTGTAGGCGTCGATGAGCCAGTCGATCTGCGCGGTGCTGAGGGCGTCGCCGCCCCGCTTGACGCGGATGAGGTCGACGGTGTCGAACGGTTCGACGGCGTTCTGGGTCACGGCGGGGCTCCTAGCGGTGGTGCGGTGGGTGGTGCGAGGGCGCGACCACGGGGTCGCGACCGGGAGGGACGAGGAGGCGCGGGTCAGCCCTGCGAGGCGCGGTACGCCTCGAGCTGCCGCGGCCCGAACGCGTCGGGGATGACCTCGTCGATGGTCTTGAAGCCCGAGACGGTGTCGAGGACCATGGCTTCGTCGGAGTGTTCGTAGAGCAGCTGACGGCACCGCCCGCAGGGCATCAGGACCCCGCCGTTGCCGTCGACGCAGGCGAAGGCGACCAGACGGCCCCCTCCTGACATGACGAGGTCGGACACCAGTGAGCACTCGGCGCACAAGGTGATGCCGTACGAGGCGTTCTCGACGTTGCAGCCCGAGACGATCCGACCGTCGTCCGTGACGGCTGCAGCCCCCACGGGGAAGTTCGAGTAAGGGACGTACGCCTTGCGCATGGCGTCGCGAGCCGCCCCGCGGAGGGCCTCCCAGTCGGTCTCGGCCAGCACGGACTCGCTGCTGCGGGCGGTCACGACTTGATGTAGGGCTTGCCCGAGGCCGCGGGGCCCCGGGACTGCCCGACCAGGCCGGCGACCGCGAAGATCGTCACGACGTACGGCAGCATCAGCATGAACTCACTGGGCACCGGCGAACCGATGGCCCCGAGCACGTTCTGCAGGTTGCTCGCGAAGCCGAACAACAGCGCGGCGAGCGTGGCCCGGATCGGGTCCCACCGACCGAAGATGACCGCGGCAAGGGCGATGAACCCCGCGCCCGCCGTCATCTCTTTCTGGAAGTTGCCGAGCGAACCGAGCGTGAAGTACGCCCCGCCGAGGCCGGCGATCGCCCCCGCGAGGGAGACGTTCCAGAACCGGGTGGCGTTGACCTTGATGCCCACGGTGTCGGCCGCCTGCGGGTGCTCGCCCACCGAACGGAGGCGCAGCCCCCACCGCGTGCGGAAGAGACCGTAGAAGACGACCGCGATCGCGATGTACATCAGGTAGACGATGATCGTCTGACGGAAGAAGACCGGCCCGACGATCGGGATCTGGCTGAGGACCGGGATGTCGAGCTGCGGGAACCGCACGCCGCGGTTCAGCGACTCGGACTTCGACAGCACCTGCGAGTACAGGAAGCTGGTGAGGCCCGTGACGAGCACGTTGAGCACGACGCCGACGATGACCTGGTCGACGATGTAGCGGATGCTGAACACCGCCAGGACCATCGACACGAGCACGCCCGCGATCATCGCCCCGACCAGGCCGACGTAGGCCGACCCGGTCGCCGAGGCGACCATGGCCGAGACGAAGGCTCCGGCGAGCAACTGCCCCTCGATCGCGACGTTGACGACACCGACCCGCTCGCTGATGACGCCGCCGAGGGCACCGAAGATCAGCGGGGTGCTGAGTGCGAGGGCGCCGAGCAGCAGACCGGGCACCGGGATGGTCTGACCGGCGCTCGCCCACGTGAGGAAGCCGAGCAGGAAGAGGACGCCGAACACGGCGATCAGCCAGATCGGCACCTTCTCGAAGCGGACGGCGCGCAACACCGCGACCACCGTGATGACGGCCAGGAGCACCGTCAGCACGATGCCGGTGCCGGCCGCCGGCAGGACCGCGTCGGGCAGGGCGAAGAAGTCCGTCGTCGTCGACAGGCGGAAGGTGCTCTCGCCGTCCCGGGCGAGACCGAGGAACAGCACGGCGGCCACGACCGTGAAGATCGCGAACGCGATCGGGGCCTTGAGGCTGCGGGACGAGGCCCGCGCCAGGTCGGGCGACGGCGCGGCGGGGACCGCGGTGTCGGGGGTGAGCGTGCTCACTTGGTGACCACCGCCTCCTTGTTCGAGGCCTTGCGCACCGGGCGGAGGCCCGGGGCCGGCAGACGGAAGATCGCTCGGACCAGCGGGGGCGCGGCCACGAACAACACGATGAGGGACTGCACGACGAGCACGATGTCGATCGGTACGCCGTTGGCGGCCTGCATCGAGTACCCGCCGGCCTTGAGCGCTCCGAAGAGGACGCCGGCGCCGAACACTCCCCACGGCCGCGAACGACCGAGCAGCGCGACCGTGATCGCGTCGAAGCCGATGCCGGCGTCGATGCCCGAGGTGAAGCCGCTGGTCAGCGTGCCGAGCACCTGGGTCGACCCGGCGACGCCCGCGAGGGCACCCGAGATGAGCATCGCGTAGAGGTAGATGTTCTTGACGTTCATGCCGGCCGTGCGGGCTGCGTGCGGGTTCTCGCCGACGGCACGGAACCGGAAGCCGAGCGTCGACCGGTTGATCAGCCACCAGACGACGGCGGTGATCACGATGACCAGCACGAAGCCCCAGTTGAGGTTGTACCGGGCGCCGAACAGGTCGGGCAGGATCGCCGTGTCGAGCGTGGCGGGCGACTTGGGGTTCGCGCTGCCCGGAGCCTGCAGCAGGCCCTGCGTCCGCAACATGAAGGCCAACAGGTAGAAGGCGATGTAGTTGAGCATGATCGTGAGGATCACCTCGTGGGCGCCGGTGCGGGCCTTGAGCAGGCCCACGATGCCGCCCCACAGGGCACCCGCGGCGATGCCGGCGGCGAGGGCGAGGGGAAGGTGCACGGCGAGCGGCAGGTGGAAGGAGAAGCCCACCCAGCCGGCGGCGGCCGAGGCCATCAGCATCTGCCCGCGGGCACCGATGTTGAACAGGCCCACGCGGAACGCGACCGCGACGCCGAGGCCCGCGGCGATGAGGGGCACGGCGTAGTTCAGCGTCTCGGTCAGCGGACGGATGCCCGCTGCGAAGCCGTCGACCCGGAAGTTGTAGATCGCGCCCTGGAACAGCGACGAGTACGACCCGCCGACCGCGGTCCAGAACGCCTGGAAGAAGTCGGCCGGGCGCGAGAAGAAGTAGCCCAGCGTGCCCTGCACCGTGGTGTCGGTGAACCCGATGAGGAGGCCCGAGACGACGAGCGCCAACACGACGGCGAGCACCGAGATGGCGGCGTTGCCGGTCGTGATCTCTCTCAGGAGGCGCGAGCCGCGTCCCTCGGTCGACTCCGGTGACGACGGGGCGGGTGGCGTGCCCGGGCCCGTCGTGGTGGTCGTGGCGTCGCTCACGCTGCCTGCTCCGTTCCCTGCGGCATCTCGCCGGCCATCATGAGCCCCAGCACGTCGCGAGGGGTGTCCGCCGGCACGATGCCGACGATGGTGCCGCGGTACATCACGGCGATGCGGTCGGCCAGGGCGGCGACCTCGTCGAGCTCGGTCGAGACGACGATGACGGGCACGCCCTGGTCGCGGGTCTCGACGATGCGCTTGTGCACGAACTCGATCGACCCGACGTCGATGCCGCGGGTGGGCTGGGCGGCCACGAAGAGCCGCAGGTCGCGGCTGAGCTCGCGCGCCAGAACGACCTTCTGCTGGTTGCCGCCCGAGAGGCGGCCGGCAGGCGTCGTGATGCCCTGGGTGCGGATGTCGAACTCCTTCACCTTGGCCACGGCGAACGCCGCGAGCTCGGCGAGCTTGAGCGAGCCGCGCTTCACGAAGGGACCGGACTGCGAGCGGTCGAGCATGAGGTTCTCGGCCACGGTGAACTCGCCGACGAGGCCGTCCTGGTTGCGGTCCTCGGGGACGAAACCGACGCCGGCGTCGAGGACCTGGCGCACGCTGCGGCCCGTGATGTCGCGCCCGTCCAGGGAGACCCGCCCTTCGACCCGGGGCTGGAGGCCGAGGATGGCCTCGGTGAGTTCGGTCTGGCCGTTGCCCTGGACGCCGGCGATGGCGAGGATCTCGCCCCGGCGGACCTCGAACGAGACGTCGTCCACGACGACCTGTCCGATGGGGTCGACCACCCGGAGGTTCTCGACCACCAGGGCGGGCTCGCCGGCTTCGGCGGGGGCCTTCTGGACGGTGAGCTCGACGGCGCGACCGACCATGAGCGAGGCGAGCTCGGCGTTCGAGGCGGTCGGTTCGGCCTCGCCGACGACCGTGCCGAGTCGGATGACGGTGATGCGGGTGGCGACCTCGCGCACCTCGCGCAGCTTGTGGGTGATGAAGACGATGGCGGTGCCGGCGTCGCGCAGCTGACGCATGATCACCATGAGCTCGTCGGTCTCCTGCGGCGTGAGCACGGCGGTGGGCTCGTCGAACACGAGCACCTTGGCGTCACGGGACAGGGCCTTGATGATCTCGACGCGTTGCTGCACACCGACGGGCAGCTCTTCGACGATGGCGTCGGGGTCGATGTCGAAGCCGAACCGGCTGCTGATCTCTCGCACCTTGGCGCGGGCCGCGGCGAGGTCGAGCCGGCCGCCGGACCTGGTCTCTTCGTGGCCGAGCATGACGTTCTCGGCGACGGTGAAGACGGGCACCAGCATGAAGTGCTGGTGGACCATGCCAATTCCGGCGCTCATGGCGTCGCCCGGACCCGAGAAGTGCTGGACGGCGTCGTCCAGCAGGATCTCGCCCTCGTCGGCCTGGTAGAGCCCGTAGAGCACGTTCATCAGCGTGGACTTGCCGGCACCGTTCTCGCCGAGCAGGCAGTGGATCTCGCCGGGCTCGACGGTCAGGCTGATGTGGTCGTTGGCGGTCAGCGCGCCGAATCGCTTGGTGATGCCCCGCAGTTCGAGCTTCATCTCAGGTGGCTACCTCGGGTCTAGGCATTCGGGTGGGGACGGGCGGCACCGGGTCGGCGGCCCGCCCACGGGCGTTGAGAGGGCCGGGAGCGACGGGGTGACCGTCGCTCCCGGCCCTGGGTCAGTCGATGCTAATCGATGACGGGAGGTGCTTTCGTCAGCTGGTGAGCGCCGACGGGGACTCGACCTCGATCGAGCCGTCGATGATGCCGGCCTTGATGGTGTCGAGCTCGTCCTGCAGACCGGAGTCGACCTTGTCGGCGTAGTCGTGGAACGGGGCGATGCCGACGCCGTCGTTCTCGAGCGTGCCCACGTAGGGCGTGCTCGAGAACTTGTCCTCGCTGGCCTGCGTGACGACCGCGTCGGTCGCCTGCTTGATGCCCTTGAGCACCGAGGTGAGGAAGAGGTCCTTGTTGGCGCTGTCGGTCTCGTAGGTGTCGCTGTCGGCACCGACCAGGACGACGTCCTTGCCGGAGTCGCGGATCGCCTCGGCGGCGCTCTGGTAGATGGGGCCACCGACCGGCAGGATGACGTCGGCGTTCTGGTCGATCAGGGTCTGGGCGCTCTGCTTGGCCGTGGTGCCGGCCTCGAAGCCACCGGTGAAGGTGCCGTTCTGGGCGTCGACGTCCCAGCCGACGACCTTGACGTCCTCGCTCTTCTGCTCGTTGTAGTACTTCACGCCGTCGGCGAAGCCGTCCATGAAGATGGTGACGGTCGGGAACTGCATGCCGCCGAAGGTGCCGACGACGCCGGTCTTCGAGTAGCTCGCCGCCGCGTAGCCCGCGAGGAACGCGGCCTCGGACGTGTTGAAGGTGATCGGCTGCACGTTGTCGGCCGTGATCGACGAGTCGTCGATGGTGGCGTAGTTGATGCCCGAGTTCGCCTCGGCCGCCGACTTGGTGGCGTCGGCGAGCGCGAAGCCGACCGTGACGATCAGGTTGCAGCCCTGGTCGGCGAGGTTCGACAGGTTGGCGTCGTAGACCGTCTCGTCGGCCGACTCGACCGTCTTGGGCGTGGACCCGATGGTCTTCGCGGCCTCGGTCAGGCCCTCGTAGCCGAGCTGGTTGAACGACTTGTCGTCGAAGCCGCCGGCGTCGGAGACCATGCAAGGGACGAAGTCGCTCGAGGCGCCGCTGGTCGAGCCAGAGCCGCTCTCGGGGGCCGAGGCACAGCCGGCCAGGATGACGGCGGTGCTCGCCAGGGCGAGGCCGCTGAGCACGGCCTTGCGCGCAGTTGTAGTCAAGTTGTCCTCCAGGGTGCAGCCCGGCACGAGGCGCGCCGGGTGGGTATGGCTGACAGGTTACCTACTGTGACGAGCGCCTCCGACCGACGGGTGGTAGTGATGCCGAGGCGTTACACAGTCGCGACCACGACGTAACGAGCACGAAACGTCCACGGGCCCGGAGCGGGTCAGAGGACGTCGCTGCGACCGCTCAGCTTGAGGGCGTCCACGACGCCCTTGACGCGTTGCGCGTTCGCCGTCGTCGTGACGAGCAGGGCGTCGGGGGTGTCGACCACGATGATGTCGTTGACGCCGATCAGCGAGATCAGTCGACCGCTGTTGCCGACGACGATGCCGCTCGAGCTGTCGGCCAGCACGCGGGCGTTCTCGCCGAGGATGGCCAGGTCGCTCTTGCGACCGCCGGCGTGCAGCTTGGCGATGGACGCGAAGTCGCCGACGTCGTCCCAGTCGAAGTCGCCCGGCACGACGGCCAGCCGGCCCGCCGCGGCGGCGGGTTCGGCCACGGTGTAGTCGATGGCGATCTTCTCGAGGCCGGGCCACACCTTGTCGACGACGGCGCCGCGCCTCGGGGTGTCCCATGCCGCCGCGAGCTCTTCGATGCCCTCGAGCAGGTCGGGACGGGTCTCGCCCAGCTGCTCGAGCAACCGGTCGGCCCGCGAGATGAACATGCCGCCGTTCCAGAGGTAGTCGCCGCCGGAGACGTAGCGCTCGGCCGTCTCGAGGTCGGGCTTCTCGACGAACGACTCGACCGTGCGGGCGCTCGGTGCGCCCTCGATGTCGAGCGGTGCGCCGACATGGATGTAGCCGAACCCGATCGCGGGTTCGGTGGGGGTGATGCCGATCGTGGCGATGTAGCCCTCATCGGCGGCGACGATGGCCTCGCGGACGGCCCGACCGAAACCGCGGGTGTCGGCGATGACGTGGTCGGCGGCGAACGAGCCGATGATGACGTCCGGCTCACGACGACGGAGGACGGCGGCGGCGAGGCCGATGGCCGCGGTGCTGTCCTTCGGCTCGCTCTCGAGGACGACGTTGTGGTCGGCGAGGCCGGGAAGCTGCGACTCGACCGCGGCTCGGTGTGCCCGCCCGGTGACCACCATGATGCGTTGGTCGCCGTTGAGCGGGGCGAGGCGGTCCCAGGTGCCGCGCAGCAGGGTCGACCCGCTGCCGGTGAGGTCGTGCAGGAACTTGGGCGCGTCGGCTCGGCTGAGCGGCCAGAGACGGGACCCGATGCCACCCGCCGGGATGATGCTGTAGAACCGGTCGAGGCTTTCCTGGATCGTCATGAGTTCACCTTATCGACGCCCTTCCTCCATGCCTCCGATCCCCTCGCGCCACCGTCGCCGTCGAAGCTCGCAGCACGAGCAGTCCGAGGAGGACCGATGCGAGTCGTGATCGTGACCGAGAGCTTCCTACCCACCGTCAACGGGGTCACCACGAGCGTGCTGCGCGTGCTCGACCACCTGGCCCGACGCGGACACGAGGCCATGGTCATCGCCCCGGCCGGCCGCGGGACCACGAGCCACGCCGGCTTCCCCGTCCACCGGGTGCCGTCCGTGGCCTACCGCCAGTTCCCGGTCGGCCTGCCGAACCCGCAGGTTGCGGCCGCCATCGCCGGGTTCCGACCCGACGTCGTGCACGTCGCCTCGCCGTTCCTGCTCGGCGCCCAGGCCATCGCCGCGGCGGCACGCCTGGGCGTGCCCTCGGTCGCCGTCTTCCAGACCGACGTCGCCCGGTACGCGGGGACCAACGGCCTCGGGCTCGGCTCGGCCGTCGCCTGGCGGCTCGTGCGCCGGATCCACGACCAGGCCACGACGACGCTGGTCCCCTCGCGCGCCTCCTTGCGGGACCTCGAGACGGCCGGCGTGGGCCGGCTCGCGACCTGGGGGCGAGGAGTCGACTCGGCCCTGTTCCACCCGAACCGCAAGTCGGGCGACGCGGTGCGCGCCCTGCGGGAGTCCTGGGGCGCACCCGACCAGGTGCTCGTCGGCTACGTGGGCCGGCTGGCCCCCGAGAAACAGGTCGAGCGGCTGGCCGCCCTGCGCCCCCTGCGGGAGGCCCGCCTCGTGGTCGTCGGGGGCGGCCCCTCACTGCCCGCCCTCCGCCGCCGCCTGCGACAGCTCGACCCGGTGTTCACCGGCCCTCTGCACGGCGAGCACCTCGCGGACGCCTATGCGGCGCTCGACGTGTTCGTGCACACCGGCTCGACCGAGACCTTCGGTCAGACCGTCCAGGAGGCCCACGCCAGCGGGCTGCCGGTCGTGGCCCCGGCCGCGGGCGGGCCCCTCGACCTCGTGCGGCACGGGGTCGACGGGTTCCTCTTCGAGCCCCGCCACGACCACTCGCTCCGACGGAGCGTCCGCACCCTGGTCGCCTCGGACGAGCTGCGGGCCCGCTTCGGCGAGGCCGGCAGGCGGGCGGTCGTCGGACGCACGTGGGAGACGCTCGGCGACGAGCTCGTCGAGCACTACCGACGGGCGATGGCGAGCGTCCGCGACGGGGCTGAGCGCGCCTCCGTCCGCTGATCGCGGGGCCGGGCCGACGGGTCCGTCTTGTCTCGACGTCGAACGACTTCGGAGGGGCGGGGCCGCGTCCGCACTCGGCGGGAACATAGACTGGACAGGTTCTGAGAACGCCACCAGCGGACACGGCTGTCCCTCGTACCGATCGAGCGAGAGCGTCGTCCGCCCCATCCGCGAGGAGAAGTGCTCATGGCCGAGCAGTCGACGCGAACGGTCGCATCACCGGCAGGCAGACCGGGTGCACCGAAGATCAGTGCGCCCAAGGCGCCCGGGAAGATCGCCGGCACCCTCTACCGGGGCCGTGAGGGCATGTGGTCGTGGGTCCTCCACCGCATCACCGGCGTGAGCATCTACTTCTTCCTGCTGGTGCACATCCTCGACACCGCCCTGGTGCGGATCAGCCCCGAGGCCTACAACGCGGTGATCGGCACCTACAAGAACCCGATCATGGGGCTCGGCGAGACCGGCCTCGTCGCCGCGATCCTGTTCCACGCCCTGAACGGCCTGCGGATCATCCTCATCGACTTCTGGGGCCCCGGCACCAAGTACCAGCGCGTCATGTTCTGGGTCGTCATCGGCCTCGCCGTGGTCCTGTTCGCCGGTTTCGCCCCGCGCCACCTGATGAACGTCTTCTCGGAGTAGAGCCATGACCACCCAGACCGTCGAAGCCCCGCGCTCGGCCCGTGCGGCCCAGCGCTCCACCAACTACGAGAAGTGGGGCTGGATCTACATGCGCGCCAGCGGCCTGCTGCTCGTCGTGCTCGTGTTCGGCCACCTGTTCATCAACCTGCTCGCGAGCGAGGGCGGCGTCAAGGCCATCGACTTCGCCTTCGTGGCCGGCAAGTGGGCCAGCCCGTTCTGGCAGGTCTACGACACCCTCCTCCTCTGGCTCGCGCTGATCCACGGCACGAACGGCATGCGGACGATCGTCAACGACTACGTCTCGAAGCCGACGGTGCGCAAGGTCCTGCTCGTCACGCTCGTCACCTCGACCGTCGTCCTGCTCGTCCTCGGCACGCTCGTGATCTACACGTTCGACCCGTGCCCCGCGAACGCCCCGGCCGACCTGCTGCCGTCGTTCTGCACCGCCGGCTAGCCACCCGGCCCACCGTCCACTACCACCAGCACGACATCGTCATCGTCGGGGCCGGGGGTGCGGGCATGAGGGCGGCCATCGAGGCCGGCCCGAACGCCAGCACCGCGGTGATCTCGAAGCTGTACCCGACCCGTTCGCACACCGGTGCGGCCCAGGGCGGCATGGCCGCGGCCCTCGCCAACGTCGAGGACGACAACTGGGAGTGGCACACGTTCGACACCGTCAAGGGCGGCGACTACCTCGTCGACCAGGACGCTGCCGAGATCCTCGCCAAAGAGGCGATCGACGCCGTCCTCGACCTCGAGAACATGGGGCTGCCGTTCAACCGCACCCCCGAGGGCAAGATCGACCAGCGTCGCTTCGGCGGCCACACGGCCGAGCACGGCAAGAACCCCGTCCGGCGAGCCTGCTACGCGGCCGACCGCACGGGTCACATGATCCTCCAGACGCTCTACCAGAACTGCGTCAAGCACGGCATCAACTTCTTCAACGAGTTCTACGTCCTCGACCTCATCATGGGAGAGATCGACGGAGAAGAGCGCCCGGCCGGCGTGATCGCCTACGAGCTCTCGACCGGCGACCTGCACGTGTTCCAGGGCAAGGCCGTCATCTTCGCCACCGGCGGCTTCGGCAAGATCTACAAGACGACGTCCAACGCGCACACCCTGACCGGCGACGGCGTGGGCATCATCTGGCGCAAGGGCCTGCCGCTCGAGGACATGGAGTTCTTCCAGTTCCACCCGACCGGCCTCGCCGGGCTCGGCATCCTGCTGAGCGAGGCCGCCCGCGGTGAGGGCGCGATCCTGCGCAACAGCGAGGGCGAGCGCTTCATGGAGCGCTACGCCCCCACCATCAAGGACCTGGCGCCCCGCGACATCGTCGCGCGCTGCATGGCGACCGAGATCCGCGAAGGCCGTGGGGCCGGACCGCACAAGGACTACGTCTACCTCGACATCACCCACCTCGACCCGGCCGTGATCGACGCCAAGCTGCCGGACATCACGGAGTTCGCCCGCACCTACCTCGGCGTCGAGCCCTACACCGAGCCCGTCCCCGTGCTGCCGACCGCCCACTACGCCATGGGTGGCATCCCGACGAACGTCAAGGCCGAGGTGCTCCGCGACAACACGACGGTCGTGCCGGGCCTCTACGCCGCCGGCGAGTGCGCCTGCGTCAGCGTGCACGGCTCGAACCGCCTCGGCACGAACTCGCTGCTCGACATCAACGTCTTCGGCAAGCGCGCCGGCAACAACGCCGTCGAGTACGTGAAGGACGCACCCTTCGTGCCGCTGCCCGACGATCCGGCCGGCTTCGTGCGCGGTCTCGTCGAGGACGTCCGCAACGCCACGGGCACCGAGCGCATCGCGACGCTGCGCAAGGAGCTGCAGGACAGCATGGACCGCAACGCCCAGGTGTTCCGCACCGAAGAGACCCTCGACGAGGTCACCCACGTGATCGCCGACCTCCGCGACCGGTTCAAGAACATCTCGGTGCAGGACAAGGGCAAGCGCTTCAACACCGACCTGCTCGAGGCCATCGAGCTGGGCTTCCTGCTCGACCTCGCCGAGGTCGTCGTCTACTCGGCTCGTTCGCGTCAGGAGAGCCGCGGGGGGCACTTCCGCGAGGACTACCCCACGCGCGACGACGAGAACTGGCTCGTCCACACCATGGCGTACCTGACGGGCGACGCCCACTCGTCCCTGGCCGGCGACCACATCCGCCTCGACACCAAACCCGTCGTGATCACGAACTACCAGCCGATGGAACGGAAGTACTGACATGAGCACCGCTGTCCTCGAGAACAAGCCCCAGGGCGCCGACGCCGTCCCCACGTTCACGGCGACCCTGATCATCCGCCGGTTCGACCCCGAGGTCGACGACGAGCCCCGCTGGCAGGACTTCGACGTCCAGGTGCTGCCGACGGACCGGGTGCTCGACGCCCTGCACCAGATCAAGTGGGAGCAGGACGGATCGCTGACCTTCCGTCGTTCGTGCGCCCACGGCGTCTGCGGCTCCGACGCGATGCGCATCAACGGTCGCAACCGGTTGGCCTGCAAGACGCTGATCAAGGACCTCGACATCTCGCAGCCGATCTACGTCGAAGCGATCAAGGGCCTTCCCCTCGAGAAGGACCTCGTCGTCGACATGGAGCCCTTCTTCCAGTCGTACCGCGAGATCCAGCCGTTCCTCATGGCCTCGTCCAAGCCCGAGAAGGAGCGCCTGCAGAGCGCCACCCAGCGCGAACGCTTCGACGACACGACCAAGTGCATCCTCTGCGCCGCCTGCACGTCGAGCTGCCCGGTGTTCTGGACCGACGGCCAGTACTTCGGTCCGGCCGCCATCGTCAACGCGCACCGCTTCATCTTCGACTCGCGCGACGAGGGTGCGCAGGTGCGCCTCGACATCCTGAACGACAAAGAAGGCGTGTGGCGCTGCCGCACCACCTTCAACTGCACCGAGGCCTGCCCGCGCGGCATCCAGGTGACGCAGGCCATCGCCGAGGTCAAGCAGGCCGTCTTGCGCGGACGGGCCTGACACCGAGCCACCGCCACGAGAGAGGGCCCGACCACCACGTGGTCGGGCCCTCTCTCGTCCGACGGGTCGCGGCGGTGCAAGGACGCACGTCGACGACCTGGTCAGTCGTCCTCGACGATGCAGGCGGCCTCGAGGCCGAGGGCGAGTCGTAGCGCGACCGACACCCCGGTCTCGCCTTCGTCGCCCATCGGGGCGACGGCGTCGATCCAGAACACCGGGAGGGGCACCGAGGGCGGGTCGGGCAGCAGACGGTGGACCTCGTCCGCCTCGGTCAGTTCGGCCGCCTGGTAGACGGTGAGGAGCGGAACCCCACCCGCCCCGAACACCTGGAGGGCGTCGCCGCCGTCGATCTCGCGCACGCCGAGCGAACCGTCGACCGCGCGGGCAGCCGTCGCGAGGTCGAGCTGGTCGTAGACGTGCGGACTCAGGATGGTGATGTCGCGGGGCATCAGCTCTCGTCCTCGGCCGGACGCGGACGCTCGGTTCCGGCCTGGGACTCGATGCCGGCCTGGTCGCCGGACCGGGTTCCCGTCCCGGCATCGGCCTCGGTCATGGCCTCGGCCGTGCTCTCGTGCAGCAGGTCCAGTTCGTGCAGGTCTTCCTCCCACGCCTGGAGCAGAGGGCTGGCGACGAGCTGGGCGAGCCTCTCGGGGCCGACCGCCTCCAGCGTGCGGTGCAGGGCGTTCCAGCCCGACGTGGCCTCGTCACCCAGCGGCACGACGTAGGCGGGCAGGCGCGGTCGGCCGACCACGACGACCGGACGTCCGGCGTCGAGGGCGGAGCGTTCGAGGCCGAGCCGACGCACGGACGGTGCGCCGATCAAGAGGGCGACCGGGTTCGGCGGGGGGTAGGTCACGGCCCGGACGCACCGATCGGACTCGCCCTCGCGGGCGATGACGAGGGCGAAGGTCGGTAGGGACGACTCGGCGATGTGGCCGAGAGCGTCGGTCAGCCGGGCGATGGCGTCGTCGAGCGTCCCCTCGGTCACGTCGACCGTCAACGCCGTGGTCTCCTCGATGCCGTGGTCGGTGACCCGTGCGGTGATCGTCGCCGAGAGGTGCGGCCCCTCGACGACGACCCGGACGGTCTCGGGAGCCTGGTGACGGGCGTGTTGGGTGAGGACCCAGCGGTCCCAGGCGTGGCCCAGGGGCTCGGTCGCCCCCCATCGGGTCGGGACGGCGCCCGAGACGGCCGCTCCCAGGGTCTCGACCGCGCCTCCCAGGCTCGTGTCGTGGGACGCCCTGTGGAGCACCGTGAGGTCGACGCTGAGCTGGCAGGTGGTGTCGACGGCGTCCGCGATGAGGGGCAGCCACCCGGCGGACGGCGCGGCGGGCACCGAGGCGTCGGGCTCGGTGGCCGCGGCGTCGACGTCGGCGTAGGGCAGGCCCGTGAGGCCGTCCCGGAGACGGTCCTGGTCGTCGTGCACGGCCCAGACGCCCCCGGCGGCGACTAGGGCGGCCCGGAGGCCGACGGTGAGGCGCGACCGTTCGCTGGTGACGAGCACGACGCGTCGACTCGTCGGGGGTCGACCGAGGAGGTCCGCGAGCGGACGACTGAGTCGGACGACGCGGGCCCTGCTGTCGACCCGGACGGCGCGCGACGAGATCGCGTCGACCAACGGGTGTCGGATTGGGGTGCCCACCCGTCGATTCTGCTCCGTGGCGGAGGGCCGTGACCGGATGCACGGCGGACTCGGACCAGCCCGGCCCGAGACGGCCCACGCGGCCTAGGCTTGGTCCCCGTCATCGCCAACGACCCTCGAGAGGCCTGCCATGAACGACGTCCGACGCCTCGACCGACGGCCCTGCCGGCCCGGTCCCCGGGCGATCTCGTGAGACGACGCCCGTACCGCAACGGCGAACGCCCCCTCGACCAGCGAGAACGCCGACGAGCGTTCGCGGCAGCCGTCCGGACGAGGCCGCCCCTGCGACCCACCGCCGACCGGGAGTTCGGTCGGGCCCTCGCGCGCCTCGACGAGCTCGTCGAGAAGGTCCTGCTCTCGGGCGACCACGACCGCTTGCTCGACGAGACGCGGGTGTCGACCTGGCCTCGCGAACTGGACGCCGTCGTCGCGGTCGTGGTGGACCGGCTCGATCCGCCGCCGTCGGTCGACCGCGCGGCGGTGTCCTCCGCCGTCGCGGACAACCTGGAGGCGCGCTTCGGCCTGCGTGCGGGAGCCTCCCCGACCGAGAGGTCGGTCGTCCTCTGGCAGTCGGTGGCCGGTGCCGACTCTCGGCTCGCCGAGAACGGGTGGGAGCGTGACGTCCTCTCGGACGACCGGGAGGCGCTGGCCGAGTTCTTCGCCTCGGACGGCGATCCGGTGCGGGCGCGTCTCACGCGGTCGTCGGGTCGCCTGCACCTCGAACTGCGGGGCACGAACGCACCCGTCGGTGACCGGTCGTCGTCGTACGCGGTGCTGTCAAGATCGAGTGCGCTCGTCCTCGTCGACGATCCTCGCGGCCTCGTCTCGGTGCTCGACGAGAGCACGGCCGGTGCCCTGCGCGACGTGGTCGTCGCCTGGGGCGAACTGGCCGACCACCTCGACGAACGTCGCGCCGAGGCCGGCGCACGTTGAAGCCGGACCGTCCTGAGGCCGGAACACCCTGAGGCCCGTCCGACCCCGAGGTCGGAGTCGGACGGCCGAGGGACGACGCCGCCCCCGGGAGGGGCGACGCCGTCCCGGCCGTCAGACGGTGACGGCTTCGGCTGCCTGTCGCGCGCCCGCGGCGGTGGTCGCCGCGACGGCGGCGGCCGCGAGCTCGCGAGCCTGGTCGAGGGTGTACCGGGAGAGCTCGAGACGCACGTCGGCCAACGCGGCCGGCGTCATCGAGAGCGTGGTCGCCCCCAGCCCGACGAGCACGACCGCCAGCAGGGGGTCGGCCGCGGCCTCGCCGCAGATGCCGACCGGCTTGCCGGCTGCGGCACCGGCGTCACCGAGCGATTTGACCAGACGCAGCACGGCGGGGTGCCAGGGGTCCTGGTAGGCGGCCACGGAGCCGAGCATGCGATCGGCCGCCATCGTGTACTGGGTGAGGTCGTTCGTTCCGACGCTGACGAAGTCGGCGCTGGCGAAGATCTGGTCCGCGAGCACCGCGAGCGAGGGGACCTCGGCCATCACGCCGACCGTCTTCAGGCCGAGTTCTCGGCCGAGGGCGACGAAGTACTCGGTCTCTTCGGCGTCGCTGACCATGGGCGCCATGACCCACAGGTCGGCGGTGGTCGCCGCCTGTGCCTGCGCCAAGGCGGTGAGCTGGTCGCGCAGGATGTCTTCTTTGACGCGCAGGGCGCGGAGGCCTCGCAGGCCGAGCGCGGGATTCTCCTCGTGGGCGTCGTTCAGGAAGCTGAGCGGCTTGTCGGCGCCCGCGTCGAGGGCGCGCACGACGACCTTCTTGCCCGGGAAGGCCTCGAGCAGGGCGGTGTAGCTCGCCGTCTGGCTCTCGACGGTGGGCGCGGTGGAATTGCCGAGGAAGAGGAACTCGGTGCGGAACAGTCCGACGCCTTCGGCACCCAGTTCGATGGCCCCGGCCGCCTCGGCCGGCGCGCCCAGGTTCGCGAGCAGCGGGACGGTGTGGCCGTCGGCCAGCGCACCCTCGGTGAGCGGCGCGGCGGCGGCGGCCGCGCGGTCGGCGATGCGCTTCTCGGCGTCGGCGACCTCGTCCGCGGACGGGTCGACCGTGACGACGCCGGTCGCGGCGTCGGCCACGACGATCGTGCCATCGGCGAGGTCGAGCGCACCGGTCACCCCGACGATCGCTGGGATCGACTTGGACCGGGCGAGGATGGCGGTGTGCGACGTGGGGCCGCCGTCACGCGTGACCAGGGCGAGCACCTTGTCGAGGTCGAGCAGGGCGGTGTCGGCAGGGGCGAGGTCGGGCGCGACCAGCACGAACGGGGTGTCGCTCTCGGGCACCCCGGGAGCCGGGACGCCGCGCAGCGAGGCGATGACGCGCTGCGCCACGTCGCCGAGGTCCGTCGCGCGTTCGGCCATGTAGCCCCCCATGCCGATCAGGAGGTCCTGGAAGGCGGCGAACGCCTCGTGCACGGCGCGTTCACCGGTGCGACCGTCGTCGATGCGGGCCTTCACGTCGTCGGTGAGGGTGGGGTCCTGGGCCATGAGCGACTGGGCGTCGAGGACGTCCTTCGCCTCGCCGCCGGCCTTCTCGCCGCGGGCCGTGAGGTCGGCGGCGACCGCGGAGAGGGCGGTGAGCACGGCGTCGTACTCGAGAGCCGCGTCGGCGGTGCGGGGATCGGTGCCCGGCTCGGGCAGCGGATCGGGCATCTTCTTGACGGGGCCGACGGCCACTCCACGTCCGACGCCAACGCCCTGTAGTGCCACGGTGAACCTCTTCGAGTCTCGATGGTGGGGACGTGCGGCAGGACGCCGGGCACGCCCACGGTCGGTCCATCGTAGACGGAACGTCCGGACGTCCGGTCAGAGCCGATCCCGGGCTCGACCGAGGTGGCCGGGCCGCGTCGCCCGGCCACCCCTACCCTGGACGCATGCGCGCGCCGTGGACCCGAGAACCGACGCCCGACCCGGCCGAGGCGACCCGCGCCTCCGCGGCGGGACGCCCGTCCGGACGCGCCCGGCGGGCCGGCTCACGCGTCGTGGGGTCGCGGCCGACGCGGGTGCTGGCGCGGCATGTCACGGCGAAGGGGCCGCTGCTCGCCGCCGGGTTGACCTACCAGGCGCTCTTCGCCCTGTTCGCGGCCCTGTGGGTGGGCTTCTCGGTCGCGGGGTTCGTCGTCTCGGGCGACCAGGTGCTCCGTGACGAGTTGATCGTGTTCATCCGCTCGGCCGTCCCCGGGCTCATCCAGGACGTCGACGACACGGGCGTCGTCGACCCCGAGTTGCTGCTCGACGCGTCGGTCTTCGGTTGGACCGGCGCGGTCGCCCTGCTCGGTCTCCTGGTGTCGTCCGTCACGCTGCTCGGCAGCATGCGCGACTGCGTGCGCATCGTGTTCCGGGCACCGCAACCGGTCACCCCGCTCGGCCGACTGATCGTGCGCGACCTCGGCCTGGCCCTCGCCTTCGGAGCCGCGGTCGTCGTGTCGGCGACGCTGTCGCTGCTCAGCACCACGGCGGTCTCGGGCCTGTTGTCCGGGGTGGGCGTCTCGACCCGGTCGATCGCGGGCGAGGCGACCCTGCGCGTGGTCGGCATCGTGCTCGTGTTCGTCTTCGAGACCGCGGTGCTGGCCGTCCTGTTCCGCGTGCTGGCCGGGCTGCACATCCCCTTCCGTCGACTGCTCGCGGGGGCGATGCTCGGAGCGGCCGGGTTCGTCTCGCTGACCGTGGTCGGCGGCGTCGTGCTCCGCGCCACGGGGTCGAACCCCCTGGTCGCCTCGTTCGCGGCCGTCGTCGGGCTGTTGATCGTGATCAACCTGCTGTGCCAGGTGCTGCTGCTCAGCGCCGGCTGGATCGCCGTCGGCATGGACGACCTCGGCGTGCTCGCCGACCCGCATCAGGAGGCGGCCCGCCTCCGCCGCCTCGAGGAGGAACGGCGAGCCCAGGAGGCGCGGGCCCGGTCGCGGGGCGGTCGTCTGGTGGACGGCGCCCGCGGGCTGCTCTCGCGGTCGCTGCGGGCCGTCCGCCGGGGTGACCCGTCCGACGCCCCGGGCACGGGGTCTCCCGACGACCCCGGTGACGGTGCCCGCCGCTAGTCTGGAGCCCATGTCCACGCGCCTCCGTCTCGCCACCGTCAACGTCAACGGCGTCCGTGCCGCCTTCCGCAAGGGCATGGGCGACTGGCTCTCGGCTCGCGACGTGGACGTCCTCACGCTGCAAGAGGTGCGCGCCTCGACCGACGACCTCGAGGGCCTGCTCGGCCCCGCGTGGAACGTCGTGCACGACCCGGCCACCGCCAAGGGGCGGGCCGGTGTGGCCATCGCCAGCCGGGGCAAGGCCCACGTCCACCGCGTCGAGCTCGGCCCCGACGACTTCGACAGTGCCGGGCGGTGGCTCGAGGCCGACTACGAGATCGACGGCACCGTCGTGACCGTCGTGAGCACGTACGTCCACTCGGGCGAGGTCGACACCCCCAAGCAGGACGAGAAGTGGAAGTTCCTCGACGCCATGTCGGCGCGGCTCCCCGAGCTCGCCGCCCACAACGAGCTCTCGGTGGTGACGGGCGACCTCAACGTGGGCCACCGCGAACTCGACATCAAGAACTGGAAGGGCAACGTCAAGCGAGCCGGCTTCCTCCCGCGCGAACGGTCGTACTTCGACCGGTTCCTGGGGCCCGCGGGCGAGCAGGTCGTGACCGTCGACGGCACCGGCGGAGAAGGCCTCGGGTGGGTCGACGTGGGTCGACGCTTCGCCGGCGAGGTCGAGGGGCCCTATTCGTGGTGGTCCTGGCGAGGTCAGGCCTTCGACAACGACGCCGGTTGGCGCATCGACTACCAGCTGGCCACCCCGGCGCTGGCCGAGACCGTCGAGCACTACGTGGTCGACCGGGCGGCCGCCTACGACCAGCGCTGGTCGGACCACGCCCCGGTCGTCGTCGACTACCGGCTCTGACCCGCATCCCACCCCTTCTCTTCTCGCACCACCCCGACCGAGGACCTCATGACCAAGCCCCGTCTCTTCTCCGGCATGCAGCCGTCCGCCGATTCGCTCCACGTCGGCAACTACATCGGCGCCCTCCAGCAGTGGAAGTCGTTGCAGGCGACGCACGACGCCCTGTTCTGCGTGGTCGACCTGCACGCCATCACCGTCCCCCAAGACCCCGCCGCGTTGCGCGCGCAGATCCGCGGCACCGCCGCCCAGTACATCGCCGCGGGCATCGACCCGGCGGAGTCGACCCTGTTCATCCAGTCGCACGTGCCGGCACACACGCAGTTGGCCTGGGTGCTCAACACCCTGACCGGTTTCGGTGAGGCCAGCCGCATGACGCAGTTCAAGGACAAGGCGGCCAAGCAGGGGTCCGACGCGGCCTCGCTCGGCCTGTTCGCCTACCCGACCCTGATGGCCGCCGACATCCTGCTCTACCAGGCCGAGACGGTTCCCGTCGGAGACGACCAGCGTCAGCACGTCGAGCTCACCCGCGACCTCGCCACCCGGTTCAACTCCCGTTTCGGCGAGACCTTCGTCGTGCCCGAGGCGACGATCCAGAAGGAATCCGCGCGCATCTACGACCTGCAGTCACCCGAGTCGAAGATGAGCAAGTCGGCGGCCACCGACGCCGGAGTCGTGTGGATGCTCGACGAACCGAGCCGCACCGCCAAGAAGATCAAGTCGGCGGTCACCGACGCCGAGCGCGAGATCCGCTTCGACCGCGGCGCCAAAGCGGGGGTCTCCAACCTGCTCACCATCCTGTCGTCGTTCTCGGGTTCCAGCGTGGCCGACCTCGAGGAGCGCTACGCGGGTCGCGGCTACGGCGACCTCAAGAAGGACGTGGCCGAGGTCGTCGTCGAGACCTTCGCGCCCGTCCGGGCCCGAGCCCTCGAACTCCTCGACGACCCGGCCGAGCTCGACCGCATCCTCGCCGTCAACGCCGATCGGGCGAACGAGATCGCCCAGGTCACGATCGACACCGTGTACGACCGCATCGGCTTCGTCCGCAAGGCCTGATCGTGCTGCCGTTCGTGCTCGCGTCGCCGACCCTCGAGTTGCGGGTGCCGAGCGCGGCCGACGTGCCGGCCATCGTCGACGCCTGCCGCGACGAGACGCTGCAGCGTTTCACCACGGTGCCCGTGCCGTACGGACGGCCCGACGCCGAGTTCTTCCTGCGGCGCATCGTGGACGACGGGTGGGCGACGGGACGCGAGTTCACCTGGGGGCTGCGCCGCCCGGGTTCGGGTCTGCTCGAGGGCGTGGTCAGCGTTCGGCTCCGGTCGTCCGACGTCGGCTTCTGGACGGCCCCCGCCTCGCGGGGTCAGGGGATGATGACCGAGGCGCTCGGCCTGGTGGCCGACTGGGCGTTCGGCGCCGGAGGGCTTCGAGAACTCTTCTGGGAGGGCTACGTGGGCAACGACGCCTCCGCGGCCGTCGCCCGCCGGACGGGGTTCACCTACCAGGGCGTCGGTCCGGGGCTCCACCCGGACCGTGACGGAGGCCACCCCCTCTGCTGGAAGGCCCGCCTACGACCGGGCGACGCTCGGTCGGCGCGAGCCGGTTGGCCCGACCTGGGGCGCCCCGGGGTCCGTCCCGGCGGCTCGGCGGAATACCCCGTGGCCGACGGCGTTGACTCCCTCACGGATGCCGTCGACGGCGTCGCCCGCCCGTCCCCCACCGCGCACGCCCCGGCGCGCGACCGTTCCGTCCCGGAGGCACAGTGAGCATCGATCCGATCGACCACGACGTCCTCGAACGCGCCATGCGCCGGGCCGTCACGCTCGCGCGACGTGGGCCGGCCCGCGGCGTCAACCCCCAGGTCGGTTGCGTCCTCCTGCGTCCCGACGGCAGCGTCGCGGCCGAGGGATGGCACCGGGGCGCCGGCACGCCACACGCCGAGGTCGACGCCCTCTCGCACCTCTCCCCCGGCGAGGCGCGGGGTCTGACCGCCGTCGTCACGCTCGAACCCTGCGATCACGTGGGCCGCACCGGTCCGTGCAGCGTCGCCTTGATCGAGGCGGGCGTCTCCCGCGTCGTCCACGCCGTCGCCGACCCCGGCGCGTCCTCCGGAGGCGGGGCCGAGCGGCTGCGCCGCGCCGGCGTCGAGGTGGTCGACGGCGTGCTCACCGACGAGGCCACCGAGATGGCTCGCCGCTGGTTGGTGACGGCCCGGACGGGCCGACCGTTCGTGACGCTCAAGTGGGCGTCCAGCCTGGACGGTCGCACGGCGGCGTCCGACGGTAGCAGCCGCTGGATCACCGGGACGGCGTCACGGCAGCACGTTCACGAGCAGCGAGCGGCCCACGACGCGATCCTGGTGGGCACGGGCACCGTGTTGGCGGACGACCCCAGCCTGACCGCCCGCGGCGACGGCGGAGAACTGCTCCCCGACCAGCCCCTGCCCGTCGTCGTCGGCACGCGCACCGTGCCGGCCGACGCCGCCCTGCGTCGGCACCCCCGCGACATCGTCGAGACGGGGACGCACGACCTCGAGGCCGTGCTCGACGACCTCGGCGCCCGCGGGGTCCGCAGCGTGTTCGTCGAGGGCGGACCGACCGTGGCCAGCGCGTTCGTCCGGCTCGGGCTCGTCGACGACTACGTCGTGTACCTCGCGCCCACGCTGCTCGGCGGCCCCCGGACGGCCCTCGACGACCTCGGTGTGGACCACATCGACGGGCAACGACGACTGCGCGTCACCGATGCGCACCCCCTCGGCGACGACCTGGTGGTCGTCGCCCGCGACACCCCCAGGAGCCCCGCATGACCACCACGCCCGCCGCATCGTCCCAGGTGTCGTTCGAGGTCGAGACCACGGTCCCCACCCGTCACGGCACGTTCCGCATGAGGGCCTACCGCGACACCCTCACCGGCGCCGACCACGTGGCGATCATCGCGAGCGACCCGGCCGGCCTCCCCCCGGCGGACGGTGCCCTCGTGCGCGTCCACTCGGAGTGCCTCACGGGCGAGGCGTTCGGCTCCCTCAAGTGCGAGTGCGGCCCGCAGCTCGACGCCGCGCTCGACACCATCCGGGACCACGGCGGGGCCGTCGTCTACCTGCGCGGACACGAGGGTCGGGGCATCGGCCTCGTCGACAAGCTCCGGGCCTACCGCCTGCAAGAGGACGGACTCGACACCCTGGACGCCAACCTCGCCCTGGGGCTGCCGGCGGACGCCCGAGACTACGGGGCGGCGGCCGACGTGCTGCGCGACCTGGGGCTCGGCCGCGTCAGGCTGCTGAGCAACAACCCCGAGAAGCGGCGTCAGCTCGGCGAGCACGGCATCGAGGTCACCGAACTGGTGCCCCTCGTCGTCGGCGTCGGTGCCTTCAACGAGGGCTACCTCGACACGAAGCGCGACCGCATGGGCCACGAGCTGCCCGGCCACCTCGGCTCCGACGACTGAGTCCGCGGCGGCCCCCGCTCCCGCGGCGGCCCCCGCTCCCGCGGCCCCGACGTGCGTCCCCACCGGGGTACACGCCGGAGTACGATGGACGACGGCTGTCACGAGCGGCCACCGTCTCACCCGGCCGAGCGATCCGCAGATCCCTGCACCGCGCCTCCGTCCGACCCGTTGCGCCGCACCATGCGCCCGGTCGTCGACGTCCGCCGGGACCTCGACCCCTGCCTCGGAGTGCCCCCGTGTCTGCCCCCACCGTCGACCCGTCGACGTCGTCCGTCCCCGCCACCAACAAGCGTTCGCGCGTCATCGTCGCGAGCCTCATCGGCACCTCGATCGAGTTCTACGACTTCTACGTCTACGCGACCGCCGCGGTGCTCGTCTTCCCGACCATCTTCTTCGCCAACGACGACCCCGCCGTGGCCCGCCTCGCCTCGTTCGCGGTCTTCGGCGTCGCGTTCATCGCCCGGCCCGTCGGATCGATCGTCTTCGGCCACTTCGGCGACCGCATCGGCCGCAAGGGCACCCTCGTGGCGTCGCTGCTGACGATGGGCATCGCCACGGTGCTGATCGGGTGCATCCCGGCGGGCACCACGCCCGGTTGGGCCGTCGCCGGCCCGGCCTGCCTCGTCGTGCTGCGCTTCTGCCAGGGCCTGGGCCTCGGCGGCGAGTGGAGCGGTGCCGCGTTGCTCGCGACGGAGAACGCGCCGGCGAACCGCCGCGCGATCTACGGCACGTTCCCCCAGCTGGGTGCGCCCATCGGCTTCATCATCGCCAACCTGCTCTTCGTGCTGCTGAACACGACCCTCACCGAGGAGCAGTTCATGGCCTGGGGATGGCGCCTGCCGTTCCTGGCGAGCGCGGTGCTGGTGATCATCGGCCTCTACGTCCGGTTCAAGCTGATCGAGACGCCGGCGTTCCAGAAGGTCGTCGACTCGGGCAACGTCGCGACCCTCCCGCTCGCCCGCGTGTTCCGGTCGAGCTGGCGCCCCCTGCTGCTCGGCACGTTCATCATGCTGGCGACCTACACGCTCTTCTACCTGATGACGACGTTCACGCTGACCTTCGGGACGGCCGACGCCGCGGGCGACCCGGCCGGCCTGGGCATCCCCCGGACGCAGTTCCTCTGGATGCTGATCCTCGGCGTGGTGTTCTTCGGCGTCTTCACCCTCGTGTCGGGGCCCCTGGCCGAGAAGTACGGTCGCCGCGCGATGCTCATCTGCGTGACGGCGGGCATCCTCGTCTTCGGCTTCACGTTCGCCCCGCTGTTCGCCGCGGGGGCCCTCGGCGCTCAGGCGTTGCTCATCATCGGCTTCGTCCTCATGGGGCTGACCTTCGGACCGATGGGGGCCGTGCTGCCCGAGCTGTTCCCCACGAGCGTGCGCTACACCGGCTCGGCGATCAGCTACAACGTCGCGAGCATCCTCGGTGCCGCCGTGGCCCCGTTCATCGCCGTGGCGCTCTGGACGGCCGCGGGCGGCAGCACCTGGCTCGTGGGTCTCTACCTGTCCTCGATGGCGGTGTTGACCCTGATCGCGCTCGTGCTCAGCCGTGAGACCCGCGACGTCGACTACGACACGGCCGGCTGACCGGACGCGACGTGCCCTGCCGCCCGGCCCGCGCCTCCTGACCGGAGGCGCGGGCCGGTCTCGTGACGCAGGTGGATGTCACCGGGACGAAGTACGGTCGTAGTCGGCGGAGGCACCGCCCGCGACACCGACCGCCGCACCCGCGACGCCGGTCACCTGGCACGAGAGGCATCATGAGCTCCGACACGCGCGCGCGCACGACGACGTCCGACGGGAAGGAGGCGCGGGTCGACCCACCGGCCGCGCCCCGGTCGCGGTGGGGTCGCCGTCCGCAGCCCGAGGGTCCGCGTGCCACGTTCCGCCAGCTGTTGCCCTACCTGTTCGAGCACAAGAAGGTCATGGCCGTCATCATCGTGCTCAGCGTCCTGGGTGCCGCGGCGTCGCTCGGTCAGCCGTTGCTCGTCCAGCAGGTCATCTCGGCCGTGCAGGAGGGCGTGACGCTCGGTCCCCTCGTCTGGGCCCTGGTCGCGCTGGTCGTCGTGGCCGGGCTGATCAGCGGGTTCCAGCACTACCTGCTGCAGCGCACCGGCGAGGGCGTCGTCCTGTCGAGCCGCCGTCGCCTCGTCGGACGCATGCTCCGGTTGCCCGTCAGCCAGTTCGACACGCGCCGGACGGGCGACCTCGTGTCGCGGGTCGGCTCGGACACCACCCTGCTGCGGGCCGTGCTCACCCAGGGGCTCGTCGAGGCGATCGGTGGCAGCCTCACCTTCGTCGGCGCCCTGGTCGGCATGTTCCTGATCGACCCCGTCCTGCTCGGACTGACCGTGCTCGTCGTCGCCGTCTCGGTCGTCGTCGTCGTGCTGTTGTCCGGACGCATCCGCGTGGCGAGCCGCCAGGCGCAGGAGAAGGTGGGTGACCTCACGGCCGCCGTCGAACGCGCCATCAGCTCGGTCCGCACGATCCGCGCCTCGGGCGCCACCGAACGCGAGATCGTCGCCGTCGAGCGAGACGCCGAGGGCGCCTACCGACGGGGGCTGCAGGTCGCGCGCATCTCGGCCCTGGTCGTGCCGATCTCGTCCGTCGCCCTCCAGGCCTCCTTCCTCGTCGTGCTCGGCGTCGGAGGTTACCGGGTGGCCAGCGGTGCGATCGAGATCGCCTCGCTCATCTCGTTCGTGCTCTTCCTCTTCCTCATGATCATGCCGCTCGGCCAGGCTCTCGGCGCCGTGCTCAGCGTCAACCAGGCCCTGGGGGCGCTCGGACGGATCCAGGAGATCCTCGACCTGCCGAGCGAGACCGACGGCGACGAGCGCCTCAGGGCCGAGGTCGCGACCCGTGAGGCGGGCGCCGGTGGTCTGGAGGCGGACGACGGCATCGCCGTCCGGTTCGACGACGTGCACTTCCGCTACCCCGACTCGCCGGTCCCCGCCGGGCCGGCCACGGGGGGCCCGCAGGTCTCCGGCGACCCGGTCCACGACCCGGGCGAAGGCCCCGCCGACGACGACCTCACGGTGTTGCGAGGCGTGAGCTTCTCGGTGCCCGTCGGCAAGCGCACGGCACTCGTCGGCCCCTCGGGAGCAGGGAAGAGCACGATCCTGTCGCTCATCGAGCGTTTCTACGACCCGACCTCGGGTGCCGTGCGCGTGGGGGGCGCCGACGTGCGCACCCTCGACCGGCGCGACCTGCGGTCCCGCATCGGCTACGTCGAACAGGACGCCCCGGTCCTCGCCGGCACCATCCGCGACAACCTCACCCTGGGTTCGCCCGAGGCGACGGACGACGACTGCCGTCGGGTCCTCGAGGCCGTGAACCTCACCGCCGTCCTCGAACGCGGCGACCAGGGCCTCGACGCCCAGGTCGGCGAGGACGGGGTGATGCTCTCCGGAGGCGAGCGCCAGCGCCTGGCCATCGCCCGCACGCTGCTCAACGCGCCGCCGATCCTCCTGCTCGACGAGTCGACCTCGAGCCTCGACGGCCTCAACGAGCAGCGCCTCCGCGAAGCGATCGACGCGGTGGCCGAGAACCGTACGCTCATCGTCATCGCCCACCGGCTGTCGACCGTGGTCGACTCCGACCAGATCGTCGTCGTCGAGGCCGGGCGGGTGGTCGGTGTGGGCACCCACTCCGAACTGGTGGGGACGACGCCGCTGTACAAGGACCTGGCGAAGCACCAACTCCTCGTCTGAGGCCGGGCTCCGCGCGCGACGGGGCGCGGCCACGACACCGTGCGACGATGGCCCGATGAGCGATGTCGCCCCCGCGGTCCTGACCCACGTCGAGCGCGGGGTCGGTGTCGTCACCCTCAACCGCCCGGAGAAGATCAACGCGGTGACGCTCGAGATGCTCGGGCTCGTCGAGCAGGCGCTCGACGCCTGGGAGGACGATTCGCGGGTCTCGGCGGTGCTGTTGCGGGGCGCCGGGCCACGGGGGTTCTGTGCCGGGGGCGACATCGCGTGGATCCACGCCGCCGCCACGACGGACCCTCGGCGCGGCGTGGACATGTGGCGGCGCGAGTACCGTGGCACGCTGCGTCTGTCGCGCTGGTCGAAGCCGATCGTGTCGCTGCTCGACGGCATCGCGATGGGTGCCGGCATCGGGCTCGGCGGTCACGTCACGCTCCGCATCGTCACCGAACGCAGCTCGGTGGGCATGCCGGAGACCCGCATCGGGCTGACACCCGACGCGGGCGGGAGTTTCTTGCTGTCGCGAGCCCCGGGCGAGCTCGGCACCCACCTCGCCCTGACGGGCCGCGCGATGACGGCTGCCGATGCCCTGCACACGGGCTTCGCCGACCTGTTCGTCCCGTCCTCCGAGCTGACTCGAGTCCTGCCGGCACTGGCCGAGGGCGGCCCCGACGCCGTGCTGGCGCTGGGCACGACGGCGGGGCCGTCCGAGCTCGCGGATGCCGCCGGGTGGATCGATCGCGCCTATCGCGGCGACGACGCCGGGACGATCGTGTCCCGCCTGCACGAGCTCGCCGAGGAGGGTCTCGCCGACGCCGGAGCCGTGGTCGACGACCTCGTGGCGGCGTCGCCCACGTCGGTGGTCCTGACCCTCGAAGCCCAGAGGCGGGCGGCCCGTCTACCCGACCTCGAGGCCGTGCTGGGGCAGGAACTCGGCATCGTCACCTCGCTCGCCGCATCACCGGATCTCGTCGAGGGCATCCGGGCACGCGTGATCGACAAGGACCGCCGGCCCCGGTGGTCGCCGTCGACCCTCGCCGAGGTCGACGTCGAGGCGACGCTCGCGACGGTCGACTGGTCCACGCGGCTCTGACCGGGTCGAGTCGACTGCCGCCCCGCTCGCCGCCGACGGGCTGCTCGCCGTTCGCCGCGAGCCACCGGCTCAGAGGCGGACCACGCGTCCCTCCCCCGCGGAACGGCGGGCGGCCTCGATGACCTCGAGTGCCCGGACCGCGTCCCAGGGGTCGACCGGGAGGTCGCCGTCGCCTCGGAGCGCCCGGGCCAGTCGGGAGTAGAACTCGGGATAGCGCCCCGGATCGGTCGACTCGTCGCGACGCGTGCCGCCCGTGACGACGACACCACGACGATCGCCCGCGTCGACCCCGTAGGTGGGATCGACCGGCGGCAGTCCGGACGACAGCTGGGCCTCTTGCGGGTCGAGGCCGTGCACCTCGTACGCGCCGGCCGACCCCAGCACCCGGAACCTCGGCCCGGGGAGGGCTGCGACGTGGCTCATCGTGAGCCGCGACCGTCGACCCCCGTCGTGCTCGAGCGAGAGATGCACGTCGTCGTCGGCCGAGCCGGTGGGGCGGCGGGTCGCGATCTCGGCATGGACGGACCGGACCGGCCCCAGGAGGCGCATGACCTGGTCGACGAGGTGCGGGCCCAGGTCGAACAGGATGCCGCCACCATCGGCGGGTGTGGCCCGACGTTTCCAGCCGACGCGGTTCTCGAGCTTCCACGGCTCGAAACGCGACTCGACCGTGTGCACGTCGCCCAGCTCACCCGACCCCGCGAGACGCGTCGCCGTCAGGAAGTCGCCGTCCCACCGCCGGTTCTGGTAGACCGTCAGCGGCCGCCCCAGCGACGCGGCGAGCCCGACGAGCCCGCGGGCGTCGTCGGCCGAGGTCGCGAGCGGCTTGTCGACCACCACGGCGGCCCCGGCTCGCAGGGCACGCACCGCGGTCTCGACGTGGGTGTCGTTCGGGGTGGCCACGACGACCAGGTCGAGTTCACGACGCCAGAGCTCGTCGACGTCGGCGACGACCTCTGCACCGGGATGCGCCGCGACGGCCTGCCCCGCACGGTCGGGGTCGCGCGTGACGACGGCATCGACCTGCCAGGCCGGGTCCGCCGCCAGGAGCGCGCCGTGGAACACCCGTCCTGCGAGCCCGTAGCCCACGATGCCGACGCGCAGCGGCTCGACGGCGCTCATGCGGCGGCGAACGGGTCGGGGGTGAGCACGTAGACCGTCTCGAGGTACTCGTGGATGCCCTCGGCACCGCCCTCACGGCCGAGGCCCGACGACTTGACGCCGCCGAACGGGGCCGAGGCGTTCGACACCACGCCGACGTTCAGCCCGAGCATGCCGGTCTGCAGCCGTTCGGCCAGCCGCTGCCCTCTGGCGAGGTCCCGCGTGAAGGCGTAGGCGACGAGCCCGAACTCGGTGTCGTTCGCGAGGCGGACCCCCTCGGCCTCGTCCCGGAACGTCGAGACGGCCAGGACGGGGCCGAAGATCTCGGTCGTCAGGATCTCGCTGCCGGGGGCGACGCCCGACACGACGGTCGGCTCGAAGAACGTGCCCGGACCGTCGACGGGGTGGCCGCCGGTCTCGACCACCGCGCCGTGGGCGACGGCGTCGCGGACCAGGCGGTCGGCCTTGTCGACGGCCCGGTCGTCGATCAACGGGCCCACGGAGACCCCGTCGTCGGTCCCCGCGCCCACCCGGAGTCCTCGTACGCGCTCGACCACCCGGGCGGTGAACTCGTCGGCGACCGACTCGTGCACGATGAACCGGTTGGCGGCCGTGCAGGCCTGGCCCACGTTGCGGAACTTCGCCTGCATCGCGCCCTCGACCGCGGCGTCGAGGTCGGCGTCGTCGAAGACGACGAAGGGGGCGTTGCCCCCGAGTTCCATCGAGGTGCGCAACACCTGCTGGGAGGCCTGCGTCAGCAGCGTCGAACCGACCGGCGTCGACCCCGTGAAGCTGAGCTTCCGGAGGCGCGGGTCACGGATCAGGGGCTCGCACACGTCGTTCGCCGACAGGGTCGTCACGACGTTCACCACCCCGTCGGGAACACCCGCCTCGGCGAGCAGGGCGGCGAAGGCGAGCGTGGTGAGCGGGGTCAGCTCGGCCGGCTTGACGACCACCGTGCAGCCGGCGGCGAGGGCGGGCGCGATCTTGCGGGTCGCCATGGCGAGGGGGAAGTTCCACGGGGTGATCAGCAGGCAGGGGCCCACCGGGCGGTGCAGCACCGTCGTCCGGCCGGTGCCCTCGGGGTTGGTGCCGTAGCGACCCGAGACGCGCACGGCCTCTTCGGAGAACCAGCGGAGGAACTCGCCGCCGTAGGTGACCTCGCCGAGCGACTCGTCCAGCGGCTTGCCCATCTCGAGCGTCATCAGGAGGGCGAAGTCGTCGCGCCGCTGCATCAGCAGGTCGAAGGCGCGACGCAACACCTCGCTGCGGTGGCGGGGGGACGTGGCCGCCCAGTCCTCTTGCGCGGCGACCGCGGCGTCGAGGGCCCGCAGGCCGTCGGCGGGAGTGGCGTCGGCCACCGCGACCAGGACCTCGCCCGTGGCCGGGTCGACGACGTCGATCGTCTCGCCGGAGGACGACGGGCCCCACGAGCCCCCCACGAAGAGGCCGATGGGCACGGCCTCGACCACGCGACGACGCTCGGCGGCCGTCACGACCGGGCGGCTCACGCCGGGACCCCGGTCGAGCCGTCGACGACGTCGGACGACGGGACCGTGCGCACGCCGGCCGCGCGCAGCTCGGCCAGGGCGGCCTCGCTCGGAGACGGGGCCACACCCGCCACGAGGTCGGTCAGCACCGTGACCCCGAGCCCGGCGGTGACGGCGTCGAGGGCCGAGGCCCGGACGCAGTGGTCGGTCGCCAGACCGACCACGTCGACCTCGTCGACGCCCGTCGCGGCCAGGACGTCACCGAACGGCCGCCCGTCGTCGACGAGCCCGTCGAACAACGAATAGGCCGGCCGACCGTCGCCCTTGAGCACGTGGACGTCGACGAGGGCGGTGTCGAGGTCGGGGTGGTAGTCGGCACCGGTCGACCCCTGCACGCAGTGGACCGGCCACGAGTCGACGAAGTCGGGCTCGAGGCTGAAGTGGCCGCCGTTGTCGCCGTCGGCCGCGTGCCAGTCGCGGCTGGCGACGACGAGGTCGTACCGGTCGCGATGGGCGCGGAGGTGGTCGGTGACCGCCTGCGCGACGTGGGCGCCGCCGGTGACCCCGAGCGCGCCTCCTTCGGTGAAGTCGTTCTGGACGTCGATGACGAAGAGTGCTCTGGTCATGCCACCATTCTCGCGCGCCGCACCGACAGCGGCACGCCTCAGCCGTTGGCCAGGTTGTCGCCGCAGTTGTAGACGGCCGTCGTCAGGGTGTCGAGGGCGGCCCGCGCGTCGTCCTGCACGGAGCCGATCGCGTAGAAGGCGAAGGTGAGTTTCGTGCCGTCCGCCGCGTCCACCGTACCGGCCAGGGTGTAGGCCGTGTCGATCCAGCCGGTCTTGGCGTGCACGGCACCACGGGCCACGGCGTTCGCGCCCGTGAACCGGGAGGCGAGCGTGCCCGTCTTGCCCGACACCGGCAGCGCGTCGTAGACGACGCCGAGGCCGTGCTCGCGGTTCAGGACCTGGATCATCAGGCGCGCGACGAAGGTCGAGGGCACGGCGTCGTTCTCGCTCAGGCCGGACCCGTCGATGATCGTGAGCGAGGACGTGTCGAGACCGTAGGTCGACGAGAGCACGGACTTGTAGAGGGCGGTGAGCGACGCGGCCGACCCGTCGGCACCGGACGCCTTCGACGAGACGCGAGCGAGCATCTCGGCGAGGGTGTTGTCAGAGGTCGGCAGCAGCTGCGAGATCAGGCGGCCGACCGGCTGGGACGACACCTGGGCGATCACGGTGCCGCTCGTGGCGGCGCCCTGGGTCATGGTGGCGGAGTCGGCGCCGACGACGCCCGCGGCGACGAGCGCGGAGCGGAAGGCGTCGCCGGCACGGGCGACGGGGTCGGTGCTGCGCGGACTCGTCTGGGCCGCAGGGTTCGCCCGGTCGCCGTCGACCATGAGCGCGGTGACCTCGGAGTGGTACCCGATGGTCTGCTCGGTGCGCTTCCAGGACGGGTCCCACTTGTCGGAGGGGTTCCAGAAGGTGGCGTCGAGCGTGATCTGCGTGAGGGGCTGCTCGCCGAGCGACGCCTTCACCTGGGTCGCGAGGTCGGCCACCGTGGGGGCCCCGGCGTACACGCTCGAGCCGGTGGCGCTGAGCGTGGCGTCACCGCCGCCGACCAGGGACACGGCACCCGTCCCGGCGTCGCCGGTCACCCGGGTCGTGAGACGCGCGTCGGGCCCGAGGACCGACAGGGCGACCGCGCTCGTCAGGGTCTTCAACACGCTGCCCGTGCGAGCCGGGGTCGAACCGTTGCGGTCGAAGAGGACCTCGCCCGTGGCGGCGTTGACCACGCTGCCCTCGAACTGGGCGAGACGGGCGTCGGACGCGGCCCCGGTGACCGAGCAGGTCCGGAGGCGCGTGGCACCCGGGATCTCGGCGGGAACCGAACGGGCGGGGTCGACCGAGGGGGTCGGGGTCGCCCAGGGCCCCGCCGCCGTCTGACCCGGCGCCCCCGCCATCCGACCGGCTACGGGCGGTCGGCGTCGTCCCGGTCGGCGACACGCTCGTCGGCGTCGTCCCGCTCGTCGACCCCGTCGAGCGGCGCGACCGGAGCCCCGGTCGCCACCGCACCGGCGGTCGCCACCTCGGACGCCGTCCCGGCACCGCGCCTCCCGGCCCGCCCGGCGCCACGACCGTGCGCGGCACGCTCGGCGGCCTCGAGCTGCTCGGCCTCGTCGCCCGACAGCGCCTCGCCGCGGGACACCATGCCGGCCACGTCGGAGAGTCTGATCTGCGGCAGGAAGAGCGACAGCACGAACGCCACGGCGATGAACGGGATCAGGTAGGCGAAGACCGGCGCCAGCGAGTCGGCGTAGGCCTCGACGACGAGCCGACGGATCTGCTCGGGCAGCTGGTTCAGCGTCGCGGGGTCGAGGGTCGCCGTGGCCTGCGAGGCGTCACCGGCCGACGCCCCGGCGCCCGTGAAGACGTCCGTCAGGTTCGAGGTGAGCCGGCTCGTGAACAACGCACCGAAGATCGCGACGCCGAGCGCGGCGCCCACCTCGCGGAAGTAGTTGTTCGTGCTGGTCGCCGTGCCCACGTTCTGGGCGTCGACCGAGTTCTGCACCACGAGCACGACGACCTGCATGATCAGGCCGAGGCCCGCACCGAAGAGGAAGAGGAACACGCAGATCAGCCAGAGCGGGGTGTCGGCGGTCAGGGTCGTGAACAGCGCCATGGCGATGCCGGTCAGGATCGTGCCGACCACCGGGAAGACCTTGTACTTGCCGGTCCGGGTGATCAGGTTGCCCGACAGGATCGACGTGCCGATCAGGCCGACCATCATCGGCAGCAGCAGCAGGCCCGAGACGGCCGCGGACGCGCCCGACGACATCTGCAGGAAGGTCGGCACGAACGCGATGGCCGAGAACATGCCGATGCCGAGTACGAAGCCGACGGCGGTCGCCAGCACGAACACCTTGTTGCGGAAGAACGACAGCGGGATGATCGGGTCGTCGGCACGCGACTCGACGAGCACGAACAGCGACGCCGCCACCACGACTCCGGCGCCCCAGAACCAGGTCTCGGGCGCACCCCAGCCGTGGTCGTCCTGACCGCCGAACTCGGTGAAGAAGATCAGGCAGGTGGTCGCCGCCGACAGCAGCACCACGCCGAGCACGTCGATGCGCTTGGTGGCCTTCTTGCTCGGCAGCGTCAGGGCGGCCCAGGTGATGGCGAACGCCGCGATGCCGACGGGGATGTTGATGTAGAACGCCCACTGCCAGGTGAGGTGGTCGACGAAGAAGCCGCCGAGCAGGGGTCCGCCGATGGCCGACAGGCCGAAGACCGCGCCGAGCGGGCCGAGGTACTTGCCGCGCTCGGAGGCGGGCACGATGTCGGCGATGATCGCCTGCGAGAGGATCATCAGACCGCCGCCGCCGAGGCCCTGGATCGCGCGGAACACCACGAACATCCAGAAGTCGGTGGCGAAGGCGCAGCCGATGCTCGCGAGGGTGAAGATCGCGATCGCCACGAGGAACAGGTTGCGACGGCCGAGGACGTCGCCGAACTTGCCGTAGATCGGCATGACGATCGTCGTGGCGAGCAGGTACGCCGTGGTGATCCAGGCCTGGTGCTCGACGCCGCCGAGCTCGCCGACGATGGTCGGCATGGCCGTCGACACGATCGTCTGGTCGAGGCTCGACAGCAGCATGCCCGAGATGAGGGCGCCGAAGATGATCCAGATGCGTCTCTTCGTCAAGAGGAAGGGCGCGTCGGCCTTCGCTGCGGTGGTGGTCGTCATGGCTGGGTCACAGCGCCTTTCGGTCGTGGTCGGCAGGGTGGGTCGGGGCGGGCGGGGAGGCGGGGCCACGAGGCGCGGCGGCGGCGAAGAGCTCGCGGGCGATCACGAGCTGGTCGGCGAGGACGGCGTCGAAGCGCTCGTCGTCCCGCCCCTCGGCGGAGAAGAACCGTTCGAAGGCCCGCTGGACGAGTCCGGTGAGCAGGGTCACCGCGACGTCGATGCGGGGATCGCCCACGTCGAGCCCCTCGTGTGCGGCCACGGCCGAGACGACGCGTCGCCGCTGCTCGTCGCCCTGCCGCATCATGGCGCCGAACAGGCGGGGCTCGCGGTCGAGCGCGGCCTTGAAGTGCACGGCCTGCCCGCGGGTGAGGCCGACGTTCTCGACACGCTCGACGACGAGCGCGCCCAGGTCGTCGAAGACGGTCGACAAGGGCGGGAGGCGCGGGTCGCGTCGCGAGGACGAGTACCCGTCGAGCGCCTCGTCGTCGTCGTCGAGCGCGACGCCGACGACGACGTCGTCCTTCGACGCGAAGTGGTTGAAGAACGTCCGACGCGAGATGCCGACCGAGGCGCAGAGCTCCTCGATGGTGAAGCCGGCGAGTCCGTGCTCGGCCGTCAGGCGCCGGGCGGCAGCGGTCAACGCGACGCGGGTGCGCAGCCGACGCTGGGCCGTCTTGCCGGCGGTCGTGGCCATCGCGCGCCTCCTGGTCTCGTCGCTCTCGTGATCGGCGACGTCGCCGGGGGCCTCGCGGCCGAAGACGATGATTGCACTTTCATGCCGGGAGTGCAATCACGCATCCTGTGGACCCGGCCGGCCACCGGGCCGGCTGGGGGCTACGCGGCAGAACCATCCGCGTCCCCTGAGAACGCCGCCACCGGACGTCAGGTGTTGCCTACGCTGAACCGATGAGTGCACCGAGAGCCCGCCGCGTCTGCCTGTCGGTCGCCGGTTTCGCCCTCGTGGCGATCGGCCTGGCCGTCCTGGCGTTCACCTTCGACTGGGACGCCCCCACGATGTTCGGCCTGCCCACCGGGCTCGCCGGCTTCTCGCTGATGATCGCCGGCGCGATCGTCGCCGAGGTCGGCTTCCGCGGGGCGGTCAAGGCGCGGAGGCGCGAGGTCGCGGTCCGTCGGCGCTCGCAGGTCACCGACCTCGAGCGCACCTCGTAGCGGTCGCCGTCAGACGGTGAGCCACTTGATCGCGGGGTAGAGCACCCGGGCGATCTTGCGGGGGCACGGGAACGACGTCTGCGTGCCGTCGCGTTCGTTAAGTGTGATGACCGGCCGATCCGCGACCGTCGAGTAGTCGACGGTCTCGAGGGAACCGGCGGGGATCTCGTGCGTGGTGGGGCGGCCGGCGGTGTCACGGAGGACGTAGACGAGACGATCGTCGTGCACCTGCATGCCGTGCTGCGCACCGCCTGCCGTCCACGTCACCGAGAGTCTCACGAGCCGACCCTAGCGGGTCGCCGGGCCTCGGGGGCCCGGGCGTCGTCCCCCCGCTGCCGCCCGACCTCCCGACCAGGAGGCGCGGCGTCGGTCGTCCTCACGGCGCCGCGACCCCGAGGGCGTCGCCCAGGTCGCGGAAGACCGCCTCGGCGACGGGCCGGCGGGACGCGGACAGCGCCTCCTGCACGACTCGCCCGTAGAGGATGCCGGCCTCGTCCACGCCGCTCGACCCCTCGGCGGTGAGCGCCAGGACGAAGCTGCGTCGATCGGTCGGGTGCTGGAGTCGGACGACGAGCCCGGCGGCCTCGAGCCGGTCGGCGAGGGCCGTCATGGCACCCGACGAGAGCCCCAGGGCTTCGCCGACCTTCTTGGGCGGGGTGTCGCCGTGCACCGAGAGGTGCACCAGGGCGAGGTAGTCCGTGGCGCCGACGCCCATGCCCTTGGCCAACCGGTCGTTGACGGAGGCGATCCGGGACTGCAGGCGTTGCAGCGCGACGAGCACGGCGGTGACGTCGTCGGTCCGCGGCTCAGGGCGGGTGTCGGCACGGGTGTCGGAACGGGGCGCGACGGTCGTCTGCGCGTCGGGGGCGGGGGTCATCGGGTCTCCGGGAGGAATCGGATCGGGTACGGCGTCCACCTCGGCCCGGGGTTCGGGTCCCGTCCGACGACTGCGCGACACTTGTCGCTTATTGAACGAGCAACTCGACCACCAAGTAGTTAGATGATCGTACCATCGGTGGACGGGCCCCGGAAGTCCCCCGGTCACGGGTCGTCCGTCGATGCATCCGGTGCACGATCCGACTCGTGAGGCGAGTAAACTCGCGGCGGACTCGGCGCCAGGGTCCGGCCAACCGGGGTCGACGACGATCCGACGACACGATCGACACCGCAGGAGCAACCCCATGACCGCAGACCCCCGCCCCCACGTCGTCATCGTCGGCGGCGGCTTCGCCGGCATCGCGGCGATGAGGTCCCTCCGAGACGCCGACGTCCGCATCACCCTGATCGACCGCCACGTCTACAACATGTTCCAGCCGCTCATGTACCAGGTCGCCACCGGCGGCCTCAACGCGGGCGACGTCACCTACTTCCTGCGCAGCCTGCGGTCCAAGCAGTCGAACGCCGAGTTCCGCCACGGGTTGCTCACGACGATCCGCGCCGACGAGCGCATCATCACCCTGCGCGACGGCGAAGAGATCGCCTACGACGCCCTGGTCCTCGCCAACGGCGTCAACACCAGCTACTTCGGCACCAAGGGCGCCTACGAGTACGCCTACTCGATGTACTCCCGCTCGCAGGCGCTGCGCATCCGCGACGAGCTCTTCACGCAGCTCGAGAACGCCGCGGCCTCGGTGGGCAGCGGCGAGGTGCGCGTCGTCATCGTCGGTGGCGGTGCCACGGGCGTCGAGATGGCCGGCGCGCTGGCCGAACTGCGCGACCAGGCGTTGAAGGACGCCTACCCCGAGATCGACGCGTCGAGCATCACGATCACCCTCGTGCACCGCAGCGGCGAGTTGCTCAAGCCCTTCTCCCCCCGTCTGCGCAAGTACGCCGCCAAGGTGCTGCGCAAGCGCGGCGTCGACCTGCGGCTCGACACGGGTGTCGAGGAGGTCCGTCCCGACGGCGTCGTCGCCGCGGACGGCGAGTTCATCCCGGCCGAGCTCGTCATCTGGGCCACCGGCGTCGCGGCCCACGCCGAGGTCGCCTCGTGGGGCGTGCCCCAGACCCACGGCGGACGCATCCAGGTGAACGACGACCTCACGGTCAAGGGCTTCGACTGCATCTTCGCCGCGGGTGACATCGCCGCCACCGACGACGCCCTCGCTCAGCTCGCCCAGCCGGCGATCCAGGGCGGCGAGCACATCGGCGAACAGATCGTCCGCCTGCTCGCCGGCAAGAAGCTCGCGCCGTTCAAGTACCACGACAAGGGCACCATGGCCACGGTGGGCACGAACGCCGCCGTGGTGCAGTTGCCCAACGGCTTCACGCTGACCGGCCCCGTCGCCTGGCTGTTGTGGGTGTTCGTCCACATCACGAGCCTGCTCGGGAACGGCAACCGACTCTCGACCCTCACGCACTTCTTCGTGCGCTACCTCTGGGCGCTCCGCAAGCGGGCCATCCCCATCGTGGGCGACGTCCGGCCGGTGCGCCCGAACGGCGACCGGGCGCCCGAGAAGTGGCAGACCGAGAAGGCCGAGTAGCGGTCGGCGCCTCCTGACCCGGACGCCGAGAACCCCGTTCACGAAGACGAACCACGATTGATCGGGGTTCTTCTTCGCGAACGGGGTTCTTCTCGGTGATCGGCTACGTGCCCGATCGGTCGAGCGGAGGTGTTACTCGGTGGCGGCGGTGATCTTCGCGACGCCGACGAGCATCTCGTCCTGGACGGCGTCGGTCTTGAAGGTCTGGTTCAGCAGCGACGCGGCGTCGGGGCTGATGTGCACCGTGGTGCCCTCGAGGACGGCGTTCGAGCCTTCCATCTGGATCGGCTTGAGCGTGCCACCCCAGAGGTTGAAGAGGTAGGCGTCCTCGGCGGCGACGGTACCGTTGGCGGTGACGGTGCCGTAGAGCTTGCTCTCACCCGGGTCGATGCGGAAGTCGGTCAGTTCGACGACGGTGCCGTCGGCCGAGGTCAGCGACAGGCCGGAGCCGTCGTGGTCGATCTCGCCCTGGACGTAGGGTCGCACGTCGCTGTCGGGGCCGTAGTAGTCGACATTGCCGCCCGTGATGGGGAAGGCGAAGGTGCCGTCGGTGAAGGTCGCGGTGCCGACGACGCCCGGGGTCAGGCCGAGCGAGGTGATCGCGTCGACGAAGGACTGGTCGACGGCGACCTGGGTGTCGACGCCGTTGCTGAGGTCGGCGATCGACGCGGCGGGCGTCGAGGCGGCGCTGGGCTCGGAGGACGATGAGCTCGACGAGGAGGACGTGTCGGTCGAGGTGCCGGAGTCCATCGAGCACGCGGCGAGGGAGAAGAGCAGGGCGCCCGAGGCGACGAGGCCGAGGGTGGTCTTGGTGATGTTCTTGCGAGTGAAAGCGTTCATGGTGAAGCTCCTTGTCAGTTGGTCCCGGTGGGGATGTACTGGGTTCGCCACCGGGCCCGAAAAGGATTGGAACGCATCTACTTCGTTACCCGGCCGTGACCTCCACCGCCGCGTCGGCACCGGCGACCGGACCCGGGGAACGTCGCGCGCGGGCCACCGCGAGCCCGCGTTGCGAGCTCCAGAAGTCGCGGACCGTCTCGCGGAGTTCGGACGCGCCGACGTCCGCTCCGAAGGCCAGCGACCCCGGCTCGAGGGCGATGCCGTCGGCCAGGGTGGGCAGGGCGACGGGGTCGAAGCCGATGGCGTCCACGAGGTCCGCGACGACGTCGAGTGCCTCTCGGTCGTCCGATGCCAGGGCGATCGCGCTCCGCTCGGGATGACCGGCGGGCAGTGCTCCCTCGTCGAGGTCGTGGTACCCCATGTGGTTGAAGCCCTTCACGACGCGTGACGCGGGCAGGTGCTGCTGGACGAGCTCGCTCGTCGAGGTCCGGACGTCCGAGAGGTCGTCGCGCAGGCCGTCCGTCTCCCACCAGTAGTTCATGGCGTCGACGACGACCTTGCCCGCGAGTGCGTCCACCGGCACCGAGTCGAGCTTGCCGAGCGGCAGGGCCAGGACGACGATGTCGGCCTCCCGTGCCGCGTCGGCCGACCAGACCGCGCGGGCCCCGGGGGCGATCACGTCGACGATGAGGCGGATGCGGGCAGGGTCCCCCGAGCCGGAGAGGAGGACGGGGTGGCCGGCGGCGTGGACGAGGCGGGCGAGGACGGTGCCGACCTTGCCCGCGCCGAGGATGCCGATGGTGGGTGCGGACGTCATGTGTCGTGCAACGCACGAGGGCATCCGACGATTCCGGACGCGGCGATGCACCGCAGGCCCCTGAACCAGGTCTGCGGTGCACCGTCGGTGTGGAGTCGCTCAGAAGCGAGCGACGGAGGTGACCGTCAGGCGCGGGCCGTCCGGAGGCGGGCCGCCACGAGCAGGCCGAGCCCGGCGAGCAGCGCCAGCAGCCCACCCACGAGCGGGCCCGACGCGTCACCACCGGTGAAGGCCAGCGACGAGTCGGCGGCGAGGGCCGAGGAGGCGCTGGTCCCCGAGGCGAGGACGCTGCGGTCGGCCGCCGCGGCGGTCACGAGCACGGTGCCGGTGGTGCCGGTCGTGCCGTCGACGCCGCTGGTGCCGTCCGTGCCGGGCGTGGTGGTGCCGCCGTCACCCGGGGTGGCGGGCGTCGTCGGGTCGGTCGGCTCGAACGGCTCGGCCGGGTCGACGGGGATCGTCGGGTCGGTCGGGTCGGTCGGGTCGGTGGGGTCGGTCGGCGTGGTCGGGACGGTCGGCGTGGTGCCGGTCGTCCCCTCCGTGGTGTCGCTGTCGCCGATCACCGAGACGGCATTGCCACCCACGGTCACGGGCAGCCCCACCGACGGCACGACCTGCGTGCCCCCGAGGATTCCGTCGTCACCACTGGTGGTGCCACCGGTCGAACCCGTCCCGGTACCAGTGGTGCCGGCGCCCGTCGTGGTGCCGGTGCTGCTGCTGTCACCGACCACCGAGACGGCGTTGCCGCCCACGGTCACGGGCAGCCCCACCGACGGCACGACCTGCGTGCCCCCGAGGATTCCGTCGTCACCGCTCGTGGTGCCACCGGTGGTGCCCGTACCGGTGCCGGTGGTGCCGGTGCCGGTGGTGCCGGTGCCGGTGGTGCCGGTGCCCGTCGTGGTGCCCGTGCTGCTGCTGTCGCCGACCACCGAGACGGCATTGCCGCCCACGGTCACGGGCAGCCCCACCGACGGCACGACCTGCGTGCCCCCGAGGATTCCGTCGTCACCGCTCGTGGTGCCACCGGTCGAACCCGAACCGGTGCCGCTGGTGCCGGTGCCGGTGGTGCCGGTGCCCGTCGTGGTGCCCGTGCTGCTGCTGTCGCCGATCACCGAGACGGCGTTGCCGCCCACGGTCACGGGCAGCCCCACGGACGGCACGACCTGCGTGCCCCCGAGGATGCCCTCGTCACCACTCGTGGTGCCACCGGTCGAACCCGAACCGGTACCGGTGGTGCCGGTGCCCGTCGTGGTGCCCGTGCTGCTGCTGTCGCCGATCACCGAGATCGCGTTGCCACCGACCGTGACCGGGGTGGTCACCGTCGGGATCACCTGCGTACCCCCGGCGATGGAGTCGTCACCGCTGGTGGCGGCCCCACCCGTGGTCGGACCCGTGCCGGTGGTGCCGGTGCCGGAACTCGCGGCCGGAGCCGTGGTCGAGCCGGTGCTGCTGCTGTCGCCGACCACCGAGACGGCGTTGCCGCCCACGGTCACGGGCAGCCCCACCGACGGCACGACCTGCGTGCCCCCGAGGATGCCGTCGTCACCACTGGTGGTGCCGGTGGCCGAGCCGGTGGGGCCGGCGCCGGTCGCGCCTCCTGCGGGGGTGCCGGTCGTGGTGCCGGTGCTCGACGAGTCGCCCAGCACCGAGATCGCGTTGCCGCCGACCGTGACCGGCAGGGTCACGTCGACGAGAGCCTGGGTGCCCGAGCCGATCGCGTCGTCGCCCGACGTGGCGGCAGGTGCCGCCGGTGCCGGTGCCGGCGCCGGTGCCGCGGGGGCCGCGGCCTGGACGGGAGCGGCCGTGCCGGCCGAGTCGCCCAGCACCGAGACCGCGTTGCCACCGACGCTGACCGGTACGTCGATCGAGACGAAGCCCTGGCTGCCCGAGAGCACGCCCGAGTCGCCGCTCGTCGTCGTGACGGGCGCGGCGGGTGCGGCGGGTGCCGCGGCCGGGGCGGCGGGTGCCGCAGCCGGAGCGGCAGGGGCGACAGGCGCACCAGGGACCGGCGCGGTGCTGCTCGAGTCGCCGAGGACGCTGACCGCGTTGCCGAGCGCCGAGACCGGAGCCTCGACGACGGCGCCGACCTGGGTGCCCGAGAGCAGCCCGTCGTCGCCGGTGGTGGTCGCCGCGTTCGCGGCGGTGGTTCCGAGGGCCCAGATGCCCCCGATGAAGAGCGCTCCCATGAGCCCTCTCGAGACGTACGTGTTCATGGTCTTCTCCAAGAGATGAGGTGTGTGGTGCCGCGGAGTCGCGGCGGGGTCGCTGATGTCGCCGGCAGCCGGGAGGCTGCAGGGGCGACGCGACCGGCCTCAGTCGGGGGAAGAGTCGGTGTCGTACGCAGGCGTCGACGGGAGGTCGTCGTCGCCGTCCGCGGACCCCGCCGAGACGGCGAGTCCGGGAAGCTGGGAGGCGCGGGTCGCGTCGAGCGCGACGGCACCGCCGGCCGCTCCGCCGCCCGAGGCCTGACCGTTCGCGCTTCCGCCGGTGCCCGAGGGCAGGGCGGGCGTGCCGTGGTCGTCACCGGCAGGAAGCGGTGCGGGGCCGGGGGTGGGCGTCAGAGGTGCGCTGGTCGTGTCGGCGGACGAGGACGGACCCGAGGCGATCTGCGCCCGCAGGATGCCGACCGCGTCGGTCGATGCGGTCGTGCCGGACACGTCGGACGCGTCGGTCACCGCGGCGACGGCGAGCTCGTCGGCGGCGACGACTCCGAGGCCGTCGGTTCCGTCGACGTCCGCGTCCGCCCCGGCGGGCGCGTCGCCCGCGGGGACCGTGACGCCCGGTCGGGGCGTGACGCCCCCGGGCACGACCGGCGGGACCACGGGGGCGGCGGGGGCCGCGGCCGAGTCGCCGACGGCGGTCAGCCCCTCGTCGACGACGCCGGTCAGCGGATCGGTCACGGTCGAGACGGGTGCCGGGCCGGTGACGGCAGGCACCACGGGGACGGCCGCGACGACCTGGTCCACGGTCTGCGCGACGGGCGCGACGACCGACGAGACCGGTGCGGCGGCTGCGACCTGCTGCACGACCTGGGGCACCACGGGGGCCGCGGCCTGCACGACCTGCTGCACCGGGGGTGCGACGGCCGTGGCCTGGACGGCGACGCCCGTGACCTGTGACACCGCGCCTCCTGCGGTCTGACCGACGGCGGCCACGGGGGCGTCGAGCGATCCGGCGACCTGGCCGACGGCCGAGGTGACGCCGCCGAGGAGGGACGACGAGGCCTCGTCGGCCGAGGCCGACGGGGACGAGAAGGCGAGTCCGAGACCGACCATGCCGATCGCGGCGAGACCCGAGAAGCCGAGGAGGCGCACGAGACGGAGCGGGGCGGGTCGCCTCGTCGTCGTCTCGGCCGTCTGATCCACGGCGTACCTTCTTCGGTCGCGTCTCACCGGGGTGGTGGGTCCCGGCGTCGGGGTCGTGCCCCTCATCGCGCTGGTGAGACGCGATGTGCCGTCTTTTCTACGCCGACGACGCCGGATTGTCCATGAGCCTGTCTCAGATGTACCCCGATCGCCTCGACGACCCGTCGGCGAGGGACGGCTCAGACCAGCTCGAGGTCCCAGGAGGGCGGCACGTAGACGGAGCCCCACCCGGCGCGCAGGCGCGTGATCGCCCGGTCGAACGACTCCACGACGTCCATGTCACGTCGGACCATGGACTGCAGCTGCAGTCCCTCGTAGAGGGCGATCAACTGCTCTGCACCCCTGGCCGGCTGCATCGTGTCGGGCTCGCGCCCGAGCTCGACGTCCTGCGCGAGCGAGCTGTGGATCAACCGGTAGAACTGCTGCCACTGATCGTGCAACAGCGGCGCCAGGGGGTGGCCGGGGGTCGCCGCGACGTTGACGGTGGCACTCAGCAGGCGCATCAACGCAGGTTCGGCGGCGTTCGCGGCGACGATCGCGCGCAGCAGGGCGATCGTGCCGTGCGTCCGGGCGAGGGGGAGCAGCGGCCGGGTGCGGCGGCCGACCCAGAGGTCGACGGTCGCCAGGACCAGGCCGTTCCAGTGCGTGAACTCGTCGCTCACGGTCTTGACGGGCAGATCGGCGGCTCGGGCGACCAACTCGAACGACGCCTCGTGGAAGGCGTGCTCGGTGAAGACGCGCATGGCCGCCTCGACGATGGCGATGCGTCGCTCGACGGCGGCGGACGGGGTTCCGAACGGGGTGGTGG
>NZ_LR733392.1:0-92196 GCF_902506305.1 Frigoribacterium sp. 9N
CACCCCACCCCGACCCCTCGGCAGGAACTGACCCATGCCCCATTCGATCGACGACGATCGCCCCCTGCTCACGCTCGAGAACGTCAGCAAGTCGTTCGGCCCCGTGCGGGTCATCGACGACGTCACCGTGCACGTCCGGCCCGGCCGGGTGCAGGTGCTGCTCGGTGAGAACGGCGCCGGCAAGTCCACCCTGATCAAGATGATGTCGGGCGTGTACCAGCCCGACGCCGGCCGCGTGTTGGTCGACGGCGAGGCCGTCCACCTGCCGAACACGCACGCCGCCGAGAAGCTCGGCATCGCGACGATCCACCAAGAGCTCAACCTCGTCGCGTCGCTCAGCGTCGCCGAGAACGTGATGATGGGGCGGTTCCCGACGCGGTTCGGCCTGGTCGACCGCAAGGAGCTCAAGAAGCGGGCCCGTGCGGCCCTCGACCTGATCGGGCTCGACGTCGACGTCGACCAGAAGGTCGGCGAGCTCGGCATCGCCCGTCAGCAGCTGGTCGAGATCGCGAAGGCGCTGAGCATCGACGCGCGCATCCTGATCCTCGACGAGCCGACCGCGGCGCTGACCCGGCACGAGACCGAGATCCTCTTCCGCGTCGTCGAGCAGCTGCGCGCCCGCGGCGTCGGCATGCTGTTCATCAGCCACCACCTGGACGAGATCGCCGAGATCGGCGACACCGTGGCCGTGCTGCGCGACGGTGCGTTCGTCGCCGAGGTGCCCGCGTCGACCGGCGAGGACGAACTCGTCCGCCTGATGGTCGGCCGCGACATCGAGCACCAGTACCCGCGCACGCCGGGCAGCGAGGGCGACTCCCCCGTCGTGCTCGAGGTGCGGGGTCTGACGGGGTCGGTCTTCCGCGACGTCTCGTTCGACGTGCGGGCGGGCGAGGTGCTCGGCATCGCCGGGCTCGTCGGCGCCGGTCGCACCGAGGTCGTCCGCGCGATCGCCGGGGTCGACAAGTACGACTCGGGCAGCGTGACCGTGCGCGGCAAGCGATTGAAGAAGGGCGACGTCGCCGGGGCCATCGCCGCGGGCGTCGGCCACGTTCCCGAGGACAGGAAGGCGCAGGGGCTCGTGCTGCGCGCCTCCGTCAACGACAACCTCGGCTACGCGACGCTCGCCAGCAGCGCGAAGGGCGGCCTGGTCGACTTCGCCGGCCAGCGTGCGAAGGCCGACGAGGTCGCCTCGACCCTGCGGATCCGCATGCGCGACATCGACCAGGAGATCGGCTCGCTGTCCGGCGGCAACCAGCAGAAGGCCGTGTTCGGCCGCTGGATCATCGCCGGCTCGACGGTGCTGCTGCTCGACGAGCCGACCCGCGGCGTCGACGTCGGCGCGAAGGTCGAGATCTACGAGCTGGTGAACCGCATCACCGACGCAGGAGGCGCGGTCGTGATGGTCAGCAGCGAACTGCCCGAGGTGATGGGCATGAGCGACCGCATCCTCGTGATGCGCGACGGAGTCGTCGCCGGCGAGGTCGCCGCGGCCGACGCCACCCAGGACACCTTGATGACGCTCGCGGCACGCGACGTCCCCCCGACGAACTGACCCGAGAAGCACGGACCCGAGGACGACACCCATGACCACCACCACCGTGAAGGCGCAGCGACGCTCCTTCGACATCAAGACCTTCCTGGCCGCCAACGGAGCCCTCGTCGGGCTCGTCGTGCTGTGCCTGGCCCTCTTCATCGCGACGCCGGACTTCCTGACCGGGCGCAACCTGCTCAACATCGGCATCCAGGTGTCGACCGTCGCCGTGCTGGCGTTCGGCATGACCTTCGTCATCGTCGCGGGCGGCATCGACCTCTCGGTCGGCTCGGTCGCCGCGCTGTCGGCGATGGTCTCGGGCTGGTTCTTCGCCACGGCGGGGCTGCCCGGCGGCCTGGCGCTCGCCCTCGGGCTCGGCACCGGGCTCGTGGCCGGCCTGGTCAACGGCTTCGCCAGCGCGTACGGCAAGCTGCCGTCGTTCATCGCGACGCTCGCCATGCTCAGCGTGGCGCGCGGCCTGACCCTCGTCGTGTCGGACGGTCGCCCGATCGCGACTCCCCCGGCCGTGTCGTTCCTCGGGGGCAACATCGGGCCGGTGCCCGTGCCGATCATCGTGCTCGTGCTGGCCGCGATCGTCGCGTCGTTCATCCTCAACCGCACCGTCATCGGCCGCTCGATGTACGCCGTCGGCGGCAACGCCGAGGCCGCGCGCCTCTCGGGCCTGCCGGTCAAGCGCATCGTCGTCACCGTCTTCGGCCTGGCCGGGCTGTTCGCGGCCCTCGCCGGCCTCCTGCTCGCCGGTCGCCTCGACTCGGCCCAGCCGCAGGCGGCCTCGGGCTACGAGCTCGACGCCATCGCCGCGGTCGTCATCGGCGGCGCCAGCCTGGCCGGCGGCGTCGGCCGCATCTCGGGCACCATCATCGGCGCCCTCGTGCTCGTCGTCATCCGCAACGGCCTGAACCTGCTGAACGTCACGTCGTTCTGGCAGCAGGTCGTCATCGGCCTCGTCATCGCCCTCGCCGTGGGCGTCGACGTGCTGCGGCGCAAGACGCGCAGCAGCTGAATCCCTCCACCCAACCCAACCCGAAGGACACACGATGAAGTTGACCTCGTTCCGCAAGGCCGCCACCGTCACGGCGATCGCCGCCCTGGTCGCGACCGGCACCGCCGGCTGCAACCGCACCCCCGCCGGAGAGGCGGACCGCCCCACGGTGGTCCTGTCGCTCAGCACCCTGAACAACCCGTTCTTCGTCGAGCTGCGCGACGGCGCCACCGCCGAGGCGAAGAAGCAGAACGTCGACCTCGAGATCGTCGACGCCCAGAACGACTCGGCCACCCAGGCCAACCAGCTGGCGACCGCGGCCTCGACCGCCGACGCCGTCATCCTGAACGCCGTCGACAGCGACGCCGCGGGCCCTGCCGCCAAAGCGCTCAACGAGGCCGACGTGCCCATCGTCGCCGTCGACCGCGCGGTGAACGGTGCCGACGTCGCCTCGTTCGTGGCGAGCGACAACGTCGCCGGTGGCGAGCAGGCCGCCAAGGCCCTCGCCGAGGCGATCGGCGAGAAGGGCGAGGTCATCGTGCTCCAGGGCGTCGCGGGCACCTCGGCCAGCCGCGACCGCGGTGAGGGCTTCACAAAGGGCATCGCCGCGTTCCCGAACATCACCGTCGTCGCGCAGCAGACCGCGAACTTCGACCGCGCCACCGCGCTCGACGTGACCACCAACCTGCTGCAGGCGCACCCGAACGCCGTGGGCGTCTTCGCCGAGAACGACGAGATGGGCCTCGGAGCGATCCAGGCGCTCGGCTCGCGCGCCGGCACCGACGTCCAGGTGGCAGCGTTCGACGGCACCGAGGACGGCCTCAAGGCCATCGAGGCCGGTACGCTCTCGAGCACGATCGCGCAGCAGCCCGCCGAGCTCGGCGCCCTCGCGGTCGACCAGGCCGTCAAGGCCGTCAACGGTGGCAGCGGCGACGAGGGCCCCTCGGACCAGGCCGTCGAGGTCATCACCGTCACGAAGGAGAACGTGGGTGACTTCACCGAATGAGTGGTCCTGATGTGAGCGGTCCAGGCGTCGTCGGGACTGCAGGAGGCGCGGGTGCGGTCGGCGCGGATGGTCCGGTTCCGGCCGGTTCGGCCGGCTCGGTCGTCGTGGTCGGGTCGATCAACGTCGACCAGGTCGTGACCGTCGACCGCCTGCCCCTGCCCGGCGAGACGCTGATCGGCTCGTCGATGACCCTCTCCCCCGGCGGCAAGGGCGCGAACCAGGCCGTGGCGGCCGCACGGCGCGGCGCCCGCACCGTGATGATCGGCGCGGTCGGCGACGACGGACGGGCCGACGACGCCCTGCCCCACCTCCGCTCGAGCGGTGTCGACGTCAGCGGCGTCGACACCGTCCCCGGGCCCACCGGCCTGGCGATCGTCAGCGTCGGAGGCGACAGCGAGAACACGATCGTCGTCGTCCCCGGGGCGAACGGTGCCGTCTCGGCGTCGTTCGTCGGCGGGCACGCGGGCGCGTTGGCCGAGGCCGCGGTGGTCGTCCTCCAGGGAGAGATCCCCGTGGACGGCATCGCCGCCGCCGTGCAGCACGCCGGAGGGCGCGTGGTGTTCAACCTCGCCCCGGTGATCGACGTGCCGGCGGACGTGGTGAAGGCCGCGGATCCGCTGGTCGTCAACGAGCACGAGGGTCGGCTGCTGCTGACTGCGTGGGGCGCTTCTGATTCTGCTGCGGCTTCTGAAGCCGAGGAGGCGCGGGTCGACGACGAGTCGGTCGTCGCCTCCCTGCGCGCCCAAGGAGTCACCTCGGTCGTCATGACCCGCGGTGCCGCCGGCGCGATCGTCTCCGACGCGTCGGGCACCGTGCTGGTGGCCTCGCCTCGCGTCGCGGCGGTCGACTCCTCCGGAGCCGGGGACGCCTTCGTCGGCGCCCTCGCCGCCGGGCTGGCCGCTGGTGCGTCGTTGCTCGAGTCCGCTCGGGAAGCCGTGCGCGTCGGGGCGTTCTCGGTGACGGGCGTCGGCACGCAGGCGTCGTACCCGACGCTCGAGGACGAGCTGCCTGCAGCGGCGCCTGCCGCCCAGACGGAGGGGTCGGCGGATGCCGACTCAGCGGACGGAGTGACCTCGTGAAGCGCGGAGGCCTGCTCAACGCCCAGCTGAACCACGCGGTGAGCGGACTCGGCCACGGCGACCTCGTGGTCGTCGCCGACTGCGGACTCCCCCTGCCTGCCGGAGTCCCCGTGGTCGACCTCGCCGTCGTCCACGGCCTGCCGGCCTTCGCCGACGTGCTGGACGCCCTCACCGCCGACGTGGTGTTCGAGGCCTGCACGGCCGCGGACGAGAGCCACGACTCCCCCGCCGGTGCGCAGATCACGTCCCGCTTCGACGACGTCGCCTACGTCTCGCACGACGAGCTCAAGCGGCTGTCGGGTGGGGCGCGCCTCCTCGTCCGGACGGGCGAGGCGACCCCGTACGCCAATGTCGTGCTGCGCTGCGGCGTCCCCTTCTGAGGCACCTCCTCCCCTCAAACCCCGTTTCCGAAGACGAACCCCGATCCCTGGTGGTTCTTCTTCGGAAACGGGGTTCTTCGGCTTCCGGGCCTACCCGCGCGTGGTGCGACCTCCCGGCCGCCCTCTCAGCGGCCGTGATCGAGCCGAGGAGGCGCGGTTCCGGTCCCCGATACCGTCCTGACCAGGCTCTTCGCAGGCCCCCCTTCGGGGGTTACGGGAAGCTGAACGCAGGCTGCGTCGCTATCGGTCGAATGGGCCGAAAGTCAAATCCCTTGTGCACAGGCAGAAGTCAAATCGGATGTCTCAACCCCCGGTTTAGACAATTTTCTCCACACGACTGTGGAATCGAGAAATCCCTGGTCAAAGGCAGGTAATCGAACTGAAGTATCTCGTTGTCCACAGCGTGATCCACAGTTCTCCCCAGGGTTGTCCGGCGTTGCTCACCTGTTCTCCCCAGAGTTATCCACAGGTGCATTTGCTGTGGAGAACTGGGTGTCCATAAGGTGTACCCGCGCTCGTCAGGGGTGGGTCACGGCGGTTCGGCAGGGGGATGTCGGGGGTCTGTCGTAGAACTGCCCCAAGCGTCTTCGGTGCTGCCCCGCACCCACCCGATTTCTCGCTGGAGGACCCATGTCGATCGCCCATCTCGGTCTCGCTCCCGATGCGTCGAACGCCCGCGATCGAGACCGTGGTGGCCCCGTCAACATGGACCGCGTCCCGCCTCACGACCTGCTCGCCGAGCAGAGCGCGCTCGGCGGCATGCTGCTCAGCAAGGACGCCGTGGCCGACGTCATCGAGACGGTCCGCGGCATGGACTTCTACGTGCCCAAGCACGAGGTCATCTACGACGCGATCCTGGGGCTGTACTCGCACGGCGAGCCCACCGACGTCATCACGGTCAGCGACGAGCTGATGAAGTCCGCCGACCTGTCGAGGGCCGGGGGAGCGGAGTACCTCCACACCCTCACCGGCGTCGTGCCCACTGCGGCGAACGCGGGGTACTACGCGTCGATCGTCGCCGAGAAGGCGGTGCTGCGCCGTCTGGTCGAGGCCGGCACGCGCATCGTGCAGATGGGGTACGCGAGCGAGGGCGAGGTCGTCGACCTGGTCAACAACGCGCAGGCCGAGGTCTACAACGTGGCCGGTGGCGTGCAGACCGAGGACTACGTGCCGTTGAACGAGGCGGTGACGGTCGCGATCGACGAGATCGAGGCGGCCAAGGGTCGCGACGGTCAGATGACGGGCGTGCCGACGGGGTTCGCGCAGCTCGACGCGCTGACGAACGGGTTCCACCCGGGTCAGCTGATCATCGTGGCGGCGCGACCGGCGCTGGGTAAGTCGACGTTGGCGCTCGACCTGGCGCGGGCGGCGTCGATCAAGCACGGGCAGGCGTCGGTGTTCTTCTCGCTCGAGATGGGGCGCAGCGAGATCGCCATGCGTCTCATGTCGGCCGAGTCGAGCGTGCCGCTGCAGAACATGCGCAAAGGAACGGTCGACGCGCGGGACTGGACGAACATCGCGCAGGTGCGCGGCCGGATCAACGACGCGCCGCTCTTCATCGACGACTCGCCCAACATGACGTTGGTCGAGATCCGGGCGAAGTGCCGTCGCCTTAAGCAGCAGCACAACCTCAAGCTCGTGGTGATCGACTACCTGCAGCTGATGACGTCGGGCAAGCGGGTCGAGAGCCGTCAGCAAGAGGTGTCGGAGTTCTCGCGTGCCCTGAAGTTGATGGCGAAAGAGCTGCAGGTGCCGGTGATCGCGCTGTCGCAGCTGAACCGTGGTCCCGAGCAGCGTGCCGACAAGAAGCCCGCGATCAGCGACCTGCGAGAGTCCGGTTCGCTCGAGCAGGACGCCGACATGGTCATCCTGCTGCACCGTGAGTCCGCCTACGAGAAAGACAACCCCCGCCAGGGCGAGGCCGACTTCATCGTCGCCAAGCACCGCAACGGCCCGACCGACACCATCACGGTGGCGTTCCACGGCATGTTCTCGCGGTTCGTCGACATGCCCAGCTAGCGAACCGCCTCGCGGACGTCGGGCTCGGGCACGCACATGGTCAGCTCTGCGCCAGGTTCGTCACCAGGTTCAGGGTGGTGGCGATCAGGACGGTGCCGAAGAAGTACGACAGCAGGGCGTGGGGGAGTGCGGTGCGACGGGTGCGGGTGTCGTCGGGTTCGACGTCCGGTGCCGAGTACGCCATGCCGATGGTGAAGGCCAGGTAGGCGAAGTCGCTGTAGGTGGGAGGCGCCTCCTGCTTGGCGTCGAAGCCGTCGCGGTCGTGGTCGACGTAGTAGATCCGGGCGTACTTCAACGCGTACATCGTGTTCACGAGGGCCCACGCGACCATCGTGGCGAGGATGCCCAGCACGACGGTGGCGACCGACACGGGGTCGCTGGCGTCGCGGGCCTGGACGAGCGCCAGCAGCATGGCCCCGACGCTCGCGAGGCACGCCACGACGAGGGCGTCGTCGGTGAGGCGCGAGCTGGACTCCTCGTTCGCCAGGCGCTCGGTGCCGGCCGCGTCCTGTGGCCAGCAGGCCCGCCAGACGTGCACCAGGGCGATGAGGCCGGCCGTGCACCAGGCCGCCAGGGGGCCCAGCGTCGGTGCACCGGCCAGCCCCACGCCCATGCCGACGGCGACCCCGATGGCGACGTAGAGGCCCGTCCGTCGGGGGGACAGGATGCGGTCGTCCATCGGTGCTCCTCGGTTCTCGGGCCGGTTCGGGTCCGGTCCGGGGTCGGGGTCGGGTTCGGTCGGATCAGCCGGCCGACGGCACGGCGTCGGGGTGCAGCACGACCTTCGTCCAGCCCTCGTCGCGGGCGTCGAAGTGCTCGTACGCCTGGGGCGCCTCCTCGAGGGGCAGCTCGTGGCTGACGATCCACTACGGCTTCGCCTTCCCGCCGGCGATCAGGTCGCGCAGGGCCCGGTTGTACTTCTTGACCGGGCACTGACCCGTGCCCATGGCCTGCCCACGGAACCAGAACTGGCCGTAGTCGAACGGGATGACGCCCTGCTTCGCCAGCTCGTCGGACGCACCCGGGTCCTGCGGCACGTAGACGCCGACGACGCCGAGGTCACCGGTGAACCGCACCGACTGCACGAGACGGTTCAGGGTCAGGTTGGGCTGCTCCGCGCCGTCGGGGTCGTGGGCCTGGTAGCAGACGCACTCGCAGCCGTTGTCGGCCCCGAGCCCCATCGTCAGGTCGAGGACGGCCTCGACCGGGTCGACGGACGAGTCGTCGATCGGGATCGCCCCGATCTCCTCGATCGCCGCGAGCCGGTCGGGGTGCCGGTCGACGACCATCACCTTGCTCGCCCCCTTGAGGATCGCCGAGTAGGCGGCCATCGCGCCGACCGGCCCCGCCCCGTAGACGACGGTCTGGTCGCCCGGCTTCACACGGGCCATCTCGGTCGCGTGGTACCCGGTGGGGAAGATGTCGGCGAGCATGACGTAGTCGGTCTGCCGTTCTTCGGCGTCCTCACCGAGGCGCAGGCAGTTGAAGTCGCCCCACGGCACGCGCAGCAGTTCGGCCTGCCCGCCGGGCCACGGGCCCATGTCGGCGAACCCGAAGGCGGCGCCGGCCCAGGCGAGTTCGGGCTGCGCGGTGAGGCAGTAGTTGGTCAGGCCGCGTTCGCAGTTCTTGCAGTGGCCACAGGCCACGTTGAACGGCAGCACGACCCAGTCGCCGACCTTCACCTTGTCGACGCCCGAGCCGACCTCGATCACCTGGCCCAGGTTCTCGTGGCCGAACCAGCGGCCCGTCTCGAAGTCGGTGCGGCCTTCGTACATGTGCAGGTCGGACCCGCAGATGTTGGTGCTGGTGATGCGGACGAGGACGTCGGTGGGCCGCTCGATGCGGGCGTCGGGGACGTCGCTCACCGACACCTTCCTCGGCCCTTCGTAGACGACTGCTCTCATGATCTCTTCCCTTTCTTCGGTGGTGGGGCGACGGAGGCGCGGTGTCGGGTGGTGGGGGAGGCGCGCGTCGGGTGCCGGGGAGGCGCGCCTCCTCGGGTGGGTGGGTCGCGCCTCCTCGGGGTGGCGGGCACGGTGTCAGGTGCCGGGGCGGAAGACGGCGCGGACGCAGCCGTCGTCCTTGTTCTTGAACATCTCGTAGCCCTCGGGCCCCTGCTCGAGCGGGAGGACGTGGGTGGCGAGGTGCTCGGTGTGGAGCTCGCCGGCCGCGATGCGGTCGAGGATCATCGGGATGTAGCGGTGGCCGTGCTGCTGGGCCCCGCGCAGGGTGAGGCCCTTGTTCATGAGGGCCCCGAGCGGGAACTTGTCCACGAGCCCGCCGAAGACGCCGAGGCTGAAGACGCTGCCGCCCTTGCGGCAGGCGTAGATCGCCTCGCGCAGCGCGGTGGGCCGGTCGGTCTGCAGCCGCAGCTGTTGTTTGACCTGGTCGTAGAGGTGTTGCGCGCCGGTGCCGTCGGCCTCCATGCCGACCGCCTCGATGCAGACGTCGGGGCCGCGGCCGCCGGTGCGCTCCTTGAGTTCGGCGAGGACGTCGTCCTGCGCGAAGTCGAGGATCTCGGCGCCGACGTGCTGCCGCACCTGGTCGAGCCGTTCGGGCAGCTGGTCGATGACGACGACCTGCTCGGCCCCGAGCAGCATGGCGGCGCGGGCGGCCATCTGGCCGACGCCGCCGGCACCCCAGACGGCGACGGTGTCGCCGGGCGTGATGCCGGCGAGGTCGGCGCCGGTCCAGCCGGTGGGGGCGGCGTCCGAGGCGAACAGTGCTGCTTCGTCCGAGACGCCGTCGGGGACGGGGAAGGCGCCGTGGTCGCCGTAGGGCACGCGGATGTACTCGGCGTGGCTGCCGGCGTAGCCGCCGAGGGCGTGGCTGTAGGCGAAGCATCCGCCGATGGGGGAGCCCCAGAGGGTCTCGGTGAGGGCGGGGTTGGGGTTGCCGTTGTCGCACAACGAGTACAGCTCGTGGGTGCAGTACCAGCACCGGCCGCAGGCGACGAACGAGCAGACCACGACGCGCTCGCCGACCTTGCGCTTGCGGACGGCCGACCCCACCTCGACGATCTCGCCCATGAACTCGTGGCCGAGGACGTCGCCCGACCGCATGGTGGGGATGTACCCGCCGAGCAGGTGCAGGTCGGACCCGCACGTCGTGCTGAGGTGGACCTTGACGATGACGTCCTGGTCGTTGAGGATCGTCGGGTCGTCGACGGTCTCGACCGAGGTCTCGTTGACGCCGGTCCAGGTGAGGGCCCTCACAGCAGTCCTTCCTCGTCGGCACGGTCGGTGGCTGCGTCGACGACGGCGCCGGTGGGGGTGGCCTTGCGCTCGCCGTGGGGAGTGGGGTCGACCCGCAGGACCTCGCCGGCCTCGATGACCTGCTTGGCCCGTCGGAGCGCCACGCGGATCTCCTTGGCCGCCTCGGCGGCGTCGTCCTCGGACGAGGCGGGTTCGCGGAGGCGGGCGCGCAGTTCGGTGCCCTTGTCGGCGGGGGCGGGCCGCGCCTCCACCTCGACGGTGTCCCGGAGGTCGTCGAAGAAGGGCGGGGTGTCGTCGGCACCGAGCACGTCCTGCGGCTGGGCGAGGATCGTGACGGCCTGCCATCGGGAGCGGGACTCCTGGGGGGAGCCGGCGCCCTCGTCGGGGCGGCGGCGGTGTCGTCGTCCGACGACGGCGGCTGCGGCGGTCGCCACGGCGGCGACGCCGACGCCGGCCCCGGCGCCGGCCAGGCGGCCGGCCATCAGGCGGCCCTCCTCGTCGGGGGAGCGGGGGTGTCCCGCTGCGGATCGGTGGTGTTCATCTCGACCTCCTCGGTTCGCGCGAGTGCGCAGTTCTCTGGACGGGTGAGCGGGCGACCGGTCCCTGGACCTGCCCCCCGGCCGCCCGTTCGACCCCAGTGTGCGCACCGCGCGGCCCGTGCTGCGAGAGGAATTTTTGACCCTTGACACCGCCCGGGCGTCAGTTGTTACGTGGATTGGATGGGGTCCGGGAGGAGGCGCGGGGTGGGTCGGCGGATCGGCCCGGCCAGCCGATGCTCACGAGTGCAGGAGGCGCGGTGAGGGTCGTCGTCGAGAGGTGCCGGGGTTCGCGCGCGGGCTGCGGGCGGTGGTGCCGGCGGTGTCGGTGTTGTGCATGTGGACGCACATGTGCCGGCGATCGCGCTGTCGTAGTTGAACCGTAGCCCCGAGCAGAGTGCCGACAAGAAGCCCGCTATCAGCGACCTGCGAGAGTCCGGTTCGCTCGGGTAGGACGCCGACATGGTCATCTTGCTGCACCGCGAGTCCGCCTACGAGAAAGACAACCCCCGCCAGGGCGAGGCCGACTTCATCGTCGCCAAGCACCGCAACGGCCCCACCGACACCATCACCGTGGCGTTCCACGTCACGTTCTCCCGCTTGGTCGACATGCCTAGCTAGCGAGGCCAGTACATGTATCAGTATATGAAAAGGCCTACTAACGCTTCACTGATGTATCAACGAACCAGCGTTGTACGTATCTGACTACCATAGGGGGCATGGAGAGTCCATGAATTCGTACATCAAAGACCGGCAGTCAGCATTTAGGTCACGATTCAATTGCCGCGACCAGTGGATGGCACGGAAATGTTGGAGCCCACGTCTTCTTGACACGCAGTATCTTGGCAAAATTGCCGCAGGATTGGCATAAGAACGCTGCCCATAGCTCCTGGACAATGGCGGCCCCCCCAAGAGCCTCCGCATGGGAAAGGCCGTCGCCCCAATCCGCGTGGTGTGCGCCGAGGCGGTTTCGCAGTGTCTGCGTTTCTTCTAGCCGTCCAAAGAGTGCTCGTAGATGAATGAGTTTGCAGCTCTCAAACTCATCTCGGAGTCCGGGTACAAGGTGGCTAATCTCGTATCTATCTCGCTCGCGACGGGGCACCTTGGCAGCTAGGGCTATAGACAACCAGTCAAGAATCGATTCCAGGGCTCGGCCGGCGATGCCTGCGATCGCGACATCACTTAGCCCTAAGGCGATGGCGGCATCTAGGTCCCGAAGCGGACCGGTAGAGGCCCCGACCGAAGTTGGCGTCCTCCCGAACCCCCCTCCTCGAAGTTCGACAAGCTCCGAACGAAAATGTTTCAGCTTAAATGCGCGATCGGCGAGCTCAAGCCAGAGGCGGTCGTGAAGAGTTACAACTATCTGCCAGCCAGTGAGGCGACCGGCGAGATGTTCGAGGGTGCGAATTCGTAACGCGGTATCGACTGATTGAAAGACGTCATCGAGAACGATGACTTGCGCTTGGCCGTGCTTAGCGCCAGCAATATGGATCTCGACAAGAATTAGAAGGGCTAGGAGGTCCAGGGAGGCCTCGCTGAGAACCTGCTCTGGTTCGAGTCGTTTGCCGCTATCCCTATGCAGCCATATCGAAACTTCGCCGTCTTGAGTCTCAAAGGTGATGTCGCGAATCCATTCGGCCCCGGTCGACACGAAAAACGCTTCCATGGCACCAGGAGCAGTCTCCCTGAGAAGATCTTCGAGTAACGCAGTATCACGTGGCTGCCGTTTGTTGGCCGATTCCGCTCGCGGGCGTAGCTGTTCCTCGTGCAGAAGGGCAGCGCGGAGTTGCTGGATCGCGTTATTCTCATCCCGGCTGAGTTTGCGTTCACCAAACCGCAATTCGGCGACGCCAATAGCAACAGCAGTGAGGGCTTTAGAAGCGTTGATTGAGTGGGTCGGAAAGGTGAACCGATCTGGCCAGAATTTCTTTGGAACCAACGATTCAAAGCGTCGCCTGCAAGCACGTGTAGTGGATCGGGCGGCTTTCATCTCCTCAAGGACCACTTCATCGGCGGCTGTTCGATAATCGGTGTTCGATGCGCGAATGTAATCCCAGAAGAAGTCAAGACGCTGCTCGCGAGGGATCCTCCAGAAGGATTCGACGGCATCCCGACGGATGACTATTGGGCTCAAGGCGAACTCTGGAACCGTTGCCTTTCCTGGAAGAATTTCGGCTTGTGGCCCCACATGCCACAAGGCGCTTTTTCGTCCACGCTGCAGCACCCTGCCGTCGCTTAATTTGACCTGCACACTCGGTGCAGCATCGCCGCTCAGGTTCCGAATCTCCCGCCGTTGCTTGGTTCCGCCTACAGAACGTCTACTAACGACTCCGCGGGCTGCAAACTCCAGCGCATCACAAATGGACGACTTGCCCGATCCGTTGTCTCCAAATAGATACAGGACGCTTCCGTTTTTGCCGGGTGTTGGGAGATCAACAGAGAACGGCCCTACGACACCTCGAAAATTTTGCAGCTCCACATTACTAATTGACACCTTTGCAGATTCCCCGTTCACCATGCCATCACTATACGAAGAACTGGCGGCAGCACCTTGCTGCTAGGTCATGAACGCCACCTTCGGGCATTGGAATGGCACTAGGGCGCTTCACTCGAGGCAAGAACTGCGGCTGCCGATCTTGACCTGGATCGAGCGGACCTACCACCGCCGCAGACGACATTGACGCCTCGGGCGGCCCACTCCGATCGAGCTCGAGACACTTAACTCACAAGCTGTTCACGCGGCCTCAAAACCCCAACGAGACGAGTCAACTCAATCGACACCAGTCCCTCTAGTCTGAGTCCGATCCTACGAAGTCCCCAACGGCCTTCGGTACTACCCACCCACGCTGCTCGAAGTACTTCGTGACGATTCGTAAATGCGGGAAACGATCAAGGTTACGGCGCGCCGTCCGCTCGCCCTCACCGGTGGCCAGCAGCCCGAACACCATGAGCCTGACCAGCAGTGGGTCATGACAGCTATCAATCCGTCGAAGCAACGCCATCCGGGTCGGCTGAGGCTCAGCGGCGCCTAGACGCTGAACGGCCACGGCAAGCTTCTGTACGTTCGTCGTTGATGACAACCACCCACGGAGCAGCCCCATGGCCTCGGGAGAGAGCGTCTCAGCAGAGATTGCGGTGGCGTGTTGGGCGGCAACCCAGTCGACGTGCGCCCAGCCGCTCGTGTGCTCACGGACAAACCAGCCATTGAGCTCCGCGGTTGAGATCCCGCCGGTTGTGCTTGCCTCCCGGAGAAAGCGACTGAGATGATCTGCCGCATGCGGGAGGTACCTCGTGTTTTGCATCCAAGCTTCGGCATTATTGAATTTGCCGGCCTTCCGGAGGCTCCGAAGTACAAGTCCAAGTTCAGGGCGTGACGTACCCGCGAGATTCTCGAGAGCCGCTTGTTCGGCGTCGAGGAGGTCGTCGGAGGAGATGATCATGTAGGAGGCATCTGGGTAGTCCTCATCGTCGATCTCGACCTCATGAATCTCGACGGGAATCAGACGTTGATGTTCTCGGTCAATATTGGCGGCACGGTCAGACCCAACTGCAATGAACGTCTTTGAGGCGTTAACCTCAAAACCAGCGTTCCGAGCGGCAGCCTGCACTTCCTGCAGCAGTCTGTACACCTGGGCGTAGTCACCCTCGAAACTGATGTCGTCCATCCACCGTCGAGCGGTGGAGATGCGGCCCTCGTCGAGGGCGACTCGAATGACATCATCGACGGCTTTTAGAGATACCTGCGCGAGGAGGGAAGAGGCGGTGCTCCGCTGAGGAATTCCGGACCTTAAGGCCATTCCGTCGTGCTGGGTTAATACTTTGGTCACAATGCCGAGAGGGACGCTGGAGAGCCCTAGCCGAGTGAGTTCCTCGAGAAGCCGCGACACTGTGACGCTTCCGAAGAACGAAGTTATATCGGTCTCGCCACTGAACGGCGCAAAGCGCACACGCTCGAGCGAACCTTGGTACTTAGTCCACTCGTCCGAGCTTCGGGCTGCGACTCCGTCCCTATACCGCCACCCATAGGACCAGCGCGGAACTTCTTGTTCAAGCTTGCCCGCAAAGGCACCGACCGCGGCGGAGAACACGAGACGGGACGTTGGGTCCAGCAGTACTGCCGGCCGGAGTCCAAAAAAGCTCTTCGGGATTTCAAAGAGATGAAAGCTTGGCTCGATTAACCAGCGTGGCCCACCCGGTGCGGCGCCAACGTGGACGTCGTCGAGGTCGAGCTGCTCAATCGCAGCTGGTCGAATTTCGGGCCAACCCCATGGGTCTCGGTACCAGTCGCCAAAGTTCTCTGATTCGACCATATGTGCCGCCTGGGCAAGGTCGAGGCCGTAAGCGTTCACTATTAGAGCTTATGGTCCAGCGGGCCCGTGTCGCCGTCGCCCACACCCACTCCTGCAGCGAGTGGGGCCGGCCGGTCTATGTATAGCTGGCTGGAACCGTGGCCAATTGTCTGGCCCTATGGCTGGCCGACTTCGCCCCCGAGTTTCTCGGGGCTCGGGGCTAGTCACGTATGCCTATCTAGCGGGGCGTCAATTGTCGACTTGTCGTCGGCTGGCTGCGCGTCGTTTGTCGACGCCTACCTGCGGGGCGGGGTCATGATCGTCAATTTTCAACAGGTTGGTGTGAGCCATTCCACGCTGCTGGAGGAAACAGGAAGGTCCACCAACTACGAGATTTCACATGCGGCCACTCAGGTCATAAGGAGGGTGCGCGGAGTGCACCCTCAGAGTCGGTTACGGTCACTCCCTGAACGACGAATGGCACGAGGCTTAGGCATATGGCGACCCCGTGTCACCCAGAAGTTGAGGCTGGGGTGCAGAGGGTGCCGGAGCCACCAGGTGGTCGCCAATCGCTCACTAAAGAGCTTTTCCGGAGGCCAGGTCTCCAGCGGAGGGGTGTTTGATCCGCCATGATTACGAGATGACGATCGTGCAAGGATTCAGCTTCAGGGGCTACCGCAGTGTTCCGTCCAATCAACCGGCAGTTCTACACCCCCTCGGAAAAGTGAACCTCATTGCGGGACAAAATAATGTTGGAAAATCGAACGTTCTTCGCATGATCGCATTGACGTTTGGGTCAGATCACTTGACAAAAACGCCATGGGACAGGCCGCTGTCGGATTCGGAACATAGTCTCCGGCGATTGCAGTTTTATGGGCTAGATGATTTGCTGGAATGGCCAATTATCGCGAGGCAAAGCGAGGAAAGGAAAGCGGACTTGCGTGCGTTTTTCTCGCACAGGGTCCTGAAGCCGCAAGGCGACGAAGGCGAGGGTGTGTGGTGGCCGGTCGGTGACTTGGGCGTGATCGATGCAGACGGTATGCAAGCCATGGCTTTGGCGTTCGGCAACCTAGACCTATCAAGGCAGTTGTCGCGCGATCTGACGGGTACCACGGGCGGCAGCGCTGGCGATGACGCACTTCGAGTTCTCCAGTGGATTGAACGAGCGCGCCCTAAGCCGCCGCAGGCCTTTACCGTCAGCGGTGTCAGGTCGATCTCAGAGGGCGATGAGCTGGCACCAAACTTGGACGGGCTGAGCATCAAACGGCGCCTGCAGCAGCTTCAGAACCCATCGAGCGACAGGCTCGACGACAAGAACCTATTTACTAAGGTGCAGGACTTCGTGCGGGCGGTGTTGGATGACACATCTGTATCGATCGACATTCCGCACGACCTTGCGACGATCCATGTCACGCAAGGCGGACGCACGTTGCCGATCGAAAACATGGGGACTGGCGTCCACGAAGTCGTCATAATCGCTGCCGCAGCCACGGTTACGCAAGGTCAGATCCTCTGCATCGAAGAGCCCGAAGTCCACCTGCATCCGGTTCTACAGAGAAAGCTGCTTCGTTATCTCTCCGAAAGTACTTCAAACCAATATTTTATTGCCACGCACTCCGCTCATATGCTGGACTCGGCGATTGGGAAGATATTCCATGTCGAGCGGCGAGATGGCGCATCAATTGTTAGGTTCGCCGGATCAGCTCGACAACGCGCTCAAATCTGCGCTGACTTGGGATATAGGCCGTCGGACCTCGTTCAAACCAATGCAGTTTTGTGGGTGGAAGGTCCGTCGGACCGCATCTATCTAAGGCGCTGGATTGAGCAAATCGCTCCCGCCAGATTTATCGAGGGAACTCACTACTCGGTGATGTTCTACGGCGGAGCCCTTCTTAATACGTTGTCTCCTCTCGATTCTGATGAGATCGACGAATTCATTTCACTACGCAATCTAAATCGGTTCATGGTAGTTGTAATCGACTCGGACAAAAAGACTAAAGGTGCAAGGCTTAACTCCAGTAAACAAAGGGTCATTGACGAGATTGCATCTGACCCAGAGACGGGCAAAGCGTGGGTAACGGCCGGGTACACGATCGAGAACTACATCCCCGAGCCGGTGCTTACCAAGTCCATCCAGGCTGCGCATCCGAGCATTAAGACGCGGTCCCTTGCAGCCCAAGAGCGCTGGGCGAATCCTCTCGACGCAGGAAGGCTAGGCATTAAGCAACCGAGCAAGGTGGCGATAGCCAGGAGCGCGGAGGACGTGCCGGTAAGCGAGTGGCCCATGGACCTTCGCAAGCGGGTCAAGGAGGTCGTCGCATTGATAGATGCCGCCAATAAGCACGCATAACTTGCGGCTGACCCCTTACACCAGTCCGGAGGGTGGGTCTACCGATTGCTCGAAACGTGGAGGCGTCATGCATCAACAGTGTTCCGAAAAGTAAACAGGCGGCCCCCGTCCAGCTGTTCTGCCTAGGAAGTTTGACTCATGCTGTCGCCCTGATGAAACGTAGTAACTTCAACACGTGATTTGCGGTTGCGGCAAGGCGGTGCACGACTACACGCTCGCGGGTTGAGGCGTCGAGCTTCGCGACCTCGGTCACCGATTGGGTCAGGGTGGAGGCGTCGGTCGCTCCGGCCGCGTCGGTCACGACGGAGGGCACCGATGTCGCCGTTCCCGTGAAGGCGAGCTCGGGCGTGAACGACACGGTGCCGGCGGTGCGGTCGAGCTCGTAACGTCCCTCACAGGGGACCACCACGACCGTGCCCTGGGAGTCCACCCTCGCACCGGCGGGAGCCTCGAGGCGGGTGGCCGCGGGGTCGAGCGGCACGAGCGGGTCACCCGCGGTGGCCACGACGGGCAGGATGCGTACGCCATGAGATGCGTGACATGTCGGCGTGATCTACGGTGGGCGTAGCTCGTGCTGGGCGGGCTCTGATCAGAGGAGAGATGCCGATGTTCGAGAACGAATTCCGCCGGGTCGGGTGAGCAGGCCCTGTCACGCTACGAACTGCAATGGGCGCTCGTCCTGAACTGCTCCGTCATTGCTCTCTTCGCCGGAGTCCACGCTGTCGACCCCGAGGGGTCGGTCTTCTGGGGGCTGCTCTTCGTCGGCCTCATGATCGGGCAGATCGTCCAGGCGACACGGCCAGAGCGTCCCGCGAAAGCCGCGCAGTCCGAGGTGGACGAGGCGCCGGCGAGCAGCAAGTGAGCGCTACGAGAACACAGGCCGTGCCCGCTCCCTAGGCTGAGCAACACCTGTCGCCCACATCTACCCTGGTGGGCATGACCGATCTGCCTGCCCGCACCCGTTTCGCCACCGTCGACGCCGAGCGCTCGGTCGCCTTCGCCGAGGTCGACCTCGAGGCTCCGGGGGGGTTCCAGGTCGTCGTGCGCATCCGGTACACGGGCGTGTGCGCGACCGACACCCACGGGTGGGCGTCCGGCGGGCTCATCCCCGCCGCCGTGTTCGGCCACGAGTGGACCGGCACCGTCGTCGCCGCCGGCAGCCGGGTCACGACCGTCGCCGTGGGGGACCGCGTCGTCGCCAGCGTCGGCCCGCCCTGCGGCACCTGCGCCATGTGCCGCGCCGGACACCCCGACCACTGCGACACCGCCTTCGCCGAGGCCAACGGCATCTCGCCCGACGCCCCCACCCACGGAGCCTTCGCCCAGCACGTCACCGTCCACGAACGCCGCGTCCAGCGTGCCCTCGACGGCCTCACCGACGAGCAGCTCGGCCTCGTCGAGCCCACCGCCGTCACCTTCCATGCCGTGCGCCGTGCCGGCCAGCGCCTCGGCGACGTCGTCGTGGTCCAGGGCGCCGGCCCCATCGGCCTGCTCACCGCCCAGCACGCCCGCCACGCCGGCGCCGGAGCCGTCGTCATCGTCGAGCCCATGAAGGCGCGGCGCGAGACCGCCCGCCGCCTCGGCTTCACCGACGTCCACGCTCCCGGCGAGGGTTTCACGGCGCGGGTGCTCGAGCTGACCGACGGACTCGGGGCGGACGTCCTCTACGAGTGCACTGGCGCCTCCTCGCTGTTCCAGCCGAGCGCCGAGCTGGTCCGCCGCGGCGGCACGCTCGCGCTGCTCGGCTACCCGATGACCACCTCGGAGGTCTCGTACGGCGACTGGCAGAGCCGCGAGCTGACCGTCGTCGGCAGCCTCGCCTACACGCACTCCGACTTCGTCGGCGCGATGCGCGCACTCGCCGACGGTTCGGTCGAGGCGGGGCCGCTCATCACGGGGACGGTCGGCCTCGACGAGCTGCCGGCCCTGCTCGCCGAGCTCGACAGCGGGGAGACCGAGCACGCGAAGGTGCTGGTGGCGCCGAACGGGTGAGCGGTGGCGGCTGAAGCGTCAAACCGATCGTGTCTCGAGGAGCCGACCCGCGCCTCCACAGTTCACTGCTGGTCGGGCACGCAGGCGTAGTCGTCGCCGAAGGCCTCGGTGACGCGGCGGATGGCTTCGGGGGTGCCCCACTGCTCGACGTCCTCGCAGGCGTGGTCAGCCCGGGACGCGTACATGCCGAACGCCCCGACGTCGACGTAGCCGTAGTCGTAGCGATCCGAGGGGCGTCCGCCGGCGCCGGGCTCGTCGGGCAGGTCGATGACGAAGCCGTCGGGGAAGCGCAGCTCGACCCCGTGCGGTGCACAGGCCGGGAGGGTCTCTGTCGTGAGGTCGGCCACGATCACCGGCTCGTAGGTCGTGCAGTACGGGAGGCGCGCGTCGGACCCCGACAGCACGAGCGGCACGTCCGGGTCGGCCCGCACCGCGAGCACCAGCAGCACCGACACCACGAGCAGCGCGGTCACGATGCCGGCCAGGACCTTCATGAGGTGAACCTACCGCCGGATCGACGTCGTGCGATCACGGGCGGAGCGGTGTTCCTGGGCATCACGTCAATCGACTGGCATCGACCGGCGCGAGCGTCCTAGCGTTTTCCCGACCGATCAGAACCGAGATGAAGGAGCAGTGCTTCTCATGACGAACTGGCTCCGCGCCCTCGCCCCGCTCGCCCTGACGGCGATCGCCCTGGTCGTCTTCTTCACGGCCGATCGCACCGTCGGGATGCTGGTGATCGTGGCCGCCCTCGCCTCGGCGTTCCTCGTCGGCACGGGCGCCGGCCAGCCGAACCGCGCCTCCCGCGCCTCCAGGCGTTACGCCTCGACGTCGAAGACGACGACCCGGGCGGACGCGTCGCCGAGGTAGCTCGCGACCGGCTGGTGCGAGGGGTGCGGCAGGTAGCCGTCGCGGGCCGCGGCGTCACGGAAGCGCACCACGAGCATCCAGTCGAAGCCGGCCTCGAGCTGCTCGGGGCTGACGCTCTCGCCACTCGACACCGACAGCACGCCGTCGATGCCGGTCAGGTGCTCGGTCGACAGCCGCGTCGCCTGATCGGCCACGTCGGCCGGGGCCCCCTCGGCCCACTCCACCAACACCACGTGCACGATCTCGTCCATGTCCGCCATCCGCGCATCCCCTCGTCGTCGCCGCTCGCCGCGGCAGGTCACCCGATCCTGACACGGGCGTCGCCCCGGCGGTCGGCCCGGGCGACCACCGCACCACGCGGGAACGCAGGAGGCGCGGGTCACGCGACCCGCGCCTCCTGCGTTCCCGTCGTCGCGGCCTAGCGGCGGACGGCGTCGATCTTCAGCATGCGCGCGATGACCGAGTCGAGCTGGCTGTCGTCGAAGATCTTCTTCCAGTCGTCACGGACGATCGACTCGCGGCCGTAGTCCATGGCGATGTGGCAGGCGTCGCTGAACGGGTTCGAGCCGCGCAGGCCGTTCGTCAGCGCGATCCAGGTGTGGCCGTAGAGCATGGCGCGGGCGGCCTCGTAGGGGACCCCGACACTCCCGGGTCGCGCCTCCCCCCCGAGCGGCAGCTCGCCGAACGCCTCGGCGTCGGGCGATCGACCGTCCGCGAGGCCCTGGCCGCCCTCGAGATCCTCGGCATCGTCACGGTGCGCCCGGGCTCGGGCACCTACCTGCGCGACCAGACCTCGGAGTTGCTGCCGACCACGCTCAGCTGGGGTCTCATGCTGAACGCGGCACGCACGCGCGAGCTCATCGAGGTCCGGGGCGGGCTCGAGATCCAGGCCGCCGCCTACGCCGCCGAGCGGGCCACCGACGCCGACGTCGACGCCCTGCGGGGGTACATCGAGGTGATGGCCGACTCGCTCGAGGACCTCGACGCGTTCCTCCAGGCCGACATCCGGTTCCACCTGCAGATCGCCGTCAGCGCCGACAACGTCGTGCTCAAGGACCTCCTGCAGAGCACCCGGTCGCTGCTGCGCCTCTGGGTCGAACGGGGGCTCACCGAGAAGGACCAGGCCGAGGCCGCGTACCGCGAACACCGGGCCGTCTTCCGCGCGATCGAGGCACGCGATCCCGACGCCGCGCTCGCCGCGATGCGCGACCACATGGCCACCGCCGCCGACCGGGTCCGGAGCGCCACGGTCGTCTAGGTCGTCGCCCCCGACGGGCGGGGCGTCGTCGTCGCCTCCGCTCGAGCGACGGTCGGCACCGGCGTCACCGCACGAGGACGCAGGAGGCGCGGGTCACGCGACCCGCGCCTCCTGCGTCCCCTGCCGCTCGGGTCGCCCGTCAGGCGCGACGGCGCAGGACGCGGTGGGCCAGGCCCGCCAGGGCGCCGCCGACCAGGGGCGCCACGAAGAAGACCCAGACCTGGCCCAGGGCGTCGGGGCCGCCGTAGAGGGCGGCCGCCAGCGAGCGGGCAGGGTTCACCGACGTGTTGCTCACGGGGATGCTGATCAGGTGGATCAGCGTCAGGGTCAGGCCGATCGCCAAGGGTGCCAGGGCCTTGTACTCACCCTTGGCGGTTACCGACAAGATCACGCCGACGAACACGGCCGTCAGCACGATCTCGGTGACGAGGACGGCTCCGAGGCCGAAACCGCCGGGCGACGACGCGCCGAAGCCGTTCGAGGCGAAGCCCGAGTCCCGGGCCGCGGCGAAGTAGCCGGCGGGGCCGTCGGCGGCGACGAGCGCCACGACGCTGGCTCCGGCGGCGGCCCCGACGAGCTGCGCCACGACGTAGCCGGGCACGCTCGCCCACGGGGTCCGACGGGCCAGGGCGAAGCCGACCGTCACGGCCGGGTTGAAGTGGCCACCCGAGATGTGACCGACGGCGTAGATGCCGGCCATCACGCTGAGCCCGAACGCCAGGGCCACGCCGAGGAAGCCGACTCCGAGCGCGTTGCCGTCGTCCGGGAACGACGACGCGAACACGGCCGTGCCCACGCCTCCGACGACGAGGAGGAAGGCCCCGAACGCCTCGGAGGCGTACCGCGCGAGGGGCGCGTAGGTCTCGGCGTGCTGCGTGCGCTGTTCTTTCGTGGACCGGCTGGCGGGTGTGGTGCGAGGCATGGGGGACTCCCTGGTGTCGGGTGGGGTCGGGTCCCCCGCACCGTCCCCCCACCTCCCGAAGGGAACCACCATGCGCACCTCCACCCTGCGGACAGCCGCCCTCGGCGTCGCGCTCGTCGCCGTCCTCGCCGGCTGCACCTCGAACGCCGACACGGAGGCCGAGGCCGGGACGACACCCCTCGCCGAGGTCACCCCCGAACCCGCCGTCACCGAGACCTGCATCGACGGCAACGCCGTCGTCGTCCTCGACGAGGACACGCCCGAGGTCACCTTCACCGAGCCCTGCGACAGCATCAACGTGGTGGGCAGCGACGGCACCGTCACCCTCGCCGACGTGAGCCACCTCGTGGTCGAGGGCCAGGGCGTCACCGTCACGGCCGGTGCCGTGGGCACGGTCGACTTCGCCGGCGACGGCAACGCCGTCAGCCACACCGGGGCCGCTCCGACCGTCAACGAGAACGGCACCACCGACAACACCGTCACCGCACGCTGATGGTCGGCCTCCTCCGCCGGCGCGGGCCGGCCTCCGCCGCCCTGGTCGCGACCACGATGATCCTCACGCTCGCAGCGTGCTCTTCCGCCGAGACCGACGCGACACCGAGCCCGACCGTGAGCAGCACCGCCTCCTTGGACGCCGCCCCCGTCGGCAGCTGCGACGACGGCTTCATGCTGGTCGACCTCGGGGCCACCGACGACGTCGCGCCCTCGCTCGACACGAGCAGCTGCGACCTCGTCTCGATCGTCGGCTCGACCGGGACCGTCGTGCTCGACGAAGTCAGCACGCTCGTCGTGGAGGGCTCCGACGTGACCGTCTCGGTGCAGGACGTCGGCACCGTGCAGCTCGCCGGTGACCGCAACACGGTCCACCACGCCGGCGAGGCCCCGGCCGTCGACGACCAGGGCCAGGCCAACTCCGTCTCCACCGCGGCCGAACCCGCCGCGGAGTGATCGAGAGGCGGGTCCAGCCCCTGGCTGGACCCGTCCTTTCGTGCTCTGACGCCCCCGAACCGCACCACCCACCCTCCATCCCCGCCCCGGAGCACCCCATGACGACGACCTCGACCCTGATCAGCCTCGTGACAGCTGTCGCCCTCGGCGCGGGCCTCGCCGGCTGCACGAGCGCCGCCTCGACGATCGACCCGGGCCCCTCCGCGACCACCACGTCGACGACCACCGCACCGGCACCGGGCGGCCCCTCCACCGCGGGCGGCGCCTCGACCGCGACCGATCCCGCCGACGACACGTGCGTCGACGGTTTCGCCTGGATGCAGTTCGGCGACGACGAGCCCCGCACCAAGACCTTGCCCGACGGCTGCGACACCGTCATCGTCAACGGCAGCGACGCCGAGTTGACCCTCGGTCCGACCCGGGTCGTGGTCGTCATGGGCGACCGCAACACCGTCGACGTGCCCCGCGTCGACCAGGTCGATGCGATGGGTGACGACAACACCATCCGGCTCGACGACGACCTCCAGCCCCTGCTCAACACCGACGGCACGGGCAACGTCGTCACCACTCGCTGACGCGGCGGACCGGACCGCCCCTCCCCCGCGCGCGCATCCGAGCCCGAGCCCGAGTCCGAGTCCGAGTCCGAGTCGACCCCGAGCCCGAGCAATCGGGCGCGAATCTCTGCGGGTCGGCACCCCGTCACTCCCTCCCACCTCGACGGTGCATCATGGGCCGATGCTCGATCACGCCCTCGCCCGCCGCCTGCGCGACGCCGGACTGCGCTGGCGGCCCCGCGCCGGAGACCGATTCGTCATCGAGACCCCGGGATTCGACGGCGACGTCTTCACGCTCAGCGACATGACCATCGAGGTCCACGAGTACCCCACGGGCACGGAGCTCGGCTTCAACGGCACCACCGAGTGGGCCCTCGACTCGGTCGCCGCCGATGACAGCCTGTGGCTGCCCCGCGAGGACCAGCTGCGCGAGCTGCTCGGCCCCGTGTTCCGCGGGCTCGCGCGACACGTCGACACCGGCTCCCGCCCCGACAGCGGCGGCGACAGCGACAGCACCACCAACCCAGGCGGCGACCCCGACATCAGCGGTGACGGAGACGGTGGCGGAACCGTCTACGAGGTGACCACCCGCCCGACGGGGGGCGACACGGACCTCCGGCACCGCGCCTCCGTCGCCGAGGACGCCTACGCGCACGCCCTGCTCGCCTACATCGACGCGTCGCTGCGCCTCGACGAGGTCGAGGTCGAGGTCGAGACCGAGGCCGAGGCCCGCTGACAGGACCCGACCCGGGCCCCGCCCCGGGTCAGCCCCGACGGACCGACCGCGTCACCGTGAAGCGCCGGTCACGGGCGACCTGGGTGGTCGGTCCCACGACGCGTTCGAGCACCGGCCGGTGGCCGAGGGGCGAGTTCCACACGCACCAGAGCTCACCGCCCGGGCGGAGCAGACGGGCGGCCGCCTCGAACAGCTTGTGGGCGATGGCCGTGTGCACCGTCGCCCCGACGTGGAACGGCGGGTTCAGCAGCACGACGTCGGCGGAGGCCTCGGGCAACGACGACCCGGCGTCGTCGCGCGACACGACGACCCGATCGGCCACGCCGGTCGCCGTCATGGTGGCCCGCGCCGACTCGACCGCCGCCCACGACTGGTCGGTGGCGACCACCCGGGCGTCCGGTCGGGCGAGGGCGAAGGAGGCGGCGAGCACTCCGGTGCCGCACCCCAGGTCGACGACGTCCCGGGCCTCGGGAGCCGCGCGGTCGAGGACGGCGAGCAGCGCTCGGGTGCCGACGTCGATCGAGGTGCCCGCGAACGCCGCACCGTGGGCGACGACGACCACGTCGCCGTGACGCGAGGTGCGCGGCCAGCCGAGCGCGCCTCCTGGGGTCGGGGTCGTCGCGGTCAGCACCCGGGACTTCTGGCGGGACAGCCCGGCGGTCACCTCGCCGAAGTGGCGCGCCAGGACGTCGTTCATCGCGAGGGTCATGTGCTTGACGCGTCCCCCGGCGAGGACGCGGACGTCGGGGTGGGCGTACCGGGCGATCGACCCCGCGATCTCGTCGAGCGCGTCGAGCCCTCGGGGCAGCTGCAGCAGCACCGTCCGCGCGCCCTCGAGGAGGGCCTCGTCGAGACCGTGGTGCGACCACGTCGTGGCGAGACCGAGGCGGCCGGCGTTGGCGTCGAGCGCGCGTTCGCCCGAGAGAGCGTCCTGGTGCACGCGGACGGGGGTGCCGGGCGACAGGGCCGCGACCCCGAGGCTCAGCGCGCCGTAGCGGTCGCCGATGACGGTCACGGCCTCGGGGTGGTCGGCGAGCGCCTCGTCGGCGGTGTCGAGCAGCAGCCGGTCGCTGGCGTCGTGCGCGACGAGTTCGGGGGCCTCGATGTCGGGCCACCGGCGCAGCTGCTCGAAGTCGATCACCCGCCAACGCTAGTCCGCGCGGCCGACCTGTCACGACCTGCCGCCCACCTCCCGGTGCGCGCTGCGGGTCGCGACCTCTCGGGGCCGCGCGTCAGCGCAGCGGCCGCCAGACGACGACCGAGGTCTGCCGTGACGGGCGGGTGCCGTGTCGCAGCGGCACGACGCCGCTCTCGCCCGCGGCGAAGACCCGGGCGCCGGGCCGGTTGACCATCTCGTCGGCCAGGGCCCGTTCGAGCTCGCGCACCCGGGACTGCAACGAGGTGACCTGGTTCTCGAGTTCGAGGATGCGCTTGATGCCCTCGAGCGAGATGCCCTCGCCGCCGAGTCGGGCGATCTCTCGCAACTGGACGACGTCCCGCATCGAGTAGCGCCTCGACTTGCCCGCGGTGCGCTGCGGGACGACCAGGCCGAGCCGGTCGTACTGCCGCAGGGTCTGCGCGTGCAGGCCCGAGAGCTCGGCGGCGGTCGCGATCGCGAAGAGGGGCGAGTGCTCGTCCATCGGCCACTGGGTGGGGTCCGGTCGGTCCATCTCGTCTCCTGTCTCGTCGCTCGTGGCCTGCCGCCGAGGAGGCGCGGGTCGGGTCGGTCTCGTCAGGCCCGGGCGCGGGCGATCAGGTCGTCGCGCGGGTTCTCGGCCGGCAGCGCGGCGGCCAGGGCCTCGACGGCCTCGCGCGCCTTGTCGTTGAGGTGCGCGGGCACCGCGACCTGGACGGTGGCGAGCAGGTCGCCGACGCCGTCCTTGGCGTGCACGCCGCGCCCCTTGACGCGCAGGACGCGACCCGAGGGCGTGCCCGGTGCGACGCGCAGACGCACGGGGTCGCCGCCCAGGGTGGGCACCTCGATGGTCGCACCGAGCGTCGCCTCGGCGAAGGTGACCGGTACGTCGAGACGCAGGTTCTTGCCGTCGAGCTCGAAGACGGGGTGCTTGCGAACGGCGACGGTCAGCACCATGTCGCCGGCCTCGCCGCCGTCGGGGCTCTGCTCGCCGCGACCGCGCAGCTTGATCTTCTGGCCGTCGTGCACGCCGGCCGGGATGCGGACCTTCATCGGCTTGCCGTTCGAGGCCTGCAGCGTGATGGTCTCGCCGACGATGGCGGTCTGGAAGTCGAGGGTCGTCGTGGCCGTCATGTCGCGGCCCTTCTGCGGGCCGCCGAAGCCGCGGTAGCCGCCGCTGGTCTGGCCGAATCCACCACCGCCGAACATGCCGCCGAAGATGTCGTCGAAGCCACCGCCACTGCCGCCCTGGCGGAACTGCGTGCGCTGTCCGCCCTGGTTGAACATGCCGCCGAAGACGTCCTCGAAGCCGCCGCCCGCGCCTCCGGGGCCGCCGCTGCCGGCCGCGAAGCGGGCACCGCCGCCCATGGCGCGCACCTGGTCGTACTCGCGACGCTGCTCGGGATCGGAGAGCACCGAGTGGGCCTCACTGATCTCTTTGAACTTCGCCTCGCTGGCCGCGTCGCCGGGGTTGGAGTCGGGGTGGTACTTGCGCGCGAGCTTGCGGTAGACCTTCTTGAGCTCGGCGGGCGTGACGTCTTTGGAGACACCGAGGACGGCGTAGAAGTCCTTGTCGAACCAGTCCTGACTCGCCATGCGGCACCTCCTTCCTTGACTGGAAGTCGCTGCCTGGCAGCGACCGGAAGAGAACGGGGGAGGCGGTGGGCACCTCGTCGAGGAGCCCACCGCCGATCGCGACTCGCGTCGCAGGGGGGTGGTGACGGGCAGCCCGGGGGCCGCCCGTCACCGGGGTGCTACTGGGGGGTGTGCACCGCGACCTTGGCGGCCCGGATGACCCGGTCGCCGATCGTGTAGCCCGGCTCGATCACGTCGGCCACGGTGTTGACCGTGACGTCGGCACTCGGCAGCTGGACGAGGGCGTCGTGCTTGCTGGGATCGAAGACGTCACCCTTCGCGCCGATCTGCGCCAGGCCGAACTTGTCGAGCCCCCCGCGGATCTTCTGCGCGATGACGGTCATCGGGCCCTCGGCCAGGTCGCCGTGCTGTTCGGCACGGGCCAGGTCGTCGAGCGCCGGCAGCAGCGAACGGACGACCTCGGCCACCACGGCCTCGCGGTTGGCCTCGCGGTCACGCTCGACGCGCCTCCGGAAGTTCACCAGCTCGGCCTGGGCCCGCAGCATGTCCTGTCGCATGTCGGCCACCAGGTCGGCACTGGCCGCGTCGAGGATCGCCTCGTCGTCGGCGCTCAGCGTCTCGGTGCCCTCGGGTGCCTCGGCCATCGACTCGGCGGCGGCCTTGGCCCCGGCCGGGGCCTCGGCGTCGGCCGGGGTCTCGACGTCGGGAGCCTCGGCGTCGACGAGCTCGTCGGGCTCGACCACGTCGGCCGTGCCGCCGTCTTCGGACGGGGTCGCGGGACGCGGCTCGTCGTCGGGCGTCTTGTTGTCGTCAGTCATGCCGACCGCCTCTACTTCTTGTCGTTGTCGTCGTCGTCCACGACCTCGGCGTCGACGATGTCCTCGTCGTCGCCCTGGGCCTGGCCGTCGGCGGGAGCACCCTCGGCACCGGCCGCACCGGCAGCGCCGGCCTGGTCGGCCTGGCTCTGCGAGTAGATCGCCTGGCCGAGCTTCTGCTGGCTCTCGTTGAGCTTGTCGAAGGCGGGCTTGATCGCGGACTCGTCGTCGCCGGCGAGGGCGGACTTGAGCGAGTCGACGTCGGCCTGGACCTCGGACTTGACGTCCGCGGGCAGCTTCTCGTCGTTCTCCTTGATCAGCTTCTCGATCGAGTAGACGAGCTGCTCGGCCGAGTTGCGGGTCTCGTTGGCCTCGCGACGCGCCTTGTCTTCGGCGGCGTTCTCCTCGGCCTCGCGCACCATGCGCTCGATGTCGTCCTTCGACAGCGACGAGCCGCCCGAGATGACCATCGACTGCTCCTTGCCGGTGCCCTTGTCCTTCGCGGACACGTGCACGATGCCGTTGGCGTCGATGTCGAAGGTGACCTCGATCTGCGGGACGCCGCGGGGGGCCGGGGCGATGCCGGTCAGCTCGAAGGTGCCGAGGTTCTTGTTGTCACGCGTGAACTCGCGCTCGCCCTGGAACACCTGGATCGCGACGGACGGCTGATTGTCGTCGGCCGTCGTGAAGGTCTCGCTACGCTTGGTCGGGATGGCGGTGTTGCGCTCGATGAGCTTCGTCATCGCGCCACCCTTGGTCTCGATGCCGAGGCTGAGCGGGGTGACGTCGATGAGCAGGACGTCCTTGCGCTCACCCTTCAGCACGCCGGCCTGGAGGGCGGCACCGACGGCCACGACCTCGTCGGGGTTGACGCCCTTGTTGGGCTCCTGACCACCGGTGAGCTGCTTGACGACCTCGGTGACCGCGGGCATGCGGGTCGAGCCACCGACGAGCACGACGTGGGCGATGTCGCCCACCTTCACGCCCGCCTCTTTGATGACGTCGTTGAACGGCTTCTTGGTGCGGTCGAGCAGGTCGCTCGTCCACTGCTCGAACTGCGAGCGCGAGATCGTCTCGTCGAGGTTGAGCGGGCCGTCGGCCGTCAGCGTGAGGTACGGCAGCTGGATGCTGGTCGAGGTGCTCGACGACAGCTCTTTCTTGGCCTGCTCGGCGGCCTCTTTGAGGCGCTGCTTGGCGATCTTGTCGGTCGACAGGTCGACGCCGTGGGCGTCCTTGAACTTCTTGATCAGGTGCTCGACGATCCGGTTGTCCCAGTCGTCGCCGCCGAGGCGGTTGTCACCCGAGGTGCTGCGCACCTGGATGGTGGAGAAGTCTTCGTCTTTACCGACTTCGAGCAGCGAGACGTCGAACGTTCCGCCACCGAGGTCGAAGACCAGGATGAGCTCGTCTTCCTTGCCCTTGTCGAGGCCGTAGGCGAGCGCCGCGGCGGTCGGCTCGTTGATGATGCGCAGGACGTTGAGGCCCGCGATCTCGCCGGCCTCTTTCGTGGCCTGGCGCTCGGAGTCGTTGAAGTACGCGGGGACGGTCACGACGGCGTCGGTGACCTCTTCGCCCAGGTACTGCTCGGCGTCGCGCTTGAGCTTGCCCAGGATGCGCGCGCTGATCTCTTGCGGGGTGTACTTCTTGTCGTCGATCTCGACCTTCCAGTCGGTGCCGACGTGGCGCTTGACCGACGCGATGGTGCGGTCGACGTTGGTGACGGCCTGGCGCTTCGCGGTCTCGCCGACCAGCACCTCGCCGTCCTTCGTGAAGGCGACGACCGAGGGGGTCGTGCGCAGACCCTCGGCGTTCGCGATGACGGTGGGCTCGCCACCCTCGAGGACGCTGACGACCGAGTTGGTGGTACCGAGGTCGATTCCTACTGCACGTGCCATGTGCTTTTCTCCTTCGTGGTGCGGTGTGACGAAAGCCTTGGGGGCCGGCCTTGAGTCGGCCTGGCTCAACTTTACTCACGCTGCGGCCGACGTCAAGCTGCGAACCTGAAAGTTGAGCCAGAAAGACTCAACTCTCGTGAGAGGGTCGCCGCGCCCACGCCGGACGAGGAGGCGCGACCCCCCTCGGCCACGGACGCCCACTAGGTTGACCCCCATGACCGCAGCGCAGACGCTCGCCGACGCCGACCCGATCCCCCGCCGCCGTGTGCTCTCGTGGGCCCTCTGGGACTGGGGCTCCGCCGCCTTCAACGCCGTGGTCACCTCGTTCGTCTTCAGCACCTACCTGGCGTCCGGCGCCTTCGTCGATCCGGCGATCGTGGCGGCGGCCGGCGACGACGCGCGCAACCCGGCCCTGGTGCTGGCCAAGGCCGAGAACGCGACGGTCATCTCGACCGCCCTGACGATCGCGGGGGTGCTGATCGCGCTGCTCGCGCCGGTGCTCGGCCAGCGCAGCGACGGCTCCGGGCGCCGCAAGCTCTGGCTGGCCATCAACACCGGTCTCGTGGTGCTGGCCATGGCCGCGATGGTGCTGGTCGCCCCGGCGCCCGGGTACCTCGTCTTCGGCGCGGCCCTGCTCGCCGTCGGCAACCTCTTCTTCGAGTTCGCGAGCGTCAACTACAACGCCATGCTCGTGCAGGTCTCGACACCGGGGACGATCGGCAAGGTGTCGGGGTTCGGCTGGGGCCTCGGATACGTCGGCGGCATCGTCCTGCTGCTGTTGCTGCTCGTCGCCTTCTTGCAGAGCTTCGGCGTCGAGGGACGCGGCGGCCTGTTCGGCGTCGCCACGGGAACGGAAGGAGGCGCGTGGGACGTCCGCCTGTCGATCGTCGTCGCCGCGGCGTGGTTCGCGGTCTTCGCGGTGCCGGTCCTGCTGTCGGTGCCCGAGCTGCCCGCCACCGCCGCACGGGCCCGGGTGGGCTTGTGGCGCTCGTACCGCCTCCTGGGGTCGACGATCGCCAAGCTCTGGCGCACCAACCGCCAGGTGCTGCTGTTCCTGCTGGCCAGCGCCGTCTTCCGAGACGGCCTCGCCGCCGTCTTCACCTTCGGGGCGATCATCGCCGCCCAGGTCTTCGGCTTCACGCCGAGCATGGTGATCTACTTCGCCGTCGGGGCGAACCTCGTCGCGGGCATCGGCACGTTCGTCGGGGGTTGGCTCGACGACCGGCTCGGGGCAAAGACGATCATCGTCGCGTCGTTGGTGGGGCTCGTGATCGCCGCCTTCGCGGTGCTCGCGATCGGGACCGCGACGAACCTCTTCTGGGTGTTCGGCCTCGCCCTGGCGCTCTTCGTCGGGCCGATCCAGTCGGCGAGCCGGTCGTTCCTCGCCCGGGTGACGCCGCCCGGGCGCGAGGGCGAGATCTTCGGGCTCTACGCGACGACCGGGCGAGCCGTGAGCTTCCTCGCCCCCGGGCTGTTCACCCTGTTCGTGAGCGCGACGGGCGACACCCGCTTCGGGATCGTCGGGATCGCGCTCGTCCTGCTCGCCGGACTCGTGTTGATGCTGCCGGTGAAGGGGGTGCAGCGCTCGATCGACTGAGGCGTGCTCGGAGTCGCCAAAACGAGAGGTGGAATGTAAAGTATCTCTCGGCCGCCCCGATCGGTCTTCCCTTTCCCCCATCCGGAAGAAGACATGAGCACGATCAGATCAGGCCTCACCGCCGTCGGCCTCGCGGCCCTCGCCGTGGGCACCCTCTCCCCCGCCGCAGCACACGCGGCCCCCACCATCACCGACCAGGCCTCGGCCGAGGCCCCGTCCGCGTCGACCACGGCCCCGTCCGCACCCCGAATCGCGTTCGTCCAACCGAGCGAGGGCGACAAGCTGTCCGTCGCCGGCATGGCGCCGGGCGCGCGACTCGCGGGAATCATCGTCGAGGGAGGGGGCAGCTACAGCGCCGCCGTCTGGAACGATCGCTTCGCCACGCTCGTCGACGTCGCCGACCGGGGCAAGAAGGCCACGCTGATCTCGTACACCCCGCAGGGTCGGGTCGAGGTCGACTTCGTCCTCGAGACCCAGTACGCCGAGGGCGAGGACGAGGCGCCCGGCACGCCCGTCATCCACGGGGTCAGCCAGTACGACGACGACCACCTCGTGATCGAGGGCACGGTGGCGCACCACCCCGATCTCTTCTCGAAGACCGAGGTGTGGGCCAACCGGTCGGGCATGTCGTGGGACTTCCCGTCCGAGAACGGGTCGTTCTCGCTCACCGTGCCCGCCTCGCGCGCCGGCGAGGTCATCGACGTGACGGCCTACTACCAGGGCCACGCCAGCGGGACGGCCCAGGTCGCGCTCGTCCCGACCGGGCGCAACACCGCCTCCGACGTCCACCCGCTCGACGTCGAGTCACCCACAGCGGGCGACGTGCTGGCGACTCCCGAAGCGACCTTCGCCGGAACCGGCATCCCGAACTCGCAGATCGTCGTGACGCGCGACGAGAAGACGAACCGCGCCTCCTCCACGCTCTGCGAGACCCGCGTCTCGTCGCTGGGCGACTGGAGCTGCACGTCGCCGACGCTGCCGGCCGGCAGCTACGACACCGTCGTGACCGAGACGCCCGCCTGGGCCGCGGCACCGAAACAGACCACCGGGACGGCGTTCTCCGTCGCCGACACCATGCCCGACCCCGGGACTCCGGGTCGCCCCTCGACCCCCCTCCTGTCGTCGGTGACCGAGGGCCCCGACGGCCGCCTGACCGTCCGAACGATCATCCACGGGGCCGGCCAGGCCCGCATCGACGTCGGCGACCACAGCGAGACCCGTCTCCGCGGGCAGCACGGCCGGTTCTCGTTCCTGCTCGACGGGTCGCTGGCCGGGCAGACCGCGACCATCACGGGGCTGTCCCACGACGGCGACGGCGACGGCGACTCCCTCGAGATCGACCTGACGCCGCTCGAGGCCCCGGCCGGCTCACCGCTCTCGGCCCCGTTGATGCACGGCATCTCCGAGGAGTCGAGCACCTTCTACGTCCAGGGCACCACCTCGTACTTCGCCGACGAGTACCTCGTGCCGACGGTGATCGCCCAGATCGACGGCGAGTTCGTCGCCGCGACCGAGTCCACCTGGAACGGCGCGTACATCCTCCGCATCCCGACCTCGTTCGCCGGGCAGGACGTCGACCTCTACACCGTCCGGAACGGCGAGCTGTCCGAGGCCACCACGATCACGGTCGCAGCGACCGAGAAGAACTCGGCTCCCGAGACGTTCCCCCTCGAAGTGACCTCGATCGCCGAGGGCGAGACCATCTCGACCGACATGACCTCGATCACCGGCGAGGGCATCCCCGGGTCCCGCATCGCGATCGCAACCGACCTGGCGCGTGCCGGCGAGGCCTGCGCCGCGTTCGTCGGGAGCGACGGGACCTGGACCTGCGAGCTGGAGGCGCCCCTGACGTCCGGCCCGCAGACCATGACGGTCACCGAGACGCCCTACTGGCGGACCCTCGCGCCGTTGACCTCGACGCGCTCGTTCACCGTGTCCGACGGCTCAGACGGCTCCGACGACGAGGACCTGACCGACCTCACCGTGACCAGCCACACCGACGGTGGCCGCTACACCACCGGCATCGCGACGTTCAGCGGCCGCGGCACGCCCGACGCCCGCCTGACCGCCGCCAACCAGTGGGGCACGCCCATGGGTTCGACCCGCGTGGACGAGGACGGCGACTGGAGCTTCAGCCGCAACCTCGGCCCGACCAGCGCCGGCTACGACATCACCTTCACGATGACGCCCACCACCGGTGCGCCCACACTGGTGACCCTGCACCTCGACTACGAGGCTCCCTCGCGGCCGCTGACCGTCACCAGCCACGTGGACGGCGACTCCTACCGCGAGGGCATCGCCCGCTTCACCGGCACGGGCACCGTCGGCGCCCAGCTCGTCTCGACCAACCAGTGGGGCACCCAGATGGGCAAGGCGACCATCGGCAGCGACGGCACCTGGGCGTTCTCGCGCAACCTCGGACCGACGAACCCCGGCTACGTCCTGACCTTCGTCGCGACCCACGGAACGGACGAGCAACGGGCGACCCTGACGTTGACGCACCAGAAGGACGACCTCGTCGACGTGCAGATCTCGTCCCCGGTCATCCGTGACGGCGGCATCAGCGAGGCCCACCGCACCGTGACGTTCCGGGGCACCGCCACGCCCTTCGCCACGGTCGTCGGCAAGAACCAGTGGGGCACGCCGTTCGGCAGCACCACCGCCTCGTCCACCGGCGCGTTCGCGTTCGACCGCTACGTCGGGCCCGCCGGCACGACCTACCAGCTGACCTTCGAGCAGAAGGCCACCGACGGCACGACGAAGACCACCACAGGGATCGACTTCGTCACCGGACGCTGACACCACCACCAGTACCGGCACCATCACCACCAGGGCCGGCTCCGCACCCGCGGGGCCGGCCCTCCCCCGTCCCCGACGCCGACGCGCCCGGCGGCCGCCGCTCCTCCTCGAGACCGACGACAACGTCGGCCGTCCTCCGTAGGCTGACCGGGTGAGCACCCTCGACGACGACTACGACCTCCGCACCTTCGCGGCCGCGCTCGACCCCGAGGCGAGCGACGACTCCCCGCGGGCCGACGTGGCGACCGCCGCCTGGGTCGACGCCGAGTCGATGGGCTTCCACGAACCGGCCGGCGACGACGACTCCCTCGGCCGTGCCGCGCGTCGCCTCGTCGCCGACGGGCGACGTCTCACGGGCGTCTACCGCCGCGAGGCCACCCCCGGCTCGCTCGACGCCGAGGGTCGCCCCGTCGCCACCTTCGCGTCGTTCGACAAGACCCTGCACGTCGGCGGCGGCCGTCTGATCGACGCCGACCTGGTCGCCGGCGTCACCGTGCAACCGACCCACCGCCGCAAGGGCATCCTGCGTCGGATGATCACCGACGACCTCGCCCGCGCCAAGGCGGCCGGCACCCCGGTCGCCGCCCTCACCGCGAGCGAGGCGTCGATCTACCGGCGCTTCGGCTTCGGCGTGGGCGTCCGCGAGCGCACCATCGAGGTCGACGTCCGTCGCGCGGGCGGCCTGCTCAGCGAGCCCGAGGGCAGCACCGAGCTCGTCACCACGGCCTCGCTCGCCGAGGTCGCCCCCGACGTCTTCGCCCGCTTCCACGTCCGCAGTCCCGGTTCGATCGACCGGCACGAAGGCGCCTGGAACCACGCCCTCGGCCGCGAGCGCGCCGACGGCACGCCCGACCCCGCGGTCCGGGCCGCGGTGCACCGCGACGCGACCGGCACCGTCGACGGCTACGTCACGTACCGGGTCGAGTCAGCCGGGGGCGGCCCCGGTTCCACCGGCGTGCAGACCCTCGTCGTCGTCGACCTCGTGGCCGCGACCGACGACGCCTACCTCGGCCTGTGGCAGCTGCTGCTCGCGGTCGACCTGGTCCGGGTCGTCCGGTACTCGAACGCCCCGCAGCACGACCCCTTGGCGCACGCGATCGTCGACGGTCGCGCCCTGACCATCAGCCACGACGAGGACCACGTGTGGTTCCGCGTCCTCGACCCGGTCGCGGCCCTGCAGGCTCGCCCGTGGGCGGCCGACGGCGTCGTCACGATCGCCATCGGTGACGCGCTGGGCCACGCGGCCGGCACGTACCGGGTCACGAGCGAGGCAGGCGAGGCGACGGTGAAGAAGGCGGCCGTCCGCCGGGCCGACCTCGAACTCGACGTCGCGACGCTGGGTTCGCTCTGGCTCGGCGGCTCCGACCCGGTCACGCTGGCCGCGGCCGGTCTGGTCCGCGAGCGACGCAAGGGCGCCGTCCAGAAGTTCCGCGCGATGCTGCTGCCCGAGCGACCCCTGCACGGCATCACCTACTTCTAGGCACGGCATCGGCCCCGGGGCCGAGACGCAGGAGGCGCGGGTCGGGTGACCCGCGCCTCCTGCGTCCTCGTGCGCCCCGCGCCGTACCGGTCCGGCAGGGCCGGAGGGCGCTACGCCCGCGCCAGCCCGTTCGCGCGCGCGACCTCGCCGTACCAGCGGGCGCTCGGCTTCGGCGTCCGCTCGAAGGTGTCGCGGTCCCACCCGATCAGGCCGAAGGTCGGGCGGAACCCGCTGGCCCACTCGTAGTTGTCGAGGGCGCTCCAGTGCTGGTAGCCGAGCACCTCGATGCCCTCGTCGATGGTGTCGTGGACGTGCTCGAGCGCGCCCTGCGTGTAGGCGATGCGCCGGGTGTCGTCGGCGGTCGCGATGCCGTTCTCGGTGACCATGACCGGCACGTGGCCGGACAGCTCCCACGCGCTGCGGATGCCCTCGGCGGCGGCCGGCGGGTAGAACTCCCACCCGGTCAGCGTCGTCTCGAGCCCCTCGGCGACCGGCCGCGGCCCCTCGGGCCCGACGAAGGTCTGCGTGTAGGCCTGCACGCCGACGAAGTCGTCACCCGCCGCCATCTCGCTGTACCAGTCGTCACGCACGTAGCCGTACTCGCGCGTCGCCTCGGCGGCACCCGGCTCGTCGACGGCCTTGAACGCCTGGGTGGCGACGGTCCAGCCCGACTTGATCCGAGGCAGCTGTGACAGCACCTCGCGGCTGCGCTTGTGCGAGGCGAGCAGGGCGTCGGCGACCTCGAGGTCGGGGTTCGGCAGCCCGTATGCGACGAGGTTCGACGCGTCCTCCCCGCCGGCGAGCATCGCGGCGATGTTCGGTTCGTTGATGGTGCAGACGTACTCGACGCCCTCGGCGACGACGGGCAGGGCGAGCTCGGTGTACCGGGCGAACAGGTCGGCGGCGTCGGGTGCGCGCCAGAAGCCGTCGCGCTCGAACCAGCGCGGCACGGTGAAGTGCATCAGCGTGACGATCGGCTCGATGCCGAACTCGTGGCAGGTCTCGACCATGCGGCGGTAGTGAGCGATCTGCGCCTTGCTGACGACGCCGCGCTCGGGCTCGATGCGGGCCCACTCGATGCTGAACCGGTAGCTGTTGAGCCCCAGCTCGGCGAGCAGGCGGATGTCGTCGCGGAACCGGTTGTAGCTGTCGGCCGCGTCACCGCTCGGTTCGACGATGGTCGTGCCCGGCGCGTGCTCGTGCACCCACCAGTTGCTGTTCACGTTGTTGCCCTCGATCTGGTGCGCCGCGGTCGCGGCACCCCACAGGAAGCCGTCGGGGAAGGTGAGCACAGGGGTCCTTTCGGAGGAGGTCGAGGAGTTCAGGAGGCGCGGTGCGTGCGGCGCGGGTTCGGCACCGCGTCGAGCAGCTTCACCGTGTACGGGTCGGTCGGTCGCTGCAGCACCTCGGCCGTGTGCCCCCGCTCGACCACGGCTCCCTGGTTGAGCACCATGATGTCGTCGGTGATCAGGCGGGCACTGAGCAGGTCGTGGGTGATGTAGAGCATCGAGACGCCCCACTGCTCGCGGAGGTCCTCGAGCAGGGCGAGCACCCCGGCCCGCAGCGAGACGTCGAGCATCGAGACGGGCTCGTCGGCGATGATCACCTGCGGGTCGCTCGCGAGTGCCCGGGCGATCACGACACGTTGGCGCTGGCCACCCGACAGCTGGTGCGGCAGCTTGGCCGCGAACTGCTCGACCGGCGTCAGACCGACCGTCTCGAGCAGCTCGAGCACCCGGCGCCGCGCCTCCTGACCGGTCAGGCCGGTGTAGTTCACGACGGGACGCGTGAGGGTGTACTCGACCGTGTGCAGCGGGTTCAGCGCCGCGTACGGGTCCTGGAAGACCATCTGCACGTCGCTGCGGAAGCTGCGCAGGGCGCGGCCGCGGAGCGCCGTGACGTCGGTGTCGCCGAACGTGACGCTGCCGCTCGTCGGCTTCTCGACGCCCGTGACGAGCTTGGCGATCGTGCTCTTGCCCGAGCCGCTCTGCCCGACGAGGGCGAGCGACTGGCCCGGTTCGAGCGTGAACGACACGTCGCGGACGGCCCGCACGGGGTCGTCGCCCCGACGAGGAGGCGCATAGGTCTTGGTCACGCCGCTCACGGTGATCGCGTGCTGCGCCGTGCGCTGGCCGCGCGTGGCGACGGTCGGCAGCGAGGTCGTCGTGTCGACGCGGCGGTCGCCCCGGGCCCGGCGGACCGAGCGGTCCTCGAACCCGGGCAGCGACACGACCTCGGCACGAGGGTCGGCGTAGTGCGACAGGAGCATCTTCGTGTAGTCGTCCTGCGGGTCGGCGAGCACGTCGGCCGAGCGACCGTCCTCGACGATGCGGCCCTCGTGCATCACGAGCACGCGCTGGGCCGACTCGAGCACGATCCCGAGGTCGTGGCTGATCAGGACGGCGGTGAAGCCCTCGCTCTGCTGCAGCGAGATGATCGTGTCCATCACGGCGTGCTGCACGAGCACGTCGAGCGCCGTGGTCGGCTCGTCGAAGACCATCAGCTGCGGCTCGAGCGACAGGGCGAGGGCGATCGAGACGCGCTGGCGCATGCCGCCCGACAGCTCGCCGGGGAACCGGGCGAGCACGCCCGCGTCGAGCTCGACCTTCGCGACCAGCTCGGCGGCGCGGCTGTGCCACCGGTCGCGCGGCACGTGGCCGTGGGCCTTGAACACGTCGACGAAGTGGTTGCGGATCGTGCGCACCGGGTTCAACGCGTTCATGCCCGACTGCAGCACCATCGCGAAGCCGCCCTGACGCTGCTGACGCAGGGCCTCGGTGTCGAGGTCACGGACGTCGGCGCCGTCGAACCAGATGCTGCCGCCGTTGGTACGCGCCGGCGGCTTCTGCAGCCGGGTCAGCGCGTAGCCGAGCGTCGACTTGCCCGAGCCGGACTCGCCGACCAGGCCGACGAACTCGCCCCGCTTGAGCCGGAACGACACGTGGTCGACGGCCTGCACGGGCTCGGCGCCGGCGCTCTCGTAGACGACGCTGAGGTCGCGGACGTCGAGCAGCACGTCGTCGGACGACGAGGAGGCGCGGTCGGCGGTGGTGAGGTCCGTGGCGGTCACTTGCGCGCCTCCTTCTTCTGCTTCGCGCCTTCGCGAAGTCGAGGGTTGCCGACGGCGTCGACGCCGAAGTTGATCAGGGTCAGGCTCATCGCCAGCAGGGCGATGCAGAGGCCGGGCGCGAAGAGCAGGATCCACTGGCCGGTGAGCAGGGCGTTCGAGTTCTGGGCCCAGTAGAGGATCGTGCCCCAGCTGACGATCGACGAGTCGCCGAGCCCCAGGAACTCGAGGCCGGCCTCGGCGAGGATCGCACTGGTCGCGGCGCCGAAGAAGGAGCCGGTGATCAGCGAGGTCATGTTGGGCAGGATCTCGCGGAACACGATGCGTCCCGCGCTCTCGCCCGAGAACCGTGCCGCCGTGACGAAGTCGCGCGAGCGCAGGGACTGCGTCTGGCTGCGCAGCACGCGGGCTCCCCACGCCCAGCCCGTGATGACGATCACCGCGAGGATCACGGTGATGCCGCCGTTCTGCAGGTAGGCCGCGATGACGATCATCAGGGGCAGACCGGGGATCACGAGGAACAGGTTCACGACGAAGCCGACGACGTCGCCGCCGAAGCCCTTCATGTAACCCCAGCTGAGCCCGATCGCCACGGCGACCAACGTCGACAGCACGCCCGCCACGACACCGACGAAGACGCTGATGCGGGCACCGTAGATCAGCTGGCTGAGGACGTCCTCGCCGGCCGCCGTCGTGCCCATCCAGTGGGCCCAGCTGGCGTCGGCGTTGCGCTCGAAGCCGTTCTCGCTGGCGCCGTAGGGGGCGAGCAGCGGGGCGAAGATCGCGACGAGCACGAAGACGCCGAAGATGACGACGCCGATCTTCGCCTTGGGGTTCGACCAGATGGTCGCGGCCATGCGGCCGATGGTGAGCCAGCGACTGGGCGCCTTCTGCTCGGCGGGCCCGGTGGGGGGCGCGCCTTCGGGCAGGTGGACGGACACGGTGGAGGTCATCGGCGGGTCCTTGGGTCGAGCACGCCGTACAAGATGTCGACGAGGAAGTTGGCGACGAGCACGCTGACCGTGATCATCAGGAAGAGGGCCTGCATCAGCGGGTAGTCCTGGCCGATGACGGCGTTGAACAGCAGGTAGCCGATGCCGGGGTAGCCGAACACCTGCTCGACGAGGATCGAGCCGCCGACCACGCCGCCCAGGGCGAGGCCGAAGCCGGTCAGGTTGGGCAGGATGGCGTTGCGGGCGGCGTAGCGCACGGCGACCGTGCGGCCCTTGAGCCCGTTGGCCTCGGCGAAGGTGACGTAGTCGTCGCCCAGCGTCGAGATCATCGCGTTGCGCATGCCGAGTATCCAGCCGCCGAGGCTCGTCAGCAGGATCGTGATCGCCGGGAGCACGGCGTGCTGCAGGGCGTCGCCGACGAAGGCCGGCGTGAACCCGGGCGTCGTCGTCGCGCCGTAGGCCCCCGTGGTGGGGAACCAGTGCAGCACGTAGCCCAGGAAGAACAGCAGCAGCAGAGCGGTCCAGAAGTACGGGAACGTGCTCATGAAGCTGCCCGACAGGGTGGGCAGCGAGTCGAGCCAGGTGCCGCGCTTCCAGGCCGCGGCGACCCCGATCAGGGTGCCGAGCACGAAGGCGATGATCGTGCAGACCCCGACGAGGATCAGCGTGAACGGCAGGGCCTGGCCGACCAGGTGGCCGACCGTCTCGGGGAAGAACGTGTAGCTCGTGCCGAAGTCCAGGCGCACGACCTGACCGAGGTAGCTGACGTACTGCTGGAGCACGTTGCCGCTCGGCACGCCGAGCTGGGCCTCGATGGCGGCGCGCGTCGCCGCGCTGACCGGGCCGTTCTGCGACAGCTTGGCGATCGCGGCGTCGGTCGGGCTGCCGGGCATCAACCGCGGCAGGATGAAGTTCAGCGTGACCGCGGCCCACAGGGTGAGCACGAACAGGCCGAGTTTCTGGGCTGCGTACTTCACTGGTCGCCCTCTTCCTGGTCGACGCGCTTGAGCTTCGTGAAGATCAGCAGCGGTGCCTGGTCGTAGTTCTGCGGTGCCATGTACGGGTTCTCGGCCGTGGGCCAGCCGGTGAACTTCGAGTCGTTGAACAGACCCCAGAGCCCGCCGTAGTAGAGGCCGATCACGGGCAGCTGGTCGTAGACGACGTTCTGCAACCGGTAGGCGTACTGCTTCTGCTGCTCGGGGTCGGTCGTGGCCTTCCAGTCGTCGAGCAGCTGGTCGACCGCCGGGTCGCTGAACCGCTCGAAGTTGGCCGCCGTGGTCTCGCCGACCGGGGTGGCGAACTGGCTGTTGAGCAGGTTGTTGTAGGCCTGGTAGACGTTGCCGTTGCCCATGCCGCCCATCGCCATGTCGAACTCGCCGTTCGCGATGGCCGACTGGTAGCCGGCCGGCTGGGGAGCCTGGATCTGCACGTCGATGCCGATCGCGCCCAACTGGCTCCGCACCTCCTGCACGGCCCGCAGCCAGTCGGTGTAGCCGTTGGCCGTCAGGATCGTGATCTCGAGCTGCTGGCCGTCGGGGCCGACCAGCTCGTCACCCTGCTGCGTGTAGCCCGACCGGGCGAACGCCGCGAGGGCGCCGTCGACGTCCTGCTCGAGGATGCCGGCGTTCGGGATCGACGGGTCGAGGTCGTCCTGCTGGTTGGGCAGGATGAGCCCGGTCTGACCGGCCGGCTCGAGGTAGCCCTCGGTGGCCGACTCGGCGATGGGGCCGCGGTCGAGCGCCAGGGCGATGCCACGACGCACGTTCACGTCGTCGAAGGGCGCCTTGGTGAGGTTCGGCACGAGCCCGATCACGCCGCCCGGCGGGAACCAGAACTGGTTGTCGGGGCTGGCGGCACCCCAGGTGCCCTCGACGTCGCTGATGAACGAGTACGACCAGTCATAACCGCGCGTGACGGTGTCGAGCTGGTTGTTCGTCGCGGGCAGGATCAGGTGACCGATCTCGATCTTGTCCGCCTGCCAGTAGGTCTCGTTCTTGTCCATCGAGTACTGCTGCGGCGAGTAGTTGCCGAGCGTGAACGGTCCGGTGCCCACCGGGTCGGGGTTGCGGAAGGTCGTGGGGTCGTCGACGTCCTTCCACAGGTGCTCGGGGACGATCGTCGTCTGACCGATGATCTCCATGGCCGGCACGTCGTCGGTCTGCAGGTGGAAGACCACGTGGTCGCCCTGCTGCTCGATCGTGTCGATGTGCTGCCACGCGCCCTTGAGGTCGAGCGTGGGGTTCGCCTTGATGAGGTCGAACGTGTAGACCACGTCGGCCGGGGTCATGGGCGTGCCGTCGGACCACTCGACGCCGTCGCGGATCGTCATGTCGATCGTGCGCGCGTCGGGCAGGACGGTCTCGCTCGCGAGCCAGGGCGTGATCTCGCCGTCGAGCGGGTTGATCTCGAGCAGGGGCTCGTAGATCCAGGTCGAGGCCGTGCGCTTGTTCGTGAGGAACGGGTTGAAGTTGCGCTCGAACTGCGGGTTGCCCTTGTCGGCGTTGATCAGCATCGTGTCGGCCCCGATGCTGGGGTCGGGCTGGCTGCGGATCTGGATGCTGCAGCCGGTGGCCACGAGCACGGCGGCCGTGGCCGCTGCCAGGGCCGCGAGCGTGCGGAAGCGTCGGCGTGGGTGTCGCCGAGGGGGTGTCGCGTGCGTCATCGCCACGTTCTCTCATTCGTCGTCGAGGTGAGCTGGGCCCACTGTAAGCGCATACATCGCAGGGGCGCAAGTGGTCGGCCCCGTCGAGAGGCCACGAGGAGGCGCGAGGTCGTTCGACGCCGAGCCAACCGTCAGGGGATGCCAGGGCCCGCACGCCAGAATCGGCGTCGGGTGCCGGTCACGGCACCCCGGCCGACCGGAGGGACCCGCATGGCCAGCACGACGCAGCTGCGAGCGCTCCGCGCCTCGCTGCCCGTGGTCGCCGAGCGGGCGCACGACATCGCCGACGACTTCTACCGCCGCCTGTTCGCGACGCGACCCGATCTGCTGCGGGACCAGTTCAACCGGGGGGACCTCGCCCAGGGGCGGCAGCAGCGCGAGCTCGCCCGCACGATCGTGGCGCTCGCCCAGGCCGTCCTCGACGCGGCCCCGGGGTCGACGCGTGCCGCCGGTGACGACCGGCACCGCGCCTCCTCGGGGGGTGGACCGTCCGGCGTCGACGGCGACGCCGACGCCGTCGGCCAGGCCGGGGCGCCGACCCTCGCACCGGCGACGCCCGGCGAGATCGTCTCGCGGTTGGCCCAGCGGCACGCGGCGCTCGGCGTCACCCGCGACGAGTACGACCTGTTCGAGCGGCACCTCGGCGACGCGTTCGCGGCCGCCCTCGGCCCCCGGCTCACGGCCGAGGTCGCCGACGCGTGGTCGGCCGTCTACCGGCAGGCCCGCGACGAGATGGTGACGACGGTCGAGGCGATCTACCGGCAGGCCGACCTCGAGCCGGGCGAGGAGTGGCGCGAGGCCCTCGTCACCGAACACCGCGTCGAGGCCGAGGACGTCGTCGCGCTCACCCTCGTCTCGGCCGACAGCGAGACGCTGCCGCGGTACCGTGCCGGCCAGTTCGCGTCGGTGCAGGTGCGGCTGCCCGACGGAGCCCGGCAGATCCGGCAGTACAGCCTGCGCGGCGGGCACGACGAGCAGTGGCGCATCAGCGCACGGCTGCTGGTCGGCGAACCGCCCGCCCCCGACGGCGAGGTCTCGTCGCACCTGATGCGCGAGCTGCGGGTGGGCGACGTGGTGAGCGTCTCGCCCCCGATCGGGTCGCTGACGATCGACGACCTCGACGACGCCCCGCTGCTGTTCGTCTCGGCGGGCATCGGCTGCACGCCCGTGCTCGGCATGCTCGACCACCTGGCCCGCACCGAGCCCGACCGCGTCGTGACGGTCCTGCACTTCGAGCGCACCCCCGAGCGGCACGCCCACCGCGTCGAGCTCGAGGCGCTGGTCGCGTCGATGCCGAACGCGACGCTGCGGGTCAGCTACACGCAGGGGTCGCTGTCGGCGCTCAGCGCGCTGGCCGAGGCGTCCATCGACGGGCCCGGGGTCTACCTCGACCCGATCGACCTGGCCCGGGTCGACCTCACCGCGTCGCACCGGGTGTTCCTGTGCGGGCCGGTGCCGTTCATGGCGATCGCCCGGGCGGCCCTGATCGGTCACGGCGTCGACGCCGACCGCGTGCACTACTTCGTCTTCGGGCCGGACGACGGTAGCGTCACGGGTGCCGACACCGGGCAGCGCGGACTGGGGTAGGACCGGGCGGAGGCGCCGGCCGACTCGCTGGCGGGGGCGCAGGCGGGCTCGCGGGCGGAGGCGCCGGCGGGCTCGCGAGCGGGCCACGCTCAGGGCGCGGGGCAGCTCTCGCGGAGCAGCACCTCGACCGGCAGGGTGACCCGCTGCGCGGGTGCTCCCGGGTCGGTCAGTCGCCGGACGACCGTCCGGACGGCGATGCGGCCGAGCTCGCCCATCGGCTGACGCACCGTGGTGAGCCGGGGCCGGGAGAACCGGCCGGCGTCGATGCCGTCGAACCCCGTCACGAGCACGCGACCGGGCACGTCGACGCCCTGCTCGCCGAAGACGTCGAGGACGCCGAGGGCCGACTGGTCGTTCGCGCAGAGGACGGCTCCGGGCAGGTCGCCGGCCTCGAGCAGGGCCGCCGCCGCACGACGACCGCCGGCACGGGAGAACTCGCCCGGCTCGACCCGGACCGTGACGCGCGCGCCGGACGCACGGTGCGCCTCGACGGCCCGGTCGAAACCGGCGTGACGGTCGAGTTCGTCGGGCGAGTCGGACGGTCCGGCGACGTAGGCGACGTCGCGAACCCCCCGCGACCCCAGCACGAAGTCGGTCAGGGCGTGCATGCCGGCGACGTTGTCGACGCCGACGTGGTCGAGGTCGTCGCCCGGTCGCGAGTCGGCGAGCACGACGACCGGGATGCGTCGTGCCACGTGCGCCAGCAGGTCGCCCGGCACCGTCTGGGCCAGCACCGCGAGCCCGTCGACCCGACCCGCGATGTCGTTGACCATCACCTCGCGGCTCGACCCCCGCCCGGCGGCGACCATGAGGGCGAAGCCCCGTCGCCAGGCCTCGACCTCGGCGCCGCGCAGCACCTCGTCGAAGTACAGGTTCGCCGGGTTCGACGCGTGGTCGCCCCGAGGAGGCGCGGTGAGGGTCGCCGCACCGCGGCCCGGGTCGACGACGGTCGGCGGGTCCGCCCGCTCGCGATCGTCGATCAGCGGGATGCGCGAGGCGTCCGACACCCGGGCCCAGTCGGGTTCGGGGCCGTCGATGCCGTCGTGGCCCGGCAGGAAGAGGCCGAGCACGCCCGTGCGTCGGCCGGCGAGGCCGCGGGCCGCGCCGCTCGGCACGTAGCCGAGGGCACGCACCGACTCGAGCACCCGGCTCCGGGTCTCGGGGCGCACGTCGTCGGGACGGCGCAGCACCCTCGACACCGTCGCGATCGACACGTCGGCGTGGGCGGCCACGTCGTAGACGGTCGGGGCCTTGGTCACGAGAGGTCCTCCAGGAGGGCGGCGGCGGGTCGCGGACCATCCTAGGTCGGTCGGTGCCCGGGGCCGACCCGCGCCTCCTGCCCCGGCCGGTGCGGGACGGCCGTCGGGTGCCGCCGGCGCGGACGTCGACGCGGGCGCCGTCGAGGGCGCCGTCGACGGACGTCGCGGGTGCCGTTTGTCGGAGTCGACGATGCGGGGCATACTCGGTATGCACGGGCGCCACGAGGCGACGCCGCGACTCGACCACAGGAGGCCACGTGACGGCACGACCGGACGGCGAGGCGGCCCCGTGACCGTGCGACTGGGCCTGCTGGCGATCCTCGACCAGGGCCCGGGGTACGGCTACCAGTTGCGCAGCGAGTTCGACCGACGCACCGGGTCCACCTGGCCGCTCAACGTCGGCCAGGTGTACTCCACCCTCGACCGGCTCGACCGCGACGGCCTCGTCGAGCGTGACGAGCCCTCGCCCCGCGACACGTCGCCCGAGGCCGACGGGTCGCCGGGGTCCGACGGATCGCCCGGGTCCGACGGGTCGCCCGCCGCCGAGGCCTCGGTGGCGGGCACCGGGCAGGCCGCCGGAGAACACCAGCGACTCTGGCGCATCACGGCCGCCGGACGGGCCGAGGTCGCCCACTGGCTCGGAACGGCCGTCGACACCCCCGACGCCACCCGTGACGAGCTGCCGCTCAAGTTCGCCCTCGCCGCGACCCTGCCGGGGGTGGACGTGGCGACGCTCGTGCAGACGCAGCGCCGCGCCTCCTTGGCGAAGCTGCAGCGACTCACCCGGACCAAGCACGCCGGGGGCGACCCGGAGGCGCCCGGCGAGTTCGCCTGGCGCCTCGTCGTCGACTCGATGATCTTCGCGGCCGAGGCCGAGGTGCGCTGGCTCGACCACGTCGAGTCGAGCCTGCGCCGGGCGTCGCTCGCCGAACGGCAGTGGGCGGTCGAGGCCGTGGCCCCGACGACGAGCGGGCCCGGGTCCCCTGCCCGGACGCCGGGGCCGGCGCGGGCCGCACGAGGTCGGTCGTGACCGAGCGCGCCGAGGTGCTGACCCTGCTCGCGGTGGGGCACGAACACGGAACCGGCGACCTCGCCCGCACTGCCCTCGACGGCGTGAGCCTGACCGTCCTCGAGGGCGAGCTGGTCGCCGTCATGGGCGCGTCCGGCTCGGGCAAGTCGACCTTGCTGGCGATCGCGGGCGGCCTGACGACGCCGACCGCAGGGCACGTGCAGGTCGACGGCACCTGGCTCGCCGACCTGAGCGCGGCCGAGGTCGCGCGGGTGCGACGACGGTCGGTCGGCTTCGTGTTCCAGCAGTTCAACCTCGTCTCGACGTTGACCGCGGCCGAGAACGTCGCCCTGCCGCTCGAACTCGACGGCATCGGCACCCGTGCCGCCCGGCGTGCCGCCGACGACGCGCTGGCCACCCTGGGCCTGGCCGCTCGAGGACGGGCCTTCCCTGCCGAGCTCTCGGGCGGCGAGCAGCAGCGCGTCGCGATCGCCCGCGCCCTGGTCGGCAGCCGTCGCCTGGTGCTCGCCGACGAGCCGACCGGCGCGCTCGACAGCAGCACGGGCGACGAGGTCATGGGCCTGTTGCGCGAACGGGTCGACGCGGGTGCCGCGGGCCTGCTCGTCACGCACGACGCCCGCCACGCCGCCTGGGCCGACCGGATCGTGTTCCTCCGCGACGGCCGCCTCGTCGACGAGTCCGCGCCGCGGGGGCCCGAGTCGCTGCTGACCCCGGAGGCGCGGTGACGGCCGGCGGCCTCGTCGCGCGTCGACAGGTGCTCAGGCGCCTGCGCGAGTACGTGATGGTCATGCTGCTGATCGCGCTGCCCGTGGCCGGCGCCTCGGGGGCGGCGGTGCTCGTCGCGAGCGCGATGCCCACGACCCGGCAGGAGATCACCTCGACGCTGGGCCAGACGGCCGCCCGGGTGCACTGGACCGGCTACGACACCCGGCAGTCCGTCCGGGGGCTGAACCAGTGGTCGGGCGACGAGGTGACCTACCGCGCGCCGGCCGACGTCGTGCCCGGGGTCGAGCGGACGCTCACCCTGCGCACCCTCTGGACCCGGGTCGGCACGTCCCCTGCCGGCGTCGTGATCGGACCGGTGACCGACCCGGCCTTCGAGGGCCGCTACGTGCTCGAGCGGGGGCGCGCCGCCGAGCGGGGCGATGAGGTGCTCGTCACGCCCGCCCTCGCCCGCGACGACGGGCTCGGGACGGGATCGACCACGACCGTGCACCGCGTCCCCGGCGCCGACGGCCCGCGCGACCTCGAGGTCACGGTCGTCGGCATCATGTCCGAGGTCGGCGGCGGCACGGACGACCGGCAGGTGTTCGCCCGCGACGACCTGGCGGCGGGCCTGCCCGATCCGTCGTCGACGGCCTCGGCGTCGTCGACGTCGTCCGAGCAGTACCTCGTGGGGGACGCCGTCGACTGGGGCGAGGTGCGCGAGTTGGGACGCGCGGGATTCGTCGTCTGGTCGGCGGCGGTCGTCGCCGACCCCCCGCCCGAGGGCACCCCCGGGCTCGAGAGCGAGGCGGGTTACGGCAGCACGGGCACCTACGCCGCCCTCGGCGTGGTCTTCGCCGTCTTCGCCGGCGCCGAGGTCGCCCTGCTCGCGGGGGCGGCCTTCGGGGTCGGGGCCCGTCGGCAACGCCGCACGCTGGCCGTGCTGGCCGCGGTCGGGGCCGACCAGCGCACGCTGACCCGGATCGTGACGCGGCAGGGGGTGTGGGTCGGCGTCGTCGCCGCGGTCACCGGTCTCGCCGTGGGAGTCGACCTCGGCATCGGCGTCGTGGCCCTCGCCCGTCGAGCCGGCGTCGACGTGGGCCCGTTCGCCTTCTGGGGCGTCCACGTCCCCGGCGTCGTGGTCGCGGGCATCGGACTCTTCGCCGTCGCCGTGTCGTGGATCGCGGCCGTGGTGCCCGCGCGCCGTGCCGCCCGGGTCGACGTGATGGACTCGCTGCGCGGCGGGACGGCCTCGGGGGCGGTGGACGCCGCGTCGGACCGCGGCCGCGGCCGACGATCCGCCGTGCTCGCCGGCGTCCTCGTCGTCGGCGGCGTCCTCGCCTGCTTCGGGGCGGGATGGGTCTCGTACGCCACCTCGGTCCCGGTCGGCTCACGCTGGTGGTGGGCGGCGTTCGTCGGCCTCGCGGTCTCCGCCGTGGCCGCCCTCGTCGGCGTCCTGCTGCTCGTGCCGGCACTCGTCCGTCGGCTCGGGCGCGCGTCCACGCTCGCACCCGTGCCGTTGCGGCTCGCCCTGCGCGACGCCTCCCACGGCGTCGCCCGCACGGCTCCCGCCGTGGCGGCCGTCACCACGGCGGTGTTCGTCGCGGTGTTCGGCGTCTCGATGTCGACCGCGGCCGCACGACAGTCCGAGGACTCCTTCTACCGCCCCTACCCGGCGGGCACCGTGGCGATCTCGTACGACCAGGCGTCCGACCTCCGCGTGCCGGGCGGCTCCCCCGAGGCGGCCTCGCTCGACTCCGCGGCCGTCGCCGCCGTCGCGCGCGGCCTCCCGGTGAGCGACCGTGCCGTGTGGCAGACCCCGGTCCCCAGCGGTTACGACTCGAACGGCGCCCCGGTCGCCGTCGACGCGGTCACGCCGTGGGCCGTGCTGACCGTCCCCGACCGTTGCGACTCGTCGACGGGGCGCCTCGAGGGCCTGTCGTCCCGTGAGGCGCAGCGGATCACCGATGCCGACCCGGCCTGCGACTACCCGCTCGGCTCGTTCACGTCACAGGACAACATCATCGTGACCGACGAGGACGGCCTCGCCGTGACCCTGGGGGCCGCTCCGTCCACGGCCGCCCGAGCCGCGTTCGAGTCGGGCGGCGTCATCGCCTTCGACCCGTCGCTCGTCGTCGAGGGCGAGGCCACCATCGGTCTCGCCACCCCGGCCGAGGTCGAGGACGGCTTCGACGCCTCGGCCACCCCCTCGACGTCCGTGTCGCTCCCGGCCGTCGTCCAGCGTCCGACGACGCTCAGCACCGGGGCCGTCCTGATGAGCCCCGGGACCGCCGAGCGGCTGGGCTTCGAGCTGACCCAGCGTGCCGTGGTGATGGCCACCGACCGGCAACCGACCGAGGACGAGGCCGCCGGCCTCCGGGCCGAGGTCACCACCGCCACCGACGGCCGGGCGACGGTCGAGACGAGTCCCGTCGATCGGGGCCTCGACCTGGCCCTCGTCCTGGCACTCCTCGCGACGACCCTCGTCTGCGCCGCGGCGGCAGCGGTCGCCCTGGGGCTGGCCCGCGCCGAGGGGCTGAGCGACCAGGTGACCATGCAGGCCGTCGGAGGCACGGACGCCCAGCGACGCGCCATGTCGTTCTGGCAGGGCGTGGTGGTCGTCGGCACGGGTGCCGTGCTGGGCACGATCCTGGGGCTGGTGCCGACGGGGGCCATGGTCTGGGCCTCGGACCTGCCGTTCGCCCCACCGTGGTGGGTGCTCGCCGTCGTGGCCGTCGGGCTTCCCCTCGTCGTCGCCGCCGGCAGTGCACTCACGAGCCGTCGACCGGCCTCCCTCGTGCGACGACCCGTGCTGGACTGACGAGCAGGCGGGCCGCCGCTAGCGGGTCTCGTCGACGCGACGACGCCGCCCGACGCCGACGCCGACCACGCCGACCGCGACGATCAACAGGGCGGCGAGGGCCACCGGACCCGGCTCCGAACCGGTCCACGCGAGAGCGGCCGAGGAGGCGCGGGCCGGGTCGGCGGCGAGCGGGTGCCCCGGGGCACCCGCCGGGACGACGGTCTCGCCCGGCGAGGCGCCCGGCGTGGGCGACGCCGACCCCGGACCGGCCGGTGCGGCCCCGGGCTCGGCCGGGACGCCGGCCTCGTCACCCGGCACGGGAGCCGGGACCGGGTCGACGGCGAAGAGGACGACGGGACCGGTCGCCGAGACGACGTCGTCCACGGTCCAGGTGACGGCCGAGACCTGCCAGGCACCCGCGGCGAGGCCGGCGAACGTCGCGCGGAACGTGCCGTCCTGCTCGGCACGGACCGTCGACGACTCGGCAGCGGCGGGAGCGGCCGCGGAGGCCCGGGCCGTCGCGGGCAGGTCCCCGGCGGGCAGGTCCCCGGCGGGCAGGTCTCCGGTGGGCAGATCCCCGGCGGGCGGGCTCCCGGCGGGCGGGCTCGCGGCGGGCTCGACGGTGACGGTGACGCGGGCGGAGTCGACCGAGGTGCCCTCGACGACCACGGCCTGCCCCGAGGGCAGACGGTCGCCGTCGGCCGGTGAGGTGACGACCGGGCCGGCCAGCGCCTCCTGCACCTCGACGTCGACGACCGCGCTCGAGCCCGACGACCCGACCACGGAGAACGACAGGGGCCCCGTCGGGGTGCCGGGCGAGAGCCGGACGGGCAGCTGGACGCGGCCGCGCTGATCGGCGACGGTCGACGTCGAGTCGTCGAACGCCTCGCCCCCGGCCCGGACCGTCTCACCGGGCACGAAGCCGGCGCCCCGCAGGATGGCCGCCGCGCCCGCCTGCAGCACGCCGTCGGGGGCGACGGCGACCGCCCCGCGTCCCAGGTCTTCGGTCACGGCCGCGAAGGCGTCGACCATGCCGGCCCCGAAGTATTCGGGGGGAGTCTCACCGCCGGCCTGCCGGGCGAGCAGGTCCCGCAGTTCGGCCGGGGTCGCGCCCGGGTGCACGCTTGCCAGCAGGGCCGCGACCCCGGCGACGTGCGGAGCCGCCATCGAGGTCCCGCTGAGGGCGGCGAACCCGCCACCGGGGACCGTGCTGAGCACGGCGGCCCCGGGGGCCGTCAGGTCCACGACGCCCGCACCGTAGTTCGAGAACCGGGACTTCTCGATCGAACCGCCTCCGCCCTGCTGGGCCGACGAGACGGTGACGACACCGTCGACCTCGGCGGGAAGCTGCGAGCACCCCTGCGAGACGTCGCGCCCCGGCTGCGGGGTCGAGTCGTTCGGGCTGAGCGAGTCGGCGGTCTTGTGGGCGAGGTCGACGGCGACGGCACCGACCGTGGCGTTGCCGGCGGCCGCCACGTCGAGGACGCCTTCGTGCTGGGACCAGGCGACCGCCCGCGCGACCGCGTCGAGGGCCGGGGCCTGGTCGGGGTCGGCCGAGCACCAGGCGGCCCACGGGTCGACGAAGAAGCTCGCGTTCGTCACGTCCATCTGCTGCTGCGCCGCCCACATGTAGCCGCAGATCGCGTACTCGGGGTAGATGAAGCCGTCCGCGTCGACGACCTTGACGCTGGCCAACCGCACGCCCGGGGCGACCCCGACGACACCCCGGCCGTCGTCGGCCGCGGCGATGATGCCCGCCACGTGCGTGCCGTGCTCGCGGGTGCTCGTCGCGGCGTCGGACGACGGCGCCCAGGCGGCGGGGTCGGGGTCGGCGACGCCGTCCACGCTGCAACCCACGGAGGCGGCCGGGTCGACCTGCGAGACGAGGTCGGGGTGCGTCGCGTCGACGCCGCTGTCGAGCACGCCGACCAGCACGTCGGGGCTCCCGGGCTGCACCGCACGCGCCTCGGCGGCGTGGACGGCCTGGTCGTTCCACCGCCGCTCCTCGCCGGGATCGGCGACGTCGGCGACCCGCTCGGCCAGACCGGTCGCCTGCACTCCCGTCGACGGGACGGCAGAGGACTCGGCGTCGCCACCCGCGTCGGCGTCGGGCGTCGCACGGACGGCGGCCGTCCGGGTCGGGCCGGCCGACTCGACGGACGAGGAGGCGCGGACCCGGTCGACGAAACCGGCGGCGGTCGACCGAGCGGTCACCACCCCGATCTCGTCCCACCGGGCGAGGACGGTACCGCCCGCGGCGACCACCGCGGCCGAGGCCGCCTCGGTCGTGACGGCGCCCGGCACCGCGTTGACGACGTAGTTCATCGCATCGACGGCAGCCGCGGCGGGGGCTGCGGCAGGCGTCGCGCTCGAGGCGGGCGCGGACAGCTCGGGCACGTCGGCCGCGGGGGCCGGTGACGCGGAGGCGATCGGGGCCGGTGACGAGGCGGCGGTCGCCGGGGCGTCCGCCGCGACGGCCGTGACCGGTGCGAACACGAGGACCGCGGCGAGCGCTGCCCCACCCACGCCACGGGTCGATCGACGAGCGGGACGGCGTCGAGGGCTGTGGGTCACCTGGCAACGATAGGCGGCGACCGGTCACGACGGGGTCACGATCCCGCCTCCCGTTCGAGGGACTCGCCGACCCGGCCGCACGTCGACCCGGCGGCCCGCCGGTCCGCCGGCCCGGCGGCCCGTGCTCGTCCGGGCGTCAGGCGGCCGGGCCGCCCTCGGCCTCGGCCTCGGCCTCGGCCTCGAAGACGAGTTCGCGCAGCACGGGGGCGAGCTTGGCGTCGAACGCCCCCGTGTAGTGGGTGAAGTCCCGCTTGACGGGCACGTCGTCGACGAAGGCGGGGCAGAGCCCGTCGACGCAGAGGAACCGCGACGTGTCGACGAGGGAACCGCCCAGGGCGCTCATCGTCTTCTGCGTCTCGGCGAGGTTGGCGGCGTGATCCGCCGACACGGACGAGATGCAGTCGACGGGCGAACCGCCCGGGCGGTAGCAGTCGTCGAGCGACCGGTGTGCCGGCGGGGGCGTGACGAACACGGTGCGCGTCGCCGCGCCGCCCACCGACTCGAGCTGGCGCTGCAGTGCCTCGGCGTACTCGCGCGGCGTGACGGGTGCGCCGGTGTCGGCGTGTTCGAACGGGACGAAGGAGTTCGTGACGACGAGCAGGTCGGGTGCCGTCTCCACGATCGTCCGGACGGCGTCGGCCTGGTGGGTGGTACAGCTCTCGGGATCGGAATTCTGGGCGACGGCGAGATCGACGAACGGGCAGCCGAACAGGGGCAGCGCGACCAGGCGCCACCCGCTGTCGTCCGGTTCGACGATCTCGACCACGGCGTCCAGCTCGGCGGCGGCCGTCGAGTCGCCCACGAGGACGACCGTCTTGTCGCCGGTGCCGAAGGTGCACTCGGCGCGCGGCAGGGGCAGATCGACGCGACCGCAGTCGTTGTTCGCCCCGAACGGCATGGTGTCGCCCGGGTCGGGGGTCAACGTCGGCCACGAGGTCGCCGCCAGCGCGGCCCGGACCGACTCGGCCATCGCCCCCTCGGCCGGACCGACCGGACCGGAGGAGCCGTCGCCGTCGGCACCGCCGTCGGACGCCCCGGCCTCGACGGAGGCCCCGAGGCCGGTGCCCCCTGCGACGGGCGGGAGCACGGGCGGCGCCGCCACGGGCCGGACCGAGACCACCGCGGCCACCACCATCACGACGGCCAGCATGCCGAGGCCCCCGAGGGCGGCTCGACCGGCGGACGGCGCCTGGTCGTCGGCCCAGCGACGCCACAGCCGACGACCGCCCTCGCCGCGTCGCGGGGCGAGCAGGGGCGACGAGATGAAGGGCTTCTCGACGAGGTGGTGACCCACCACGGCGAAGCCGAGCGACAGGGGGTAGGCCAGCAGCTCGCCCTCGGGCACGACCGCGCGGATCATGACGACGATCGGGAAGTGCCAGAGGTAGAGCGAGTAGCTGATCGCACCCAGGTAGTCGGTGACCCGGTTCGCCAGGGGCGCCGGTGCGACGGCCCCGGGCACGCCGCCGCCCACGACGACCGCCAGGGTGGCGACCACGGGAAGCGCTGCCCACGGGCCCGGGAACGCGGTCTGCCCGTCGACGACCACGACGCTCGCCAGGATGCCGACGAGACCGAGCCAGCCGAGCGTCGTGCCGATCGCCCGCGGCAACCGCCGGGTCAGCGGAACGGCCAGCGCCGCCAGGGCACCGAGCCCGAGTTCCCAGACCCGGGTCAGCGTCGAGAAGTAGGCGCCCGTCGGGTCGCCCGCCGTGTCGACCACGGCCCAGACGAACGACGCCGCGCAGAGGGCGGTGATCACCGCCGCGAGCACGAGCCGCCGGCCAGGCCCCGTGTCCGCCTCGCGTGAGACGGGTGCGGGCCGCCCGGGACGCCGGAGCCCGGCGCCCAGGACGACGATCACGAGGAGCGGCCAGAACGCGTAGAACTGCTCTTCGACCGAGAGGGACCAGAGGTGCTGGAACGCCGAGACGGGCCCGTCGGCGGTGAAGTAGTCGGTGCCCACGGCGGCGAAGTGCCAGTTGGCCACGAAGGCGAGGGAGTAGAGGGCGTCGACCCCGAGCCCGACCACGCGGCGGTCGGGCAGGAGGACCGTCGCGGCGAGCAGGGTCGCGGCGACGACGACGAGCGCCGCCGGCAGGAGGCGTCGGACCCGGCGACGGTAGAAGTCGGCCAGCGAGATGCGGCCCGTCCGGGCGTGCTCACGGAGCAACAACCCGGTGATCAGGAAGCCCGAGATCACGAAGAAGACGTCGACGCCCACGAAGCCGCCGTGCGGCCAGCCCGAGACGTGCTCGAGCACGACCGCGACGACGGCGACGGCGCGCAACCCCTGGACGTCGCGACGGAATCCTGCCGACCCGCCGCCCGTCGAGGAAGCACCGCCCCGACGCGACGACGAGGGAGCGGACGGAGGACGGTGGGGGGTCGAGTCGGACATGCTTCTCTCTCGGGTCGGAATCACATGACATACCAATATCTCACGTCGCATCCTGAACGACAAGAGCCGACGGTCTCAGCCGTCGCCGCCACGGTCCCCGCGCGTTACGCAGCGTTGCCCCGCGACGCCCACCACCGACGTGCCGCCCGTAGCGTGGGACGCATGGCCACCAGCGACACCATCTCGAACCTGCTCGACGAGCGACGGACCTTCGCCGCGCCTCCTGGGCTCGTCGAGGCGGCCAACGTCACCTCGGCCGAGCACGCCCGCGCGGCCGCCGACCCCGTCGCGTTCTGGGCCGAGGCGTCGCAGCGGCTCGACTGGCACACGCCGTGGACGGTCGCGCACACCTGGAAGCCCGTGACCGAGGGGCCCGACGGCACGCTCACCGTGCCCGAGGCGACCTGGTTCGCCGACGGAACGCTCAACGTCGCCGTCAACTGCGTCGACCGGCACGTCGACGCCGGCCTCGGCGACAAGGTCGCCCTGCACGTCGAGGGCGAGCCCGGCGACCGTCGTGACATCACCTACGCACAACTGCAGCGCGAGGTCGTGAAGGCCGCCAACGGCCTGCGATCGCTCGGCGTCGAGAAGGGCGACCGGGTGGTCGTCTACCTGCCGGTCATCGCCGAGACGATCGTCGTGACGCTCGCCATCGCCCGACTCGGCGCGATCCACTCGCTCGTCTTCGGCGGCTTCTCGGGCGAGGCGTTGAAGTTCCGCGTCGAGGACACACGGGCCAAGCTGCTGGTCACGACCGACGGGCAGTTCCGACGAGGGTCCGCGGTGCCGGTCAAGGCGAACGCCGACCACGCCGTCAGCGGCGACAACGAGATCGAGCACGTCCTCGTCGTGCGGCGCACCGGCGAGCAGACGCCCGACGTGCCGTGGACGGACGGCCGCGACCTCTGGTGGCACGACGTCGTCGACGCGCAACCCGACACCGACGAACCCGAGTACTTCGGCGCCGAGACGCCGCTGTTCATCATGTACACGAGCGGCACCACCGGCAAGCCCAAGGGACTCGTGCACACGAGCGGCGGCTACCTGACGCAGGCGAACTGGACCCACTGGGCCGTCTTCGACGCGAAGCCCGACGACGTGCACTGGTGCACGGCCGACCTCGCCTGGGTGACGGCGCACACCTACGAGATCTACGGCCCGCTGTCGAACGGCCTGACGCAGGTGATCTACGAGGGCACGCCCGACACCCCGCACCCCGCCCGCCACCTCGAGATCATCGAGCGCTACGGCGTCACCACCTACTACACGGCGCCGACGCTGGTGCGGACCCTGTCGTCGTGGTTCCCCGAGGGACTGCCCGACACCTACGACTTGTCGTCGCTGCGCCTGCTCGGCACGGTCGGCGAGGCCATCAACCCCGAGGCGTGGGTCTGGTTCCACGAGCAGTTCGGCCGGGGCCGGTGCCCGATCGTCGACACGTGGTGGCAGTCCGAGACGGGGGCCGCCGTCATGGCCCCGCTGCCCGGTGCCGACACCCTCAAGCCCGGCTCGTCGCTGCGGGCGCTGCCCGGGCTCTCGACCGCCGTGGTCGACGACGCCGGCGAGCGCGTGCCGAACGGCAGCGGCGGCTACCTCGTCGTGCAGCGGACCGGACCGGCGCTCGCCCGCACGGTCTGGGGCGACCCCGAGCGATACCGCGACAGCTACTGGGCGACCTACTGGCGGCAGGGCTGGTTCTTCTCGGGCGACGGCGCGAAGTACGACGCGGACGGCGACATCTGGGTGCTCGGCCGGGTCGACGACGTGATCAACGTGTCGGGGCACCGCCTGTCGACCATCGAGATCGAGTCGTCGCTCGTGTCGCACCCGGCCGTCGCCGAGGCCGCCGTCGTCGGCGTGGCCGACGACCGCACCGGCCAGGCGATCGCGGCGTTCGTGGTGCCGTCGACACGGCCGGAAGGAGGCGCGGTGCGGGACGCCGGCGACGTCGCCGAGCCGTCGGTGTGGGCTCCGCTCGCGGGGTCGCTGTCCCCCGTGCTGCGCGCCCACGTGGCCGACCAGATCGGGCCGATCGCCAAGCCCGCGACCGTGTTCGTCGTGCCCGACCTGCCCAAGACGCGCTCGGGCAAGATCATGCGGCGGCTGCTGGCCGACATCGTCGACGGCCGCCCGCTCGGCGACACGACGAGCCTGCAGGACGAGACCGTGCCCGGCCGGGTGGCGGCGATCCTCGCGGAGGCGACCCGCGCCTCCTGAGGTCGGGAATCACCGGCCCACACCGAGGGTTACCGTGGTCGGGGCCCGATGACGCGCCTCGCCTCCCCCGTCCCGTTCCGAGAAGAAAGCGTCGTCATGTCGATCTCCGAGACCACCGCCGCCCCGTCCACCCTCCGCACCGCCGAGACGAGCGTGCCGCTCGTGCCGCTGCTCGACGAGCGCTGGAGCCCCCGCTCGTTCGACCCGACCGCCGAGATCTCGGACCGTCAGCTGGACGCCCTGCTCGAGGCCGCCCGCTGGGCACCGTCGGCCGCGAACACGCAGCCGCGTCGCTTCGTCGTCGGCCGTCGCGGCACGGCCACGTTCGACACGATCGTGAAGGCGCTCATGGGCTTCAACGCCGCCTGGGCGGGCAACGCGTCGGCGCTCGTCGTCGCCGTCGCCGAGACCTCGACCGTCGAGGGCGAGGTGCGCCAGTGGGCCGAGTACGACCTCGGCCAGGCCGTCGCCCACCTCACGGTGCAGGCACACGCCGAGGGCTTCCACACGCACCAGATGGCCGGCGTCGAGTGGGACGAGATCGTCGCCGCGTTCGGCCTGACCGACAACCTCAAGCCCGTCACGGTCACGGCCGTCGGCGTCGTCGACGAGGCCGACAAGCTGATCGAGGCCCTCGCCGAGCGCGAGACCGCCCCTCGCGAGCGCCTGCCGCTCAGCGAGCTCGTCCTGCGGCGCGACTAGCAGCTCGGCGAGGCGAGCCCGGGCTGGTGCCTGCCAGCCCGGGCTGGTTGGCTGGGCGCATGTCGATCTCCAGCACGGCCGAGAAGGCCGAACTCCTCCGCTCCCTCCACGTCCCCGGCGACCCGCTGATCGTGACGAACGTCTGGGACAGCATCACCGCGCGCATCGTCGCGGGCGCACCGGGCGTGAAGGCCCTGGCCACCGCCTCCCACTCGATCAGCGAGGCGCACGGCGTCGAGGACGGCGAGGGCCTCGACGTCGACGACATGCTGGCCGCCGCCCGCATCGTGATCCGCTCGGTCGACCTGCCCGTCTCCGTCGACTTCGAGAAGGCGTACGCGACGGACGCCGCCGGCACGCTCGACAACGTCTTCCGCCTGATCGAGGAGGGCGCCGCCGGCCTCAACATCGAGGACAGCATCGGCCAGGCCAAGGCGCCCCTCTACGACATCGACACCCAGGTCTCGAAGATCGCCGCCGCCCGCCGTGCCGGCGACCGCGCCGGGGTGCCGATCGTGATCAACGCCCGGGTCGACGCCCTGGCCGGCGACCCCGACTCGTTCGACGACGCCGTCACCCGCGCCAACGCCTACCTCGACGCCGGCGCCGACTGCGCCTTCGTCCTCGGCCTGGGCACCGAAGACCTCGTGAAGGCCGCCCTCGACCGGATCGACGGCAAGGTCAGCGTCATCTCGAACCCGTCGTCCGTGCCGCTCGCCCGCCTGGCCGAGCTCGGCGTCTCGCGCGTCAGCTTCGGGCCCACCACGATGGGCCTGACGCTCTCGCATCTGCGCGACGCCGCCACCACCCTCACCGCGCGGGGCGACTACCCCGCCGAGCTCGGCTTCTCGTTCTGACCGACGGCCGGTGCGGGCGGGGCTCGCCCACCGGCTGACGAACGACGCGACCCGCGCCTCCCGAGCTCGTGAGAGCCGAGGAGGCGCGGGTCGCGTCGTCAGGGGACGTCACCTAGTCGTCGCGGTCGCCTTTCGAACGGTCGCCCTTCGAGTGCCCGTCCCCGGCGCGCTCGTCCTTCTTCCGGTCGGACTCGGACGCCTCGGAGCCGCCCTCGCCGTCCGGCTCGGGCACCTCGTCGCCGTTCCGCTCGATGGTCGCGGCGGCGGCCTGACGCAGTCGCATGCCGGCAAGTTCGTCCTTGGCGAGGGCCGCGGCCTTCTTCTCGCTCTGGGCCGTGTCACGGGGTGGCAGCAGGATGTCGCGCTCGGCCCGGAGGCCGGCCTGCAGCTCGCGACCACGTTCGAGTTCGGCGTCGAACTCGGCTCCGAAGAGCAGGGCGTTGTTCGTGATCCAGAGCCACAGCAGGAACACGATGACCGCACCGAGCGAACCGTACGTCTTGTTGTAGTTCGAGAAGTTCGCGATGTAGAACGCGAACCCCACGGACGCGACCAACCAGATGACCAGGGCCACGAGCGACCCGAGGCTCATCCACTTGAACTTGGGCTGCTTGACGTTCGGGGCCCAGTAGTAGAGCACCGCCACGATCACGACGGCGATGATCGCGAGGATCGGCAGCTTCGCGATGTCCCAGACGAACACCGCGGTGCTGCCCAGTCCCACGAGGTCGCCGACCGTCTCGGCCACGGGGCCGCTGATCACCAGGATGAGGGCGGCGACCACGATGAGCACCACCGTGAACGCCGTGACGCCGAGCATGGTCGGGCGGAGCTTCCAGATCGGACGCCCCTCGTCGATGCCGTAGACGCGGTTCATGGCCCGCCCGAAGGCGCCCACATAGCCGGAGGCCGACCAGAGGGCACCGAGCACACCGACGATAAGGGCGACACCGGCGGCCGACGACTCGGTCAGCTGCTCGACGGGACCCCGCAGGAGAGCAGCGACGTCCTCCGACCCGAACTGTGAGACCAGGTCGAGCAGCGTTTTGGCCGTCGAGTCCGCCTGCCCCACGACGCCGAGCAGCGACACGATCGCCAGCAGCGCCGGGAAGATCGCCAGAACCGCGTAGTACGTGAGTGCGGCGGCGAGGTCGGTGCACTGGTCACGGGTGAACTCGCGCAGGGTCTTGCCCAGCACGTACCCCCAGGAGGGCTTGGAGACGTCCGACAGGTCTTGCGGCTTGCGCGAGTCGTCGGCGTCGGGTGACTGCTGCTCGCGCTCGGTGCTCTTCTGCGCCATCGGTCAGCGCCTGATCGTCTTGACGATGCCGGCGACGAGCGCGACGACGCCGACGGTGCCGGCCGCTGCGGCCGCCACGACGGGCTTCGGGTCGCGGTCGAGGCGCCGTGAGACGCTCGCCTTCAGCCGACGGGCGTGGGCAGGGACGCTCAGCTTGTCCTCGATGGCGTCGAGCGTCGCCGCGAACTCTTCACGGGTACGGGCGAGGTCGAGCTCGATCTCGGGGATGCTCGCGCCGGCGCGTGGCCCGGCCGCGTTCTCGGCGTCCTTGTCGGGAGACGTGCTGCCGTGGGCGTCGTCGCGCTCTTCGGCCGCACGCGCCTCGGCGAGCTCGGCACGGGGGTCGGGCTGGTCGCCCTTCCCGTGCTTCGACCCGCCGTGCTTCTCGTGGTCTCCTGCGTCAGTGCTTCTCGGAGTCATAGCTGCCCTGCCCCTTCAACGCGCTGACGTCGGCCTTCACGCTGGCGACGGCCTTCTCGGGGGTCGGCGGCACGCCCTTCTTGAGGGCCTTGATGCCGAGCAGGACCAGGACGGCCGTGATCACGAGCAGGACGGCGGCGACGATGAGCGCCGCGAGCCAGGGGGCGACGACCGTCGCCAGCCCCAGGAGGCCGGCCGTGATGAGCACGGCGAGCAGGAAGAAGCCGAACAGTGCGGCTCCGACCAACAAGCCGACACCCACCCCGGCCTCTTTGGCCTTCGTGGCGAGCTCGGTCTTGGCCAGCGCGATCTCGCCGCGGATGAGGCGCGAGATCAACTCGGGCAGGCTGCCGATCAACGAGCCGAGCGAACGTTTGGTGCTCTGTTCGGGTGCCTTCAGGTCACTCACCGACCGTCACCCCCGGCAGCTTGTCGTCGTCGGGGCTGGTGCCCGAGGTCTGCTTCTTGACGTCGTCGGCCTTCTCGTCCACCTTGTCGGCGGCCTTGTGGGCTGCCTCGGTGGCCTTGGCGGCGACCTTGTCGGTGGCGCCCGAGCCCTTGCCCGAGACGGACTTGGCCTTGGAGCCGACCGCGTGGGCGGCGTCGTTCGCGACGTCCTGCGCCTTTTTGGCGACGACCGGAGCGTTCTCCTTCACGAAGCCCTCGGCCTGCTGGACGCCCTTCTGGACGGTCGGGTTCTCCCACAGGCTCTCGGCCTGGTCTTTGATCTTGACGTACGCGCCGCGACCTGCGCGGGCTCCGAGGACGTATCCGACAGCCGCTCCTGCGACGAAGAGGATCTTGCCTTTCATGAGTGCTCCTTGGCTCGTGGTGGCAGGTAGGCCTTCCACGCTGGCACGACCCGGCGTGGACGGCTCAGATTGACCGGGCGACCGGGGACGACGCCGCCCGGCGCCGGCCTGGGGACGAGCCGCCCCCGACACCGCGGTCAGGAGGCGCGGGCCGCCACGAGCGGGACGCCCACCTCGAGCGCGTCGCTGCGCACCGTGGCGACCGCCAGTCGCACGAGGCGCACCGCGCACCAGCAGAACAGCACCACGAGAAGGCCGTTGCGGGCACCCAGGACGAGCACGGCGACCGGGTTGAGCTCGATCAGCGGCCGGTAGAGGATCGGGAACACGAGCGTCGTGAGCCCAGAGGCCCAGGCGGTCAACACGGCGGGCGTCCGGAACGCCTCGGGACGCGAGGCGTAGCCCACGGCCACGATCGGCACGATCCAGAGCAGGTACTGCGGCGACCCCACCTTGTTGAAGACCACGAACGCGAGCGTGAGGGTGAGGGCGCCGAGCAGCACCGTGCCGAACTCGTCGCCGCGATCGCGAGCCGGGACGACGGCCGCGGTGCGCGCCGAGCCCGCCGACCCGCGCCTCCCGGGCTCGGCCCACCGGGGCAGCCCGAAGGTCGCCACGGCCAGCACGCCGGCCAGCAGCACGAGGACGGCGAGCATGACCTGCGTGCTGTCGTTGATCATCCAGGTGTCGCCCGGGCCCATGACCTCGCGCGTGGCGAGGGCGACGTTCTGGTAGACCGAGGCGCCGGGGACGCGCAGCATGGCCATCCAGAGCCAGGGCGTCGAGAGGGTCGCCTCGAGCTGCATCGCCCGTCCCGACTGCATCGTCACGAAGCTCGTGATGTCGTCGGCCCCGCGGCCGAGCAACACGCACGACACGACGACCATGGTGACGAGCACGCCCCCGCGCAGCACGACCGCCCGGTGACGCGACCCGACGACGACCGCCGCGATGACGGCGGCGGGCCAGACCTTGATCCAGGTCGCCGCGGCGAGCAGCAGCCCGGCCACCCGCGGACGCGTGGACAGCAGCATGAGGGCGGCGACGACCAGCGGCGCGCTGAACCCCTCGAGCCGGAGGAAGGCCACGGGGCTGAGCACGAGCGTCACGAGCAGCCACCACCAGGCTGCCCGGTTGTCGACCGTACGACGACCGCGGTCGGTCAGCAGCCAGAGCGCGACGGCGTTGAGGGCGGTCAGCAGGGCCAGCCAGACGAACTGGTAGTGCTGTTCGCCGAAGACGTTCGGCAACACGATCGGGACGATCGCCCCGGCCGGGTAGACCCACGAGAAGTCGAGGACCGGCCAGACGCCCTCGCTCAGGGCCCCCGTCGCCCACAAGCGGTAGAGCGGCAGGTCGCCGCTCACCCCGCCGCCGATCATCAGCGGCGTGAGCGCCAGGAACACGGCGGCGTGCACGGCGACGAAGCCGTAGAGCAGCCCGCGCGGATGCGCCTGCACGCGCGACCAGGTCCGGCGGAGGCGCGTGGGGAGGGGCGCAGGCGCGACGGCGCTCGAGGTGGTCACGCCTCGAATGTACGGCCGCGTCCTTGCCGTTGTCTTTCCGGCAGGTGAATCCATCGGAAGATCACTCTCGAGACGGAGGTCCGACCGGTGTACGGTGCCGACCATGGACCGACGACGTTCCGCAGACGCAGGCGAGGTCACCCCGCCGACCGACGACACGCACGCACCCGACGAGCTCGGAAGCGTCGACGACGACCTGGCCGTCGACCGGGGGCGCCCGATCGGCTTCTGGTTGAGGCTCGTCGACGGGCTGATCGACCGGCGCTTCGAGGAGGTCCTCGACGAACACGGGGTCACCCGCCGGCAGTGGCAGCTGCTCAACCTGCTGGAGCGCGGCCCGGCGACCCGCGCAGCACTCGACGGAGCCGTCGCGCCCTTCCTCGACCCGGCCACGGGCGAGTCCAGCTCGGACCACCTCGCCGAGCTGGTCGAGAGCGGCTGGGTGAGCCTCGCGACCGACGGGGTCGGTGACGATCGCTACGCCCTCACCGAGCGCGGGAGCCTCGCGCACCGCAAGCTCGTCGACGTGGTCGAGGGCATCCGCGACGAGACGGTCCGGGGGGCCGAGCCGGGAGCCCACGCGACCACGGTGCGCTTCCTGCGCAGGGCTGCACTCAACCTCGGCTGGCGCCCCTGAGCGCCCGGCCTGCCCGCGGGCCGAGGGCCGAGGGCCGAGGGGCTAGGGGCTAGGGGCGAGGGCCGACGACCGCAGGAGGCGCGGCGTCAGCCCCGCAGGAACACCCACCAGATCATGAGCATCGTCACGACGAACCCGCTGACGAAGTTGAGCGCCAGGAAGCGTCGCCACCCGCGGTTGACCTCTTCGGCCCGGTCGTCGGTCACGTTCCACCAGGGGGCGCAGCTGATCGCGTAGGGCAGGGTGAGCAGGGCCGCCAGCGGGCCGGGCCACTCGGTGAAGGTCAGCAGCACGCCGGCCAGCAGGTAGGCCACCACCGAGAGGCGGACGGTCGCCCGGGCGCCGATCTCGGTCGCGATCGACGAGATGCCGCCCTCGCGGTCGGCGAGAACGTCCTGCACGGCTCCGAACGCGTGGCTCGCGACGCCCCAGAGGAAGAACGCGCCGAGCAACGCCCACAGCTGGGGCGTGAACGTCGCCCCGGCCAGCACGAGACCGTAGACGGCCGGGCTGATGAAGTGCGTGCTCGAGGTGACCGAGTCGACGAAGGGGCGCTCCTTGAAGCGCAGGCCGGGAGCCGAGTAGGCGATCACGGCGAAGACGCTGACGGCGAGCACGAGCCAGCTGAGCGGGTCGCCGACCGCCACGAGGAACACCAGGAAGGGCACGTTCGTGATCACTGCGGCGCGCAACGTCGTGCGGTGCAGGCTGCGGTCGAGCAGTGCACCCTCGACGCCGCCCTTGCGCGGGTTGTGCAGGTCGCTCTCGTAGTCGAAGACGTCGTTGATGCCGTACATCGCGAGGTTGTAGGGGATCAGGAAGTACAGGGCGCCGACGATCAGCACGAGCCAGTTCACCGGGCCGAGGGCGTTCTCCGCCGCGAAGAAGAGGACGGCCTCCGTGCCGGTCGGCGTCACGTCGACCTGGGACAACGGCTGGTACGACCCCAGGTAGCCCGTCGTCACCGGTGCGAGCAACGAGGTCAGCACGTACGCCGCCGCGAACGGGAACGCCGTGTTGATCCAGCTCAGGGGCCGGGACGAGACGAACAGGGCCTTGATCGTGTTCACGAGCGCGCCTCCTCGACGGTCGTCGACCCGCCGGCCGCCGGCGCCGCGGGGGCGCGGGGCGTCTTCGGGCCGCCGAGCAGCACCCACACCGACGGCAGCAGGACGAGTGCCGCGACCGCGTAGGCGAAGTCCTCGAGCGGGGCGATGCCGACGAAGACCCCGCTGATCCGGGCGGCGTCGTAGCCGACCAGCCCGATCCCGATCATGACGTTGTCGAACACGGCGGTCATCACGAGCAGCACGCCGGTCGCCAGGCCCGCCCCCAGCAGTTGCTCGCGCCGCCGCCGCGACCTCTCGGCCGGGGACGAGGAGGCGCGCGCGGCTCGGCCACGCACGCCTGCGGTCACCAGCGCCAGCACCCCGAGCACCGCGACGATCGACAGGAACACCGCGTTGACGGCCCAGTAGGTCACGACGCCACGCCGTCCACCGGTCGACCGGCCTGCGTGGAGCTCGCGTCACGTCGGTCGAGCACAACCGCCGCAGCCATCCGGGCCGCGGCCAGCAGGTTCATCGTCAGGTAGCAGAGCAGCGTCAGGAAGAAGACCTCTTCGAGCGGCAGCTCGGTCGCCACCAGCACGCCGGTCATGAACGAGGTCTCGCCGCGGAAGAAGATGCCGAGGTCGATGCCGACGACGTCCCAGACCAGGAAGAACACGACGCCGACCAGCAGCGTCACCGCCGCCCGGGGCACGTCGCGCCAGAAGAACAGGCGGAACCTGCGGTCGAGCATCACCATGCCGAACAACGAGACGAGCAACGCCGCGAGGTAGACGAACCCCATCAGCCGACGGCGGGCTCGGGGAGCGGCTCGGTGCTGGTGTCGCCGCGCAGGTTCTTGAGCAGCACCTCGGCGCTGATCAGGCACATCGGCAGGCCGATGCCCGGACGGACCGACCCGCCGGCGTAGAACAGCGAGTCGACGTGGGTCGAGACGTTGCCGGTTCGGAACAGGGCGCTCTGGGCGAGCGTGTGCGCGGGGCCGAGCATGCTGCCGCTCCAGGCGTTGACGTCGTCGACGAAGTCGCGCGGACCACGGGTGCGCCGCACCACGATCCGCTCGGCGAGGTCGGGCACGTGCGCCCACTCGGCGATCTGGGCGATGACGCCGTCTGCGAGACGCTCGATCATCGGGTCGCCGTCACCGTCGACGTCGCCCGAACCGAGGGCCGGGTCGGCGGGCAGTGGCACCAGGACGAAGAGGTTCGTGTGCCCGGCGGGCGCGGTCGACGGGTCGACGGTGCTCGGCTTGCAGACGTACAGCGACGGGGGGTCGGGGATGCGCTTGTCGGCGCCGAAGATGCGCTCGAAGTTCTCGTGCCAGTCGCGGGCGAAGAGCAGCGTGTGGTGCTCGAGCTCGGGGATCTCGCCCTCGACGCCCAGGTAGAGCAGCAGGGCGCTCGGCCCGGGGTTCTTCTTCGCCCAGTACGACGAGTCGTAGGTGCGCAGCTCGCGGGGCAGGAGCCGTGTCTCGGTGTGGTGCAGGTCGGCCGCGCTCACGACGAGGCCGGCGTCGACGCGGTGCGTCGCTCCCTCGGCGTCGGTCCAGTCGACCCCGGTCGCCTCGGCGGTCGCCTTCGAGCCGCGCGGCAGCGCTGCGCCCTCGGCCCCGAGGGGCTGCGTCACGATCCGGGTCACGGTCGCGCCGGTCACGACGGTCACCCCGGCCTCGACGGCCACGTCGCGGATCGCCTCGATCACCGAGATGAGGCCGCCCTGCGGGTACAGCACGCCGTCGTCGAGGTCGAGCGTGCTCATGAGGTGGTACATGCTCGGCGTGTCGAACGGCGACGAGCCGAGGAAGACCGCGGGGTACCCCAGGATCTGACGGAGGCGCGGGTCGGTCACCGTGCGGGACGCGTACGAGTCGAGGCTCGTCAGCAGCAGCCGGGCCAGCTTCGGCAGGCGGACCAGCACGTCTCCGCGCAGCAGCGGCGTGAGGCTGCCGAAGCTCGTGTAGAGGAACCGCCGTTTGGCGATCTCGTAGGTGTCGCGGGCGGACCGGAGGTACCGGCGCATGCGCTCACCACTGCCGGGTTCGACGCGCTCGAACAGCTCGACGTTCTCTTCCAGGCCGCGCGGGACGTCGATCGGCGCACTCGCCGCGGGGTCGTCGGGCGTCGGCTCGAACAGCACGCGGTAGCCCGGGTCGAGTTCGACGAGGTCGAGGCGCTCGGCGGCCGACGTGCCCATCAGGCGGAAGAAGTGGTCGAAGACCTCGGGCATGAGGTACCAGCTCGGGCCGAGGTCGAAGCGGAAGCCCTCGTGGCTCCACGACCCGGCACGGCCACCGACCTCGTCGTTCTTCTCGAGCAGGGTGACCTCGTGGCCCTCGCGGGCGAGCAGCGCAGCCGAGGCCAGGCCGCTGATGCCGCCGCCGATCACGACGACGCGGCGGCCGTGGCGGGTGACGCTCAGGCCGTGCGACTCGTCGGACGCCCCGGTGCCCGCACCCGTCGCCCCGCGGTCGACCGTGTCGCGGCTCATGCGCGGGCCTCGGGCAGCCGGGTGACGCGACCGGCGGCGGCGCCCGCGGCGATGCGCACCTTGACCGGGTTCGGAACGCGCACGCGCGCCCGGACCAGCGAGGAGGCGGGGGTCGCCTCGAGACGCCGGTTCAGCTCGGCGAACAGGCCGTGGGCCAGTGCCACCGCCCGACGCGAGGACGTCGGCAGCACGGGGATGATCTCGCCGCTCACGCGGAGGTCGTCGTCGATGTCTCGCACCAGTCTCGTCTTGGTCTGCTCGTCGAACGTGGTCACGTCGACTCCGGGGAAGTAGCTGCGGCCGAGCTGCTCGAAGTCGGCCGCGAGGTCACGCAGGAAGTTGACCTTCTGGAAGGCCGCACCGAGGCGCCGGGCGCCCTCTTCGAGTTCGGCGACCGTGCTCGGGGGGAAGGGGTGCCCGTGGAGGAACGCCTTGAGGCACATCAGGCCGACGACCTCGGCCGACCCGTACACGTAGGCGTCGAACGACGCCTGGTCGTGCTCGCGGGCACTGAGGTCGGCCCGCATCGACGCGAAGAACGGTGCGGTGAGCTCGGCACCGAACCCGGTGGCGCGGGCGGTGCGGGCGAAGGCGTGCACGACCAGGTTGGGGCTGAAGCCCTCGACCAGGGCCCGCTCGGTCTCGGCCTCGAAGCCGTCGAGCAACCGGCCCGCCGCGTCGGCGCCCAGACCGGCCTCGGTCGCGGGGCCGTCGACGATCTCGTCCGCCACGCGCACGAGCGCGTACACGTTCTCAACGTGCTGCCGCACCTCGCCGCCCAGCAGGCGCGAGGCCAGTCCGAACGACGTCGAGTAACGGCGGATCACGCCTCCCGCGGTCGCGTCGGCCACGGAGTCGTACAACGACAAGCCCGTCATCGCACCCTCTCGAGGACGTCCTGGACGACCGGCGTCAACGCCTCGCGCAACGACTCGGGCACCTCGGCCCGGTCGAGCACGTCGAGCGCACGGCGGGCGTGCTGCTCGACGAGTCCCTCGGCGAAGGAGCGGGCGCCGCAGACCTCGAGGCGACCACGGACGTGTTCGGCCTCGGCCTCGCTGAGGTCGGCCTTGCCGATGAACGGCTGGATCGTGAACCACTCGTCGGTGGTCGCGGCGTGGGCGACGAGCACCGTGCGCTTGCCCTCGCGGAGGTCGCCGCGGGTGGTCTTGCCGGTGGCCTCTTCGGTGCCGAAGACCCCGAGCAGATCGTCGACCACCTGGTACGCGACCCCGACCTCGCGGCCGAAGTCGCCGACCGCCGTGACGACGGCCTCGCCCGCGCCCGCCAGCACGGCACCCGCCTGCAGCGGTGCCTCGAACGAGTAGACGGCCGTCTTGGCGCGCTCCATGTCGAGGATCTCGTCGACGGTCGGCAGTTCGGCGGCCAGGGAGAACTCGACGTCGACCATCTCTCCGCCCGCGCTGACGAAGATCGCCTCGTCGAGCAGGTCGAGCAAGCGCGTGCGGACGTGGTCCTGGCAGCCGATGCCGAGCAGCATGCGACTGGCCCCGGTCAGGGCGAGGTCGCCGGCGATGACGGCGGCCGACATGCCCCGGTGTTCGGCCGCGGGGGTCGGGATGCCCGCCGTCGTCGCGGTGTCGCGGTAGCTGCCCGAGACGTTGGGGATGCCGCGTCGCGAGAAGTCGCGGTCGATGACGTCGTCGTGGACGATCAGGGCCGTGTGCAGCAGCTCGAAGGCCGCGCCGACCCGGGCCACGGCCTCGTCGTCGGTGCCCCCGAGGGCGTCGTAGGCCGTGAAGACCATGCGGGGCCGGAAGCGCTTGCCCCCGGCGCTGTTGCGCTCGAGCACCGACCAGAGATCGACGTAACGCCAGCCCACGGACTCGGCGCGGCGCTTGGCCAACGCGAAGAAGTCGTCGAGGACGGCGTCGACACGATCGTGTCTCGCCCGCGTGCCTGCGTGCAGGTGATCACCGTCCACCAGGGCAGACTACCTCTCATGACCCGTGAGATCTCGACGCATCCCCAGCCGACGTCCGGTGACCGCCCGGGCGCGCACGACGAGCTCGTGGTGCTCCTCGACGACGAGGGCACGCCCATCGGCACGACCGCGAAGGCGACCGTGCACACCGCCACGACGCCATTGCACCTGGCGTTCAGCTGTCACGTCACCGATGACCTCGGCCGCGTCCTGGTCACCCGTCGAGCCCTGTCGAAGAAGACCTGGCCCGGCGTCTGGACCAACTCGTTCTGCGGCCACCCCGCCCCCGGCGAGACGCCCGCCGAGGCGTTGATGCGGCGCGCCCACCAAGAGCTCGGCATGGAGGTCCGCGACGTCGAGGTGATCCTGCCCGAGTTCCGGTACCTCGCCACGGACGCCTCGGGCGTGGTCGAGAACGAGATCTGCCCGGTCTTCACGGCCCGCGCCGTCGGCCTGCCCGATCCCTCGCCCGACGAGGTCGCCGAGTGGGCGTGGGTCGAGCCCGGAGAGCTGCGCGACGCGGTCGCGGCGGCACCCTTCGCCTTCTCGCCCTGGTTGGGCTGGCAGCTGGCCGCCTGGCCCACCTGAGCGAGACGGACGACGAGGGCTCCTCCGGGGACGACGAGGGCTCCTCGGGGGACGACGAAGGCGCGAGCCGGATCGCCTGACCCGGCCCGCGCCTCCTGCGGTCCTGTTGTTCGACGCCGCCTAGCGCGGACGCATCGCGTACGCCGCGGGGCAGTCGAACGGGTCGCGGGCCGAGAGGCCGACGCGGTTGAGGTACCGGATGACGATCGCGTACGACTTGCCGATCGTCGTCTCGGTGTAGGGGATGCCGTGCTCGGCGCAGTGCGCCTTCACCAGGGCGCTGGCCGCGCGCAGGTTCGGACGCGCCATGCTCGGGAACAGGTGGTGCTCGATCTGGTAGTTCAGCCCGCCCATGAAGGCCGTCGAGTGCCGACCCGTGATGTTGCGCGAGGTGAGCACCTGCTTGCTCAGGAAGTCGACCTTCGCACCCTCGGGGATGATCGGCATGCCCTTGTGGTTCGGGGCGAAGGACGACCCCATGTAGAGGCCGAAGACGGCCATCTGCACGCCGATGAAGGCGAAGGCCATGCCGAGCGGCAGGAACCAGAAGACGACGCCGAAGTAGGCGACGAGGCGCACGGCGATGAGCGTGATCTCGAGCGCGCGGCCCTCGACCTTGTCACGGCCGAGCAGCGTGCGGAACGAGGTCACATGCAGGTTGACGCCCTCGCCGAGCAGCAGGGGGAAGAAGAAGTAGCCCTGACGGCGGGTGATGAAGCCGAGCACGCCGCGCTGCTTCGCCGCGTCCTCTTCGAGGAACGAGATCGTGTCGAACGCGATGTCGGGGTCTTTGCCCTTGGTGTTCGGGTTGGCGTGGTGGCGGCTGTGCTTGGTCATCCACCACGCGTAGCTGATGCCCACGACGCCGGCCGCGAGGACGCGACCGACCTTGTCGTTGCGCGTGCCCGACTCGAACACCTGGCGGTGCGCGGCCTCGTGCGTGAGGAACGCGAACTGCGTGAGGATGACGCCGAGGGCCGCGGCGATCAACAGCTGGAACCAGCTCGAGCCCAACAGGACGAACCCGGTGGCCGCGCCGCCGAGGCACGCGACGAGGACGACGAAGACCGTCACGTAGAAGCCGGTGCGGCGTTGCAGCAGGCCCGCCTCGCGCACGGACTTGAGCAGGCTCGAGTACGTGCTGGTCGGCTTGCCGACCTGTCCGGCGACGGTGGGGCGGAACCCGGCGGGTGCCGCACCTGCCGGTGCGTGGACGATCCGCGGGTACGCGGTTCGGGGGGTCGTGGGGACGGTGGCGGTCATCGGGCTCCCGCGGCTGGTCGACTTCTCAGCCGGGTGGATGGGCCGGAGGCGGCCCGAAGATGGTGCGAACGTAACGGCGTGGGCTGGGAAGGTGTCGGGAGGTCGCCGTGCAGGAGGGTTGCAGCTTTCCGTATGTCACACGTAACCTATCGTCGATGACAGCGAGTTTCGTCGAGCGGCTCAGCGGGGTGGTGCACGACCTCGAGCAGGTGCCCTACAGGACGGGCGAACGCGACGCCCATCAGGGCCACGGCCTGCGGGACTCCGCCCTCGGGGCGGCGGCGTCGGACGCACCGGCCCACGAGATAGAGATCTCCGGGCTTGAGGTGCTCGTCGGGCTCTGGCCCGACGCGAAGGACGGCCACGGTTCATGGCTCGGGGGCGGCACCGTGGTCGGCATCGGGCCACGGCCCGCCACGGTCGTGGCGGGCTACGCCGACCTGCTCTTCGTGAGCACCGAGGGCGTCCGACGCACCTACTACCGACTGCTCACCGTCGACCATCCCGACCCCGACGTCGCGACGGTGCGCCTCCTCGAGTGCGTGAAGGAGGTCCGGCCCGGCTGGCGGTCCACGTGGGCCGACACCACCACCGCCTACACCCGGGTCAGCCGGTTGCCGACCGGCGTGCGGATCGCGATGGGGTTGGACACGGCCGAGGGGCTGGCCTCCACCCGACGTTCGCTGGACGGTGTGCTCGCGGGGTTGTCGCTCGAGGCCGAGGGGGTGCTGCGGGTGACGCCTGCCCACATGGCACGTCAGCTCGGGACGCTCAGGGGCCGCGGCTGGCCGTTGACGCTCGGCACCGTCCGCCGCCTGGCGTTCAGGAGCGCGCGGTAAACTCGGTGGGTCCCCCACCCGTGAAAGAGGTCTCGTGACGCCTGCGCACCACGACTCCGGCGCGACCGCCCCCGTGGCGTCGCCCGACCCCTCGGGCAGGGGCGTCGACCCGTCGCTCTCCGCGTACTGGCCCGTCCCCGTGCTGCGTGCCGTCCCGGCCCTCGCGGCCGCGGCGGCCATCACCTTCAACCCCGACCACTCGCCCCAGGTCGGCCTGCTGACCTTCGGGGCGGCGGCGGTCGCCGGCGGTGTCGTGCTCGCCGTCGGATCGGCCCTGCGCCTCCACGACCGCTCGAGCCGCACCATCGCCGTCCTGCAGGGCGTCGTCGGTGCCGTGATCGGCGCCCTCTGCCTCGTCTTCTCGCACGGCCAACTGCCCGTGCTGGTCGCCTTCGTCACGGCCTGGGCCGTGCTGACCGGCGGCCTCGAACTGCTCACCGGCCTGCGACGTCGTCGTCGCTCGCCGCTCGCCCGTGACTGGACGACCGTCGGCGTGCTCACCCTGGTGCTGGCCCTGGTCTTCCTGGTCGTCCCGCCGGACTACAGCCAGCAGCTCGGCGGCATCGAGCAGATCGAGGGCGAACTGACCTCCTCGACCGTGCTCGTCGGCATCCTGGGCGCCTACGGCGCCCTGGTCGGCGTGTTCCTCGTGATCGCCGGCCTCTCGCTCAAATGGCAGACCGGGCACCCGGCCCCTGCCGACACCCCTGACGACAAGGGACGAACGTCATGACCCACCCCACCTGGCGCGACCGGTTCCGCCCCGCCGAGTTCCTCGGACTGTCGGGCGTCTTCGCCGCCTTCGTCGGCCTCGTCGTCCTCATGACGACGCGCGACCTCCAGCTGGCGCTGATCTTCCTCTGCATCGGCTTCATCGTCGCGCTCGTCACGATCGCCATGCTCGCGCTCGCGGCCAAGCCCAACGACGACGAGCGACACGAGATCGACGACGCCGACAAGCCGCGGGGCCACTGACGCGACGCGGATGCACTGCCGCGGCCTTCCGGCCGCTGCCCGTCGCTGCCCGTCGGCCGCCGCTCCGCCGCGGCCCGTCGGCCGCTGCTCCGTCGCACGGCGCCCTCGGGTGCGCGGGCCGTCCTGACGGGCCGACCGGCGCCTCCTGGGGTCAGGCCAAGCGGTCGACGAGCTGCGCCGCGATGCCCGTGTAGGTCGCCGGGGTCAGGGCCACGAGGCGCTGCTTGGCCTCGTCGGACACGTCCAGGCCCTCGACGAACGCGACCAGTTCGGCCTGGCCGACGCGCTTGCCGCGGGTCAGCTCCTTGAGCATGGCGTAGGGGTCGTCGATCGAGGATCGTCCGGCGACGACCTCGGCGCGGATGACGGTCTGGATGGCCTCGGCGAGGACCTCCCAGTTGGAGTCGAGGTCGGACTCGAGGGTCACGGTGCCGACGGCGATCTCGCCGAGGCCGCGCCGCAGGTTGTCGAGCGCGAGCATCGAGTGGCCGAACGCGACCCCGATGTTGCGCTGGGCCGACGAGTCGGTGAGGTCGCGCTGCTGACGGCTGGTGACCAGGGTCGAGGCCAACGAGTCGAAGAGCGCCGACGAGATCTCGAGGTTGGCCTCGGCGTTCTCGAAGCGGATCGGGTTGATCTTGTGGGGCATGGTCGACGAGCCGGTCGCCCCCGCCTGCGGGATCTGCGTGAAGTAGCCCATCGAGATGTACGACCACACGTCGGTGGCGAGGTTGTGCAGCACCCGGTTGGCGTGGGCGACGCGCGAGTAGAGCTCGGCCTGCCAGTCGTGCGACTCGATCTGCGTCGTCAGCGGGTTGAAGGTCAGCCCCAGGGCGTCCTCGACGAAGGAGCGGGCCGTCTCGGGCCAGTCCAGCCCGGGGTCGGCGACGACGTGGGCCGAGAACGTGCCGGTCGCCCCGCTGAACTTGCCGAGGAACTCGGTGCCGACGATCTGCGAGCGCAGACGCTGCAGGCGGTGCGCGAACACGGCGAACTCCTTCCCGACCGTGGTCGGCGTCGCCGGCTGCCCGTGGGTGTGCGCGAGCATCGGCACGTCGCGGGCGTCGGTGGCCCAGGTGGTGAGGGCGGCGAGCACGGCGTCGAAGGCCGGGAGCCAGACGTCGAACAGGGCCGCCTTGACGGTGACCGCGTACGACAGGTTGTTGATGTCCTCGCTGGTGCAGGCGAAGTGGGTGAGTTCGGCGATCCCGTCCAGCCCGAGCTCGGCCAGCCGTGTCCGCACGAAGTACTCGACGGCCTTGACGTCGTGACGGGTCGTCGCCTCGAGGCCGGCGAGCTCGTCGATCGCCGCCTGGCCGAAGTCGGTGACGACGGCCCGCAGCGCCCGCTTCTGCTCGTCGTCGAGCGGCGTCGAGCCGAACGCACGGCGGTCGGTCTGGGCGATCAGCCATTCGACCTCGACGTGCACGCGGGCCCGGTTCAGCCCCGCCTCGCTGAGGTGGTCACCCAACGTGCCGACCGACGAGCGGTAGCGGCCGTCGAGCGGGCTGAGGGGCTGAGGAGGCAACGTCATGACTGTCCCTTGCGGAGTGCGGGTTCGATCTGGCGGAAGAGGGCCGAGCAGGCGCGCTCGACCATGTCGAGCACCTCGTCGAAGAGTGCTGCGTCGGAGTAGTACGGGTCGGGGACGTCGAGACCGCCACCCGCCGGCGCCGCGTCGGGAGCGAAGGTGAGTAGCAGCTGCACCTTCGAGCGGTCGGCGTCGTCGCCTGCCCAGGCCCGGAGGATGCGTTCTTGGCCGCGATCGAACGCCACCACGAGGTCGTAGCGTGCGAAGTCGTCGGCCTCGAACTGCTTCGCCCGGTGCCGGGAACCATCGTAGCCGCGGCGCTCCAGGGCCTCGACGGTGCGGGGATCGGCCCCCTCGCCGACGTGCCAGTCGCCGGTGCCCGCGCTCGTGACCTCGACCCGGTCGCCGAGGCCCGCGTCGTCGGCGAGCGAGCGCAGCACGGTCTCGGCCATGGGCGAGCGACAGATGTTGCCCGTGCAGACGAAGCAGATGCGGAACCGGTTCACCGCTTCCGGTCACCCCGCCCGACCACGGGGCGGACGACGACGCCGATGGCCCAGGCGAAGACCGCGAGCACGACGGCACCGATCACGCCCCACCAGAAACCGTCGATCGTCAACCCGAAGCCGAAGAGATCCGAGATCCACGCCACGATCAGCAGCAGCAGCCCGTTCACGATCAATGCGATCAGGCCGAGCGTCAGGATGTAGAGGGGGAAGGCCACCACCCTGATCGCCGTGCCGACCACGCCGTTGACGATGCCGAAGACCAGGGCGAGCAGCAGGAAGGTCACGATCGTCTCGAGGGTGCCCCCTGCTCCGTAGGGCGTCACCGTCACCCCCGACACGAGCAGCGTGGTGAGCCACAGGGCCACCGCGTTGATGAGCAGCCTCACGACGAATCGGGTCATCCCCCCATCATGCCGACCTCTCCTCCACGGGCGGTAGTGCCCGACCGGATCCCCCGAGGAGGCGCGGTGCCCTGCCGCGACGCGGCCCCCGCCCCATAGGCTGGCCGCGTGACCACTCCCGTCCGACTCCGTCCCGAGATCGCCGCCCTCCCGCCCTACCGCCAGGGCAAGCAGGCGTCCCCCGACGCCTTCAAACTGTCGTCGAACGAGAACCCGTTCGAGCCCCTCCCCTCGGTCGTCGAGGCCGTCCGTGGCGCCGTCTCGCTGAACCGCTACCCCGACGCCTCGGCGACGGCCCTGCGGACCGCCCTCGCCACCCGGTTCGCCGTCACCGTCGACGAGGTGCACGTCGGTGCGGGGTCGGTCTCGTTGCTGGCCCAGTTCGTGCTCGCCGCGGCCTCGGTCGGCGACGAGGTCGTCTACGCCTGGCGTTCGTTCGAGGCCTACCCGGGGCTCGTCACGGTGGCCGGTGCGACGAGCGTCCAGGTGCCGCTGCGGGCCGACGGGGGCCACGACCTCGAGGCCATGGCCGCGGCCGTCACCGACCGCACCCGCGTCGTCATCGTCTGCTCCCCCAACAACCCGACGGGCACCACGGTGTCGACGGGCGAGTTCGAGTCGTTCATGGCCGCGGTGCCCGACGACGTGCTCGTGCTGCTCGACGAGGCGTACGCCGAGTTCGTCACCGACAGCACGGCCGTCGACGGCGAGACGCTCACCGAGCTGCACCCGAACCTCGTCCTGCTGCGCACCTTCTCGAAGGCGTACGGGCTGGCCGCACTCCGCGTCGGGTACGCGATCGGTGCCTCCTACCTGCTCGACGCCGCGCGGGCCACGGCCATCCCCCTCGCCGTCACCGAGCAGGGCGCGGCCGCGGCCCTCGCCTCGCTCGACCACGCCGACGAGCTGCTCGGGCGGGTCGACCGCATCGTCCTGCTGCGCGACCAGGTGCGACGCGCCCTGATCGACCAGGGGTGGACGGTGCCCGAGGCGCAGGGCAACTTCGTCTGGCTCGCCACGGGCGAGCACACGGCGGCCGCGGCCCAGGTGTTCGCCGACCACGGGGTCGTCGTCCGGCCGTTCGCGGGCGAGGGCGTGCGCGTCACGATCGGCGAGCCGTCGTCGGTCGACAAGCTGCTGCACGCCGCCCAGCAGATCGTCGACCTCACATCCCGGTGACGGCATATGCCGCGGAATAGATTGGACGCCATGTCTTCCTCCGAAGCGACCGACGCGCCGCCGCCCGTCCAGCTCCTGTCGCCGTCGGGCGAGGTGGTCGAGTCGGCTGCGGCCGACGAGTTCCGCCCCTACGTCGACGCCCTGGGCGACGACGGACTCCGCGCCCTGCACCGCGACATGGTGCTGACGCGTCGATTCGACCGCGAGGCCGCGGCCCTGGCGCGCCAGGGGCAGCTCGCCCTCTGGGTGCCGAGCCACGGCCAAGAGGGGGCCCAGGTCGGCCTGGCCCACGCCACCCGCCCGCAGGACCACCTCTTCCCGTCCTACCGCGAGCACGCCGTCGCGCTGTCCCGCGGCATCGACCCGGTCGACATCCTGCGCCTGCTGCGCGGTCACACGCACGGCGGCTGGAACCCCGCCGAGCACCAGAACTTCCACGTCTACACGCTGGTGATCGGCTCGCAGACGCTGCACGCGACCGGCTTCGCCATGGGGCTCGGCCTCGACGGCAAGAGCGGCACGGGCGATCCCGAGGTCGACCAGGCCGTGGTCACGTTCTTCGGCGACGGGGCGACCAGCCAGGGCGACGTCAGCGAGGCCCTGGTCTTCGCCGCGAGCTTCCAGACCCCCGAGCTGTTCTTCCTCCAGAACAACCAGTGGGCGATCAGCGTGCCGGTCGCGCGTCAGTCGCGCACGCCCCTCGTCGCCCGGGCCGGCGGCTTCGGCATCCCCGGCACGCAGGTCGACGGCAACGACGTGCTCGCGAGCTACGCCGTCAGCCGCCGCGACCTCGAGGCCGCCCGCGGCGGTGGCGGGCCCCGCTTCATCGAGGCGCTCACCTACCGCGTCGGCGCGCACACCTCGTCCGACGACCCCACCAAGTACCGCACCGACGACGAGCTGCAGTCCTGGATCGCCCGCGACCCGATCACGCGCTTCGAGGCCTTCCTGCGGAACCGAGGCGAGGGGGACGCGTTCTTCGCCGACCTCGAGACCGAGGGCGACGACCTCGGAGCCGACGTCCGTCGGCGCACGGTCTCGCTGCCGAACCCCGACCGCGGCCTCATCTTCGACCACGTGTACTCCGAGCCGCACCCGCTCATGACCGAGCAGAAGCAGTGGCTGGCGACCTACGAGCAGAGCTTCGGCGGCGCGGGCGAGACCGCGACCACCGACGAGGGGGCAGCATGACCGACACCGTCGAGAACCCGACCGGCACGACCGAGTCGACCCGCGCCTCCGTGCAGCCCATGCCGCTCGGCAAGGCGATCAACGCCGGCCTCCGCAAGGCCATGGCCGACGACCCCCGCGTCCTGCTGATGGGAGAAGACATCGGCACGCTCGGCGGCGTCTTCCGCGTGACCGAAGGGCTGCAGGCCGAGTTCGGCGACAGACGCGTCATCGACACCCCCCTCGCCGAGTCCGGCATCGTCGGCACCGCCATCGGACTCGCGATGGGTGGCTTCCGCCCGGTCTGCGAGATCCAGTTCGACGGATTCATCTACCCCGGCTTCGACCAGATCACGTCGCAGCTCGCCAAGCTGACCAACCGGCACGAGGGCACCCTGACGATGCCCGTCGTGATCCGCGTGCCCTACGGCGGGCACATCGGCGCGGTCGAGCACCACCAGGAGAGCCCCGAGGCGTACTTCGCCCACACCGCGGGCCTGCGCGTCGTCAGCCCGAGCACGCCGCACGACGCCTACTGGATGATCCAGGAGGCGATCGCGTCGAACGACCCCGTCATGTTCTTCGAGCCCAAGAGCCGTTACTGGCCCAAGGGCGACGTCGACCTGAGCGACCCGCAGGCACCGCTGCACGCGAGCCGCGTCGTCCGGACGGGCACCGAGGTCACCCTGCTGGGGCACGGCGCGATGGTCAGCGTGCTGCTGCAGGCGGCCGAGATCGCGGCCGCCGAGGGCGTCTCGGCCGAGGTCGTCGACCTGCGGTCGCTCTCACCCGTCGACTACGGGCCCATCCTCGAGTCGGTCCGGAAGACCGGGCGCCTCGTCGTGGCGCAGGAGGCCCCCGGTTTCGTGTCGGTCGGCTCCGAGATCGCCGCCACCGTCGCCGAGAAGGCCTTCTACTCGCTCGAGGCACCCGTCCTGCGCGTCAGCGGCTTCGACACCCCCTTCCCTCCCGCCAAGCTCGAGACGCAGTACCTGCCCGACGCCGACCGCGTGCTCGAGGCGGTCGACCGGGCCCTGGCCTACTAGGAGTCACGACATGACCAGCGAATTCACCCTGCCCGACGTCGGCGAGGGCCTGACCGAGGCCGAGATCGTCGAATGGAAGGTCGCTCCCGGCGACAGCGTCGAGATCAACCAGGTGCTCGTCGAGATCGAGACCGCGAAGTCGCTCGTCGAGCTCCCCTCGCCCTACGCCGGCGTGGTCGAGAGCATCCTCGTCGAACCGGGTACCACGGTCGACGTCGGCACCCCGATCATCCGGGTCGGCGACTCGACGGCACCAGCGACCCCGTCGGGTCGGGCCGCCGAGTCCGAGTCCCTCGAGTCGGGCGGACTCGCCCGCACGGCGCAGGTCGTGTCGCAGAACGAACAAGCACTCTCCGCGCAGCGCGCCCGCCAGGCCGAGCCCGTGGCGTCCGCCACCCCGGTGCAGAGCTCCTCCCCCGCCGCCCCGGCCCGCTCGGCCGACGCGGTCAGCGCCGACGGCGACACCGGCTCGGTGGCGCACGCCCCCGAGGCCCCGGCCGACTCGGGGTCGGGTGCCGTGCTCGTGGGCTACGGCGCCGCGGGGGGTCACGGCTCGACCCGTCGCCGCCGACCGTCGCAGACCGAGGTCGACGCCCGGCAGCTGCGCGTCGCCGAGCAGGCCCGGCGGCGCCCGACCACGTCGGTGCCCGCCGCGCAGGCCCTGCCGATCATCGCGAAGCCGCCCATCCGCAAGCTCGCCAAAGACCTCGAGGTCGACCTCGCCGTCGTCCAGCCGACCGGCCTGGCCGGAGAGGTCACCCGCGACGACGTCATCCGTCACGCCCAGCAGGCCAGCGTCTTCCGCAACATCGAGACGCCCGAGTGGGGCGAGGAACGCGTCGAGCGCATCCCCGTCAAGGGCGTCCGCAAGGCCATCGCCGCGGCCATGACGTCGTCGGCGTTCACCGCCCCGCACGTCAGCCTGTTCGTCGACGTCGACGCCACCCGCACGATGGAGTTCGTCAAGCGGTTGAAGGCGTCGCCGCAGTTCGCCGGCGTCAAGGTCTCGCCGTTGCTGATCATGGCCAAGGCGATCATCTGGGCCGTGCGACGCAACCCGATGGTCAACTCGGCCTGGACCGACCGCGAGATCCTCGTCCGGCACTTCGTCAACCTCGGCATCGCCGCGGCCACCCCGCGTGGCCTCATCGTGCCGAACGTCAAGGAGGCCCAGTCGATGAGCCTGCTCGAGCTGGCCCAGGCCCTCGAACAGCTGACGCTGACCGCCCGAGACGGCAAGACGACGCCGGCCGACATGCGGGACGGCACGATCACGATCACCAACATCGGCGTCTTCGGCATGGACACCGGCACGCCGATCCTCAACCCGGGCGAGGTCGCGATCGTGGCCCTCGGCACGATCAAACCCAAGGCCTGGGTGGTCGACGGCGAGGTCCGCTCGCGCATGGTGACGACGATCGGGGCGAGCTTCGACCACCGCGTGGTCGACGGCGACGTCGCCAGCCGGTTCGTGGCCGACGTGGCGAGCGTCCTCGAAGAGCCCGCGCTCCTGCTCGACTGAGCCCGCGCCTCCTCGTCCGTTCCTGGGAACCCCGCGGGCAGCCGGGCCCCGACCTGGCTGGCGACGGACGGCGTGCAGTAACGTCGAGGGCAGGACGACCGGTCATGACCAGATGGGACCACCCTCGGGCGCGACGGACGAGGGGGCCCATGACCGACCGCATCACCGACGGAGCCGTGCCGAAGCACGAGCAGTTGCGCTCCATCGTGCAGCGGCTCGCGGCCGGTCAGCAGCCCGGCTCGGCGATCGCCAGCGAGCGCCAGCTCATGCTCGAGTACGGTGTCAGCCGGATCACCGTCCGCGAGGCCGTGGGGCAGCTGGTGAACGAGGGTTGGCTGACCCGCGTGCGGGGCAAGGGCACCTTCGTGGCCCACCGCGTGGTCCAGTCGACGCTGCACCTCGCCTCGTTCACCGACGAGATGACCAAGCTCGGCCACGTGCCGAGCACGGTGGTGCTGGTCAAGGCCGAGACGACTCCGCCGCCCGAGACGGCCGCGGCCCTCGGACTCGAGGACGGCGCCTCGGCGTTCCACGTCAAGCGCCTGCGCCTGGCCGACGGCGTGCCGGTCAGCATCGACGACGGCTGGTACCCCGCGGACCGACTGCCCGGGCTGCTCGACCACGACCTGAGCCGTTCGCTCTACCGGACCCTCGACGGCGACTACGCGACGCCGATCACCCGCGCGACCCAGACGGTCAGCGCCGAGGGGGCCGACGCCGACGTCGCCACGCTGCTCGGCACGAGCGAGGGCGCCCCGGTGATGTACTTCGACCGGATCTCGTTCGCCGGCGACGTCCCGCTCGAACACGCCAAGAGCTGGTACCGCTCCGACCGCTACCGCCTGCAGATGCAGGTCGAGTCGGGCACGACGCCGGACTGACTCCTGGCCGCGACCCGTCGGCCTCAGAGGTCGAAGAGGGGCTCCCCTGACTCGACGGTCGTGCCGACGGCCTGCTGCGGGACGCTGTCGGGGGCGCTGTCGAGCACGACGACCGGGATGACGGCCGAGTACCCCGCCTCGGCCACGACGGCCGGGTCGAAGCGGACGACGACGTCGCCCTCCGCGACGGTCGCCCCCTCGGGCACGACGAGCTCGAAGCCCTCGCCGCCGAGCTTGACCGTGTCGATGCCGACGTGCACGAGCAGGCCGGTGCCCGACTCGTCCACGACCACGAACGCGTGCGGGTGCAGCTTGACGATCTCGCCGGCGACCGGCGAGACGACGGAGACCACACCCCCTCCAGGAGGCGCGCTCGGCTCGACCGCGACGCCCGCGCCCACGAGCTGCCCGGCGAAGACGGCGTCGGGCACCTCGGCGAGCGCCGTCACCCGGCCGGCGACGGGCGAGAGGACCGTGGTCACGGCAGCAGGTCGTTGATGTCTTCGGCGAGCGAGTCGGCGATCGTGCCGACGATCACCTGGACGCTGCCCCCCGCGTGGACGACGGCGGTGGCTCCCGCGGCCTTGAGGGCGGCGTCGTCGACGAGCGAGATGTCCCGGACGTCGGTGCGGAGGCGCGTGATGCAGCCCTCGATCTCCTCGATGTTGTCGGCGCCGCCGAGTCCGTCGATCATGGCCTGTGCTTTCGACATGAGCTGTTCTCCTCCGTGGGTCGGTCGCTCGCGGCGACGAGGGTGTCGTCCTAGTTGACACCACCCGTCGGTCTGAGGAAACTACCACTCACTGGTCATGACCGGACAGGACCGGAGGCTCCGCGCTCGACGCGACCCGCGCCTCCGGAACCGCCCCCACCCGCACGACACCCACCCCGCACCACGGCTGCTCACCGACGAGAGGACCACCTGATGACGACGACGACCGAGTCGGCCCCGACCAAGAAGAGGGGCTCGGCCGCCTTCGCGGTGCTGCAGCGCCTCGGGCGCAGCCTCATGCTGCCGATCGCGGTGCTCCCGGCGGCGGGCATCCTGCTGCGACTCGGGCAGGCCGACCTGCTCGGCGCGATCCCCGGCTTCGAGACGGGCGCCTCGGTGATCGGCGCCGCCGGGCAGGCGGTCTTCACCTGGCTGCCGCTGATCTTCGCGGTCGGCATCGCGATCGGCTGGGCGAAGAAGTCGGACGGTTCGACGGCCCTCGCCGCGGTCGTCGGCTACATGGTGATCGACGGCGTCTTCAAGGCCATGTCGCCGGTCGTGCTCGCGGGCCGCGAGACCCCGACGGGCGACCCCGAGGTCATCAACTACGGCGTGCTGGCCGGCATCGTGATGGGCATCCTCTCGGCGATGATCTGGCAGCGCTTCTACCGCACAAAGCTGCCCGACTTCCTCGGGTTCTTCTCGGGCCGTCGCATGGTGCCGATCCTCACCGCCGTCACGGGCCTGGTCGTCGGCGTCGTCATGTCGTTCATCTACCCCCTGTTCAACAACGCCCTCACCGGCATCGGCCAGGCGGTCGCGTCGAACGACGTGGTCGGCAGCGGCATCTACGGCGTCGCCAACCGCCTGCTGATCCCCACCGGCCTGCACCACATCCTCAACTCGGTCGTGTGGTTCCTGGTCGGCGACTACACCAACGCCAGCGGGGAGATCGTCCGGGGCGACCTGAACCGCTTCTTCGCCGGCGACCCGAGCGCCGGCGTGTTCATGACCGGGTTCTTCCCGATCTTCATGTTCGCCCTGCCCGCCGCGGCCCTGGCGATCTGGCGTCACGCCCGCCCCGAGAAGAAGAAGCTGATCGGCGGCATCATGCTGTCGACCGCGCTGACGGCGTTCATCACGGGCATCACCGAGCCGCTCGAGTTCTCGTTCATGTTCGTCGCCTGGCCGCTGTACGTCATCCACGCGGCGCTGACCGGCACGTCGATGATGCTGGTCAACGCACTCGACATCCACACCGGGTTCACCTTCTCGGCGGGGTTGATCGACTACGTGCTGAACTTCAACATCTCGCAGAACTCGATCTGGCTCATCCCGATCGGGCTCGGCTACGCGGTCGTCTACTACGTCCTGTTCAGCTTCGTCATCAAGAAGTGGAACCTCAAGACGCCCGGCCGCGAGGACGACGACGCCGCCGGCGCCGAGTCCGTCGAGGCCGCCACGAAGGCCTAGGCGCGCTGCGACACCCCCTGTCCGGCATCACACCCTCGGAACAGGGGGTGTCGTGCCGAGCAGGGGGTGTCGCGCTGTCTCGGGACGCGGGAGGCGCGCTCGGCCGACCAGCGCCTCCTCGTTTTGACAATCATTATCAGTAGCAATAGCGTGGCGACCATGAAGATGCGCTCGCTGCCGACCCTGCTCGTCCTGCCCGCCGCCGCGGCCCTCGTGCTGAGCGGTTGCGCCACGGGCGCCTCGGGCTCGACCGACTCCACCGACGGAGGCGCGATCTCGGTGGTCACGTCGACCAACGTCTACGGCGACATCGCCGAGACGGTCGGCGGGGACCTCGTCGACGTGACGAGCATCATCAGCGACCCCTCGCAGGACCCGCACTCGTACGAGGCCGACGCCCGCACGCAGCTGGCCGTCTCGAAGGCCGACGTGGTCGTCGAGAACGGCGGCGGCTACGACTCGTTCGTCGACACGATGGTCGACGCGAGCGGAACCGACGCCACCGTGGTCAACGCCGTCGACGTCTCGGGGCTCGACCCCGAGGCCGGGCACGACGACCACGCCGACGAGGCCACCGACGCCGCGAGCGACGACGCCACCGCAGAGGCCGACGGGCACGACGACCACGACCACGCCGCGTTCAACGAGCACGTGTTCTACAGCCTGCCGAGCATGGCGAAGCTCGCCACGGCCCTGGCCGACGAGTTCGGCCGGGTCGACACCGCGAACGCCGACACCTTCACCGCGAACGCCGAGGCCTTCGGCACGAAGATCGCCGACCTGGAGGCGCAGGCCGCCTCGATCAAGACGGCCCACGACGGCGACCCGGTCGCCTACACCGAGCCCGTGCCCGGCTACCTCTTCGACGCGATGGGCCTGGTCAACGTGACGCCCGAGGCCTTCTCCGAGGCGATCGAGGAGGGCGACGACGTGTCGCCCGCCGTGCTCAACGACACCCTGAAGCTCTTCACCGACGGGAAGGTCGACCTGCTCGCCTACAACGAGCAGACCTCGAGTCCCGAGACCGAGCAGGTCGAGAAGGCCGCGACCGACGCCGGCGTCGCCATCGTGCCGGTCACCGAGCTGCTGCCCGAGGGGGAAGACTACGTGGCATGGCAACAGAGCAACATCGACGCGATCTCGGCGGCCCTCGGCGAGTGACCGACCCGTCCGGCGCGACCTCCGTCGCCGCCGCCACCCGCGCCTCCTCGGCCGGTGGCGGCGGCGACGCCGTGCTGCGCCTCCGCGACGCCGGGGTCTCGTTCGGCGCCCGCACGCTCTGGTCGGGTCTCGACCTCGACGTGCGGCCGGGCGAGTTCATCGCCGTGCTCGGGCCGAACGGTGCGGGCAAGACGACGATGCTGCGCACGATCCTCGGGCAGCAGCACCTGACCGCGGGCAGCATCGAGTTCCTCGGCCGGCCAGTCGGGCGCGGCCATCGCCGCATCGGGTACGTGCCGCAGCAACGACTGATGGAGTCCGGCACCCCGCTGCGTGCCCGTGACATGATCGCGCTGGGCGTCACGGGCCACCGCTGGGGGCCGCGCCGCGAGACCCCGACCGAACGGGCCCGCATCGACGCCCTGGTCGACGAGGTCGGCGCCACCTCGTTCGCGACCTCTCCGGTCGCGAGCCTCAGCGGCGGCGAGCAGCAGCGCACCCGGGTCGGCCAGGCACTGGCCGCCGAACCGGCCCTGCTGCTCTGCGACGAGCCCCTCATCTCGCTCGACCTGCGCCACCAGCGCGAGGTCACCCGCCTGATCGACGAGCAGCGGCGGGCCCGCAACGCCGCGGTCGCGTTCGTCACGCACGACGTCAACCCCATCCTCGACGTCGTCGACCGGGTGCTCTACCTCGCCGGAGGCCGGTTCCGCATCGGAACACCCGACGAGGTGCTGCGCGCCGACGTGCTGAGCGACCTCTACGGCACCCCGGTCGACGTGATCCGCACCATGGGGCGCATCGTGATCGTCGGCAGCCACGACGGGCACGACCACCACGTCGACGAACACCTCGACGACGAAGGGCTCGTCCGATGACCGACCTGTGGTCGCAGCTGTTCAGCTTCCAGGACTTCGGCGAGCTGCTCGTGCTGGTGCGCAACAGCGTCGTCGCGGGCGCCGTGCTCGGCCTGGTGGGCGGCCTGATCGGGCCCTTCGTGATCACGCGCAACATGCCCTTCGCGGTGCACGGCATCAGCGAGCTCTCGTTCGCCGGCGCCGCTGCCGCCCTGCTGCTCGGCGTGAACGTCGTCAGCGGCTCGCTCGTCGGCAGCCTGATCGCCGCCCTGCTGATCGGGCTGCTGGGCACCCGGGCGCGGGAGCGCAACTCGATCATCGCGGTGCTCATGCCGTTCGGCCTGGGCCTCGGCATCCTCTTCCTGGCGCTCTACCGAGGGCGGTCGGCCAACAAGTTCGGGCTGCTGACCGGCCAGATCGTGTCGGTCGACAACCCGCAGCTGGGCTGGCTCGTCGCCATCTCGGCCGTGGTGATCGTCACGCTGATCGTCATCTGGCGTCCGCTGACCTTCGCCAGCGTCGACCCCGACGTCGCCGCGGCGGCCGGCGTCCCCGTGCGCACGCTCGGCATCGTCTTCATGCTCGTGCTGGGCCTGTCGGTCGCGGTGTCGGTCCAGATCATCGGGGCGCTGCTCGTGCTCTCGCTGCTCGTCACGCCCGCCGCGGCCGCGCTGAGGCTGACGGTGAACCCGCGACTCGTGCCCGTGCTGAGCGTGACCTTCGCCGTCGTCTCGGTCGTCGGCGGCATCCTGCTCGCCCTGGGCGGGGGCCTGCCGATCAGTCCCTACGTCACCACGATCTCGTTCACGATCTGGCTCGTCTGCCGCCTGGTCGGCTGGCGTCGCACGGCCGCCGCCGTGAAGCCGCGCAGGGGCCCGCGGGTACCCTTGGCACCGACCGGCGTCTGAGGCAGACCGGGGTCCGACACACCTGGTCCCGGTGCACCGGGACCCGACGCACCGAGGTCCGACGCACAGAGGTCCGACACACAGAGAGGCAGGACGCCGTGGTGGTCCGACGCAACACGTGGCAACGCGAGGCCGTGCGAGAAGCACTCGGCACGAGCGAGGGGTTCGTCAGCGCCCAGGCGCTGCACGCCCACCTGCGCGAGACCGGCATCGGCCTGGCCACGGTCTACCGGGCACTCGCCGACCTCGCCGCCGACGGCTCGGCCGACTCGCTGCAGCAAGAAGGCGAGAGCCTCTACCGCGCCTGCACGCCGGGCACGCACCACCACCACCTGATCTGCCGCAACTGCGGCACCACCGTCGAGATCGAGGCCGACGAGGTCGAGACCTGGGCCCAGCACGTCGCCGCCACGCACGGGTTCACCGAGGCGCAGCACGTGGTCGACGTGTTCGGCTTGTGCCCCGCGTGCACGGCCGAGGCCCGCGCGGCCGCCGACGCCTCCTCGATCCGCTGAGCCGCGCCTCCGCGATCCGCTGAGCCGCGCCTCCTCGTCCCGGCGGCGCGGGGCGACGCGATCGCGTGGCCGCAGCCCCGGGTTCCGAGCCCCGACCCCCGACCTCGAGTCGGGGAGGCGCGGGTTGCGTGGGTCCGGGCGTGTCGCGTAAGCTCTCCCTTTGGTTGGGCGCTCTCTGCGCCCATGTGCACCGCCTCCCGGCTTCATCGCCCGATCCCTCGATCGGGCAGGGGGACCGGCGCGCCGACAAGTGACCTTGGGTGAGGGCTCCGGCCCTCACGGTATCTACGGAGGAAAACCATGGCAGCAACCTGCCAGGTGACCGGAGCCGTTCCCGGCTTCGGACACAACATCTCGCACTCGCACCGACGCACCAAGCGTCGTTTCGACCCGAACATCCAGAAGAAGACGTACTACGTGCCGTCGCTTCGTCGTAACGTGACCCTTCAGCTCAGCGCCAAGGGCATCAAGGTCATCGACGCTCGTGGCATCGAGTCGGTCGTCAAGGACCTGCTCGCTCGTGGGGAGAAGATCTAATGGCTCGTCAGCAGGACGTCCGTCCCATCATCAAGCTCCGCTCGACGGCGGGCACCGGTTTCACGTACGTGACCAAGAAGAACCGTCGTAACAACCCCGACCGTCTCGTGCTGAAGAAGTACGACCCGGTGATTCGCAAGCACGTCGAATTCCGCGAGGAGCGCTAAAAATGGCCAAGAAGAGCATGATCGCCAAGAACAACCAGCGCGCCGAGATCGTGGCCCGCTACGCCGAGAAGCGTCTCGAGCTGAAGAAGGCCCTGATCGACCCGAACGGTTCCGACGAGAGCCGCGAGGCCGCTCGCCTCGGTCTGCAGAAGCTGCCGCGCAACGCGTCGCCGGTCCGCCTCCGCAACCGCGACTCGGTCGACGGCCGCCCCCGCGGTCACCTCAAGGCCTACGGCATCAGCCGCGTGCGTTTCCGCGACATGGCCCACCGTGGCGAGTTGCCGGGCATCACGAAGTCTTCCTGGTAGGTTTCAACCGGTTCCACAGGGCCCTCGGCTCTCTGGTCTCGACCGCACAGGCATGGTGAACGCCGTGTCTCGTCACACCGAATGAAGTCCGAGGAGGACATTTACATGGCTGACAAGTCACTGAACCGTACCGAGCTCGTCGCAGCTGTCGCATCCGAGTCCGGCCAGAGCCAGGCCGCCGTCAGCGGCGTCGTCGACGCGTTCTTCTCCGTCGTCTCGAAGTCGGTCGCCGACGGCACGAAGGTCACCATCCCCGGGTGGATCGCTTTCGAGAAGACGCACCGCGCCGCTCGTACCGGCCGCAACCCGCAGACGGGTGAGGCCCTCGAGATCGCCGCCAGCGACAGCGTCAAGGTCAGCGCCGGCAGCAAGCTCAAGGCTGCAGTCAAGTAGTCCTCGCTCTCACGAGCACCCGAGAAGGGGCGTGACGACCATCGGTCGTCACGCCCCTTCTCTCGTTCCCCCTCGCCTCGTCACGCCCCGCCGACAGGCTCGTTCGTGCATGCGCCGGTCGCCCGGACGGATCACTCGACGTCGAGCGACGCCCCCCACCCGCACCCGTTCACCAGGCGATCCGACTTACCCTGGTAGACGATGCCCAGACTCGCCCGCACCACGGCGCCCGCACTGCTCGTGCTGGTGGCGTTCGCGTCCCTCCTCGCCGCTCTGAAGTTCGGCGGGGCGGCCGACGCGCCCCTCGTCGTCGACCCCGGCGAGGTCGTCCGCTACGGGCTGCCCATGGCCAAGATGCTGGGCAACGTCGGCGCCGCCCTCACCATCGGCACGCTCTTCCTGACCTGCTTCGCACTCACCCGACGCGAAGCGGAGTACGACCGCGCCATGGACGTCGCCGCCGCCGCGGCGGGGTTCTGGGCCGTCGCCTCGGCGATCACCACCTTCTTCACCTTCCTCAGCGTCGCCAACGTGCCGGTCACCTTCGACGACCAGTTCGGGCGGACGCTCGCGTTCTTCCTGACGAACACCGAGCTCGGCATCGCCTGGCTGATCACGACGCTGATCGCGGCGACCGTCACGGTGCTCTGCTTCATCGTCCGCAACATCTGGTTGATCGTCGCCGTCACGGTGCTCGCCGCCGGCGGGCTCATCCCCATCGCCGAGCAGGGCCACGCGGCCGGCACGAGTGGCCACGACGCCGCCGTCACCGACCTCGCCCTGCACTTGGTCGGGGCGTCGGTCTGGCTGGGCGGCCTGCTCGCCATCGTGCTGCTGCGCGGGCACCTCTCGAGCGGGCGGCTGGCGATCGTGCTCGCGCGCTACTCGAGCGTGGCGATCGTCTGCTTCGTGGTCGTCGCGGTGTCGGGCATCGGCAGCGCCGCCATCCGCATCGGCGACTGGTCGGCCCTGACGTCGGGCTACGGCGTGCTCGTGCTCGTCAAGACGTTCGCCCTCGTCGCGCTGGGGTTGTTCGGCGTCGTGCAACGCCGCTGGCTCGTCGGCCGCCTCACGACCCACCCCAAGGCGACGACGAAGGCCTTCTGGTGGTTCGTCACCGCCGAGCTCGCGTTCATGGGGCTCGCCTCCGGCGTCGCCGCCGCACTCGCCCGGACGGCCACCCCGGTCGAGCAGGTCGCCGCGGCCGACCTGGCCGACCCGACCCCCGCGGTCATCCTCACCGAAGAGGCGCTGCCACCCGAGTTGACGCCGCTGCGCTACCTCACCGAATGGAACGTCGACCTGCTCTGGGGGCTGCTCTGTGCCTTCGGCGTCTTCTTCTACCTGGCCGGCGTCGTCCGCCTGCACCGCCGTGGCGACCGCTGGCCGGTCGGCCGCACCGTGTCGTGGGTGGCGGGCCTGGTCGTGTTGTTCTACATCACGTGCGGCGCCCCGAACGTGTACGAGGAGTACCTCTTCAGCACGCACATGCTCGCGCACATGGCACTCGGCATGCTCGTGCCCGTGCTGCTCGTGCCGGGCGCGCCCGTGACGCTCGCGTTGCGCACCATCAAGAAGCGCAGCGACGGCACCCGTGGCGGCCGCGAGTGGATCATGATCCTCGTGCACTCCCGGTTCGCGACCTTCGTCAGCAACCCGATCATCTCGGCGGTGCTGTTCGCGGGCTCGCTGTGGGCGTTCTACTACACGCCGTTGTTCAGCTGGGCGACGACCACGCACATCGGCCACTACTGGATGATCGTGCACTTCCTGATCACCGGCTACCTCTTCGTGCAGTCGATGATCGGCATCGACCCCGTCAAGGGTCGACTGCCCTACCCCGCCCGACTCGTCGTGCTGCTCGGCACCATGGCGTTCCACGCGTTCTTCGGCCTGGGCATCATGAGCGCCACGGGGCTCTTCCTCGCCGACTGGTACGGCGCCATGGGGCGCACCTGGGGCCCGACGCCGATGCAGGACCAGTACGTCGCCGGCGGCATCGCCTGGAGCGTCGGCGAGATCCCCACGATCGTCATGGCCATCGCCGTCGCCATCATGTGGAGCCGCAGCGACGGCCGAGAAGCCGTCCGGAAGGACCGCCAGGCCGAGCGCGACGACGACGCCGAGCTCCGGGCGTACAACGAGCAGCTCGAGGCGCTGTCCCACCAGCGCGAGCGCACCCGCTGACGTGGGCCGCGGGTCGCGGGCCGTGGGCCGCGAGCCGCGAGCCGCGAGCCGCGGACCGCGAAACAGCAACGCACCGTGTTTCGTGCAGGGCACCGCGACTGGTCGGGGTGCGGTGCACGAAACGCGGTGCGCTGGGTCGGGGTCGTAGGGCACGAGCCCCGAGGAGGCGCGGGTCGCGTCAGGCGAGCATCTCGCGCACAAGCGGGACGACCTTCGTGCCGTACAGCTCGATGCTGCGCATCATGAGCTCGTGCGGCAGGCGGCCCATGCTGTACCGCATGTCGAAACGCGTCGCGCCGAGCAGGCGCATGTTCTGCGCGATCTTCGTGGCGACGGTCTCGGGCGAGCCCACGTAGAGCGCGCCGGTCGAGCTGGCGCTGGCCTCGTACTGCGCGCGGCTGTAGGGGGGCCAGCCGCGTTCGCGACCGAGCTGGTTCGTCTGCTCCTCTTGGTAGGGGAACAGCGCCTCCTTGGCTTCGGCATCGGTCTCGGCCACGAAACCGGGCGAGTGCATCGCGATCGGCTGCGAGTCGTGGCCGAACTCGCCGAGGGCGCGTCGGTAGAGGTCGGCGTACGGCGCGAACTGCGCGGGTTGGCCTCCGATGATCGCGAGGAAGAGCGGGAAGCCGTAGTGCGCGGCCCGGATGACCGACTGCGGCGATCCGCCGACGCCGACCCAGGTGCGGATCGAGCCCCCTTCGGTCTTGGGGTAGACCTCTTGCGCGTCGAGGCCGGCGCGGACGGTGCCCGACCAGGTCGTCGGGCCCTCCTTCAGCAGCTCGGCGAAGAGCTGGATCTTCTCCTCGAAGAGCACCTCGTAGTCCTGCAGGTCGAGGCCGAAGAGCGGGAACGACTCGGTGAACGAGCCGCGGCCCAGGATGACCTCGGCACGGCCGTTCGAGATCGCGTCGACCGTGGCGAAGCGCTGGAACACGCGCACGGGGTCGTCCGAGCTGAGGACGGTGACGGCCGAGCCCAGGCGGATGGTCTTCGTGCGGGCGGCGATCGCGGCGAGCACGACCTCGGGGGCCGAGACGGCGAAGTCCTTGCGGTGGTGCTCGCCGACGCCGATGAAGTCGAGACCGACCTCGTCGGCCAGGACGGCCTGGTCGACCAGGTTGCGGATGGCCTGGGCGTGCGTGACGGGGCTGCCGTCGAGGCGGTCGGTGATGTCGCCGAAGGTGTCGAGGCCGAACTCGAGGGGGTGTGCCATGCGGGTGCTCTCCTGATTCATACGTTCGCATCATTCTAACCGATGGAGCGCGATCGTGGGAGGGGGCAGGGCGTGTCGGCGCCGGGGTCAGAGGCGGTCGAGCGGGTTCGCGGCGATCCGGTCGCGCATGCCGCCCCGGATCGTGCGGGCGGCCTCGGAGCCGGGCTTCCGGTGCGCCTGCGTCGACATCAACCCGCCGAACTCGGCACCGAAGCCGTCACGGGGCAGCCGCTCGACCAGGGCGGCGACCAGCTCGGCCGGCCAGTCCCCACCGCCCACCCCCGACACGTCGAGGCTCGTCGCCCGCTCGAGCAGGTGACCCTCGACGTCGAGGTCGGCCGAGACCGCGGGCCACATGTGCCGCACGATGACGTCCGCCAGCCGCTGGGCGCGTCCGGCCGACCAGCCCGCCCCCGCGGCGAACACCCGGGCGACCTCGCCCCCCGCTCGCTCGAACGGCTCGGTGTGGCTGTCGAACGGCGACGTCAGCCCGACGTCGTGCAGGGCCGCCGCGACGAACAGCAGCTCGTGGTCGAAGGCCAGCCCCTCGCGTCGCCCGAGATCGACGGCGAGCGCCGCCGAGCGACGGCTGTGCGCGAGCAGGGCCACGCTCGACACGGCGGCGGCGGCCCCGAGGGCCCGGGTGGCGACGAGCGAAGGAGGCGCGAGCAGCTCGTCGAGGACGGCGGCGGTCGATCGCGGCTCGGGCGTCGGGCGGGGCTCGGGCGTCGGGCGGGACTCGGTGGGCATGGCAGGAACCCTACGGGTGGACAGGTCCTGCCACGAGTGGCAGTGTTGCCACCACTCGTCGACATCCCGCCACCCCGCCCTCCCGCCAC
>NZ_LR733392.1:92296-155298 GCF_902506305.1 Frigoribacterium sp. 9N
GCCCGCCACGATGTGATCACCACGCCACGAGTAAAGATGGCGCGGTGACCACTTCGTGGCGGCGTGCGGCTCGACCCACCCCAGGAGTCCCGATGCCCCCGTTCCGCACCGTCGCCACGATCGTCGCCGACGGCGTCGCGCCGTTCGAGTTCGGCGTGCTCTGCGAGGTGTTCGGCCTCGACCGGACCGACGAGGGCGCGCCTCCGTTCGAGCACCGCATCGTGACCGAGCACCCGGGGCTCGTGCGCACGAACCAGGGCTTCTCGATCACGGTCGACCTCGACCTGGGCGCCGCGGCCGACGCCGACGTCGTGTGCGTGCCGGCCCTGTGGAACCGTCCCGACCAGGCCGAGCTCGTCTCCCCGGCGGTGCGCGAGCTGCTCGTCGCGGCCGAGGCCCGGGGGGCGTGGTTGCTCAGCGTCTGCAGCGGGGCGTTCGTCCTGGCCGAGGCCGGGCTGCTCGACGGCCGCCGGGCGACGACGCACTGGCGGTACTCCGACGCCCTGCAGCGCGAACACCCCGCGATCGAGGTCGACGCCGACGTGCTCTTCGTCGAGGACCGCCGGATCATCACGAGCGCGGGCACGGCCGCCGGCATCGACGCCTGCCTGCACCTCGTCCGCCGCGAGCACGGCGCCGCCGCGGCGAACGTGATCGCCCGCCGGATGGTCGTGCCGCCGCACCGCGACGGCGGTCAGAGCCAGTTCATCAAGACGCCCCTCCCGGTCGAGGTCGACGACTCGCTCGCGCCCCTGACCGACTGGATGCTCGGACACCTCCGCGACGACCTGAGCATCGAGGGGTTGGCCGCGAGGGCGCACATGTCGCCGCGCACCTTCGCCCGACGGTTCAAGGCCGAGCTGGGGGCGACGCCGGGGGCGTGGCTCACCCGCCAGCGCCTCCTGCGGTCGCAGGAGCTGCTCGAGGCGACGGGGCTCGGCATCGACGCGATCGCCGACGAGGTCGGCTTCGGTTCGGCAGCCGTCCTGCGACACCACTTCGCCCGCGTCCTCGGCACCACCCCGCGGGCCTACCGAGCGACCTTCGGCGGCGTCGACGACCTGCGCGACCTCGAGCGGGCCGGGGCGGCCACCGCCTGAGCGGGACCGTCCTCGACGGGCCGACCCGCGCTCCCCGCGTCCGGTCGACCCCGGGTGGCTACCGGGCGGCCACGGGCGGGCCTAGTCGAACGTCAGCTCGTCGGACGTGCTGATGCGCATCAGGTACGTGACGGTGAACGGGACGTCCTCGTCGATCGTGTAGCGCTTCCCGTCGAAGAGCGACTGGGCGCCGACGACGAGGTGGGCGGTGCCGGCCACGCCGGGCACCTGCCACTGCCCCGACGGGCCGGGCACGATCGAGACGACGGGGTGGACGGGCACGGTCCACGTCGGGTCGTCGGTGACCCGGTCGTCGACCTGGCGGCCGAAGGGGCACCCGGCCGGCAGCAGCACCTGCTGCGGGACGCACTGCTCGTCGAGCTGCTGGTCGACCATGTCCTGCACGGCCTCGACGAACTCGTCCCGGGGCTGCACCTCGATCGACACCCCCGACGTCGCCCCCACGCTGAGCACGTCGGCCTCGACGGTCGGGGCCTCGAGGTAGCGCGACGCATGGTCGAGCTCGAACCGCGAGGGGGCGAGCACCGTGAACCGGGTCGCGACGTCGGGGGCGTCGGTCGTCACGTCGCGGCCGTCCACCGTGAAGCGGGAGTCGTGCTGGGGCGTCACGTCGAGCTGCGCGGTGGGTGCCTGCACGAAGCGCCAGGCGTGGAACAGCCCGAACCGGGTCCCGGCCCGCTGGACGACGAACTGCGACTGCGCGGGCGCCTCGGCCGTGGCCGACGTGCCCTGCATCGAGTACGAGAGCGTGATCGCGTGCGTGTCGTCGCCGAGGTCGACGTCGCCCACCTCGGTCACGTCGTCGACGCCGCCGAGCGAGGGCACCTCGAGCAGGGCGTCGGCCAGCTGGTCGGTCGGCGTGACGCCGGCGAGGGTCAACGCGCTCGACGTGTCGCCGCGGTCGACCGCCGCCACGTAGCCGCGGACGAAACCGGCGCCGCTGTAGACGGTGGCGTTCAGTGCCACGACGGTGACCCAGAAACCGATCAGCACGAAGAGCAGCGCCCCGCCCCAGATCGCGACGAAGGGCCAGCCGAGCGGTGGGCGCGTCTCCTCCCCCACAGACGACGACATGACGACAACAATAGGAGGCGCGGGTCACGAAGAACCGAGCGTCACGCCCGTCACGGGTAGATTGGTGGCCTCCCCCGCCCCCTCCCGAAAGGTGCTCGTCGTCGTGAGCGTGGCCCTCTCCGCCGAACAGCAGGCGCTGTACGACGCGATCGAGAACACCCGCGAGCACATCTTCGTCACGGGACGGGCCGGCACGGGCAAGTCGACGCTGCTGAACCACCTGTCGTGGAACACCTCGAAGCAGATCGTCATCTGCGCCCCCACGGGCGTCGCCGCCCTCAACGTCGGCGGCCAGACGATCCACTCGCTGTTCCGCCTCTCGGTGGGGCTCATCGCCGACCACGACATCGAGCAGAACGCCGAGCTGCGCAAGCTGCTGAACACCATCGACACCCTCGTCATCGACGAGGTCTCGATGGTCAACGCCGACCTGATGGACGCCATCGACCGCTCGCTGCGGCAGGCCCGGCAGCGCAAGCACGAGCCGTTCGGCGGCGTCCAGGTCGTGCTGTTCGGCGACCCGTACCAGCTGCCGCCGGTGCCGGGCGACGCCGAAGAGCGCGAGTACTTCCGCGACAACTACCGCTCGATGTGGTTCTTCGACGCCAAGGTCTGGGCCGAGGCGAGCCTGCGCATCTACGAGCTGGCCTTCATCCACCGCCAGACCGAGGGCGACTTCAAAGAGATGCTCAACGCCGTGCGGCACGGTCGGGTCACGGCCGAGATCGCCGGGGCCCTCAACGGCGCCGGGGCACGACCCGTTCCGACCGACGGCGGGGCCATCACCCTGGCCACGCGCAACGACACCGTCAACCGCATCAACAAGGTCGAGCTCGATCGCCTGTCGGGCAAGGTGATGACCGCCAAGGCCGAGGTCAGCGGCGAGTTCGGCGGCCGGGCCTACCCGGCCGACGAGGCCCTCGAGCTCAAGGTCGGGGCCCGGGTGATGTTCCTCCGCAACGACTCCGAGCAACGCTGGGTGAACGGCACGACGGGCGTCGTCACCCGGGTGCGCGACACGGTCTTCGTCGAGGTCGACGGCGAGGTCCACGAGGTGCAGCCCGTCGTGTGGGAGAAGCACAAGTACTCGTACTCGGCGACCACCAAGCAGCTCAAGAAAGACGTCGTGGCCGAGTTCACGCAGTTCCCGCTGCGCCTCGCCTGGGCCGTCACGATCCACAAGTCCCAGGGCAAGACCTACGACCGGGCCATCGTCGACCTCGGCTCACGGGTGTTCAGCGCGGGGCAGACCTACGTCGCCCTCAGCCGCATCACCTCGCTCGAGGGGCTGTACCTGTCGCGCCCGCTGCGACCGGCCGACATCATCGTCGACCTCGACGTGCGCCGCTTCATGAGCGAGGCGTCACGCGTGCCGGCCATCAGGGCCGCAGCCGACGCCGGCGTGGGCGACGACGCGACGACGGCCGCCACGGGCTGACGACCCGGTCCGACCACGCGGTGGCCCGGGACCCACCCCGTCGGCGAACGGCTAGGCCGCGGCCTTCGCGGCGGCGAGGTCGGCGAACAGCTCCGTGCTGAAGCGGTACGCGGCGCACACCTCGTCGAGCACGTTCTCGCGCTCGTCGGCCGACCAGGCGACGGCGTCGAGCTGGCGGCGGTAGGTCGTCTTGAACGACTTCGGCTCGGCGATCTCGGCGAACAGGAAGAACCCGACGCCGTTCGTGTCGAATCCGAACCGTCGCTGCAGGATGCTGCGAATCAGGTGCCCGCCCGACAGGTCACCGAGGCAGCGCGTGTAGTGGTGCGCGATGAAGCCACCGGCCCAGGCCGACGCCTGCTCGATGCGATCGACGTACGCCCGAGTGGTCGGCAGCGGTGAGATCCGGGCCCGCCAGTCGGTACCGAGCAGGAACGCCAGGTCGGCCTCGATGGCCGGCAACCGGGTCAGCCCCGGCGCGAGGAACGGAGCCACCACCGCGTCGCCGGACCACCCCGCGGCGGCGTCCTCGAGGGCGGCGTAGACGAAGTAGTGCTGAGCGAGCAGCTGCACGTAGTCGTCCCGCGTGCCCCGGCCGATCAGCAGGTCGGTCATGAACGAGCAGCCGACGTCGGCGGGGACCCGCTCGGCCGTGCGCTCGCGCACCGCCTCGGAGAAGGGGATGACGACGGTCATGGTGCGCACCTCCTGGTCACCTGGGTTAGGTGACCCTAACCCTAGCCAGGGAGGCGCGGTGCCGGTAGCCCCCGGGGCCGATCCCGGCGGACGTGCAGCCGGATCGCAGCCCGTCGAGAGGTGCGGCGCCCTGCGGCAAGGGTCAACGGCGGCGGCGCTCGGCCCCCACGGCGGTCGCGAGGAGCAGCAGGCCGCCGACGAGGTGCGTGACGTTGTCGCCGAGGTTGAAGGCCAGGAAGTTGACGTCGGTGCCCTCGAGGAAGAAGCCGGCGACGCCGAAGATGACGAAGATCAGGCCGATCCAGGTGTTGATGTACCGCGCGCTCGCTCGCGACGACGCGCCGGCGATGATCAGCGCGGCACCGGCCAGCACCCAGACGACGACCAGCGCGGGGTTGAGGTTCCAGACGAACCAGAGCGACGCGCCCTGCGTGGAGAAGAACGTGCCCATGTCCTCGACGAGGAACCCGATGGCGCCGAGCAGGAGGAACACCGTGCCGACGAACAGGCCGGCCCCGCGGTTGGGCGACTCGCGGATGGTCGGCTCGTAGGGGGCCGGGGTCGCGGTCGTCGTGGTGCCGTGGGTGCTGCTCATGGTGAAGATGCCTCTCGTCCGTGGGTCAGCGTCCAGTATGCCCGCCGTGCGACGCACCCGCCTCGGCGTCACACCCCCGGCCCGGCGTGACGCCCCGGGAACGCGGGGTGTCGCGCCGGAACAGGGGTGTCACGCGGCCCGCGGGGCGCGTGACACCCCTGTTCCGGCGCGACACGCCCTGCCTAGCCCTGCCCTGCTCTACGTCGACAACTCAGGAGATCGGAGGATCGGCAGGCCGGCTCCGTCCGTTCGTGCGTCGGTTTCCTGAGTTGACGACGACGACGACGGTGACGACGGCGGCAGGCAATGCGGCAAGACCGGGACCACCGGCAGCCCGACGGCCTGGCAGCCGTCCGCGCGACCGCCGCCGCCCCGCCCGCCGCCGCCCCGACCGCCGTCGCGTGGACCGCAGTCGGGACGGCCGGCGACGGAGGCGCGTCAGGTCAGGCGTCGTCGGTGTCGATCTCGACGAACGACGTCCAGAGCCAGGCCGCGACGCAGAGGCCCGCGGTCACGGCGGCGGCCACGACGGCGCCTCCGATCGGGAAGGACGACGAGCCGCCCGTGAGCACGGCGGCGGCCGCCGTGACGCCGACGACCGTGAGTGCCACGTGCAGCGGGCGCGACCAGGCCCAGAGGCGTCGACCCGGCAGGGAGCCCACCGGCACGAGCGCGAGCACGAGCGATCCGAGCCCGGTCAGGCAGACCGTCGCGCTCGTCTCGAGGGCCAGCTCGGTGATGAACCCACCGGTGGCGGGGAGGGCGCCGTGGACGGCCCAGGCTCCGGCCGACACGACCACCAGGGCGGCGACCTGGAGGAGCGCGAGCAGCCCTGCCTCGCGATCGCCCACCTCGCCGGTCCGGCCGTGGTGCGCCTCCGACCGGGGCGCTGCGGTGAGGCTTCCGACGAGCACCACCCCGAGCACGAGGGGCGGGTCCAGGCCGAGCGACCGCGTCACCGCGCAGGCGACGACGGCGACGAGGAGGAGGCGCGGTGACATGCGGATGCGCGCCTCGCGGTCCGGGGAACGCCCCATCACCAGGGTGGGGACGACGACCGCGAGCACGTTGACCAGGGCGACTCCGACGACGATCCCGGCGAACAGGCGTGCGTAGCGGACCTCGTCGTCGAGGCCGGCCGCCAGCCCGACCACGGCGGCTCCGGCCGCGATGGTCAACCCGGCGGCGAGGCGCGGGTCGAGTGTGGCGGTCGAGAACGAGGTCGGGAGTTCCCGACGACGGTTCCGGCCGGTGAGCCGCGGGGCGCGAGGCGCGAGGCGACCTCGCATCGCCGTGGCCAGCAGACGTGCCGGGGCGACGACGAGCAGCACGAACGCGGCTGCGAGGCCGAGAGCGATCAACCATCCCGTCCCGGTCATCGTCCGGCCGAGGGACGGCAGGTCGCGACCGAACGTCGTCGCAGCCGCCCAGGAGTCCGCCTCCGGTGTGGTCGCTCCGGGTGGTACCTCGCCGACGCCACCGGGAGCACCTCCCGGCCCGCCACCGGTCCCTGGGGCTCCGGGCGTACCGGGAGACGGCACGGAGGGGACGGCGCCCCCGGACGCACCGGGCGCCGCCGTCGGTGCCGGAGCGGCCGAGGACGAAGGAGGCGCGGGCTGCGCGGCCGACGACGTCACCGTGATCGATATGCCCGCGCTGGGCGGCCCGACGTTCACCGACGGGTCGATCTGGGCGGCCTGGACCACGTGCTCTCCGTCGGCGAGGGCGGCGTCGGACGACGTGCAGGCCCATGCGCCGCCGGAGACCGTGGCCTGGCAGACGGGGGTGCTGTCGACGTAGGCGGTGACGGTCGCGCCGTCTTCTCCCGTCCCCGAGAAGGTGAGCGGTTGCGAGGTGACCCGTTCGCCGGCCCGGGGCGAGAGCACGGCCGGCGGGGCGGGTGGGTCACGGTCGATCGTGACGGTGACGCCGGTGGAGGTCGAGGACCGGGGCACGGCGGGAACGGAGTCCGAGGACTGGGACGCCGTGACCGTGTACCGGCCGGTCGGCCAGGTCGCCGACGGGAGCACCGCCGACCAGGCCCCGGCGCCGTCGGCCGTCGCCGAGACCGGCGCCGCGCCTCCGCCGACGCTGATGCGGGCACCGGGGAACGCGGTGCCCGCGACCTTGCCACCGACGGCGGGTCCGCCCTGGACCGTGGGAGGGCCGAGCACCGAGAACGGAGCGCTGACCGCGTCGTCGACCACGGCGGCGTTCGTCACGTCTCGGACCGTGAGGGTCTGGTCGGCACCGTCCTCCAGCGTCACCGGGCACGACCAGGGGACGCCGGCCGGGTCACCGGTGGGCAGGGTGACCTCGCAGAGGGCTCGACTGGGGACGCGGGGGTCGAGCACCCTCACGGTGGCTCCGGGCGTGCCGGTCCCGCCGACCACGACGGCGTTCACGTCCCGGTCTCCGACGTCGCCGATCGTGGGTGCGACCGGACCGGGAGGGGACTGGCCGAGCGACGGGCCGGGTGCGGGGGTGCCCGACGGGCTGCCCGCGGCGAGCGCGCCGACTCCGCCCGACAGGGCGAGCGAGAGACCCAGCACGACCGTCGCGAGGGTCGAGGCGACACGTCGTCCGTGTCGCGGCTCGACCACGAGCCGTCCGTCGACGGGGGTCGACGGACGCGGGGGACGCAGGGTCGGCGGCTCGAACACTGTCACCCATTCAGCACGTTCGCGGGGTACAAGTCAATCCGTTGTGCGGGGGAGATGCCCGGTCGGGCCCTCCTCGGGAGTCTGCTTCGAGATCACCCGGCGGGCAGGGACCCCACATGCAGCGCATTTATAGTGTCCAACGGACTCCCGACGACCCGACCCCGGTCGCGGGCGACCATCCGGCGCCCGCCGTCATCGGTCCACCACCTAGGAGTGACACGTCATGCAACCGGCCACGATCGGCATCTTGGTAGCAGCAGGGATCATCGTCCTGCTCGCGGTCATCATCGGCATCTACCTCTGGGCCACCTACAACTCGTTGGTGACCCTGAAGGTGCGCGTCGACGAGGCGTGGAGCGACATCACGATCCAGCTCAAACGCCGGGCCGACCTGATCCCCAACATCATCGAGGCGGTCAAGGGATACGCCTCGCACGAATCGTCCGTCTTCCAGAACGTGACGGCGGCCCGTGCCGAGACCATCGGGGCGGGCACACCGGCCGAGGCATCGGCTGCCGAAGGGCACATGCAGACCGCTCTGAAGAGCATCTTCGCCGTGGCCGAGGCCTACCCGCAGCTCCAGGCGAGCCAGAACTTCCTGCAGTTGCAGTCCGAGCTGGTCGACACCGAGGACAAGATCCAAGCCGCGCGCCGCTTCTACAACGGCGGCGTCCGCGAGTTCAACACCAAGAACCGCGTCTTCCCCAACTCCCTCTTCGCGAAGCGGCTCGGCTTCAGCGAGCGGGACTTCTTCGAGGTCTCCGAGCCGTCGGCGATCGCCGAACCGCCGCGCGTCCAGTTCTGATCCAGTCCGAGTCGTCCTCGACACCGTGTACTCCGCGATCTCGCGCAACAAGCGCAACACCGTCTTCATCGTCCTGATCTTCCTGGTGATCGTCGGGGCCCTCGGGTTCGCCGCGAGCGCCATCTGGAACAACGGGTCGATCGGTTTCCTGGTTCTCGGCGGTGCCGCGGTGTACGCCGTGATCCAGTACTTCGCGGCAAGCGGGCAGGCGCTCTCGATGAGCAACGCCCAGCAGGTCGACGGTGTGACGGCTCCGCGGTTGTACCGCACGGTCGAGAACCTCAGCATCACGATGGGCATGCCGATGCCCAAGGTCTACGTCGTGGTCGATCCGGCCCCCAACGCCTTCGCCACGGGCCGCGACCCGGAACACGCCGTGGTCGCCGCCACGACCGGCCTGCTCGAGATCATGGACGACAGTGAGCTCCAGGGCGTCATGGCTCACGAGCTCGGTCACGTGAAGAACTACGACATCCGTGTGTCGACCATGGTGTTCGGCCTCGTCGTGGCCGTGGGCTTCCTGGCCGACATCCTGTTGCGCATGTCGTTCTTCAGCGCGTTGTCAGGGGGGAACCGCAACTCGAACAACAACGGTGGGGGCGGCGGGAACCCCGTCTTCCTGGTGCTCGGTCTGGTGGCCATGATCATCGCCCCTCTCGCCGCGGCAGGTGTCCAGGCGGCCGTCTCGCGTCAGCGCGAGTACCTCGCCGATGCCACCGGGGCGTTGACGACGCGGTACCCCGAGGGTCTCGCCCGAGCCCTCGAGAAGCTCGGTGCCCAGGGGCGGCCCATGCGGCAGCAGAACACCTCGATGTCACACCTCTGGATCAGCGATCCGATGAAGCCCGGCGTGATGGACCGACTCTTCAGCACGCACCCTCCGCTCGCCGATCGCATCCAGCGGCTGCGACAGAACGCCGGGACCTTCTAACCGAGGGGGTCGGCCGGGCCGGCCGCGTCGGCCCGGCCGGTCAGCACCGTGCGGAGTCGGCCCGCCAGGTCGCCCCGATCAGCCACCTCGACGGCGTCCAGCCCCTGCCAGGCGGCCGCTCGGCGCAGCGTCGTCACGAGCCGCTCGACGTCGACGGGGAGGTCGCGCTCATGCCATGCCGCCTGCACCCGCAGGACGCCCGCCTGACGATCGCTCTTGAGGTCGACCCGTGCCACCAGCTGGTCGTCCTGCAGGACGGGGAGGACGTAGTAGCCGTGCACGCGTTTCTCGCGCGGGGTGTAGATCTCGATGCGGTAGCGGAAGTCGAAGAGGCGTTCCGCCCGGGGCCGGTGCCAGACGACGGGGTCGAACGGTGACAGCACGGCGTCGGCCTCGAGCCGACGGGGTACGCGGGCGTCACGGTGCAGCCACGCGGTCGCACCCCAACCCGGCAAGTCCACGGGTTCGACGACACCGTCGTCGTGGAGCTCGCGCAGGGCGGGTACGACGTCGGCGGCCTTGAGGCGGAAGTAGTCGGCGAGGTCGGCGGCCGTCGCGACCCCGGAGGCGCGGGCCGCGTGGGCGACGAGGCGCCGGTGGGCCTCGTGACGGTCGACGTCGACGGCCAGGACCTCGGCCGACAGCACCTGTTCGGGCAGTGCGTAGACGCGCTCGAACCGACGGCGACCGGCACTGACCAGGGCGCCCGTGCGGAACAGCGACTCGAGGCCGCGCTTCACGTCACCCCACCCCCACCACGGGCCCGTCCGGTCGGGCTGGGGGAAGAGGGCGGCGTCGGCCTCGACCAGGCTGGCCGGCAGCGGCCCCTTGTCGCGGATCTCGTCGAGCAGCCAGCGTTCCATGCGCGGACTCGTCGACAGCCACGAGGAGGCGTCCCCCCGCCATTTCGCGTCGTAGTCGCGCATGCGCCACCGCAACAGGGGCCAGGTCGACACCGGGACGATGGCGGCCTCGTGGGCCCAGTACTCGACGTACCGCCCACGGGGAGCGAAGGTGAGGCGGTCGAGGGTCGCGCGGTCGTACGCGCCCAGTCGTGCGAACGCGGGCAGGTAGTGGCTGCGCTCGAACACGTTCACCGAGTCGATCTGCAGCAGGCCGAGGCGATCGACGAGGCCGTTCAGCTGCCGCGTCCCCGGGCGGGCAGGGCCGTCGACGGGCCTCCCGAAGCCCTGCGCCGCCAAGGCGACGCGACGGGCCTGGGCGGGGGAGAGCTGCTGACGGGGCACGCGGACGACTGTAGCGACGGCCACCGACGCGCGCCGCGCCTCCTGGTGTCGCCTGGTCCCCGTCGACACATGCGTGCACCGGCATGTGGAGGGGTAGGTGACCGGCCCCGCAGGGCCATAAACTGACGCGATGATCTGGCGGAACCGCCCCACGCGCGGCGACGAGGTGCAGGGCGACGTCACGAGCGGTCGCGCGGCCGGTGTCGTCGCCGATCCGTCGGTGCCGCGGGGCATGGTCATCGCCGGGGCCTGGTCCTGGCGCATCCTGGTGATCGTGGCCGTGGCCGGCGTCGTCATCTGGTCGATCACCCAGCTGCGGGTCATCGTCATCCCCTTCTTGGTGGCCCTGTTGATCTCCGCGCTGCTCGTCCCGCTCTCGGGGTGGCTGCAGCGGCACCGCTGGCCCAAGTGGTTGGCGGTCGTGTCCGTCCTGGTGGGGTTCCTCGTCGTGGTCTCGGGCCTCGTCGTCCTGGTCGTCCTCCAGATCGTCGACGGCTGGCCCTCGTTGCGTGATCGCTCGATCGCCTCCTACGGCGACTTCAAGGACTTCCTGCTCACCTCGCCGTTGCACCTCACCGAGGCGCAGATCAACGGGTACGTGTCCGACGCGGTGGCGGCCGTCCAGCAAGACAGTCAGCCGCTCGTGCGCGGTGCGCTCTCGGTCGGGTCGACCGCGGGTCACGTCGCGGCCGGGCTCGTGCTCGGGCTCTTCGCGACGATCTTCGTGCTCGTCGGCGGGTCCGAGATCTGGCGGTGGGTCGTCCGGCTCTTCCCCCGGGCCTCGCACCCGGCGATCGACGGGGCGGGCCGCGCGGGCTGGCTCACCCTGACCAACTTCGTCAAGGTGCAGATCTTCGTCGCGTTCGTCGACGCCGTGGGCATCGGGTTGGGGGCGCTCTTCCTGGGCCTGCCCCTGGTGGCACCGATCGCCATCGCGGTCTTCCTCGGGTCGTTCGTGCCCGTCGTGGGCGCCGTCGCGACCGGAGCCGTCGCCGTCGTCATCGCCCTCGTCTACAACGGCTGGGTCGTGGCCCTGCTCATGCTCGCCGTGGTGATCCTCGTGCAGCAGATCGAGGGGCACCTGTTGCAGCCGTTCGTCATGGGCAGCGCCGTCAAGGTGCACCCGTTGGCCGTCGTCTTCGCCGTCGCGGCCGGCACCCTGGTCGCCGGAATCCCCGGCGCCCTCTTCGCGGTCCCGTTCGTGGCCGTGCTGAACGTCATGATCACCTACGTCGCGAGGGGTACGTGGCGAGAGAAGCCACGACCCGTCGAGCACGACGTCACGCGGCCCGGAGGCCTCACCGATGTCTGAACGCACCCTGGCCGGTCCCACCCTCGTCGAGATCGAGCAGGCGCGCGACCGCGTCTCGCAGGTCGTCCGCGTCACCCCGATGGAGACCTCGCAGTACCTCGCCGAGGTGCTCGGCTCGCGGGTGCACCTCAAGTGCGAGAACCTGCAGCGCACCGGGTCGTACAAGATCCGAGGCGCCTACAACCGCCTGACCCAGCTGAGCGACGACGAGAAGGCGCGCGGGGTCGTCGCCGCGTCGGCCGGCAACCACGCTCAGGGTGTCGCCCTGGCGGCCCGTGAACTCGGCATCGTGGCCACGATCTTCATGCCCGTCGGCGTGGCCCTGCCCAAGCTGCAGGCGACCCGGCACTACGGCGCCGACGTCGTCCTCCGGGGGCACACGGTCGAGCAGTCGCTGCGAGCCGCACAAGAGTTCGCCGACACGACCGGCGCCGTCTTCATTCCCCCGTTCGACCACGCCGACGTCGTGGCGGGCCAGGGCACGCTGGGGCTCGAGATCCTCGAACAGGTGCCCGACGTCGACACCGTGATCGTGCCCGTCGGCGGAGGTGGGCTGGCGGCCGGCGTCGCCAGCGCCCTGAAGCAGAGCGCGGCACGCACCGGGCGCGACGTCCGCATCATCGGCGTGCAGGCGGCCAACGCCGCCCCGTACGCCGTCTCGATGAAACTCGGCGTGCGGACCGACATCGACGCCCAGCCCACGATCGCCGACGGCATCGCCGTGGCGAAACCCGGCGTGCTCAACTTCGAGATCATCCGCGACACGGTCGACGAGATCGTCACGGTCAGCGACGACGACACGGCCCGGGCGATGCTCGTGCTGCTCGAGCGCGCGAAGCTCGTCGTCGAGGCCGCGGGTGCCGTGGGCATCGCCGCGATCCTCACCGAGCAGGTGCGTGACCTCGGCACGACCGTGGTGATCCTCAGCGGCGGCAACATCGACCCGCTGATGATGGAGCGCGTGATCGGTCGCGGCCTCGCGGCCGCCGCCCGCTACGTCAAGCTGCGCATCGGCATGCCCGACCGCCCCGGCCAGCTGACCCGCGTCAGCGAAGTGTTGTCGGACGCCAACGCGAACGTGGTCGAGGTGCTGCACACCCGCCACGGTCGCGGGCTCCAGATCAGCGAGGTCGAACTCGAGCTCAGCGTCGAGACGCGCGGGCCGGACCACGTCGAAGAGGTCCTGCAACGGCTCCGCGACGCCGGGTACGAGCCCAACGTCGACTTCTAGCCGACTCCGCGAGACGCGCCCCGCGCTTCCTGCCGGTGCCCGCGCCTCCTGACCAGGTCTGCGCGTCCTGACCGGGTGTTCGCCTGCTGAACGTGCCCGCGCCTCCTGACCAGGTCTGCGCGTCCCGACCGTGCCCGCGCCTCCTGACCGGGTCTGCGCGTCCCGACCGTGCCCGCGCCTCCTGACGGCACCGTGTCCCCGTCGGCAACTCAGGAGAACGGCCGCCCGCGGGCGCAGGACTGCCGCGGACGACGCCGTAGTCCGGAGTTGCCGACACCCCCGTCGAGGGTCCGGGCCCCCGTGGCCCGGGACGACGAAGGCCCCCGCTCCGTTCGAGCGGGGGCCTCGGCGTCGGACCTACGGCTGGTAGGTCTCGACGTTCGTGATCGACACCGAGATGTCCTTGCCGTTCGGGGCGGTGTAGCTGGTCGTCGTGCCGACCTTCAGCCCGTTGATGGCCTGGCCGAGCGGGCTGGTCTCGCTGTAGACCGAGAGGTCGCTGCCGGCGGCGATGATCTCGCGGTTGCCGAGCAGGAAGGTGCTCTCGTCGCCGGCGATGGTCGCCGTGACGACGGTGCCGGGGCCGACGATGCCGTCGGCGGCCGTCGAGTCACCGACCGTCGCGTGCTTCAGCAGGTTGATCAGCGTGCGGATGCGCGCCTCCATCTTGCCCTGCTCGTCCTTGGCGGCGTGGTAGCCGCCGTTCTCCTTCAGGTCGCCCTCTTCGCGGGCCGCCTCGATGCGTGACGCGATCTCGCGACGTCCCTCGCCGCTGAGGGTGTCGAGCTCGGCCTGCAGACGGTCGCGGGCGTCCGTCGTGAGCCAGGTGGTCTCGTTGTCAGTGCTCATGGTGTCTCCGTTTCGTGCGGCGGCCGAACCCGGTCGGGCGACTCGAGCCGAGGAGGCGCGGTGCCGGGAGCCGGGGCGAGGTCGCCCACCGAAAAAAGGAGACCGGCCGAGTGGCCGGTCTCGTCGTGCGATTCCGAGCAGTCTAGGGAAGCCAGCACCGGTAGATCAAGCCCGTGACCGCCCGTTCCGACGTCGCGAGCGAGGTCGTGTAGGTCACCGAACGGCGCTCCGAGGCGGGCAGGTGCACGATCTTCCAGCCGACGACCGCGAAGCCGCTGTTCTGCGCTTCTACCGCACAGTCGACCGCCGCGCCCGTGTCCGCGGTGACCGTGTACTGGACCTCGACGGCCCGGTCGGAGGTGACCTGGTAGCCCACGTCGGCGGATTCGAGCTGGGACGAGGTCCCGTCGAAGGCGGCGAAGACGACCCACGCCGCGAAGACGACGACGAAGGCGACGGCGACGGACAGGCCCACGACGAGGCGCCTGCGCCGACCCCGCGGCGAACGCCCGTACCGTGCGTCGAGGCGCGACGAGGGCGAGGTGACACGGGGCGTGGACGTCACGCGGATCTCCGTCCGATTAAGCTGTCCCCAGGGTAGCAACGTCTGCCCGGCACACATTGCGAGGAAGAATTGACCCTGCGCCTGCTGGCGGTCCACGCCCACCCCGACGACGAGTCCAGCAAGGGCTCGGCGACCTACGCCTACTACCGCAGCCTCGGCGTCGACGTCCTCGTCGTCAGCTGCACCGGCGGCGAGCAGGGGTCGATCCTCAACGAGCAGCTCGAGGCCCGAGCTCACGCCGAGCGTGACATCGCGGGCCTGCGCGTGCACGAGATGGCGGCCGCCCAGGCGGCGATGGGCATCGACCACCTGTGGCTGGGCTACGCCGATTCGGGCCTGCCGGCCGAGGGCGAGTCGGTCGCGGTCAACTCGTTCTCCACCATCCCGCTCGAGATCAGCGCCGAGCCGCTCGTCGCGATCATCCGTCGGTTCAAGCCGCAGGTGCTGGTGACCTACGACGAGAACGGCGGGTACCCCCACCCCGACCACATCCGCACGCACGAGATCTCGATGGCGGCCTACCGCGACGCCTCCGACCCCGAGCGCTACCCGGCGACCGGCGACGCGTGGCAGATCGACAAGGTCTACTACGACCGCATGTTCAGTGCCGGACGCATCGGCGCGATGATCACGCACCTGCGCGAGAGCGACCCCGAGTCGCCCCTCATCGAGTCGTTGACCGAGATGCTGGCCCGCTTCAGCGACCGGCCCGACCTGGCCACGACCCGCGTGCCGGTCTCCGACTTCTTCCCCGTGCGCGACGCCGCCCTTCGGTCGCACGCCAGCCAGGTGCCGCTCGACAGCGCGTTCTTCTTCTGGCCCCACGACCTCCAGGTCGCCGCCTGGCCCACCGAGGACTTCCAGCTCGTCGAGTCGAACGTCGGGTCCGACCTGCCCGAGGTCGACCTCTTCGCCGGGGTCGTCGACCCCGACACCGGCCTCGTGGGGGTGCAGCGATGAGCGTGCTCTCCGAATCGGTGGTCGCGGTCACGACCCGTCTGCTGGCGCAGCCGCAGACCCCCGACCCGACGCTGCCGCCGTCGACCATCCCCGACGAGGCCGTCACGCCCGGCGTCTGGGGTTTCGTCGCCATCGCGTTCGTCGCCGTCGCGACGGTGCTGATCGTCGTCGACATGACCCGTCGGGTCCGACGCACCCGGTACCGAGGCGAGGTGCGCGAGCGCATCCAGGCCGAGCGCGACGAGGCGACCCTGGCGGCCGCGGCTCTCGACGACGAAGAACTCCCCGGAGACGCCGATCGGCGGGCTCGCCCCGTCGAGGGCGACCTCGACGACGACGGCGACCGCAGGAGGCGCGAGCGCGACTCGTGACCGACGCGACCGGTGCCGGGGTGGCGACCCGCGCCTCCTCGGCTCGGACGACCTCGCGCTAGAAGGTCGGCGGGTCCAGGGCCACGAGCAGGATGCCCGTCCAGTGGCAGAGGTACGCCAGCACCGTCATGGTGTGGAACAGCTCGTGGAATCCGAAGTGCCCCGGTACGGGGTTCGGCCTCTTGATGCCGTAGAACACGGCACCCGCGATGTAGAGCGCGCCGCCGACCAGCACGAGCACCATCATCGCGACGTTCGCGTCGAGCAGGTCGACGATGAACCCCAGGGCGCCGACGCCCAGCAGGACGTAGAGCGGCACGTACAACCACCGCGGCGCGTTCAGGAAGAACACCCGGAAGAGGATGCCCAACACGGCGCCCGTCCAGACGAGCACGAGCAGCGTGACGCCCTTCGACGGCGGCAGGGCGATGACCGCGATCGGCGTGTAGGTGCCGGCGATCAGCAGGAAGATGTTGGCGTGGTCGAGGCGCTTCAGGAAGCGTTTCGCGTTCGGGCTCCACGGGAAGCGGTGGTAGGTCGCCGAGATGCCGAAGAGCAGGAGCGACGTGGTCATGAAGACCGCGCAGGCCCAGGTCGCCGCCACGCCCTGCGCGAGGACGACGAGCACCACGCCGGTCGCGATCGCGACCGGGAAGGTGGCCGCATGGATCCAGCCGCGCCAACTCGGTTTGCGCTCGATGTCGGGGTAGGCGAGGGCGTCGTCGAGCAACGGCAGGTTCGGGATGTCGGCCCCGTCGGACCCGTCTGCCCGGTCGGCCCCGTCGACCTCGTCGGCCCGGAGGCTCGCGCGATCTCCGTCGGTGTGGCTGGTCATGGGGCCGAGCCTAGGGGAGCGTCCGAGGAGGCGGGCTGAGAATCCTCGGCTCTGTGGACGGCCCGCCGTGGGCTACCGTAGCCCTGTGAAAAAGCGCCGTCCCTCTCCCCTCGCCAGGGGAGTCCTGTACGGCCTCTACCAGAACCGCATCCGCCGGAGCCTCGACGGTCAAGAGCTGCCGCACCACGTCGCCATGATCGTCGACGGCAACCGGCGCTGGGCCAAGCAGCGCATGCTCGAGACCGCTGCCCACGGGCACCGCGCGGGTGCCGCGAAGATCAGCGAGTTCCTCACCTGGTGCGACGACCTCGGCATCAAGGTGGTCACGCTGTACCTCCTCTCCGCCGACAACCTCGGCAACCGACAGTCCGACGAGTTGACCGAGCTCTTCGGCATCATCGGCGACGTCGCCGACGAGCTCTCGCGTCAGCGGGACTGGCGCGTGCAGCACGTCGGCGCGACCGACGACCTGCCGCCGGCGCTCTGCTCGGCCCTCCGCGAGGCCCAGGCCCGGACCGCCGACAAGACGGGGCTGCACGTGAACCTCGCCGTCGGCTACGGCGGGCGCCGTGAGATCGCCGACGCCATGCGCAGCATCGTGCGGGCGCACGACGCCGCGGGGGGCACTCTCGACGCCCTGGCCGAGGTGCTCACCCCCGAGCTCATCGCCGACCACCTCTACACCGGCGGCCAACCCGACCCCGACCTCGTGATCCGCACGTCGGGCGAGCAACGCTTGAGCGACTTCATGCTGTGGCAGAGCGCCCACAGCGAGTTCTACTTCGTCGAGGCCTTCTACCCCGACCTGCGCGAGGTCGACTTCCTCCGGGCCGTGCGCGACTTCGCCCTTCGGCACCGGCGCTACGGCAGCTGACGCCCGAGCGGCCGCCGACGCACTGACGGGGCTGGTGTCGGCAACTCCGGAATCCGGCTGCGCCGCGCCTCCTGAGGGGGTTCTGGTGTGTCGTTCTCCTGAGTTGCCGGCTGTGCGCGCGGTGACGGGGCTGGTGTCGGTGACTCCGGAATCCGGCTGCGCCGCGCCTCCAGGTGGGGTTCTGGTGTGTCGTTCTCCTGAGTTGCGGGCCGTGCGCGACTTCGCCCTCCCGCACCGGCGCTACGGCAGCTGACGCCCGAGCGGCCGCCGGCGCGGTGACCGGGCTGGTGCCGGCAACTCCGGAATCCGGCTGCGCCGCGCCTCCAGGTGGGGTTCTGGTGTGTCGTTCTCCTGAGTTGCCGGCCGTGTGCGGGCCTGCCGCGCACGCCCCCGCGCGGACGACCGGACGAGGAGGCGCGGGTCGGCGGACCGCGGACGGCACTACGGTGGACCAGTCACCGCCGCCTAGGAGAACACCGTGAAGACCATCGACGACCTCGCCTCGGGGTTCACCGACGAGCCCGGATACTTCGACTTCGCGAAGTGGGGTCCCATCTCGAGCTCCGTCGCCGACGAGCAGCGCTCGTTGGTCGAGGTGCAGGCGAGGGCCCGCTTCGGGTCCGAGATCGCCCTGACCGAGCAGGCCGGTCGCGTCGGACGGGCGATCTCGTCCCTCGTCGGCTTCGCACCCGACCACGTCGTCTTCCAGCCGAACACGAGCGAAGGGCTCACGCACACGCTGTTCGGTCTCACCGGGCAGGTGCTCATGTCGCCGCGCGACTACCCGAGCATGCCCGTCGCGGCGACCCGCTCCTCCGAGGCCCTGCGCGTGCTCGAGCCGGTCTGGATGGACCTCGACCACGACGTGGTCACGCCGGCCGTGGTGCAGCGTCACCTCACCGACTCGGTCACCGCCGTGGCCGTCAGCCTGGTGGACTACCGCACGGGGTACCTGGTCGACCTCGAGGGCATCCGCCAGGTGATCGGCGACCGGTTGCTGATCGTCGACGCGATCCAGGGGTTCGGTGTGGTCGACGCGCCCTACGCCGTGGCCGACGTCGTGGCGTCGGGCGGTCAGAAGTGGGTCCGCGCCGGGTGGGGGACGGGCTTCCTGGCCCTGAGCGACCGCGCTCTCTCGGCCCTGACACCGGTGTTCAGCGGTGTCGCCGGGAGCGACCTGACCCTCGGCGGCTCGTACCACGGACGGCAGCCGACCCGCCCGGGTGCTGCGGCGTTCCAGCTGACGAATCCCGACCCCATCGCCCAGGCGCGCCTCGCCACGGCCCTCGAGGACCTCGCCGACGTGGGCGTCGCCGCCGTCTCGCGGGCCGTGGCCGAGCGGGCCACGCGGGTGATCGACCTCGCCGACGAGTTCGCGGTGCCGGTGGTCTCGCCGCGCGACGAGGCGGAGCGCGCCGGCATCGTCGTGCTCGAACCCGCCCTCGACCAGATGACGACGCTGACGGCCGCACTGATCAACCACGGGGTCACGGCCACCGTGCGCGACACGACCGTGCGGCTGAGCGTGCACGTGTCCACGGGCGACGATTCGTTCGAGATGCTGCGGGGTGCGTTCACCTCGTTCGGCACGACCGTCTTCTACTAGGCGGGACCGCCCTGCGGGGTGGGGCTCGCGCGCCGCACCCTCGACCGTTACATGAGGGTCGTTCACCTGATCGTCACACGACACGGTGGCGTCGATGATGCGGATGTCGGAGGCGCGTCGTAGGTTCTTCACATCGGGCAAGGAGCCCGATCGAGACGGCCACGAAAGTTCGCCTCGCAACTGCTCCGCGGCCGTCTCTGCCGAAGGTACCCGGGTGCCCAGCCGCCCGAGGACGGAGTGGTCGTGACCGCGTCGAACATCACCTCAACCGAACGCAACACCGCAGCAACGGCGGGGGGTGACCAGTCGGTCGCACAACGCACGTACGTGCTCGACACCTCGGTGTTGCTGTCCGATCCGCAGGCGCTCTTCCGCTTCGCCGAGCACGACGTGGTGCTTCCCGTCGTCGTCGTCAGCGAACTCGAGGGCAAACGTCACGACCCCGAGCTGGGCTACTTCGCGCGTCAAGCCCTGCGCCTGCTCGACGACCTCCGCGTGAAGCACGACCGTCTCGACTTCCCGGTGGCCGTGGGTGACGGGGGCTCCCTGCGGGTCGAGCTCAACCACTCGAACATGTCGGTCCTGCCCTCGGGCCTGCAGTTGAACGACGCCGACTCGCGCATCCTCGCCGTCGCGTCGAACCTCGCCGCCGACGGGCTGGCCGTCACGGTCGTCTCGAAAGACCTGCCCCTGCGGGTGAAGGCCGCGTCGATCGGACTGGCCGCCGAAGAATACCGGGCCGAACAGGTCGTCGACAGCGGGTACACCGGGCAGACCTCGATCGACGTCTCGAGCGAGCAGATGGCCTCGTTCTACGAGTCCGAGAAGATCTCCGCCCGCGCACTCGCGGACGTCCCCGTGAACACCGGGGTGGTGGTGCACTCGGAGCGCGGCTCGGCACTGGGGCGCGTGGTCGCCCGCGGCGAGGCTCGTCTCGTCCGCGGCGATCGCGACGTCTTCGGGCTGCACGGTCGATCGGCCGAGCAGCGCCTCGCGATCGACCTGCTGCTCGACCCCGAGGTGGGCATCGTCTCGCTGGGCGGCAGCGCCGGCACGGGCAAATCGGCCCTCGCTCTCTGCGCCGGCCTCGAGGCCGTCCTCGAGAAGCAGCAGCACAAGAAGATCATGGTGTTCCGCCCGCTCTACGCGGTGGGCGGCCAAGACCTGGGGTTCCTCCCGGGCGACGCCGGCGAGAAGATGAACCCGTGGGCGCAAGCCGTCTTCGACACGCTGGGCGCGATCGTGTCCCAGAACGTCCTCGACGAGGTGGTCGAGCGGGGCATCCTCGAGGTCCTGCCCCTGACGCACATCCGGGGCCGGTCGTTGCACGACGCCTTCGTGATCGTCGACGAGGCGCAGTCCCTCGAGCGCAACGTGCTGCTGACCGTCCTGAGTCGCATCGGCCAGAACTCGCGAGTGGTGCTGACCCACGACGTGGCGCAGCGCGACAACCTGCGCGTCGGCCGGCACGACGGGGTCGCCTCGGTCATCGAGACGCTCAAGGGTCACCCGCTGTTCGGTCACGTGACGCTGACCCGCTCCGAGAGGTCCGCGATCGCCGCCCTCGTCACCGAGATGCTCGAGTCGAACGACCTGGTGTAGCAGGGACGCAGGAGGCGCGGGTCACCTGACCCGCGCCTCCCGCGGTCCGGCGCCGCGGCTCCTGCGGTCTGGCGCCGCGCGTCCGGCGTGTCCGGCGCCGCGCGTCCGGCGTGTCCGGCGCCGCGCGTCCTGCGTGTCTGGCGCCGCGCGTCCTGCGTGTCCGGCGCCGCGCGTCCTGCGGTCTGGCGTCGCGCCTCCTGCGTGTCCGGCACCGCGCGTCGTGTCGGCAACTCCGGCGATCGGCAGGCTGCGAGGAGTCAGGGCCGCACCTGGTCGCCGTTCTCCTGAGTTGCCCACCGGACCGTGCTCGGGGTCGCCTGGTTCTCGGTGGTCCGTGACGAGTCGGCGTCTCGGTGCGACCCGTGCCGTGCTCGACCGGCACGAGGGACCACCTGCCGGTCGGCAACTCAGCAGTCCGACACGGTTCGAGGCCGTGTCGAGGTCGGTGGGCGGTATTCTCCGGACTTGCCAGCATGGTCGGGAACGCCCGGACGGGCGCGGGGCGCGGGCGTGGGCGCGGGCACGGGCGCGCCGCGGGGTCGACGAGCCGCCGTGAGGGACGCCTCGGCCCCACCTCGCGCGACGCGGACGTTCTCCACCGGCGGGCTCTCGTGCGCCGCGGAGGAGGCGCGGGTCGCGTCAGCCTGTCGGCATGCAGCAGATCGCGACCCACGTCAGAAAAGCGGGCGGCGTCCTCCACAAGCGGGATCTCGTCGCCCTCGGAGCCACCGACCGGATGCTCACCGCAGCAGTGCGATCGGGGCACGTTCACCGTGCCCGACGCGGGTGGTACACGACCTTCGCGCCGGGGGACGCACGGTACGAGGCCGTGCGCATCGGGGGCAGGTTGACCGGGACGTCGCTCTTGGCCCTCCTCGGGGCGTGGATGTGGACCACCGTTCCGATCGTCAGCGTCGTGGTGCCCCCTGGAGCCTCACGTCTCCGGGCCAGGCACGGTGCGAGGGTGCTGTGGCGCTCCGACGGGCGCGTGCCCCCTCGTCCGTCACCCGGGACGGTGCCCCGTCCGCCGGATGACGACGAACACGGATCGGAGGACGCACGGCGAGCGGCCTGGGCCGTTCCCGTCGGCACCGCCCTGGTGGACGCCGTGACGGCGGCTCCTCTCGACGAGGCCGTCGCCCTCCTGGACTGGGCGCTGTCGAGCGGTCACTTCTCAGTCGCCGGACTGCACGCGGCCTTCGCCGAGGCTCCTGCGGATGTGAGGGGCATCGTCGACTGGGCCGATCCGCGGAGCGAGAGCTTCATCGAGAGCGTCATGCGGGTGACGTTCGCCGACCTGGGGCACCGCGTCGAGTCCCAGACCCGGGTCGACCCGGAGGATCGCCGCCGCATCGACGTCGTCGTCGACGGTGTCGTCGCCCTCGAACTCGACGGGCGCAGGTGGCACGGCGACACGTTCGACGCGGACCGTCTGAAGGACCTCGCGATCACGGTCCAGGGACGAACCGCCCTTCGAGCGAGCTACGAGATGGTGCGCGACCATCGATCGCTCATCGTCGAGGCCGTGCACGCGGTGCTCGACGACGCCCGGCGACCTCGACGGCGACTCGTCGTGACGATGGGCCGTGCCCCCCGTCCGCGAACCCGGCGCACGCGAGGTCGACGCCCGTGGCATCTGGTCCGACCAGCTCGGGGACGTACTCCGCCGCCGGGTCGGTCAGGATCGGCGTCGGCTTCGTCATCAGGAGCATCGTGAGCTCGCCGGAAGGTCTCGTGGACGAGTCGGTGTCGCCGGACGGGACGGGCTCGCCGGACGGGACGGTGTCGCTGGACGAGACGGTGTCCCCGGACGGAACGGTGTCCCCGGACGGGACGGGCTCGCCGGACGGGACGCGCCCGTCGGACGGGGAAGCGGTTCGAGGCGGTGATGGGCCGCGACAGGAGCGCACGCAGGCCCTCGAAGCAGTCGCCGCGGCTGCACTGTCGGCGGTCACGGTCGCTGCCGCCACACTGCATGCCGGTCCCCTCACGGGCGCGAGCGCCGGGGCGGTGATGCTCGTCGGGTGTCTCGGAGTCGCAGCCGTGACTCCGGCCCTGGTCCGGATCGACATCGCCGAGCGTCGACTGCCGAACGTCCTCGTCGGAGTGGCCGCGGGTGCGTGGGGGGTGTCGACCGTCCTGCTCGTCGCAGGGGGCGGTATCGCCACGGCGGCCACGAGCTTGGCCTTCGCCCTGGTCGCCGCCGGGCTCGGCCTGGTGGCTGCCATCGCCGGCGGCCTGGGCATGGGGGACGTCAAGCTCGGCGCCGTGTTGAGCGGACTCGTCGCGACGGGTAGCCCGGCGGCCCTCCTGGGTCTCTGGGCTCTTGCCGGAACGTTTGCGATCGGTGTGGCCGGCGTTCGGACGTTGGGCTCGAGGCCGCGACGGGCCGGCACGCCTCCGCGGCCAGGGCTGGCATCGGTCAGCCGAGGCATCCCTTTCGGGCCGTGCCTGCTCGCGGCGTTCTGGTGTGTCGTGGCCAGCCCGTCGGTGGCCGTCGCCGTCGATGCCGTCGTGACGGTTCCGTGAGGTCCGCGTCGCGGCGTGCCACCGTCGACGGGAACGGGAACGGGAACGGGAACGGGAACGAGAACGGGAACGGGAACGGGAACGGGAACGGGAACGGGAACGGGAACGCGAACAGGCAGGCGAGAGAGGGTAGAGAAGCCGAAACGCCGAGGAGGCGCGTGTCCGTCGATGACGGACGCGCGCCTCCTCGACGTGCTGTGGTCCGGGCCGGCCGGGGATGGGCTCAGGCCGGAGGGCTCGACCCGGACCGCTCTGGGCTGGACGCAGGCCGGAGGCTCAGCCCGGGTGGGTCATGCTGAGCACGTCGAGTGCGGTGTCGAGCTGCTGCTCGGTGACCTCGCCCCGCTCGACGAACCCGAGATCGACGACGGCCTCGCGAACGGTGAGCTTCTGGGCCACCGCGTGCTTGGCCACCTTCGCCGCGGCCTCGTAGCCGATGACGCGGTTCAGCGGCGTCACGATCGACGGAGACGACTCGGCGAGGGCCCGGGCGTGCTCGACGTTGGCCTCGAGGCCGTCGACGGTCTTGTCCGCCAGCGCTCGGGTGGCGTTCGAGAGCAGGCGGATCGACTCGAGCAACGCCGTCCCCATCACGGGGATCGCCACGTTGAGTTCGAAGGCTCCGGACGCGCCGGCCCAGGCGATCGTCGCGTCGTTGCCGATCACCCGTGCCGAGACCATGAGGACGGCCTCGGGGATGACCGGGTTGACCTTGCCCGGCATGATCGACGAGCCGGGCTGCAGGTCGGGGATGTGCAGCTCGCCGAGACCCGCGTTGGGCCCCGAGCCCATCCAGCGGATGTCGTTGTTGATCTTGGTGAGGCTCACGGCGAGCACGCGCAAGGCACCGGAGGCCTCGACGAGCGCGTCGCGGGCCCCCTGCGCCTCGAAGTGGTCGAGCGCCTCGGTGACGGGCAGCCCGCTGTCGTCCGCGAGGGCGGCGATGACCCGCTGCGGGAAGCCTTGGGGCGTGTTGATGCCGGTGCCGGTGGCCGTTCCGCCCAGGGGGACCTCTGCCACGCGCGGCAGGGCGCTCTGCACCCGTTCGATCGCGAGACGGATCTGGCGGGCGTAGCCGCCGAACTCCTGCCCGAGCGTGACCGGCGTGGCGTCCATGAGGTGGGTGCGGCCCGCCTTCACCACGTCGGACCAGGCCGTGGCCTTCTTCTCGAGGGCGACCGCCAGGTGGTCGAGGGCGGGCACCAGGTCGTGCAGCAGCGCGCCCGTGACGGCGACGTGCACCGAGGTCGGGAACACGTCGTTCGACGACTGCGACGCGTTGACGTGGTCGTTGGGGTGGACGGCGACGCCGTCGACCGTTCCGGCGAGGGTGGCGAGTACCTCGTTCATGTTCATGTTCGAGGACGTGCCGCTGCCGGTCTGGTAGACGTCGACCGGGAACTGGTCGTGATGGCTGCCACCGATGATCTGGTCCGCGGCCGAGACGATCGCATCGGCGACGGGTCGGTCGATGATGCCCATCTCGCCGTTCACCAGGGCGGCCGCGCGCTTGATGCGAGCGAGCGCGACGATCTGCGCCGGCTCGAGACCGGCCCCGCTGATGGGGAAGTTCTCGACGGCACGCTGCGTCTGGGCGCGGTAGAGGGCCGATGCGGGCACCCGCACCTCGCCCATCGTGTCGTGCTCGATGCGATACTCGGTCTCGGATGTGGTCACGACGTCGTGGTCCTTTCCTCGGGCCCTGCCGGGCTGCTGCGCCCGTGGAGGGCGCGGGGCGTCGGAGCGTTCGCCCCGACTCGGTTCAGAGTCGGCCGACGACGACCGAAGGGTCGACCCGCCCGTTGGCGAGGTCGTAGTTCGCGCCGACCACGGCCAACTTACCGTCCGCGACGGCGGACGCGATGAGGGCGGACCGGTCGACGAGCGTGCGGACCGACGCCTCGATGTGCAATTGGCCGACCGTGCGGGGGTCGAGGTCGGCACCCGTCTCGAGGTCGAGCTGGGCACGCTCGACCGACGGCATGATCATGTCGATCAGCCCACCCAGGAAGGCCGACCCGGGGGCGGCGTCGGAACCGATGGAGTCGATGGCCGAAGCGACGGCGCCGCAGCTGTCGTGGCCGAGCACCACGATGAGGGGGACGTGGAGCACCGAGACCGCGAACTCGAGCGAGGCGATGACGGTGTCGCCGACCACCTGTCCGGCGTTGCGCACGACGAAGAGGTCACCGAGGCCGACGTCGAAGATGATCTCGGCGGCCAGTCGCGAGTCGGCGCATCCGAAGAGGGCTGCCACGGGCTCTTGACCGGCAGCGAGGGACGATCGCCGGTCACTGTCCTGGTGGGGGTGGCGAGGTGCCCCCTCGACGAAGCGGTGGTTGCCGTCCACCATCCGGCTCCATGCCGTCCCCGGCTCGGACGCGCTCGCCGGCGCGATGGCCGAGACGTCCGTGGGCAGGGACGTCGCGGTGTTCTCGGGTGCGGAAGGGGCCGCGGTGGCGGGCACACCGGCGGCGGGGTCGTGTCGGGTCACGTCATTCGCTTTCTTGGCTGGAGATCTGCTCGGCCAGGGAGGTGGCCAGGACGTCGAACTCGGCGTCGTCGGCCGTGCCGTAGAGCACGTACGAGCTGCGGTCGACCGTGGTGGTCAGGGCATAGGCGTAGTTGCCCGGGTCGTCGGCGTCGCGCCGATCGTAGACGTCCCAGGTCAGACCGCCGATCGACCGGGTCGACGTCGCCGCCGCGTTCTGCACCTGCAGGCTGACCCAGGTCGGATTGGCGTCGATGCCCTGTTCGAGCCCGATGAACTGCTGGGCCGGCGTGATCAACCCCACGTACCAGGTCGGTACGTCGTCGCGGGTCGTGGAGCGGACCTCGGCGGCGTTCGAGCTCCAGCCGTCGGGCAGCGGAGGCGCGGCCAGGGGGGCGTCGACGCTCGCCTGGGCCTGCGACGCGACCTGGACGTAGTCGATCTCCTGCCGGTTCACCGTGCCACTCGGGCGGACCACGACGAGCACCAGGAAGAGCACGATGCCGAGCGAGGCGACGATCGACAGGGTCAGGTTGATCGCCGTCTGGTTCGCGTAGTGCTTGCGGGTGTTCTCGGCCTTGCGCGCGGCGGTCTCGTCCGGGGTCTCGGGTCGGCCGAGTTCGGCGACGATGCGGGGCTCTCGGGGGCGTCGCGAGCCCCGGGGGCCGCCGTCGGAGGGGGAGGTCATTCTGCCGACACCTGACGGCGGGCCGCCTCGAGGCGCTCGCGCGCCCCCATCAACCATTCTTCGCAGCGCCGGGCGAGCGCCTCGCCGCGTTCCCAGAGGGCCAGCGAGCGCTCGAGGGTCGAGGCGCCCTGCTCGAGTTCGGACACGACGGACACGAGCTCGTCGCGGGCCTGCTCGTAGCTGAGCGACGAGACGTCGGGCGGGGTGCTGGTCGGGGTGGTGTCCACGTGACGATCCTAACGAGGGGTGCTGGCGGAGGTCGTGGCGGACGCCACGGGTGACGACTCGTCGGGAGCGTCGGAGCCTGGGGAGGAGGCGCCGGTGCTGACGGCGCCCACCGCGCCTCCGTCGGTGGTCACGAGCAGGCGCGTCTCCGCGGGGGCCTCGGCGGGGGACCGCAACACCCCGCCCGACGGCAGCTGCACGATCGCGTAACCGCGGCGCAGCGTGCCCTGCGGCGACAGGGCGCGCAGCTGGGCCGTGAGCTCCGAGACGCGGGTGTGCGCGCTCTCGACGGCCCGGCCGACGAGTTCTTCGCCGCGGGCCACCGCCCGGACGACCTCGTCGGCCCGGACGTCGACGAGGGTCTGGGGCGACGCCAGCACCGGCCGGCTGTGGATCTGTTCGAGCCGGTCGATCTCGGTGGCGACCAGCGAGGTCAGACGCACTCCGATGCGGGTGCGCGCCTGTTGCACGCGCGACAGTTCTTCGGTCACGTCGGGGACGACCCGTTTCGCGGCGTCGGTGGGCGTGGACGCGCGCAGGTCGGCGACGTCGTCGAGCAGCGGCCGGTCCGCCTCGTGCCCGATGGCGCTGACGACCGGCGTGGTGCACTCCGAGACGGCGCGGACGAGGCCTTCGTCGCTGAAGCCGAGGAGGTTCTGGAAATCGCCGCCGCCTCGCGCGACGATGATGACGTCGACCTCGTCGTCGGCGTCGAGGCGCTGGATCGCCGCCGTGACCTCGCCGACCATGCGATCGCCCTGCACCGCGGCGTGCACGACGCGGAACGAGACCGAGGGCCATCTCAGCTGGGCGTTGCGCAGGACGTCTTTCTCGGCGTCGCTGTCCTTGCCGGTGACGAGGCCGATGCAGCCGGGAAGGAACGGCAGGGCTCGCTTGCGCTCGGGGGAGAAGAGCCCCTCGGCCGTGAGCTGGCGTCGGAGGCGCTCGAGTCGTTCGAGGAGGTCGCCGAGCCCGACGTGGCGCATGTCGAAGACCTGCATCGTGAGGCTGCCGCCCTTGACCCAGTAGTTCGGCTTGACGGCGGCGATGACCCGGTCGCCCTGCTTGAGGTCGGCGGGTACGCGTGACTTCACGCTGGACCAGATCGAGAACGAGACGGTCGCGTCTTGTTCGAGGTCGCGGAGCTTGCCGTAGACGTTCCCGCCCGAGACGTTCCACTGGGTGATCTCGCCCTCGACCCAGGCCGTCCCGAGGCGGTCGATCCAGTCGCGCACCTTGCTCGCGAGGAGCCCGACGGGCCACGGGGACTCGGCGGTGGGGGGAGGGGGAACGATCGTCATGGAGCTCCGTTCGAGGGGTGGTCGACACCGGCAGGACGAGCGGCGACCCCGGTGATCGACCGGCCGCGCGGTCGCTCCCAGTACGCGACCAGTCCGGCACACCTAGACTCGTCGGGTGAGCCACATCTCCAACGGCGCCCTCGCCATCGACCTGCCGACACCGCGTGTTCCTGCGGTGCGGAACAGGCTAAAGGATACCCCCGTCAACGGACGCAAGCAGGTGCTGCTCGCGGCACCCCGCGGGTACTGCGCCGGCGTCGACCGCGCCGTCATCGCGGTCGAGAAAGCCCTCGAGCACTACGGCGCGCCCGTCTACGTCCGCAAGCAGATCGTCCACAACGTGCACGTGGTCGCGACCCTCGAGAGCCAGGGGGCCATCTTCGTCGACGAGGTCGACGAGGTCCCCCCGGGGTCGCACATCGTCTTCAGCGCGCACGGCGTCTCGCCGGCCGTCGTGAAGGGTGCGGCGGATCGCGAGCTGCAGGCCATCGACGCGACCTGCCCCCTCGTCACGAAGGTCCACCGCGAGGCCGTGCGCTTCGGCAACCAGGGCCGGCACATCATCCTGATCGGCCACGCCGGGCACGAAGAGGTCGAGGGCACGATGGGCCACGCGGCGGATCGCACCACCCTCGTGCAGAACCCGGGCGAGGTCGACGACCTCGTCGTCGCCGACCCCGACAACCTCGTCTGGCTGTCGCAGACCACCCTCAGCGTCGACGAGACGATGGAGACCGTGCGTCGACTGCGTGAGCGGTTCCCGAACATCCAGAACCCCCCGAGCGACGACATCTGCTACGCCACGCAGAACCGCCAGGTCGCCATCAAGAAGGTCGCCCAGGGCGCCGACCTCGTCATCGTCGTCGGATCGGCGAACAGCTCCAACAGCGTGCGTCTCGTCGAGGTCGCCCTCGAGCACGGCGCCAAGGCCGCCTACCGCGTCGACTACACGAACGAGATCAAGCAGGAGTGGCTCGACGGCGTCGAGACGGTGGGGGTCACCTCCGGCGCGTCGGTTCCCGAGGTGCTCGTCGACGAGGTGCTGGCCGACCTGTCGGACGCCGGCTACGTCGACGTCCACGAGGTCGTCACGGCTGAGGAAGACCTGATGTTCTCACTGCCGAAAGAGCTGCGGAAAGACGCGACGGGCCAGGTCGACGCCCGCGGCCTCGGCGGTCGCACCCGATGACCGACGACCGACCGAAGCCGCGCTACGGCGAGTACGCGCCCGAGGGCTGGGTCAATCCGGCCGCGGCCGAGGCCGACGCCACCGAGGAGGCGCGGGTCGCCGGTCAGGACGCCCGGCCCGCGGTCTCGACCGACGTCCGCCCCGGTGACGAGACCCGCACCGCGCCTCCTGCGCTCTCGACCGGGCGGCGCATCGACCGGGTGGCGACGTTCGCCCTGATCGGACTGGGAGCCTTCGGGGCGATCCAGGCCGTCGCCCGCGTGCCCGGTTACGCGACGACGCAGCTCGCCCAGTTCGAGACGTTCGGGCTCGACCTCTCGGGGTTCGGCTCGTCCGCTGCGCTGCAGACCTTCGGGGTCGTCATGGCCGTGTTGGCCGTGACGCTGTTCGCCGTCTCGACCTGGTGGACCCTCCGGCGGCTGCGCGCCGGGCGTCTCGGCTTCGTGGTGCCCCTCGTCGCCGGTGTGGTCTTCGGCCTCGTGCAGGGCTTCGGGGCGGCAGCGATCTTGATGGGCGATCCGGCTTTCGCCGAGGCGATGCAGAGCTTCACGAACGACTACTTCTCGGGGTCGAACTGACGTCCACCCCTCGCTCCCACGACGAAGCCCCCGAGCACTCGCTCGGGGGCTTCGTCGTGCGACCAGGAGGCGCGGGTCAGCTCGCCGACTGACCGTACGACCCGAGCTGCTTCGTCGCCTCGACGACGCGGGCGGCCATGGCGCTCTCGGCGACCTTGCCCCAGGCGCGGGGGTCGTACTGTTTCTTGTTGCCGACCTCGCCGTCGACCTTGAGGAACCCGTCGTAGTTCTTCAACACGGTGTCGGCGATGGACCGGCTGAAGGCGTACTGCGTGTCGGTGTCGAGGTTCATCTTGACGACGCCGTTCGAGACTGCCTCGGCGATCTCGGCGTCGGACGACCCCGAACCACCGTGGAAGACGAGTTCGAGGGGCTTCGCGGCGGTGCCGAACTTCTCTTGGATGCCCTGCTGGATCTCGCCGAGCAGTTCGGGACGCAGCTTGACGTTGCCCGGCTTGTACACGCCGTGCACGTTGCCGAAGGTGAGGGCGGCGATGTAGCGGCCGTGTTCGCCGAGGCCGAGCGCCTCGACCACGCGGGTGACGTCGCCCACCGTGGTGTAGAGCGCGTCGTTGGTGCCTTCGTGCTGCACGCCGTCTTCTTCGCCGCCGACGACGCCGATCTCGACCTCGAGGATGGCGTTGATGGCCTTGGTGCGCTTCAGCATGTCCTGCGCGATCGAGATGTTCTCGTCGAGCGGGACGGCCGAGCCGTCCCACATGTGCGACTGGAACAGCGGGTTGCGACCGGCCCGGACCTCTTCTTCGGAGGCGGCGATCAGCGGGAGCACGAAGCCGTCGAGGGCGTCCTTCGGGCAGTGGTCGGTGTGGAGGGCGACGGTCACCGGGTAGTTCTTCGCGACCTCGGTCGCGAACTTGGCGAAGGCGATGGCTCCCGCGGCGCGGTTCTTGACGGTGTGGCCGGCGAAGTAGTCGGCGCCGCCGGTGGTGACCTGGATGATGCCGTCGCTGCCCGCTTCGGTCAGGCCCTGCAGCACGGAGTTGATCGTCTGCGACGACGAGACGTTGACGGCGGGGTAGGCGAAGCCCTTGTTCTTCGCCTTGTCGAGCATCTCGGCGTACTGCTCGGGGGTTGCGACGGGCATTGAATCTCCTTCGATCACGGCTGGTGGCTCATCCACCCTAGTCAGCGCACGTCTGTTCGTCCTGGTCGTCGAAGCCCGGTCGGGAGGCGCGGCGCGGGTAAGATCCGGAGCATGGCTGACACGGATTCCGGAACCCTCTACTCGCACCCCGACCGCAACCTCGGCATGGAACTGGTCCGGGCCACCGAGGCGGCCGCGATCCGTTCGGCGCCGTTCATCGGCAAGGGCGACAAGAACGCCGCCGACAAGGCCGCGGTCGACGCCATGCGCAAGTTCTTGGGCACGGTGGCGTTCGACGGCGTGGTCGTGATCGGCGAGGGCGAAAAGGACGAAGCCCCGATGCTCTTCAACGGCGAGCACGTCGGCAACGGCTTCGGCCCGGCCTGCGACATCGCCGTCGACCCCATCGACGGCACGAGCCTCACCGCGGCGGGACGCATGAACGCCCTCTCGGTGATCGCCGTCAGCGACCGCGGCAGCATGTACGACCCCAGCGCCGTCTTCTACATGGACAAGATCGTCACGGGCCCCGAGGGCCGCGGCATCATCGACCTCGACCGTCCCATCGGCGAGAACATCACCGCCCTGGCCGCCGCCAAGGGCATCGCCGTCGAGGACATGCAGATCGCCGTGCTCGACCGTCCCCGTCACGCCGACCTCATCGCCGAGATCCGGGCCGTGGGCGCGTCGACCCGCCTGCTCCTCGACGGTGACGTCGCCGGTGGCATCAACGCCGCCCGTCCCGACTCCCGCATCGACATGTGCGTCGGTGTCGGTGGCACGCCCGAGGGCATCATCACGGCCTGCGCGGTCAAGGCCCTCGACGGCCTGATCCTCGCCCGCCTCGCCCCGAAGGACGACGCCGAGCGCCAGAAGGCGATCGACGCCGGTCACGACCTCGACCGCGTCCTCGACCAGGACGACCTCGTCACGGGCGACAACGCGTACTTCGTCGCCACGGGTGTCACCGACGGCGCGCTCGTCGCGGGCGTCACGCGCAAGCAGGGCATGATCCGCACCTCGAGCATCGTGTTGCGCTCGCACTCGGGCACCATCCGCCGGGTCGAGGCCGACCACCTCGTCTCGAAGTGGTACGGCGAGAAGGCCTGATCGGCGCGACACCCGCCTGACACGACGAACGCCCGGCCTCGGCCGGGCGTTCGCCGCATCAGGGGTAGGCGTGGTCGGTGCTGCGGTCACCGAGAGCCGACGCGAGCTCGGGGGCGGTGAGTTCTCGGGGGGACTCCTCGACGATCGTCGGGGTCGCGAGGACCTTGGACTCGTCGAGCATGCTGAGCCGACGGGCCGATGGGAGGACCGTCCGCTCGAGCGACCCGACGAACCGGTTGTAGTCCGTGACGCCGGCGCGCAGCGACCGGCCGAGCTTGTCGACGTGGCCGGCCATGGTCGACAGCCGACCGTAGAGTTCGCGGCTGAGGTCGAAGAGCTCTTTCGCCTCGGCGGTGACGACGTCCTGTTGCCAGCTGAAGGCGACGGTCTTGAGCACCGACCAGAGGGTCACGGGCGAGGCGAGGGCGACGCGCTTCTGGAAGGCGTAGTCCATCAGGGCCGGGTCGGCCTCGAGGGCGGACGACACGAGCGACTCGCTCGGGATGAACGCGATGACCAGCTCGGGCGAGGACTCGAGCCCGGCCCAGTACGTCTTGCCCGCCAGGGCGTCGACGTGGGCCCGCAGTGCCTTGACGTGCTGCCGGACCAGCTGGTCGCGTCGTGCGCCCTCGTCGCCCGTGGCGGATGCGGGGATGGCGCTGGCCTCGAGGTAGGCGGAGAACGGCACCTTGGCGTCGACCGCGATGTTCTTGCCGCCGGGGAGGTGCACCACCATGTCGGGGCGACCGGAGCCGGCGTCCGACGAGATCGACGTCTGCACGTCGAAGTCGACGCGCTCGACGAGACCCGCGGCCTGCACGACGTTGCGCAACTGGGTCTCGCCCCAGACGCCGCGCGTGCTGTTCGACTTCAGCGCGGAGGCGAGCGACTCGGCCGTCCCGCGGAGCCGTTCACCCGATTCGGCGGCGGTGCGGAGCTGCTCGCTGAGGGCGCCGTACTGGAGGGTGCGTTCGGCTTCGAGCTCGGCCACCTTCTGCTGGACGGCCTGCAGGCTCTCGGCCACCGGGCTGAGCGCGACGAGCACCTGACCGTCGGTGCGTGCCCTCTCGGCCTCGGCGATGCGGACGTCGCGGAGGCGGTCCTGGAACTCACGGAGGCGGTCTTCTTGCTGCGCGATCTGTCGACGGTACTGGTCGTCCTGACCCTCGAGGCGCTCGCGCGATGCGTCGGCCACGGCGCGGGCTGTGGCGAGGTCGGACGACAGGCGTGCCGTCGCCTCCGCGGCGCGGGTGCGGGCGACCAGTGCCCCGACGGCGACGCCGAGGACGAGACCGAGCAGCAGGGCGAGGAACAGCGCGAGCGGAAGGGGCATGGCGGAAGTGTGGCAGCGGCCACCGACACCGGTCGGGAGTCGACGCGGTGGGGTCGAGGGAGACCGACGTGCCCCGAACGTGCCGGGCTGGCGTGACGGAGGCGCCTAGCCGAAGGCCATCGGGCGTCGGTCGGCCCGGGGCACGACGGGCGCCGTCGGCGCCCCGGCCGGCTGCAGCACCTTCACCTTGACCGACGCGATCGTCGCGAGTTCGGCCAGGTCGGAGGCGCCGTGGAACAGTGCGGCGTGGGCGACGATGGCCGCACAGGCCTCGGCGTCGGCGAGGGCGTCGTGGTGGGAGAAGGCGTCGAACCCGGCGGCCGTCGCGGCGATCGGCAGCCGGTACGAGTCGAGCGAGTAGGTCTTGCGGGCGACCTGCAGGCTGCAGAGGTACGACCACGGGGGAGGGGTGAGCCCGGTCGCCGCGCAGGCGGCCTTGATGACGCCCATGTCAAAGCCGGCGTTGTGGGCGACGAAGACGTCGTCGCCGGCGAAGTCGGCGAGCAGCTCGAACTGTTCGGCCCAGCCGAAGGCGCCGACGACGTCGTTCGCGACGATGCCGTGGATGCGGGTGTTCCACTCGGAGAACTCGTCGTGCCCGGTGGGTGGCTGGATCAACCAGCCGACCTTGTCGACGACGACGCCGTCGCGGACCTTGACGAGGCCGACGGAGCAGGCACTGGCGCTGCTCGAGTTCGCGGTCTCGAAGTCGATCGCGGTGAAGTCGATGGGCATTGACTCATGCTCTCACGCGCCTCCGACACCGCCTCCACAGGCGCGGTGGGCGACCGTTCCCTCCACAGCGGACGCGGTTCCGACGGCACGGCTCGGCAGGCCCGGTACGCTTGACCCTCGTGGCTCTCACTATCGCGATCGTCGGACTGCCCAACGTCGGCAAGTCCACCCTGTTCAACGCCCTGACCAAGAACCAGGTGCTGGCGGCGAACTATCCGTTCGCGACCATCGAGCCCAACGTGGGCATCGTCAACCTGCCCGACCCGCGCCTCCAGGTGCTGGCCGGTCTCTTCGGCAGCGAGAAGATCCTGCCCGCGCCGGTGTCGTTCGTCGACATCGCCGGCATCGTCAAGGGGGCGAGCGAGGGCGAGGGCCTGGGCAACAAGTTCCTGGCGAACATCCGCGAGGCCGACGCCATCGCCGAGGTCGTGCGCGGCTTCGACGACCCCGACGTCGTGCACGTCGACGGCAAGGTCGACCCCGAGAGCGACATGGGCACGATCAACACCGAGCTGATCCTCGCCGACCTCGAGACGGTCGAGAAAGCGCTCGTCCGGTACGAGAAAGAGCTGCGGCTGAAGCGCGTCGAGCCGATCGTGCACGAGACGGCCGTGGCCGCCAAGGAGGCGCTCGAGCGAGGCGAGGCGCTCTCGGCCACGAGCATCGACCTCGAGCCGATCCGCGAACTCGGGTTGCTCACCGCGAAGCCCTTCATCTACGTCTTCAACGTCGACGAGGCCGTCCTGACCGACGAGGGGCGCAAGGCCGAACTGCAGGCCCTGGTCTCGCCGGCCGAGGCGATCTTCCTCGACGCGCAGGTCGAGTCCGAGCTGATCGGCCTCGACGACGAGGACGCCGCCGAGCTGCTCGCGTCGCTCGGGCAGGACGAGTCCGGTCTCGACCAGCTCGCCCGCATCGGCTTCGAGACGCTCGGGCTCCAGACCTACCTGACGGCGGGCCCGAAAGAGACCCGCGCCTGGACGATCGGCAAGGGCTGGAAGGCCCCGCAGGCCGCCGGGGTCATCCACACCGACTTCGAGAAGGGCTTCATCAAGGCCGAGGTCATCTCGTTCGACGACCTGGTCGAGACCGGCTCCATCGCCGAGGCCCGTTCGGCCGGCAAGGCCCGCATCGAGGGCAAGGAGTACGTCATGCAGGACGGCGACGTGGTGGAGTTCCGCTTCAACAACTGACCCTCCGGCTCGGGGGCGAGCGCCACTCATCTACTCTCAAGCATGAGCCAAACGGATTCCCCGCCCACCGGCACCACCTCCGGCGCCCCCGCACTGCTGCGCCTCGGCGTCCTGGCCACCTCGCGCAAGCCCGACGAGCGGCGCCTGCCGATCCACCCCGCCCACCTCGACCGCATCGACGCCGACCTGCGCGCGAGCATGACCCTCGAGCGCGGCTACGGCCTGCGCTTCGGCATCCCCGACGCCGACCTCGAGCCCCTCGTGGCGATGGCCGACCGCGAGCAGATCGTCGCGGACAGCGACGTCGTCCTGCTGCCCAAGCCCCAGGCCGCCGACCTCGAGGGCCTGCGCGACGGTCAGACCCTCTGGGGCTGGCCGCACTGCGTCCAGGACCGCGAGATCACCCAGCTCGCCATCGACAAACGGCTCACCCTCATCGCGTGGGAGGCCATGAACCACTGGCAGTCCGACGGCGGCTACGGCCTGCACGTCTTCCACAAGAACAACGAGCTCGCCGGCTACTGCTCGGTGCTGCACGCCCTCCAGCTCTGCGGCTCGACCGGCGACTACGGCCGTCGCCTCAGCGCCGTCGTCATCGGCTTCGGCGCCACCGCCCGCGGCGCCGTCACGGCCCTCAACGCCCACGGCATCCACGACGTGCGCGTCCTGACGAACCGCAACATCGCCGCCGTCGGGTCGCCGATCCCGTCGGTCGACATCTTCCAGTTCGAACACGACCCCGAGACGCCCGGCGCCAGCACCGTGAACACCCCCGACGGGCCGGTCGCCCTCGCTCCGTTCCTCGCCGCAGCCGACATCGTCGTCAACTGCACCCTCCAGGACCCGAACGCCCCGCTCACCTACCTGCGCGAGACCGACCTCGACGCCTTCCGCCCCGGCAGCCTCATCGTCGACGTCTCGGTGGACGAAGGCATGGGCTTCGACTGGGCCCGCGCCACGACGTTCGCCGAACCGCTCGTCACGGTGGGCGCCACCACGAACTACTACGCCGTCGACCACAGCCCGTCGCTCCTCTGGAATTCCACGACGTGGGAGATCAGCGAAGCCCTCCTCCCGTTCCTCCGCACCGTCATGGAGGGGCCGACCTCGTGGGCGGCGTCCGACACGATCCGCCGCGCCGTCGAGATCGCGGAGGGGCGGGTCGAGAACGAGGCGATCCTCGAGTTCCAGCACCGCGCCTCCTCGTACCCGCACGCACCGCTCGACTGAGCGGAGCCGCAGGCCGGGCGGTCGCGGGGACGGCTCAGACCGCAGGAGGCGCGGCGAGGGCCGCGAGGACGCGCCCGGCCCCGAAGTCCCACGCCTCGTCGACGTCGCCGCCCAGCTGGAAGCCGCCGTTGAGCTCCATGATGACGAAGCCCGCCACCCACGCCGTGAGGGTGCGGGCGGCGTCCAGGGCGTGCGCCGGCCCGACGAGCTGCTCGCCGACCCGGAGGGCGGCCGCGCTCGCCGCGGCGCCGAACTCGCGTCGCGCGGTGGGGACGCCGGGCCCGGGCGTCATGACCAGTTGGAACGCGGCCGGACGTTCGTGCCCGAAGGCCCGGAAGGCGTCGAGCACCTCGCGGGCCGACCCCGCCCCGTCGAGCCGCGCGGCCAGGTCGGTGAGGGTGGCCTCCGCGACCGACCGCAGCAGCGCCTCCCGGTTCTCGACCCTCTTGTAAAGCGAGGGTGCACGCACGCCGACCCGTGCCGCGACCGCGGCCATCGTGAGGCCGGACGGGCCGTCGGCCTCGAGCAGCTCGCGCGCGGCGAGCAGGATGGCGTCGGGTGAGGTGCGGTCGGGTGTGGGCATCCGTCGAGTATAGCTATTGACAATAGCCATGATGGCTAACTACCGTAGCCATCATGGAACTCGCCCCCTCCCTCCACCGCATCGGCAACGACATCGTCGCCGCGTACCTCGTCGTCACGCCCGCGGGCGTGACCGTGATCGACGCCGGTCTGCCCGGCCTCTGGTCCGAACTCGTCTCCGAGCTGGCCTCCGTCGGACGCACCCTCGACGACGTGAAGGGCGTCGTCCTCACCCACGGTGACTCCGACCACGTCGGCTTCGCCGAGCGGCTGCGTCGCGACCACGGGGTGCCCGTGTACGTCCACGCCGCCGACGCCTCGCGGTCGAAGGGCGGGCCGAAGCCGGGGAACGGCATGCCGCCGATGAAGCTCGGCCCCCTGCTGGGGTTCGCCGGCTACAGCCTGCGCAAGGGCGGGGCGAGGACCGCCTGGCTCACCGAGGTCGTCGAGGTGCACGGGGGCGAGACGCTCGACCTGCCGGGTGCGCCTCGGATCATCCCGATGCCCGGGCACTCCGAAGGCAGCATCGCCGTGTTCGTCCCGGGCGTCGACGCCGTGTTCGTGGGCGACGCCCTGACCACGCGCCACGTGACGACCGGGCACGTCGGGCCCGCACCGGCTCCGTTCACCGACGAGCCCGAGCAGGCCCTGGCGTCGCTCGACGCCCTGCTCGACACCGGTGCCACCTGGGTGCTGCCCGGCCACGGTGCCCCCTGGGACGGTGGCGTGGCCGCGGCCGTCACCGCCGTCCGCGCCGCCGCCCGCTGACCCGACCGGGCCGGCTCGGACGGCGCCGCCCGGCGACGGGCCGACCCGGGGTCAGACCCCGACCGGCACCGCCGCTGGCGTCACCCGCACGAGCACGGCCTTCGACACCGGGGTGTTGCTGCCGATCGACGCGCTGTTTAGCGGCACGAGCACGTTCGCCTCGGGGAAGTACGCGGCGGCGCACCCGCGGGCCGTGGGGTAGGCGACGATGCGGTAGTCGCGGAGCACCCGCTCGACGTCGTCGGTCCAGACCGTCGACACGTCGACCTTCTGGCCGTCGGTGAGCCCGAGGTCGTCGAGGTCGAGCGGGTTGACGAAGACCACGTGCCGACCCTTCTTGATGCCGCGGTAGCGGTCGTTGAGGCTGTAGATCGTGGTGTTGTACTGGTCGTGCGAGCGCAGGGTCTGCAGCAGCAGCGTCCCCTCGGGGCGCTCGACGTGCTCGAGGTCGTTGACCGTGATCATCGCCTTGCCGACCTTCGTCGCGAAGGTCCGCGAGTCGCGCGGCCCGTTCGGCAGCACGAAGCCGTCACGGCTGCGCACCCGCTCGCTGTAGCGCTCGAAGCCCGGCACGACCCGGCTGATGTGGTCGCGCAGCCTGTCGTAGTCGTCCTCGAAGCCCTTCCAGTCGATCTCGAGGTCGGCCCGGTCGCCGAGCGTCGCCCGCGCCAGGCGACTGACGATGGCGACCTCGCTGAGCAGGTCGGGCGCGACCGGCGGCACCTGGCCGTGGCTCCCGTGCACCGAGCACACGGTGTCCTCGACCGAGACGAACTGCGGCCCGGCTTCCTGCACGTCGATCTCGGTGCGGCCGAGCGTCGGCAGGATGAGCGCCTCGGCGCCGACCACGGCGTGCGAGCGGTTCAACTTCGTCGACACCTGGACGGTCATGTCGGTCCCGCGCATCGCGGCCTCGGCGAGCTGGGTGTCCGAGATCGCGGCCACGAGGTTGCCGCCCATGCCCATCCAGAACTTGATGCGCCCCTCCTGCATGGCCTTGATGCCCTTGAGGGCGTCGACGCCGTGCTCGCGCGGCGGGTCGAAGCGGAACTCCTTCTGCAGGGCGTCGAGGAACTCGTCCGAGACCTGCTCCCAGATGCCCATCGTGCGGTCGCCCTGCACGTTGCTGTGCCCGCGGATCGGCGAGGCGCCGGCACCCGGCTTGCCGATGTTGCCGCGCAGGAGCAGCAGGTTGATGATCTCCTTGATGGTGTCGACGGCCTTGCGGTGCTGCGTGATGCCCATCGCCCAGGTGATGATCACGCGGTCCGAGGCCAGGTAGCGGTCGGCCAGCTCGTCGATCTCGGCCCGGTCGAGCCCGGTCGCCAGCAGCACCTCGTCGTCGTCGACCTGCGCGATGTGCTCGCGGAAGGCCTCGAGCCCGACGGTGTGCTCGGCCAGGAACTCGTGGTCGAGCACCGTGCCGGGGGCGGCGTCCTCGGCCTCGAGGACGCGCTTGGCGACGGCCTGCAGCAGCGCCATGTCGCCACCGAGCCGGATCTGCAGGAACTGGTCGGCGATCTCCGTGCCGCGACCCGCGACGCCGCGCGGCAGCTGCGGGTTCTTGTAGCGACGCAGGCCGGCCTCGGGCAGCGGGTTGACCGCCACGATCTTCGCGCCCTTGAGCTTGGCGTCCTCGAGGGCCGTCAGCATGCGCGGGTGGTTGGTGCCCGGGTTCTGCCCGAGGATGACGATCAGGTCGGCCTGCTCGAAGTCGTCGTAGGCGATGGTCGACTTGCCGATGCCGACCACCTCGGCCATGGCGAGGCTCGTCGACTCGTGGCACATGTTCGAGCAGTCGGGCAGGTTGTTCGTGCCGAAGGCGCGCACGAACAGCTGGTACGCGAAGGCCGCCTCGTTCGAGGTGCGGCCCGAGGTGTAGAACGACGCCTCGTCCGGGCTGTCGAGCGACCTCAGCTTGTCGCCGACGATGCGGAACGCCTCGTCCCACGACACCTCGCGGTAGTGGTCGCTGCCGGCGGGCTTGTGCACGGGCTTGGTGATGCGGCCCTGCATGCCGAGCCAGTACTCGGTCTTGTCGAGCAGGTCGGTCACCGAGTGCTCGGCCCAGAACGTGTCGGGCACGAGCACCGGGTTGGCCTCCCAGGTGACCGCCTTGGCGCCGTTCTCGCAGAACTCGGCGACCTTGCGGTGGTTCGGGTCGGGCCAGGCGCAGCTCATGCAGTCGAAGCCGTCCTTCTGGTTCAGCGACGTCATGAGCTTGACGGTGCGGGCAAGCCCGAGCTGCTTGATGGCCGGGTCCATCGAGTGCAACACGCCGGGCACGCCGGCGGCCCACTCGCGCGGGGGGCCGACCTCGATGTCGGCGTCGGTCACGTCGGAGACGGGGGGTTTCTCGGTCACGGTCTGGTTCCGATCGTCAGGGGGACGGGCGAGGAGGCGCGCGTCGCGCCGCCGGGGAAGTCGGGGGCGTGGGCGTCGGCGGCGTCGGCGGAGTCGGGGGACGAGGAGGCGCGGGTCGCGTCGCCGGCGTCGCGCGAGCGGGCCGACGGCTCGGTCCCGTCGGGCTCGCCGAGCCGGTCCGGTCGCGAGTAGACGACCATCGACCGACCGCGGAGGAACCCCACGATCGTGACGCCCAGCTCGGTCGCGAGGTCGACGGCGAGCGACGACGGTGCCGACACGGCGGCGAGCACCGGGATGCCGGCCATCGACGCCTTCTGCGTGAGCTCGAACGAGGCGCGACCCGAGACCATCAGGACGGTCCCGCCCAACGGCAGCCGCGCCTCCTTGACGGCCCAGCCGACGACCTTGTCGACGGCGTTGTGCCGACCGACGTCCTCGCGCAGGACGAGCAGCTCGCCCGTGCGGCCGTCGAAGAGCGCCGCGGCGTGGAGCCCGCCGGTCTTCTCGAACACGTCCTGGCCCTCGCGCAGGCGGTCGGGGAAGGTCGCGAGCAGGGCGGGGTCGACGACGAGGGGGTCGTGCCGCACGTCGTGTTGCGACGTCGTGCGGACGGCGTCGATCGAGGCCTTGCCGCACAGCCCGCACGAGCTGGTCGTGTAGAACGCCCGCTCGAGGCTCGGGTCGGGCGCCGGCACCCCGGGCGCGAGCGTGACGTCGAGCACGTTGTACGTGTTGAGCCCCTCGGCGGTGGCCCCGGCGCAGTAGCGGGCGGCGAAGAACTCGTCACCGGTCGAGATGACGGCCTCGGACACGAGGAACCCCGCGGCCAGGTCGAAGTCGTGACCGGGCGTGCGCATGGTGATGGCGAGCGACGTGCCGCCGACGCGGATCTCGAGGGGTTCCTCGACCGCGAGGGTGTCCATGGTCTTGCGGACGCCCGCGCTGCCGTCGTCGCCGACCGTGATGCGGGTCACCGGTTTGCGGGACGTGATGCGTGCCATGGGTCAGGTCTACCCCTCGAACCCCGGAATCGAAAGCCGGCGGGGTCCGCACCTCACCACGGGAGGCCGAGCGAGGGGACGACGTCGCCCGCCCGCGCCCCGCCCTCGGGCACGACGAGCAGCCCGTCGGCGTCGGCCAGGCCGCGCAGCATCGCCGACGACTGGCGCTCGGTCGGCACGGCTCCGTCCGGGGTCGCCCGGTACGCCTGCACGAGCGCGCCGGGTCGGGGGTGGGCCACGTCGACGGCGAGCGTGACGGACCCGGGAGGCGCGGGTCGCCTCCCGAGGAGGCCGTCCACCACCGCGGTCCCCACGACCACGAGCCCCACGTAGGCGGCCATCGGGTTGCCCGGCAGGCACAGGTAGACCGTGTCGCCGCGGCGCGCGACGACCAGGGGCTGCCCCGGACGCATCGCGAGACCGTCGACCACCAGCTCGGCGCCCAGCCGGTCGAGGGCGGCGCGGACGTGGTCGGTCGGGCCGTGCGCGGTGCCTCCGGTCGTCACCACGAGGCGACGGTCCGAGCGGTCGAGGGCGGCGATCGTCGCGTCGAGGTCGTCGGCCACCCGCGTCGTGGTCGCGGACGCCGTGCCGAGGGAGCCGAGGAGGCGCGGCACCGGCACCGAGAACACGTCGCGGACCGTGCCGCGCTCGGGCACGCCCTCGGCCACGACCTCGTCGCCGAGCACGGCCAGGGCCACCGTCGGGCGGGTCACCACGGGCACGGCGTCGTGCCCGCCGAGGGCCAGCACGGCGACGCGGGGCGGGGTGAGGAGCGTGCCCGCGGTGATCAGGGCGTCGCCGCGGTCGATCTCCTCTCCGGCCCGCCGGACGTGCGGCGGGCGGCGGGGGTCGTCGGCCGTCAGGACGCCGTCGGCCACGTGCCCGGACTCCGAGCGCAGCACCCGGTCCGTCCCGTCCGGGACGACGGCGCCCGTGGTGACCGGTCGTGCGACCCCGGTCGGCAGCGACCCGCCGTCGTCGGCCGCGACCCGGCCCGCGACGATCGACGGGCCGAGTCGCCAGGGGCCCTCGCCGGCGACCGCCCAGCCGTCCATCGCCGAGACGTCGGAGCCGGGCACGCGCGCGAGGCTCGTGGCGTCCCGGGCCAGCGTGCGACCGACCGCGTCGGCGAGCACGACGGTCTCGAGGTCGCGGGGCAGGGCCCGGGCGGCGTCGGACGCCTCGGCGCGGGCCACCCGCCAGTCGGCCCGCCGGACCGTCACGCCGGGTCGGCCGTGGCCAGGGCGGTGGCGGTCGCGGTCGCCCGGTCCAGCTCGGCCTGCGAGCCGCCGGCGAGCCCCGCGGCGTAGCCGACGAGGAACGTCGTCAGCGGGGCGGCCGGGCGGGCCACGCCGTGCGCCGCGTCGCGGGCGAGGTCGAGAACCACGGGGACGTCGACCACGAAGTCGTCGGGCAGGCCCAGGGCCCGGACGAGTCGTGCGGCCCAGGCGTCGAGTTCGGCAGGTGTGTCGGTCATGGTCGACACTCAACCAGTCGCGTCGGCCTCGCGCCGGACGACACCCAGGCGGTCGGCGTCGGCGACGGTGTCGACGTCGGCGCAGAGCGCGTCGGGCACGGGGACCTCGAGCAGGTCGAGCCCGTCGAGCAGACGGCGGAGCGACAGGCCCTCGAGGGGGCCGTCGGCCCGCAGTCCTCCGAGTCGCGTCCGCAGGGCGTCGGTCCGGTAGAGAGCGAGCAGTGGCTGACGTCGCCCGTCCGAGTCGACGGCGAGCCGACCGTCCCGGTGTTCGTCGTCCTCGGCGCCGCCGGCGAGGAGGGCCGCCACGGCCTCGGGCGCCCGCGGCAGGTCGCAGGCCAGCACGAGTGCCCACGGTGACGGGTCGCCGACGACGGCGAGACCGGCCGCGAGGGCGGCCACCGGCCCGGACCAGGCGGGCTCCTCACGGGTGAGCAGGGCTCCGGCGGGCGGCACCCGACCGTCGCGCAGGCCGACCACGACGAGGGTCCGGGCTCCGGCCGCCGCCTGGACGGCCCGGTCGAGGAGCGTCGCGTCGCCACTCGTGAAGCCGGTCTTGTCGGCACCGTGCACCCGGGAGGCGCGACCCCCGGCGAGCAGGACGGCGTCGAACCCGGCGTCCCCGGTCATGCCCTGCCACCCGCGTCCACGCCGCGAGCCTAGACCTGCCCTCGACCGGCGTCCTCGGGGCGAGGCCATCCCGGAGGATGATCCGATGTCGTCCTCGGAGCCGAGGCTTCCTCGTGTCGTTGTCGTTAGGCTGAAGAGATCAGCCGACAGACCGGTCCGGCATCGGCCTGGCGAGGGGGAGACGACCATGAAGCGTTCCGTGAACACCGCCCTCGTCGGTCTTGCACTGGCCGGACTGCTGGCCGGTTGCGCGCCGGCGACGGGTGGAGCGGGCGCGTCGACGTCCGGTCCGACCGCCCCGGCGACCGACGTCGCCGCCTCGCCCGAGGCCACCGCGACCCCGTCGGAGACCCCGACGGCGACTCCGTCGCAGACCCCGACGACGCGGCCCGTGTCGATCCCGACGGACTGCACCGACCTGGTGGACGCCGCGACCTACGCCGCCACGATGGGCGACGCCCCCCTCAACGACCCCGCCTACTTCGGTCAGCCGATGGGACAGGTCGCTCCCACGGCACCCGGCGCCGACGCCGACCTGAGGGACGTCGTGGCGTCCGCCCAGGTGCTCCGCTGTGGCTGGGCCGACGTGCGGGCCGACATCACGGGCCTCTTCGCCGACGTCAGCACGGTGGACGCCGCGACGGCCGAGGCGTATCCCGCCTGGCTCGCCGAGGGACGCGAACCCACCTCGGTCTTCTGGCTGGACGGCGTGGTCTACGACTGCTCCGAGGCGTACGGCGGCTCGCTCTGCCAGTACGTCACGACCGACCCGATGTACGGCGTCGACATCGCGGACACCGTGCTGGTGCGCGACGACGTCGTCGTCACGGTGTCGCAACGGAATTTCCCGACCGACGACCTCATGGGATCGATCGTCACACGCCTCTGGGGCTGAGGAGCGACCGGACGCGAGGAGGCGCGGTGCCCGACGAACGGGCACCGCGCCTCCTGGGGCCTGACGGGCGTCAGCCCGCGGCGACCTGCTGGTCGCGCTTCGGCAGCACCCAGCCCGGACGGACGAAGTGGCAGGTGTAGCCGTAGGGGTCCTTCTCGAGGTAGTCCTGGTGCTCTTCTTCGGCCTCCCAGAAGTCGCCGGCCGGGGTGACCTCGGTGACCACCTTGCCGGGCCAGAGGCCGGACGCGTCGACGTCGGCGATGGTGTCGAGGGCCGTGGCGCGCTGCTCGTCGTCCGCGTAGAAGATCGCCGAGCGGTAGCTGTCGCCGACGTCGTTGCCCTGGCGGTCCTTCGTCGACGGGTCGTGGATCTGGAAGAAGAACTCGAGGATCTCGCGGTACGAGGTCAGACCCGGGTCGAACACGATCTCGACGGCCTCGGCGTGGCCGCGGTGGTTGCGGTACGTCGCGTTCGGCACGCTGCCGCCCGAGTAGCCGACGCGGGTCGAGACGATGCCCGGTCGGCGGCGGAGCAGCTGCTGGGCGCCCCAGAAGCAGCCGCCGGCGAGGATCGCGGTCTCGGTCGTGCCGCTGGGGGCGGGGGTGGATTCGGGGGAGAAGAGCGTCATGTAGGCACCGTATCCTTCGGTTTCGAGTGAGGCGTAGGGGACGAAGCGGAGAGCCGCCGAGTTGATGCAGTACCGCAGCCCGCCGGTCGCGGTGGGTCCGTCGCGGAAGACGTGGCCGAGGTGGCTGTCCCCGGCGGTCGAGCGCACCTCGGTGCGCTTGAAGAACAAGCCCTCGCGCTTCTCGACGACGTGTTCGGCATCGATGGGTCGCGTGAAGCTCGGCCAGCCGGTGCGGCTGTCGAACTTGTCGACCGAGGCGAACAGGGGCTCGCCCGAGACGACGTCGACGTAGATGCCCGCGTCCTTCGAGTCCCAGAACTCGTTGCGGAAGGCGGGTTCGGTGCCACCGCCCTGGGTCACGCGGCGCTGGGTCGAGGTGAGGCGGGCGACCGCCTCGGGGTCTTTCCGGTACTGGTCCGACATGATGCCTCCTGTTCGTCGGCGTCGGTGCGATCGGATGGGTCGGGTGCCCGCGGTCGCCTCGATGCCTCTCACGACAACAACCGGGCGGCGCCGGGTGTTCCGTCGGCCTGCGAGGATCGACGCATGAGCCTGATCCGACTGAACGACGTGACCGTCCGCTTCGACGGCACCCCGGTGGTGCGCGAGGCGTTCTTCCGCCTCGACGAGAAGGAGCGCGTGGGGATCGTCGGTCGCAACGGCAGCGGCAAGTCCACGCTGCTCAAGCTGATGCTCGACCAGGTGCAGCCCGACGAGGGCACGGTCACGCTCGAGCAGGGCGTCCGGGTGGGGTACTTCTCGCAGTTCTCCGAACTCGACGGCACGCAGACCATCGTCGAGGTGCTGACCGGGCTCTTCGCCCACGAGCGGGCGATCGAGGCCGACCTGGCGCAGATCGACGCCGACATCGCCGTGGTCGCGATGGACCCCGAAGGCGGGGACGCCCTCGACCAGCTGATCCACCGACAGTCCGAACTGTTCGCCGAGATGGACCGGGTCGACGGCTGGGAGTACCCGCGCCGCATCGACACGGCACTGAGCGTGCTCGGATTCAGCGACGCGCACCGCACCAGCCCGATCGACGACCTCAGCGGTGGTTGGCGCAACCGGGCGGCCCTCGCGAAGATCGTCCTCGAGGACCCCGACGTGCTGCTGCTCGACGAGCCCACGAACTTCCTCGACGTGGCCGGCGTCGAGTGGCTCGAGTCGTGGTTCCGCGACTTCCACGGCGCGGCCGTGGTCGTCTCGCACGACCGCAGCTTCCTCGACGCGGTCGTCACCCGCATCGTCGAGGTCGAGAACTTCCACCTGCACGACTACCCGGGCGACTTCGCCGAGTACGTCGTGCAGAAGCAGTTCCGGCTGAAGAGCCTCGAGCAGCAGTTCGTGCACGAGTCCGAGCTGCTCGCGTTCGAGGCCGAGGGCATCTCGGACCGCCGCGACGCCGCCAAGGCCGCCAAGCGCCAGGACGGCGGCGACCTGCTCAAGCAGCTCGCCAAGGTCAAGAAGTCGCGGGCACCCCGCCCCGTCGACCAGATCATCACCGAGATCTACTCGGGGCTGCACGTCAAGGACGTCCTGTGCCGGGTCGACGGTCTCGGCAAGGCCCGCGACGACCGGACGCTCTTCGACGACCTCACGTTCGAGCTGCGGCGCGGCGACCGCCTGGTGATCACGGGGGCGAACGGCAGCGGCAAGAGCACGTTGCTGCGGGTGCTGACGGGGGAAGAACGTGCCGACGCCGGTCGGGCCGCCTGGGCGGGCGGGGTCAAGGTGGTCTCGTACGACCAGGTGCTGGCCGAGCTCGACGACGACGACACCGTCACGCACTCGGTCAACGCGATGCCCGACAGCCTCGCCCTGACCGCGACGCGGAAGTCGGTCGGGCGGTTCCTCGCGATGTTCCAGTTCAGCGAGGCCGATCTCAAGAAGCGCATCGGCACGCTCTCCGGTGGTCAGCGGGCCCGCGTCGCGATGGCGCAGTGCCTGCTCTCGGGGGCCTCGGTGCTGCTGCTCGACGAGCCCACCAACCACCTCGACGTGCCGAGCGCCCAGGTCATGGAGCGGGCGCTGCAGCACTTCCCCGGGGCGGTCGTCGTGGTCAGCCACGACCGGTTCTTCGCCGACAAGGTCGCCACGCGGCGTCTGGTCTTCGGCGCGGACGCCGACCGTCCCGAGCGCGTGGTCGTCACCGCCGCCTGAGCCGCGGGGCGCCGGGCGGGGGTCGGGTCCGCGTGCGACCGGGCTCAGCCCTCGGTCGTCAGCTGCCGGACGACCTCGGCGACGCCAGAGACGACGAGCCCGGACGCACCCCCGTCGAGTGCGGCGCGAGCGGCGTCCAGGTCGGACACGATGTGGCCGAGGACCGGCTTGCCGGTGGCCGTCATCGTCGCCCAGGTCGCGGCCGGGGCGGACCAGTCGAGGCCCAGCATGCTCCAGCTGGCGGAGGTCCGGGTGAGCAGCTCGGGGTCGGCCGCCAGCTCGTCGGCGTAGTAGTACCCCCAGGTCGCGCACCCCTCGGAGGCGGCGAGGTCGCCCCACTCGGTCTGCGTGCAGTACCCCTTGCCGACGAGGGTCTGCGCCACCTCCGACGTCCCGAGGTGCATCCACGCGATCTCGAACAGCTCGGGGTAGAAGCGGGCGTCGACGTACTTCGGGTCGACGAACAGGGCGTGTTCCCGGCCGAACTCGCGCACGATCTCGTCGAAGCGGGCGTACGGCTGGTCGGACTGCTCGGGGTCGTTCGTCTCGGCCGCCGAGATGCGGTACTGCTGCACCTCGCTCCACGTGTGGTCGGCGGGGACGAACCCGGTCGTGCCCGAGGTGCGGTCGAGGGTCTCGTCGTGCAGTCCGAACCAGACGCCGTCCGAGGTGCGGGAGAGCGACACCTCGAGCCCGTCCACCCCGGCGGCGACCGACTGCCGGTAGGCGAACATCGACATCTCGGGCCAGTCGCCGGACCCGCCGCGGTGGGCGACGGTGGAGGGCCGAGCCGCCAGGAGGGCGTCGACGGGCCGAGGAGGCGCGGCCCGGGTGACCGGCGCCTCCTCGCTCAGTCGCGCGGAACGCAACCCGAGGGCGACGGCGGCCGTCCCGAGGACGGCGACGCCGCCGACGCCGAGCAGGACCGTTCGACGGGAGAGGCGTGCCAGGGGCTCGGGCGTGCGGGGCATGTGCCCACTATGGGGGGAGACCGGGTGCCGCGACGACCACCGCCCGCCGGATCACCCGGCGTTCGCCCGGTTCAGTCGGCCGCGTACTCGTCGAGTGCGGGCAGCGGGCGACCGTCGTGGTCCCACATCGCCTGGTTCTCCCACGCGTTGCCCGAGGTCGGGTCGTCCGGGTCCCACCCGGCACCGTCGACCGCGGTCCACGCGGGTTCCCACGCGACGACGCCGATTCCGCGGCCGCCCGGGGCCGAGGCCACGACGTCCTGGATCGCACGGAAGTTCGCGGCCTGCCCCTCGGGCGTCGCGGGGTAGCCCGCGACGAGCTGCGACGGGTCGACGACGACGTTCTCCCAGAGGTGGTCGGGGTCGTCCTCGAGCGTCCAGGGGTACGACGTCTCGACGATCAGCACGTCGCGGTCGTAGCGCTCGGACAGCGTCGTGACCGCCTGCTGCATGCCCGACAGCCCGCCGTGCCAGTAGCCGTAGTACGACAGGCCGATCAGGTCGAACGGCACGCCGCGCGAGGTCGCCTCGTCGAACCACCAGGTGAGGCCGTCGACGCCGGCGTTGATGTTGGTCAGGTGCAGCACCACCTGCGTCGTGGGCGAGACCTCCTTCACCGCCGTCGCTCCGGCCGTGAGGAACATCGCCAGGTTGCTCCACTGCGCGCCGCTGACGCCGTCGCTCGGGTCGACGTCCCAGGTCTGGCCCAGCGGCCAGACCATGCCGGGGTTGATCTCGTTGCCGACCTGCACGGCGTCCGCCGTGATCCCCTCGGCGGCGAGGGCGTCGAGCACGCTGCGGGTGTGGTCGTGGATCCTCGTGGCGACCTCGGGGGCGCTCAGCCCGAGCCAGTCCCTCGGCATGGTCTGGGCGCCCGGGTCGGTCCACCGGTCGCTGTAGTGGAAGTCCACGAGCAGTTGCATGCCCGCCGCCTTCACCCGCGCCGCCATCGCGACGACGTCGTCCTGGTCGTTGTACCCGTCGGTCGGGTCCACCCAGACCTTCAGCCGCACCATGTTCGCCCCGTGGTCCGCCAGCTGCGTCACCGGGTCGGTGGGGCGGCCGGCGGCGTCGAGGTAGACGGCTCCGCGATCCTCGTTGCGGGGCAGACCCGACAGGTCGGCACCCCGCACGTCGCGCGTCACCCGCCCGGGCGTGACGGTGACGTCGTCGATGCTCGCCCAGGCACCGGCCGCGCCACTCGTGGTGAACGTCGGAGTGCACTGGCTGTGCGTCACCTCGGCCGAGACCGAGAGGCGCAGCCACCCGTCGTCGGACTCGGTCGAGGGGATCACCGTCGTCGCCGCGGCGTCCTTGCTCGAGCCGGTGCCGCACCCGGTCAGCGAGAGCGTGCTCGAGGCCAGGCCGCCACCGCTCTTCACCCAGGCCGAGAAGGTCCACCACCCGGGCGTCACCTTCTTGAGCTTCTGGCTGGTCGTGGCCGTGCCGGCCGTCGACAGCACGTGTGTCAGGCGCGTGGCCGAGTCGTGCCCACCCGCCTCGAGCGTCGTGGTGCCCGACCCCTTCGAGACCCAGCCCGTCGCGCCGTGCTCGAAGCCGGGGTCCTGCACGACGACGGGGCGAGGAGCCGGGCCGCCGGGCACCGCGGTCGCGGGGGTGCCCGACAGCAGGCCGGCTCCCAGGGCCGCCGTGGCGAGGGCGGCGCCGACGGCGAGACCGCGCCGGCCCCTCTGGTCGACGGGGGGCCGGGGTGTGGTGGTGGGTCGTGTCATCGCGTCGTCCTCCTTGACGATCGGTGTGGCGGGGTGCTGCGGGGCGGTACGGGGTTCGGGACGGTGGGGCGCAGGAGGCGCGGTGCCGGTCTCGACGCCGGCACCGCGCCTCCTGCGGTCGCCTCGCGGCTCAGCCGCGCGGGCGGCTCACGACGCGGACCGCACCGGCGGGGACGCCCACGCGGCCGTCGACGGCGTCGCCGGTGATCAGCTCTGTGCCCTGACCGACCACGACGTCGATCGCGGTCTCGGCGTGGTTGACCAGGAAGGTGAAGTCGACGTCGTCCCCGTGGCGCACGACGACCTCGAGCCCCTCGGGGTGGTCCACCGGCAGCGGCACCCCGGCGTCGTCGAGCACCGACCGGACGAGACCCTCGAGGTCGGCCCCGGTCGTGCGCGTCGAGACGTACCAGGCCGAGCCCTCGCCGTGGGCGTGGCGGGTGACCGCCGGACCTCCCGCCGCCGGGCCGTCGACGTAGCTCGCGACCGCCACGGCGCCCTCGAGCACGATGTCGTCGGACCAGCCCGTGCCCGTCGTGCCGTCGTCGAGGGTGACGACCTGGTCGGCGTACAGGGGCAGGAACTCGGGCACCGAGAGGCCGAGCACCTCGCGCAGGGCGCCGGGTGCACCACCGGCGTGGACGGTGTCGTTCTCGTCGACGACGCCCGAGAAGTACGACGCGACGAAGGTGCCGCCCTCGCGGACGAACGCGCCGAGGCCGTCGGTCGTCCGCCGGTCGGCCAGGTACAGCGAGGGGGCGAGCACGAGGTCGTAGCCCGAGAGGTCGTCGTGCGGGTGGCGGAAGTCCACCGTCACGCCGAGGTGCCACAGGGCGGAGTACCAGGCGACGACGCGCTCGCGGTGCTGGAGTTCGACCGACGGCCGCCATTCGAGGTCGTGGGCCCAGAAGGACTCGATGTCCCAGAGGATCGCGACCCGCGCCTCCACCCGGCTGCCGCGGACGGCCGAGAGCCGACCCAGGTCGGCGCCGAAGTCGACGACCTCGCGCCAGGTGCGGGTCGAGGTGCCGGCGTGCGGCAGCATCGCGGAGTGGAACTTCTCGGCGCCGTACCGCGACGCCCGGAACTGGAAGAACAGGATCGCGTCGGCGCCCCGGGCCAGGTGGCTCGCGGCGTTCCGGGCGAGCTCGCCGGGGCGCTTGGCGATGTTGCGCGGTTGCCAGTTGACGGCCGAGGTCGAGTGCTCCATCAGCATCCACGGGGCACCGCCGGCCAGCGACCGGGTGAGGTCGGCGTCCATGGCGAGCAGCACGTGGTTGTCGCGGCGCTCGGCCACGAGGTAGTGGTCGTTCGCGATGACGTCGACCTCGCGGGCCCACCTCCAGTAGTCGATGGAGGGGCAGTTGGTGGCCATGAAGTTCGTGGTGACCGGGAGGTGCGGCGCGTGTCGTTTGATCGCGTCGCGTTCGGCGGTGAAGCAGGCCAGCAGGGCGTCGGAGGTGAAGCGGGCGAAGTCGAGGCGCGAGGTCTGGTTCACGACCGTGGCCGAGGTGCGCGGGGCGTCGATCTCGTCCCACTCGCCGTAGGTCTGGCCCCAGAAGCGGGTGCCCCAGGCCTCGTTGAGCGCGTCGAGGGTGACGTACTTCTCCTCGAGCCAGGTGCGGAAGGCGAGCACCGAGTGGGGGCCGTAGTCCTCGCTGATCGGGGCGCCGTACTCGTTGTGGACGTGCCAGAGCACGACCGCGGGGTGGTTCGCGTAGCGCTCGGCCAGTCGCTCGGTGATCGCGAGGGCCGCCCGGCGGTAGTCGGGGCTGCTCGGGCTGACCATGCCGCGGGAGCCGCGGCCCAGGGTGACGCCGTCCCGCGTGACCGGGTGGGAATCGGGGTAGGCCTTCCAGAACCAGGCCGGCGGGACGGTCGTCGGGGTGGCCAGGTCGACGTCGATGTCGGCGTCGTGCAGCAGGCCCAGGATGTCGTCGAGGAAACCGAAGTCGTACTCGCCCTCGCGGGGTTCGAGCAGGGCCCACGAGAAGATGCCGACGCTGACCAGGTTGACGCCCGCCTGCTTCATCAGGGCGATGTCCTCGAGCCAGACCTCGCGCGGCCACTGTTCGGGGTTGTAGTCGCCGCCGTAGCGCAGGTCGGCTCGGCCGGGCAGCCAGGTCGTGGTGGCCTGGGGCGTGGGTCGGGCGTCGAGCTCGAGTGACATGCGTTGATCTCCTTTGACTGTGTGCGCTCCCAGTTGTAACACACCGGTATCGAGCGGCGAAAGGGCCCCTAACGGTGTTGACAAGCGAAAACCGCTGTGCGTTACTGTAACCGCTCACAGGCACAGCGACGTGGTTCTCCGAAGCACGCGCTGTCCCGCCCCCACCACAGCTCTTGCTTTCCTCAAGGAGGACGAATGCGCAGCTCATTCCGCCGTCTCGGTGTCGCCACGGTCGCGACCGCCGCCCTACTGCTCACCGCCGGGTGCTCCGGCGCCGGGGGAGGCGCGGCCGATGACGGTCCCGTCGAGCTCAGCTACTGGGCCTGGGCCCCGAACCTCGACAAGGTCGTCGACCTCTGGAACCAGGACAACCCCGACATCCAGGTCACCGTCAACAAACAGGACGGCGGAGACCCGGCCATCACCAAGCTGCTCACCGCCATCAAGGCCGGGAGCGGCGCACCGGACCTGATCCAGGCCGAGTACCAGAAGATCCCGACGCTCGTGTCCTCGGACGCGCTCGCCGACATCTCCGACCAGGGTGCCGCCGACCTCGAAGGCGACTTCTCGGAGGGCACCTGGTCGTCGGTGACCCTCGGCGGTGACGGCGTCTACGCCATCCCGCAGGACTCCGGCCCGATGATGGCGTACTACCGCACCGACGTCCTCGACCAGTACGGCCTGAGCGTCCCGACCACGTGGGACGAGTACGCCGACGTCGCCACCAAGCTCCACGCCGCGGACCCGACGAAGTACCTCGGCACCTTCTCGGCCAACGACGCCGGCTGGTTCGCCGGCCTCACGCAGCAGGCCGGGGCCTCGTGGTGGTCGATCGACGGCGACAGCTGGGGCGTCGACATCGAGGGCGGCCCGACGGAGAAGGTCGCCTCGTACTGGGGCGGGCTCGTCGAGAGCGGAGCGATCGACAACAAGCCGATGTACACCCCCGAGTGGAACGCCGGTCTGAACGACGGCAGCCAGGTCGGCTGGATCAGCTCGGTCTGGGCGCCGGGCGTGCTGGGCGGCAACGCCCCCGACACCGCCGGCAAGTGGACCGCGGCCCCGATGCCGCAGTGGGACGCCTCGAAGCCGGCGGACGGCAACTGGGGCGGCTCGACCACGGCCGTGACGACCCAGTCCGAGCACAAGGAGGCGGCGGTCGAGTTCGCGACGTGGCTCAACACCGACCCCACGGCCGTGGCGGCGCTCGCCGACATCGCCGGCGTCTACCCGGCGGCCACCGACGCGGCGTCGGACGCGCTGACCACCAGCCCCGAGTTCTTCAGCCAGCAGGACGACTTCTACGACATCGCCGCCGAGGCGTCCGAGTCGGTGCAGCCGTTCACCTACGGCCCGAACGTCAACGTGGCCTTCAGCGCCTACAACGACGAGTTCGCCAAGGCGGCCGACGCCAAGACGCAGGCGGCCTTCGAGGACGCGGTCACGGCCATGCAGAAGATCACCGTCGACGACCTGACCAAGAGCGGCTTCTCGGTCAAGTAGCGACATCGGGCGGGGCGGCCGGGGTCGCCCCGCCCGCCCCGTCACCCCTCCGTCACACCCGTCTCGACCCAAGGACACGGCATGGCCGACACCCTCACCCCCCTCAGCCCGCGAACCGACGGGGCCGGCCCTCCGCCGTCGTCGGCCGGCCGCGAGGCACCCCGCCCGGCGACCCGCAAGGGCAACGGCAGCTTCCGCACGCGGGTGCTGACCCCCTACGCCATGCTGGCCCCCGGCATCGTGCTGTTCGTGCTGTTCATGGCGGCGCCGATCGTCTACACGCTGTTCCTCAGCTTCCAGAAGAAACAGGTCGTCGGCCTGGGGCTCGGCTCGGGCGGCGAGAGCCAGGTGTTCGCCGGGTTCGAGAACTACGTCGGTTCTCTCACCGACCCCGAGTTCGCCTCCAGCGTGGGTCGCGTCCTGCTCTACGGCGTCGTGCTGATCCCGTGCATGCTCGGCCTCGCGTTGCTCTTCGCCCTGCTGCTCGACTCGAAGCGCACGCGGGCCACCGCCTTCTCGCGGGTCTCCATCTTCCTGCCCTACGCGGTGCCCGCCGTGATCAGCTCGCTGCTCTGGGGCTTCCTCTACCTCCCGGCCGTGAGCCCCTTCTACTACGTGTTCGACCGGCTCGGCTGGGACGTCGACGGGGTGCTCGGCTCGGGAACCGTGCTGTTCGCGATCGCCAACATCGCCCTCTGGGGCGGTGTCGGCTTCAACATGATCGTCATCTACACCTCGCTCAAGGCCGTGCCGACCGACGTCTACGAGGCCGCCCGCCTCGACGGTGCCAGCGAGGTGCAGATCGCCCTGCGCATCAAGATCCCCATGGTCGCGCCGGCGCTCGTCATGACCGCGCTGTTCTCGATGGTGGCCACCCTGCAGGTGTTCGCCGAGCCGACCACCCTCCGTCCGCTCACGAACAGCCTGTCGACCAGCTGGTCGCCGCTCATGCTCGTCTACCGCGACGCCTTCACCCGCGACGACATCTACTCGGCGGCGGCGACCTCGGTCGTCATCGCGCTCGCCACCTTCATCGTCAGCTTCTTCTTCCTCCGGGTCGTCCAGAAGCGCGCATTCGGCCAGGAGGACTGACCATGACCACCATCGACCTCGACGGCTCCCGAGACGCCACGGCCCCGGTGCCCGACCCGACCCGCGCCTCCTCGACGAACCGCCGTCCCTCGGGCAGGGTGCCGCGCGACCCGTCCGCACCGCGCCTGCACGCCGAACGGCCGAGCGTCGTCTCGACGGTGCTGCTGCTGATCGGCGCCGTCTACTGCCTGTTCCCGGTGCTCTGGGTCGTCATGGCCTCGACCAAGGACGGCGGCGAGCTCTTCTCGACCTTCACCCTGGCGCCGAGCGGTCACCTGCTCGACAACGTCGTCGCCCTGACGCAGTACCGCGACGGGCTGTTCTGGCGATGGATGCTCAACACGGCCCTCTACGCCGGCCTCGGCGCGATCGCCTCGACCTTCGTCTCGGCGCTCTCGGGCTACGTGCTCGCGAAGTTCGAGTTCCCGGGCAAGAAGGTCGTCTTCAACGTGCTGCTGATGGGCGTGCTCGTGCCCGGCGTCATCCTGGCGATCCCGCAGTACTTCCTGCTCGCGAACGTCGGCCTGACCAACACCTTCTGGGGCGTGCTGCTGCCGCAGATCATCAGCCCCTACGGCATCTACCTCGCCCGCATCTACGCCGCGGCCGCCGTGCCCACCGACGTGATCGAGGCCGCGCGCACCGAGGGGGCCCGCGAGATGGGCATCTTCTCGAGGATCGCCGTGCCGATGCTGCTGCCCGGGCTCGTGACGATCTTCCTGTTCCAGTTCGTCGCCATCTGGAACAACTTCATGCTGCCGTACATCATGCTCGGCGACGACTCGCTGTTCCCGCTCACGGTGGGACTCAACGGGCTGCTCAACCAGGGGGCCTCGGCGCCGGCGTTGTACACGCTCGTCATCACGGGTGCCCTGCTCTCGGTCATCCCGCTGATCGCGATCTTCCTCGTGCTGCAGCGCTTCTGGAAGGTCGACCTCGCGGCCGGCGCGGTCAAGTAGTGCGGCCTCGACGACCGGTCGTGCCGGCGGGGCGGAGCGCGCCGCCGGCCCGGCGGTCGCCGCACCCTATGCTGGCCGCGTGAGCAGCACGACCGGCCGCGGCCGACCGACCATCGACGACGTCGCGACCGCCGCCGGCGTCTCGCGGGGCACGGTGTCGCGGGCCCTGAACGGCGGCCGGTGGGTCAGTCCCGAGGCCAAGACCGCGGTCGACGCCGCCATCAAGGCCACCGGGTACCGCGTCAACCCGCACGCGCGCAGCCTCGCGACGAACCGCACCGGCTCGGTCGCCTTCCTGCTCACCGAGGACCACGAACAGCTCTTCGAGGACCCGAACTTCTCCATCCTGCTGAGGGGGGCGGCCTCGGCGCTCGCCGAGCGCGACGTCTCGCTCGTGCTGATCATGGCCGGGTCGCCTGCCGAACAGCAGCGGGCGTTGGCCTACATCGGGGCCGGGCACGTCGACGGCGTCCTGCTCGTCTCGGCGCACAGCGGCGGCAGGCTGCTCGCCGACGTGGTCGAGTCGGGGGTCCCCGCGATCGCCTGCGGCATCCCGATCGGCCACGAGAAGAAGATGGGGTGGGTGGCCGCCGACGACCGCGAGGGCGCGCGCGAGATGGTCGCGTACCTCCGCGGCCTGGGGCGCAGGCACATCGCCACGATCGCCGGCCCCGCCGACACCCCCGGCGGCATCACCCGCCTCGAGGGGTACCGGGCCGAGCTGGGCGACGACGCCGACGACGCGCTCGTGCGCCACGGCGACTACGGGCGTGAGAGCGGCCGCGTCGCGATGGAGTCCCTGCTCGCCGAACGGCCGGACCTCGACGCCGTCTTCGCCGCCAACGACCGCATGGCCGCCGGGGCGATCGACGCCCTGACGGCCGCGGGGCGGCTCGTGCCCGACGACGTCGCGGTCGCGGGCTTCGACGACTCGAGCGTCGCGACCGCGACGTCGCCGGCCCTCACGACCATGCGTCAACCGTTCGACCGCATCAGCAGCGAGATGGTGCGCCTGCTCCTGCAGGTCATCGACGGCGAGAAGCCGGCCGCCATGACGTTGCCGACCGAGCTGGTGGTGCGCGCGTCCGCGTGACGCGACCCGCGCCTCCTGCGGTCCTCGCCCCGGCGTCCCCCCGGGACGCGCGCGTAGGGTCGGCGGCATGACCGATCTCGACGGAGCCGTGGTGCTCGTGGCCGGTGCGTCCGGCGGACTGGGGCAGCGTCTCGCGGCGATGCTCGAAGACGAGGGGGCCGTCGTCGTCCGCGCGGCCCGACGACCCGAGTCGCTCTCGGGCCCCGGCGCCTACCTCGCCGACCTGCGTGACCGGTCGGGAGGCGCGGCGCTGGTCCGGTCGGCGCTCGACGAGCACGGACGCCTCGACGGCGTCGTGGTCGCCGCGGGCGTCGTCGCGTTCGGAGCGGCGAAGGACCTCGACGACGACACGCTCGACGAACTCGTCGAGACGAACGCTCTCGGGCCCATCCGTCTGGTGCGTGCCGCGCACGCCGCCCTCGCGGAGTCCGCGGCGGCCGGTCGCGAACCCTTCGTCGTGACGATCAGCGGCGTCGTGTCCGAGGCCGCGACCGTGGGGATGGCCGCGTACTCGGCGTCCAAGGCGGCCCTGGCGTCCTTCGCGTCGGCCGCCGGACGCGAGTACCGGCGAGACGGCATCCGCGTGCTCGACGCGCGCCCGGGGCACACCGACACCGGCCTCGCCACGCGGGCGGTCGCCGGGAAGGCGCCGGCGTTCGGTGCGGCCCTCGACCCCGACGCGGTGGCCGAGCGGATCGTGCGGGCGATCGTCGACGGCGAGAAGGACCTGCCGAGCTCGGCGTTCTCGAGCTGACTCCCGACCGGCCCGACGCTGCTAGCTGAACTCGTCGCCGACGAGCCGCAGCAGGTCGGCGAGTTGGGCCTGCTGGGCGGGTGACAGCGAGTGCAGCCGTGCGCTCTCGGCGTCGACCAGGCTCAGCATGGCGGCGTCGACCCGCGCGATGCCGTCCTCGGTCACGCGCACCAGCACACCGCGGCCGTCGCTCGGGTCGCCGTGGCGTTCGACGAGGCCGCGCTCGACCAGACGGTCGAGTCGGTTCGTCATGGTGCCGCTCGTGACCATGGTCGCCGTGACCAGGTGCTTCGGGCTCAGCTGGAAGGGGTCGCCGGCCCGACGGAGGGCCGAGAGCACGTCGAACTCCCAGATCTCGAGGCCCGCATGGGCGAACGCCTCGCTGCGGATGCGGTCGAGGCGCCGCGACAGGCGGCGGAGGCGCGAGAAGACGTCGAGGGGTGCGAAGTCGATGTCGGGGCGCTCGCGGGCCCAGGCGTCGATGATCAGGTCGACTTCGTCGTTCGTGGCCACGGTGCTGCGTTCCCATCGGTCGGTTTCGGACTCCTCATCTTCGTCCACCTGCCGGTGAATCGTCCGCACGGGTCGCCGGGGCGACCCGGGTGGCGTGCTACTGGTACGTCACCAGGTCGGGCGTCGGCGACACGTCGGCCATCGTCTGCTCGGGGCTCAGCACGGGCACGTCCTCGTCGTAGAAGTTCTTCCAGCCCCAGGCGACCCCGGCCGGAGCGCCGTCGTGCAGCGCGCGCCAGGTGGCCTGCTTGTCGGGCTGCGAGCCCTGACCGTCGGCGTGGATGAGCGTGGCCAGCTCGGGCCGCGACGTGTCGATCGACGCCCGGTCGCGCAGCATGTCGAGTCGGAACTGGTGCAGCACGAGCATTTTCGGCGGCAGACCCTTCGAGGCCACGAGGTCGGCCAGCCAGGTCGACACGGCGTTCACCTCGCCCGCCTCGACCCCTCCGATCTGGCGCAACGGCACCTGGTCGGCCTCGAGGCGCCATTCGGGGTCGAGGGCCAAGCCGACGTTCGGCCGCGAGAGCAGCGACTCGTAGCGCTTCGCCTGGCTGAGGAAGTCCGCCCGACCCGGCTGCAGGTCGATCACCACGTACTGCCCCGCGGCGGCGGCCGCGTCCACGTAGGGCTCGATGCTCTCGACCGACAGCTCGTTCGAGTAGTCGCCGTCGTCCCCGGCGGCACCGGCGGCGGCCGTCGCGATGACCTCGAGCATCGGCACCACGGGGCGGTCGCTCGCCGCGTCGTAGCTCGCCGCGACGTCGGCGGCACGTTGCACGGTCGCGGCGACGTCCTGCTCGCCGAGGACGCCGAGCGCCCCGGTGCCGGGCGCGCCGTAGAGCGCCACGAACCGCCGGTCCGGGAAGAACCGTTGGCCGCCGCCGGGCAGCTGTGCCCCGGATCGGGCCGCCGCGACCGACCACGCGGCGTCGCGCACGGTCGAGAAGGACGAGCCGATCAGGACGGTGTCGGTCGTCGTCGAGGCGTGCAGCGCGTCGATCGCCTCACCGGAGGCCTGAAGGTCGACGACCCCCTCGGGCAGGGCCTGGACCTCGGCCCCGGCGGCCCGGGCGGTGGCCGTGGCCGCGACGTCCTCGGCTCCGGCCACGACGGCGAGGACGTCGTCCAGGGGCGTCGCCGGGTCGGGCACGTCGACCGAGGAGGCGCGGGTCGCGATCTCGACGCCCGCCCCGTCGATCGCGCCCACGTCGCCGACCGCCAGCACGGTCTCGACGCCGAGCCGGTCGAGCTCGGCCGCCAGGACGGACGGCCCGGTCGTGGGGCTGTCGCTCGACGGGCCGGCGGACGGCGACGCCGTCGGCGCCCCCGCCGGGGCGAGCAGCAGGGGCACGCCCAGTCGCTCCGCCTCGTCGGCCGCCTCCGCCTGGCCCGCCGCGTCCCCGTCCGCTGCGACGACCGCGACCGGACTGGAGGCGAACAGCGCCCGGCTGGCCTCGACGGCCCTCTCGGGGGCGGTGGCGCCGCCGACCACCGTGACCCGCGCCTCCTGCTGGTGGGTGACGAGGGCCGTGCGCCCGTCGGCGTCGTCGGTCGAGGTCGACGTGCAGCCGGTCGCGGCGAGCAGGGCCACGGTGGCGAGCGACGCCGCCACGGTCAGGCGGGACGGGCGGGAGGGGACGCGAGATCGGCGGGTACGGGAAAGCACCGATCCACGGTAACCGCGACCGCCGACACGGGCGCGCCGACGGCTCAGCTCAGGACGTCCTTCGTGGTGAACCGGCCGAGTGCCAGGGCGCCGAAGACCACGACGTAGCCGGCCTGCAGCAGGGCGTTGGCGCCGAACGAGTCCCACGAGACCGGGTCGCGCATGAGGTCGGCGAATCCCAGCCAGTGGTGCGTGAACAGCCAGGGGTCCAGGACGTCCAGTTGCGGCAGCGCATCGACGATCTGGGCGACGGTCGAGAGCACGATCGTGGCCGCCATGGCCCCGACGGGCACGCTCGTCAGCGTCGAGGCGAACAGGCCGATGGCGCTCAGGCCGAGCAACGACATCGTGACGTAGAGCGCCATCAGCAGCAGCCTCAGGGCGTACTCGCCCAGGCCGATCGTCTGCCCGGAGAGCAGGGTGACCGGCCCGACCGGGAACAGCGCGGCCCCGGCGATCGCCCCGAACACGACCACCACGAGCGTGGCGGCGAGGCAGAACGCCGCGGCCGCCGCGAACTTGACGAGCAAGAGGCGCACCCGGCCCACCGGCGTCACCAGCAGGTACCGCAGGGTGCCGAGGCTCGCCTCGCCCGCGATCGTGTCACCGGCGACGACGCCGACGGTCAGCGGGAGGAAGAGCGGGATCGCCACCGTGAGGGCGGTGAGCGAGACGAAGAGGCCGTTCTGGGTGATGTCGCCGAGGAAGGCGGGCCCGCGACCGCCGCCGCCGTCGGAGGACGTGACGCGCACGGCGACCGCGAGCAGCACCGGGATGAGGGCCAGCGCGGCGAGCAGCGCGATCGTGCGGACGCGGCGGAAGAGCACCGCCAGCTCGCTGCCCAGCAGGCCGAGGCCCAGCGCGCTCCGGGAGCGGTCGACGGTGGGGGCGGCGTCGGGACGCGCGCCCGCGGACTCAGCCGGCGACATCGAAGCCCTCCCCGGTCAGGTCGACGAACCGGTCCTCGAGGCTGGCACCGGCCACCTCGAACCCGCGCACGCGCACGTCCGCGGCGACGAGGGCCGCGACGATCGACTCGGGCGAGAGCCCGTCGACCGCGAGCTCGGCCTCGACGCCGACCGCGCCACCCGCGGTCGCGGGCGTCGCGTCGGGCCGTGCCCGTGCCTCCGGGGAGAGCCCCAGGCGGACGAGCACGTCGCGGGCGGCGTCCGGATCGGGCGTGAGCAGGCGGACCCGGTGCGTGCCGAGCGCGCGCAGGTCGTCGAGCGTGCCCTGGGTCAGCAGCCGCCCGGCGCTCATCACGCCGATGTGCGTGCACATCTGCTCGACCTCGCTGAGCAGGTGGCTCGAGACGAAGACGGTCGTGCCCTCGTCGGCCAGGGAACGGATGAGGGTGCGGACCTCGCGCGTGCCCTGCGGGTCGAGGCCGTTGCTGGGCTCGTCGAGCACCAGCAGGTCCCGCGGCATCAGCAGGGCGTTCGCGATGCCGAGGCGCTGCTTCATGCCGAGCGAGTAGGCGTGGGCCTTCTTCGACGCCGCGTGACCGAGGCCGACGCGATCGAGGGCGGCGTCGACCCGGGCGCGTCGCGTCGAGGCCGGGGCCGAGCGGTCGCCCGAGTCGAGGCGGTGCAGGTTCGCCCGGCCCGACAGGAACGGGTAGAACGCCGGGCCTTCGACCAGGGCGCCGACGCGGGGGAGGACGCGGCGCAGGTCGTCGGGCATCGACCCGCCGAGCACCCTGATCTCGCCGCTTGACGCCGAGGTGAGCCCCAGAAGCATGCGGATCGTGCTGGTCTTGCCCGAGCCGTTCGGACCGAGGAACCCGTAGACGCTGCCGTGCGGCACCGCGAGGTCGACTCCGTCGACGGCGCGCTGGCGTCCGAACTGCTTCGTCAGGCCCGTCGTCTCGACGGCGAACGCCCCTCGGGGTGCGTCGCCGACGGCGGGCGCCCGGGCGGCGGGGGTGTCGAGGCTCACCGGCCGGAGGTCACTGCCCGGCCACGGCGGCCTGCAGGGTCGAGGCGTCGACCGCCCCGGCGAACACCCGACCGTCGTCGGTCAGCAGGACGGACACCAGCGAGGTCTCGAGCACCCGGCCGCCGTCGACCTTCGTGGTCAGCTGGTCGAGCAGGCCCTGGGCGTCGGCATCGATCGACGAGGTGCCGTCGTTCGACCCGGCAGCCGGGGTGACCCCGACGATCGTGCTCCAGCCGGAGCCGATGACGGTCTTCTCGGCGTGCGCCGCGTCACCGTGCGACCGTCCGGAGGCGCCGGTCGGCACGGTCACGTCGGTCACGGTCGCGTCCGCCGGGGGAGTGAACGCGAAGACGGACGCCGCGGGGGCGCCGAAGTCGACCGAGGTGAAGCCGGCCGACAGCGCCGGATCGCTCTGCCCCTTCGCGGCGACGACCACCTTGAGCGGGACGCCGGTCTCGGCGTCGACGGTGAGGGTCGCGCTCGCGACGAGCGTCGAGGAGTCCTTCGGGGTCAGGACCACCTGGTACGCGTCGCGTCCGGCCACCCTCACGTCGGAGTCGGCCGTGACGGTCGTCGTGGGCTCGACCGACGACAGGACGAGGTCGGCCAGTTCGGCAGGCGTCTGCGGCACGGCGGTGCCGTCGGGGAGGGCGCTCGGCGTCGGGGTGCTCCCCTGGTCGGGCAGCGTCGCGTGCGTCGCTTCCTTCGTCTTCGAGTCGTAGGCCCACACGCTCGACCCGTCACGGATGACGTCCCGCTCGGCGAGCTGGTCGATCACCTGGACTCGCTGCTTCGTGGCGCCGTCGGCGTAGACCTTGGCCGTGTGGCTGCCGGTCAGCAGTTCGAGGGCACCGGCGGCGTCGGACGACGATCCGCCGCCCGTGGCCTGGGCCGACACGTCGGGCAGCCCGAGGTCGGAGGTCTGCTCGACCGTGCCCGAGTAGGACGCGCCCGAGCTCGAGGCGGCGAGGGCCAGCACCTGCTGCGGCGTCTTGTCGGGCAGGTCGACGTCGGCCGTGGCCGAGACGGCGGGGACCACGATGCTCGCAGCGATGACGGCCACGGGGACGGCGGCGGCGGTGGCCCAGCGGGTGGACTTCTTCATGACGATCGCGACCTCTCACGCCGGGCCCCGAGCGGGTCGGCGATTGGGCAGGAGACTACGCGCGAAGCCTGGAGATCGCTGTCATCCTCGCCCCCGGTCGCTCGACGTCGAACGAGCCGTGCCGACGCCGGCCGGACGCCCCGGCGCGACCGTCCCGGTCAGAGCTCGACGACCTCGAACTCGAGCAGGTCGGCACCCGTCGCGACCGGCCCGCGCGGGGCGTCGCCGGATGCGGCGGGGCGGGCGTGGGCGGCCTTGGCGCCGTCGGCCGACCAGGCCGCGAAGTCCTCTTCGCTGCGCCAGGTCGTCACGACGAAGTAGCGGTCCTCGCCCTTGACGGGACGCAGCAGCTGGAACCCCTCGAACCCCTCCGCGCCATCGACCGAGTGCTTGCGGGCGGCGAAGCGTTTCTCGAGCTCGGAGCCGGAGCCCTCGGGAACGTGGATGGCGTTGATCTTGACGACGGACACGACGGTGCCTTTCGGTGGGGATGGGAGGGGGAGCGGGGT
>NZ_LR733392.1:155398-211761 GCF_902506305.1 Frigoribacterium sp. 9N
GCCCGGGCCCCGGCAACGGGCCCCTCGAACCGCGTCGCCGCATGCGGCTCCGACTCGATTCCCTGCCGACGGTCGCCGCCCTGGTGATCCTGATCGCGATGCTGGCCTACGGAGAGATCGCCTACGGCCGCATCGTGCAGGCCGCGACCCTGTCGAACCTGCTCATCAACAACGCCCATGTGATCGTCCTGGCCGTGGGGCTCACGTTCGTGATCCTCACGGGGGGCATCGACCTCTCCGTCGGTGCGATCGTCGCGGTCAGCAGCGTCGCGGGCGTGCTGCTCGCGAACGCCGGCTGGAACCCCTGGGTCGTGATGGTGCTGATGATCCTCATCGGCACGGCATCCGGCGTCGTCTCGGGCGTGCTGATCCAGTTCTTCGACGTGCAGCCGTTCATCGCGACGCTCGCGATGATGTTCCTCGGACGGGGCCTCGCCTCCATCCTCAGCACGGTGCCCGAGCGACTCGCCGACGAGTCGCCCATCCGCTCGCTCGCGACGAACATGAAGGTCGTCGACGGTCCGAAGGTGAACGACGTCGTGACGACTCCTGGCGTGCTCATCGCGCTCGTGGTGGTCGCCGTCGCGTTCTTCGTGCTGCACCGCACGCGTCTGGGTCGCACCGTGTACGCGATCGGAGGGTCGGAGCAGTCGGCCGCCCTCATGGGCCTCCCGGTGCGCCGCACGAAGCTCGCCGTCTACGTGATCAGCGGATCGCTGGCGGGGCTCGCCTCGGTCATCTACACGGCCCGGCTCGGGAGCGCGCAGAACATCACCGGCATCGGGTGGGAGCTCGATTCGATCGCCGCCACGGTGATCGGTGGCACCCTCCTCACCGGCGGCGTCGGCTTCGTGCTCGGGTCCGTCGTGGGAGCGCTCGTGCTCGGCCTCATGAACGTGCTCATCACGCGAGACGGAGGCATCCCGCCCGAGGCGACGACCATCATCACCGGCGGGATACTCCTGGTCTTCGTGCTGCTCCAGCGCGCGGTGATGGCGCGGCGGCGGCAGACCTAGTCGCCCCTCGAGGCGCGCATCGGATGCGCGTCCTCTCCACGAACGGCTGCGCTGCACAAAGGATCAGGACCGGGGTGCAGCGCAGTCTCCCTCCCCACGAACGGCTGTGCCACCCCCGAGTCCGGGTGCGGCGCGGCCGTTCGTGCTCGGTGTCCCGACGAGTGGCCGCGCCGCGGTCGAGCGCCCTGGCTCGTTCCGACCGAACATCTTGTTAGCGTGAACATCTTGCAATAGGTTCGGCTGGTCGGCACCGATCCAGATCCCGCAGGTCGACTCGTGTCGCGCACTCGCGCTTCCGCTCCCGCACCATCCACATCGGATTCAGAGGCGAATCCTGAGAGGAACCGTCAATGTCGACGTCCCGCAGCCCGTACCGCTCCGCACCGAGGCCACCGCGTGCGCCCCTCGCCGCCACGATCGTGACCATGACGCTCCTCTTCTCGTGTGCCGCCGTTCCGGGGGCGGCTGCCTCGGCCGCGGACACGGTCGCGTCCCCGGAGCAGAGCCTGCTCTCCGACTTCACCTTCGACGCGGCCCCCGTCGACGGTACGTTCGCCGATCGGGCGGCTCGTGCCGGCGTCCGAGGTGCCGCCGACCTGGTTCCCGGAAGGTCCGGGCAGGGGACGGCCGCGCGGCTGTCCGCCGACTCGTGGCTCGACGTGACCGCCGCGGACGGAACGGCGCTGCTCGCGGGCCGGCAGAGCGTGACGATCTCGTACGACAGCAAGCCGGACTCGTCCGGGAACGACGGCTGGACGGTCTTCGCCGCCCGGTCTGCCACCCGCCAGGAGTACGCCCAGGAGCACTACGTCGGCGTCCTGGATCGGACGTCGGGGCTGACGGTCGAGCGGTACGACAACAGCACCGCCCGGAACACCGGGGGAAACCTGGCGGCTTCTTCGTCGAACGCCGAGTGGAAGCACGTCGATCTCGTGGTCGCCGGGACGACGACGCGGCTGTTCGTCGACCAGAAGCCGGTGGCCGTCAACGGCTCCGGGGTCCCGCTGACCCAGATCCTCGGATCATCCGGAGGAGTGCTCCAGGTGGGCAAGGCGAACTGGGGCGGTGGCGAGTACTTCTCCGGCCTCGTCGACAACCTGCGCATCTACGACCGAGCCCTGTCCGGTACGGAACTCGGCGTCGAGGTCTCCGCGCTGCCGTCCGACGTGGGCGCCGCCTTGGCGGTCCCCGCCATCGTGCTCGGCGATCTTCCGGGTCGAGTCCTCGGCGATCAGGTCACCTGGACCGCCACCGGAGCCGGTGCGAGCCGTGTGCGATCGGACGGGACGATCGACACCAGCGGCCTCGGGTCCGGATCGGTCGCGGTGACGCTCACCGCCACCGTCGAAGGCGCCCCCCAGACCTTCCGCTGGGACAGTCGCATCGCGGCCCCTGGAGGGCGCGTCGCGACCTACGTCAAGACCGTGACGACCACCGACGGGAGGAAGGACGACCCGCTGGCCTACGACGACGACCGCCGTGCCGACGCGTTGTACGCCGCGGCCTTGCCGACCGGCAGCACCAGCTGGGAGCCGCTGAACCGCTCACAGGCGATCCTGTACGTCGGCAACGATGGCGACCAGGCATCGAAGCCGAACGCCCAGGTGGGTTCACCCGGTCTCTTCCGTTTCGCGGACGGTGCACTCGGGGCCGTGTCGTCGCAGAACAACGCCACGGACTTCATCTACGTGTGGACCTCGCCCGACGGGCGGACCTTCGCCCAGCAGCGGGCCGTGAGGATCGCCACCGGCGCGGTCGTCACCGACCCCCGCATCGTGTTCGACTCCGCCGCTCAGAAGTACAAGGTGTTCTGGACGGACCTTCTCACCGGGGAGGGGCGGGTGACGGTCGTCGCGGACCTCACCACGACCACGCCTCTCGGTGTCACGTCCGCCGCAGACGTCCGCGTCCTCGGCGTTCAGGGTGCGGGGTTGCCGTCATGGGTCACCCAGAGCCAAGCGAGCGACGACGTGATGTCCACCGCGGAGTTCGACACCTTCTACGAGAACTACGTCGACCTCCAGAACACGGGCGTCGAGAAGATCGACGCCGCCGTCGCCCAGGGTGCCGGCGCCGATGGGGTCGCCGCCGCTCTGCCCAAGCAGGCTGCCCTGACCTACAACGACGGGTCGACGAAGAGCCTCAACGTCGACTGGCAGGACGACCTCACCGGCGTGGACACCACCAAGCCGGGCAGCTACCAGGTGTCGGGGATGCTCCAGCAGGACCCCGAGGAGATGGTCAGCGACGCACGCGCCGATCCGTACGTGTTCCACAATCCTGACGACGGCTACTACTACCTCACCGGGTCGCACTACGGACAGCCCTCCCTGGGGCCGATCGAGGAGAGCTCGAGCTACCGCAAGATCGGCCTCAAGCGAGCGACGACGCTCGCGGGGCTCCAGGACGCCCCGGAGCAGATCGTCATCGACCCCGACGAGGGCACGCCCGGCAAGGAAGCGCAGTACCCGAACACCTTCTACGGCTGGGGCGGCTACATCTGGGCGCAGGAGTTCCACAAGATCAACGGCACGTGGTGGATCGTCGCAGGCATGAACAAGGGCTACGCGCCGGTCGGCGGGTGGTGCGACAACACCGTCCTGATCCCGTACACGGGCACGGACGCCTCCATCGCGGCGGGTGGATTCCTGGACCAGACGAAGTGGGGCGAGCCCGTCGTCCTCGACGGCGCCGCATTCGACGTCAGCTACTTCGAGCGCACGGAGGCAGGCAAGCAGCAGGGCTACTGGATCATGCCCTCCGGCGGCCAGATCCTCGTGGGGAAGGCCGTGGCGGGGCCGAAGGGCACCGTCCCGCTCGTCGACGGCGAACTCCGGCGCGTCTACGGCGAGTCCCAGCCGTGGGAGATCGGCAAGCGGTCTCCGACGCCCAGTGACACGTCCGAGGGAAGCGACCAAGGGGTCGTCGAGGCCCCGTTCATGGTGCAGCAGGGAAATGCCATCTCGATCACCTACTCCGGCGGCACGGTCGACAAGTACTACAGCTTGGGCCTCCTGACGACGACTGCCGACGCTGACCTCCAAGATCCGGCGAGCTGGAGGCAGACCAGCTTCCCCGTGCTGGACACCAACGACACCTCGACGGGCCGTCTCGGGGCGGACGAGACCCGCTACTACACGAGGCAGCAGGCCGGTACGGGGCACAACTCGTTCGCGAAGGACGAATCGGGCAATCTCGTCCTCGCCTACCATGCCCGTCCGTACGAAGATCCTCACCTGGGGACGGATCCGCAGAACGTCGGCGGCCTCTTCGACTCCGACCGGAACACCTGGTTCAAGGGCGTCAACGTCCGCGCCAACGGCACCCTCGACCTGTCGTTGACGAAGGACCAGGAGGTGGCTCCGAGCAATCGGACCGTCACGGCCACGGTGGTCGTCCGCGCCACGGCCTCGGCCGTGACCTCCGCGGCCACGACGAGGTGCATCGCGGGGAAGGCCGTCGTCACGATCGTGACCAAGAACTCCGGAGCGGCCGCGGTCGTCACCTGGGCGACCCCCTGGGGCGAGCGGACGCAGAGCGTCGGTGCGCAGAAGACGACCACACTCGCGATCACCACCCGGTCAGGCGCGATCGCCGAGGGGACGCTGACCGGGACAGCCGTCGCCGGAGGTGCGAGCACGCCGGTCACCGCGTCGTACCCCGCCGCACGCTGCGGCTGAAGCAGGAGGGGGCGGGGCGGGGCGGCCGAAGGTCGGCTCGGTCGCGCTCGGGCCGGGTCCGGAGTGCTGTCTGTCCGAATCGCGCACGATGAGCCCTCACGGTTGTTCACGGTAACAAAAACGGATACCCTGACCATTCAGAGGCCGCGCAGGACACGATCCAGCCGACTCGCCCCGATCGATCGGCTCGAAGAAGAGCCTGAGAGGAACGTCGATGACGACGTCGCCAACCCTTCCCCGACGAGGCCGCCAGGCCTCGTCCCCAGGTCACCGTCGCTGCCTGCCGGCAGCTGCCCGTCCGCACTCCGCTGACGAATCCACGGGCTGACCGTTCGCGATCGCCGCCCCCACCCGGGGCTGCTCAGCCCGAGCCGAGCGAGCAGCGCGCGCTACCTCGCCGTCCTGCATCGCTGTCCGCCGTGCCTCCCCACCGACGCTCCGCTCCTGCTCGCCCTGTGCGAGAAGCAGACGGCCGATCGGCCTTTCCTCCCCGCCGTCCCACCATGCGAAGGACTCCTCATGTCACGATCTCTCACGCACGAGCGCACCCGACGCTCACGCCTTCCTCGCGCGGGCCTCGCGCTGACTCTCGCCGCCGTGTCGCTCGGCGGTGCACTGGCGCCGATCGGAGTCGCCGGAGCGGCGGAGAGCGTCCCCGCGCCCGTCTTGCAGTATTCCTTCGACGCCATCGGCTCGACCCCCGGCAACGGTGCGGTCATCGCGGACTCAGCGGCGGGCGACCACCCCGGGACGCTGGTCGACTCCGGCGCGACGAGCGTCGCCGGTGCCTCCGGTGCCTCCGGCGACCGCGCGCTCTCGCTCCCGGGCGGGTCGAGCACGTCCGCTGCCCCGCACGTCCGGATCGCGCCCGGCCTCATCCCGGCCGGCACCCAGGACGTCACGATGTCCGCCTGGCTGCGCTGGAGCGGCGCTCCGGACTGCACCTGGCCCTTCACCCTCGGCTCCAGCGTCGACTCCCACGTCCTCGCGACCACCAAGTGCGGTCCGGCCGGCTTCGGCGCGGTCAAGAACGGCTCCGAGGTGCGGGGCGCAGGGAACACCGCCGTCGCCGCGAACCGCTGGGTGCACATGGCGGTCGTGGTCAAGGGCGGCCAGTCCGTCTCGACCTACTTCGACGGTGCTCTCGTGGGCCAGGGCAGCACCTCCTCAACCGCCGCGTCCGCGATCGGCACCTCCACCTCCTCGGGCTTCCTCGGCAAGTCGTTCTACGGCGCGGACGCCTACTGGGCCGGTGCCATCGACGACATGCAGGTCTGGACCTCCGCGCTGACCGCAGGCCAGGTGCAGCAGAGCGCTGCCAGCGTGCACGCCGTGCTCGCGAACCAGGACGCCACCGTCTCGCTCGGCGACACCTCCGCCGTCACCTCCGACCTCACCCTCCCCACGTCCGGCGCCGCCGGCTCCGTGGTCACCTGGGCGTCGAGCGCCCCGGGCACGGTCAGCCCCACCGGCGCCGTGACCCGACCTGCCTCGGGCAACCCGGACGCGACCGTGACGTTGACCCCCACCGCCGTCCACGGCGGCATCTCCGCCGTCGGCCGTCCGATCACCGTCACCGTTCCCGCCTACGCCGCGGGCGAGACCGCCGAGTCCGAGCTCGCTCGGGCCGTGGCCGACGCCATCAGCGCAGATCCCGCACTCGCCGGACCTGTACGCGGCAGCCTGGACCTGCCCTCGACCGGAGCCGACGTCGCAGCCACGGCCTCGCGGCCCGGCAGCTCGGGCGCGGCCGTCAGCTGGACCTCGTCGAACGAGGCGGTCATCACTTCAGGCGACAAGGGAACGGCGCCCGACCTGGTCGCCAAGGGATCGCTCACGCGTCCCTCCGCCGACACGACCGTCACCCTCACCGCCACGGTGACCGTGCCGGGAGCCTCGCCCGTCGTGCGGACGCTCACGCGCACCGTGCCAGCCGCGGCCCCCGTCGCCGCGAGCGACCTCGACGCCTACTTGTTCGCCTACTTCACCGGTGACAGCGTCGAGGGCGAGAAGATCCGCTTCGCCACCTCGGACGGCAACGACTCGCTGCAGTGGAAGAACCTGAACGACGCGCAGCCGATCCTCACCTCGACCCTGGGCACGAAGGGTCTGCGCGACCCGTTCATCTTCCGCTCGAAGGAGGGCGACAGGTTCTTCCTGATGGCCACCGACCTCTCCGTCGGCACCACCGGCTTCGGCGGATCGACCAACCGCGGCAGCCGCCACCTCGAGATCTGGGAGTCCACCGACCTCGTCAACTGGGGCCAGCAGCGTCACGTCGAGGTCAACCTGCCCAACGCGGGCATGACCTGGGCGCCGGAAGCCACCTACGACCCCACCATCGACGCCTACGTCGTCTACTGGACCTCGGCTCTCTTCACGGACAGCACGCGAAACGTGGAGGACGGCAACGGACCGCAGATCCTCACCTCCACCACCCGCGACTTCCGTGACTTCACGACTCCGGAGGTGTGGTTCAAGGCCGCCGACGTCCCCTCGCTCAACAAGAGCAACGGGCTGATCGACGCCACGATGCTCAAGGACGGCGACACCTACTACCGCTTCACGAAGGCGACCCAGACCACCGGCTGCCCCTCGCCCGACATCATCGGACAGAAGTCCACCGACCTGCGTGCCACCACGGCCTCCGGGGCGTGGAGCTTGATCGACACCTGCATCGGCCGCGACGCCGGAACGCCCGAGGTCGAGGGTCCGGAGATCTTCAAGACCAACGAGGGCGACCGGGCGGGGTTCAAGTACTTCCTCTGGACCGACAACTACGGCGGACGCGGCTACATCCCGCTGGGCACCAACTCGCTCGAGGGCGACATCCGGTGGACGATCCCCAGCAGCTTCTCGCTGCCGGCCTCGCCCCGTCACGGGTCCGTCGTCTCGATCACCGCCAAGGAGCGCGACGCGCTCGCCGCCAAGTGGAACCCGTCGCTCCTGGTCACCTCCGTGGACCCGGTGGCACGGACGGTGCAGGCCGGATCGAGCGCAGTGTCGCTCCCCGCGACGGTGGCGGCGTCCTTCAAGGACGGCCACCGGGAGACCGTGGCCGTGACCTGGGAGACCGCGGACCTCAGCTCGCTGAAGAAGGCCGGCGACACCGTCCAGGTGCGCGGACAGCTCGCCAACTCGGCAGCGACCACCGCGGTCGCGACGATCACGGCGACGGCGCCTCCTGGACCGGCCGTCCAGGCTTCGGCCTCCAGCCGCTGCGTCGCCGGCAAGGCCACGGTGACGGGGACCGGCAGCAACGCCAGCGACTCGACCGTCGAGCTGACGATGTCCTCGCCGTGGGGGAGCAGGACGTTCACGGGCGTCGCCCCCGGGAAGACCGTCTCCGCGGCGTTCAGCACCCGCTCTGCCTCCATCGCGGCAGGTGAGCTCAGCGTCACGTCCAAGGCTGCGTCCGGTTCCCGGACGGTGACGGCGCCCTACGCGGCGATCGTCTGCCGCTAGCACGGGTCCAGGGAGGCAGCCGCTCTCCCCTCCCGGACCTCCTGCACCCGGGAGCCTGAGTTTCCCGCCCAGCGGGGAGCGCGGACCGAACGGCCCGCGCTCCCCGGATGCACCTCTCACGGAAGTTGACGAACGATGCAGTTCCGACGCACTACGGCACTGATGGTGGCCGCGACCTTGACGGCGGGGAGCGCTGCGCTCAGCGGCGCACCCGCGCAGGCCGCCGCACCCGGCCCGATCCTCTCCTACGACTTCGCCTCGACGAGCGCCGCGGGCGCCCCCGTCACCGCGGGGACGGCCTTCGCCGACTCGGTGGGGAACCGATCCGCCACGGTGCGCGGGACCGGCGCCACGACGGTCGTGGGTCCGCGAGGCGGGAACGATCGCGCCCTCCGTCTCCCCGGAGGCGTCGCCGGGAGCTCTGCTGCATTCGCCGAGATCGCGCCTGGACTGACCTCGACGTCGACAGCCGACCTCACCATGTCAGCCTGGCTGCGATGGGACGGCAGCCAGAGCTGCAGCTGGGCGTACGCCCTCGGGCAGTCGACCGAGCGGTATCTCTTCGCCACCCCGCAGTGCGGCGGGAACCTCATCGGCGCGGTGAAGAACGGCTCCGAGCAGCGCGCGGCGGACACCGGCCCCGCGGCGTCCGGCCGCTGGACCCACGTCGCCGTCGTGCTCCGCAGCGGAGTCAGCGTGTCGACCTACGTCGACGGTCGGCTCGCGCAGACGACCCCGACCTCCGCGACCGGCGCGACGACGATCGGCACCTCGACCGCGTCCGGACTGCTGGGCAAGTCGCTCTACGGTCCCGACCCCCTCTTCGCGGGTGCGATGGACGACGTGCACGTGTACTCCACGGCCCTGTCGCAGGAGCAGGTGCGTGAGGACGCAGCTCCCGCCGCCTCCGTCATCGCGGGCTCGGACGCCGCTGCGGCGACGTTCTCGGCCACGCAGCCCGTCACCGGCGACATCGCCCTCCCGACCCGCGGCGCGGGAGGCTCCCTCCTGACCTGGTCGAGCAGCGACCCTTCGGTGATCGGCGCCGACGGGACCGTGCGGCGACCAGCACCCGGAACGGCGAACGCCGCGGTCACCCTCACGCCGAGCGCGAGCTTCGCGGGCTCCGCCGCGACCGGCGCCGCGCGCTCCGTGACCGTCGCGGCCGACACCGAGGCCGACGCGATAGGACGCCTGCGCACCGCCCTGGTCGTTCCCCCCACCGTCGCGTCCGGCACCACGTTGCCCACGATCGCCGGGTACGCCGTGTCGTGGAGCGCCGACGGCACCGGCCTGTCAGGGGGACGCCTCGTCAACGACACGGCATCCGACCAGGCGATCCGGCTCACCGCCTCCGTGGCGGTCGGCGGCACCACGCTGACGAAGACCTTCCGCACCACCGTCCTCAGCGCCACCACCGGGAAGACCGTCGTCGCCTACACTCGGACCCCCACCGGCGAGCTGAAGGCCAACCAGGACACGGTCGCCCGCAGCATGCACCTGGCCCTCGGTTCGTCCGTCGACACAGCGGCACCCCTCGCCGGCAACGGCGGTGTCCTCTTCGCCGAGGGCGTCTTCGTGGGGACCGACAAGGTCGATCACCGGGCCGTCGCGGCTCCGTCGCTGTTCACCTTCGCCGACGGGACCGTGGGGGTGCTCGCCACCCGCGTCCGTGAAGGAGGCGGACCTGACGGCACCGAGACCTCCAGCGCTCTGGTCTTCAAGGCCACCGACGGCACCGCGACCGACTTCACCGAGCTCGGCTTCGTCGACCTCGGGACCACAGGAGGCGTCGTCTCGCCCCGCGCCGTCTACGACAGCGACCAGGAGCAGTACCTGGTCTCGTGGACGGATGCGGCGGGGGCCGCCAAGTACGCGACCGTCACGGATCTCGCCCGCACCGAGCTCCGGACGGAGGCCTTCTCGCCGAAGGACGGCGGCCGCCGGAGCGTCGTCGTGACCGACGGGAACCGCGGACCGGTCCTCGGCGGGAGCCCCGCGACGGTGGCGACCGCCGACCTGTCCGCATTCGCCGGCCGTGTCGCCGACGCGGTCCCTGGCGGTGCGCTGGCTGTCTCCGCCTCGACCGCCGACGCGCTGACGAAAGCCCTCGGCCGCACGGTCAACACCGGATCGTCCGTCGCGCCGCAGACGATCGAGCAAGGGGACGTGACCGCCCTCACGGAGGCGAAGGCCAGCCTGTCCTACGCCGACGGCTCCACCGGCAGCCTCGGCGTCGACTGGGACCCTCAGCAGCTCGCGGACATCGGCACGAAGGGCCCGGGGACGTACGACCTCTCGGGCACCGTCCGCCAGCGGCAGTACGACGAGCCGTTCGCCTACAACCGCGCCGACCCGACCATCTACCGGTACGAGCGCGGCGGGAAGACGCAGTACCTCTTCACGGCCACCGACGACACGGGCAACGACAACATCGCCTCCGAGCACCTCCCCATCCGGGTGGCCGACAGCATCGACCAGCTCAGCGACGACGACGGCGGGCGTGCCAGGGAGGTCGACCTGCTCAACCGCACGACGCGGATGGACCGCACTGCCGAGGGGAAGGTGATCGCGGGCTGCTACTGGGCCCCCGAGATCCACGAGATCGGCGGCAAGCTGTCCATCCTGTTCGCCCCGTGCTTCAACCCGGGGAACGACCAGTCGAACCAGGACGCCGCGTGGTACACGGTGCAGGCCCACATCATGCAGCTGCGCGACGGGGGAGACCCTGCTGAGCCGGCTGACTGGTCGGCGCCCCGCGCAGTCCTGAAGGGCGACTCGAGCGCCCTCGGACGCACCGGCACGGGGCGCAACATCAGCCTGGACATGACCTACTTCGAGTCCGGCGGAACCGCCTACTACGCGTGGTCCCAGCGCTACGTCGACGGAGGCGCCAGCGACCCGGCGACCTGGATCGCGAAGGTCGATCCGGGCGATCCGACTCGGGTCATCGGTGAGCCGACACCGATCATCGTCGCGTCGCTCTCGTTCGAGGACCACCTGTCAGAGGGGGCGTTCGCGATCCAGCGCGACGGGAAAATCACGCTCGTCTACTCCAGCAGCGGCGTCAGCCCGAAGTACATCGTCGGCGGTGCCTGGGCGAAGGAGGGCAGCGACCTGACCGACATCGCCAGCTGGACCAAGTACGACGCTCCGCTGTTGGCGAGCGTCCCCATGCCGGACGGAGTCGTCGACTACCGCACGTACGAGCAAGGACCCGGCCACGGGGCCGTCACACGCGACGAGGACGGCAACGACGTGTTCGTCTACCACACGTGGGGCAACGGGGTCGGGGGAGACGGCAGGGACACCCGGCTCGTCCGCATCCACTACGCCGCCGACGGCCGCCCTGTGCTCGACGTGACGCGCGACGAGGAGGTGGCGCCCGCCAACCGTGCGGTGACGACCACGGTGACCGTCCTGTCGCGACCCGTCGTGAGCGCCGTCGCGACGACACGGTGCATCAGCGGCAAGGTCGTCCTCACCACCGTGGTCAAGAACTCGGGCCCCTCGGCCATCGACGTCACCACCGCGACTTCCTTCGGGTCGAAGACCGTGAAGGGAGTCGCTCCGGGAGCGTCGGGCACGACTGCCACGACGACGCGGGCAGCGTCCGTCACGTCGGGATCGGTCGCCATCACCGCGACGTCCGCCACGGGCACCTCGCAGGAGAGCGTGGCGTACGCGTCGCGCAGCTGCGGATGAGCGGGGAGGGCGCAGGCGGGCCGATCGGCGGTCGTCTGTCGCGTCTGAGCGGAGAACTCGACAGGGATCTCGTCGACGGGAGCTCCGGGTCCGACGACGACGTCCTGATCATCAACGGCAACGCCTTCACGATCACCTAGAAGTCGGCCTCGGCACAGCACACGCCGCCGCCGTGACACACCCGCTCACGTCTCAGGAGGCACTCTCCGCACATTCCCACACGGCGACGTCAGACGTCCTCACCCCCGATCGACCCCACTGACCCACCCTAGAAAGCGAACCATGTCAACAAGATCGAACTCCCTAGCCGGCCCCGGCCGCAGCTCGTGGCGGCGCCGTCTGGCGACCATCGCCGCGACGGTCGCCATGATCGGTGCCTTTGTCGTGGCGTTGCCACCGTCAGCCCCCGCAGAAGCAGCGACGGCCAACAGCGCCTACGTCATGGCGTACTTCAAGGAGAGCCCCAACGGGTCCGGCAACTCCAACAACGTCCACCTCGCCGTGAGCAAGGACGCGCTGGAGTGGACGGCCCTCAACGACAACGCCCCGATCCTCGTCCCGACGCTCGGGACGAAGGGCATCCGCGACCCGTTCCTCTTCCGGCTGCAGGACGGCAGCTGGGTGATGACGGCGACGGACCTCAAGAACGAGAACTTCGGGGCAGCCAACCCCTCCATCCACATCTGGACCTCGCCTGACCTGGTCAACTGGTCGAGCGACCGGCTGCTCAACATCAACAGCGCGAACCCCAACTCGTTCACCTGGGCACCCGCGATCTTCTGGGACCCGACGCGTGCCAAGTACGGCATCACCTTCAGCGCGAGTCCTACGGGTGGCCCGTTCGGCACGATCCTCGTCGTCTACACGTCTGATTTCGTGACGACCACGGCACCCGTGACGTTCTTCGACAACAACGGCCAGGGCGGTGTCATCGACTCCGACGTGCAGACCGACATCAACGGGGTGAACTACCTCTACTACCGTTCCCCTGCCCCGAACCAGACGGGCCTCATGGGCGCCCGCTCGTCGTCCCTCACGCCGGGCTCGTTCACCCCTTACACGACCGGCCTGTACCAGGGTGGCTGCGTCGAGGCACCCACCGTCGTGCGATCTCTGTCAGACCCCAACTCGTGGTGGCTCTGGGGCGACAACTACTGCCCGAACAACAAGTTCAACGTTTGGCAGGGAAGCGTCACGACTGGATCGTGGACGCCGCTCAGCCAGCGGAACTTCACGGCCCCGATCGGGTCCAAGCACAACAGCATCCAGCCCATCACGTCCTCCGAGTACACCGGATTGACCGGCAAGTACGGCCTGAGCAGCTCGACGCGACTCAAGTCGTCCAACTTCCCTGACCGTTACGTACGCCACCAAGGCGGGGCAGCACGCATCGATGCCTTCCCCTTCGACCTCCAGCAGGACTCGCAGTGGAAGATCGTCCCCGGTCTGGCCGACGCGAACGCCGTCTCCTTCGAGTCGGTCAACTTCCCCGGCCAGTACCTCAGGCACTCGAACTTCTCTGTCGTCCTGAACGCCAACGACGGCAGCGCCGGCTTCGCCGCTGACGCGACGTTCAGGAAGGTCGCCGGCCTCTCGGACTCGTCTTGGTCCTCGTTCCAGAGCTACAACTACCCCACCAGGTACCTGCGACACAGGGACTTCTCCTTGAGGATCGACCCGGTGTCCAGTGCCGAGTACGGAGACGCCACCTTCCGGCTCGTTCCCTGAGCCCCAGGACACTGAGCTCCACGAGATACGCGAGAGCCGCCCCGAAGGGGCGGCTCTCGTCGTTCGCGCTCATGCACTCGGCGAGCTGCTCAGCGATCGTTCGCGTTCGCGCTCCCGCCATCCGTGCCCCCGCCGGCGGCACCCTCCCGAAGGCCTTCCTCCTTGGCCTGCCGCACGAGCGCGGCGACACGGCTGCGCGAGCGTGACCGGCCCGCGAGGAGCGCCGAGAGAACGAGTGCCGTTCCGAGCACCACGAGCAGTTGCGACCACGGAACTGCGGCGGCCGTCGCCGTGGCGGTGACCGGCTCCAGATCGACGGCCGCCCCTCCGTCCGGTGCGACGACCGTGGGGGCGACCTCCAGCTCGGCGCTCGCGACGACGAGGGGCCAGACGCCCCTGAGCGGGATCGACACCGCCCTGCGGTCGCCCGGCAGCAGTTCCTGTCGTGCGGCGTCCTCGGCAACGATCGGCGCGGACGATCCCTGTGCGCGGACTGTCCCGTCGAGGACGAGGCGGACGTTGCCGGTGTTGACGATGTCGGCCTCGACGGTCAGCGACCCGGCGGCGAAGGGGTTCCACGACATCTGGTAGTCGACCCGCATGCCGTCGACGGCGACACCCGGGACGACGTCGCCGGTCACCCTGGTCATCACGCGGAAGCCGATGCGGCTCTCGACCCCGACGGACGCGCCACCGGCGCCGGAGCCGACCGACACCAGGGACGCTGCTATGCCGGCCGCGTGGTCTCCGGGCTCGGCATTCGAGGGCACCGAGACCGTGAACGGGACGATGCCCGTTGCTCCGGGCTCGACGGTGACCGTCTCGGGAGCGGAGATCCACGTGCCGGCGTCCGTCGACGGCCTGTCCGAGGGGAGCATGGAGAAGTGGCCCTCGTCCGTGAAGTAGCCGTCCGCCGCGTCGATGCGGAACGTCACGGTCTCGTCGCTGAAATTGCGCACGGCAGCTTCGTCGGAGGCGGTGGCACCGGGGCCGAGGTCGAGTTCGACCCAGGATCGCTCGTCCGGAGCGCCGTCGGTCGCGGGGCTCACTGCCCACGTCACTCCCTGGGGGGCTGACGCGGCTGACGCGGCCGGAGCGGCCGCCGCGACGAACCCCCCGGTGACGAGCCCGACGAGGACGAACCGGGAGAGCGTGTGGAGGCGCGTCGCCGGAAGGCGCCCGCCGGAAGAGGATGGGCGTGGACCGGTCATGGAAACCTCTGGATCTTGAGCAGGACGCACGGAGCGGCCGGGCACGAGGTGCCCGGCCGCTCACGGCTGTCGAGGGATGAGGGGTGTGCCTCGCGGAAGTTACTCGAACAGGGAGAGCGTGATCGTGGAGCTGTAGTCGCCGGCGTCGACGGTGGTCGGCGTCTTCAGGGTCAGCGCCGCGTCCGCGGTCCACGACCCCTCGCCCGCGATGCCGGCGGAGTTGTCCGTGATCGCCAGGAGCTCCTGGTCGACGAGGCCCACGCCGTCGGGACCACCATCGATCGCGGTGTCGACGACGTCGCCCTCAGCGACGAGGCCGCTGTCGCCTCCGTCGATGAGGTTCGGAGCCCAGCCGAGGTTCTCCGCGCCGATCGTGCTCAGGCCGTCCGAGGAGACGAAGTCGGTCGCGGTCCCCAGGACGTACCAGCCGGCGTCCGCGGGGATGTCGGCGGGATCGCGGGTGTCGGTCACGGTGACGGTGGGCAGGGTCCCGGTGAACTGGCGGATCACGCCGGTCGAGCCGTTCTCGGCCAGTGCGGACGAGGTGCCGGCCACGGACATGGCGAGAGCGCCTCCTCCGCTGAGGGGTGCGATGTCGACGGTGACGTCGACGTCGTCGGTGCCGATCTCAGGTTCTGCGGCGGCCGCCGTGCTGGCGACGCCGAGGAGGAGCAGGCCTCCGGTCAGGCCTGCGGCTCCGCGGGCGAGGAGGGAGCGGGTGTTCATCTCGGGTGTCTCCGTTCTGCGTGGGCAGCATCGCCGACGCGGTGGGGTGTTGAGGGTGGGACGGGGGTCAGCGGCAGCTAGCAGCGGGATAGGGGGCGACAGCGCTCGTCGTTGCGGGCTTGCCGGCGACGAATGCCGTGGCGGACACGCTCACCTGTCCGCTGGCGACGCTCGCGTCGCGGGTGGTGAACGCATGTGTGGCGCTCTTCCCGGCGCCGATCTCGTCGATGGTCTTGACGCCGTAGGCCGAGGTGATGACGACCTTGATCGCGAAGGCGTTCGGGTTGGTGACGGCCACCGAGAGGACGACCTTGCCCTGCACGCAGCGAGTCCTGCTCGAGGCGGTGACGGTGACCGCGGGCACGGCCACGTCGACGACCTCCTGAGCGCTGGCGCCCTCGAGCGTCGGTCGCACCTTCTCCATGAGGCCGGTCGTCGGAGAGAACGTGACCCGGTCGATGGTCGTCTCACGGTGAGTGCCGTCGCCGCCGGAGAAGGCGAAGCGATGGTAGGCGATGTACCAGTCGTCGGTGCCCGGCACGTTGACGATCGAGTCGTGGCCCGTGGCGAGGATGCCCAGGGCAGGGTCCTTCTCGAGGACCACACCGCGGTAGGTCCAGGGTCCGTCGATGCTCGTCGCGGTGGCGTACCCGACCTTGTAGTTCTCGGACCCCGTGTCGTCTATCGAATACGTCAGGTGGTAGAGCCCGTTGCGCACGTTGACGAAGGCGCCCTCACGGAAGTCGGTCAGGCCGTCGATCCGCTTGATGGTGTCTGCCTTGACCGAGATCATGTCGTCGGCGAGCTCGGCGTAGACGGGAACTCCGTTGCCCCAGAAGAGGTAGCTCTTGCCCGTCGCCGGGTCGGTGAACGCGGCTGGATCGATGGCCTGCCCGGAGTTGACGGCCTCGCCGTTCGTGATCATGGCCGTCGGCTGTGCGGCGAAGGGGCCTGTCGGGCTGTCGGCGACGGCGACTCCGATCGTCTTGCGGTCCAGCGCGGCGTTGTGGCCGGAGAAGTAGAAGTAGTACTTGCCGTCCTTCTCCGAGATCGTCGGTGCCCAGGCGTTGCCGACCGCCCAGGGGACGTTCCCGTTCGCACCGTCGAGGGTCAGGATCGGTTGGTCCGAGCGGGTCCAGTCCACGAGGTCCTTCGACGACCAGACCCAGAACTGGTTGCCGCCCCAGCCGGGGACGCCGTCGGTCGTGGCGTAGACGTAGTAAGTGTCTCCGAAGACCGCGATGTTGGGGTCGGCGTAGAGGCCGGGGATGGCGGGGCTCCCCATCGAGATCGCCTTCAGCGTCCAGGTGGTCGGCGAGCCGCCGTCGAGCGGCGTCAGCACCACCCGCTGAGGCGAGGACAGATCGCGCACGGTCCCGGAGGCGGGGCTGGCGACGACGCCGGCTGCAGTCGTGTAGGTGGGAGCGAGGGAGGTCAGCGCAACACCCGGCTTCACCGGGAAGGTGACGACCCGATCGACCGAGTCGATGATCGGCGCGGTCTTGAGGACGTCTCCGCCGATCGTCACGTCGGACAGGGTCGTCGTGTTCCCGGAGGCGGAGAGCACCTCGGCCGGGCTCAGAGCTCGGTCGTAGATCGCGAATTCCCGGATCTGGCCTCGGAAGCGATTGTCGGCGTCGTAGTTCGAACGGCCGATGTAGTTGGCCGTCGTCCTGCCGGCTCCGATGTCCTTCGGATCGATGGTCACGGTCGAGCTGCCAACCTTCACCCCGTCGAGGTAGAGGGTGGCGGTCGTTCCGGCGAGCGTGTACGCCAGGTGCGCCCAGGTGCCGCGCGGCACTGCTGCACTCTGCGACACCGTCTGCTCTGTGGTCCAGTTGCCGGTGGTCAGGCTGGTGCGGTAGTCGTCTCCGGAGGTGAAGAGGTAGCCGTCGCCTGCTCCGGCCGTCGTGTTGCCCAGCCCGTAGAGGAAGTAGGGGGAAGCCTGGGCGGGATCGATCCAGACGTCGGCCTCGACGGTGATGTCGGTGACATCGGCGAGCAGGTCGTCCGGGAGCCTGACGAAGTCGTCGTCGCCGTCGAGCTGCAGAGCACCGTCGTTCCACGTACCGCCGGCGACGAGCTCCCCGTTCCGACCGTTTCCCGAACTGTCGAGGACGGATGTCCCGGCATCGGAGTCGAAGGTGTAGCGGAGGATCTCGTCTGACCCGCCGACCGCGTCTGCCGAGGCGTCGGACTGCGCTGCGGTGGCGGATGCTGACGACATCACCAACGCCAGAGGGGCCGTGAGGGCCACGGCTGTCACGAGGGCGAGCGGTCGGAAGAAGGGCTTCATCACACGTGCTCCTGGTTCGGCGTCTTTGCTGAGGAGGGCTAGGGCTGTCAGTGATGTTCACGGTAACACCCAAACGAGGGTCAACGCGAGCGATCTTGCCCACGCGGTCTGCCGGTCGCTTTCCTTCAGGAGTCGGCGGCGATCATCTCGACGATCGTGTCGACCGTGAGCCACGGGCCGTTGCTGACCTCGCCGATCTTCTCGCGGTCCTTGAACACGACGATCCGATCGCTGAGGCGGACGACTTCGTCGAGGTCGGACGAGATGTACACGATGGCGACCCCGTCCTCCGCGAGCCTCACGACGTGGGCTTGGATGTCGACCTTCGAGGCCACGTCGATCCCCTTGGTCGGCTCGTCGAGCACGAGGAGTCGAGGCTTGGTCGCCAGGCACCGTGCCAGCACGACCTTCTGCTGGTTGCCGCCGGAGAGGTACTTGGCCAGGAGGCCGGGATCCGCCGGCGAGATGTCGAGCGAGTCGACGTAGGCACGGACGAGGCTGTCGGTCTCGGCGGTCGAGAGGGGTCGAGACCAACCACGAAGCGCCTGGATGCCGAGCACGATGTTCTCGCGGACCGACAGCTCGCTGATGATTCCGTCCTCGTGGCGGTTCTCGCTCGCGTGCGCTATCCGATTCCGCATGCCCGAGCGGGGATCGGGAACATGCGTGGGCTCACCGTCGATCAGGACGCGTCCGCGATCGAAGCGATCAGCGCCGCTGAGCAGGGAGGCCATCTCGGTGCGACCGGAGCCTCGCAGCCCGGCGAAGCCGACGATCTCGCCACGATGCAGCTCCAAGTCGGTCGGTGCGACCGCTCCTCGACGGCCGAGGCCGAGAGCCTGGTACATCGGCGGGCCGACGGGCTGCCGGCGATGCTGGCGGCGGTCCGCGCCGATCCGCCGTAGCGCCTCGATGTCTTCGCCGAGCATCGAGGCGATCAGCTCGGCCCGGTCCATGGAGTGCGCCGGGTATTCGCCGACCGTGCTGCCGTCGCGCAGCACGGTAATCCGGTCGCTCAGGGCCAAGACCTGTTCCAGGAAGTGCGAGACGAACAGTATCGCCACACCGCTGTCGCGCAGGCGTTTCAGGACTGCGAAGAGCCGGACGACGTCGTCGAGGTCGAGACTCGAGGTCGGTTCGTCGAGCACGAGGACGCGAGGGCGGTCGATCATCGCCCGACCGATGGCGACGAGCTGGCGGAGAGCCGGCGACAGCGAGCGCACGGATGCTCGCGGATCGAGGTCTCCCAGTCCGAGCTCTCTCAGCATCTCGGCTGCTCGCTGGTGGGTACGCGACCAGGAGATGCCGAAGCGGCCACGGACCTCGTGCCCGAGCATCATGTTCTCGCCGATGCTCAGGTTGTCCGTGAGCCACTCATCCTGGAACACTGCCGAGATGCCGGCCGATCGTGCGTCCGTCGGCCCCGAGAAGCGGCGCTCGACGCCGTCCACCTTGACCATTCCGGCGTCGGGACGATGAATGCCCGTGAGGGTCTTGATCAGCGTCGACTTGCCCGCGCCGTTCTGCCCCATCAGCCCGTGGATCTCTCCCGGGGCCAGGCACAGACGTGCGCCGGTGAGAGCCGGGCCCGAGGTGAAGACGACGTCGATCCCGACCATCTCCACCGTCCGGTGGGGAGAACCAGGAGTCGCCATCGACTGCAGATCCACGTGCCGTCCTCGGATCGTGTGCGGCACGGCATCGGGGCCGCCGTGCCGAGGTGTCGCCGATGATACGCGACAGCTGACTACGGATCACCCAACGGCGATCAGGCGCGGGGCGGTGCAGTGGACTCGCGAACCACCAGCTCGGTCGCGATGCGTGTGCGCCGGGGGATCTCCTGGCCGTGCATGTGGGCGTGGATCACGTCTGCGACCGTCGTCCCCAGCTTGTCGAAATCCTGCCGCACCGTCGTCAGCGGAGGCAGCATGTGGCGAGCGCTCGGCAGATCGTCGAAGCCGATGACGCTGACGTCTCGCGGAACACGGATCCCCCGTTCGGCGAGACCGTGGATCACGCCGAGGGCCATGTCGTCGTTGGCGACGACCATCGCGGTGAACTCCGGGACCGAGGTCAGGCTCGCGGCGAACTCGTAGCCGGAGTCGGGCGTCCAGTCACCGACCACGATGGGGCGTTCTCGCATCCCCCAGGACTTGGCGCGCACGTGGAAAGCACGTTCACGAGATCGAGCGTCGAGCCAGTCCAGAGGGCCCGAGAGGTGCAGGACGTCACGATGCCCCAGCGAAGCGAGGTGGTCGACCGCCTCCGCCGTGCCCGCTTGTTGATCGACCGAGACCGTGAGGAAGGTCGGGTCATCCTCGGACTTCACTACCAGTGTCGGGACCCCGATCTCGATGGTGCGGAGGGTCGCCACGGACGAGGAGCGCGGCGCGATGATGCACAGGGCGTCGATGCCCAGCCCCGTCAAGTGCTCGATGGCGTCGACCGGAGTCATGTCCTGTTCGTCTCGCAGTGCGACGGACGTCACCGAATAGCCCCTCGACCGCGCGGCCCGCTCGATGGCCCGCAGGGTGCTCGAAGGACCGAACGCGGTTCCGCTCTCGACCAGTACGCCGATGCGCTCCGTGCGCTGCGTGACGAGCGATCGAGCCGCGACGTTGGGTCGGTAGTTCAGCTCGTCGACTGCCTTGAGCACCTTCTCGCGAGTGGAGTCCCTGATGTTGGGATGGCCGCTCAGGACGCGCGAGACGGTCATGTGGGAGACGCCTGCCACCGCGGCGACTTGTTTGAGGCCTGGCCGACCGGTCACCACGACGACCTCCTCCCCGATCACGGGCATGTGTGTCCCGGGCCCCTGAGCCGGTGGCAAAAACGCCGATCGCTCAACTCCAGCTTAGTGACGCAGCCGAGGAGGGCTCGACGTCGCGACCCGCTCTTCGCGCCGTCGGCGAGATGAGCACGTCACGCGTTCAGGCCTGCCGCCCGGCGAGGCGTGGCGCGTGGTGCCGCAGCCGTCCGCACCCGGCAGTCGAGTGGGCCGAGTGGGCAGAGTGCGGCCTCCGGGTCAGGGGGACGAGGCGAGGGCGGCGAGCTCGGTGCGGCTGCGAGCCCCGAGCTTGCGCAACAGGTTCGACACGTGGAACTTCACCGTGTTGTCGCTGATGCCGAGCACCGCCGCGATGTCGCGGTTCCGGTCGCCGGCCGCGACCCGGTGCAGCACCTCGCGTTCCCGCTCGCTCAGGGCCGCGACCAGCTCCCGCGGCTCGTTCGACGGCGGCGGGTCGAGCGGAAGGCGCACCGTCAACTCCGAGCCCCACCCCACGGTCGACGCCACCGTCAGCTCGCCCCCGACCCCCGAGACCTGCTCGGTGATCGGCCGCAGCGCGTCGTCGTGTGCCGTCAACTCGCCCGCGCCGTCGTCACGGATCGCGATCAGCAGGTTCAGGCCGTCGCAGTCCCACTGGATGCGCACCCGACGTGCGTCACCCGCGTCGACGAAGGTGAGCACGGCGTTCCGGACGACGGCCCGGGCCACGTGCGCGACGTCGCCCGGCAGGGCCCGACCCGTCGCCGGAGGCTCGACGAACTGGACGTCCAGGTCGCCGAAGCGCACGAGCGGCCGCAGGTCGGACCGGAGGCGCGCGAAGGCCCCGACGACCGGTTCGAGGGTGGTCCCGCGGTCGCGGTCGGACCCCGTCCGGAGGGCGACCAGGGCCCCCGCCGCGACGTCGATGGCCTCGGCCCGTGCCGCCCGGTCGTCGAGGCGTCGTGAGCGCAGGGCGGCCAGCACGGACTCGAGCGTCATCGCATGCCGGTCGACCAGGTCGGCGGTCGCCCGCGCGTGCTCGGACGCCAGGGTCCGGGCCAGGGTGTCGGAACCGGCCCGACCGGGGACGTCGTGCACGGTGTGGCTCATGCGCCCACCCTAGGCGTCCGCCTACCCGACGCCACCCTCCCTACCCGAACGGATGGGTGGGACGCCCCCGTCGAGGGGCTGCTCTCACAGCATCGTCGGACCAGGATCGAAGGCGACGGGATCGACGACGTACCAGAGGCCCGATCGGGCCCCGTCGCCCCCACGAGGAGCACCACATGAAGCTGCAGTTCGCCATGGACACCCTGACCACCGACGCCGCCCTCGAGCTGGCCGCCGCCGCCGCGCCGAGCGTCGACATCATCGAGCTCGGCACTCCACTGATCAAGGCCGAGGGCTTCCGCGCCATCACCGCGATCAAAGAGGCGCACCCCGACAAGATCGTCTTCGCCGACCTCAAGACGATGGATGCGGGCGAGCTCGAGGCGGGCGAGGCGTTCAAGGCCGGCGCCGACCTGGTGACCGTGCTCGGCGTCGCCGGTGACAGCACCATCGCTGGTGCCGTCAAGGCGGCCAAGGCCCACGGCAAGGGCATCGTCGTCGACCTCATCGGCGTCGGCGACAAGGCCGCCCGTGCCAAGGAGGTCGTCGCGCTCGGCGCCGAGTTCGTCGAGATGCACGCCGGGCTCGACGAGCAGGCCGAAGAAGGCTTCACCTTCGAGAAGCTGCTCGAGGCCGGCAAGGCCTCGGGCGTGCCGTTCTCGGTCGCCGGTGGCGTCAAGGCCGCCACGGTCGGCTCGGTCCAGGACGCCGGAGCAGTCGTCGCCGTCGCCGGTGCCGCGATCTACTCGGCCGACGACGTCGCCGGTGCCGCCGCCGAGATCCGCGCCGCCATCAAGTAGCAGCACCAGCACCACCCGCAGCGGCTCACGAGAGAGCGCTGACGCGCAGGAGGCGCGGTGTCGGTCGGACCGGCACCGCGCCTCCTCGTCGTCCCGCGGTCAGCGGGATGCGTCGACCAGACGGGCCGAGACCGACACCACGACGTCGCCCGTCACGCCGGAGGCGGCCAGGCGTCCCCGCAGCGCGTCGGCCGCCCGGGCCAGCGTCTCGGGCGTCGGGACGTCGAGTCCGGTCGCCACGTGGGCGGTGACGGACACCGAACCGGCCGTCCGCGAGATCTCGACGAGGCCGGTCGAGCCCGCGAGGTCGAGGCCGGCCGCGACGGCCCGCACCGCCCCCTCGACGACGGGGTGCGCGTCGAACACGTCGACCACGCCCTCGACGCCGCGCAGCACCTCGGTCAGGTCACGGGAGAGCAGGTCGTCGCTCATCGGTCGTCCTCTCTCGCCACGAAGACGTCGTCGACGAGCACGTCGACCCGGACGACGGTCAGCCCGGTGTGCCGCGTCAGCGTCTCGGTGATGCGGGTGCGCAGCTCGTCCGCGACGGCGCCGAGGTCGAGTCCGTACCGGGCCGCCGCGGTCACCCGCACGACCACGTCGGCCCCCGCCGTCGTCAGGTCGCCGTCGAAGGTCGTCGACCCGAGCACGACGCCGGACTGCTCGTCGCCCGCCCGTCGCACCAGCCCGCGCGCCGCGGCCTCGGTGACGCTCAACCGGACCGCGGGATCGGGGTGGCCGATCGGGATCACCCGGCCGCCGACGACCTCTCGACGGATCGAGTCGAGGAGGCCGTCGATCCAGGCGCCGTCCCGGTCGGGCTCGCGGCGGGCCTCGTGCTCGAGGGAGGCGCGGGACAGGTCGTGCACCCGGGCCAACGACTGCAGGTACAGGCGGCAGGCCGCCGAGCCCTCGATGGCCGGGTCGCGGGGCGTGCGTCCGGCGTCGAGGTAGTCCGCGAGGCGGTCGGCGGGGATGCCGTCCACCGTGTCGTCGTCCTCGGGCACGTCGAGGGGGGAGCGGTCGTCGGTCGTCATCGCCACGCCTCCATCTCGGTCATGAGGAACACCCGGGCCCGCGCGATCTTGCCCCGGACCGTCGAGACGGGCAGGTCGAGGGCCTCGGCGATGTCCGCGTACGAGTAGTCGGCGGTCTCACGCAACAGCCAACACCGTCGCTGGTCGAGGGGGAGCTTGTCGAGGGCCGACCACATGGCGTCGAGCTGCAACCGGGCCTCGACCACGCGTTCGGGCGTCTCGTGGCGCGGGGCCGACACCTCGAGCCGGTCGACGTCGTCGTGGTCGCGTCGCACGCGCAGACGGTCGACCGCCTTGTTGCTGACGATGCGCATCAGCCAGTTGCGCACCCGCGACGGGTCGTCGAGGTCGGCCAGGCGTCGCCAGGCCGTCATGAAGGCGTCCTGCACGACGTCGTCCGACTCGAGGTCGGAGCCCAGGAGGCGCGCGGCGTACACGCGCATCAGCGGTCCGTGTCGGCGCGCGATGACCTCGTAGGCGTGGACGTCGCCGTCGCGGGCCCGTACGGCCAGCGTCGCGTCCGCAGCGTCGAGGAGGGGGTCGTCGGTGGTGATGACGACCTCCTGCGATCGGACGGGGCGGGACGGGACGCGGCGGGACCCCGGCGACGAGGACCGGACGGCCCGCGCCATGCCTCTTGACTACCACCCCGTGCCCGGATCGGGGGACGTGATGGCCGAAATGTGAGTGGTGGTGAATCGTTCCCTGAAAGCTGGCTGACCCACCATGACACCTGCCGTGCCCCATGCGTCTGAATGATGTGACCCGCTTCACGGGCACCCCGACACCGACCGGTCCCACCGGTCCAGAGCAAGGAGCAACCATGAGCAACGTGACCCCCTCCACCAGCACCGCCGCTGCCAAGACCACGCAGTCCCACGCCGCCGGCAAGAACACCATCGCCGAGGGCGTCGTCTCGAAGGTCGCCGGCATCGCGGCCCGCGAGGTGCGCGGCGTCCACGACCTGGGCAACGGTGCCGCCCGTGCCATCGGCGCGATCCGCAACGTGATCAACCAGCAGGACCGCGGCCAGGGCGTCTCGGTCGAGGTCGGCGAGAAGCAGGTCGCCGCCGACATCGTCATCGTCGCCGAGTACCCCGTCGAACTGCAGAAGGTCGCCGACGACGTGCGCAAGTCCGTCACCGACGCCATCTCGCAGGTCGTCGGCATGGAGGTCACCGAGGTGAACGTCACCGTCTCCGACGTGTACATCCCCTCCGAGGACAACGACGACGACGCCGACGACAGCCGCGTCAAGTGACCGCCACGACCACCGGCATGCTGGTCGGCGCCGTCCTGGCGCTGACCGCCCTGGCCTTCGGCTTCTGGGCCTTCGTGTTCGTCGCGATCGCCATGGCGATCGGGTTCGGCGTCGGCCGTGTCGTCGAGGGCAAGCTCGACGTCCGCGGCCTCGCCGACGCACTCCGCGGGCGGCGGTCGTCGTGACCGCGGCGGTGACGGCCGACCGGGCCCTCCACGGCCGGAACAAGATCACGTCACGTGCCGTGCGTCGGGTCGTCTCGGCCGTCACCGCGGAGGCCCTCGAGGTCTCCGCGTCGAAGGTGTCGGTCGAGCTGGCCGACCACGACGGCGCTCTGAGCGTGATCGCCAAGACCCCCATCCGGGTCTCGCCCCTGGGCGTCTCCGAACGTCGTTCGGGCACCCTGCTGGACCGCCTCACGGCGGCCCAGTCCACCATCCGTGACCGCGTGCTGCAGCTGACCGGGTCGAGCATCGACAAGGTCGACCTGCAGATCACCGGTGCCGACATCCGAGAGAGGAAGCGCGTCGCATGAGCACCGCATCGCTCTACAAGCGCATCGTGCGCCGTGAGACGCACTCGTCGCGGGCCGGCATCGCCATCACCCTCGCCGTCCTGCTGATCGTCGCCCTGGCGTGGATCGGCACCGAGGCGGTCCTCGCCGCCGTCGGGACGGCTCCGCTGCTCCTGGCGCCGACCGACCTCGTCGGTTCGACCCTGGACGCCGCGAGTGCTCCGGTCGGCGTGCTGACCGCCGTCGCGGTCGTCGTCGCGCTGATCGGGCTCGTCCTGATCGTCGTGTCGCTCGCGCCGGGCCGTCGTGGCCGTCGTGGCGCGAAGGCCGAGCGCACCGTGGCCGTGGTCGACGACCGGGTCATCGCCCGCTCGCTGGCCCGCACCGCGAGCTACGCCGGCGACGTGGACCCCTCGCAGGTCAGCGTCAGCGTGGGCAAGCGCAGCGCCCTGATCGAGGTCACCCGCACCTCCGGCCGTCAGACCGACGTCCGCAGCATCGACGAGGCCGTCCGTGACGAACTGGGCGCCTACGACTTCAGCCCGGCCCTGCGTCACAAGGTCAAGCTGTCCGAGAAAGGAACGGTCGGGTCATGAACAGCACCAATCGCGCTCTGAACCGCATCGTCGTCTTCGTCATCGGCCTCGTGCTGCTGCTCGCCGGCGGAGCCGTCGCCGTCGGGGCTCTTCTGCCCGACGTCCAAGAGACCGTCTCGCAGGGTGCCTCCGATGCGAGGGGCCCCGCGACCGACGCCCTCGGCGACCAACCGTGGATCCTCTGGGTGGTCGCGGCGGCCAGCCTCGTGCTGATCGTCCTGCTCGCCTGGTTCGCCCTGCGACAGGGACACGGCCAGACCGGCACGTTGCTCACCGTCGACGAGGGGTCGCGTCGCGACCAGACCACCGGTGGTCGCCTGGTCGTCGACGCGAAGGTCGCCGAACAGGTCCTCGAGGAGGCGCTGGCCGACACCCCGGGCATCGTCTCGGTGGACGTGACCGCCTTCCGCGTCAAGCGCGAGTCGGTCCTGCGCGTCACCGCCAACGCGCGTCGCGGCGTCTCGCCGACCGACATCCGCCGGAGCATCGACCAGGCCGTCGCCCACTGGGACGGCGTCCTCGGGACCGAGACGCCCGTCGTGATCCAGATCAACGGCGGTCTGCGCAGCCAGATGTCGTCCGCGACGCGGCTCGACTGACCTCCCTCGACCCACCGCACGGACGGCCCTCGCCCTCGACCCGAGGACGGGGGCCGTCCGTCGCCCCACCCACGTTCCACGATGAAAGGCCGGTCTCATGAGCGAGTCCACCCACCACGTCACCCCCATCGACATCGACGCCGCGGCGTCCACCCGGGCCACCTCACCCGAAGAGGTCCTCGAGCACACGATCGGCGTCACCGTCCTCGGCGTCTCGGGCGTCCACGCCCTCGGCACCGCGTCCCAGCGGCTCGCCGGCGCCCTGCGCACGGCGATCGGCACGGGCTCCGTCCCCGGCGTCCGCGCCGGCACCACCGACGAGGGACTCGTGGTCGACATCGTTGTCGTCGCCGAGTACCCGACGAACGTCACCACGCTCGCCGACACCGTCCGCACGCAGGTCAAGCACGCCGTCGGGCAGCTCGACGGCGAGGAGGTCACGGTCAACGTCACCGTCACGGACGTGCACGGCCCGTTCGACTCGGACGAGGACGCCGCCGACAAGGTGAACGCCGCCGCGGACAAGGCGAAGCAGACCGTGTCCGACGCCGGCGACCGGGCGAAGGAGGCCGGCGAGAAGACCAAGGCCGCCGCCGGCGAGGCACGCGACCGCGCCGCGACCGCCGCGGGCGACCTGTCCGACAAGGCTCGGACGGCCGCGGGCGACCTGTCCGACAAGGCCCGCGAGCTGGGCGACAAGGCCGGCGAGGTCGCCGAGCAGGCGAAGGCCACCGCGGGCGAGGTCGGCGAGAAGGCGGCCGCCAAGGCGGACGACGTCGCCGACGATGCCCGCGACGTGGCCGACCAGGCGCGGGACGCTGCTGCCGACGCCCTCGACTCCGCGGCGGACCGTGGCGACGACGCCCGCTCGACGACCGCCGACGCCACCGACGCCGCACTGGACACGACGTCCGAGGTCGTCGCCGACGCCCGCGCGAAGGCCGCCGACGCCGTGGACGGCGTGGCCGACGCGGTGGACGAGAACCGGGCCTCGGACGGCGACGCCACCCGCGCCTCCTCGGGCGACGCCCACGACGCCGACGGTGCCGACGTCACCGTGACGGTCGACGGCGGAAGGGTCACGGTCGAGGTCGACTCCGACAGCGACGCGCAGGTCGTCGTCGACGGCGACGACGTCGCCACGACGGAGAAGTGATGTTCGGGCGGCGCGCCACGATGACGACCCGACGCCCCCGGCCGCGGGCCGTCTGGGCGGCCCTGGTGACCTCGGCGGTGCTCTGCGTGCTGATCGTCGTCGGCGTGCTGCTGCCCGTGCTCACCCTGATCGGTGCGGCGGACGGCGGCACGGCCGGCGCCCTCGACGTGCCCGTCGGCTCGATCGTCGCGGCGATCGCCATCGGTTACGTCCTGGCCCTGGTCTTGCTGCTGCTCATCGTGAAGGTGCGCAACGGTCCCCTGGCCTGGGTGCTCGGGGTGGCGGCCGTGATCTCGACGCTCGTGGTGTCGCTGTGGCCCCTCGTGGCCGTCGCGATCGCCGGCGTCGACCAGGTGCAGGACCTAATCCCGTTCATCCAGGACCTGATCACCCGCTTCTGGCCCGGCAGCTGACCCACCCCGAGGTGGACCGACCCGTCTAGGCTGAGGCGGTCGTCGGAAGGGGTCCGGCGCACCACCGGGGGACCACCATGCGCACCACCACCACGCCCGCACTCTCCACCGTCGTCGGAGCCGTCGCCGTGACCCTCCTGCTCGCGGGCTGCACCGGAGGCGGCGCCGACTCCGGTGACGCCGGTCGGTCGTCGTCCCCGGGGCAGGCGACCGCCACGGCGGACGCCGCCGACCAGCCGACCGGCGAGTTCACCCTGCCCGCCGACTGCGAGGCGGCGGGGGCCGTCCTCGGCGATCTCGTCACGGGGCGGACCCTCGTGGCGGAGACCTCGACCATCGGGTCCGGCGAGGCGAACTGCACGTGGACCAGCGAGGCCGACGGGTCCCGGGTCGGCTTCATCGCCACGGTCCAGGAACTCGACCAGGCGGGCATGGACGCGGAGGTCCCCGCAGGGGGCGGCGTCGACGGGCTGTCCCTCGAGCAGGTCGAGGACGAACGGGCCGACGCCTTCGACGGGCGCGCCTTCGTCGCGACGGCCCAGGACGGGTCACCGGTCGTCGGGGGCGGGTCGATCCTGCTGACGCCCCACGGGCTCCTGAGCGTCATCGTCGCGGCTCCGGCCGGGTCGACCGTTCCGATCGATCCCGCCCGATCGCTCGATCTCGTCTTCGACTTCCTCGACTGACGCGAGGCCCCGAGGAGGCGCGGTGCCGGTCGACCGGCACCGCGCCTCCTCGGTCGTCAGGCTCCGGAGAACTCGACCGGGAGGTCTCGGCTGGTGTGCAGCACCCGGTGGACCCGCACGGCGTCCGCGTCGTCGATGGCGTCGACGAAGTCGAGCGCGGCTGCGTGCGCCCCCTCGTCGAGGTAGTGGTCGACGGCCGACTCGATGTCGTGGTCGGCGCGTCGCGAGGTCACGACGCGGCGGCTCACGCGCGGTCGGCCCCGGCGCGGTGCACGCGGTCACGCAGGCGGTCGAGGTACTGCTCGTCGAGGTCCGAGCCCGCCCCGGACGCCATGCCGTCCACCACGAGTTCGCGGAGGCGGGCGCGCGCCTGCTCACGACGGATCAGCTCGCGGATGAACTCGCTGCTCGTCCCGTAACCGCGCTCGTCGACCTGGGCCTCGACGAAGTGCTTCAGACCGTCGGGCAGCGAGACGTTCATGGTGGCCATGGACCGATCCTAGGCGCGATGGCAAGGTTTGTCATGCGTCGACCGGCACCGCGCCTCCTCGGTGTCCCCCTAATGGTGGGCATGACGTGGCGAGGGCTCTGTGGCATCGTTGCAGGGTTCGGAGACGGCACGCTCCCACCAGGCGCGCCCAGCGAGAGGGAGCCGTGTGATCAGGGACGAAGTCCGCGAAGAACGTCGGCAGCGAGCGGTCGAGACGCTCGGCATCGTCGAGTCGGGCCACGAGGCCCGCCTCGACCGCGTGACCCGCGTCGCCCGGGCCGTGTTCGGGGTGCCGCTGTCGTCGGTCACCGTCATGGACCACGAGCGCGCGCTCTTCGTCGGCCGGGCGGGCTTCGACGACCCCGAGTCCGGGCGCTCCGACACCCCGTGCAGCCTCGTGACCGACACGGGCGAGATCGTCACCACCGACGACGCCCGCCTCGACCCGCGGTTCGCCCACCTGGGCGCCTTCAACGACAACGGGCTGCGGTTCTACGTCGGTCACCCGCTGCGCGACGGATCGGGCAACGTCGTGGGGTCGTTCTGCCTGATGGACGCCGAGCCCCGGCAGCTCTCGGACGACGAGATGGCCGAGTTCCGCGACCTGGCCGCCTGGGCCCAGGTCGAGCTCCTCGCCGACGCCGACGCCTCGGCCGCCCGCTCGACGCAGCAGGCGCTGTTGCCGGCCGAGCCCCTCGAGGTCGAGGGCGTCCGGGTCGAGGGCATCTGCCTGCCCTCGCTGAGCGTCGGGGGCGACTACTACGACTACGGACTCATCGGCCGGTTCGTGCACGTGGCCGTCGGCGACGTGATGGGCAAGGGCGTCGGCGCGGCCATCATCGGTTCCTCCGTCCGGGCGGCCTGTCGTGCGGCCTCACCGCACGTCGCCGCCGGACGCGAACTCGGCCTCGCGGTCGACCGCATCGAACGAGCCGTGCGGACCGACCTCCAGCGCACGGGGACGTTCGTCACGTACTTCCACGCCGTCCTCGACCTCGACACGGACGAACTCTCGTTCGTCGACGCCGGGGCGGGGCTGTCGATCATCGTCCGGGCCGACGGCAGCGTGCAGCACCTGGCGGGCACGGGGCTGCCGCTCGGGCTCGACGAACAGCAACAGCACGTCACCGAGACGACCCACCTCGGCGTCGGCGACCAGCTGATCGTCATGAGCGACGGCGTCCTCGACGTCCTCGACGACGAGTTCGACTGGGCCCTCGAGGTCGGGCGGCTCGCGACACGGCCCGCCACCGGCGGTGCCGACGGGGCCGACGGCCTCGGCCTGCTCGGATCGATGGCGGCCCTGACCGAGCGACGCCTCTCACGCGACGACGTCACCGTCGTCGTCATGGACCGTCGCGCGTGACCGACACCCTGAGTCGCCGCGACAAGCGGCTGCTCGACCGGACCACCCCGGGTCGCCGCATCGTCGCGATCCGGGTGGCGGTCCTGCTGGCGTCGCTCGCCGGCCTGAACTACATCGTCTGGCGCTGGGCCGCCTCGGTGAACTGGTCGTCGTGGTGGATCGCGGTGCCGCTGATCCTCGCCGAGACGTACAGCGTGATCGACTCGCTCCTGTTCGGCCTCGGGGCCTGGCGGCTGCGTGAGCGTGGCGAGCCGCCGACCGCGCCCGACCCCGACGACCTCGAGACGCGGGTCACGGTCGACGTCTTCGTCACCACGTACAACGAAGAGGTCGACCTCGTCATGCGTACCGCCCTCGCGGCGCAGCGCATCGACTACCCGCACACGACGTGGATACTCGACGACGGGGGTCGCCCCGAGATCCGTGCCGCCGCCGAGGCCGCGGGCATCGGCGTCATCACCCGGTCGGACGACTGGGCCGACCGGCCGCGCCACGCGAAGGCCGGCAACCTCAACAACGCCCTCCTGTCGACCGAGGGCGAGTTCCTGCTGATCCTCGACGCCGACCAGGTGCCGAAGCCCGAGATCCTCGACCGCACCCTCGGTTACTTCAAGGACGAGCGGATCGCTCTCGTGCAGACGCCGCAGTGGTTCGAGAACGTGCCGGAGTCCGACCCCCTGGGCAGTCAGGCACCGCTGTTCTACGGCCCCATCCAGCAGTCCAAGGACGGCTGGAACAGCGCCTTCTTCTGCGGGTCGAACGCGGTCCTCCGTCGGGAGGCGCTGATGCAGCTGGGCGTCGCGCGGTACGTCACCGAGGTCGAGGCGGCCGTGCGTCGAGCCGTCCGCACGTCGCGCAAGCTGCTGGTGCGGGCACGCGAAGAGGCCGTCGGCCAGCCCCGCGTGCTCGAGGCGTTGGACGACGCCGAGACCGTGGTCGAGCGGGCCCGCGCCGAGTTCGCCGCGGGGGAGTCCATCGGCGACGTCACCTACCGGTTCCAGCGCAGCATCGACACGATCGCCTTCCGTTTCGCCGACGCCGACCTCGCGGCCATGAAGGGCGACCTTGCCGAGCTCGCCGCCATGTCGCTCGGCCCCGACACGTTCGACGCCCTCGACGAGGCGGCCCTCGACCTGCTCGCGCAGCGGTCGTCCTCCCCGCTCGCCGCCATCGAGTCGATCTCGCTGCTCGTCGGGGCGCTCGACGTCGACCGCGGCTCCGAGGCGCAGGCGATCATGCCCCTGGCCACGATCTCGGTCACCGAGGACATGGCCACGGCGATGCGCCTCCACGGGTTGGGCTGGAGGTCGGTCTACCACGACGAGACCCTCGCGATCGGGCTCGCGCCCGAGGACCTCGCGACCATGATGACGCAGCGACTGCGCTGGGCCCAGGGCACCATGCAGGTGTTCTTCCGCGAGAACCCGCTCGTGCAGAAGGGCCTGTCGTGGGGTCAGCGCCTCATGTACTTCTCCACCATGTGGAGCTACCTCTCGGGCTTCGCCGCCGTGGTCTACATCGCGGCGCCCGTGCTCTGCCTGTCGTTCGGCGTCGTGCCGGTGCAGGCCTACAGCGTCGACTTCTTCGCCCGCCTGATCCCCTTCCTGGTCTTCAACCAGCTGCTCTTCTGGGTGGTCGCGGCGGGCAGGCCGACCTGGCGGGGACAGCAGTACTCGCTGGCGCTCTTCCCGGTCTGGATCGCCTCGGTCACCACGGCGTTCCAGAACGTCTACCGCGGCCGCGCGCTCGGCTTCTCGGTGACGCCCAAGACGAAGCAGGCGGCCACCGGCCCCCGGTGGGACCTCGTCCGACCGCAGATCTGGGCCGTCGCCTGCCTCGTCGCCGCACTCGTCCTGGTCGGCGTCCGCTACGCCACCGGGCAGGCCGAGGGCCTCGCGCCGCTCGTCAACATCGCCTGGGTGCTCTTCGACCTGGTGATCTTCAGCATCATCGTCCGGGCCGTTCTCTACCCGGGGCCCTCGGCACCCCACGACAAGGAACAATCATGATGACCGTCACCGTCGAGGCCGTCGAAGGCGGCTGCGTGCTCTCCCCACAGGGGCGCCTCACCGTGGTCTCGACACCACAACTCCGCGACGAGGTGGCCGCGCGTCTCGCGGCCGGCGACCGCCTCATCATCGTCGACCTCTCGGGCACGACCTTCGTGGACTCGTCGGGCCTCGGGGCCCTCGTGTCGTGCCTCAAGTCGGCACGCCAGGCCGGGGGAGACCTGCGGCTGGTGGCCCCCACCGAGCAGGTCTCGATGGTGCTGCGCCTCACGAACCTCGACCGCATCCTCAAGCCCCGCGCCTCGGTCTCGGCCGCCCTCGATGACTGAGCGTCCCGGCCCCGTCGTCATCGACGTGGCCGTCGAACCCGAGAGCATCGACCTGGTGCAGAACGCCTTCGAGGCGTGGTGGACCTCGCTCGGCGACGACTCGCTCGAGACGCGCTTCTCGTTCGAGACCGCGATCGTCGAGATCGCGGCGAACGTCGTCGAGCACTCGCGCCGGTCCGAGGCCGACCGTGGTCGCCGCTTCACCCTCGAGCTCTCCGCCACCGACGACCGGCTGACGGCCGTCTTCCACGACAACGGCATGCCCAGCGAGATCGACCTCAGCGCCGTCTCGATGGCCGACCTCGAGGACGAGGACGGTCGCGGCCTGGCCCTGGCGCTCCTCAGCCTCGAGAGCCTCGACTACCGCCACGAGGACGGCCGCAACGTGTGGACGCTCGTGTGCCGACGCTGAGGCACCCGTCGGCGACGGTGCCACGTCGGCGGGCGGCCCGCCGGATCGGCGCGGCCCTGCTCGCCGTCGCGGCGTTCGTGCCGCTGGTGCTGGGGCCGGCGGTGCTCGGGGACGCGACGTCCGCGTCGGCCGCCGCCGCGCCTCCTGAACCCTCGGACACGTGGTTCGGCCCGGACCTCGACTGGGGCTCGGACGGACCCGACGGCTACGCCGGTCGACTCGGCGCGACGCCGTCGCTGTACGCCGTCAACATCGACTACCCGCTCGACCAGGGCGCGGTCGAGGAGTGGCGCCGGTCGGCCCGTGCCGCGGCCGCCCAGGGCGCCGTGCTCGTGGTCAGCCTGGAGCCCACCGGGCGGCTCGCCGACCTCGACGCCGCGGACGCGCGCCGGGCCGACGACCTGCTGACCGAGATCGACCGGCAGTACGGCACGCTCCAGCTGGTGCGCTTCGCGCCCGAGATGAACGGCAACTGGCAGCGCTGGGGGCAGCAGCCCACGGCGTTCGTCGGGGCGTTCCGGGCCCTCGCCGACGTCGTGCACGCCGGGGACTCGCAGGCCCGCATGGTGTGGGCTCCGTCCTACGGTGCGGGCTATCCGTTCTCGGACGCCGTCGGCCGCCTCACCGAGACCCCCTCGGGCGACGTCGACCTGCTCGACACGAACGACGACGGGCGGGTCACCGAGGCCGACGACCCCTACGGGCCGTACTACCCCGGCGACGACGCGGTCGACTGGGTCGGCCAGTCGATGTTCTTCTTCGCCAAGGGCAGCGCCTCGACGGCCGCCGGCACGTCGGTGCCGTTGGTCGAGAACCAGGCCCCGGCGGCGGGCGAGGTCGAGGCACGCTTCGACGAGACCTGGGGCTACACCGAGGCCCAGCCGTCGACGTTCTACGAGCGCTTCGCCGAGGGGCGCGACCGACCCATGCTGCTCGACACGGGCGCCCTCTACGCCGCCGAGTTCGACGGTGCCCCCGAGCTCGACGTCAAGCAGGGCTGGTGGCGTCAGGTGCTGGACGCCCTGCCGACCCACGAGCGGATCTCCGGCGTCACCTGGCTCGAGGTCGAGCGGGACGAGGCCGAGGCGGGCGACCGACCCGTCGACTGGCGGGCCACGGCCGAGTCGGGCATCGCCGGGGCGCTGCGCACCGACCTCGAGGCGTCCGACCGGATCGACCTCGGGCCGGTCACCGACCGCGTGACCTCGACCGACGGCGACGCCGCGACCGTGCAGGTCCGCGACGGCGGCGGCGACGAGATGGGCTGGATCGTGGCCTGTGCCGTGGTGCTCGCCCTGGTCTTCCTGGTGAGCGGCGTCGTCGGGCGCCTGCTGCCCCGCTGGCGCTACCCCGACGACGGATCACCCGGTCGCGACCTGCGCATCGACCTCTTCCGCGGGTTCATCATCCTGGCCGTCGTCATCACGCACATCGAGGTCGCGGGGCCGTTCTCGTTCGTCACGCTGAAGGCCGTCGGGGCGATCACGGGCGCCGAGATGTTCGTGTTCCTCAGCGGCATCGTGCTCGGCATGGTCTACCCGCTGGGCATCAAGAAGTACGGCGAGAAGGCCGCCGCGATCGGCGCTTTCGTCCGGGCGCGCAAGCAGTACGTCGTGACCCTCGCGGTCATCCTGATCGTCTTCGCGCTGAGCTTCGTGCCGCTGCTGAACACGGACGCGGTCACGACCTTCACCGACCGCGGCACGGGCATGACCGGCACCTCGGCGGAGGGGCGGGTCTACGACCTGTACCCGAACGTCGACCGCCTGCTCGACTACCCGCCGCCGTGGTACGCCGTGCGTCAGCTGTTGCTGCTCGAGATGGGGCCGTGGCCGTTCAACATCATGGGCCTGTTCGTCGTGCTGAGCCTGACGATCCCCGCCCTGATGTGGGCGATCAAGCGGCGTGCCTGGTGGGCCGTGTTGCTGGTCAGCTGGGCGGTCTACGCCGTCGGGGTGGTCTTCCCCGACGTCCACCTCCTGCCGTCGCAGTTCGAGCCGGTGTTCCCGCTCTTCGCCTGGCAGGTGCTCTTCACCCACGGTCTCGTCATCGGCTGGTACCGGCGTCGGATCGTGACGGCGCTGACCACCCGCCTCGGCAAGGTGCTGGTCGGCGTGGGGGTCGTCGGCTACGCCGGGTTCCTCGCGCTGATCTGGGCCGGGCACGCCTACGGGTTCGCCCCGGGGCCGATCCCGACGGGCCTCTACGACACGCTGTACGCCACCGGCTACCAGCGGGTCGACATGCAGTGGGGCCGGCTGGTCGACGTGGCCCTCGTGGTCGTCTGCGTCTACGCGATCCTCACGGTGTTCTGGAAGCCGATCTCGGCGGCCCTCGGCTGGTTCTACGTCCCCCTCGGACAGGCCAGCCTCTACGTGTTCATCTGGCAGGTCTTCTTCGTGCTCGCCGTCGCGTCGATCCCCGGGTTGGACCGCTCGGACGTGGTCGTCGGCACGATCGTCCACGTGGTCTCGGTGCTGCTGCTCTGGGTGATGGTGAAGAAGAAGTTCCTGTTCTCGGTCATCCCCCGCTGAGCGGCGGGCCGCCGGGGACGCAGGAGGCGCGGGTCGCGTGACCCGCGCCTCCTGCGTCCCTGGGAACTCGCGTCAGGCGGGCTCGCCCGGGGCGGCGACCACGAGGTCCAGACCGGCGTCGACCAGGGCCGCCGTCGCCTCGTCACCCAGGCGGTCGTCGGTCACGATCGTGTCGAGTTCGGCGAGGCGGAGGGCCCGGTACTTGCCGAAGCGCCCGTACTTCGAGCTGTCCGCGACGAGCACCGAGCGTTCGGCCACCTCGAGCGCGGCCCGCTTGACCTCGACCTTGGCCTCGACCGGCGTGGTGACGCCGTGCGTGAGGTCCCACGAACTCGACGAGATGAAGGCGAGGTCGAGCGACAGCTCGGTGAGCGTCAACCGGGTCAGCCGCCCCAGCGTCGACTGGTTCGCGCTGTCGACCCGGCCCCCGACGACGATGAGGTCGACGTCGGGGTGGTCGAAGAACGACCGGACGGTCGCGAGGTCGTTGGTGACGACCGTCAGGCCGGTGAGGTCGTCGAGGTGCTCGCGCATGGCCTGCACGGTCGTGCCGGCGTCGAGGTAGACGGTCATGTGGTCGCGCACGAGCGCCGCGGCCTCGCGGGCGATGGACCGTTTCTGGGCGACGTCGACGTCCTGCTTGACGTCCCGGCTCGCCTCGACCAGCAGTCGCGGGGTGAGCTTGGCCCCGCCGGGCGTGGCCGTGACGCGCCCCTCGTCCTCGAGGGTCGCGACGTCGCGTCGGACCGTCATCTGGCTGACGCCGAGGAGGTCGGTCAGCTGCCGGTAGCTCAGGACACGCTCGCGCTGCAGGTGCTCGACGATGCTCTCGCGCCGCTGCTCGGGGATGAGGGGGGCTGTGGGGGACACGTCGGCCTTTCTCGCGTCGGTCAGCCTAGTGCGGTGGGACCCGTCCACGGCATGCCCGACGCCGCGGTGATGGCGGCCACCTGGTCGGCGGGGATGAGGCGGCGGTCGGCGCCCTGGGTCAGCAGGGCGATCCGGCAGGCCTCCTCGACCTCGACGGCACCGAGGACGGCCCGGTCGACGTCCTCGCCGCTCACGACGCTGCCGTGGTTCGACAGCAGTGCGGCGCGGAACGGCAGCGGACTGTCGGTGACCAACGACCCCATGGTCGGGTCGCCGGGGGCGACGAAGGGCAGCAGCGGGACCTGGCCGACCCGCATGAGCGAGTACGGCGTCAGCGGGGGCACGGCGCAGTGCTCGGACCAGGGCTCGAGGCAGGACAGGGCGACCGCGGACGGGGAGTGGACGTGCACGACGGCCCGGTGCCCGGGGTTCTTGAGGTAGAGCGCCAGGTGCAGGGCGACCTCCTTCGACGGCTTGGGGCCGGCGAGCACCGTGCCGTCGAGGGCGAGCACCGAGAGGTCGTCGACCGTGAGCGACCCGAGCATGGTGCCCGTGCCGGTCATCAGCAGCTGCTCACCGTCGCGGACGCTGACGTTGCCCGAGCTGCCGGGGCTCAGACCGGCGGCGACGAGGGCGCGGCCGGCGTCGACGAGTCGTTCGGCCGCGGTCTTCGCGGACTTCGTGGTCGTGGCGGTCACGAGAGGGCCTCCCAGGCGGTCGAGAACAGGTCGGCGGCACCGAAGTTGCCGCTCTTCAGGACGAGGGCGACCGGTCGGCCGCCGCTCGTCGTCGCGGCGCTCCAGCAGACGCCGGGGCCGAGCGGTGGTCCGATGACCAGGGCGGGTGCCCCGAGCGCCGTGACGACGGCGCCGCTGGTCTCGCCGCCGGCGACGACGACCCGCCCCACGGTGCCGTCGGCGACGAGGTCGTGCACCAGGGTCGACAGGACCGCCTCGACCAGGGCCGCCGCGTCGGGGGTGGCGTCGGACGTGGCGCGGTCGGTGGCCGCCACGACGTCGGACGGGTTGCCGACCGAGTAGACGACGGGGACCGCGTCGGCGTCGAGGCCGCGCACCCACGCGGTCAACTCGGCGATCTCGACCGCGGGGTCGGTCGTGGCGGCCTCGAGGTCGACCTTGCGCGTGGGGTGCGTGGCCGCCGCGTGGGCGATCTGGCCACGGGTGGCGGCGGACGCCGAACCGCAGACCACGAGGCGGCGCCCCGTCACGTGCGAGAACTCGGCGGGCAGGACGGGGGCGGGGGCGTCGTCGGCACCGACGCCGAGGGCGAGGCCCGCGCCGCCGCTGAGGAGGCGGTGGTGTGCCGTCGCGCGGCCGATGGTCACGAGGTCGTCGTCGTCAACCGCGTCGACGACGAGATAGCCGGCCGGCGCGTCGTCGACCGTCGAACGGAGGGCGTCGGCCCCGGCGCGGACGTCCTGTAGGGGGACCTCGGTGACGGTGGCCCGGGTCTGCGGCGCGAGCAGGTCGCGCAGCCTCGAGCGCGTCATGGGCGTCAACGGGTGGTGACGCATCGGCGAGTCCTCGAGCAGGTCGTCGCCGACGAACAGGCGACCCTCTCGGACGGTCCGGCCGTTGGCGGGGAACGCGGGGACGACGATCACGCGCTCGACCCCGAGCCGGTCGCGGAAGGCGTCGAGGACGGGCCCGATGTTGCCCTCGTCGGTCGAGTCGAAGGTCGAGCAGTACTTCAGGGCGAACCGCTCGGCACCCGCCTCGACCAGCCAGGACAGGGCGGCGGTGGACCGCGCGACGGCCTCGTCGACCGGGGCCGTGCGGGACTTCAGGGCCACCACGACCGCGTCGACGCCGGCGTACGTCGCCGGCTCGACGGCGGCGGGGTCGACGATGACGACCGTCTCGAGGCCGCGGCGGCGGAAGCCCGAGGCGAGATCGGTGGCTCCGGTGAAGTCGTCGGCGACGGCACCTATCAACATGCGGGACCTCTCGGTGGCGGGCGGGCTCACGACGCCTCGGTCTCGGCGGGTGGGCGAGGACAGTCTATGTGACTATTTGGTGCGATGTTTGACAATTTGATAAGTCTCGCTACAGTTGCCATGCTCGCCCGGGCCGCTCCTGGCCTCTTGAACGAACGGGAACAACGGTGATCCTCCACTCGACGACGTCTCGCGCGACTCCGGTCCGCGTCCTCCTCACCGGCGCGAACGGTGGCTACGGCCGCACGCTGCTCGACCAGCTGCGCCGCCTGCCCGACCTGACGGCCACGCAGCTCGTCGACCCCGACGTCGACGGGGTGACGGCCATGCTCCACGAGCTCGGGGTACCCGCCTCGTCCGTCGCGACGCCGTCGACGGCGGCGGCGACCGCCGAGGCGGTCTCGGCCGGCTCGATCGCCGTGATCGCCGACGCCTCGGCCGTCGACTGGGACGGTGTCGACGTCCTCGTCGAGGCCACCGGTCGCATCGAGGCCGGGCACGGCTACGCGGACACCGCGCTCGACCGCGGGGTGCACGTCGTCATGGTCAGCAAGGAGGTCGAGTCCGTCGCCGGCGTGGCGCTGAGCGCCAAGGCCCGTGCGGCCGGTCTGCGGTACCTGCCCGGCGACGGCGACCAGCCCGCGAACCTGTTGCGTCTCGTGGCGTGGGTGCTCGAGTGCGGCTTCGACGTCGTGGCCCTCGGCAAGTCGGGCGAGTACGACCTCGCGTTCGACCCGGCCACGGGTGTCGTCGACCAGGCCGGCACGACCGTGCACGCCCCCTCCCTGGCATCGCTGCTCGACCTGGGCGACGACCCCCTGGCGACGGTCGAGGCGCGTGCCGCGGCGGTCGCCGGCCTCAAGCGGGCGGCGGCCGCCGACTCCTGCGAGATGAACGTCGTCTCGCTCTACACCGGCGCCCGCGCCGACGTGGAGGCCCTGCACTACCCCGTCGCCCGCCCGGACGAGCTCGCCGACCTCTACACGGCACGCGAGGACGGCGGTCTGCTCGGCCGTACCGGCGTCGTCGACGTCTTCTCGATGCTCCGCCTGCCGGGTGAGGCCAGCTTCGCCGGCGGCGTGTTCGTGATCGTGCGCACCGGCGACCCCGTCACCTGGGAGACGCTGCGCGGCAAGGGGCACGTCGTCAGCCGCGACGGCCGTCACGCCTGCATCTACTGGCCGTACCACTTCATGGGCGTCGAGACCCCGCTGAGCATCGTCGCCGCCGTCGACGGGACGTCACGCCTGCCCGAGCCCCGGCAGCACACGGTCCTCGCGGCCCGTGCCCGCGAGGCCCTGTCGGCCGGCACCGCCTTCCGCGTCGAGGGCCACCACCACGAGATCGCCGGTGTCGCCCCCGTCATCGTCGACCCCGACGACGACGGCATCGCGCCCTACTACCTGCTCGGCGGCGCGCGGCTCGTGGCCGACGTGGCCCCCGGCGACCTGGTGCGACTGGACGACCTCGCCGACGTGCCCGAGGCGGCGCTGGCGGCCTACCGGGCCGGGCTCGCGCTGGGTCGCTGACCCGCGCCTCCTCGACCTTTCCCCCTTCCCCCTCCCGACCCGGCTCGGTCGCTGCCTACCGTGGAGGTCCGCCGTTGCTCACCACTCGGCGATGAACGGTGGCCCTTCCCCCCGACGGGTAGGGCCACCGTTCATCGCCGAGTGGTGAGCAACGGCGGACCTCCACGGTAGGCAGCGACCGAGCCGGGCCACCATCCACCGGACGCGGGGTCTCGGCCGATTCGCGCGAGGGGCTGTTCTGCCCGCCCCCGAGGGTCGGTAGGGTCGAAAGATGCTCGCGGAGGGTCCAGAAGTGTTCGCCGGACACCGCGTCGCCACGTGTCACGGCGTCGACGAGGCACGACGCGTCCTCGGCGAGGCCTTCCTCCCCGTCGAGTTCCCGACGGCGAGCGCGTCCGGCCACCTCGGGCTCGAACTGAACGCCGTGAGCACGGGCCGGTTGACGCTCGGCTACATGAGGTTCGACCGGACCGTCCGCCTCCGGACGGCCGAGCCGGACAACTACCACGTCGACATCCCCACCGCGGGTCGGGCCGTCCTGCGCCCAGCCGGCGGGCGGCGGGTCGACGCGACACCCCGGTCCGGAGGCGTCTTCATGCCCGGCCGACCGGTCGACCTCGACTGCGGCGACGGCTTCGCGCAGATCGCCCTGATGATCCCCCGCGCCGAACTGCAGCGCGAGCTCGAGGACCTGCTCGAGTCGACGTCCGTCGCCCGGCTCGAATTCGACGCGGAGCTCGACCTGGCGACGGGCGGATAGGTCGTGCTGCAGGCGGTACGAGTCGTCGACGAGGCGTCCCGGCGGGAGGACGGCGTCCTCCAGCACCCGCTCGCCGTCCGCAACCTCGAACGATCGCTCGTCCACGCCCTGCTCCTCTCGCAGGGCCACAACCACTCCGAGGCGTTGCGGGCTCCCGTGCCGCAGTCGGGCGGCCGGGCGGTCGCCCGCGCGATCGAGCTGCTGCGCGCCGATCCGGCTCACGACTGGACCGTGGCCGACCTGGCGGCGGCGACCGCCACGAGCGTCCGCAGCCTGCAGGAAGGCTTCCGCCGGGCCCTCGACACGACCCCGACGGCCTACCTCCGACGGCTGCGGCTCGAACGTGTGCGCACCGACCTGGTCGCCGCGGGACCCGGGGACTCGAGCGTCACCGACGTCTCGGCCCGCTGGGGGTTCACGCACCACGGCCGCTTCGCCGCGGCCTACGCGGAACGGTTCGGCGAGCGCCCCTCCGACACGCTCCGCGCCTCGTCCGGTCGCTGAGCGGGGACGAGGAGGCGCGGGTCGCCTCGATCGGGGAGCCCGCTACCGTGGGCGCATGAGCACCGAGGCCTGGGAAGACCGCGTCGCCGCCCTCTGGGCCGACGAGACCGTCGACGACGAGCAGCGCATCGAGCGCATGGCGGCCCTCGCCGCCGACGCTCCGCACCCTGCGCTGGGCGAGTTCGAACTCGGGGGTGCGCACGACTCCGGGGGCCGCGAGGCCGAGGCCCACGGGCACTACGCGGCGGCGACCGAGGCCGGTCTCGACGCCGTCGACCCGACCCGGGCTGCGCAGATGGTCGTGCAGCACGCCTCGACGCTGCGCAACCTCGGCCGGGTCGACGAGGCCATCGCCATGCTGCGCGACGCTCCCGAGCACCCCGCCACCGGAGCCGCGCCGAGGGTCTTCCTCGCGCTCGCCCTGCACAGCGCCGGCCGCTCCGACGAGGCCCTGCGGGTCGCGATCGAGGCCGTCGAGCCGACCCTCCCCCGCTACCACCGCTCGGTCCGCGCCTACGCGGCCGGGCTCACCGGGGACTGACCCGTCCACGGACCGGCCGAGGCATCGACCCGGCGCCGAGATGGCCACCGGCCCGTGCCGCCCGTAAGGTTGTCACGACATACGTTCGGCTGAGGGGACCACATGACCGACGCGCAGCTTCCGGCCGACCTCTTCGCCGACCTCGACCGCAGCAGCCCCATCCCGTTGTGGTTCCAGATGTCCACGCGGCTCGAGGCGGCGATCCTCGGGGGCCAGCTGCCGGCGGGCGCTCGACTCGAGAACGAGGTCGGACTCGGCGAACGTCTCGGCCTGTCGAGGCCCACCGTCCGGCGAGCCATCCAGGAGCTGGTCGACAAGGGGCTCGTCGTCCGGAGGCGCGGGATCGGCACCCAGGTCGTCCACGGACCCGTGACCCGCAACGTCGAGCTGACCAGCCTGTTCGAAGACCTGACCGACAGCGGCAAGGCCCCGACGACACGTCTGCTCGCCCATCAGGTCGTCGCGGCCGACGAGAAGACCGCCCTGGCTCTCGGCATAGAGGTCGGCGACCGCGTCAGCCACGTGCGGCGCCTCCGCCTGGCGGACGGTGTCCCCGTCGCGGTGCTCGAGAACTACCTGCCCCTCGACCTCGCTCCGTTCTCGGACGCCGACCTCGCCGCCCAGGGCCTGTACCAACTGCTCCGGGCCCTCGGCGTCACGATCCGGGTGGCGAAGCAGCGGATCGGGGCCCGGGCCGCCCACGCCGACGAGGCCCAGCTGCTCGAGATCGAGCCGCGCGGGGCCGTGCTGACCATGACCCGCACGGCCTACGACGCGTCGGGTCGGGCCGTCGAGGTCGGGCACCACTGCTACCGGCCCGACCTCTACTCGTTCTCGATCACCCTCGTCGACAAGTAGCCGCCGGGCACCGCGCACCCGACGGCGGGCGTCGTCGGTTGCGCGGTCCGGGACCCTGCCGCTCAGCCGGCCTGTCCCGCCGCCGAGGGCACCGTCAGTTCACCGGTCACGTACTGGGCCACCCCGAAGCCGAACGACCAGTCCTGCGGACCGTTCTCGACGTAGCCGATGAAGACGTCCTCGCCGGCCACGCCCACGGCCTCAAGGCCCGAGGCGATGCGGGCGTACAGGGACTGTTTCGCGTCGTCGGTGCGTCCCCGCTGGGTGAAGATCTGGATCATCACGACTCCGCCGGAGCGTTCGAAGCCGAGCCCGGCGTCCTGGGCGATGATGCGACCGGCCGGCAGTTCGTTGATCACCTGGAAGCGGTCGCGAGGCGGGATGCCGTAGACGTCGACGATCGCGTCGTGGACGGCGTCGGCGATCGCCGTGATCTGATCGGGGCTGCGACCGGGCAGGAGGTCGATGCGGACGAGGGGCATGGGCTCTTCTTTCGTCGGGTGTGGTCGGGGATGGTGAGGTGCCGCAGGGGCCGCAGGGGCCGGGCTCGGCGGCTCAGGCGCGCGCCGCGGCGTCGATGCGCGCCAGGATCTGCTCTCGTTGGTAGCGACTGACGCCGTCGACGGCTTCGTCCTCGGCGAAGACGCTCGAGACGGCGATCGTGTCGTCGCGATCGAAGAAGCCCAGCCCGTGCAGGCCGCCGAAGAAGCCGTCCCAGTCGACGTCACCGTCCCCGATCTTCAGGTGCTGGTGGACGCGGGCCGCGTTGCCGGGCGGATTGCTGATGTACCTCAGCCCGTGCGAGCGGCGGTGGTCGAACGTGTCGGCGATGTGGACGAGGCCGAGTGACTGCCCCGCGGCGGCCATGATCCCGGCCATGTCGCCGCCGTAGTGGAAGGTGTGGCACGCGACGTAGGCGAGACCGACCTGCTTCGTGTTGAGGCCGCGGATGACCCGGAGGGCCTCGAGTCCGTCCTCGACGAAATCGTCCGGGTGCGGGTCGATGAACACGCGGATGCCCTCGCGTTCGAGGACGGGCAGCAACTCTTCCATCGACCAGTAGAACTGTCGCTCGGATTCTTCGGACAGCTCGGGGCGACCACTGAACTCGGTGTTGATCACCGCGACGCCGAGGCGGGCGGTGATCTCGATCACGCGCTTCCAGTGCTTGACGGCGGCCCGACGGGACTCCTCGTCGGGACCGGACCACCGCAGGACGGGCAGGACGGACGCGATCTCGACCCGCGCCTCCTTGCAGGCCGCCGCGAAGGCGTCGACGAGGTCGTCGTCGGCCTTCGGGTGCCGGAAGAACGGGATGAAGTCGCGGTGCGGGGTCAGCTGCAGATGGTCGTACCCCAGTTCGGCGACCTTGGCGGGCAGTTCGAGCAACGAGTGGCTGTGGTGCAGCGGGGTGGGGTCGAGGGCGATCTTCACCATCGGTCACTCCCCCGACGAGACGACGCCGGGCAGGTCGTAGAACGACGGCTTGGGCATCGCGTAGTCGACCTCGACGCGCCGACCGGTCTTCTGGGCCTCGACGCCGGCGGTGGCGACGACGCTCGCCAGGTAGCCGTCCCAGGCGCTCGGACCGTCGATGGTGCCGCGGTGCGCGGCGTCGACCCAGCGCTGCACCTGCGTGTCGTAGGCGGCGCCGAAACGCTCCTTGAACGTCGGCGGCACGGCCACGGCCGAGCGGGCGGCCGTGGTGAGCTGGAGCCCGGTCTCGCGCCCGATGGAGGCGACGCCGCTCTCGAAGACGGCGTCCGTGGTGACCTGGTAGCCGAACTGGATGTTGACGTTGATCTCGACGATCGCCATCGTGCCCGACTCGGTCTCGAGGATCACGAACTGCGGCTCTCGGAGCCCCTCGGGCGCGAGCGAGTTGCGGCGGGGCTTCTTGACCTCGACCGCGACGATCGGCTCACCGGCGATGAAGGGGACGGCGTCGATCTCGTGGATGACGGAGTCGAGGATGAGCATCTCTTCTGAGTAGCTCGGCGGGGTCGTGGCGTTGCGGTGGGCGCAGTGCAGCGCGAGCAGGGCACCGTGCTCGCCGGACGCGACGAGGGCCCGGAGGTCTCGGTACCCCTGGTCGAAGCGACGCATGAAGCCGACCTGGATGTGCGGCCGGTCGAGCTTCTGCTCGGCTTCGAGCACGCGGAGCGAGGCGGCCTCGTCCGTGGTGAGGGGCTTCTCGCAGAGGATCGCCAGCCCGCGGTCGAGTGCGGGCAGGAGGACGGCTTCGTGGAGGAAGCCCGGGGTGGCGATGATGACGGCGTCGATCTCGGTGGCGGCGAGCGCCTCGTCGAAGTCGGCCGCGGTGATCGCGCCGGGGGCGGTCGCCGCCGCGGCATCGGCACGAGCGGTGTCGGGGTCGACGACGGCGACGACGGTGGCCCCGCTGATGGTGGACGTGATGCGGGCGACGTGGTCGGCGCCCATCATGCCGGCACCGACGACGGCGACGCGGAGGTCGGGGGTTGTGGTGGTCACGGGTGTTCTCCTTCGGGGCGGGGGTGTCAGCGGCGGGACGTCAGACGAGACGGGAGCGAGGCGAGCAGCTCATGATGTGCTCACGCGTGCGGGTCGCGATCCCGAGGGGCAGGTCGATCGATTCGACCGGGAACATGTCCTGCTCGACGATGGCGAAGATCTCGGGGTCGATGCGGCTGACCGCGTCGAGCACCGGGGCCAGCTCGGGCACGCCTCGGGGCGGCTCGACCATGACCCCCTGCGCGACCGCGTCCCCGAAGGGCACGTCGTTCTTGAGCACGGTGAACCGCAGGTCGGAGTCGACCTGCTTGAGGTGCAGGTAACCGATGCGGTCGGGGTACTCCTCGACGAGGCGCACGGAGTCACCGCCGTAGTAGGCGAAGTGCCCGGTGTCGAGGCACAGGTTCGTGTAGCGCACGTCGGTCTCGGCCAGGAACCGCTCGGTCTCTCGGTACGTGCCGACGTGGCTGTCCGCGTGGGTGTGGAACTGCTGCTTGACGCCGAATTCTTCGAGGAGCGCCTTGCCGAGCTTGTCGTGGCCGGCGCCGAGCGCCGCCCACTGGTCGTCGGTGAGGGTGCGGGCCTCGAGTACCTCGCTCGTGGCGTCGCTGCGCCAGAGGTCGGGGATGACGACGAGGTGCTCGGCACCGAGCTCCGAGGCGAGGCCGGCGACGGCGAGCGCTTGGTCCCACGCGCGTCGCCACTGATCGTCGCCCTTGTGGAACCCGGTGAAGACCGTCCCGGCGGAGAGCTTGAGGTCGCGCCGACCGAGCTCGTCCTCGAGCTGGTGGGGGTCGGTCGGCAGGTACCCGTAGGGGCCCAGTTCGATCCAGTGGTAGCCCGCCTGCTGGACCTCGTCGAGGAACCGCGGCCAAGGGATCTGACTGGGGTGCTCGGGGAACCAGACGCCCCACGAGTCGGGTGCGGTCCCGATGCGGAGCCCGCGCCCGCCCGGACCGGTGGGCGTGGCGTCGGGGTCGGTGACGGTGTCGGTCATGGCGGCGGTGCCTTTCGAGAGGGTGCGGGTGAGGTGTGGCGGTGTCAGCCGAGCAGCGGGCGCTGCGCGGCCCGCTGCTCGCGGTAGTCGGCCAGGGCGGCCTCGGTGCTGTCGAGGGTCGAGACCTGCGCGACCGGCACGTCCCACCAGCCCTCGCCGTCCGGGGCGTACACGAGCGGATCGCTGTTCACGTGGATGAGCGTGCTCGTCGACGACGCCTTGGCCGCGGTGAGGGCTGCGGAGAGGTCGGCGACCGCGTTCGGCGTCGGTTCCACCTCGACGACGTCGAGCCCGTAGCTGCGAGCGTTCATGGCGAGGTCGACCGGCAGCACCTCGGTGCCCTGGAAGTCGAGGGAGTCGGGATCGAGCTTGCGGTAGAGCGTGCCGAAGCGTTCGGCCCCGACGGTCTCGGAGAGGTGGCCGATCGAGGCGTAGCCGTGGTTCTGGACGAGCACCACGATGATCTTGATGCCCTCGGCGACCGCGGTGACCAGTTCGGTGTGCAGCATGAGGTACGAGCCGTCACCGACCATGACGATGACGTCGCGGTCGGGTGCACCCCTCTTGACTCCGAGACCACCGGCGATCTCGTAGCCCATGCACGAGAACGCGTACTCGACGTGGTACCCGAGCGGGTCGCGCACCCGCCACAGCTTGTGCAGGTCGCCGGGCAACGACCCGGCCGCCTGGACCACGACGTCGGTGGGGTCGCTGGCCGCCTGGACGGCGCCGATGATCTCGGGCTGGCCGGGCAGGGCCAGCCCGGACGGCTGGAAGGCCTCGTCGACGAGGACGTCCCACCTCGCCTTCTCGGTGGCCACGCGAGCGGAGTGCTCGTCGGGTACCCGGTGCCCGGCGAGCGCCTCGGCGAGGGCGTCGAGCGTCTCGCGGGCGTCGGCGACGACGGGTAGCTGCGAGCCGTGCTTGTAGGCGTCGAACGACGTGACGTTGACGTTGACGAACCGCACGTCGGAGTCCTGGAAGGCCGTCCGGGAGGCGGTGGTGAAGTCGCTGTACCGGGTGCCGATGCCGATGACGAGGTCCGCCTCGGCGGCGATGCGGTTCGCGGCCGTCGTGCCGGTGGCACCGATGCCCCCGAGGTACTGCGGGTGGTCCCAGGCGAGGGACCCCCCGCCGGCCTGCGTCGTGCCGACGGGGATGCCGGTCGCCCGGGCGAAGGCGTCGAGCTGTTGCTCGGCGCCCGAGTAGAGGACTCCGCCGCCGGCCACGACGACGGGGCGCTTCGCGGCCTTGATGGCGGCGACGGCGCGTTCGAGCGGTCCCCGCTCGGGGACGGGGCGCCTGACGTGCCACTCGCGGGGTTGCAGGAACTCGTCGGGCACGTTCAGCCATTCGGCCTGGACGTCCTCGGGCAGGGCGATCGTGACGGCGCCGGTCTCGGCCGGGTCGGTCAGCACGCGCATCGCGGCGAGCGCGATCGAGAAGAGCTGCTCGGGCCGGTCGACGCGGTCGAAGAACCGCGACAGCGGCCGGAACGCGTCGGTCACCTGCAGGGACGTGTCGTGGGGCAGCTCGATCTGCTGCAGCACCGGGTCGCTGACCCGGGTGGCGAAGGTGTCGCTCGGCAACAGCAGGGCCGGCAGCCGGTTCGTCGTCGCGAGCGCGGCCGCGGTGAGCATGTTGGCGGCACCGGGACCGACGGAGGCGGTGCTGGCGTAGGTCGCGCGCCTCCGGTGCATGCGGGCGTAGCCCACGGCCTGGTGGACCATCGCCTGTTCGTTGCGGGCCTGCAGGTACGGCATGAGCCCCGGGCGGTCCACGTGGTACTGCTTGAGCGCCTGGCCGACCCCGGCCACGTTGCCGTGGCCGAAGATGCCGAACATGCCCGGGATCGTGCGCTCTCGCACGTCGCCGTCGACGGTCCACTGGTTGGCGAGGAACTCGACGAGTGCCTGGCCGACGGTGAGTCTCTTCGTCGTCATGGACGCGGTCCTTTCGAGGCAGCGGTGGGGAGGTAGGGCAGCCGGGGGTCGGGGGCCTGGGACTCCCAGCCGGCACGGACCCACCCGTGGGCGGGGTCGTCGGTGATCAGCCAGGCGCGCTCGGGGTCGGGCCCCGCCATGACGTTGAGGTAGTAGAGGTCGTAGCCCGGGGCGGCGACGGCGGGGCCGTGGTACCCGTGCGGGACGAGGGCGACGTCGCCCGTGCGGACCAGCTCGTTCACGTCGATCGGCCCCGCAGGTGAGCCGTACGTGGCGAACATGCCGAACGGGTCGGCCTGCTCGGGGGCATCGAGGCCGCGACCGACGGCGGATTCGAAGTAGTAGATCTCTTCGAGGCGGGACTCGGTGCCGGGAACGGCCTCGTCGTGCTTGTGCGGCGGGTAGGACGACCAGTTCTCGGCGGGGGTCACGACCTCGCAGACGATGAGCTTCTGAGCGTGCAGCCCGTCCGGGGTGCCGAAGTTGTGCACCTGACGGGTCGCCCGGCCGGCACCGCGGATCTCGACGGGGATGTCGTCGCGACGGAGCACCTGCACGTCGAGCACCTGGTCGGCCGGTGCCTCGGCGACCGCGACCCGACCGTGCCCGGTGACCACCGCCTCCGTCCGAACGCCCAGGTAGGCGACGTCGGCCGGCCCGTCGAAGACGGACGCCCGCCCGGCGAGCTCGACGGTGCCCGACCCACCTCGGTCGTCACTCCACTCGATCACGACGTCACCGGCCAACGGCACCACCATGCGCTCGACCCCGCCGGCGGCGAGGGTCGACGAGACGCCGTCTCGGAGCTCGCCGATGCGCAGGCCGGTGTGCTGCCAGCCGGCGAGGTCGCCGTCGACGACGGTCTGCCAGCCGTCGCGGGTCAGGTCGCCGCGGGGGAAGAACCAGCGGGGTTCGTCGTTCATGTCGTCCACCTCATCATCGAGCGGAGCGGCCCGGGGGCCGCGGGGTACTGCCTGGGGACAGATCGGGTGTGCCGTCAGTTCTGGGGGAAGCCCAGGTCGACGCCGCCGTGGCTGGGGTCGAGCCACCGGGACGTGATGGCCTTCTCGCGGGTGAAGAACTCGAAGCCCTGCAGGCCGTAGGCCTTGTCCGAACCGAAGATGCTGTCCTTGAAGCCGCCGAACGAGTAGTAGGCGACGGGCACCGGGATGGGCACGTTGATGCCGATCATCCCGACCTCGATCTCGGCCTGGAAACGCCGCGCCGCGCCTCCATCGTTGGTGAAGATCGCCGTTCCGTTGCCGTAGGCACCGGCGTTGATGAGGGCGACGCCCTCGTCGTAGGACGCGACGCGCACGATCGACAGCACCGGCCCGAAGATCTCTTCGGTGTAGACGCGGCTCGTGAGCGGCACCTTGTCGATCAGGGTGGGCCCGAGCCAGAAGCCGTCGGCCTCGCCGTCGACCTCGATGCCCCGACCGTCGACGACGACGTCGGCTCCGTCGTCGAGGGCGATGTCGATGTAGCTCGCGACCTTGTCACGGTGCTGTTCGGTGACGAGGGGACCCATGTCGCAGCTGCGGCGACCGTCTCCGACGGTGAGGCCGGCCATGCGCGAGGTGATCTTCTCGATCAGCTCGTCGGCCACGGGTTCGACCGCGACCACCACGCTGATGGCCATGCAGCGCTCACCGGCCGAGCCGAACCCGGCGTTGATCGCACTGTCGGCGACGAGGTCGAGGTCGGCGTCGGGCAGGACGAGCATGTGGTTCTTGGCTCCGCCGAGGGCCTGGACGCGCTTGCCGTGCTTGGCGGCGGTCTCGTAGATGTACTGGGCGATGGGCGTCGACCCGACGAACGAGATGCTCTTGACGTCGGGGTGTTCGAGCAGACCGTCGACGGCCTCCTTGTCGCCGTGGAGGACGTTGAAGACGCCCTCGGGCAGGCCGGCCTCGGCGAAGAGGCGGGCGAGGAACATGGCGCTCGACGGGTCTTTCTCGGACGGCTTCAGGACGACGGTGTTGCCGACGGCGATGGCGATCGGGAAGAACCACATCGGCACCATGGCCGGGAAGTTGAAGGGGCTGATGATGCCGACCACGCCGAGCGGCGCCTTGGTCGAGTAGACGTCGACCCCGGTGGACACCTGCTGCGAGAACTCGCCCTTGATCAGGTGGGGGAACCCGGTCGCCAGCTCGACGACCTCGAGGCCGCGGGTGATCTCGCCGAGGGCGTCGCTCAACACCTTGCCGTGCTCGCTCGTGAGGATCTCGGCGAGCTCGCCCTTGCGCTCGTTGAGCAGCTCACGGAAACGGAACATGATCTGCTGGCGCTTCGTGATCGAGAGGTCGCGCCAGGCGGGGAACGCGCGGTGGGCCGAGGCGACGGCGGCCTCGATCTCGGAGGCGTCGGCGAGCGAGACGTCCTTCGTCGCGACGCCGAGGGCCGGGTCGTAGACGGGCGCGGTGCGGCCGCTCGTGCCGGGCACCTCGACGTTGTCGATCCAGTGCGCGACCAGGGGGCGATCGGTGGCGGTGGTGCCGGTGTGCGTGCTGGTGGTGCTGGTCATCGTTCTGCCGATCCGTTCGTGGTCGAGGGTGGGTGGACGAGCCCGGCCGCGTGGTCCACGGCTGCGGCGACGTCGTCGTCGCTCGGGTAGAGCAGGGTGCGCCCGACGACGAGCCCACGGACGCCCGGGAGCGCGAGGGCCGCGGCCCAGCGGGCGTAAGTGTCGGCCGGGTCGACGGCGGGGTCACCGCCCAGCAGCAGGGTGGGCAGGGTCGTCGCCGCCATGACGCGTTCCATGTCGTCGACGACGGGCAGCTTGAGCCAGCTGTAGGCGGAGGATTCGCCCAGGCCCGACGCGATGGCGACCGACTTGATGACGGCGTCGGCCGTCAGGTCGTTCGTCACCCGTCCGTCGACCCACGAACTCATGAAGGGCTCGAGCATGATCGGGAGGCGCAGCCTGGCCGACTCGGTCACCGCGCGTGCGGTCGCGGCCAGCGTGGAGGCCGTGCCGGGGTCGTCGAGGGCGACGCGCACGAGCAGCTTGGCGAAGTCGAACCGGGAGTCGGCGATCGACGCGGCCGAGTACGCGGTGAACCGGTCGTCCAGCTCGAACGTGGCGCCCTGGAGACCACCGCGGTTCATGCTGCCGACGACGACCTTGCCGTCGAGCGCGCCGAGCAGGGCGAGGTCCTCGAGGATGTCGGGCGTCCCGAGCACCCCGTCGACGCCGGGTCGGCCGAGGGCGACGACCAGGCGACGGAGGAGGTCGTACCGGTCGGCCATGGCGCTCGAGTCGCCTCGGACGCCGAGGGCACCCCGGGCGGGGTGATCCGCCGCGACGATGAAGAGGCGTCCGTCCGCACCCAGCGGTGCGGGTCGCGTCCGGGCGGCGAGGATCTCGGCCACCCGGTGCGGCTCGGCGGCCCGGAGGGTTCGGAGGCGCTCGAAGTCGAGGACCGGGGCGGTGCGATCAGACATGGTGCGCCTCCTGGAGGACGGCCTCGACCTCGGCGGTGGTGGGCATGGCGGTGGAGCACTCGAACCGGGTGGCGACGATGCCGCCGGCCGCGTTCGCGAAACGCAGGGTGCGATCGAGCGACCACCCCTCGATCAGGCCGTGGCAGAGGGCGCCCCCGAACCCGTCGCCCGACCCCAGGCCGTTGATGACCTGGACGAGGTGCGCCGGCACCTCGATCCGCTCGTCACGCGTCTTGGCGAGGACGCCCTTGGGGCCCTGCTTGACGACGGCGAGTTCGACGCCCCGGTCGAGGAGGGCGTCGGCCGCCCGCTCGGGCTCGGTCTCGCCGACGGCGATCTCGCACTCTTCGCGGTTGCCGACGGCGACGGTGACGTGCTCGAGAGCGCGGCCGACCTCTCGGGTGGCGACCTCCGGGCTCTTCCAGAACATGGGGCGGTAGTCCAGGTCGAGGATGGTCAGGGGCCGACGACCCCTGGCCTGCCAGGCCACGTGATGCGCCTGTCTGCTCGGTTCTTCGCTGAGGCCGGTGACCGTGGCCCAGAAGACCGTGGCCTTCTCGACGGCGGCGAGGTCGAGCGAGCCCGCGGTGATCATGAGGTCGGGTGCCTTCGGCTGCCGGTAGAAGTACAGCGGGAAGTCGTCGGGCGGGAAGATCTCGCAGAACGTGACGGGGGTGTTGAGCCCGTCGACGGTCGAGACGAGCCGGGTCGAGACGCCGAGCCGCTCGAGCTCTCGGACGATGTAGCGACCGAAGGGATCGTCGCCGGTGCGGGTGACCACCGCGGACCGCCGGCCGTGACGGGCGGCCGCGATGGCGACGTTGGTCGCGCTGCCACCGACGGATTTGCTGAAGGTCTCGACCTCTTCGAGCGGGACGCCGGACTGCTGCGGGTAGATGTCGACGCCCACGCGGCCCATGGTGAGGACGTCGTACGGAGCGGTGTCGTTGTCGGTGTGGTCGGTCATGACGTGGTCGTCCTCTCGAGAGCGTGGCGTGCGGTCGCGGTCACTTCTTGCCGTTCTTCACGACGTAGATGGCACCGGTGCTGAAGTCCTCTTCGAGCTGCTCGAGCGACCGCCCGTTCGTCTCGGGCACCTTCTTCACGGCGAAGAGGAACGACCCGGCGTTGAGCACGGCGAAGATGAAGAACGTCGTCGAGATGCCGATGCCGGCGACGAGGATCGGGAACAGCAGGCTGACGGCGAAGTTGGTCAACCAGAGGATGAGCACCGTGAGCCCCATCCCGACGCCGCGCAGCTTGAGGGGGAAGATCTCGCTGAGCATCAGCCAGACGAGAGGGCCGATGGTGCCCTGCATGGTCCCGACGAAGCCGATGACGAAGATCAGGACGACGATCGCGCGGCCGAGCCCCTCGGGGATCAGCAGCGACGACAGGCCGATCAGCAGGTGGAAGATCGTGACGCCGGCGAAGCCGGCCATGAGCATGGTGCGCCGTCCGACCTTGTTGATGATGCGGAGGGCGACGAGCATCGCGACGACGGCGATGACGCCTGCCCCGACGTTGGCGATCAGGGCCCCGCTCTGCGAGAAACCGGACTGCTGCAGCACCTGGGTGCCGTAGTACATGATCGAGTTGATGCCGGTCAGCTGCTGAGCGACGGCCAGGCCGATGCCGATGAACAGGATCTTGCGGAGCCAGGGCTCGGCGATGAGGTCGGCGAGGCGGGCGCTCTTGGCCTCTTTCTCCTCGTCGGCCAGGAGGCGCACCTCGGCCATCTCGGCCACCGCGCGGTCGTCGGCACGGATCTGCTTGAGCACGGCGAGCGCGTCGTCGTCGCGGCCCTTGGCGATGAGCCAGCGAGGGCTCTCGGGGACACGGAACATGCCGATGAAGAGGGCGATGGCGGGCAGCACCGCGACGGAGAGCATGTAGCGCCACACGTTGTCGTGCTCGCCCCAGACGCTGCCGATGACGGCGTTGATGGTGAAGGCGGCGAGCTGCCCCGAGACGATCATGAGCTCGTTGCGACTGACGAGTCCGCCGCGTTGCTCGGTGGGGGCGAGTTCGGCGAGGAACACCGGAACGGTGACCGAGGCCCCGCCGACCGCGATGCCGAGAAAGAACCGCGCCCCGGTGAGGAACTCCCACGTGGGGGCGAGCACGCAGGCGAGCGCGGCGAAGAAGAACAGGATGGCCAGGGTGTTGATGGTCGGCTTCCGCCCGAAGGCGTCCGAGATGCGCCCGATGAAGAACGCCCCGACCGCGGCCCCGATGAGGATGGCCGAGACCATGATGCCCTCGCTGGCCGGCGTGAGCCCGAGGCTCTCCTCCATCGAGTCGAGCGCGCCGTTGATCACGCCCGTGTCGTACCCGAAGAGCAGGCCACCGAAGGTGGCGATGACCGCGACGGTGCCGAGACGCTTGGTGTGCGGGCCCGAGACCAGGGCGGGAAGAGCTACTCGGGGCGAACTGCCCGATGTGTCGGTGACCACGATTCCTCCATTGGTTGTGGTTACAGCTTCCCGCGTCGGTGCGGGTCGTCGCCCTGCAACGGCGACAGGACGAGGCTAGCCATGTCCGTATGTCCTGTCAATCGGTCATGCGTGGACCACCCCCTCGAGTGGGACGGGAGAGGGACTCGCGCGTCCCTAGACTCGGAGCATGCCTTTCGACGAGTGGTACGACGACGAGACACGAGAGGCCGCGACGGCCCGCGTGCTGCAGCGGCGGATGACGAACCCCACCGACCGCAACGTCCTCACCGTCGTCGCGGAGGAGTTCAACGTCCCGCGGCAGACCCTCAGCGACTGGGTCGACGAGGCCTCGCCCGAGTCCGCCAAGCCGAAGCGCAAGCCCCGCCCGAAGTTCTCGCAGGTCGTCAAGACCACCAAGGAGGCGCGGGTCGAGTCCCCCGAGGACGACGAAGCGATCGACGCTCCGCAGCCCGCCGCACCTCCGGAGCCCGCGAGCGAGCCCGAGTCCGACGCACAGACAGAGTCCGTGCCGCAGGCCGAGGTCGTTCCGCAGACCGAGGTCGCGTCCGACCCGGAGGCCGACCCGCAGCCGGAGCGGGAGCGGGAGCCGGAGCCCGAGCAGGACCCCTGGGCGGCGTCCGATCCTGCCCCCGAGCCCGAGCCGACGCTCGAGAGCCAACCCGGCCTTCAGCCCGAGCCGGCATCCGTGCCCGCACCCACACCCGCACCCGCCGCACCCGCCGACAGCCGCCTCACCGCCCTCGAGGCCGAGGTCGCGGCTCTCCGCGCCGGCAACCGCGCACTCGTCGAGGCCCTCCGCATCCTGGTCGACTGACGACGCCGGTCGGCGCCTGGCCGACCCGGGCGACGGCCACGGGGCCGTCCGGTCACCGTCGTCGTGGTGACGGCCTCGACGTCGTGAACCGGGCCTGGCGCCGGTCGGCCGCACGCGCCTCCCGGGGGAGGCGGTAGCCGTCGCGGTAGACGCCGACGACGTCGAGGGCGACGCCCACGAGGGAGCGGACGGCGGTGCGCCGCTCGCGCGAGCCGTACCAGTTTCGGTGGAGACGCCACAGCTCGACGATCCCCCGCACGAGCAGTCCCCCGCCGAAGAAGACGGCGGCGATCCAGGCGATGCCTGTCGAGCCGAACGCGACGACCGCACCGATGCAGACGACCAGCGTCACCACCAGGGTGATCATGAGCGTGCGCGGGCTCGGCAGCTGTCGGCCGTGCTCGCCGGTCCAGTAGGACGACAGCAGGTAGAGGGCGTCCTCGCGGGAGCGTCCGCCGTGACGCAGCCGGTCGACGGCGGCGTCGGTGCGCGCGAACCGGTCGGGCCCGTCGGCCTGGCGCACCGCGGCGCTGGTCGACGCGACGATGCGGATGACGGGAGGTTCGCGTCGAGCCACCAGGCCATCTTGCCGCACGCCGGACGCACGCCGCCCGCCGCCCGACGCCGTCCGCCGGACGGGCCCGCTCTGTCCCCCGCCTGGCCGCTTCGCGAGTGCCTGCCGACCCGAGTCTGCAAGCTCGCTGGAGGTCGATGACGGGTGGGCTGCCGCTCGCGTCCGAATGGTGTGTCACCGAGACACAGCGCGTCCGCACCGCGGCACCGCGATCCCCGGCCACCGACGAGTGGCCGCGCCGAGAGAAGGACGACCACCATGAGCGCAGACGACGACAAGCAGGCCGACTCGGGCTTCGCCGGCAGGTTCCGCGACCAGCTCGGCAGCCGGGCGATCGAGCCCATCATCAAGGCCGTGCGCGCCGAACTGAGGTCAGCCCGCGACGAGGTCGCCGGTCGGGCTCGGGACGCGCGATCGGGCGTCGTGTTTCTCGCCGTCGGGGCCGTCCTGGCGATCGTGACCGTGATACTCCTGGCCGGCACCGCCGTCGCCCTGCTGGCCCTCGCCCTGCCCCTCTGGGCCGCCGCGCTCATCACGTTCGCGGCCTTCGCCGTCGTCACCGCGGTGCTCGTCGCCGTCGGCCTGAAGGGCGTCAAGCGAGGCATCCCGCCGGTCCCGGTCGACACGGTGAAGAACCTCACCTCGTCGACCGACTAGCCGCCGACCCCTCCGAACCGGGCCCCGACCCAACCCGGCCCGACCCGGCCC
>NZ_LR733392.1:211861-249646 GCF_902506305.1 Frigoribacterium sp. 9N
GTGCGGGGGCGTCGGCTCGGGATGCGGCCGGCGGAGGGTTTGGGGGGCCGGGGAGACACCGTGTCGGTGCCTCCCCGGCGGGGTGGTGCGGTGTCGCTGTGGTGCGGGTGTAGCGGTGTGGTGCTAGTTGCCGCTGGGGTGCCAGGCGAAGCCGCTGATCGGGTCACCGGTCTGGCCGTCGAGGGCCTTCTGGGTGATGTTCAGCGTGTAGTTGTGGCTGGGGCCCCAGCCACGGCTGAAGGACCAGTTGCCCTGGGCGTCGGCCTGGACCTCGCGGTAGACCGTGGAGCTCGTGGCGGAGCTGACGGTGACGGTGGCGAACGGCGTGGCGGTACCGGTGAAGGTGGCGGCCACCCCGTTCTCGTAGGTGTCGCCGACCGCGGGGCTGGTCAGGACGAGGGGGGCGAACCGGGGTGCCTTGACGTTGACCGTGGTCTCGGTGGTCGACTTGTCGGGGTTCGTCTGGGTGACCTTGATGGCGTAGTCGTTGGCCGGGCCCCAGTTGCGTTCGGGCAGGGCCCAGTTGCCTTCGGAGTCGACCTCGGCCTGGCCCATGGGCACGTTCCAGTTGTTCGTGGCGTTCACGGCCCGAACGGTGGCGCCGGGGGTGCCGGTGCCCTTGAGCACGTTCATGCCGGGGCGGTAGGTGTCACCGTCGGCGATGCTCGTGACGGCCACGGGGACGTTGGTCTCGCGGTAGTCGAGGTGGATTGTCTGACGTTGGACGTCGGTGCCCTTGGTGGCGACGAAGGTGATGTCGTAGCCGGCCGAGGTGGGGCCGAGGTAGCGGTCGAAGGCCCAGTCGCCCTGGAGGCTCGCGGTCGTGCTGCCCATGGGGGTGCCCCACTGGTTCGTGGCGGCGATCGCGGCGTTGGGTGCCGCGGTGCCGCGGAACGTGGCCGTGCCCTCGGTGTAGGTGCTGTTGTTCGTGGGGCTGGTGATCTGGAACGCGACCACGTTCTCGTAGTTCAGCTTCAGCGTCACGACCTGAGGGGTGCCCACCGGCGGGGTGGCGGTGAAGGTGATCAGGTAGCCGGCCGTGGTGGGCCCGAGGTTGCGGTTGAAGGCCCAGGTGCCGTCGGCGGCGTTCGCGGCGCCCATGGGGGTGCCCCACTGGTTCTTGGCCGTCACGGTCGAGCCGATCGGCGCGGTACCGCGGAACGTGGTCACGCCTGCTTCGTAGAACTGGTCGTTCACGTGGCTCGTGACGCTCAGGGGCAGTTCTGCGGCCACGCGGTTGATGGTGTGGGTGATCTGCTGCACGTCGTCGCCCACCGTCTGGGTGACGACGAGGTTGCTCGTGCCGAGGCTGAGCCCACGGGTCGGCGTGATGGTCCACTCGCCGTCGACGACGGTGCCGGTCCCGATGATGCTGTTGGGCCCGTAGCCGATCGTGACGGTGGCGCCGTCCTGGCCGTGACCGGAGAAGACCGGGCGGCTGGTCGTGACCGTGGAACCCGCTTCGGGGGTCTCGACAGTCGGGGCGACGATCACCGGGGGCTGTTCGCCGTTCTCGGGGTTGAGGGTCACCGTCGAGGTGGTGGTGTTGTTGCCCTTGCCGGTCTGGCTGGCCTCGAGGACGTGCTTGCGGTCGTCGACGTCGGTGGTGCGGATGGTCCACTGGCCGTTGGCGAGCACCTGGGCGCTGCCCAGGACGGTGCTGCGGCCCTCTTCGCGGACGGTGACCTGGGCGCCGACCTCGCCGGTGCCGCGCAGGGTGACCGGGCCGCCGTCGTGGGCCATGCCCTCGACCGGAGCGGTGATCGCGACACCGGCGCCGTAGGCGACGGTGACGACGATCTCACCGTTGGCCTCGCCGTCGATCTCTTGGTGGATGCGGACGTCGTAGTCGCCGCCCGCGTCGGGGGCGCCGATCGGGGTCGACCAGGCACCCGAGCCGAGGCGGGCCTCGGTGCGGGCGATCTCGTCGCCGTCGACGTCGCGGATCACGACGGTGGAGCCGGGGTGGGCGGTGCCGGACAGGACGGCGTCCTGCTCGAGGTCGGCCGGGAACGACACCGAGCCGCGCACAGGGGAGACGTCGAGCACGACGTCGAGGGTGGTCTCGCCGGTCTTCTCGCCGTTCTCGTACTGCGAGAGCGGGATCGGGTTCGAGCCCAGCGTGAGGTCGGTCACCGTGTGCGACCAGCGCCCGTCGGTGCCGGCCTGCACCTGGTCGGGGACGGCAGTGTCGATCAGCACGAACGACCCGGGGACGGCGGTGCCGGAGATGACGGCCGTCCGGTTGGGGATGTCGACCGAGTCGACCTTGCCGGAGAACCCGTTGATGGCGATCTCGGTCCGGACGCCCTGGATGTAGCTGTAGATGTAACCGGTGCTCAGAGCCGCGGCGGCGTCATTGAGCACGAACGAGAACGTGTTGTCCGCGGCCGCCTTCTCGATCTGGACCGCGTTGGGCGAGAGGCGGTCGGGGCCGACGTAGACGTTCGCACCGGCCATCCCGGATGCCTTGCCACTGACGGTGACCCTGCCGTCATCGCCACGCACGACCTGCAGGTCGCCGATGGCGGGCAGGCGCCCGGTGGAGATGGTCTCCCACGTGCCCGACTCGCCGTACTTCAGGCGTACCGTCTCACCGGCACTGAGCAAGGGGGACAGGGTGATCGTCGCGTCGCCGTCGTCGTTCGTTCGACCCGTCGTGCCGTTGCCGCCGGACATGTCCTCGACGAACACGTCCGCGTCATTCTCGCCTCCGGTGATCGTCAACGTCACCGTGTCGTCCGCCTCGTTGTACGACGGGGCATACGACTTCGATTCGATTCCCTGGAAGGAGAGCGGAGATGAGTTCGACAGGCCGAAGAACGAGTAACTACCGATTCGAACCGGGGCGCTCATCGGTGTGCCCGTGACTTTGTTCACTACTCGGGAGTTGCCGTCGATCGAGAACAGAGTCGCGTCGGAGCCGCACCTTCCGCCCAGGGCGACGTAGGGCGTGGACGAGCTCTGGTTCTTGAAGAGGCAGCGATTGGCGTCGCCGTCCACGGCCTCCGCGTAGAAATAGTCCCCGACCCTGGTGGTCGTGAAGACCATCGAATTGGACTGTGCGTCAGCGAGGGTCTGATAGGTGCGGACGTTCCAGGCCGTCGGCGATGCCTGACCGTAGATCGTCCCGTCTGCGCCTTGTCCGACGAACTGCACCTGAGATCCGTCGACGGGTGAGCTGGTAGGGGAAGGGGCTGCGGCCACGGCCGCGGGGCCGAAGCTGAGGCCGGTGACGATCGTGGCTGCGGCCAGCCCGATCGCGCCGGTGCGCTTGAGAGTTTTCTTCATGTGAGAGAGGTGTTCTTTCATGTCTGGGCAACGCGATGCGCCGCCAGGCGAACAGATAGTGAAATGTTAGACACAAAACAAGGCATGCACAACATGACAGGTGCGAGGGCTTGCGATCCGGGCGTGTCGGCGTAAACTTGAGCCAGCTCCACTCAAGTTTCGAGAAAGGCACATCCATGGCGAACATGCAGGGCGCTCCGGCTTCCGACGAGAAGCAGAAGTCGGCGCTCGAGAAGTACGGCGTCGACCTCACCGCCATCGCCCGCAGCGGCAAGCTCGACCCCGTCATCGGCCGCGACGCCGAGATCCGTCGCATCAGCCAGGTGCTCACCCGCCGCACCAAGAACAACCCCGTCCTGATCGGCGAGCCCGGCGTCGGCAAGACCGCCGTCGTCGAGGGCCTCGCCCAGCGCATCGTCGAGGGGGACGTCGCCGACAGCCTGAAGGACAAACGCCTGATCAGCCTCGACCTCGCCGCCCTCGTCGCCGGGGCCAAGTACCGCGGAGAGTTCGAAGAGCGCCTGAAGGACGTGCTGAAAGAGATCACCAAGAGCGACGGCCAGGTCATCACCTTCATCGACGAGTTGCACACCCTGATGGGTGCCGGCGGGGGCGAGGGTTCGGTCGCCGCGTCGAACATGCTCAAGCCGATGCTCGCCCGCGGCGAGCTGCGCCTCATCGGCGCCACCACCCTCGACGAGTACCGCCAGTACATCGAGAGGGACGCGGCCCTCGAGCGCCGCTTCCAGCAGGTCTACGTCGGCGAGCCCAGCGTCGAGGACACCGTCGCGATCCTCCGCGGGCTCAAGGAGCGGTACGAGGCGCACCACGGGGTCACGATCACCGACGGCGCCCTGGTGGCCGCCGCCTCCTTGTCCAACCGCTACATCCCCAGCCGTCAGCTGCCCGACAAGGCGATCGACCTCGTCGACGAGGCGGGTTCCCGCCTCAAGATGGAGATCGACTCGTCGCCCGTCGAGCTGGACCAGCTCTACCGGGGCCTGGTGCGCCTCCAGATCGAAGAGCTGGCCCTCAAGAAGGAGACGGACGACGCCTCGCAGGCCCGCCTCGCCACCCTGCGCGAGACCATCGCCCAGCAGCAGGCCGCCTACGACGACCTCGACGCCCGCTGGCAGGCCGAGAAGGCCGCCCTGCAGGGCGTCGGCACGCTACGCAGCGACCTCAACGAGGCCCGCATCGACGCCGACCGCGCCCTGCGTGAGGGGCGCTACGAAGATGCGGCGCGCATCAGCTACGAGCGCATCCCCGACATCGAGAAGCGCCTCGCCGACGCCGAGTCGTTCGAGAAGTCGGGCGACCGGCTGGTCAGCGACTCGGTCACCGACGCCGACATCGCCGAGGTCGTCGCCGCCTGGACCGGCATCCCGGTCGGTCGTCTGCTCAGCGGCGAGACCGAGAAGCTGCTGCACCTCGAGAGCGAACTCGGGAGGCGCCTCATCGGTCAGAAGGCCGCCGTCCAGGCCGTCAGCGAAGCGGTGCGGCGCACCCGCGCGGGCATCAGCGACCCCGACCGCCCGACCGGTTCGTTCCTCTTCCTCGGCCCCACCGGGGTGGGCAAGACCGAGCTCGCCAAGGCCCTCGCCGACTTCCTCTTCGACGACGAGAAGGCGCTCGTCCGCATCGACATGAGCGAGTACGGCGAGAAGCACAGCGTGTCCCGCCTCGTGGGCGCGCCTCCCGGGTACGTGGGCTACGAAGCCGGTGGTCAGCTGACCGAGGCCGTGCGTCGTCGCCCGTACAGCGTCGTGCTGATGGACGAGGTCGAGAAGGCCCACCCCGAGGTCTTCGACGTCCTGCTGCAGGTGCTCGACGACGGCCGGCTGACCGACGGGCAGGGCCGAACCGTGGACTTCCGCAACACGATCCTGGTGCTGACGTCGAACCTCGGCTCGCAGGTCATCACCGATCCCGGCCTCAGCGACCCCGAGAAAGAAGAGCTGGTGCAGGGCCTGGTGCGCCAGGCGTTCAAGCCCGAGTTCGTCAACCGGCTCGACGACATCGTCGTGTTCTCGACCCTCAGCACCGACGACCTCGGCCAGATCGTGTCGCTCTACGTCGACCGCCTCGGACGACGGCTCACCGATCGCCGCCTCGCGCTCGCCGTCACCCCCGACGCGCGGGCCTGGCTCGCCGACCGCGGCTACGACCCGATCTACGGCGCCCGGCCGTTGCGCCGCCTCATGCAGCGTCAGATCGACGACAAGCTCGCGATGGCGCTGCTCGGGGGCGAGATCGCCGACGGCGACACCGTGCGGGTCGACGTGGCCGACGGGGGCGAGGGGCTGACGGTCGTGCGGCACGACGTCGGCGAGCCCACGCCCGGCGACCTGGACGACCTGCCCGCCTGAGCCCGGCAGACTGGAACCATGCGCACCTGGGTGAAGATCTGCGGCCTGTCCACGCCCGAGACGGTCGACGCCGCCGTCGAGGCCGGGGCCGACGCCGTGGGGTTCGTCTTCGCGGCCGGCAGTCCGCGCACGATCGATCCCGAGGGTGCACGCGCGTTGGCGGCGCGCGTGCCGGCGGGCGTCGAGACCGTCGGCGTGTTCCGCGGGCAGGGCATCGAGACGGTGCTCGAGTCGGCCCGCGCCTCCTCGGTGTCGACCGTCCAGCTGCACGGCGACGAGACCCCGGCGGACGTTGCCGCCGCCCATGCGGCGGGCTTCCGGGTGATCCGTGCCGTCAGCGCCGCCGTCTACGCGGCCGAACCCGAGGAGGCGCGGGTCGCCTTCCGAGAGGACGCCCTGCTCCTCGACGCGATCGACCCCGGTGCCGGCGCCACCTTCGACGTCGGGCCGCTGCTGTCGGCGCCGCCTGCCCGGGAGTGGCTGCTGGCCGGCGGGCTCACCTCGGACAACGTCGCCGGGCTGCTGGCCGGACTCCGACCCCATGGTGCCGTCGGGGTCGACGTCAGCTCGGGCGTCGAGTCGTCGCGCGGCGTGAAGAGCGTCGACCTGATCCGTGCGTTCGTCGAGGCCGCCCGAGCCTGAGCGAACCCGGCCGGAGCGGACCTGGCCTGACCCGACCTGGCCTGAGCGGACCCGGCCTCAGCCGACGAGCGTGCGGGCGTCCTCGACGAACCGGTCGACGTGCGCCTCGGTGGTGTCGAACGAGCACATGAGTCGCACCTCTCCCGTGGCGCGGTTCCAGTCGTAGAAGTGGTGCGCGGCGCGGAGGGGCTCCACGGCCTCGGGCGGCAGGACGACGAAGACGGCGTTGGCGTCGACCGCCTGGGTGACAGCGACGCCCGGCAGGGTGGCCAAGCCGTCGGCGAGACGGGCGGCCATCGCGTTGGCCCTCGTCGCCGACCGCAGCCAGAGGTCGCCCTCGAGCATGGCCAGGAACTGTGCCGAGACGAAGCGCATCTTCGAGGCCAACTGTGCGTCCATCTTGCGCAGGTAGACCAAGCCGGCCCGTGCTTCCTCGGAGAAGGTCACGACCGACTCGCCCAGCACCAGGCCGTTCTTCGTGCCGCCGAACGAGACCGAGTCGACGCCGGCGTCGCGCGTGATCGCGCGGAGCGGGACGCCGAGGGAGGCGGCGGCGTTCGCCAGGCGCGCGCCGTCGAGGTGCACCCGCATGCCGAGCGTGTGCGCGTGGTCGGTCACGGCCCGGATCTCGTCGGGCGTGTAGACCGTGCCGAGCTCGGTGCTCTGCGTGATCGTGACCGCGAGGGGCTGAGGGCGCTGCTGGTCGCCCCAGCCGTAGGCCTGCCGGTCGATCAGCTCGGGCGTGAGCTTGCCGTCGGGGGTCGGCACGGTCAACAGCTTGATGCCGCCCAGGCGTTCGGGAGCGCCGCCCTCGTCGGTGTAGACGTGCGCGGTCGTCGCGCAGATCACGGCCGCCCAGCGCGGGGTGAGGGCCTGGAGGGCCGCGACGTTCGCACCGGTGCCGGTCAGCACGGGGTCGATGGTCGCCCCCTCGCCGAACGTCTCGACGACGACCTCGGCCAGCCGCTGCGTGTACGGGTCGGCGCCGTACGAGCCGACGTGGCCGCCGGCGGCGTCGACGATCGCCTGCAGCACCTCGGGGTGGGCTCCGGCGTAGTTGTCGCTGGCGAACGTGTGGACCGAGGGATCGTGGAGGCGCGTCACCCGTCGATTCTGCCCGACGGCCGGGTCCCGGGGTGTCAGGAGGCGCGGGGGCGCAGGGGAGTGCAGGGCCTGTTCCGAACGGTGACGGCCGCAACGTCTTGTGCAATGTAAATGTCACACGTAGAGTAGTACGTGACGCATCGTCGACTCGATGTCCCGCCCGGTCGGACCCGCCGGGCGCTCCTTCCACCCCGAGAGGCCCCGTCATGCTGTTCGCCCACGCCCCGAAGCTCGTCCTCGCCGGTCCGTACCCGGTGATCCGTCCCGTCGCCGATCGGGCGGCGGCACTCGACGCCGAGGTCGTCGTGCTCTCGTGCGAGATGGCGACCCCGATCGACGACGTCGTCGGCTTCGACTGGGCCGTGGTGGCCGTCGACGCCGCCACCCCGACGGCGGTACAGCTCGACCGTGCGGTCGACAGCCTCGCGGACGGCCTGCGTCGCGGTGCCCTCGTCGTCGTCGCGTCGGATCGCCCGGTCGCCCAGGCGGCGAGGCGTTTCGCCGACGACCTCGCCCGCGCCAGCGGGCTCCCGACCGGCGAGGCGTTCGCCGTCGCCGCGTGCGAGGCGGGTGTCGTCGCCTGGGCCGTCGACGCCCAGGCCGAGGACGAGGCGGCGCATCTGCTCGAACGCATCGGCGCCCCGGTGGGGGACGGCGTGCCCGTGGCCTGACCCGGTCGTCCCGCCGGCCCCCGGGGCGTGCGACAGGATGGACCCATGGGTGGAGTGCTGATCGGGTTCGCGATCATCGGCGTGATCATCGTGACCGGCTACGTCGTCGGTCGCATCGACCTGCTCGGAGAATCCGGCCACCGGGTGCTCTCGCGCCTCGTCTTCTTCGTCCTCACGCCCTGCCTGCTGTTCTCCACCATCTCGCAGGCCGACGTCCACGTGCTGTTCTCGCGGTTGTTGGTGGTCTCGGCGCTCGCCTCGCTCCTGGCCGCCGTCCTCTCGGTCGTCGTCCTGAAGTTCGTCCTCCGACGCAGTGCGGCGCAGACGGCCATCGGGACGATGGGTGGCGCCTACGTCAACGCGAACAACATCGGCCTGCCCGTGGCGACCTACGTGCTGGGCAGTGCCACCTTCGTCGCCCCCGTCCTGCTCTACCAGCTGCTCGTGCTCACGCCGATCGTGCTCGCCGTCATGGACACCGTGACGAACCGCGGCAGCAGCCTCGGGCGCACCATCGCCCGACCGTTCACGAACCCCCTGCTGATCGGGTCCGCCCTCGGTGTGCTCGTGGCGGTCACCGGCCTCGAGATCCCCCAGGCCGTCCGCGAGCCGTTCGAGTTGGTGGGCGGTGCCGCGGTGCCGGTCGTCCTGCTGTCGTTCGGCATGTCGTTGTACGGCTCGAAGCCGTTCCAGGCAGGGCAAGGGCGCGCCGACATCGTCGTCGCCGTCGTCCTCAAGCTCGTCGTCATGCCGGTCGCGGCCTGGCTGCTCGGGGCGTTCGTCTTCGACTTCGACCGCGACGAGCTCTTCGTGGCGGTCGTGCTGGCCGGTCTGCCGTCGGCCCAGAACGTCTTCAACTACGCCCAGCGCTACCAGACCGGGGTCGTCGTCGCCCGAGACACGGTCTTGGCGACGACCATCCTCTCGGTTCCCGTGCTGGTGCTGGTGGCGGCGTTGCTCGCCTGACCCGCGCCTCCTGGTGTCGAGCGCCGCAGGCGAGCGGGGCCGGGGTTCAGAAGATCATCGGGCGGTCGTCGTCGAGCTCGGTCTCGAGGTCGAGGTCGACGACCACGGGGACGTGGTCGCTCGGGGCGTCGCCCTTGCGCTCGTCGCGATGGATGGCCGCGGACGTCACGAGGCCGTCGAAGGCCTTCGAGCCCAGGATGAAGTCGATGCGCATGCCCTCGTTCTTGGGGAAGCGCAGCTGCTTGTAGTCCCAGTAGGTGTAGCCGTCGGGCAGGCGCGAGCGGACGACGTCGGTCAGGCCGACCTCTTCGAAGCGGAAGAAGGCGTCGCGCTCGGGTTGGCTGACGTGCGTGTGGCCCTCGAAGACCGACATGTCCCACACGTCGGTGTCGAGCGGTGCGACGTTCCAGTCGCCCATCAGGGCCAACGGCTGGTCGGGGCGCGCGGCGAGCCAGGCCTCGGTCTCGGCGGCGAGCTTCGAGAGCCAGTCGAGCTTGTAGTCGTAGTGCGGGTCGCCCAGTTCGCGGCCGTTGGGCACGTAGAGGCTCCACAGGCGGACGCCCTCGACCGTGACGCCGATCGCCCGCGCCTCCTTGGGCTGGTCGGGGCCTTCCTGGCCCTTGGCGAAGCCCGGCTGCGACGGGAAGGTGATCTCGACGTCCTCCATCGGCAGGCGGCTGACGAAAGCGACGCCGTTCCACTGGCTGAGCCCGTGCAGTTCGACCTCGTAGCCGGCCTCGCGGAAGGCGTCGTAGGGGAACTGCTCGGGCTTGCACTTGATCTCTTGCAGTCCCGCGACGTCGACGTCCTCACGGACGAGCCAGTCGACGACCCTGCCCACTCGAGCCCGGACGGAGTTGACGTTGTAGGTCGCGACGCGCATGCCGACCACGGTACCGGGCCGGCACCGGCGGGGTCCGAGGCCGCCGCCGTCCACCGACGGGGCGTCGAGCCGTGTCCGCCCGCCCCGACGTTCGGAGCCCGCCTGCTCTACCATGGGTCACCGTGACCGACGCACGCACGCAGCTCATCGACTACATCGGCTCCGAGGCCGTCTTCCACGGCGACTTCACGCTGACCAGCGGCAAGAAGGCGACGTACTACATCGACCTCCGCAAGGTCAGCCTCGACCACCGCGTCGCGCCCCTGATCGGCCGGGTCATGGTCGACCTGATCGACGAGGTGCCCGACGTGTTCGCGGTCGGTGGCCTGACGATGGGCGCCGACCCGATCGCCGCCGCCGTGCTGCACCAGGGCGTGGCGCTCGGCAAGGACTACGACGCCTTCGTCGTCCGCAAGGAGCCCAAGGACCACGGCCGCGGCAAGCAGGTCGAGGGCCCCGACCTCGAGGGCAAGCGCGTCATCGTGCTCGAGGACACCTCGACGACCGGCGGTTCGCCCCTCGCCGCCGCCAAGGCCCTCGAGGCCGTCGGAGCCGAGATCGCCGCCGTCGCCGTCGTCGTCGACCGCAGCACCGGGGCCCGCGAGGTGATCGAGGCGGCCGGCTACCCCTACTTCGCCGCGATCGGGCTGGAAGACCTCGGGTTGACACCGTGACCGACGACCGGCCCAGGGGCGACGACGGCGACGACGCCGGGCGCGACGACGCCAGCGACTGGCTCGCCGCCCAGTTCGACGGTGCCGACGACGACGACGCGACCGACACCCCGTCAGGAGGCGCGGGTCGTCTTCCCGACACCGCCCCCGAGGACGTCCCCACCCAGGCCCTCGACCTGCCGCCGGCCACCCGAGCGGTCGACGTCCCCCACGACGACGACGACCCCGAGCGACCGGCTGACCCGGGTGGTGCGTCCGTGCCCACGGGCTCGGCCGAGGTGTCGCCTCCGACCCCCTTGCCGTTCGTCGTGCCCGAGTCCCCGGCCGGGACGCCTCCGCCGAAGACCTTCGGTCACCCCCAGGCACTCGACCTCGGAGCGCTGACGGGGTCCGTGCCGCCGCCGCCTCCGTCGTCCGTGCCCGTTCCCGACCTTCCCGCTCAGCCCAAGTCGAGGCGACCCGAGTCGCCGCCGTCCGACCCCGAGGACGCCGATGACGCCGGTGATGCCGCTCAGGCGTCGGGTCTCGCCGACGTCGAGGAGCGTGCCGGCGTGAGCGACGAGCCAGGGCCCTTCACCGCCCTCATCTCGGCACCCCGGGCCGAATCCGCCGAACCAGCGACCTTCGACTGGGATGCTCTGCCCGAGCCCGAGCCCGAGCCCGAGCCCGAGCCCGAGCCCGAGCCCGAGCCCGAGCCCGAGCCCGAGCCGGCGTCCGATGTCGAGCCCGAGTCCGAGCCGATGCCCGAGCCCGAGCACCGAGCGGAGCCGACGTTCCAAGCGGCGGCAGAGCCAGAGCCGACGCCCGAGGCCGAAGTCGAGCCCGAGCGCCTCGTTGAGCCGGAGTTCCAAGCAGAGCCGGAGCAGACGCCCGAGCCAGAGCCGATGCCCGAGCCCGAGCCGGAGTTCCAGGCAGACCCCGAGCCCGAGCCGGCGTCCGATGTCGAGCCCGAGCCCGAGCCGGCCGTCGATTCCCGCGAAGGCGGTGTCGAGGCGCCGTGGTGGGTCGAAGAGCACCACGAGATGACGCGGCGTGAGCGTCGTCTGGCCGAGGCAGCCGCAGCCGCAGCTGCTGCGGCCGCTGCCGCCTCGGCGGCCTCCCGTGGCGGGGTCGAGCCCGGCGTCCCCGGCGCCGCGGCGGTCCCCTCGACGCCGACGCTGACGCCGACGCCGACGCCGACCCCCACGACCCAGGCGTCGTCCGTCCCGGAGCCCAGGGCCGACTCCGGCTCGAGGGGGGACCGCGAGCCCACCTTCACCGAGATCCTCGGCGTCGTCCCGTCAGGTGCAGGCACCGCGCCCGTCGAGCCGCGGGGCGCACGTCCCGAGAGCGAGCACGAGCCCGAGCACGCGACGAACGCGGACGACGCCCCCGGCGCCTGGTCGCTGTCCGGCTCCGGCGACGTTCCGCCGTCCGAGGTCGGGCCCGTGCCCGACGTCGAGCAGTCGTCCCGCGCCGACCGAGACCCAGACGCCGACGCCGACGACGAGGGCCTGGACGACGGGGCCGAGGTGACGACCGCGACCGCGCTGTTCGCGCCTCCTCGTCCCGCCCTCGACGAGCGCGCCGACGTCGACGACCCCGGGGTCGATGCCACGCAGGTGCTGCCCGGCGTCTCGATGAGCGCCACCTCGGCCCTGACGGGCGAGCGGCCGCGCCGTGAGGTCGGCGGAGCCGGCGTGTTCGTGCCGCAGACCCGTCCGGTGAACGAGAGGCCCGCCACGACACCCCGCACGGCGGGTCTGGCCGAGTGGGTCCGGTCGCACAAGGGGCTGGCCGCCGTGGGTGCCGGGCTCGTGATCCTGTTGTTGCTGGTCGCGCTCTTCTTCCTCTCGCGATCGCTCTTCGCCTCCACCGACGACCTCACGAGCGACGCGTCGGCCGCCGCCGCGGCACCGACCGCGGCCCGGACCGTGACGGCTGCGCCGGTCGAGCCCGCCGCCGAGGTCGCCCCGGCCGGGCCGCTCGCGGCAGGCACGCACTCGTACGCCGACCTGCAGGGCGGCGAGTGCTTCTCGGCGTTCGAATCGGCCTGGCAGCAGGACTACGAGGTCGCCGACTGTGCGCAGCCGCACGTCGCCCAGCTCACCCGACTGGGCACCCTCGACGGGGACGCGGCCGCGGCCTACCCGGGTGCCGACGTGCTGCAGAGCCAGATGAACCTGCTCTGCACGGGCGCGGACGCGCTCGACCGGCAGGCCGCCGCGGCCTACCCCGACGTGCAGTTGCTCGCGAGCTTCCCGGCCGACGCCGACGCGTGGGCCGCCGGCGACCGCACGTACTCGTGCTTCGTCAACCGCAGCGGCGGCGAACCCCTGACGACCAGCCTCGTCGCCGTCGCGGGCTGACGCGTCGAGGCTGCCCGCGCCTCCGGAGGCCTCAGGCCTCGGACGGCACCACGTCGGACTCGATCGGCTCGCTGCGCACCAGTTCGTGCACCCCGGCCAGGATCTCGTTCGGCCGGAACGGGTAGCGGTCGATCTCGGCCTGGTCGCTGATGCCCGTCATCACGAGGATGGTGTGCAGCCCGGCCTCGATGCCGGCCATGATGTCGGTGTCCATCCGGTCGCCGATCATCGCCGTGTTCTCGCTGTGCGCGCCGATGCGGTTCATCGCCGAACGGAACATCATCGGGTTGGGCTTGCCGACCACGTAGGGCTCCTTGTTGGTGGCCTTCGAGATCATCGCGGCGATCGCGCCCGTCGCGGGCAGCACGCCGTCGGCGCTCGGGCCCGTGGCGTCGGGGTTCGTGACGATGAAGCGTGCACCGCCCAGGATGAGCCGCACGGCCTTGGTGATCGAGTCGAACGAGTAGTTGCGCGTCTCGCCCACGACGACGTAGTCGGGGTTGGTCTCGGTCATGATGAACCCCGCCTCGTGCAGGGCGGTGGTCATGCCGGCCTCGCCGATGACGAAGGCCGAGCCGCCGGGCATCTGTGACCGGCAGAAGTCGGCGGTGGCGAGGGCGCTCGTCCAGATGCGCTCCTCGGGCACGTGCAGCCCCGAGGCGCGCAGACGGGCCGCCAGGTCGCGCGGGGTGAAGATCGAGTTGTTCGTCAGCACCAGGTAGGGCGTGCCCTCGTCCTGCCACTGCTGGATCAGGTCGGCCGCGCCGGGCAGGGCGTGGTTCTCGTGGACGAGCACGCCGTCCATGTCGGTCAGCCAGCATTCGACGTCTTCGCGTGCACCCATGGCGCTCACCTTAGCGAGGTGCCCTGACGACGAGGAGGCGCGGGTCGCCTCCGCCCACCGCCTACCCTGGTCGGATGCCCCAGGACGAGTCCCCGACCCCGCCGAGCGACGAACTCACGCACGGGGTGGGCCCCTGGCCCGGCGGCGAGGAGGCCTGGCCCGAGGGGGACCACTTCGACCCCGAGCTGCTGCGCGAGGGTGACCGACGCAACGTGGTCGACCGCTACCGGTACTGGACGATGGAGGCCGTGGTGGCCGACATCGACGCGCACCGGCACGGCTTCCACGTCGCCGTCGAGAACTGGCAGCACGACATGAACATCGGGTCGATCGTGCGCAGCGCCAACGCCTTCGCGGCCGACACCGTGCACATCATCGGTCGCCGCCGGTGGAACAAGCGGGGGGCGATGGTCACCGACCGGTACCAGCACGTGCTGCACCACCCCGACGTCGAGACGTTCCTGGCGTGGGCCCGTGAGCAGCGCCTCCCCGTCCTCGCCGTCGACAACGTCGAGGGGTCCGTGCCGATCGAGACGTTCGACCTGCCCGAGCGCTGCGTCCTCGTCTTCGGGCAGGAGGGGCCTGGCCTGTCGCCCGAGGCGCTCGCGGCGGCCGAGGCCGTGCTCGAGATCTCGCAGTTCGGCTCGACGCGCAGCATCAACGCGGCGGCGGCCGCCGCCGTGGTGATGCACTCGTGGGTCGTGCGTCACCGCTTCTGACCCCTCGATTCGGGCGATCGTTGACCTGACTCATATTTCACACCTATACTCTTGATGATCGGCCTGAGGGTCGATCACCTCCTGTCTCCCGAACAGAAGCGAGAGTGCCCCGTGCCGTCGTCCGCCCCGTCCCCCGCCGCTGGCGGCTCCCGCTCGGCGCCCCGGGTCCTGCTCGTCGCGGCGCCGTTGATGGCCCGCAGCGGGGTCTACCGCTCGACCCACGACCTGGTCGCCGAAGCGCGGGGCCGGGGGCTCGACTGGCGAGCCGTCGTGGGGCTGCGCCCGACGGCTCGCGGCACGGTCGCGACCACCCCCGGCGTCCGCGAGGTGACGGTCCACGCGCACGGTCGCGCGGTCGTCGACGAGGTCGCCGGTCTCGTGACGAGCGCCCCCGAGGCCGATGCCGCCGACGTGGTCGTCACGCTCGTCACGCAGAGCGACGTCGCCCTCGCCCGGCTGCGCCGTCACGGGTCCACGCCCTGGGTGGCGTGGGTCCGCGGACTGCCGTGGCCCGCTCCCGGTGAGCAGGCGCGCCTCCGTCGGGTCGCCCTCCGCCTCGTCGAGGGTCGCGCCCTGCGCGGGGCCGACGACGTCTGGGCGACGACGCCGGTCCTCGCCGGCGAGGTGGCGCGGGCGCGCCGTCCCCACCTCGTCCCGGCCGGCATCCGTCTCTCGGCCCGCAGCTCGTGGGGCGAGGCGGCCACGCCTCTCGTCTGGGCGGCCCGGTTCGACGTCGACAAGCGGCCTGCGGCGTTCGTCGAGCTCGCGGCACGGGCGGGCGTCCCCGGCCGCCTGCACGGGCAGGGTCCGCTCGAGGACCGGCTCCGCGCCTCCTTGCCCGACGGCGTGACCATGCCCGGGTGGGTCGACCCGGCGAGGCTGTGGGACGACGCCGGACTCTTCGTCGGGACGGCCTCACGAGAGGCCTTCGGCCGCAGCGCCGTCGAGGCCGCCGCCGCGGGCGTGCCCGTCCTGCTGGGTGACAGCTACGGTGCCGCGCCCCTCCTCGTGACCGACCCCGACCTGCGACGACGACTCGTCCTGCCCGTGGGCGAACCCGACCGGTGGCTGTCCGCCGTCCGCGACCTGACCGCCGACCGCGCGCTGCGCCGGACGGTCTCGGACCACGTCGCCGCGAACGCCTCGCTCCTGTCCGTCGGTGCGTCGGTCGACGCCGTGGTCGACCGGCTGTCCCGGCTCGGCATCACGGCGGCCGCCCGATGAGCGGCCCGTCCGGTCGTCCGACCCGAGCGCCTCGCCCCGGGGCGGGTCCCCTCCGGGTCCTCCAGTACGGGGTGCACGACACGGGCTACCCCCGTAACGTCCGCGTGCGGGCCCACCTCGAACGACAGCTCGGCGCGTCGGTCGTCGTCGCCCCGCGGTCGCGTGCCGCGGGTCGGCTGCGTCGCGCGATCGAGGACGTCCGCTCACTCGTCCGGGGCGCCCGGCAGGCCGACGTCGTCCTGCTCTCCGAGTTCCGGCTCAGCCACGCGCCGCTCGCGTGGCTCGTCGCCCGTCTGCAGGGTGCCGCTCTCGTCGTCGACGGGTTCGTCGGTCAATACGAGACGGCGGTCGACGACTGGCGGCGCGTCTCCCCGGCATCGCCCGCGGCCCTCCGGTTCCGTGTGCTCGACGCCGCGGCCGTGAGGTGCGCGGATCTCTACCTGATCGACACCGAGCCACGGGCCGCCGAGATCGTCCGGCGCCACGGCCCTTCGGCGACGGTCGTCCCCCTCGCGGTCGGTGCCCCGACCTGGGCCACCCGGCAGCCGCCCGCTCGGCCTCACGACGCGCTCCGGGTGTTGTACTACGGGGGGTACATCCCCCTCCACGGCGTCGATCTCGTCGTCGACGCCCTCACACTGATCGGGGCCCGTCGCCGGGTCGAGGTCGTCCTCGTCGGCGACGGTCCCGCCCGCCGGGCCGTCGAGGCCCGGGTCCGTCGAGCGGGCCTCGGCGACCGGTGCACCTTCGTCGACGCGGTGCCCGAAGACGAACTCCTCGCCCACATCGCGCGGGCCGACGTCGTCCTGGGGGTCTTCGGCTCCTCGGCCAAGGCCCGCGGCGTCGTGGCGAACAAGGTCTGGCAGGGGCTGGCATGCGGTCGGACCGTCGTCACCCAGCGATCGAGCGCCCTCGACGACGTCCGGTGCGCGGCAGGGGGCCTGCTCGTCCAGACCGAGCCGGCCAGCGCCTCCTCGATCGCCGACGCGTTGGCAGGGGCCCCGCTCGCCCACCAGGCGGAGTCGCCCCGCGACGTCGCCGAGCGCCTCGAGTCGGTGGTGCAGAGATCGTACGACCGGTTCACGGACCACCTGTCGGCCCTCGGCCCTCGGCGGGTCCACTCGTGAGGGGATTCGGGCGGCAGATCGGCCGTCTCGCCCTCCACCTGCTCGTGCCGGCCCTCGGTGCGGCCGCCCCGCTGGCCGTGATCCCCGCGATCACCTCGACCCACGGGGCGTCGGGCTGGGCGGCGGTGGCCGTCGGCCTGTCCGTCGGCATCGCCACGGCGGTCGTCGCCGAACTCGGCTGGAGCATCGTGGGCCCGCAACGCGTCGCCCGGGCGACCCGGCCACCCGGTGACCTCTTCGCCACCGCATCGGCCAGCAAGCTCGTCGCCACCGCCGTCCTGCTGCCGGTCGCGGCGGCCGTGACGCTCGCCGTCGTGGACGAACACCGCCCGGCGGCCGCGCTCGTCTCCGTAGGGGTCGCGCTCGGCGCACTCAGCCCGACCTGGTACTTCATCGGCCTCGGGCGCCCGCTGTTGGTCCTCGTCGCCGAGACGTCGCCGCGCGTGCTGGCCTCGCTGGTCTCGGCCGTCGCGATCGCCGCCGGTGCGCCGCTCGAGGTCTACGGCGCGGGCATGGTCCTCGCGGCCGCCGTCACCTTCGGCGTGGCGCCTCGTCTCGGCGGTGCCCGTCTGCCCGGGGCGGGCGACTTCCGCGCCGTCCCGGCCGTCGTGCGCTCCCAACTCGTCCTCGTGGTCGGACGAGGCGTGGCGACGACCTACAAATCCCTGCCCGCGGCCCTGCTGGGCACCGTCTCGCCCGGTTCCGTGGCCGGATTCGCCGCGGTGGACCGACCGTTGCGCATGGGGCTGCAGGTCGTGTCCGCCATTCCCGACCGCCTGCAGACCTGGGTGGGCGTGCCCTCCGCCGAACTCGCGCACCGTCGCAGCCTGGTCTCCCTCGGGCTGAACGCCGGGCTCGGCCTCGTCGTCGGCGTCGGTTTCGCGCTGTCCATGCCGGCCGTCGCCGTCGTCCTCTTCACGGGCACCGTCCCGGTGTCGCCCGACCTCGCCCTGGCGGGCGGCGTGCTGATCGCCGTCATCTGCGCGTCTCGTGGCGCCGGCCTCGCCCTGGTCAGTGCAGGGCGCCACGCCCAGACGACGACGGCGTCCGTCGCGTCGGCGGTCGTCGGCGTTCCGGGAGTCCTCGTGCTCGGCGCCCACCACGGCGCGCTGGGCGCCGTGTCGGCACTCGTGTCGGCCGAGGCCGTCGGGTTCGTCGTCCAGCTCGTCGTCCTCGCGCGGTCGCGCCGCGCCTCGTCCGTGCCGGCCGTCGAGCCCGCCGCCGAGCCCGCCCCGGTCGGTCCGTCGAATCCGCACGCTCGAGGGGAGGCCGCCCGATGATCGTCGTCCTCGCCGGTGCCGTCGCGGCGGCCCTGGTCGCATTCGTCGGCGGGCTCCTCCTGCCGGCCGACCGGCGACGAGGCGCGGCGCTCGTCGTCGCCTTCGCCGTCCTGATCTCGACGACGTCGGGTTCCGCGCCCGACATCGTCCGCCACGCCGCCGTGGCCGCCGTGGCCGGCGTCTCGGTGGCGGCACTCGTCTCGCCCCGGTCGTGGTCGATCGGCCGCCCTCGGGCCACACTGGCGACGACCGCGTTCTTCGCCTTCTCGATCGTCTGCGTGCTGGCGCTCGCCCCGTCGACCATCGTCCTCATGGCCGAGCTCGCGGCGATCGGGGTCGCGATCTCGTGGCTCGTGTCGACGTCGTCGTCCCGGGACCTCCGCGTGTTCGTCCGCGGTCTCGTCGTCCTCGGCCTCGCGCAGGTCGTGGTCGGAGTCGTCGAGCTCACGATCACCCATCGTCCGATCCCCTTCGGGTACAAGGTCCTCGCGACGGGCCGCTCGTTCGTCAGCGACAACAAGATCCTGCCCGGTGGTCTCGTCCGGGTCGAGGGCACCCTCGGCCACCCCATCCCGTACGCCGTGTTCCTCGCGGTCTGCCTGGTCCTCGTCCTCGTCGCGCGGCGGACCTTCCCCGTCTGGTTCCCCCCGTTCGCCGTCCTCGTGCTGTCGGCGGGCATCCTGCTGTCGGGAAGCCGAAGCGTCGTCGCCGCCGTCCTCCTCGCCGTGACCTACGTCCTGATGACCTCCGAGGCGCGGTCCCGGGCCGCGAAGATCGTGCTGACGGTGCTCGGGGCGGTCGCGGGTGCCGCCGCCCTGGCGTCCGAGATCGTCGACGCGGTCGGGACGCTCGTGGCATCCGGCTCGTACGAGAACCGGATGGGGGCGGTCCGATCGGTCCCCGGACTCCTCGCGCGGCCCGCGCTCGAGGCATTGGCCGGCAGCGGCTTCGGAAGCGAGGCCGAGTTGTACGCCCGTGGCCTCCTGCCCCAAGAGGGGTTCACGGTCGTGGACAACCAGCTCGTGACCACGCTCGCCACGTTCGGTATCGCCGGGATCGTCTCGCTGGTGGCGGCGCTCGTCGTCGGGTTCGTCCACGCCTCCCGGACGGGGCGGGCAGTCCTCGTCGTCATGATCGTCACCCTCTTCTCGTTCGACTACTTCGTCTGGTTCTCGACGTCCGCGATCTTGTGGGCCTTCTGCGCCTTGCAGGACCGTCCCGGCGACGACCGAGCCGCGCTGGACCCGTCCGGGGCGCACCCGTCCGGGTCGCACCGGGGTCGCGACGACCGGGGTCGCGACGACCGGGGTCGCGACGACCGCGTCCTCGGCGACGCGTCGGACCGGCCCGGCGTCGTCGGCGGCACCCTCACGGCAGCCCGCTGAGCGAGCGGGACCGTCCCCGTCGCGGGACCGTCCTCGTTGCGGGACCGTCCCGCCGCACGGTCGTCCCCGGTGACGACGAAGCGCCCCGACGACCAGGTCTTCGGGGCGCTCCGTCGGAGGCGGTCGGGGCGGGGTCAGGCTCTCAGGGCTCGCCCGAGGTAGGCGAGGACGTCGTTCGTCGCGTCGACGATCTGGGCGGTCGACTTCGCGTACACGTCGGCTCCGAGCCCGAAGGGGTCGACGACGTCGTCCTCGTCGGGCGTGACGAGGGCGCCGGAGCCGCGGTGCGCCGCCGCGAGGGCGACGACCCGGTCCAGACGCTCGGCGGGGTCCGGGGTCGATGCGATCGCGCGTGCTGTCTCGTGGGGATCGACGAGACGACTCAGGCGTGCGAACTCCCGCAGGGTGAAGGTCGTGCGGTTCGCCCTCGGCACCAGCGAGACGACGGCCCGGCGGTGTTCCCGGGCGAGCGCCAGGACGAGGGGAGCGCGACCCACCACGTCGGCCGTCAGCTGACGGGCACGATGGGTCGACAGGTCGAGCCCGAGGGACTCGGCGGCCTTCAGGGTGGGACGTGGCGGCGATTCGCCCACCACCGCCGACGTCCCGAAGCTCTCGACGGCTGCCGACGTGGCACTGCGCACGAGTTCGGCGGCCAGCGGCGAGCGGCAGATGTTCCCGGTGCACACCATCACGAGGGGCGGGATGGTCATCGGGCCGCCGCCGTCGAGGCAGGGACCGAGTTCTCGGTCACCGAACCGTAGTAGCCCCCGTAGGCGCCGTACCCGTAGGCACCCAGGCCCTTCGTCGGGGCCATCGTGAGGACGACCCCCAGGGTGCGGCTGCCGATCTCGGAGACGGCGGCGAGGGCCTGCTTCAGCTGGTGGCGCGACGATCGCTGGGCGGCGGTCGCGACGATCACGCCGCTCACGCAGCGGCTGAGGACGGCGGCGTCGGTCACCGGCAGCAGGGGCGGGGTGTCGATGATGACGAAGTCGTAGTCGACCTCGACCGTCGAGACGAGGCTCGCCATGGCGAGCGAGCCGAGCAGTTCGCTCGGGTTCGGCGGAACGGTGCCCGAGGGCAGCACGTGGAGGCCCAGGCGTCCCCACGGCTGCACGACGTCCACGAGTTCTGCCCGTCCGACGAGCAGGTCGGTCAGTCCGACGGCGCCCTCGAGGCCCATGACCTCGGCGACGCGGGGCCGGCGCAGGTCCGCGTCGACGAGCAGCACGGAGGCGCCGGTCTCGGCCAGGCAGACGGCCAGGTTCGCCGCCGTCGTCGACTTGCCCTCGCCGGGCATGGCCGACGTGACGATGAACGTGCGGCTGCGTCCCTCGAACGAGACGAACTGGAGATTGGTGCGGAGGGCGCGGTAGGACTCGGCGAGTGGGCTGCGCGGATCGTTGTTGACGACCAGCGGGGCCGAGGAGGCTTCTGTGTGGAAGCCGATGCCACCGAGCAGCGGGGCGTTCGTCACCCCCTCGACGTCGGCCTTGCTGCGGATGCGCGTGTCGAGGGTGTTGCGGAGGAGGGCCAGGGCCGTGCCCGAGAGGATGCCCAGGACGAGGGCCAGGCTGATCCAGAGGACCGGCTTGGGGTTGGCCGGGCTCGTCGGCACGACGGGAGCGTCGATGGACTCGACGGTGACCAGCCCGCTGCCGCCGCCCACGGGTTGTTCGAGTTGCTCTTCGACCACCTTCTCGAAGCTCGTGGCCACGGCGTCGGCGAGTCGTGCGGCCTGCGCGGGGTCGCCGTCGGTGACCGAGATGTCGATCAGCGACGTGTTGACCGGGCTGGAGGCCGAGATCTTCGAGGCGAGCCCGGCGGGGGTGGTGTCGAGCCCGAGATCGGCGATGACGGGCTCGAGCACCCGACCCGACGTGACGACGGAGACGTAGGAGCGCACCTTGGCCTGCGCGGCGCTGCTGCCCTGGACGAGGTCGCCGGCGTCCGACGAGCCGATCGACGAGACCGAGACGAAGAGCTGGGTCGACGACGAGTACGACTTCGCCGTCGCGAGCGACGCGGTCGCCCCGAGCAGCACGGCGCTCAGGGTCACGACGACGATGAGGACCCACCGCGTCCGGACGACGGTGATGAAGGTCTTGAGTTCCATGGAGTTCTTCCCTGCTGAACGGCGTGGTGTCGGATCGGGGGCTGAACGGGTCTAGGACGGTCGGAGGGCCGGCAGGCGGAGCGCGTCGCGGACGACGTCGGCCTTCTGTCGCCACGTGGCGTCGGGAGGGATGGCCCCCGGGAGCCGGGGCACCCGCCCGTCGGAGCCTGCGGCGAGTGCGGCGAGCACCGAGGCGTGCCCGGCGGTGTCGGCGACCGTCACGCCGTCCAGGCCACGCGCCTCGATGCCGCAGACGGCCGTGCTGAGGACGGGCAGACCCGCCGCGCGGTACTCGTAGGTCTTGATGACGTCGCCGCCGACCTCGCGCTCGCCGACGTGGTGGGGCACCCAGCCGACGTCGAAGGTCTGCAGCAGGGCCGGTACGCGGTCGTAGTGCACGTCGCCCAGCAGGGTGACGTTGGGCGACTCGGCCAGCACCCCGTACTCGGCGTCCAGCACCGGGCCGGCGAACACGAACGACACGTGGGGCAGGGCGGCGACGGTCGCCAGGATGCCGGCGAGGTCGAGCCTCCGCCCGATCTTGCCCACGTACCCGACGGTGGTCGGGCCGGTCGCCCGGCTCGTGCCGTCGAAGCGGTGGGGGTCGCAGCCGTTGGGCAGCAGGACGACGTCGGTGCGTCCGTGTCGGCGGGCGAGGTCGGCGGTGCCCGCGCCGTTGGCCGTCACGACGTCCGCGAGGGCGAAGGCGGCCGCGTAGGCCTCGTCGACCTCGGCGCGGATGCTCTCGAAGGCGTAGTGCCGGCTCCAGTCGTCCAGCAGGTCGAGGACGACCCGCCGGGGACCGGCGAAGGGATTGGCCGCGACCGGGGCGACGGCGGCGAAGGGATTCCAGACGAGGGCCGGCACGGATGCCGCCGACGGGGGCAACGAGGGGTAGGCGCGGGCGGACGCGACCCACCAGCGTCGTCGGTCGCGCGGGTCGGGAGCCCGGAGCGTGATCGGGTCGACCGACCGGGTGCCGACGGCCGGTGCCCCGATCGGGCGGCGGCGGGCGATCGAGGTCACGAGGGGCTCCGGCCTCGAGACGACGGTGACCCCGCCACGGCCCGCGAGGTCGTGACCGAGCCATTCGATCAGGTGACCGTCCCGGGTGCGGTAGCCCTCGTCGAGCAGCTTGCGCTGGCCGTGCATCGGGTACGCCAGGAGGGCGGGGGAGTCGAGGGCGGCGCGGCGCGGTCGGGTCGTGGGCACGGTGGTCTTTCGTCGAGAGCTCGCGGGCACCGTGGCGCCCGACACGGCCGATGACCGTGTGTGATATCTCAGTATTGCACGACGAAACGAGTTATACCAGGGTCGCGACGGTCCCCGGGACGGACGTCGGGGATGATGGGGGGATGACCGCAACGAACCTGCTCGGCGTGCCCGAGACCCGCCTGCCCGCCGAACCCGACGTCGTCGCCGACCTCGAGACGCTGACGACGGCCGAGGTCGTCGTCGCCCACCCCACGTCGTCGCTCGCCTGGGCACTGCTCAGCGACGAGGCCGACGCCCGCGGCGCCGAGCTCGAGGCCTACGCCTATGCCCGCGTCGGCTACCACCGCGGGCTCGACGCGCTGCGGAAGGCGGGGTGGCGCGGACAGGGCCCCGTGCCGTGGTCGCACGAACCCAACCGGGGCGTGCTGCGGTCCCTCTTCGCCCTCCGGCGAGGTGCGGCCGCCATCGGCGAGGTCGACGAGGTCGAACGCCTCACGACGTTCCTGCACGACGCCGACCCCGCCGTGCTCCCCACCCTCGAGACCCGCACCGACTAGCGGCGCGACTGCGCGAGGACGCAGGAGGCGCGGGTCACGCGACCCGCGCCTCCTGCGTCCTCGGCGGAAGCGGCGGTCTCAGCCGATCAGCGAGGGCCGCAGGTCGCGCATCGTGCGCGCCCGCGTCATGCGGGAGGTCGCGACCCAGGTCAGCACGAGCGCGCCGAGCAGCCAGGCCGCCAGCACGCCGGCGTCGCCCCAGGCCGCGGCCGAGCTGCCGCCGTACATCACCTGGCGCAGGCCGTCGGTGGCGTAGCTCATCGGCAGCACGAAGTGGAGGGCTGCGAGCGGGGCGGGCAGGGTCTGCCACGGGAAGGTCCCGCCGGCCGTGACGAGCTGCACGACCATCAGCACCAGGCCGAGGAACTGCCCGACGCTGCCGAGCCAGACGTTGAGCGTCATGATGATCGCCGCGAACGCCGCCGAGGCGAGGGCCATCAGCCCGATCATGCCGAGCGGGTGGGCGACCTCGAAGCCGAGCGCCTGCGTGACGATGACGTAGAGCGCGACCATCTGCACGACGCCGAGCACCACCGGGGCCAGCCAGCCGGCCAGCGAGATGCGCACGGGGGCCTTGACGGCGGTGATGGCCCGCTTCGAGATCGGCTTCACGATCAGGAACAGCGCGTACATGCCGATCCAGGCCGCGAGGCTGATGAAGAACGGTGCCAGTCCCGCGCCGTAGGTGCCGGCACTCGTGAGGGCGGCGTCCTTGACCGCGACCGGGTCGCTGATGGCGCTCGCCTGGTCGTCGCGCGTCCGGTCGGTGCTCGCGGGGATCTCGCCGAGGCCGCTCTGCAGTCCGTCGCGGAGCTGGGTGGTGCCGGTGTCGAGGCTGACGACGCCGTCGCGCAGCGAGGTGGACCCGCTGCTCAGGGTGTCGAGACCGGTCGCGAGGGTCGAGGCGCCCGTGGCGGCGCTCGCCGCGCCCGTGGCGAGTTGCGACGAGCCGGTCGCGGCCGACGAGATGCCCTGGGTCAGGGCCGGTGTGGCGGCGGCCAGGGTCGCGGCACCGGTCGAGACCTGGTCGGCCCCCGTGGCGAGCTGCCCCACCTGGGTGTTCAGCCCCTGGATCTGGGTGTTCGCGTCCTGGAGGGCGGTGGTCAGCGACTCGGTCGCGGGGGCGAAGGTCGCGGCGATCTGCTGGATCTGCTCGTCGGTGTAACCCTGCTGGCGCAGGGCTTCGGCGATCTGCTGCTGCGCCTGCTGCTGCGCGGCGGGCAGGCCGGCCGCGGCCGTCGCGCTCGTCGTGGCCGCGTCGGCCACGCCGGTGGCCAGGGCGTCATTGCCGGCCGCCACCTGGGCGGCACCGTCCGCCAGGGTCCGGGTCTGCGCGGGCAGGTCCGTCGTCTGGGTCTTCAGCGTCTGCAGTCCCGTGTCCAGCGCGGACGCCCCCGAGCTGAGCTGGCTCGTCCCGTCGGCGAGGGTGTGGGCCCCGGTCGCCGCGTCGGCCGCACCGTCGGCCAGCTGGTTCGCGCCGGCGACGGCCGAACCGGTGCCGGCGACGAGCTGGTTGGCCCCGTCGACCGCGCTGCCCAGGTTCGTGCGCACGTCGGCCAGGCCGACCAGCAGGCGGCCCGCCGCCTCCTTGCCGACCTTCTCGGTGACCGAGGCCCGGATGGTCTTCGCCGCCTGCTCGGCGATCGTGGACGAGAGGTAGCTGTTGACGTCGCTCGTCGCGAGGGTGATCTGGGCCCGCTTGGGGTCGTCGCCGCTCGCCGAGGTGAGGTCGTCGCTGAAGCCCTTCGGGATCGTGAAGGTGAAGTCGTAGGTCTGGTCGCGCAGGCCCGCCGCGGCCTGGGCGGCCGAGACGACGTGCCAGTCGAAGTCGCCGCCGTCGGTGATCTGGTCGGTGACCTCGTCGCCGTAGTTCACCGTCTCGCCGTCGACCGTGGTGCCCGCGTCGGTGTTCACGAGGGCGGCCGGGACCTGGTCGAGCTTGGCGTACGGGTCCTGGTTGGCCCAGAGGTACAGGCCGCCGTAGAGCAGCGGCACGGTCATCAGCGCGACGAGTGCCAGGCGGGCGAGCGGGGTGGCGGTGAGGCGCTGCAGCTCGGAACGGACGAGGGCGTAGATCTTCACGGCTGGTCGCTTTCGACGGAGGTGTCGGGGGTGGCGGCGACCGCGGTGTCGTCGGGGGAGGAAGGAGGGGCGGTGTCGGTCTCGGGCACGGCGTCGGTCCCGGCCGCGGCGGCCGGGGCGAACTCGGGCGTGGGCAGCGACTCGATCGTCGCGAGGGCCGCGAACCCGGTGATGGTCAACACGGTGTAGTCGCGGCCGACCATGTCGTGGACGACCGAGAGCCAGGCGGCGACGTCGCCTCCGTGCCGTTCGGGGGTGGTCACGACCAGCCCGCGCACCTCGGGGCGCAGCACCGCCAACTCGCAGAGCAGGCGGACGCGCAGCTCGGTGGGCAGGGCGCTCAGGCGGGTCCGCTCGTGCTCGTCCAGCCCGATCTCCTCGAGCAGCAGACGAGCCGAGTCCTTGTCGGCGCGGAGCCCGGCGAGGGCGAGCTCTTCGCGGGCGACCTGGACGACCGTGAGGGCCGCGAACGGTTCGGCGACGGTGGGGGTGTCGACGAGGGCGAAGGAGGCGCGGATCGCCGCGTCGTCCGCCCGACCGTCGATCGTCACCCGGCCGGTCTCGGGGCGCATGCGGCCCCCCGCGACGAGTGACGCCAGGGTGGGCGCGTTCTCGGTCTCGACCGCGACGAAGCCCGGGACCCAGCGGTCGGCGACCGCGCTCAGCCGGGGGAGTGCCGCGCCGGGACCGTCGCCGATCGCGACGTCGTGCAGTTCGAGTCTCATGCGGGTTCTCCGGTCGGGGGCATCGAGGAGGCGCCGGTCGCCGGTTCGGGAGGGAGCGCGAGTTCGGGGGCGGTCGCGACGAGGTCGCCGGCGGTGCGCCAGTCGAGGCCGACGACGCCGAGCACCGCCAGCATGACGAGCCGGTGGCCCTCGGAGCGGCTGAGCCGCTGCGTCGTGGCCTCGTCGAGCACGGACAGGGCGGCGCCCTCCACCAGGTGGGCGAGCGTGTGGGGAGCGATGTCGTCGCGCATGCGTCCGGATTCCACGCCACGACGGACGACGTCGCGGACGGTCTTCCGCAACGGGGCGAGCGCCTCGCCGACCTCGTGGGCCATCGGGCCGCGCACGGTCAGCTGCGCCATGACGCGCACGTGCTCGACCTCGGCCCAGAGTCGGGCGGCCAGGGAGGCGAGTTGCACGACCGGGTCCGCGATCGGTGCCGGTCTCGCGGCGACGCCGATGCGGGCGGCACCGCGCAGGCTGACCTCGCGCACGAGGTCGTCCCGCGTGGCGAAGTGGCCGTAGACCGAGCGTCGGGACAGGCCAGCCTCGGCCGCGATGGCCTCGAGCGACACGGACGGGTCGCGGTTGAGCAGCAGTGCCGCGGCGGAGATCAGTGCGTCGCGGTTCGCGGTGGCGTCGCGGCGTGGCGCACGGGTGGCGCGGACGGGGTCATCGGCGGCAGGCATGACCCGATCGTACGATCTTGCACACCTTTGTGCAAGTTATTTTGCCAGAGGGATCATTGGTCAGCGCGAGCGGGGCAGGGTCGCTCGCAGCGCCTCCTCGTAGGCGTCGCAGACGGACTGCCAGGTGTAGGCGTCCGCGGCACGAGCGAGTGCCGCCGCGCTGAGGCGCTCCTGCTCGGTCGGGTCGTCGAGCAGCGCGGTGACGGCGGCGGCGATGGCGGCGGGCTCGGGCGCCACCAGGGTGCCGGCTCCGTCGAGCACCTCGCGGTTGTAGACGGTGTCGCGCGCGACGACGGGCGCCCCCGCGAACATGGCCTGCACCAGCGCCGGGTTCGTGCCGCCGACGCTGTGGCCGTGGAAGTAGGCCCCGGCGTGCTGCCAGAGGGCGTGCAGACGATCGTCGTCGCTGACGTGGCCGAGCCAGGTCACGCGGTCGTTCGCCTCGGCCAGTCCGCGCACGAGCTCGTCGAGTTCGCCGCCGTAGCCGGTCGAGCCGACGATGACCACGTCGTGCCGCTCGGCGATCGAGCGGGCCGCCTCGACGAACTCGACGACGGTGTTCTCGGGGACGAAGCGCGCGACGACCAGGGCGTACCCGCGGTGTCGCTGGCCCGGCTCGACCGGCAGGTCGCGGACCGGGTCGCCGCCGTAGGGGATGAACAGGCCGTCCACGCCGAAGTCGGCCTGCCAGCGCCGGACGATCTCGCGGGCGTCGCAGATCAGCCCGTTCGCGAAGCGCGCGCTGGCCTTTGCTCCGAGACGGAACACCGTCTTCGCCGCGCGTCCCCACTTGGCACGCTCCCACTCGATGCCGTCGACGTTGACCAGCACGGGGATGCCGCGCAGCCTGAGCAAGGGCAGCCAGAAGCCGTTGGCCACGTTCATGACGAGGGCCGCGTCGGGCCGGCGCACGAGGGCGTCCAGCACGGCGGTGAGGCCGTAGCTCAGGGTGCTGAGCGATTTGCTCTCGACGCCCTTCGTCAGGCGGGAGGTGACCCGACGGTCGCGGGCGGGGTCGTCGTCGCGGGTCGACCCGTCGCGACCGTAGACCGTGACGTCCCAGCCGGCGTCGACCAGGGCGGGGGCGATCCGGCGCACCGCGGTCTCGAACCCGCCGTAGTAGCTGGGGTAGCCGCGGGTGCCGATGACGGCGACCGACGGTCGATCGGTCGCCGAACGGCGGGGGCGCAAGGGGCGGGCAGTCATCGAGGTCGATCCGTTCGGCCGGTCTTCAGAGCAATGCTCGTAATATACCGGATTCCTGCCCCCTGCTGGTGCCGCCGGGTCGGACGCCCGACCGGACGGGGCGCGTCGGCGCTCGCGATGCGAACGCCGACGCGCCGGGCTCTAGCCCCGAGCGCCCATCAGGTGCTCGAGGGCGAGCTGCTGCAACCGCACGAAGCCGTACCCGTGTCCGCCGAAGTGGGCGTCGGCGTCGAAGTCCTCGTAGGAGGCGCGGTCGGCGAGCAACTGCTCGTAGCCTTCACCGTCGGCGAGGGTGTTCACCGAGAGCTCGGCGACCTGGCTGGCGGCCAGGGCCTCCTGCACCTCGGGGTCGGCGCGGAAGGCCTGCGCGCGCTCCTTGAGGAGCAGGTACATCCGCATGTTGGCGGCCGCGGACTCCCACACACCGTCGATCGTCTCGGTACGCGAGGGCTTGTAGTCGAAGTGGCGCGGGCCGTCGTAGGTCGGTCCGCCCTGGGGCGAGCCGTGCTCGAGCAGGTCGACGAGCGAGAAGGCGTTCTGGAGGTCGCCGTGGCCGAACACGAGGTCCTGGTCGTACTTGATGCCACGCTGGCCGTTGAGGTCGATGTGGAAGAGCTTGCCCTGGTAGAGCGCCTGGGCGATGCCGGCCGTGAAGTTCAGTCCGGCCATCTGCTCGTGACCGACCTCGGGGTTCACGCCGGCCATCTCGGGGTGCTCGAGCGTCTCGATGAACGCGATCGCGTGACCGAGGGTCGGCAGCAGGATGTCGCCGCGGGGCTCGTTGGGCTTGGGTTCGATCGCGAAGCGCAGGTCGTAGCCCTTGTCGAGCACGTACTGCGAGAGCATGTCGACGCCCTCCTTGTAGCGCGAGAGGGCGGCCTGCACGTCCTTCGCGCTGTCGTACTCGGCGCCCTCGCGACCACCCCACATGACGAAGGTCTTCGCGCCGAGCTCGGCGGCGAGGTCGATGTTGCGGAGCACCTTGCGCAGGGCGAAACGTCGCACGCCGCGGTCGTTCGAGGTGAAGCCGCCGTCCTTGAAGACGGGGGCGCTGAAGAGGTTCGTGGTGACCATCGGCACGACGATCCCGGTCGCGTCGAGGGCGCCCTTCAGGCGGTCGATCTGCTTCTGGCGTTCGGCGTCGGTCGAGCCGAAGGCGAACAGGTCGTCGTCGTGGAAGGTCAGGCCGTACGCGCCGAGGCGGTCGAGGTTCTCGACGGCCTCGACGACGTCGAGCTGCGGGCGGGTCGGGCCGCCGAAGGGGTCCGAGCCGTTGTAGCCGATCGTCCAGAGGCCGAACGAGAACTTGTCTTCGCGGGTGGGGGTGGTGGACATCGGTGTCCCTTCCAGGGTCGAGCGGTCGGTCGCGTGGGGCGATCCCGCCCCGACGCGAATGTTGTGAGCCTCAACATATCCCGTCCTTCGTCGATTCGGAAGAGGTCTGGGCCATTTGTCGCGGGCTCCCACAAAAGACTTGCGCGCCCCGTCGCGGCTGACGTAGTGTCTCGACCCGCGGCAGTCGAAGCGCTTCCGCACCCGTTCGGCAACCGACAGCGAGGTCATCATGACGACGATCCACGACGTGGCCCAGGCCGCCGGTGTGTCGATCTCGACGGTCTCGTACGCCCTGTCCGGCAAGCGGTCGATCGCGGCGTCGACCCGGCAGCGGGTCACCGACGCCGTCGAGCGGCTCGGCTACCGGCCGCATGCCGGAGCCCGCATGCTCGCCGGTGCCCGGACCAACATCCTGGCGCTCAGCGCGCCGATCCGGCCCGACAACCACCAGCCCACCCAGATGCGGTTCGTCACCGCCGTCGTCGAGGCGGCCCGTCGTCGGGACTACGACGTGTTGCTCCTCGCCACCGACGACGAGGTGTCCGGCATCCGGCGCGTGGCCTCGAGCTCGCTCGTCGACGGCGTCGTCGCGATCGGCGTCGCGACCGTCGACGAGCGCGTCGACCTCGTGCGCGAACTTGACCTGCCGGCCGGGTTCATCGGCATCCCGCAGGGCGTCGACGACCTCGCCTGCATCGACCTCGACTTCGCGGCCGCAGCCGCCGAGAGCGTCGACCGTCTGGCCGACGCCGGGCACCGGACCATCGGCGTCATCGGTCACCCGGCCTCGTACGGCGAGCGCGACACCGGCTTCATCCGACGTTTCGACGACGCCTTCGCGGGCCGGGCCGACAGCCGCGGCGTCGAGACGCTGACCGTGGCGGCGGACCTCGGGCGGGCGTCGGCCGTCAGGGCGTTCGACGACCTCCGCGAGAGGCTGCCCGGCATGACCGCGCTCGTGCTGCACTGCAGCGAGCCCACCGCCGAGGCCGTCCTCCAGCGCGTCCGCCGCCTCGGGCTCGAGATCCCCCGCGACCTCTCGGTGCTGGCGGCCTGTGCCAGCTACCCCGCCGACGAGTTCGAGCCGGCCCTCGACACCATCCCGCTGCCGATCGACGAGATGTGCTCGCGGGCGGTCGGGGCCGCCTTCGAGCGGATCGACGGTCGTCTCGACACGGGCGTCGAGTTGATCGCGCCCACCTACCTGGCGAAGGGCTCGGTCTCCGGGCCGGCCCGCGCCTCCTGAACCCCCACCGACCGCACCACCGCACCACCGCACCACCGCACCACCGTCATCCGACGGCCAGATCACATCGCTTCACGCCGATCGTCGAAACGCTTCGACGATCGGCACGGGGCCTCTACGAGGAGGTAGACACATGAAGAAACGACGCATCGTCGCCGTCGGGGCGGCCCTCGCGGCCACCGCGGCGCTGCTGACCGGGTGCTCGGCAGGCAGCTCGGGGTCGTCCGACCCCGACGTGCTGAAGCTCTGGCACTTCGAGAGCGAGACCAGCGCCATGGGCATCGCCTGGGACCAGGCCATCACGACCTTCGAGGAAGAGACGGGTGCGAAGGTCGAGTTCGAGGAGAAGAGCTTCGAGCAGATCCGCTCGACCGCGAGCCAGGTGCTCAACTCGAACGAGGCGCCCGACATCCTCGAGTACAACAAGGGCAACGCCACGGCGGGCCTGCTCGCGAGCCAGGGGCTGCTCGCGAACCTCGACGACGCCGTCGACGAGTACGGCTGGGACGACGACCTCGCCCCGTCGATCGCCACGACTTCGAAGTACGACGAGAAGGGCGTCATGGGCTCGGGTAGCTGGTACGGCATCCCGAACTACGGCGAGTACGTCGAGGTGTTCTACAACAAGGACGCCTTCGCCGAGCAGGGCATCGCGGTGCCCACGACGTACGACGAGTTCGAGACGGCCCTGCAGACCTTCGCCGACGCCGGCATCACGCCGCTCGCCGAGGCCGGTGGCGAGTACCCGCTCGGGCAGTTGTTCTACCAGCTGGCCCTCTCCAAGGCCGACCGTTCGTTCGTCGACGACTACCAGCTCTACGAGGGCGACGTCGACTGGCAGGGCCCCGAGCTGACCTACGCCGCCGACAAGCTGAAGGAGTACGTCGACAACGGCTGGATCTCGAAGGACGTCACCGGCATCAAGGCCGAGGACATGGGCACGACCTTCATGAGCGGCGGGGCGCCGATCATGGTCTCCGGCAGCTGGTGGGCCGGGCGGGTCGCCGACGAGGCGACCTTCGACTGGGGCACGTTCCTGTTCCCCGGCAGCGACATGGCACCCGGGTCGGGCGGCAACCTCTGGGTCGTCCCCGAGAACGCGGCCAACAAGGACCTCGCGTACGAGTTCATCGACATCACGATGCGCCCCGAGATCCAGAACCTCATCGGCAACAACGGCGGCGTGCCGGTCAAGGCCGACCCGGCCGACATCACCGACCCGAAGAGCCAGGAGCTGATCGCGAACTTCAACACCCTGCTCGACCGTGACGGCCTGGCGTTCTACCCGGACTGGCCCACGCCGACCTTCTACGACCAGCTGGTCGCCGGCACCCAGGAGCTCGTCAACGGCACCGCCACGCCGGACGAGATGCTCACCACCCTGGGCGACCAGTACCAGAGCGGCGTCGACGACATCACCGGGAAGTGACCGTGACCTCCCTCGACACCCGCCCCGGTGCCAGGGAGGCGCGCCCCCGTCGCGAGGGCCGACGCACGTCGTCGGCCCTCCCGCCGGAGGAGAGCCTCCTGCCCGGAGCCCGCCGCGCGGGCTTCTGGCTGTACCTGATCCCCGGCTTCGTCCTGTTCGCGGTCGTGATCCTGGTCCCGCTGATCTGGAACGTCTACCTCAGCTTCACCGACTACCGGGGCATCCGCCCGCCGACCTGGGCGGGGCTCGACAACTGGCGCGAGCTGATGAGCGACGACCGCTTCTGGACGTCCTTCCTCAACAGCGTCTTCCTCATCATCGCCATGGTGGTGGTCCCCACCGTGCTGGGCCTCCTGCTCGCCGCGATGCTGTTCGACCTGATCGGTCGGAAGTTCGGCGGGCGTCTGGCGTCGTTCCTGCGGGCGACCTACTACCTGCCGCAGATCCTGCCCGTGGCGATCGCCGCGATCGTCATCGGTTGGATCCTCCGACCCGAGAACGGTGCGCTCAACACCGTCCTCGACGCGGTGGGGCTGGGCGCCCTGCAGCACAACTGGCTCGGCAGCCCCGACACCGCGCTGCTCAGCATCATGGTGGTGATGGTCTGGGTGCAGCTCGGCTATCCCGTCGTCATCTTCATGGCCGCACTGCAACGGGTCGACCCCGAGCTCTACGAGGCCGCCGAACTCGACGGCGCCGGCTGGTTCCAGCGGTTCCGGGCGATCACGGTGAGCATCATCCGCCCCGAGATCTTCGTCGTCGTGCTGACCTGCACGATCGCCGCGCTGAAGGTGTTCGGACCGATCTACGCCCTGACCCGCGGCGGCCCCGGCGACTCGACGATCGTGCCGAGCTACTACGCGTACAGCGAGTTCTTCCAGAGCCAGCAGGTCGGCTACGGCGCGACCATCGCGACGGCGCTGACGCTCGTCATCGTCGTCATCACCATCTTCTTCATCCGGGCACAGAACCGGGTCGAACGAGCAGAGAGGGAACGCTGATGGCCACGACCGTCGTGCCGCCGGTGAAAGACGACCGCATCCGTCCCGCGGTGCCCAGCCCGCGCCTCCCGAAGGCCACGCGCCGGAAGAAGAAACGAACGGCCACCGACTGGCTGATCCTCGCCGCGGCGATCGCCTTCGGCGTGCTGATCGCCCTGCCGTTCCTGTTGATCTTGGTCAACTCGTTCAAGTCGCCCGCCGACTACACGACCGGAGGCCCGCTCAGCCTGCCGACGTCGCTGTACTTCGACGGCCTCGTCGACTTCTGGAACCGCGTCGAGTTCCCGGCGAAGCTCTGGAACAGCTTCGTGATCGCCGGGCTGGTGGCCCTGTTCGCCGTGGTCATCTCGGTGTTCAACGCCTACGCGCTCGGCATCGGCCGGGTGCGCGGTCGCACCTGGATCATCGTGCTGTTCCTGCTCGCGAACATGCTGCCCCAGGAGGCCCTGCTCTACCCGCTGTACTTCATGTTCAAGCAGGTGGGCCTCTACGACAACATCTGGGCGGTCATCATCATCTTCACGGTGATCCAGAGCGCCTTCGGCACCTACCTGCTCTCGAGCGTGTACGGCACGTTCCCGAAAGAGGTCCTCGAGGCGGCGTCGCTCGACGGGGCGAGTCGGTGGCAGATCCTCTGGCGGGTCATCGTGCCGATCAGTCGGCCGACCCTGTCGGTGCTCGCGATCTTCTTCTTCATCTGGACGTGGAACGAGTTCCTCATCCCGCTCACCTTCCTGGTGTCCAACGGCAACCAGACGGTCCCCGTCGCCATCACCGCCCTGCAGGGCGACCGGCTGATGGACGTCACCACGACGAGCGCGTCGGCCCTGCTCGGGTTGATCCCCACGCTCGTCTTCTTCCTGATCTTCCAGCGCACCCTGACCCGCGGCATCACGGCCGGCGCGGTCAAGTGACGCGTTCCACCCCGAAAGGCTCCACATGAAGTTCACCGACGGTTTCTGGCAGATCCGCCCGGGGGTCGAGTCCCTCTTCGCCCAGGAGGCCCACGACGTCGAGCCCCGGGCGGACGGACGCTCGATCGAGGTCACCGCACCCACCAAGGTGATCGGCTCGCGGGGTGACACCCTCAACCGCCCGACGCTCACGATCGCGCTGAGTTCGCCGATGGAGGGCGTGATCGCCGTCGACGTCACGCACTTCGCCGGTGGTCGTGACGAGATCGGGTTCGACCTGGTGGGCTCCGAGGGCGGCCCCGCCGGAGTCGGGGTCGTCGAGACGAGCGAAGGAGGCGCGACCCTGACCTCGGGACGCCTCACGGCCACGGTCGGTCGCGGGGCACCGTTCGAGCTGACGTTCCGCGACGGCGACACCGTGCTTACCCGGTCGGGCCACAAGTCGGTCGGCTACCACCGGGTCGCCGCGGACGCCCAGGTCGACGGGGCGATGCTCGGCAACGCCCGGGCCGGCACCGGACGCGTCCTCGCGCCGAGCTACGTCTCGCAGCAACTCTCGCTGGGCGTCGGCGAGCTCGTCTACGGCCTCGGCGAGCGGTTCGGTCCGCTGGTCAAGAACGGCCAGACGGTCGACGTGTGGAACGCCGACGGGGGCACGTCGAGCGAGCAGGCCTACAAGAACGTCCCGTTCTACGTCACGAACCGCGGATACGGCGTCCTGGTCGACCACCCGGGTCACGTCTCGTACGAGATCGGCTCCGAGTCGGTCGAGCGGGTGCAGTTCTCAGTGGCGGGCGAGACCCTGCGCTACCTGGTGATCGCCGGCCCGACGCCCGCCGACGTGCTCGACCGGTACACGCGCCTGACCGGTCGGCCGGCCCACGTGCCGGCCTGGTCGTATGGCCTCTGGTTGTCGACGTCGTTCACGACCGACTACGACGAGGCGACGGTCACGGGCTTCGTCGACGAGATGGCCCGCCGCGACATGCCGATCAGCGTGTTCCACTTTGACTGCTTCTGGATGCGCGAGTTCCAGTGGTGCGACTTCGAGTGGGACCCCCGCGTGTTCCCCGACCCCGAGGGCATGCTCGCCCGGCTGCACGAGCGCGACCTGCGCGTCTGCGTCTGGATCAACCCGTACATCGGTCAGCGCTCGGCGCTGTTCCGCGAGGCGGCCGAGGCCGGTTACCTCGTGCGGAACCCCGACGGCAGCGTCTGGCAGTGGGACCTCTGGCAGGCCGGCATGGGCCTGGTCGACTTCACGAACCCCGAGGCGACGGCCTGGTTCCAGGGGCACCTGCGTCGGCTGCAGGCCCAGGGGGTCGACGCGTTCAAGACCGACTTCGGCGAGCGCATCCCCACCGACGTCGTCTGGCACGACGGCTCCGACCCCGAGCGCATGCACAACTGGTACACGCAGCTCTACAACCAGGCGGTCTTCGAGGTGCTCGAGGAGGTGCGCGGCGAGGGCGACGCCGTCGTCTTCGCCCGCTCGGCGACGACGGGTGGTCAGGCGCTTCCCGTGCACTGGGGTGGCGACTCGACGTCCACCTTCGAGTCGATGGCCGAGACCCTCCGCGGCGGACTGTCCCTGGCCATGAGCGGCTTCTCGTTCTGGAGCCACGACATCGGCGGCTTCGAGGGGACTCCCGACGCCGAGGTCTACAAGCGGTGGACGGCCTTCGGCCTGTTGTCGAGCCACAGCCGGTTCCACGGCAGCTCGTCGTACCGGGTGCCGTGGGCCTTCGACGACGAGGCCGTCGAGGTCACCCGCCGCTTCACGAAGCTGAAGCTGTCCCTCATGCCCTACCTCTACGCCGCCGGGCTCGCGTCGTCGCGCTCGGGACTGCCGGTCATGCGTCCGATGGCCCTGGCCTTCCCCGGCGACCGCGGCGCCGCCCACGTCGACACGCAGTACCTGCTCGGAGACGACCTGCTGGTCGCACCGGTCTTCTCAGCCGACGGCACCGTAGAGGTCTACCTGCCGGCCGGGCGCTGGACGAACTGGTTCACCGGTGAGGTCGTCGACGCGGGGTCCGGGGCGTGGCGCACCGAGCGACACGACGTCATGAGCCTGCCGCTCTACGTGCGCGAGGGGGCGGTGATCCCGGTCGGCGCGCGGGACGACCGGCCCGACCACGACTACCTCGACGGTCTCGTGCTGAGGGTGTTCCCCGGGGGTGACGGCACCCGCTCGATCACGGTGACCACGCCCACCGGCGAGTCCGCCGACTTCGTCGTCACGCGGTCAGGAGGCGCGGTGTCGGTCGACACCGCCGCCACCGGCTGGCGGGTCGACGAGGTCTGACGCCGGGGCCGGGGCCGGGGCCGGCGGGCGACTCAGGCACCGGGCGGCGTGGCGTCCTCGACGCGCCGCCCGGCGAGGTCGAGGTAGCCTCGACCGACGAAGGGGCGCGGGCGTGACGACTCAGCAGGGCGACGGTGAGGGCGCAGCGGCTCCCGACCTCGGTGCGCGGTTCGACCGGGTCCGGCGGGACAACCTCGCGACGGTGCTCGGCATCGTCCACACCGACGGGGCCGCGTCGCGGTCGGCCCTCACCCAGGCGACCGGGCTCAACCGGTCGACGATCGCGGCGCTCGTGGGTGAACTCGTCGACCGGGGACTCGTCGTCGAGACCGACCCGGTCGGCACCAACCGGGTCGGGCGGCCCAGCCCGGTCGTGGCGCCGGACCCCCGTGTCGTCGCGATCGCGGTCAACCCCGAGATCGACGCCGTCACGGTCGGCGTGGTCGGGCTCGACGGCGTCGTGCAGCATCGAGTCCGTCGCGAGACCGACGGGGTGCCCAGCGCGCCCCGGGCCGCGGCGCTCGCCGCTGAGGTGATCGCCGGGCTGCGCTCCGGCGCGCTGTCTCCCGACGTGCGGGTGCTCGGGGTGGGTCTCGCGGTCCCCGGGCTGGTCGGGTCCGACGGGGGAGTCGTGCGGCTCGCCCCGCACCTCGGGTGGATCGACGAGCCGTTCGCGGCCGTCGTGGCGTCCGCGACCGGCCTGCCGACCCGCGCGGCCAACGACGCGTCGCTCGGTGCGATCGCCGAGGGCCGCTTCGGGGCCGGGCGGGGCGTCGACGACCTCGTGTTCCTGAACGGCGGTGCGAGTGGTGTCGGCGGGGGAGTCCTCATCGGTGGCGGTCCGGTGACCGGCGTGGGGGGTTTTGCCGGCGAGATCGGGCACACCCTCGTCAACTCCGTCGGCGAGCTCTGCCACTGCGGCGCCGTGGGGTGCCTCGAGACCGAGGTCGGTCAGGCCCGGTTGCTCGCCGTCACCGGACTCGACCGTGGTCAGGCCGACCAGCTGGACGCGGCGCTCGCCGGCGCCGAGCCCGGGTCGCCCGTGGCCGTCGAGGTGCGGCGTCAGATCGACTTCCTGGCCGTGGCCCTGCGAGGCGTCGTGAACTCGTTCAACCCGGCGCTGATCGTGCTCGGCGGCTTCCTCGGATCGCTGCACGCGGCCGACCCCGGCCGTCTGGCCGAGCGGGTCCGCGGTCAGTCCCTGCCCGGCGCCCGCGACGACGTGCGGATCACCCGCGCCGCCCTCGGCGTGGACCGGCTGACGATCGGAGCGGCCGAACTGGCCTTCGCCGCCGTCTTGGCCGACCCTGCGTCCGTGACCCGCGCCTCCTGACGTCGTCCTCGTGGCGTTCGACCCGCCACGAAGTGAACGACCCGCCACGCAATCGGGTGGCGGGTTGCTTACCTCGTGGCGGGTCGAACGCCACGAGGA
>NZ_LR733392.1:249746-277856 GCF_902506305.1 Frigoribacterium sp. 9N
AGCGGGCGGGCAGGCGGGCACGCGGCGCTGCCCGCCCCCGCGTCAGGCGTGCGTGTGCGGCTCGGAGTTCGCCCACACCGACGCCGCGGCGACGCCGGCCAGTTCGACGCTGCCGACCGCCCGGTCGTGCGCGTCGGTCAGCACGACCTGCAGCGAGCCGGCGTAGTCGCGACGCTCGCCGACGCGCACGTGGGCGCCGACCCGCAGGTCGAGCGAGCTGAGGTAGCGCAGCAGCTCGGGTTCGTCGTCCGAGACGCGCACGACGAAGCCGCACTCGCCCTCGACGAAGTCGCCCAGCGGATGGGCGGCAGGCCGCACGACCGTGCCGTCGGCCGCGGGGATCGGGTCGCCGTGCGGGTCGGCCGTGGGGTGTCCGAGCTCGACGTCGAACCGGTCGAGCAACCGATCGCTGACGGCGTGCTCGAGCACCTCGGCCTCGTCGTGCACCTCGTCCCAGCCGTAACCCAGGCGTTCGACCAGGTACGTCTCGATCAGCCGGTGTCGCCGGACCATCGACACGGCGATCGCACGGCCCGCGTCGCTCAGGGCGATGCGCCGGTAGGGCTCGTAGTCGAGGTAGCCGTCGCGGTCGAGTTTGCGGAGGTTGCCCGAGACGGTCGACGCGCTCACGCCGAGCGTCGCGGCGATCTCGTTGGTCGAGATGCCGGCGCCGACTCCTGCCTCGGCCCACTCCTCGGCCTTCCAGATGACCTTGAGGTAGTCCTCGGCCATGGTGGTGCGCGTGCTGGCCGGGTCGCTGGGCATGGTCCGATCCTAGGCGGCGCCACCCGCGCCTCCTGCGGTCGCCGCGCCCGGCGCACCGGGGTCACGGGCGGGGCAACGACCCCAGCCCCTGCGCGGCCCGGTAGCGCTCGCCGACGGCGGGTCGCAGGTCGGCCTCGAAGGAGGCGCTGGTCGCCGGGGTCCAGGTCGGTCGCGTCCCCGAGAGGGCCCAGCCCGCCTGTCGTGCCGCGCCGTCGGCGACGTACTCGCCCGGCTCGGGCACGACGACGGGCAGGTCGAACACCTGGCGGGCGACGGCCTGGACGGCCGGGTTCAGCGCGGCCCCGCCGATGAGGAGGACGCGGGTGGCCTGGACCCCCTGTCGGCGGACGGCGGCGGCTCCGTCGGACAGTGCCGACAGCATGCCCTCGAAGGCGGCACGGGCCAGGTTCTCGCGGGTGGAGTTCGCCAGGGTCAGGCCCGAGAGCGTCGCCGTGGCGTCGGGCAGGTCGGGGGTGCGTTCGCCCTCGAAGTAGGGCACCAGCGTGACCCCGCCGGCGCCGGGCTCGGCCGCCAGGGCCAGACGGGCCAGTTCGTCGTGGTCGACGCCGAGCAGTCCGCCGACCGACGACAGCACCCGGGCCGCGTTCAGCGTGGCGACCAGGGGGAGGTAGCCACCCGCGGCGTCCGCGAAGCCGGCCACCGTGCCGCCGGGGTCGGTCACGGGCCGGTCGGTGACGGCGAAGGCCGTCCCGCTCGTGCCGATGCTGATGACGAGGTCGCCGACCGTGGCGTCGAGGCCGAGGGCCGCCCCGGCGTTGTCGCCCGCGCCGGCGCCGAACACGATGCCGGCCGGGATCGGGCCGTCCGCGACCGCAGTCCCGGCCGCCTGGTCGGCCTGCAGCACCCGCGGCAGCACGACGCGCCCGGCATCGCCCGCGGGGGAGCCGGTGGCCTCGCGTGCCCCGCGACCGAAGGCGTGCTCGAAGAGCTCGAGGTCGTACGCCTCCCCGGTGGGGCTCCAGTACGAGGTGCCGCTGGCGTCCGAGCGGTCGGTGACGAGGGCGTCGAGGTCGGGCCCGAGCGGGCTCTCGTCGGCGGGACCGAAACCGAGGAGGCGCCAGGTGAGCCAGTCGTGCGGCAGGGCCACCGCGGCGACCCGCGCGGCGTTCTCGGGCTCGGCGTCGCGCAGCCAGCGCAGCTTGGTCGCGGTGAACGACGCGACGGGGACGGAGCCCGTGCGTCGGGCCCACTGCTCGGCCCCGAGCTCGTCGATCAGATCGCGGGCGGCCGGGGCGCTGCGGGTGTCGTTCCAGAGCAGGGCGTCGCGGACGACGCGTCCCTCGGCGTCGAGGGCGACGAGGCCGTGCTGCTGACCGGCGACCGAGAGCGCGGCGACGTCGTCGAGGCCGCCGGCGTCCGCGATCGCCGCGAGCAGCGCCTCCCACCAGGCCGCCGGGGGCACCTCGGTGCCCTGGGGATGCCCGGCCGACCCCTGCCGGACGAGTTCGCCCGTCGAGAGATCACGGACGACGACTTTGCAACTCTGGGTCGATGAGTCGACCCCGGCGACGAGACTCATGGGCACAGTTTGTCGTACGTGACCACAAATGGCCACCGGCGGTGTCCCGCGGGTCGCGCGCCGCGCCTCCGCGACGGGTCCCGGGCCGTCCGGGCGGCCCGGACGAGCCTGTCGGTAGACTCAAGTGCACCTCACCCGGTGCGTTCCCCCGACGTGAGGAGAAACCCATGCCAGCAGTGGTGATCATCGGAGCCCAGTGGGGCGACGAGGGCAAGGGCAAGGCCACCGACCTGTTGTCGAGCCGCATCGACTACGTCGTCAAGTTCAACGGCGGCAACAACGCCGGCCACACCGTGGTGATCGGCGACCAGAAGTACGCATTGCACCTGCTGCCCTCCGGCATCCTCTCGCCCGGCGTGACGCCCGTCATCGGCAACGGCGTCGTCGTCGACATCGAGGTGCTCTTCGACGAGCTCGACGCGCTGATCGCGCGCGGCATCGACGTCTCCCGGTTGCGGGTCAGCGCCAACGCGCACGTCATCACGCACTACCACCGCACCCTCGACAAGGTGACGGAGCGCTTCCTGGGCAAGCGCCAGATCGGCACCACCGGTCGAGGCATCGGCCCGACCTACGCCGACAAGATCAACCGCGTCGGCATCCGCGTGCAGGACATCTTCGACGAGGGCATCCTGCGGCAGAAGGTCGAGGCGGCCCTCGACCAGAAGAACCACCTGCTCGTCAAGATCTACAACCGTCGCGCGATCGAGGTCGACGAGGTCGTCGAGTCGCTGCTGTCGTACGCCGAGCGACTCAAGCCGATGGTCGCCGACACGGCGCTCGAGATCCACCAGGCGCTCGAGGCCGACAAGACCGTCCTCTTTGAGGCGGGCCAGGCGACCATGCTCGACGTCGACCACGGCACCTACCCGTTCGTCACCTCGTCGTCCGCCACCGCAGGAGGCGCCTCGACCGGCTCGGGCATCGGGCCGGGCCGCATCGAGCGCGTCATCGGCATCGTCAAGGCGTACACGACCCGCGTCGGCGCCGGGCCGTTCCCGACCGAGCTCTTCGACGCCTCGGGCGAGTTCCTCCGGGCCAACGGCTTCGAGTTCGGCACGACCACCGGTCGTCCTCGCCGCTGCGGCTGGTACGACGCCCCGATCGCGCGCTACACGGCGCGGATCAACGGCGTGACGGACTTCGTGCTGACCAAGCTCGACGTGCTCACCGGCCTCGAGACGATCCCGGTCTGCGTGGCCTACGACGTCGACGGCGTCCGGCACGACGAGGTCCCCGTCTCGCAGAGCGACTTCCACCACGCGACGCCGATCTACGAAGAGTTCCCGGGGTGGAGCGAGGACATCACGGGGGCGCGCGACTTCGACGACCTGCCGAAGGCCGCGCAGGACTACGTGCTCGCCGTCGAGGCGATGAGCGGCGCCCGCATCTCGGCGATCGGCGTGGGCCCGGGCCGTGACGCCATCGTGCAGCGGCACGACCTGCTCGGCTGAGCCGCGCTACCACACTCACCCGCCACCGAGCCAACTCCCAGAATCTAGGTATGGTCTTCTCCTCATGACACTCGACATCGCCTACACCGCCATCGCCCACGCCACCGGTGGGGGTCGTGACGGCCACGTCCGCAGCGAAGACGACCGACTCGACTTCGACACGCGGCCCCCCAAAGAACTCGGTGGCTCCGGCGAGGGCACCAACCCCGAGCAGCTGTTCGCGGCGGGCTTCGCCGCCTGCTTCCTCAGCGCCATGCACGGCGCCGGCAAGAAGCTCGGCGTCGACACGAAGGACGCCGAGGTCTCGGCGAGCGTCGGCATCGGCGGCAACGGCGAGGGCGGATTCGGCCTCGCGGTCGAGCTCGACATCTACACGCCGAACGTCGAGCCCGAGCGTCGTCAAGAGCTGGCCGACGCGGCCCACCACGTGTGCCCGTACTCGAACGCCACGCGTGGCAACGTCGAGGTCACGCTCACGCTGGTCGACTGATCCCGGCCGGGCCGACCCGGCCGCGAAGGAGGCGCGTCCTGCGAGAGCGGGACGCGCCTCCTTCGTCCGTGGCGGTCCGTCGGCGGCCCCGTCGTCGGGCGCGCCGATAGGGTCGGTGCATGGCACTCGACAGTCCTCTCGGGGCGGACAGCCCCCTCAGCTCGGCCGACCAGGGCGCGATCGACGAACTCGCGGGCATCCGCCAGAGCATCGACAACATCGACGCCGCCCTCGTCCACATGCTCGCCGAACGGTTCAAGTACACGCAGTCCGTCGGCCTGCTCAAGGCGGCGGCGGGCATGCCGGCGAGCGATCCCGAACGCGAGCGCGTGCAGATCCAGCGCCTGCGTCGCCTGGCCGAAGAGGCCCGGCTCGACCCGGCCTTCGCCGAGTCCTTCCTGAACTTCATCGTCGCCGAGGTGATCCACCACCACGAGCGCATCGCCGCCGGCGACGACCCCACCGCCGGCCGCGCATGAGCGACCTCGGCCCGTCCGGCCCCCAGCGTCTCTACGTCGGTTCGTACACCGCGGTCAGCGGTGGCCACGGCCTCGGCATCACCGTCCTCGAGCGGTCGAGGGCCGACGGTCGCTGGCAGGCCGGGCAGGTCGTCGAGGCCGACGACCCGTCGTTCCTCGTCGTCACCGAGGGGGCCCTGCACGCGGTCGCCGAGACGAACGAGGGCCGCGTGCTGTCGTACACGATCGCCGCGGGCCGCCTGGTCGAGGCCGGCGTCGCGGCGTCCGGCGGTGCCTCGCCCTGTCACATCGCCCACGACCCGGCCTCGAACGCCCTGCTCGTCGCGAACTACGTCGGCGGCACCTTCGGCGTGCTCAGCTCCGAGGCCACCGACCCGGCACGCGTGACGGCGACCGTCGCGCTCCCGTCGGGTTCCGGCCCGGTCGCCGACCGCCAGGGCGGGCCGCACGCCCACCAGATCGTCGCGACCCCGTGGGGCACCCACCTGGTCAGCGACCTCGGCACCGACCGGCTGATCGAGGTCGCCGTCGACGTCGTCACGCTCGAACCGTCGATCGTCGGCGTGCACCCGATGCCCGCGGGCTCGGGCCCGCGGCACCTCGCCTTCCTCGGCGACGACCTGCTCGTCGTGGGCGAGCTCGACGCCCGGCTGTACGTCGTCCGGAGGCAGGGTGACGAGCTCGTCATCCCGTACTCGGTTGCGGTCGTCGAGGGCGAGCGGGACGAGCGGGGAGACCTCCCGTCGCACCTGGCCGTCCACGGCTCGCGGGTCTACGTCGCCACGCGCGGCCGCGACACGATCAGCGTGCTCGAGACCTCGGTCGACGCCGAGGGCGGGTCCGACGGCGGTGAGCCCTCGAGGCTCCGCCTGGTCGGTCAGGTGCCGTGCGGCGGCGAGTGGCCGCGGCATTTCACCATCGCCGACGGTCTGCTCTACTGCGCCAACCAGGGTTCCGACACCGTCTCGGTGCTGCCCGTCGACGAGGCCACCGGTCTGCCCGGGGCCCCCGTCGACCTGTTCACCCTCGGCAGCCCCGCCTGCATCGTCGCCGTCTGACCGGACCGCAGGAGGCACGGGTCAGCGTCGCGGCACGAGACGTTGCAGCACGGCGATGACGTCGTCGATCGACGTGTCGTGGCGCGGGTCACCGCCCGAGTCCACCGGTGAGAAGGGCCGCGGCGTGAAGTAGAGCCCGTCGGAGACGAGCGACACCACCCGGGCGACCGCGGGGTCGCCGACGGCGTCGAGGACGACCTGGTGCCAGCGGGACTGCATGGCGGTGAGGGCCTCGAGTGCCCGGGGGTGGCGTCCGCTCGACGCGAGGTTCGAGACGGCGGTGATGCAGCGGTCGAGCGGGTCGTCGGCCGGGATGGCCGCGGGTGACGAGGTGCGGACGAAGTAGTCCACGACGCCCTCCGGCGCGCTGGTCATCGCCGCGACGTCGTCGTCGAGCAGCGCGGTGAGGCGGTCGACGAGGGCGTCGACCAGCGCCTCGCGCGTGGGGAAGTGGTAGAGCAGGCCGCCTTTCGAGACCCCGGCCGCGGCGGCCACGGCATCGAAGGTCGCGGCGCGTTCGCCGTCGTCGACGACGAGCGTCTCGAACGTGTCGAGCATCGATTCCCGGGCTGACGGTCGAGGGCTCATTCTGTTACTGTACCGTCTGGACGGTGTAACTGTACCGTCCGGACGGTCGGCACCCGCGCCTCCTGCCCTCGTCGGGCCGCCGACGCCAGGCGGTGCGCCCACCATTCGACCCACCACTCCACCGACCGCGAGAGAACGCCATGACCCGCCCCGCCACCGTCACCGCCACGACCCCGACCGGCGTCCCGCCGCGTGCCGGCCGACGACAGTGGGCCGCGTTGGTCGTGCTCATGCTGCCGGTGCTGCTCGTCTCGGTCGACAACACGGTGCTGAGCTTCGCCCTGCCCGAGATCTCGACCGCACTGCAGCCGAGCGCCGCGGGCCAGCTCTGGATCGTCGACGTCTACTCGCTCGTCCTCGCCGGCCTGCTCGTGGCCATGGGGTCGATGGGCGACCGGTTCGGCCGCCGCAAGCTGCTGCTGACCGGTGCGAGCGGATTCGCCGTGGTCTCGGTGCTCGCCGCGTTCTCCACGAGCGCCGAGCAGCTCATCACGGCACGAGCCGTGCTGGGCTTCTTCGGCGCGATGATCATGCCGGCGACCCTCTCGCTGCTGCGCAGCACCTTCCTCGACCGTGAGCAGCGCCGGCTCGCGATCGCCGTCTGGGCCTCGGGCTTCGCCGCCGGATCGGCCCTGGGCCCGATCGTCGGCGGCGTGCTCCTCGAGCACTTCGCCTGGGGCTCGGTGTTCCTCGTCGCGGTGCCCGTGCTCGTCCCCCTGCTGATCGCCGGCCCGCTGCTGCTCACCGAGAGCCGCGATCCCGCACCGGGGCCGGCCGACCCGTTCTCGGTGCTGCTGTCGCTCGCGGCCATGGCGCCGGTCGTCGCGGCGATCAAGCTGCTCGCGACCGACGGCTTCGTCTGGCCCGTCGCCGCCCTGGCGCTGGTCGGCGTGGGCTCGGGCTGGCTGTTCGTCCGGCGTCAGCTCGCCCGCCCGCGTCCGCTGCTCGACGTGCGGCTCTTCACGAACCCGGTGTTCGCCGGATCGGTCCTGGTCAACCTGCTCGCCGTCGTGGCGCTCGTGGCCTTCCTGTTCTTCACGACCCAGCACCTGCAACTCGTCGTGGGGCTGCGGCCGTTGCAGGCCGCGCTGACGCTGGTGCCCGGTCTCGCGGTGATGATCCTGGCGGGCCTCGGCGTCGTGCGGGTCGTCCGGTGGCTCCGCCCGCGCACCATCGTCGCGATCGGCCTCGCCTCGGCCGCCCTCGCCTACGCGGCGGTCTTCGCCACCGGCGCCGGGGCCCCCGTGGTCGTGTTCGTCGTGGCCTTCGCCTTCGTCGGCCTGGGCGTCGGCGCGGCCGAGACGATCTCGAACGACCTGATCATCGCGGCCGTGCCCGCGAACCGGGCCGGGGCCGCCTCGGCGGTGTCCGAGACCGCCTACGAGGTCGGTGCCGTCCTCGGAACCGCCGTGCTCGGCAGCATGTTGACCGCCATCTACCGGGGTGCCCTGGTCGTGCCCGCCGGCGTGCCCACCGAGGCGGGCGAGGCGGCCCGCGAGACCCTGGGAGGCGCGGTGGCGGTCTCCGACGGGCTTCCCGAGTCGCTCGCGGGCCCCCTGCTGCACGCCGCCACCGCCGCCTTCGACCACGGTCTCGTCGCCACGGCCGGGGTCGGGGCACTGGTGATGGTCGCCGCGGTGGTGGTCGCCCTCACGACCCTCCGCCGCGCCTCCTCGGCCGACTGAGGCCCCGGGTCGTCCGGGCCACCCCGGCACGGGTGGCCCGAGCCGGCCGCGGGGCCCGCGCGGCCCACCTGCCCACTAGTAAAGTGTGGCGAGCCCCCCGAGACGCCAGGAGAACCATGCCCCGCACCGTCAGACTCGCCGCCATCCCCGGAGACGGCATCGGCCCCGAGGTGGTCGCGGAGGCCCTCAAGGTGCTCGAGGTCGCGGCCGGCGACGACGCGACGTTCGAGGTCACGACCTTCTCGCTGGGTGCGGCGCGCTACCTCGAGACGGGCGACATCCTGACCGACGACGACCTGACGGCCGTCGCGTCGCACGACGCGATCCTGCTCGGAGCGGTGGGCGGCGACCCCCGCGACCCGCGGCTGGCGGGCGGCATCATCGAGCGTGGCCTGTTGCTCAAGCTGCGCTTCGCCCTCGACCACTACGTCAACCTGCGGCCCACCAAGGTCCACCCCGGCGTCCCGTCGCCGCTCTCGGCGCCCGGCGAGGTCGACTTCGTCGTCGTCCGCGAGGGCACCGAGGGGCCCTACGTCGGCAACGGAGGCGCGCTGCGGCAGGGCACGCCACACGAGATCGCGAACGAGGTCAGCGTCAACACGGCGCACGGCGTCGAGCGCGTCGTGCGTTTCGCCTTCGAGAAGGCCCGCGGTCGTCGTGGGCACCTGACCCTCGTGCACAAGACCAACGTGCTCGTGTTCTCGGGCAGCCTCTGGCAGCGCACCGTCGACGCCGTGGCCGCCGAGTACCCCGACGTCGCCGTCGACTACCAGCACGTCGACGCGGCCACCATCCACCTCGTGGTCGACCCCTCCCGGTTCGACGTCATCGTCACCGACAACCTCTTCGGCGACATCCTCACCGACCTCGCCGGCGCCATCAGCGGCGGCATCGGGCTCGCGGCATCGGGCAACCTCAACCCCGACGGCGCTTTCCCGAGCATGTTCGAGCCCGTGCACGGCTCGGCCCCCGACATCGCCGGTCAGCAGAAGGCCGACCCGACGGCGGCGATCCTCTCCGTCGCCCTCCTGCTCGACCACCTCGGCCTGCCCGACGCGGCCGCCCGCGTCACCCGGGCCGTCGACGCCGACATCGCCGACCGCGCCTCGCGTGACGCGTCCGTCCCCGCCCGCCGCACGGACGAGATCGGCACGGCGATCGCCGACCGCGTGCGCACCCTGTCCCCGTCTGCCTCCGCCTGAAGGGCATCATGACCACCACCGACAACGTCTCCGCCCCGACCGACGACTCGGCCGACTTCCCGCTGCAGTTCGAGCTGACGCCGTCCGAGACGGCACGCGACGACGCCGAACGCGAGACGATCCTGAGCGACCCCGGCTTCGGCAAGCACTTCACCGACCACATGGTGACCATCGAGTGGACCCTCGCCGACGGGTGGCACGCGGCGTCCGTCCACCCGTACGGCCCGCTGCAGCTCGACCCCTCGGCGTCGGTGCTGCACTACGCGCAAGAGATCTTCGAGGGCATGAAGGCCTACCGGCACGCCGACGGTTCGGTCTGGTCGTTCCGGCCGGACGCCAACGGTCGCCGCCTGCAGCGCTCGGCCCGCCGACTCGCGCTGCCCGAGCTCAGCACCGACGACTTCGTCGAGTCGGTCCGCCAACTCGTGCGGGCCGATCTCGACTGGGTGCCGTCGGCCCCCGAGACGAGCCTGTACCTCCGGCCGTTCATGATCGCCACCGAGGCGTTCCTGGGGGTCCGGGCCGCCCACGAGGTGTCGTACCACGTGATCGCGAGTCCGGCCGGGGCCTACTTCAGCGGCGGCGTCTCCCCGGTCTCGATCTGGCTGACCACGAACTACGCCCGAGCAGGCAAGGGTGGCACGGGTGCGGCCAAGACCGGCGGCAACTACGCGTCGTCCCTGCTGCCGCAGCAGGAGGCCTACGAGAACGGCTGCCAGCAGGTGCTGTTCCTCGACTCGTCCGAGAGCAACTACATCGAAGAGCTCGGCGGGATGAACGTGGTGCTCGTCAAGAAGGACGGCACCCTCGTCACTCCCGACAGCGACTCGATCCTCGAGGGCATCACCCGTGACTCGATCCTCGAGTTGGCCGAGGCCCGGGGCCACCGCGTCGAGCGTCGTCGCGTGACGATCGACGAGTGGCGTGACGGCGTCGAGTCCGGCGACATCGTCGAGGTCTTCGCGTGCGGCACGGCCGCCGTCGTCGTCCCGATCGCCGAACTCAAGGGCGAGGGCATCCACATCGGGTCGCCCGCCGCGACCGGTGGAGAACTGACCATGTCCCTGCGCGAAGAGCTGACCGACATCCAGTACGGCCGCCGTCCCGATGTCCACGGCTGGATGACTAGGCTCGACGCGTGAAGATCGCCCGTTTCGCCACGCCCGGAGAAGACCCCCGCTACGGCATCGTCGACGAGCGCGAGCTCATCGTCCTCGCCGGTGATCCCATGTACAGCGGGTACGAGACGACGGGCGAGCGGGTGTCCCTGCGTCAGGCCAAACTGCTCGCGCCGGTGATCCCGCGGTCCAAGGTCGTGGGAGTCGGCCTGAACTACCAGGACCACGCCGACGAGCTCGGCCAGTCCGCGCCCGAGGCGCCCATCCTGTTCCTCAAGCCCAACACGACGGTCATCGGTTTCGGCGACTCGATCCAGCTCCCGCCCGACGTCGGCCGGGTCGACTTCGAAGGCGAACTCGCCATCGTCATCGGGTCGATCGCCAAGCGCGTGAAGGCCGAGGACTACCAGGACGTGGTGTTCGGCTACACCGTCGCCAACGACGTCACGGCCCGCGACGTGCAGAACGCCGACGGCCAATGGACCCGCGCGAAGGGCTACGACACCTTCCTGCCCCTCGGCCCCTACATCGAGAACGAATTCGACTGGGCGGACGCCACCATCGAGACCCGGGTGGACGGCGAGGTCATGCAGCGCGAGTCGACGATGCAGATGATCCACAAGATCCCCGAGCTGATCGAGTACGTCACGGACGTCTTCACCCTGCTGCCGGGTGACGTCATCCTGACCGGCACGCCCGCCGGCATCGGTCCGTTCACGGCTGGCCAGACCGTCGAGGTCGCGATCTCGGGCCTCGGCTCGTTGATCAACCCCGCCAAGAACCGGGTCTAGGCCCGCCCGGTGAGCCCCGCCGCCGTCGACGCGCCCCCGCGCACGAATCCGGTGCCGGGGCTCCTGCTGGCCGGGGTCGCCTACGGGGTGGCGTGGGGCCTGCACCTCGTGTTGCCGGCGGTCCCCGTCCTGACCTGGTGCGTCCTGCTCGGCATCGCGGCCGCCCAGGTCCGGCCCCTCCGCCCGGTGATCGACGGCAGCGGCAAGCCCGGACTGACGTTCGCCTCGAAGCGACTGTTGCGCATCGGCGTCGTGTTGCTCGGGCTCCAGCTCAGCCTCGTCGACGTCGCCGGACTCGGGTGGGCGACGGTCGTCGTCGTGATCGCGATCCTCGGCCTCACGTTCGCGGTCACCTACCTGCTCGGCCGATGGGCCCGGCTCCCCGGTGACCAACCCCTCCTGCTCGCGGCCGGCTTCTCAATCTGCGGGGCGTCGGCGATCGGCGCGATGAGTGCCGTGACCCGCGATCGCGGCAAGGACGCCGCGACTCCCGTCGCTCTGGTCACGTTGTTCGGCACGCTCGCGATCGCCGTCCTGCCCCTGATCGGAGGGTGGGTCGGTCTGACCGACCTCGAGTTCGGTGCCTGGGTGGGGGCGAGCGTGCACGACGTCGGTCAGGTCGTCGCCACGGCGCAGACCGCCGGAGCGGCCGCTCTCGCGATCGCGGTCATCGTCAAGCTCACGCGGGTCCTGATGCTCGCGCCGATCGTGGCGATCACGTCGACCGTGGTCCGCCGACGGGGTGCCGACGCCGGAGCCCGGCCGCCGATCGTGCCGTTGTTCGTCGTCGGCTTCGCCGTCGCGGTCGTCGTCCGGACGGTGATCCCGGTTCCGGAGGCGCTGCTCGCGATCGCGGGGACGGTCCAGTCGGTCCTGCTCGGGCTCGCACTCGTCGGCCTCGGGTCGGGCATCCGCCTCGAGCGCCTCGTCCGCACCGGCGGCCGCGCCTTCCTCGTGGGCCTGGCCTCGTGGATCGTCATCGCCTCGGTGTCCCTGGGCGCCGTGCTCGTGCTGCCCCTCAGGTAGCGGCCCCGCCACTCTTCGGGACGTGGCCCGCGACACGCCCGGGATGCACGAAGTTTGGCCATGCCTGTCTCGGGCTGCGTATAGTAATCACTTGTCACCCCAAAGGTGCGGGCGGAGCGAAGCTTCCCCGGCCCTCAAGTGGGACCAACTTCCAAGTCCTCGAGTTGCTTTACAGCCTCGGACCAAGTGAGTTGCGAACACTGATCAAGATGATGTAGAGTTACGGCTCGTTCCGCAAGGGGCGTCGGCACGGTCTCGGCATCGTCGGTCAGTGCATAAGGTTACAGAACTGCTCAGGGCAAAAGTCTTTCACGGCTGGGTCCCTGGTGCGTTTGGTCCTTGAGAACTCAACAGCGTGCACATTGTCAAATGCCAAATTATACCCTGGCATTGCTTGTGGCTTCACCTTTGGTGGGGTTGTGAGTGGTGTTTAGGTTTCTTTGAGATTGATGGACAACAACAATCGTCAGATTGTTTTGTTCTTTAGTCAGCATCAAATTCAGCAGTCATGGCCTATTCCGGTTGTGCTGTTTCGCCCGGTCACATTCCGAACCCGGAAGCTAAGACTCTCAGCGCCGATGGTACTGCAAGGGGGACCTTGTGGGAGAGTAGGACACCGCCGGACTCCTTTTAGTGCGAACAGCACACGAAACACCAGAAAGGCCCCTTCTTCGGAAGGGGCCTTTCTGCGTTTAACGCTGACCCGCCCACCAACCCCGGTAAGATCGTCAGCGATGTCAGCTCCCTTCTCCACCGCTACCGGCACCGACGTGCGCGTGCGGTTCTGCCCCTCGCCCACCGGAACGCCGCATGTCGGCCTCATCCGCACCGCCCTCTTCAACTGGGCCTACGCCCGGCACACGGGTGGCAAGCTCGTGTTCCGCATCGAAGACACCGATGCGGCCCGAGACAGCGAAGAGAGTTACGAGCAGATCCTCGACGGGCTTCGTTGGCTCAACATCGACTGGGACGAGGGCATCGACGCAGGTGGGCCTCATGGCCCCTACCGTCAGTCTCAGCGCCATGACATCTATCGCGGGGTCATCGATCAGCTGCTCGAGCGGGGGCTTCTCTACGAGAGCTTCGCCACGGGTGAAGAGATCGAAGCTCGCAACATCGCCAACGGTCGCGACCCCAAGCAGGGTTACGACAACTTCGAGCGTGAGCTGAGCGACGCACAACGTGCGGCGTTCCGAGCCGAGGGGCGTCAGCCGGCACTCCGGTTGCGAGTGCCCGACCGCGACCTCAGCTTCGACGATCTCGTCCGCGGTGCGATCACGTTCCCGGCGGGATCGTTCAGCGACTTCGTCGTCGTCCGACCGAACGGAGTGCCTCTCTACACTTTCGTGAACCCGCTGGACGATGCTCTGATGGGCATCACCCACGTCCTGCGCGGTGAGGACCTCCTCTCGTCCACTCCCCGCCAGATCGCCCTCTACGAGGCGCTGGTCGAGCTCGGCATCACCACGTTCGTCCCTCGGTTCGGCCATCTGCCCTATGTAATGGGCGACGGCAACAAGAAGCTCTCGAAGCGCGATCCCGAGTCCAACCTGTTCCATCACCGAGACCGCGGCTTCATCCCCGAGGGCCTCGTCAACTACCTGGCGCTCCTGGGGTGGTCCTTGACTCACGATCGGGACGTGTTCTCGATCGACGAGATGGTCGCGGCGTTCGACGTCGTCGACGTGAACCCGAACCCCGCGCGATTCGACGTGAAGAAGGCCGAGTCGATCAACGGCGACCACATCCGACTGCTGTCCGTCGGGGACTTCACCGAGCGACTGCTGCCCTACCTCGACGGGGTCGTCAGCGTTCCGCCGACGGAGGCCGAGCGTGCCGTGCTCGTGCAGGCGGCGCCCCTCGTCCAAGAACGCATGACCCTCCTGTCCGAGGCTCGTGGCATGCTCGGCTTCTTGTTCGTCGCCGACGACGACCTGGTCCACGAGGACGACGCGCTGGCCTCGCTGGGCGAGCGGTCCACCGAGGTGCTGCGCGCCTCCTCGGCTGCCCTCGAGGGCCTGGCCGACTGGACGCACGAGTCGATCCAGGCGGTCCTCAAGGAGGCGCTCGTCGACGGACTCGGCCTCAAGCCCCGCGTGGCCTATGGCCCGTTGCGGGTGGCGCTGTCCGGGCGTCGCGTGAGTCCGCCGTTGTTCGAGTCGATGGAGATCCTCGGCCGCGAGTCGACCCTTGCCCGACTCGCGGCTCTCGCCGACCGCTCATGACCGAGCGCTACGACGTCGCTGTCATCGGGGGCGGCCCCGCAGGGTTGAGCGCTGCGCTCAACCTCGTCCGCGCCCGCCGACGGGTCGTGCTGATCGACAGCAACCGGCCGCGGAACTCCGCCACGCTGCTCTCGCACGGGTACCTCACCCGCGACGGCATCTCGCCGCTCGAGCTCCGCAAGCTCGGACGCGACGAGTTCCTGGGGTACGAGGGGGCCGAACACCGGCAGACCCTGGCGACGAACGTCGTCCCGGTCGACGGCGGGTTCGAGATCTCGTGCGCGTTCCGTGGGCAGGAGTCGTCCGCCCTGGCAGGGACCGTGCTGGTGACGACGGGTCTGAGCGAGACCCTGCCAGAGATCGCCCAACTCCGAGCGTTCTACGGCACGTACGTCCACAGCTGCATCGAATGCGACGGGTACGACAAACGTGACCAGCCACTCGCCCTCATCGGTGAGCACCCTGACCTGGTCGACCGCGCCCTGTTGCTCTCGCAGTGGACAGACGACCTCATCGTCTTCACGCACGGTTCGGACGTGGTGACCTCGGAGGACGAGGCTGCGTTGGCCGCCCGGGGGATCACCGTGGACCGTCGTCGCGTCACGAGCATCGACGGCGATCGTGACGGCATGCGTGGGGTCGTGCTCGAGGACGGCACGGTCGTGCCTCGGGCCGGTGGTTTCGTCCGCCCGGAGTGGTCGGCCGCGCTCGACTACGTCTCGGCGACGGGGGCCGACCTGGACGGCGACGGACTGCTCGTCGTGGACGGCCATGGTCGCACGTCGGTTCCTGGGCTGTACGCCGCCGGCGAGAGCACCGCACCCGGTCCCCAGCAACTCATCGTTGCCGCCGGCGACGGCGCCCGTGTCGCTGCCGTGATCAACCGGGACCTCATCGGTGGCCTCGAACACCTGGCAGATGCTGTACAGTAGACGTCGGTCCAGATGATGGGCCGACAGTGATGTAGACCTGACGGTTGTCATCATTGGGGTATGGTGTAATTGGCAACACGACTGATTCTGGTTCAGTTGTTCTTGGTTCGAGTCCAGGTACCCCAGCAACTTTGCTCCCCCTGGCCTTTCGGCCCGGGGGAATTGCTGTTCGTGCCTGTCTAGCCGCCTCCGGCGGCGTGTTCGGCTTCGCCGAACGCGATCGTCCCCGCTTCGCGCCTCGGGGAGAGTCGTCGGTGCGCGGTCGGGCGCCAGCAGCTAGGCCGGTTGGGGCTCTTCTGACTCGGAGCCGAGCGGGCGCCGGGGGTCGCGTCCTCGTCGGGCGAGAACCCTGGCGAGGGGGCGCTCGACGCGACGGTGGATGACGAACGACAGGGCCACCAGGAGTGGAACCGACACGGCGACCGACAGCCAGCCGTCGATCCAACCCAGGCGCGCGAAGAGCTCGGGCACGGCCGGGGCCACCAAGGGGTGGAACAGGTAGAGCGCGTACGACGCGGCACCGCCGGTGAGCACCCAGGTCGGCGTCACGCGGCGAAGGGGACCTTCGGCCAGCACCGTCGCCGCGACGACGGCCGTGACGCCCGCGAATCGGGCTGGTGCGTTGCGCCCGAAGCCCCCGTCGCCGACGGACGTGGCGAGCACGACCGCCAGGGCCACCAGGGAGACCGCGAGCACGGCCCACAACCAGCCACGGCGGGCGGGACGCGTCAGCTCGGCGATCACCATGCCGATGAGGAAGAACAGGACGATGGGGTCGAAATAGACCGCCCATGCCGGGCGTGCGGCGTCGAAGGCCCACCACAGCGCCGAGCAGCTGACGAGCACCGCTCCGACGGTGGGCAGGACTCTGACCCTGAGGGCCAGGCACAGGGCCACGAGGGCGTAGAACGCACACTCGAAGACGAGGGTCCAGCCGACGCCGAGGACGGGTTCGATGTTGCCTTCGGCGTTGCGGGTCGGGATGAAGAAGTATGACCCGAGCGTGTTGGCCGGCTCGAGGGTGGCGTGCAGCACGGCCGAAGGGACGAGTACCAACGTCAGCACCTTGAGGGTCGTCGCGAGCCAGTAGAGCGGGACGATGCGATCGAGTCGGCGACGCGCGAAGATGGCCCAGGCCCGCGGCGTGCCCTCGAGGCGACGGACGGTGTGCATCATGACGAACCCACTGATCGCGAAGAAGACGTCCACCCCGACCGATCCGTAGCTCCACGGGCGGAACGAGGGGTCGAGTCGTTCGTGGGCGTAGAACACGGTGTGGGTGACGACCACCAGGAGGGCTGCCACGAACCGGAGGCCCTGGATGCCCGAGAAGCGTTCGCGATCACGGAAGGACGCCTCAGGGGACGGGGTCGGGGTCTGCATATGAGACATTTTACATGCAGAAGATGCGGGGCCCTAGGGTTCTGCCTCCCACGAACTCGAAGGCCCTCACCTGTGGTGAGGGCCTTCGAGTCGTCGCAGGATGGTGACTAGTCGCCGATGGTGGCTCCGAAGCGGGCCGGCAGAGTGCCACGGTGGGTGCTGCGCAGCTCGTCGATGGACACCGTGAAGACGTCCTGTACCTCGAGCGACCCCGACTCGCCGTCGGTCACGCCGATGCGGGCCACCGGGTAGCCACGGCCCTCGCAGAGGCCGCGGAAGCGGACGTCGTCCTCGCGGGGCACCGAGACGATCACGCGACCGGTCGACTCGCTGAAGAGGGCGGTCGCGACGTCGATGCCGTCCCGCTCGATGATCTCACCCAGCCAGACGCGAGCACCGACTCCGAAGCGCAGCACGGCCTCGGCTAGCGCCTGTGCCAGGCCGCCGTCGCTCAGGTCGTGGGCCGCCGCGATCAACGACTGGTCGCCACCGGCGTGCAGGAGCTGCGCGAGCTGCGCCTCGGCCGCGAGGTCGACCGCCGGCGGGCGTCCACCGAGGTGGTCGTGGACCACGCCGGCCCAGGCCGATCCGTCGAGCTCGAGCGCCGTGGTGCCGAGCAGGTAGATGTTGTCGCCTTCGTCCTGCCAGCCGGACGGGATGCGCTTGGCGACGTCGTCTATCACGCCGAGGACGCCCACCACGGGAGTGGGGTGGATCGGACGCGTGCCGGTCTGGTTGTAGAACGACACGTTGCCGCCGGTGACCGGGATCTCGAGTTCGAGGCACCCGTCGGCCAGTCCCTCGACGGCCTGCGAGAACTGCCACATGACCTCGGGGTCCTCCGGGCTGCCGAAGTTCAGGCAGTCGGTCACGGCGGCGGGCACGGCACCGGTCACGGCGACGTTGCGGTACGCCTCGGCCAGCGCCAGGCGAGCACCCTGCTTGGGATCGAGCTGGCAGTAGCGCCCGTTGGCGTCGGTCGCGATCGCGAAGCCGAGACCGGTCTCTTCGTCGACGCGGATCATGCCTCCGTCGTCGGGGAAGCTGAGCGCGGTGTTGCCCAGCACGTAGGTGTCGTACTGGTTCGTGACCCAGCTCTTGTCGGCCAGGTTGGGCGAGCCGAGCAGTTCGAGGAACTGCTCGCGAAGGACGGCGTTGCCCGTGGGGCGGGGCAGCGACGAGGCGCTGTCGGCCTGCAGGGCGTCGATCCAGGTGGGGTAGGCGACGGGGCGCTCGTACACCGGGCCGTCGACGGCGACCGTGCGGGGCTCGACGTTGACGATCTCTTCGCCGTGCCAGTTGATGACGAGACGGCCGGTGTCGGTGACCTCGCCGAGCACGCTCGTCTCGACGTCCCACTTCGCCACGACCGCGAGGAACGCGTCGAGCTTCTCGGGACGCACGACGGCCATCATGCGTTCTTGGCTCTCGCTCATCAGGATCTCTTCGGCGGTGAGCGACGGGTCGCGCAGCAGGACGTTGTCGAGTTCGATGAACATTCCGCCGTCGCCGTTCGAGGCGAGCTCGGACGTGGCGCAGCTGATGCCGGCTGCACCGAGGTCTTGGATGCCCTCGACCAGTTCGTCGCGGAACAGCTCGAGGCAGCACTCGATGAGCACCTTCTCGGCGAACGGGTCGCCGACCTGGACGGCAGGACGCTTGGTGGGCCCGCCGGACGAGAACGTGTCGGAGGCGAGGATGGAGGCGCCGCCGATGCCGTCACCGCCGGTGCGCGCACCGAACAGGACCACCTTGTTGCCGACGCCCCGGGCGTTGGCCAGGTGGAGGTCTTCGTGGCGCAGGACGCCCACGGCCAGTGCGTTGACCAGGGGGTTGCCCTGGTAGACGGCGTCGAAGTAGGTCTCGCCGCCGATGTTGGGCAGGCCGAGGCAGTTGGCGTAGAAGCTGATGCCACCGACGACGCCGTCGACCACGCGGGCCGTGTCCGCCGCGTCGATGTCGCCGAAGCGCAGCTGGTCCATGACCGCGACGGGGCGGGCACCCATCGAGATGATGTCGCGGACGATGCCGCCCACGCCGGTGGCCGCCCCCTGGAACGGCTCGATGTAGCTCGGGTGGTTGTGCGACTCGACCTTGAAGGTGACGGCCCAGCCGCCCCCCACGTCGACCACTCCGGCGTTCTCGCCCATGCCGACCATGAGGTTCTTCTTCATGGCGGGCGAGACCTTCTGGCCGAACTGCCGGAGGTAGATCTTGCTCGACTTGTAGGAGCAGTGCTCGCTCCACATGACCGAGTACATGGCGAGCTCACCGCTCGTGGGGCGACGCCCCAGGATCTCGCGGATCTTCGCGTACTCGTCGGCCTTCAGGCCGAGGGCGCCGTAGGGCTGCTCGCGATCGGGCGTCGCCGCGGCGTTCGCCACGGTGTCGGGCACGTGACCCTCGGGGCGGACGTCGATCATCTCGGCGTCGTGCGGGGCGCGGTCGGTCTGGTCGGTCACTTGGCGAGGGCCCTCTCGAGAACGGACGTGAAGAAGGTCAGGCCGTCGATGCCGCTCGACATCGCGGCGGGGGTGTCGGGGCCGAAGCCCTCTTCGACGGCGTGCTCGGGGTGCGGCATGAGGCCGACGACGTTGCCGCGCGCATTGGTGACGCCGGCGATGTCGTCCATCGACCCGTTCGGGTTCACGCCGACGTAGCGGAAGGCGACCTGCCCCTCGCCCTCGATGCGCTTGATGGTCTCGGCGTCGGCGATGAAGCGCCCGTCCGCGTTCTTGAGGGGGATGGTGATCTCTTGCCCCTCGGTGAAGCCGTTCGTCCAGTCGGTGCGGGCGTTCTCGACGACGAGACGCTGGTCGCGGCGGATGAACTGCTGGTGCGCGTTGCGGGTGTGCGCCCCCGGGATCAGGCGGGCCTCGGCGAGCATCTGGAAGCCGTTGCAGATGCCGAGGACGGGCATTCCCGCGTTCGCGGCGTCGACCACGTCGGCCATGATCGGCGAGAAGGAGGCGATCGCGCCGGCACGCAGGTAGTCGCCGTAGCTGAAGCCGCCGGGCAGGATGATCGCCTCGACGCCCTTCAGGTCGTGGTCGCCGTGCCAGAGGGCGACGGGCTCGCCGCCCGCGAGTCGGACCGCGCGCTGCGCGTCACGGTCGTCGAGGGAGCCGGGGAAGGTGACGACGCCGACGCGCATCAGAGGGCGGCGGGAGCGTCGGCGACGGTGATCGAGACGACGTCCTCGATGACCGAGTTCGAGAACATGTCGTCGGCGAGCTCGCGGACGTCCGCGAGGACGGCGTCGGTCACCTCGCCCTCGACCGTGACCTCGAAGCGCTTGCCGATGCGGACGTCGGTGAACGCCCCTTTGCCGAGACGGGAGAGGGCACCGGCGACGGCCTTGCCCTGGGGGTCGAGCAGTTCAGCCTTGGGCATGACCTCGACGACGATTGTGGGCACTGGTTTACTCCTGCAGAGGCGTCAACGGGTGGACTCGACGAGTCTACGGCAGCCGCGCGCGCCTCCTGGTGGTGCTCTGTCGTCGTGGACGCATCGACCGTCGCGGCGATGGTCAGCGGAATGCGGGCCACCTGTCAGCCGGATCATTGGTTCGCGCCGCAGGGTGTTCTCAGCGGACAGAGCGCGGGCCTCGTGATCGGGCCTTCTGTTCCGCGTCCGGTCCCGGGGTTCCTGATCCGCTCCGAGACCGCCGGACGCCCGGCCGAGCCCCCCGTCGGCCGGGCGTCTACCCCGTGTGGGCTGCGTCCGCGGGTCTGTCGGCGGCCCGCAGGGCGGACCCCGGGTCGACGTCGGGGCGCGACCGGCCGAGCAGCCAGACGGCCAGGGGCAGGCAGATCGCGCCCGCGATCGCGTTGCGCAGGTCGAGGCCCTCGTGCATCACGTCGAACGGCGGCCCGATGGCGAGCACCGCCGCCACCCCGATCGACCACCAGGAGGCGCGGCGCCGCCCCTCGGCGAACGCTCGCGGCGGCAGTTCGAACCGGGCGGTCGCCAGCGAGACCAGGCAGGTCAGCCCGATGACGAGGGCCCAGATCGGGAGGCGCGTCCACCACCAGGTGGCGGTCGAGGGTTGGGGGAGCGGCCCGCCCACGGCCAAGAGGACCCCGAGCACGGCGATCAACAGCGGGAGGTGCCAGAGGTAGATGGTCATGCCGCGGCTGCCGACGGCGAACACGACGGCGCGGGCCGCCGACGTGGACATGAGACGCGCCAGGGCGGGGTGCACGAGCGACAGGACGCAGATCTGCGCCACCCCGAGCACCATGAGCGGCACCGTCGGCGGGTTGAGGTTGCTCAGCATGTCGTCCGACCACGGCCCGGCCGTCGTCAGCGGGACCAGCGAGGCGTACGCCACGACGGCGACGACGAGCAGCACGGCCCGAGGGGTCCGACGGAACAGCCCGTCGGCGTAGGCGAAGCCGAGCTGCTGCACGAAGAGCCACACGAAGGCGAGGTTGAGGAGCCCGACGGCCGTGACGCCGGTGCCGTACCGCACCGCGTCGACCAGGACCGCGGCGACGACCAGGACGGACAGCGTCGCCCACGGGCGGGTCGCGTGCAGGCGGGCCATCACCGGCACGAGCAGCTGCGTGATGCCGTAGGCGGCGAGGAACCAGAACGGCGAGCCCACGCCGGTCGCCACGACGTCGAGCAGTTCGGGATCGACGCCGAGCAGGGTCGCGACGGCGAGGGCGATCGCGAGGACGACGAAGACCGCGCTCGCGGGGCGGGCGAGGCGCAGGAGGCGACCGCGGACGAAGTCGCCGGCGTCGGCGCCGCGGCGCCGTGCCCCGGCCCAGGCCGTGGCGCTGGCGAACCCGCCCACCACGAAGAAGAGCGGCATGATCTGCCCGGCCCACGTCGAGAGCGGGAACCAGGACTGCTCTTGCAGGGGACGGTTCGCCACGACGGCACCCGTCGCGTCGACGGCGACACCGACCATCATCACGTGGATCGCGACGACCAGCAGGACGCAGAAGACGCGGGCGAGATCCACCACGAGGTCGCGGCCCGGGGGGACGACGACGGACGGCGGTGTCGTGGCGGCGGTGCTCATGTCGACGACGGTAGCGACCCGTGGCCGCTCGGGTGTGGTTGTCCACAGGTGCGGCGCGTCCGAACCAGGGAACGTCCTCCGAGGTGGCCCGGATTGTTTTGATCTGATCAAAAGAGTGGTTCACTTGAGGCATGACCAATCCGACCGACGACCCCCGCGAGGCACTGCGCTCCGCCGGGTTGCGCGTGACCGAGCCCCGGCTCGCCGTGTTGCGCGCCCTCGAGCCGTCGCCCCACGCGGCCGCCGAGCAGGTCTTCGCCCGGGTCGCCCTCGACCTGCCCGGCACGTCGGTGCAGGCGGTCTACGGCGTCCTCAACGCGCTGACCGGTGCCGGGCTGGTGCGTCGCATCGAACCCGCGGGCTCGGCAGCGCTCTACGAGCTGAGGACGGGCGACAACCATCACCACGTGGTCTGCGGGGTGTGCGGCTCGGTCGCCGACGTGGACTGCGTCGTCGGCCACGCCCCCTGCCTCACCCCCTCGCACGACTCGGGGTACCTCGTGCAGACCGCCGAGGTGACCTTCTGGGGCCTGTGCCCGGCCTGTCGGGCGGCCGAGTCCGAGGGTGCGGAGGGCGACGAGCCGACCCGCGCCTCCTCGTCCGACCGCGTGGACGCGGCCGTCCCGGCGGCCTGATCGGCCCGCCCCCCTGATCTCACACGACGACGAACCACGAACGAAAGAGGACACATGACCGACGCCAAGAAGATCACCACCACCGACAACGGCGCCCCCGCCGCCAGCGACGAGTTCTCGCAGTCGGTCGGCGCCGACGGCCCGATCGTCCTGCACGACCACAAGCTGGTCGAGAAGCTCGCCAACTTCAACCGCGAGAAGGTGCCCGAGCGCATCGTCCACGCCAAGGGCGGCGGCGCCTTCGGCACGTTCGTCACGACGGCCGACGTCTCGCGCTACACCCGCGCCGCGCTCTTCCAGCCCGGCGTCGAGACCGAGATGCTCGCCCGCTTCTCGACCGTCGCCGGAGAACAGGGCAGCCCCGACACGTGGCGCGACCCCCGTGGCTTCGCGCTGAAGTTCTACACGAGCGAGGGCAACTACGACCTCGTGGGCAACAACACGCCCGTCTTCTTCATCCGCGACGGCATCAAGTTCCCCGACTTCATCCACTCGCAGAAGCGCCTGCCCGGCTCGCACCTGCGCGACCACGACATGCAGTGGGACTTCTGGACGCTCTCGCCCGAGTCGGCGCACCAGGTCACCTGGCTGATGGGCGACCGCGGCCTCCCCGCCTCGTGGCGCAACATGGACGGCTTCGGTTCGCACACCTACCAGTGGATCAACGCCGAGGGCGAGCGCTTCTGGGTCAAGTACCACTTCAAGACGAACCAGGGCAACAAGATCCTCACGCAGGACGACGCCGACCGCATCGCGGGAGAGGACGCCGACTTCCACATCCGCGACCTCTCCGAGGCCATCGACCGCGGCGACTTCCCCACCTGGACGCTGTCGGTGCAGGTCATGCCCTACGACGAGGCGGCCACGTACCGCTTCAACCCGTTCGACCTGACGAAGGTGTGGCCGCACGCGGACTACCCGCTCATCGAGGTCGGCACCATGACGCTGAACCGCAACCCCGAGAACTACTTCGCGCAGATCGAGCAGGCCGCGTTCGCCCCGTCGAACTTCGTCCCCGGCATCGCGACCAGCCCCGACAAGATGCTGCTCGCCCGCATCTTCAGCTACGCGGACGCCCACCGCTACCGCATCGGCGTCAACCACCAGCAGCTGCCGGTGAACACGCCCAAGACCGAGGTGCACTCGTACTCGAAGGACGGTGCCGCGCGGTACCACTTCAGCGAGGCGACGGCGCCGGTCTACGCACCGAACTCGGTCGGCGGTCCCGCGGCGGACCCGCAGGCCGCCGGTGACACCGGTGGCTGGGAGAGCGACGGCGAGCTCGTCCGCTCGTCCGTGACGTTGCACCCCGAGGACGACGACTTCGGCCAGGCCGGCACGCTCGTCCGCGAGGTGCTCGACGACGAGGAGCGCGACCGCCTGGTGCAGAACATCGTGGGCCACGTCTCGAAGGTCAGCCAGCCCGCCCTGCGCGAGCGGGTCTACGAGTACTGGACCAACGTCGACCCCACCCTGGGCCTGCGCGTCCGCAAGGGCGTCGAGCCCGAGGCTCCCGGTTCGAACGAGGACCCGGCCGAGGTCGGCGTCCCGGCGTAGCCGCGAGCCCCGACAGACCGCAGGAGGCGCGGTGACCGTTCGTCGGTCACCGCGCCTCCTCGGCGTCTCCGGGCTTCGCGCGGTCTGGGGTGCCGCGCGGGTCAGACCATCTGGCCGTTCCAGTGCAGCTCGCCCTGCGGCCAGTCGGCGAGGGTGCGCGTGCCCTCCCGGAGCAGCCAGCCGTGGTCCTGGGTGACCAGCACGCCGGCGCCGTCGGCGCTGAACGCCGTGTAGTGCGCCGTGAGGCCGTCGAGCGGCAGCCACCCGCCGCGTCGGTAGAAGCCCTGGACGTCGTCCCCGGTCTCGAGCACGCCGAAGCCGCTGTCGAGCGACGTCAGCGCCGCGTCCACCCGGCGCAACAGCTCGCCCCCGAGGCCGGTGCCCTGGACGGCCGGTGAGACCGCGACCATGCCCACCGCGGTGACGAGCAGGTCGGCGTCGCCGACGGTGACGAACTGACGTCGCAGACCGGCGTGCGCGACCACGACGTCGCCCTGACGCGCGACGACCCGCAGCTCGGGTTGCATGCCCGCCCAGCTGCGGGCCCCGGCGTACCAGTGGTCGTAGCTCGGGAAGGCCCGGGCGAGCATCGCCGCGACGGCCTCGTGGTCGTCGAGCGTGAGGTCGCCCTCGGGGGTCGTGGAGAAGGTGGGGGAGTCGGCTGCAGGCATGCTCACCACCGTAGCCATGGGTCTCGCCGAGGGAGCCTGCGACCGAGGGCTAGGCCGACTGCGGTCGGACGGTCACCTGGAGCTGGTTCGACCAGGGATCGTCGAACCCGAGCACACGCCCGTCGTCGCGGGTGGTGACGCCGTGGTGCCCGAGGCGCTCGCCGAGGGCGCCCAGGTCGTCGGCCGTCGGCACCTCGATGCGCACCAGGCCGAGGCCCAGCGCCAGCTGACGGCGCCCGGCGCCGGCGCTGTTCCAGGTGTTCATCGCCATGTGGTGGTGGTAGCCGCCCGCGCTGACGAACAGTGCCTGCGGCCCGAAGCGCGTCGTCGTCTCGAAGCCGAGCTGCTCGACGTAGAACCGGTGGGCCGACTCGACGTCGCCCACGCTCAGGTGGACGTGGCCGACCGTGGCGGGACGGGACGCCGAGCCGGCCAGCGCCTCCTCGGTGACGTTCTGCTGCACGAACGCGTTCGGGTCGAGGGCGAGGGTGGCCATGTCGACCTGGCCGTGGGTCCAGGACCATTCGCTGCGGCTGCGGTCCCAGTAGAGCTCGATGCCGTTGCCCTCGGGGTCGGTGAAGTAGAACGCCTTGCTGACGAGGTGGTCCGCACTGCCGGTGAACGTGCCGGGGTGACGGGTCGCGACGCTGTAGACGGCGGCGGCGAGGTCGGCCTCGGTCTCGAACAGGATCGCCGTGTGGAAGAGGCCGGCGTCACGCGGCCCGGCGTGCTTCAACTCGGGAGCGTGCTCGAGGATGACGATCGGGGTCGCCCCTCGACCGAGCACCACGCGGCCCACGGCCGGCTCGGCGGTCAGCACCGTGAGGGTGACCGCGTCGCGGTAGTACGCGGTCATCGCGTCGAGGTCGGCGACCCGCAGGGTGACGGCTCCCATGCCGGTGTCGGCGGCGAGCAGGTCGGACGAGGAGGCGCGCGTCGCGTCGGTCGCGGAGGTGTCGGTCATGGGGGCCCTCGGTCTGTCGGGTGGTCACCGGGTCGGTGACGTGTCATCGACAGGAACCGGCCGGTCGGGCCGGGCATTCCCGACCGACGGCGCACCGCGTTCCGTGCACGTCACCGGATCTCGATGCGGTGCAGTGCACGAAACGCGGTGTGGGGCCCGGGTCGGGCCCCGGGATGCGCCCCGGTGCGTGGGCCCCGGGGCATGTGGCCCGGGTCAGCGGGCGGTCAGGCGCTCGATCAGCTCGCGGTAGCGGGCGGAGGTGCGGGCGACGATGTCGTCGGGCAAGGCGGGGGCTTCGCCCGTGCCGTCCCAGTGCGCGGAGAGCCAGTCGCGGACGATCTGCTTGTCGAAGCTCTGGGTGCGGTCGCCCGAGGCGTCGACCTCGGCATCCCAGAAGCGACTGCTGTCGCTCGTGAGGACCTCGTCGCCCAGGGTGATCTCGCCCGTGGTCCGGTCGGCGCCGAACTCGAACTTCGTGTCGGCGAGGACGACCCCCCGGGCCTCGGCCACGTCCGACGCCAGGCGGTAGATCTCGAGCGACCGGTCGCGCAGGGCCGCCGCGGTCTCGGCCCCCACGAGTTCGACGGTGCGCTCGAACGAGATGTTCTCGTCGTGCTCGCCGAGCGGAGCCTTGTACGCCGGGGTGTAGATCGGTTCGGGCAACCGGTCGCCGTTCGACAGCCCCTCGGGCAGCGGGATGCCGCAGACGGTGCCGTGCTCGCGGTACTCGGCCCAGCCGCTGCCGACCAGGTACCCACGGACGACGCACTCGACGGGGAACATGTCGAGCGGCTTCACGAGCATGGCGCGGTCCCGGACCTGCGCGGGCAACGAGACGGAGGCGGTGGTCGGGTCGACCAGGTGGTTGGGCACGGTGGTGAGCTGGGCGAACCACCAGAGGCTGAGCTGCGTGAGCAGTGCTCCCTTGCCCGGGATGCCGGGCTCGAGCACGTGGTCGAAGGCGCTGACCCGGTCGCTCGCGACGACGAGCACGTACTCGGTGTCGGCGAGGGTGGCGGCGTCGCCGACCGAGCCGGCGACCGGTGCCGGGACGTAGAGGTCGCGCACCTTGCCCGAGTACACCGGCGTCCACCCGTCGAGGTGGCGAGGGGCGGCGTCGAGGCCGGAGGCGGAGGGCGTCGTGCCGTCGGGGGCGGTCATCGGGCGACCCGCTCGGCGATGTCGTGGCGGTACTGGCCGCCCTCGAGCTCGATGCGGGAGAGGGCGTCGTAGACGCGACCCCGGGCCTCGGTGAAGTCGGCCCCCTCGGCGACGACGCTGAGCACGCGCCCTCCGGTGGCGATGAGCTGGTCGTCGAGGCGAGCCGTCGCGGCGTGCGCGACGTGGACCCCGGCGACGGCGGTCGCGTCGTCGAGACCCCGCAGCGGGCGACCGCTCACGGCGCCTTCGGGGTAGCCCTCGCTCGCGAGGACCACGGTCACCGCGACGTCGGACGAGAACCGCGGCGACTCGTGGTTGCCCAGCGATCCGGTCGCCGCGGCGAGCAGCAGCCCGCTGAGCGGCGTGACCAGACGGGGCAGGACGACCTGCGTCTCGGGGTCGCCGAACCGGGCGTTGAACTCGATGACGCGGACGCCCCGCTCGGTGAGGATGAGCCCGGCGTAGAGGAGGCCGATGAACGGCGTGCCCTCGGACTCGAGCTGCCGCACCGTCGGGGTGGCGATGGCGTCGAGGACCTCGTCGACGAAGTCCTTCTCGCTGCCGAAGCGGTCGGCGAGCCAGGGCAGCGGCGAGTAGGCACCCATGCCGCCCGTGTTGGGACCGGCGTCGCCGTCGAGCAGGCGCTTGTAGTCCTGCGCGGGGCTGAGCGGCACGACCGTGTGGCCGTCGCTGAGGAAGAACAGGGAGACCTCGGGACCCTCGAGGAACTCCTCGACAAGGACGGGCCCGTGCTGCAGCCAGTAGGTGGTGTGCTCGACCGCCGCGTCGCGGTCGTCGGTGACGAGGACGCCCTTGCCGGCCGCCAGCCCGTCGGCCTTGACGACGTACGGGGAGCCGAAGTCGTCGAGCACGCCGAGGGCCTCGTCGAGGGTGCCCACGCGCGTGGCCCGCCCGGTCGGTACGCCGGCTTCGTCCATGATGCGTTTCGCGAAGGTCTTGCTGCCCTCGAGCGCCGCGGCCTTCTTGCCCGGCCCGAAGACCGGGATGCCCCGGGTGCGGAGGGCGTCGGCGACACCGGCGACGAGCGGTGCCTCGGGACCGACGACGACCAGCTCGACGTCGTTCTCGAGGGCGTACTCGGTGACGACGGCGCCGTTCGACGGGTCGAGGTGCACGATGCCGACCTGGTCGGCGATGCCCGCGTTGCCGGGGGCCGCGGTGATCTCGTGGCCCGCGTCTTCGCGCAGCAGGGCGGTGATGATGGCGTGCTCGCGAGCACCGGAACCGAGGACGAGGATTCGCACGCGCCACAGCCTACCGAGGGCGTGCGGCGATGCCGAGTCCGTCATCCGGGCCGGGCCGGGGAGGGCTGGCGCGGGCGGGCCGGGCC
>NZ_LR733392.1:277946-288544 GCF_902506305.1 Frigoribacterium sp. 9N
GGCCGGAGCGGGGCGCGACGAGGAGGCGCGGGTAGCGTGGGCGCATGGCCAGGGCACGGATCGAGGACGCGGCGGGATCGGCCGCGGTGGGCGAGGTGCGGGCGGCGCTCGCCGCCGACGAGACCGCGCCACGGCCGGTGACCGCCATGGCCGTCCGTTGGTTGCTGCAGGTGCTCGCCGACGGCGAACCCGGCGCGACGGTCGAGGTGCGCGTCCCACCGTTCGGCGCGGTGCAGTTCCGCGAAGGACTCAGTCATACGCGAGGCACGCCGCCGAACGTCGTCGAGACCGACGCCGCCACCTTCGTGCGACTCGCCACCGGCGATCTCAGCTGGCAGGAGGCGCGGGCCGGGGCCCTCGTGTCGGCCTCCGGCAGCAGGGCGGACCTGACCGGCTACGTGCCGATCGCCTGGCAGCGGGGCTGACCCGCGCCTCCTCGGCGGTGCCTCCGCCGTGGTCGCCCTGCCAGGGCCCTGCTCGACGTCGAGAGGGGCGGCGGCGGTGGACGGCCTCCTCTGGGATGATGGGCGGGTGACGAACGCACCCGACGACCAGCAGCGACCCGAGCCCGTCGTCGAGCCCTCCGCCGATCGCGCAGTCGAGTCGATCGTCGAACGTGACGAGGTCACCGTGCGCCGGGCTCCCAAGGTGCCCGTGTTCTTGATCATGGGTGCGGCGCTCGGCGTGGTCGTGTCGCTGATCGTCACCTCGCTCTTCCCGTTCGACTCGGGCGAGGGCGTCGCGCAGACCTACGGGTACATCTCGCTCTGGGGGCTCACCATCGGCGGGGCCGTCGGTTGCGTCGTGGCCATCGTCGCCGAGCAGGTGACCAGCCGTGGGGCGAAGCGCGTCCAGGTCGAACGCGAACGGCTCGAGATGCCGATCGACGACGAGGTCGACACGGCGCCCCGCCCGGTCACCGACGGCGAACCCGACCGCGACTGACGTCGCCTCGCCGAGCCGATCCGAGCCAGGCCTCGCCGAGCCGAGCCAGGCCTCGCCGAGCCCAGCCAGGCCTCACCGAGCCGAGCCGAGCCAGGCCTCACCGAGCCGCGCCAGGCCTCGCCTACCTGCCGCGTGCCCGGCTGACGGCCCGGGTCAGGCCCCGCGAGCCCGCCGCAACCTGGTGAGCAGCTCGGGGCCGCGGGCGTCGAGGAGGCGGCCGCCGCGTCGGATGCCGATGATCGTCAGCACGAGACCGAGGACGACGCCGACGACGAGCGTCGCGAGCCCGAGGATCACCGAGCCCTGGACCAGCGCCACGACTCCGAGCACGAGCTCGGGCAGCGACAGCACGAAGACGATCGCCCACGAGGCGTAGAGCCCGAGGGTCGAGGTGACGTTGGCCCCGGGCGGTGACTTGAAGGGGCTCTCGCCCGCCGCCGGGACGGGCATCAGGTACAGCGCCGAGGCCACGCTCGACACGCCGAACCCGGTGAGCAGCAGCCCCAGGCCGATGCCGAGCAGGGCCGGGGCCACGTCGAATCGGCCCACCACGGCCAGGGGGACGAGCGTGGCGAGCACGACGGAGGGCACCGCGAACAGCGAGAGGGTGAGGACGCGACCTGCGCGGTCGGCCGCACCCGCCAAGCCGGTCGACAGGTGTGCTGCGAAGGCCGTGCCGTCGTACGAGACGTCGGCGGCCAGCGTGATGGCGAGGAGCGCGGCCACGGCCGGACCGATGGCGTACAGCGGCCAGGTCGTCTCGAGGGAGAACGACAGGAAGATCGCCAGGACCGGCATCAGCGGGACGACGATCAGCGACCCGCCGTACCGCGGGTCGCGCAGCCAGTAGACGGCCGTCCGGGCGGCGACCGCACCGGTCGGCGTCGCGGGGAAGCGGGCGAAGGGCCCGAGGCCCTTGGACGCCGCGGTGGCCGTGACGGCCGGGGGAGCCACGAGCGCCGTCGCCAGTCCACGTCGCCAGAGCAGGAGGAGCACCCCCAGGGTGACCAGGGCGATGAGGGCCTTGAGGGCTGCCTCGCCCGGTCGGCCGAGGGCGACGTCGCCGGGGATCGACCAGGCGGCGCCGAGCGGGCTCCACGACAGGGCGTGGGCGACACGGGGCAGGTCGTCGCCGACGGAACTGAGCCCCTGGCCGACCAGGCCGATCAGCGGCCCGGCCAGGATGAGGGGCACGAAGATCGCGACGCTCATCAACTCGCGGTAGCGACGTTTGGCACCCAGCGCGCTGGTGGCGGTCTCGACCGCGCGGGACGCCGCGACGCAGACGAAGACGCCGAGCACCCCGCAGAACGGCGCGAGGACGGCCGAGAGAGGGTGGTGCAGCCAACTGAAGGTCGTCGCGAGGGCGGCGACGAGCGTGACGATGCCCGGGATGCCCAGCAACCCGGTGACGAACAGGGCGACGAGGAGCCTGTCGGCGGGCAGGGGGAACGGGCGCAGCTTCGAGACGCTGAGGGTCTGGTCGTAGCCCCGGGCGACGAAGGGCACGACGATCCAGCCGACAACGGCGAGGGAACCGCCGAGCACGCCGGCCGTCCAGGCCCAGCGCTCGGGCGCGAACGAGAGGGCGACGAGGCCGACCACGACGGCGGCGAGAACGCCGAGGCCGTAGAGCCCGCCGATGACGGCCGCGACGATCTGCCAGGTGCTGCGCTTGAAGCCGTTCAGCAGCACCCGCCAGCGCAGGCTCAGGAGGTGCGCAACCACGACGGCCCCTCGTTGTGCTGACGGCCGCCGACGAGTTCGACGAAGCGGTCCTCGAGGGTGGAGCCGGCGCGCACGTCGTCGGTCGTGCCGGCCGCGAGCACGCGCCCGGCCGCGATGACGGCGACGTGGTCGCACATGCGCTGGACGAGGTCCATCGAGTGGCTCGACACGATGACCGTGCCACCGTTCTGCGTGTAACCGTGCAGGATGTCGCGGATGTTCGCGGCCGAGATCGGGTCGACCGACTCGAACGGCTCGTCGAGGACGAGGAGGCGCGGGGCATGGACGAGCGCGCAGGCGAGCGCCACCTTCTTGGTCATGCCCGCGGAGTAGTCGACGACGAGCGTGCCGCCGGCCGAGCGCAGGTCGAGCAGGTCGAGCAGGTCGCCGACCCGTTGGGCCGTCGTCTCGCGGCTCATGCCGTTGAGCAGGCCGTGGTACGTGACGAGCTGCTCGCCGGTGAGGCGGTCGAACAGCGAGATGCCGTCGCTCAGCACGCCCACGAGCGACTTGGCGTGCGTCGGGTCGGACCAGACGTCGACGCCCAGGACCGCGATGCTGCCCGAGTCGGGACGCAGCAGACCGGTCGCCATCGAGAGCGTGGTCGTCTTGCCGGCGCCGTTCGGGCCGACGAGGCCGAAGAACGAGCCCGTCGGCACGGTCAGGTCGATTCCGTCGACGGCGACCTTGTCGCCGAACGCCTTGCGCAGACCGGTGATCTGCAGGGCGGACGCCGGGGGCGTCGCGGTCGGTTCGGGGCGGGGCATGCCGACGTCGCTCATGGCCCCCAGCCTAGGGACGCCTGCCGTCACCGCACCTCCCCCGGCGGGTGGAAGCAGGGGCGAGGTGCGGGTGGCGACGGCGGCGCGACTCAGCTGAGTTGGTTGGCCTCGACCCAGGCGAGGTACTCGGGGCTGACGGTGCCGGTGACGTACTCGCCCGTGAAGCAGCTCATCTCGAGCTCGGTGACGTCGCTGCCCTCGGTGATGGCCGCCTGCATGTCGGCGACCTCTTGGTAGATGAGGTGGTCGGCACCCAGTTCGCGGGCGATCTCGGGGATCTTGCGGTCGTGGGCGACCAGTTCGTGCCGCGACGGCATGTTGATGCCGTAGACGTGGGGGAACCGGACCGGGGGAGCGGCCGAGGTGAACGTCACCTTGTTCGCTCCGGCGGCGCGGGCCATCTCGACGATCTCGCGCGAGGTCGTCCCGCGGACGATCGAGTCGTCGACGATCAGGATGTTCTTGCCCTTGAACTCGCTCGACATCGCGTTGAGCTTCTGGCGCACCGACCGCTTGCGCTCGGCCTGCCCCGGCATGATGAAGGTGCGGCCCACGTAACGGTTCTTGTAGAAGCCCTCGCGGTACTCGATGCCGAGCTTCTGGGCGACCTGCATGGCCGCGGGGCGTGACGAGTCGGGGATCGGCATGACCACGTCGATGTCGCCGATCGGCGAGTGCGCGGCGATCGTGTCGGCCAACCGGTTGCCGAGGCGCAGGCGGGCGTCGTAGACCGAGATGCCGTTCATGATCGAGTCGGGGCGGGCCAGGTAGACGTACTCGAACGAGCAGGGGATGAGGCGCGGGCTGGCATGGCACTGCTTCGACACCATCTGGCCGTCGAGCGAGATGAAGACGGCCTCGCCGGGGGCGACGTCGCGGACGATCTCGTAGCCGCCCGACTCGAGGACGAGCGACTCGGAGGCGGTGATCCACTCTTCGCGGACGCCGTCGGCGGCGAGACGGCGGCCCAGGACCAGCGGGCGGATGCCGAAGGGGTCGCGGAAGGCCAGCAGGCCGTGGCCCGCGATCATCGCGATCGCCGCGTAGGAGCCCTGCACCCGGTCGTGCACGCGGGAGACCGCGGCGAAGATCTGCTCGGGGTCGAGCTCGCTGCCGTTGACCTGCTCTTGCAGCTCGTGCGCCAGCACGTTGACCAGGAGCTCGGTGTCGCTGTTCGTGTTGAGGTGGCGACGGTCGACGTGGAAGAGCTCGCTGGTGAGCTCGCGGGTGTTCGTCAGGTTGCCGTTGTGGATCAGCACGATGCCGTAGGGCGCGTTCACGTAGAACGGCTGCGCCTCTTGCTCGTTGCTGGCCGCGCCCTTGGTGGCATACCGCACGTGACCGAGGCCCATGTTGCCGAGCAGGGCGCGCATGTCGCGGGTGCGGAAGCCCTCGCGCACCTGCCCCTTGGTCTTGTGCACGTGGAAGATGCCGCCCTCGGCGGTCGCGATGCCGGTGCTGTCCTGCCCTCGGTGCTGCAACAGGAGGAGCGAGTCGTAGACGAGTTGATTTGCTGGCTCGTGCGCGACGAGACCGACGATGCCGCACATGCGGATCTGGCTCCAGACCGTAGAGTTGGGGTTACCGCGACAGTCTAGAGCGACACCGAACGGATGAACGAATGGCGACCTCCTCTGCCCACTCGACCAGCGCCTCCTACGCCGCAGCGGGGGTCGACACGGCCGCCGGCGACCGGGCGGTCGAGCTGATGAAGGCGGCCGTCGGCGCCACGCACGGCCCCGGTGTCGTCGGTGGCGTGGGCGGGTTCGCCGGGCTGTTCGACGTGTCGTTCCTCAAGGACTTCGACAAGCCGTTGCTCGCGACGTCGACCGACGGCGTCGGCACGAAGGTCGCCATCGCCCAGGCGCTCGACAAGCACGACACGATCGGGCAGGACCTCGTGGGCATGGTCGTCGACGACATCGTCGTCGTCGGCGCCCGGCCGCTGATCATGACCGACTACATCGCCTGCGGCCGCGTGGTGCCGACCCGCATCGCCTCGATCGTCGAGGGCATCGCCCGCGCCTGCAGCGCGACGGGGACCGCCCTCGTCGGCGGCGAGACGGCGGAGCACCCCGGCCTGCTCGGGCCCGACGACTACGACGTGGCCGGCGCCGCGGTGGGTGCGGTCGAGTCGGGGCGCCAGCTCGGCCCGCACCTCGTCGGCGACGGCGACGTCGTGCTCGCCCTCGCCTCGTCGGGCGTCCACTCGAACGGCTTCTCGCTCGTGCGCCACATCCTGGCCTCACGCGACCTCGGCTACGACGACACCCTGCCCGAGTTCTCGGGCACCGTGGGCGAGGCACTGCTCGAACCGACGCGCCTGTACACCTCGCCCCTGCTGCGCGTGCTCGACGACCCTGCGCTCGACGGCGCGATCCACTCGCTCAGCCACGTCACCGGGGGCGGCATCGCGGCCAACCTCGCCCGCGTGCTCCCCCTCGGGTCGTGGACCGAGGTCGACCGTTCGACCTGGTCGCCGCTGCCCGTCTTCCGGGTGCTGAGCGACCTGGCCGGCTCGACCCTCGAGTCGAGCGAGGGCACCTGGAACCTCGGCATCGGCATGATCGCCGTCGTGGCCGCCGGACAGGCCGACTCGGTCACCGCGGCCCTCGAGGCCGACGGCATCGCGACGTGGCCCGTCGGCACCGTCTCGACCCGGGCGCGTGACCTGTCCGGCTTCGAACAGGGCGCCAAGGGAGTCGACGGAGGCGCGGTGCGGCTCGTCGGGTCCTACGCGGGCTGATCACCGGCGACGTCGCGTGGCGTTCGTCCGGCGGCGGACGTACGATGAAGCCACGCCCCTGCCGGGCGTCCTGACGACGACGTCAGACCGGACGACGAAGGAGTCGACCCATGAGCACCACCCGCATCCCCCTCTCCACCGTCTCGCGCGCGGCGGTCGCCGCTCCGCGCAGCGCCCGGGTCAGCCGCGTCCCCGGCCAGCCCGCGCCGCTGCGTTCGTCCGCGTCACCCGTCACCGGCGGGCGCAAGGTCGCGGCCCTCACGGCCGGCGGCATGGTCCTGCTGTTGGTCGTGGGGCTGTTGCCCGCGGTCGCGACGCTCGTCGGCGGCTGAGCCGCGCCTCCTGACGGCGGCCGCGTCGCCCGTTCGGCCCGTCACCCGGTGAGCAGGTGACACACGACGACGGCCCCTCGAGATCGAGGGGCCGTCGTCGTGTGTCGTGCGTGGTGCCGACTCAGAGGACGCAGAACTCGTTGCCCTCGGGGTCGGCGAGGACGACCCACGACACGTCCGTGTCGTCTTGGCCGACCTGTGCGCGGACGGCCCCGAGCGACTCGAGTCGCGCGACCTCGTCGGCCTGCGTCGCCTCGCGGCTCTGGCCGTCGACCGGCGTCGGACGGAAGTCGAGGTGCAGACGGTTCTTGACCGTCTTGGCCTCGGGGACGCTCACGAAGAGGAGCCCCGGCAGCGTGTCGGCCGTCGGACGGATCTCGGGCTCGTCGTCGTCGGCCGAGACGAAGACCCACCCGAGGGCGTCGGCCCACCAACGGGCGAGCCCGGACGGGTCGCTCGCATCGACGACGACCTGCTCCCAGGCGAGGGACGAGGACGGAGAGGTCATCAGCCAGCCGGCCTCAGGCGCTCTTGTTCTGGTCGTGCTCGGTGTCGTATTCGTCGTCGAAGTCGTCGGCCCATTTGTCGACGTATTCGTCGCCGGAGTCGTTCTTCGTCGCCAACTCTTTTTCGAGTGCACCGTAGTTGGTGTCAGGGCTGAAGTACTTCAGCTCTCTGGCGACCTTGGTGTGCTTGGCTTTTTGACGGCCGCGCCCCATGCGTGACCCCCTCTGAACTCGGCCCGGAAACGGTGTCGGACGACCCGGGAACTGCCGACAGGATGCTGGTGAAAAACTGGACCGATCTTATCATGTACCCCTAGCCCCGGCTGCCGCCTCGGACGGGCATGATGGTCCGGATGACTGCAGGGGGCGAAGGCGAGCGGACGAGGGTCCTCGTGATCGGTGCGGGCCAGGCCGGGTTGTCGGTCTCGTGGTACCTGCGCCGGCTCGGACTCGAGGTGGGGCGCGATCTCGTCGTCCTCGACCGGGGCCCCGGAACCGGAGGCGCGTGGCAGCACCGCTGGGAGAGCCTGCGGCTGGGTGCCGCGCACCGGGTGCACGACCTGCCGGGCATGGCCGAGCTGGGGCTGGGGTTCGCCGACGCCGACCGGTCGGCCCCGGCGCGTGACGTCGTCGCCGACCGGTACGCGCGGTACGAGGACGCGCTCGGGCTCGACGTGCGGCGCCCGGTCGAGGTGACCGGGGTGACCGGGCTGGGCGACGGGTTCTCGGTGCGGTGGGCGGGGCGCGCCTCCTCGGGGGGCGCTCCGGCTGCGGCGACCGGGCCTGAGTCCGGCGCTCTGCGGGTCGAGGTCGTCGTGAACGCGACCGGCACCTGGGGCGCCCCGTTCGTGCCGTGGTACCCCGGGCGCGACACCTTCCGCGGGCGTCAGCTGCACACCTCGGACTACCGGGCGGCCTCCGAGCTCGAGGGGCTCGACGTCGTCGTGGTCGGCGGCGGCACGAGCGCGATCGGATTCGTGTTGGAGCTCGACGGCGTCGCGGCCTCGACGACGTGGGTGACGCGCCGGCCGGTCGACTGGCTCGACCAGGGCGAGCTCGACGTCGAGTCGGCCGTCGCGGCGGTCGCCGCGCAGGACCGCGCGGCACGGGCGGGGCAGGCGCTGCCGAGCATCGTCAGCGGGACGGGCGTGCCCCGCACCCGGCGCTTCGTGTCGGGCATCGAGCGCGGCGTGCTGGTCGAGCGGCCGATGTTCGCGACCGTCGAACCCGACGGGGTGCGATGGGCCGACGGCACCTCCGCCCACGCGGACGCGATCGTCTGGGCGACCGGGTTCCGGCCCGAGCTGCGACACCTGGCGCCGCTCGGACTGCGCTCGGCCGACGGGGGCGTGAGCGTCGAGGGCGGCGCCTCCACCCTCGACCCGCGGCTGTTCTTCGCGGGCTACGGGCCGCAGGCCTCGACGATCGGGGCGAACCGGGCCGGCCGGGCGATCGCCCGTCAGGTGGTCGCGCGGTTGTCGGAGAGCGACGCCGAGCGCCGACGGCAGGGGTGACGTAGGCGATGCCCGTGCGCGGGCTCGCCCGCGTTCGGCGGGAGGGTGCGCGCACCATCGGCGGCGGGGCCAGCGGGGCGAGCGGTCATAAGTGGCGGGGCGGGCGCACGGCGTGCGTGGCGGACCAGACGGCGACGGCGGCTGCGGCGGACCAGGCCTGGGGGCGGCACGAGGCGGGGTACGGCACGGGCGACGGCACCTCGCGGGCCGGGTCGCCCGAGTGGAGCTCGGGCATCCGGTAGTCGAAGGTCGGCGCCGCCGCGAGCAGGCCCTCGGCGAGCACCGCGGCCTCGTCGGCGAACCCGGCCCGGGCCAGGCCCTGCACCGCGATGGCCGTGTCGTGGGTCCAGACGCTGCCCCCGTGGTAGCTCAGGGGCCAGTAGCCGGCGCTGTCGGTCGACATCGTGCGGAGGCCGAATCCGCTGGACAGCTCGGGCGAGACGAGGCGGGACGCGACCAGCGCCTCCTCGTCCGGGTCGAGCAGACCCGTGCCGAGCAGGTGCCCGAGGTTGCTCGTGACCGTGTCGACCGGCCGCTTGGCCGCGTCGAGGGCGATCGCCGGGTAGGCGCCCGCGGCGTCGTCGACCCAGAAGGAGGCGCGGAACCGGTCGCGCAGGCGCCCCGCCCAGTCGCGCCACGCGTCGCCGCCCGCCCGACCGAAGGCGTCGAGCAGGTCGGCCCCGTGCACGGCCGCCTCGTACGCGTAGGCCTGCACCTCGCAGAGCGCGATCGGCCCCTCGGCGAGGGGTCCGTCGCGCCACTGGACGCTGTCCCCGGAGTCCTTCCAACCCTGGTTCGCCAAGCCGTGGCCGGTCTCGTCGACGTACTCGAGCAGCAGGTCGCCGTCGCTGTCGCCCGAGTCGCGCATCCAGGCGAGGGCTGCGTCGAGGTGCGGCAGCAGCGCCTCGACCTCGGTCCGCGGCAGGCCCCAGCGCCAGGCGTCGTGCAGCAGGCAGATCCAGAGCGCGGTCGCGTCGACGGTGCCGTAGTAGAGCGGGGGCAGGCTGACGTCCTCACCGGGGATCGTCAACGTCCGTTGACGGAGTTCGTGCATGATCTTGCCCGGCTGCTCGGCCGTTCCCGGCACGTGTCGAGTGCCCTGGAGTCCCGCCAGCACCCGCAGGGTGCCCCCCGCGACCGTGAGGTCGAGGGGCAGGGTGAAGCGGGCGGCCCAGAGCGAGTCGCGGCCGAAGAGCGTGAAGAACCAGGGCGCACCTGCGGCGTAGAACACGTCGTCGGGTGCCGTCGTCGTGGTCAGCCGGAGCGCCGCCAGGTCGTCGCGGGCACGGTCGACCCAGCGGGCGAGCCGGTCGTCACGCGGCGCCGGGTCGAGGTCGGCCCAGTGCGGCGGCGTCCGCACGCCCCGGACGACGGCGTCGGGGGCGGTCGCGACCAGGTCGAGACCGACCGTCACGGAACCCCGGGCGGGGACGACGGCGACCCACTCGACGACGAGGCCGGCGGGGGTGTCCCGCACCGCGCCTCCTCGGGCCTCGAGGTCGACCCGGACTCCTTCTGCCCGCCAGGAGGCGCGGGTGCCGTCGGACGTGAGCGTCGCGTCGGGCACGGGCGCGCCCACGATCCCGGCCTTCACGTGGTCCATGGGGGAGGCGTCGGGTCGGAGGGTCGTGGCCAGGGTGACCGTGAGCTCGCGGTCGAGCCGGGAGGTGACCGTGTGGCGCTCGTGGACGCCCGTGGTCGTGACGTCACGGAGCGAGCTCAGGCGGACGTCGGGGTCGGCTCCGGCGTCGTCGAGGCCGCGCAGCAGCGACTCGAAGCGGACCGACGAGGCTCCGAGGGGCACCGTGGCCACGTGCTCGGGGACGAGGCCGTCGACGGTGACGCCGTGCCCGGCGACGAGACGCACGTCGCCGAGGTAGACGCCGTGGATCGTCGCCGCGCCCATCGACCCGTCGGCGGCCGACCACGCCTGGACGGGAGCCCTCAGCACGACGGTCTCGGCGGCGAGGAACGGCTGGAGGCCGGGTGTCGGGGTCGACCGGTCGGCGTGGTCGGAATCGAGGGGGGAGGTCTGGGTCATCGGG
>NZ_LR733392.1:288644-322583 GCF_902506305.1 Frigoribacterium sp. 9N
GCTCCTGGGGCTCCGGGTGGCGGGCGTGGGGTGCGACGGGGTGGGCGTCGCGGCGTGCATCACTCTTTGACGGCCCCGGCGCTGGCGTTCATGATGCGGCGCTGGAAGACGAAGAAGACGATGGCGACCGGGATCGTCATGACCGCGGCGGCCGCGAGCTTGATCGGGTACTGCGACCCCTGGCTCAGTTGCCCCGAGGCGAGGCTCGCGACGCCCTTGGTGAGGGTGGTCAGCTCGGGCGACTGGGTCGACACGATGAAGTGCGAGAGCTCGTTCCACGACCCCTGGAACGACAGGATGATGATCGTCACGAGGGCCGGGCGAGCCATGGGCAGGACGATCGACCAGAAGACCCGGAAGGTGCCGGCGCCGTCGATGCGCGCCTGCTCTTCGACGCTGCGCGGGATCGACTCGAAGAAGTTCTTCATGATGAAGACCCCGGCGGCGTCGGTCAGCAGCGGCACGATCATGCCCGAGTACGAGTCGTACATGCCGAGCTGGTTGATCACCAGGAACTTCGGGATGAGCAGCACGACCGCCGGCACCGCCATCACGCCGATCAGCAGCACGAAGATGACGTTGCGCCCCCGGAACTGCAGCCGCGCCAGGGCGTAGCCGGCGAGCGAGTTGAAGAAGACCCGCCCGAGCGTCACCACGATCGTCACGATCGCCGAGTTCTGGAACCAGGTCGGGAAGTCGCTGTTGAGGAACAGCTGGCGGTAGGCGGCGACCGTCGGCGTGATCGGGATCAACGCCAGCGGGTCGGAGGCCGCCTCGGGGTCGGTCTTGAACGACGTCGCCACGTTGATCAGGAACGGCAGGATGTAGATCGCCGCGATGACGATCAGCACGGCGTAGAGCACCGAGGTGCCGGCGATGCGTCGCGTGCTGCGGGGCTCGCGCCCGGCCGGGTGAGGTGGGGCCGGGGGAGGCGCGACCGGCGAGGAGGGGTTCGTCCGGTCGGCGATCGGTGCGGTCGTGGTCATCGCTCGACTCCTGTCGTGTAGAGCCGGGTGCGTCTCTTCGACACGGCCCGTTCGCGCAGCACGATGCGCTGCAGGATCGTCAAGGCGACGATGATGACGAACAGCACGAAGGCGATGGCCGCGCCGCGACCCCACTCCTGTTCGCCGAACGCCGAGGTGTACGAGAGGTAGGCGGGCGTCAGCGTGGTCTTCTGCGGGCCGCCCTGGGTGCCGGTGTAGATCTGGTCGAAGACCTGCCAGGTGCCGATGAGGCCGAGGGTGAGGACCGTGAAGAGCGTCGGTCGCAGTTGCGGCAACGTGATGCGCCAGAAGCGCTGCCAGCCGCTCGCGCCGTCCATCATCGCGGCCTCTTGGACGTCGCCACCGAGGTTCTGCAGGGCCGCCAGGAAGAGCAGCATGAACGTGCCACTGGTGGTGAAGACGGCCATCAGGATGAACGCGGACATCGCGACCGACGGCCCGGCCAGCCAGTCCCACCAGCTGACGCCGAGGGCGGTGTGGTCGGCCAGCAGGGCCGGGGGCTGCGTGACGCCGACGACGGCGAGCAGGTTGTGCAGCACGCCGCTGGCGTCGTTGAACCACGCGGGCCCGGTGATGCCGACGAACGAGAGCAGCTTGTTCACCGCGCCGCTCTGCGAGAACAGGAACAGCCACAGGACGGTGATGGCGACCGAGCTGGTCACCGACGGGAAGTAGAACGCGGTGCGGAAGAACCCGCGGCCGCGCAGCACCTGGCGGTTCACCAACACGGCGAGCAGCAGAGCCACGGCGGTCTGGATGGGCACGACGAGGATCACGTACCAGGCGTTGTTGCGCAGGCTCAGGCCGAAGTCGCGCTCGGCCAGGCCGCCGCCGCCGAGCAGGTCTCGGTAGTTCTGCGCCCCGACGAAGCCGACGCCGGCCGCGAAGGGGGAGCCCCGGCCGGTCCAGTCCGAGACGCTGACCCAGAGGGCCATCAGGACGGGCACGGCCAGGAAGAGGCCCAGGACGATCAGCACGGGCGAGACGAACAGCCAGCCCGAGAGGCCCTCGCCGCGCGAGACGGCGCTGCGCCGTCGGGGGACCTTGGTCGAGATCGCGGTCATGGGGACTGCCTTTCGTGCGCTGTCTCGGGTCGATGGGTCGCGCCTCCTCGGATGATCGCCGACGAGGCGCGGCCGCGGGGGAGGCGGGGAGCAGGACCGGGGAGGGACGGAGGCGCGACCGCCCTGGGGAGGACGCGTCGCGGCCCCGGCCGCCCCCGTCGGGTGGGGAGTGCGAGGCACCGCGCCGGGGGAGGCGCGGTGCCCCGAGGGTTACTGGAGGATCGCCTCGAAGTTCTTCTGCGCGGACTCGAGGATCGTCTTCGGGTCGCCGTCCTTCAGGCCGGAGAGCTGCGAGTTGAAGTCGCTGATCACGGCGGCGGACCCGTCCTGCGTGGGCGTGCCCTGGGCGAACTCGACCGAGTCGAGGAACGCGGCCTGGTCGGGGTTGTCGGACTTCCAGGTGTCGGCGGCCGACTGGATCGAGGGCATGACGCCGAACGCGTCGGCGAAGGCGAGCTGCTGGTCGGTGCTCGTCAGCTGCTCGACGAGGTCGACGGCGGCCTGCTGGTTGGGGCTGTCGGCGGCGATGCCCCAGCAGTTGGTGAACTGCAACGTGCCCTGGCCGCCGGGGCCGGCGGGCAGCTCGGCCACCTGGTACGACACGTCGGGGTAGTCGTTGGTGAGTGCGCCGGTGATCCAGTTGCCCTCGATGGTCATCGCCGCCTTGCCCGTGCCGAAGGCCTCGCCGCCCCAGCCCGCGCCGAGGTCGCTCGAGAACGCGGCGTCGCCGCTGGTCAGCAGGTCTTTCACGTAGGTCAGCGCCTCGACGTTCTCGGAGGAGTCGAGCGTCGCCTCGGTGCCGTCGGCGGTGGTCACCGCGCCGCCGGCCTGCGCCATGAACGCGCCCACCCGGGCGTACTCGGGGCTGAAGGCCAGGCCCACGTGATCGGCCGTCGTGAGCTTCGCGGCGACCGCCTTCAGCGAGTCCCAGTCGGTCGGGACGTCGGCGTCGGTCAGGCCGGCCGCGGCCCACATGTCGGTGTTGATGATCAGGCCGAGGGTCGAGAAGTCCTTGGGCGCGCAGAAGAACCGGTCGTCGAGCGTGAAACTGTCGACGAGGGTCGGGAAGAAGTCGCCCTCGTTGGCGAGCTGGTCGCCGTAGGCCAGGAGGCTGCCGTTGCCGGCGAAGCCCGCGAGCGTGTCGGTCGAGACGTAGAACACGTCGGCAGGCTCGCCCGAGGCAAAGCCCTGGCTGAGCTGCTGCGGCAGGTCGGAGGCCACGCTGACCTCGGCGCCGGTGCCCGAGTCGTCGGACCAGCTCGCGACGGCGTCGGTGACGGCCTTCGTCTCGGCGTCTCCGCTCGAGCCGATCAGCACGGTCAGCGAGTCGTCGCTGCTGGTGAGGGCGCCGTCGCTCGCGGCGCCCGACCCCTCGCTGAAGCCGGAGCCGCAGGCCGTGAGGGCCAGGGCCGAGATGGTGGTGAGGGCGGCTGCTGCCGCCAGGCGGGTCGTGCGTAGTCGCATGGTGGGCCTCTCGTCGCGTCGTTGCGATGGTGCGGGTGCTGTGGTCGGGGTGTGGTGCAGGGGTGGCGCCTCGGGATGGAGCGGGGGCGGACGTGCGATTTGATCGATCAAATCCGTGTCGTCAGAGTAGGCAGGCCGCCCCGTGGGTGTCAAGACCGGAGAGCCCAGAGGTACCCGGGCGCTGGGGTAACGTGACCCGAGGCCGCCGACCGGCGCCGGGGTGGAGGGCGCGATGACTCGGGTTCCGACACCGCGCCTCCCGACCGTCAGCGACGTCGCCTCGGTCGCGGGGGTGTCGCGGCAGACCGTCTCGAACGTGCTGAACGCGCCCGACATCGTCCGACCCGACACGCGGGGCCGGGTCGAGCGGGCGATCGCGGACCTCGGCTACCGGCCGCACGCGTCGGCGCGACGATTGCGCACCCGCAAGAGCTCGACCATCGGCATCCGGCTCGACCCCGTGCAGAACGGCATCTCGGGCGCGGTGCTCGACCGGTTCCTGCACGCGGTCACCGAGCAGGCCGACGCTCGCGACCACCGCATCCTGCTGTACACGGCGGCCGGGCCCGACGACGAGATCGCCCAGTTCCGCCGCCTGCTCGACGGCGCCGACGTCGACGGGTTCGTGCTCACCTCGACGTTCTTCGACGACCCGCGCACCGAATGGCTGATCGACGCCGGCGCCGACTTCGTCACCTTCGGTCGGCCCTGGGGGATCGACGACATGGGCGACCCGCAACACCGCTGGGTCGACGTCGACGGACGCGCCGGCCTCGCCTCGACGACCGACGACCTGCTCGACCGGGGTGCGACGCACGTGGCCTTCCTCGGCTGGCCTGCCGGCTCGGGCGCCGGGGACGACCGGAGGCGCGGGTGGCGCGAGGCGCTCGCGTCACGGGACACGCTCGATCCGGCCTCGATCGACGCGCTCGACCTGGCCGTCGAGGACTCGGTGCCGCTCGCCTCGGCTGCGATCCGGTCGGTGCTCGACGCGGGAGTCGCGGTGGACGCCGTGGTGTGCGCGAGCGACACCCTCGCGCTCGGGGCATCGGTCGTGCTGGGGTCATCGGTGCCGGTCGTGGGCTACGACGACACCCCGGTCGCCTCGGCGCTCGGCCTGTCGAGCGTCGAGCAACCGCTCGTCGACGTCGCAGGAGCCGTGCTCTCGCTGCTGCTCGACGACAGCGAGCCGCGGCACCGGCTGCTGCGGCCCCGCACCGTCTGGCGCTGACGCTCCCGGGCGCCGGCGCTACTTCTTCTTGCGGGGCGAGGTGCCGGTCGAGTTGCGGGCGGCCGAGCGGGCCTTGCGTGCGGCGGCGCCGCCTCCGCGGTTGCCGGCCGCCGAGCCCGGTGCGCGCGGGGTCTGCTTCGGGCCGGGTTTCGTGCCGTTCTGCGCGGGCTGGACGTCGAGGCCCCGCTGCACCGCGCCTCCTTCGACCGCCGCCCCGGCGCGGCCGTCCGGGCCCGCGTCGGCGCCCAGGGCCCCGCCGGCGGCGCCCGACCGGCGACCGGCCGGCTCGAGCACGCGGCGCGGCACGGGGCGGGGGCGGATCGGCTCCCCACGGCGGTCCTGGCCGGGGATCGGCCGCGATCGACGCCCGTAGAGCACCTCGGACGAGTCGAGCAGCCACGGCACGAGCGAGATCGTCACGCCGTGCACGAGCATGAGCTTCTGGCGGATGCGGCGGCTCTTGTGGTTGTGCAGCGCGGCCTCCCACCAGTGGCCGACGATGTAGATGGGCGTGTAGACCGTGACGACCTCGCTGCCGTGCTCTTCACGGTGGGCCTTGATGTACTTGATCAGCGGCATGCTGATGTCGCGGTACGGCGAGGCGACGATGCGCAGGGGCACCTCGATGTCCTGCTCGGCCCACTGACGCTGCAGGAGCGCCGTTGCTTCGTCGTCGATGCCCACGTGGATCGCCTCGAGCGACTCGTGGCGTGCGGCGATGGCGTAGTCGAGGGCCTTCAGCACGGGCTTCTGCATGGTGCCGACCAGCACGATCGCGTGGTCGCCGTGCGAGCCGAACTGCGTCGTGGCGTCGGGCTCGATCTCGACGAGCACGTCCCGGTAGTAGCGGTTCACGCCGAGCATCAGCACGAAGAGGATCGGCATGATGACGAACACCAGCCAGGCGCCGTGCGTGAACTTGGTCACCGTCACGACGATCAACACCGACGCCGTGAGCAGGGCGCCGAAGGCGTTGATGCCGCGGGCGCGGTACACCGCTCCACGGTCGGCGCATCCCTCGCGCAGCATGCGGGTCCAGTGGACGACCATGCCGGTCTGGCCGAGCGTGAACGAGACGAAGACGCCGATGATGTACAGCTGGATCAGCCCGGTGACGCTCGCCTGGTAGACGAGCAGGATGGCGCAGGCCACCAGCGCCAGCACGATCACGCCGTTCGAGTAGATCAGTCGGTCGCCGCGCGTGTTGAGCGCCTTGGGGGCGTACTGGTCGCGGGCCAGGATCGATCCGAGCAAGGGGAACCCGTTGAAGGCCGTGTTCGCCGCCAGCAACAGCACCGCCGCGGTGCAGGCCTGGATCACGTAGAACGGGATGCCGAACAGCGACCCGCCGAAGACCGCGCTCGCGATCTGCGCGACGAGGCTGCGCTGCGGCGTGGTGGCGCAGTCGACGAACCCCTGGAGGTCGCAGGCGTCCTCGGCGTAGTGCACCTTCGCGATCAGGGCGACGGCGACGAGGCCGGCGAACAGGACGATGGCGATGCTGCCCATCAGCACGAGGGTCTTCTGGGCGTTCTGCACCTTGGGTCGCCGGAACGCGGGCACGCCGTTGGCGATCGCCTCGACGCCGGTCAGGGCCGAGCAGCCGCTCGAGAACGCCCGCAGCAACAGCAGGATGAAGGCGGCCTGCGTCAGCTGGTCGGCCTGCACCGTGTACTCGGCGCTCTCGGCGACGGGCGGGTCGCCGAGGGCGGTGCGCACCAGGGCGATGACGATCATGACGAAGACGCTCGACACGAAGAGGTAGGTGGGGATCGCGAAGGCCTTGCTCGACTCGCGCACGCCCCGGAGGTTGACGGCCGCCAGCAGGACGACGAAGAAGATCGCGAGCTCGACGCGCACCGGCGCCAGTTCGGGCACGGCCGAGATGATGTTGTCCACGCCCGAGGCGACCGAGACGGCCACCGTCATGACGTAGTCGACGAGCAGCGCCGAGGCGACCACGAGCCCGGCCTTCTCGCCGAGGTTCTTGTGGGCGACCTCGTAGTCGCCGCCGCCCGACGGGTACGCCTTGATCAGCTGACGGTACGACGCCACCACGACCAGCAGCAGGACGACGACCGCGACGGCCACCCACGGCGCGAGGGTCAGGAACCCGAGGCCGCCGATCAGCAGGATCATCAGCAGTTCTTGCGGCGCGTAGGCCACCGAGCTGAGCGGGTCGCTGGCGAAGATCGGCAGTGCGAGGTGCTTCGGGAGCAGCTGCCCCTCGAGCTTCTCCGAGGGGAGGGGTTCACCGATCAGCCAACGCTTCGGCGACCGGGTGTCGTTGGTCACGAGCGGCGACTCTACTCCCGTGCGAGGGCCTGTCAACTTCGCTCGTGGACGATTTATTCCCGGTCAGCGCGGGTCGGTCCGAACTGGTTCGTACCGGCCGCGGCTCAGGCGGGCGAGGAGGCGCGGGCCGGGGCGACCACGGAGGTCGCCACCCGGCGCCGGGCGAAGAGCGGCAACGTGATCGCCACGAGCGGGCCGATGAGCAGGGCCTCGGCCGCCGTGCCGATGCCGACCTGCCCGCCGAGCAGCCACCCCGCGGCGAGGACCGTGAGTTCGATGACGGTGCGCGCGACGCCCACCCGCCAGCCCAACCGGGCGTGGAGGCCGAGCATGAGCCCGTCGCGAGGGCCCGGCCCGAAGTCGGCTCCGATGTAGAGGCCGCTCGCGACGGCGAGCAACAGCAGGCCGCCCGCGAAGGTCAGGCCTTGTGCCCACCACTCGGTCTGCTGCGGCAGGACGCGCAGGCCGAGGTCGGCGACCGGACCGATCATCAGGGTGTTGGCGATCGTGCCGAAGCGGGGTCGCTGGCGCAGGGGGATCCAGAGCAGGAGCACGACGAGGCTCGTGACGAACGTGACGGTGCCGAACGTCAGCCCGGTGTGGCGGACGAGCCCCTGTGACAGCACGTCCCACGGGGCGACGCCGATGCCCGCGCGGACCATGAGGGCGATGGCGAAGCCGTAGGCGGTGAGGCCGACGAACAACTGCAGCAGGCGACGCGAGAGGAGCATGGGGTCGATCCAATCGTTCGACTGGCCTGGTGGCAAGGGTCCAATCCGCCTAGGGTGGCCGCGTGACCAACCTCGACCACGGTGCCACCACGGTCTCGTCGCGGGCGCTCGGCGTCCTGCTCGACTCGTGGCGCGCCTCCTCGGTTCCCGGCTACCTGGCGCTCGCCGACCGCATCCGCCTGCTCGTGCTCGACGGCCGACTGCCGGTCGGCACCCGCCTGCCGTCCGAACGCGACCTCTGCGCGCACCTCGGGGTCAGCCGCACGACCGTGGCCGCGGCCTACGCCGCCCTCCGCGACACGGGGCACGTCGACAGCGTGCGGGGCAGCGGCAGCGTCGTCCGGCTGCCGGCCCGCGCCTCGGTGCCGCGTCCGACGACGACCGAGGGGCTGCTCGACCTGACGAAGGCGGCGCTGCCCGCGGTCGACGGCATCGCCGAGGCGGCGCAACGGGCGGCGGGGCGGCTCGGCGCGTACCTGGACGACCCGGGCTACGACCCGGTCGGGCGGCCGGTGCTGCGCGAGGCGATCGCCGAACGGTACCGACGGCGGGGGCTCGAGACGAGTGCCGACCAGATCGTCGTGACCCTCGGGGCGCAGCACGCGATCGCGCTGCTCGCACGCGTGCTGGTCTCGCGCGGCGACCGGGCCGTCGTCGAGGCGCCCGGCTACCCGCACGCCTTCGAGGCCCTCCGCGGCGCCGGCGCCCGCCTGGTGCCGGTCAGCGTCACCGTCGACGACGGCTGGGACGAAGCGGCGCTGATGCAGACCCTGCGGCGCACGAGCCCGCCGGTGGCCTACCTGATGCCCGACTTCCACAACCCCACGGGCGCGACGATGCCCGCCGACCAGCGGGCGCGCGTGCTCGAGGCGGCGGCCGCCGAGGGCACCGTCGTGATCGCCGACGAGACCATGGCCGAGATGGCGATCGACGACCGTCGCGACGCCCCCTCGCCGATGGCCGCGTACGGACGCGCGGTCACGATCGGCTCGGTCGGCAAGTCGCTCTGGGGTGGGCTGCGCATCGGCTGGATCCGTGCCGAGCGCCCGCTCGTCGAGCGGCTCGTGCGCGCCCGCTCGGCGGGCGACCTGGGCACCCCCGTGCTCGAGCAGCTGGTGGTCGCCGAGCTGCTCGGCGACTTCGACCGCGTGCTGGAGGCGCGGGCCGGCCACCTGAGACGAGGTCGCGACCGCGTCGTCCACGGTCTGAGGGAGGCGTTCCCGTCGTGGCAGGTGCCGTCGCCGGCGGGCGGCCTCACCACCTGGGTGGGGCTCGGGGCGCCGGTCAGTTCGCAGCTCACCCTCGCGGCCCGCCGGGAGGGCCTGCTGCTCGCGGCCGGCCCGGTGTTCGGCATCGACGGGGCGTTCGAGCGGTTCCTCCGCGTGCCGTTCTCGTACGCCGACAGCGACACCGACCGGGCGCTCGCCGCCCTGCGCGCGGCGTGGGACGGGGTCGACGGGGTGCAGGCGCCGACCTCGCCCCTGCTGGCCGAGATCGTCTGAGCCGGGTCCTGCGGTCGGCTCGTCCCCGTCACGGTGACCAGGCAGGGATCTGCACAGCGTGAAAGGAACCGCCGCCAGTTCCCAGAGAGGCTGGTGACAATGGAGGTGCGGTGCACGTCGTTCACCGCGCCTCCTCCGCTCTCCCTCTCACCACCGGAGCACCGTGCACCTGCTGTCCGTCTTCAGTCTGCGCAACCGCGCGCTGATCGCCCTCGTCACCATCGTCGTCGCCGTCTTCGGCGGCATCGCCCTCACCTCGCTCAAGCAAGAGCTCGCGCCCAACGTGCAGTTCCCGCAGATCGCGATCGTCAGCTCGTACCCGGGGGCCACGCCCGAGGTCGTCAACGAGGACGTCTCGACCCCGATCGAACAGGCCGTCCAGATCATCCCCGGGCTCGAGGGCACCTCGGCGACCTCGAGCACCTCGCAGAGCACGGTCTCGGCCGAGTTCACCTACGGCACCGACCTCGACTCGGCCGAGCAGAAGATCCAGTCGGCGATCAACCGGCTCTCGCTGCCCGACTCCGTCGACACCCAGGTGGTCACGGGCAGCCTCGACGACCTGCCCGTCATCCAGATCGCCGTCACCGGCTACGACTCGGCCGACTCGCAGGCCCTCGTCGACCGGCTGACCACCGTCACGGTGCCCGACCTGCAGAAGCTCGACGGCGTCCGCGAGGCCTCGATCTACGGCGACGCCGGCCAACGCGTCACCATCTCGCCCGACCAGACGGCGCTCGCCGCCGCGGGGCTGACCACGGCCGCCTTCCAGGACGCCCTCGACGCCAACGGCACGCTGATCCCCGGCGGCACCCTCACGCAGGACGGCAAGACGCTGTCCATCCAGGCCGGTCAGAGACTCACGAGCGTCGACGAGATCCGCGCCCTGCCGCTCCTCGGCGGCACCTCGGCCACGACGATCGGCGACGTCGCCGACGTGCAGCTGACCGGCGCACCCGTCACCTCGATCAGCCGCGTCGACGGGCAGGACGCCCTCACGGTCGCCATCACCAAGACCCTCGACGCCAACACCGTCGACGTGTCGCAGACCGTGCGCGACGCCATCCCGGGCCTCGCCTCCGACCTGGGTGACGGCGTGGAGCTGTCGGTGGTGTTCGACCAGGCGCCGTTCATCCAGCAGTCGATCGACGCGCTCGCCGAAGAGGGGCTGCTCGGCCTCGTGTTCGCCGTGATCGTCATCCTGGTCTTCCTGCTGTCGATCCGGTCGACCATCGTCACCGCCATCAGCATCCCGACGAGCGTGCTCATCACGTTCATCGGGCTGCAGGCGGCGGACTACACCCTGAACATCCTGACCCTGGGTGCGCTGACGATCGCCATCGGCCGCGTGGTCGACGACTCGATCGTCGTCATCGAGAACATCAAGCGGCACCTCACCGCGGGCGTCGACCGGCTCGAGGCGATCAAGGTCGGCGTCCGCGAGGTGGCGGGTGCCATCACCGCGTCCACGGTCACGACCGTCGTGGTCTTCCTGCCGCTGGCCTTCGTCGGCAACATCACCGGCGAGCTGTTCCGGCCGTTCGCCCTGACGGTCACCATCGCGCTCGTCGCGTCGCTCTTCGTCGCGCTGACGATCGTGCCCGTGCTGGCGTACTGGTTCCTCCGGGCACCGAAGGCCCACAAGCACGCGCCGGGGGGCGAGGCCGCCGCCGTCGAGGGGGCGACGGTCGAGTCGTTGACGACCCGCGCCTCCGACCCGTCCGACACCCGACCGCTCGACCGCCTGCGTCGCGCGTACGTCCCGGTGCTGCGGGGCACCCTGCAGCGTCCGGTCGTGACGATCCTCGTGGCGTTGCTCATCCTCGTGGGCACGGGCGCCGTCATCCCCTTCATGAAGACGAACTTCCTCGGGGCGAGCGGGCAGAACACGTTCAGCGTCACGCAGACCCTGCCGCCCGCGTCGAGCCTGCAGACGCAGTCCGACGCCGCCGACCGGGTCGAGCAGGTGCTCGAGGGCGTCGACGGCATCGAGACGGTGCAGCTGACCATCGGCTCGAGCGGGACGTCGATCGCGAGCTTCCTCGGAGGATCGGGCGACAGCACCGTCACCTACTCGATCACCACCGACGAGAGCGCCGACCAGGACGCCCTGCAGGCCGACGTCCGGTCCCGGCTGGACGACGTCACGGACGCGGGCGAGATCGAGGTCTCGGCGTCGAGCGGCTTCGGCACGAGCAACGACATCACCGTCGACGTCACGGCACCCGACCCCGACAGCCTGCAGACCGCGACGGACGCCGTGCTGAAGAAGGTGCAGGGGCTTCCCGGCACCGCCGAGGCCAGCTCCAACCTGCAGGCGGCCCAGCCGGTCATCGGCGTGCAGGTCGACCGCGTCGCGGCCGCGGCCCTCGGTTACAGCGAGGTCGCCGTGGGGGGCATCGTGTCGCAGGCCATCCAGCCCTTCCGGGTGGGGTCGCTCGAGATCGACGACAGCTCGGTCGACGTCTACACGGTCGACCCGACGCCGCCGGCGACCATCGACGAGCTGAAGGCCCTCGAGCTGCCGAGCCCGACCGGGCCCGTGCGCCTCGACTCCATCGCCACGGTCGAGCAGACGACCGGGCCGACCTCCGTCACGACGACCGACGCGGTACGTTCGGCGACCGTGACGATCACGCCGTCGAGCGACGACCTCTCGGCCGCCGGCACCGAGGTGTCCGACGCCGTGGCCGCCGTCGACCTGCCCGACGGGACCGACGCGACCATCGGTGGGGCGACGGCCGACCAGGCCAACGCCTTCTCGCAGCTCGGCCTCGCCGTGCTGATCGCGATCCTGATCGTCTACATCGTGATGGTGGCGACGTTCCGCAGCCTGATCCAGCCGTTGCTGCTGCTCGTGTCGATCCCGTTCGCGGCGACCGGGGCGATCCTGTTGCAGCTCGCCTCGGGCGTGCCGCTCGGGGTGGCATCGCTGATCGGCGTGCTCATGCTCGTGGGCATCGTGGTGACCAACGCCATCGTGCTGATCGACCTCGTGAACCAGTACCGCGAGAAGGGTCTGCGCGTGCGCGAGGCGTTGCTCGAGGGAGCGTCGCGGCGGTTGCGGCCGATCCTCATGACGGCGGCGGCCACGATCTTCGCGCTCACCCCGATGGCGCTCGGTGTGACCGGGCACGGCGGCTTCATCTCGCAGCCGCTCGCCATCGTCGTGATCGGCGGGCTCGTGTCGTCCACCCTGCTGACGCTCGTGGTGCTGCCCGTCATCTACTACCTGTTCGAGCGCATCGGCGAACGCCGGGCCGATCGACGGGCGGCGGAGTCGGGCGAGGGCGCCGAGGCGGCCGAGGGCGCCGAGACGGCTGCTGCCCGGGTGTGACCTCGGCCGGCGGGCTCCGGCCGCCGACCGACCGGAGGAGGCGGGGCTTCCGGTTCGGGGGAGGCTCGGGTATCGTAGGTGGGTCGGCTCAAGACACCGCGCCTGTGGCGCGAGCACATCGGCACCTGGTGGTGCCGATCATGCACAGCTTTGAACAGCACGAGGGTTTGTAAGTCTTGTGGGCCGGATTCCCGTCGAGTCACGACGGGATGAATTCACGATTGTGAACGGTCCTGGTCAATGGCTGCCCGGGTATTTCTTCGCGTCATCTCTGACAAGCCCGGAAAGAACTCCTCCATGTCTCCTTACGACAACTCCCGCCCGCGCACCGACCGCACCGGTGGTGCCCCCAAGGCCGGCTCGAAGAGCCCCAAGCACCGCGGCCACCGCGCCGACGAGGCCGGGGCCCCTGCCCCCAAGAAGCGCTGGGACGCCAGCGAGCGCGCCGACCGCGGACGCCGCGAGTTCGGCACCCGTGACGGTGGCGGCAACCGTGCCCCCGGCGCGGCCCGCTCCGACGACCGCCGCCCCAACTGGGAGCCCCGCGAGAAGCCGGCCGGCGGCAACCGCTTCGGCAACCGCGACTTCGACAGCCGCAACGGCGAGCGTGGCCGCGACGCCGCTCCCCGCTTCGGCCGTGACGGTGGCCGCGAGGCCGCCCGCGGCTACGGCCGTGACGGTGGCCGCGACGCCGCCCGGGGCTCCGACCGTGGACCCCGCTCGTGGGACCGCTCGGACCGCCCGGCACGCGACGACCGCGCCCCCCGCAGCTACGACCGCAGCGACCGCCCTGCTCGTGACGATCGTGCCCCTCGTTCGTTCGACCGCAGCGATCGCCCGGCTCGCGACGATCGTGCCCCTCGTTCGTACGACCGGAACGATCGCCCGGCGCGCGACGACCGCGCCCCTCGTTCGTTCGACCGCAGCGACCGCCCGGCGCGTGACGACCGCGCCCAGCGTCCGTACGGTGACCGTCCCGAGCGCGGTGGCCGCGCCTCCGGTGGTGTCGACCGCGACGCCCGCCCGGCCCGCAGCTTCGACCGCAGCGACCGCCCGGCTCGCGACGACCGCGCGCCTCGCAGCTTCGACCGCAGCGACCGCCCGGCCCGCGTCGGCGACCGCTCGAGCGACTTCTACCCCAAGCGCGACGCGGCGACCCACTACTCGCCCGAGGACGACGTCAAGCTCGAGAAGCTCAAGGCCGAGGTCGTCACCGCGGCCGACGTCGAGGGCGTGAGCTTCGGCGACCTGGGCCTCGGCGACAACATCGAGCGTCAGCTGGCCTCGATGGGTGCCGCGGCTCCCTTCGCGATCCAGGCCGCGACGATCCCCGACGTGCTCGCCGGTCGTGACGTGCTCGGCCGTGGCCGCACGGGCTCGGGCAAGACGATCGCCTTCGGTGCCCCGCTGGTCGAGAAGCTGATGGAGAACAACGGCGCGAAGAACCGCAAGATGGGCCGCAAGCCCCGCGCCCTGATCCTCGCCCCGACCCGTGAGCTCGCCATGCAGATCGACCGCACCGTGCAGCCCATCGCCCGCTCGGTCGGCCTGTTCACCACGCAGGTCTACGGCGGCGTGCCCCAGCAGCGCCAGGTCGGTGCCCTCAACCGCGGCGTCGACATCGTGATCGGCACCCCCGGCCGCATCGAGGACCTCATCGACCAGGGTCGTCTCGACCTGAGCGAGGTCGTCGTGACCGTGCTCGACGAGGCCGACCACATGTGCGACCTCGGGTTCCTCGAGCCGGTGCAGCGCATCATCCGCGAGACCGCGACGGTCCGCCCCGACGGCGCCCGCGCTCAGAAGCTGCTCTTCAGCGCGACGCTCGACAAGGGCGTGGCGAAGCTCGTCGACGAGTTCCTGGTCGACCCGGCCGTCCACGAGGTCGCCGGCGAGGACCAGGCCAGCGCCACGATCGACCACCGCGTGCTCCTGATCGAGCAGCGCGACAAGACCGCGGTCATCGAGCAGCTCGCCTCGGGCGGCGGCAAGACCCTGGTCTTCGCCCGCACCCGCGCCTTCGCCGAGCAGCTCGCCGACCAGCTCGAGGACGCCGGCATCCGCTCGACGAGCCTGCACGGCGACCTGAACCAGGCCCGCCGCACGCGCAACCTGCAGCTGCTCACGAGCGGCAAGGTCAACGTGCTCGTCGCGACCGACGTCGCCGCCCGCGGCATCCACGTCGACGACATCGAGCTCGTCGTCCAGGCCGACATGCCCGACGAGTACAAGACCTACATGCACCGCTCGGGCCGCACCGGCCGCGCGGGCAAGGAGGGCACCGTCGTCACGCTCATCACGCGTCAGCGCCGCCGTCGCATGGAAGAGCTGCTCGACCGCGCCGAGATCGACGCCGAGATGATCGAGGCCCGCTCCGGCGACCGCCTGATCGACGAGCTCGCGGGAGTGCAGGCGTAGCGAGCCTCCCCGGGGGCGCCCACCGCGCCTCCTGCTCACGCACCCCGTTCCGGACGACGGACCCCGCATCGCGCGGGTGCATCGTCCGGAACGGGGTTCTTCGTCGTGCGGGCGCCGTGCGAGGCAGACGAGCCGAGGAGGCGCGCCGCCGGCCCGCGGCGGACGTCCTGTGGACGGGGGCGCGGCTGGCAGGCCGCACGCCCCCTAGTCTCTCGATGTGCCCCCGACCCGCGACCGCCCCGGCCTGCTGCGCGTGCGCCTGGGGAACCGGCGGCGCTGGCACGTCGTCGACCCGTCGCTCGACGCGGCGGCGGCCGAGGCGGCGGTGGCCGAGCTGCGGCGGCGGAACGCGGGGACGTACGTCGGGCCGGTGCGGAGGGTGGTGCGGTACGCGCCGCTGCTCGCGTTCGTGCTGGTGGTCGTGGCGGGTGGCGCGGGCATCGACGACGTGGTCGATGCGTTGCAGCTGACCGAGGCGCTGGCGGAGGGGACCGTCAACCTCGTCGGCGGGATCGTCCTGTTCGGCGCCGCTGGTCTCGCCGCGAGGGGGGTGTGGGCGGTGACGACTCCCGACCTGCCGGTACCGGTCACGGCGCCCGGCATCGTCGAGGTGGACGACGACGTACTCGGGTGGGTCACCGACGAGACGCTCGCCTCGGACGTGTGGCGACTGAACGAGGCCGTGTCGTTGTACACGGAACTCGTCGAGGCCTCGTGGACGGTCGAGGAACTCCTCCACGGGTACGTCGACGTGGACGGCGACGGAGCACTGGAATTCGTGGGCGACCCGGGACCTCAGCTCGAGTTCCCACTCGACCGCCGCACGGACGCCCGGCCGCTCGTCGCCCTCAGCTCGGCGATCGGCGACGCCGCCGAGGCGCTCCGGGTCGTCGCGGGACCGCTGGGGTTCGACCCCGACCCCGTGCTCATGAGGGACGACGCGGCATGACGGCCTTCGTGAGCGTCGCCCGCGCAGACGACGAGACCCATTACCTCGTCACCGATCCGTCCGTCCCTCTCGACGTCGCCTTGGAGGTCGTGCGTCGGCGGGCCTTCGTCTCGAACGATTCGGCGGGCAGGCGCGTGGCCACCTGGGCAGGCGTGACGCTCGGGGTGGCCGTCGCCTGGTGGCTCGCCTGGGACGTGGCGGGCTGGCGGGAACCACCGTCGTTCGTCGTGCCCGTGGCCGCCGGAGCATCAGCGGGCGCGGCGACGTCGGCGGGTCTCCGTGCCCTCGCCCGCTGGATCGGCGGGCTCGGGACGCGCGGACGGGTGCGTGCCGGGCATCGCTCACGAGCCGAGACGCCCGGCGTCCTCGAGTACGTGCCCGTCGAGGTGCGGCAGTGGGCGGAAGCCGGGCACGCCCCCGTGGCGGACGTCGTGGACCTCGCCAGAGCCTGCGTGGCCACGCGATCCGCGCTCACGTCGATCGAGTTGTGGCGCGAGGCGACGTCCGACGGCAGCTGGCCACACGCGGACGCCGTCGTCGGTCCGGTGCTCGCCGCCGAGTACGAGGCGCGCCGGGCCGAGCTCGACGAACTGGCCGCGCGGCTCGGATTCACGGTGCCGGCCGAATTCCCGCCGTCCCTCGAGGACTGAACCCGCGCCTCCTGCGTTGGTGAGACCCCGGAAAGTCGTCGAGACACCCGCGCGCGCAAGAGGGTCTCGGCGGATTGCTGGCATTCGGTGGGGCGGCCGGCAGGCGGGCGGCTAGCGGCGGTCGAGCAGGCCGCGCACGTAGGAGGCCTGGCCGAGGTGTTGCACGCAGTCGTTCAGGATGCTGACGAGACGGGCGCCGGCCGTGACCGGAGGGTCCCAGGCCTCGTCGACCACGTCGTCGTACGAGGCGCCGTCGAGGTCGTCGAGGTAGCCGCGCGTCCGCAGCGTCACGGCCTCGAGGTAGCCGATCAACAGCTCGGCGTCGACCCGCACCGCGGCCACGTCGGCCGGGGACATGCCGTAGCCCATCTCGGCGGGCGAGAACGGCAGCGCGAACGACTCGGCCCAGCCGTCGGCCGTCCAGACCTGCTCCGACGCGGCGAGGTCGGCGATCTGGACGTCCTGCCCCCGCGCGGTGTGCCAGACGAGCCAGGCGATCGTGTTCGCCTCGTCGTCGGGGCGCCAGGCGAGGTCGTCGACGGAGAGGTCGGCGACCGCCCGCACGGCGATGGCGGGGAGGCGCGAGAAGGCTTCGACGAGGACGTCCGAGGGGGTCATCGACCCACCCTACGACCGGCCGCGTGCGCCCGTGCAGGTCGCGCGGACCATCCCGACGGCACCGAACCACCGATGTGGCGTCGAACCACCGGAGTGCGTGGTTCGACGCCACATCGGTGGTTCGACCCGGCGGTGGCGGTGGCGGCGGTGGCGGTGGCGGCGGCGGCGGCGGGGGCCGCTCAGCCGACGGCGTCGTCGCCGGCCGCGGCGCGCGTCAGCGAGTCGCCGATCGCGCGCATCGCCGCCGCGAGGAAGTCGAGGTGGTTCGGGTCGACCGCGTCGCGGAACGCCCGGCGGTAGAAGTCGTGGATCTGGTCGATCGCCTCGCGCCCGGCCGGGGCCAGTTCGAGCAGCACGCTCCGCCGGTCGGAGGGGTGCGGCTGGCGCGAGATGTACCCGCCGCTCTCGAGCCGGTCGACCAGGCTGGTCGTCGCCCCGGTCGACAGCTCGAGGAACTCGGCGGCGCGCTTCGGGGTCGTGTCGTGGTCGGTGGCGATGAAGGTCAGGCAGCGGAGGTCGGTGGTGCCCATGCCGAAGTGGTCGGCGACGACCTTCTGCACGCGCTCGCCCTGTCGCTGCAGCGACGCGTACGCCGAGAGCACGAGGGTCACGTCGAACTGGCCCTCGTCGTCGAGGGGCGGAGGGGAGCCGGCGGGCGGCTGGGGGGAGACGTCGGACATGGTGGGCTCTCTGCTGGCGGGACGGCGACGCGAGGACGGAGCGAAGACGAGGAGGCGCGGCGACGGACGCCACGGAGGCCACGATACCTCGCCGAGTGAGTTGTTCGAGCTTCGAATCACCCGCCCCGTGCAGCGAATGCCCAGCGCTCGATCGTTGCCTTCCCCTTGTCGGGCGAGTATCTTCAAACCCAAGCAACTCGACGGCGGTATCGTCGCTCGAGCAGCCCGACCCGCCGCCGATGGTTCTCCCCCTGTGATCGGCGGTGGCCCGCACGGCCCGTGGCCCTGCGCGGATCGGTGGTGGTCGACCGTGAATCGACCGCCACCTCCCAGGGGCGGAGGCGGCCCGACCGCCCCCGCCCCGGGGCGCCGCCCCTACCTCGCGATCGGGTTCGCCAGCGTCCCGGCGAAGATCAGCGACGACGACTGCGCCGCGAGGTCGACCATCTGGCGCGTGTCGCGCAGCTGCAGCCGGTTGAGGCAGGAGTGGTCGAAGCGTGTCGCCCGCAGGTCGACCGACCCCGGCAGGTCGGGGTGCTCGTCGGCGTGCCGTTCGACGCACTCGGCCACGAGCGCCCAGAACCGGGCCGCAGGCAGCACGCCGTCGCCGTCGAGGATGGCGGCCAGGTGTCGGAACACCCCGTCGAACACGTCCGTGAACACCGCCAACGCCTTCTCGCGGTCGTCGACCGGGTGCACGGTCCGCCGCACCGCCTCGGGGACCTCGCGCGGGGCGACGACGACGATCTCCTCGCCGATGTCCTTCATGAACGCGGCCGTCGGCACGCACCCCTCGAGCACGAGGATGACGTTCTCGCCGTGCGGCATGAACGCCAGGTCGTGCGCCCTCAGGCAGTGCACCACCGGTCGGAGGTAGGCGTGCAGGTACGACCGCAGCCAGTCCTCCGCCGACAGCCCCGAGGCCTTCACGAGGGCCGAGGCGAGTGCGTCGCCGGCACCGTCGCGATGCAGCAGCGCCGCCATCGTGGCGAGCCGCTCACCCGGGCCGACCAGCGGCACCGGGCTCTCGCGCCAGAGCGCGGCGATCATCTTCCGGTGCGGCGACGACGTCGTCGTCCGGTGGTAGGCGTCACCGGTGTAGCCGACGGAGGCGCGCTCCCTCAGGACCCGGAACCGCGCCTCCTGCAGGGTCGCGTCGGTGTGCACGAGGTCGTGCACCCAGTCGTTGATCGCGGGCGTCGGCCTCATGTAGGCCGGCGAGAGGCCGCGGACGAAGCCCATGTTCTGGATCGCCAGCGCCGTCTTGACGTAGTGCCGGTCGGGCCGGCTGCGGTTCGCGAAGGTGCGGATCGACTGCTGCGCCTGGTACGTGTCGTCGCCCTCGCCGAGCAGCACGAGGTCACGCCGGGCGACGTCGGGGGCGAACGAGATCGAGACGCGGTGCTGCCACTGCCACGGGTGCACCGGCAGGTAGTGGAACCCGGCCGGGTCGAGGCCCTTCGCGGCGAGGGTGGCGTCGAACCGGGCGACGCTCTCGGGGCCCAGCTCGGCCTGCCACAGCGTCCTCTCGTCGAGTCCGGCGCCGAGTGCGAGGTGCGTCACCGACCGACGCGCCGCCAACCAGACCAGCCGGACGGGAGCCGCGGCCTCGGGGGAGAAGGCGTGGAACTCGTCGAGTCCGAGGCCGATGCGCCCGGCGTTCGCGACGAAGCCCGGGTGCCCCTCGGTCATCGCCGCCTCGACCGTCTGGAAGTCCGCGGTGGTCAACCGCTCGGCGGTCGGGCCGCCCCGGTGACGTTTGTAGGCGGCGCTCGCCAGGGTCGACGAGACCTCCTCGAGGTAGGTGGCGAGCAGCGACTCGGGGATGCCGAGCAGGTCGTCCAGCTCGACGACCAACGCGAGGGCGTCGAGGGGCTCGGGGCGGTCGTCGATCGTGCGGGTGACCGTCGTGTCGTCGATCGCCCAGTGCTCGAGGGCCAGCCGGCGGGCCGTGAACCGGTAGTCGATCCGGTGGCCGTCGTGGTCGAGGGCGACCCGCCAGGCGCCGTCCGTCGCAGCGGCGTCGGCGTCGTCGTCGTCGACTGCGGGGGCGGTCGCGGCGTCGTCGTCGGCCACCGGGGCGATCAGCCGCTCGTGGGCGAACTCGCTCAGCGCCTTGGTCACCAGGTGCCGATGAGCCCAGTCCACGGGGCCGGGGGCGAGGTGCGCCGCCGCCCGGTCGTGTCGCGTCAGGACCGAGAGCCGAGCCGTCTTGTCGGGCAGCTCGACGTCGCCGAGCGCCCGGAACCCCACCTCGTCGTTCTTCGCCGCGATGCGGTCGTTGGTCACGTCGGGCTCGACGACGATGCGCCTCGCCCGCTCGATCTCGAAGACGAAGTCGACGACGCTCGCCATGACGGCGCTGGTCAGGCCGTGCACCCGTTGCCCGCGCGGGGGAGCGACGAGCAGGTGCATGCCCACGTCTCCGGGCTCGGCGTCGTGCACCTCGGTCAGCAGCACCTCGGCCGGGTCGTAGGTCTCGACGAAGAACGTCGGTTCGCCGTCGACCCGGCCGAGCCAGGCCTGCTGGTGCGGGTCGGCGTCGATCGCGGCCAGGTAGGCGCGCACCTCGTCGGTGCTCAGGCCCGCCATCTGCCAGGCGGCCGATGCCGGGTGCGCCAACCACCGGCGGAGGCAGACGACGTAGGGGTCCGCGGCGAACGGCTCGATCGTGACGAGCCCGCAGGAGGCGCGGCGCGAGAACGCCACGCCCGTCGCCCGCTCGACGGTGCGGGACGGCGCTGCGGATGCCGCGGGCGCTGCGGGTGCCGCGGGGGAGGCTTCGGGCGCTAGCGCCTCGGTGTCGTGGGTGGTGCTCATCGGGTGACCCGCGCCTCCTCGGTCGGTGTCGGTGTCGGTGTCGCTGTCGGTGTCGGCCCGTCGGGCCGGCCGAAGGTCTGGAAGGCGATGCGGCGCTCGATCGGGTAGGCCTCGCGGCCGGTGATCGAGGCGATGATGCTCGAGTTGCGCCAGGCGCCGAAGCCGAGGTCGGGGGCGGTGAGGCCGTGGGTGTGCTCCTCGGCGTTCTGGACGAACAGCCGTCCCCGGCCCCCGTCGATCGAGTAGTCCCGGGCCACGGCGAGGCGGCCGAGGTCGTCCCGGTCGACGCGGTCGCCGAGGGCGTCGAGGAACGACGGCAGTCGTGCGGCATAGCCCGTCGCGACGACGAGCGCGTCCGTGCGGCGGGTGGTCGTCGTGCCGAGCTGCGCGTGCCGGACCGTGATCTCGAGCTGCTCGTCGGCGTCGACCCACCGGGCGTCGACCAGCTCGGTCTCGGTCAGCAGGGTCGAGTCGACCGGCCCGTCGACGCTCAGCCGGTAGAGCGTGTCGTACACGTCGTCGACGAGGTCGCCGCTGATGCCCTTGTAGAGGCTGCGCTGTTCGCGGCCGAGGCGGTCGCGGGTCTCGCGCGGCAGCGAGTGGAAGTGGTCGGTGTACTCCGGGCTGGTGAGCTCGAGCGTGAGCTTCGTGTACTCCATCGGGAAGAACCGCGGCGAACGGGTGACCCAGTCGAGCCGGTGCCCCGGTCGGTCGCCGACGCGGCTCGTGTCGAGCAGGTCGCGGTAGATCTCGGCGGCCGACTGCCCGCTGCCGACGATCGTCACCGAGTCGGCGGCGCGCAGGCGGTCGCGGGCCGTCAGGTAGTCGGCGCTGTGCACGACCCGGCCGTGGGCGTCGCCCCGGCCGTGGGCGTCACCCCGGTCGGCGAGGCGCTGCAGCGGCTCGGGGAGGCGCGGCTCGGTGCCCACCCCCAGCACGACGTGTCGGGCGTGCCAGGTCTCGACGGCCTGGTCGGCAGCACGTCGCGAGCTCACGACGTACGTCCCGTCGGGCTGCTCGTCGACGCTCGTGACGCGTCGACCCCACCGCAGGGTGTCGAGCTGGCCGGCGACCCAGCGGCAGTAGGCGTCGTACTCCGCGCGGAGCGGGGAGAACTCCTCGCGGATGTAGAACGGGTAGAGCCGCCCGGTCGCCTTCAGCCAGTTCAGGAACCCGAAGCGCGAGGTCGGGTCGGCCATCGTCACGAGGTCGGCCAGGAACGGCACCTGGATCGTGGCGCCCTCGATCATCATGCCGGGGTGCCAGGCGAAGCCGTCGTTCTCGTCGAGGAACACCGCGTCGACGTCGTCGAGCGGGTCGGTCAGGGCGGCCAGGCCGAGGTTGAACGGGCCGAGGCCGATGCCGACCAGGTCGTGGAGGCGCGGGGCGTCGCGCGGGGCGTCGCGCGGGGCGTCGCGCGGGGCGGTGGCGGCCACGGCTGCCGTGGTGGCGGCGGTCATCGGGCGACCTCCGTCCCGGCGGCGACGAGGGCGGGGGCGTCGCTCTCGAGCAGGGCCCACGAGGAGGCGCGGACCAGCTCGAGCACGCCCCTCACGTCGTCGAGACCCGCGCCCGGGTTGAGCAGCGTCAGCTTGAGGCAGGGACGCCCGTCGGCCACGGTCTTCGCGACGATCGCCCTGCCGGACTCGAAGAGCACGCGTCGGACGAGGGGGACGAGCCGGTCGGCGGTGGCGTCGTCGACGCCGGACGGCTGCCAGCGGAACAGCGCCGTGCTGAGCTGGGTCTCGGCGAGCAGCACGAACTCGTCGTCGCCCCGCAGCAGGTCGTGGGCCCCGGTCGCGAGGTCGATCACGCGGTCGACCAGCTCGCCGACGCCGTCGGCGCCGAGGGCGCGGAGCGTCGCCCAGAGCTTGAGCGCGTCGAACCGTCGGGTGGTCTGGAGCGACTTCGAGACCTGGTTCGGTTCGGGGTCGGTGAGCGGGTTGAGGTAGTCGGCGTGCCAGGCGACCGGGTCGAGGTCGTGCCCGTCGCGCACGATGAGGGCACTCGACGACACCGGCTGGAAGAACGTCTTGTGGAAGTCGACCGTGACCGACCGGGCGTGCTCGATGCCGTCGAGCAGGTGCCGACGCGTCGGCGACACGAGCAGGCCGCCCCCGTACGCCGCGTCGACGTGCAGCCACACGCCCGTGCGGTCGCAGACCTCGGCGACGGCGGCGAGCGGATCGAGGCAGCCGCGATCGGTCGTGCCGGCGGTCGCGACGACGGCGACCGGCAGGTGTCCGGCCTGCACGAGGGCGTCCAGGGTGACCGCGAGGGCCTCGGGTCGCATCCGACCGGCGTCGTCGGTGGGGACGGTCACGACGGCGTCCTCGCCGAGGCCGAGCAACCGAGCCGACTTCTGCACGCTGAAGTGGCTCTCGGCGGTGGCGACCACGACCATGCGGCCGAGCAGGTCGTGCAGTGCCGTGGCGCGCGGGACGGGTCGGTGGCCGGGGGCGGCGGTGCCTCGCAGCCGCGCCTCCTCGTCCCTCGCTTCGGCGCGGGCGCGCGCCGTGGCGTGCTCGCGGGCGAGCAGCAGGGCGTGCAGGTTCGACTGCGTGCCGCCCGAGGTGAAGACGCCGTCGCGGGTGGCGGGGTCGAAGCCGATGCGCTCGGCGGTCCAGTCGACGAGGCGACGCTCGATCAGGGTGCCGACGGCCGACTGGTCGTAGGTGTCGACGGAGGGGTTGACCGCGGCGAGCACGGTCTCGGCCGCGACCGCCGGGAGGGCGACCGGGCAGTTGAGGTGCGACTGGTAGGCGGGGTCGTGGAACCAGACGGCGTTCGCCGTGAAGAGCTCGTCGACCTCGCGCAGGGCGTCGTCGAGGCCGGTGCCCGGGGCGTCCAGGTCGACGGCGTCGACGAGGTGTTGCAGGTGCGCACGGCTCTTGCCCGAGAAGGGTTGGCGCGTCGTGCGGAAGCGGTCGGCGATCCGGGCGACGGCGGCGCCGGTGAGGCGCTCGTACTCGTCGGCGGTCGCGGTGGTCAGCAGTGCGGACGCGTGGCGTTCAGACACGGGTCTCCTTCGGATCGTGGAGCGGTGGGGCAGGCGCGGTGTCGCGCATCGTGCGGGTCGTGCTGGTCGTGCGGGTCGTGCGGATGGTGCGGATGGTGCGGGTGGTGCTGGTCATGCGGGTCGTGCGGGTGGCTCGACGTCGGCGTGCCCGTCGGAGGCGTGGTCGACGACGTCGGATGCGACCCGCGGTTCGTTAGGTTAGCCTTACCTTATGTCGACCCGCCGTCCGCCCGTCAAGCCCGCCGACCCCCGAGTGCACCGGCTCGAGGTGCTGCGTTCCGAGCGCGTCTCGCCGAGCTTCCAGCGCGTCACCGTCGTCGGCGACGACCTGCACGAGTTCGGCGGCATGGGCTTCGACCAGTGGTTCCGGCTGTTCCTGCCGGTGCCCGGCAGCGACTCGTTGAGGCTGCCCCGGGCGACCACGTCGCTCTGGTACGCGCAGTACCTGGCGATCCCCGAGGCCGAGCGGCCGCACTGCGCGAACTACACGGTGCGCGAGTTCCGGCCGGCGGGTCCGGCGGGTGCGGGTGCGGGGGCGGCCGGCGCGGGTGCCGGTGCGGCCGGTGCGGCCGGTGCGGGCGGGGCCTCGCGCGCCGAGCTCGACATCGACTTCGTGCTGCACCGCGGCGGGTCCGGCGAACTCGAAGGAGGCGCGGCGATCTGGGCCTGCGCCGCCCGCCCCGGCGACGCCCTCGGCCTGCTCGACCAGGGCGTGCTCTTCAACGCCCCCGACGACGCGACCGAGATCCACCTGGTCGCCGACGAGACCGGGTTGCCGGGGACGGAAGGCATCGTGCGGTCGCTGCACCGCGCCTCCGTCGGGTCGGTGATCCAGGAGGTGCCGACCCGGGCCGACGTGCGGCCGCTCGACGCGCCCGACGGCGTCGAGGTGACGTGGGTTGTGCGGGACGAGCTCGACGCCCGGGCGCTCGGCGCATTGGGGTCCGGCAGCCGGCCGCTCGGCGGCGACGACGACGCAGACGGTCGGGGTGCCGGGGGTGCCGGGGGTGCCGGGGGTGCCGGGTCGGGGTGGAAGGACTCGCCAGTTCGTCCTCGGCGACGACCACCGCCGCCTTGCCAGCCTTGGTCAACCGGTACGGCGTGACGTCGCGGTCGAACAGCTTCGCACCGAACTCGAGCTCGAGGGCCTCGATCGACGATTCGAGCTTCTGGCGCGAGATGCCGAGCTTGTCGGCCGCCACCGGGAAGTGCAGCACGTCGGCCGCGACCAGGAAGTGCCTCAGGTGGCTGGTCTTCACGCCGTGGCGACCGAACCGGCGGAGGAGCCGCCGACCGAGTCCGCACGGATGCCCAGGCCGTCGAGGGCCTTCTGGAAGATCGTCAGACCGCTCATGCCCGGCAGGTTCGAGATGTTCTGGTCGAGCTTGACGGCGGCCTTGCGGCCCTCTTCGCCGCTCATCAGCTGGCCGAAGACGAACTTGACGTCGTCGACCTCCATGATGGACGAGCCGACCGGGGCCCAGACCTTCGACAACAGGAACCGCGTCAGCTTCTGCGCCTTCTTGCTCGCGAGCAGACGCTCACGGGCCTGCGAGACGTAGAACGCGACGTGGCGGGCCTCTTGCTTGGCGATGCGCTTCAGCAACTCGGCGAGGACCGGGTCCTGTTCGAGCTCGGCCATGCGCTTGTACGCCGACACGGCCGAGTACTCGTTGGCCGCGCCCCACGACATGTGGACGGCGACGAAGTCGGAGCCGACGATCTTGCCGAGCAGACCCTGCTTGACCGGGTCGAGGCGCTCACGCCAGCCGAGCTTGAGCCGGTTCGCGCGGAGCTGGTCGTAGTCGACCGTGATGCCGTGGACCTCGAGGATCGCGGCGAGGGCCTCGCCGTGCCAGAACTCTTCGCGGTTCCACATCGTCATGAACGTGGTCATCTCGTTCTCTTTGTGAGAAGGAGTCGTGAGCAGGTCACGGGTGTAGCAGACCGTGTGGTACTCGACATCGGCCATGTAGCGCAGCGTCCGCAGCGAGTCGGCCGAGAGCGGGTTCTTCCGGAAGTGGTCGAGGTCGAGGTCGTCCCAGCTCAGGCGTTCGGAGGTCGCGGCGAACTTGTCGATGTCGAAGGCCATGTGATGTCAGGAGGCGCGGGCTCAGGCCCTGCCTCCGTCTCCTTTCGCTGTGGTGCTGCTGGTGCCGCTCGTGGTGCTGGTGCCGCTTCTGCCGTGGGGGCCGCTGCGAGTCCAATCGCGGATGCTCCATCTTCTTCGGAGCGCCTCGCGTGCCAGATTGCTGTCGGGGTTGACCGCGTTCGGGTGGCCGACCATCTCGAGCCAGGCGAGGTCGGCGAACGAGTCACCATAACCGTACGACCCCGAGAGATCGATGTCGTTCGCCTGGGCGTACTGGCGCAGCCAGGCGGCGCGGGCCTCGTCGACCAGCGGAGGCTGTGCGAGGTAACCCGTGTAGACGCCGCTGCGCTGGTGCATCGTGCTGGCGACGACGTCGTCGAAGAGGTGTGCCAGGGGAGTCGTCAGGGTGTCGATCGAGCCCGTGACCAGGACCGTGCGGTGCCCGGCGGCACGGTGCTCGGCCAGTCGGGCGAGCGCGTCGGGGAGGGTGTGGCGCAGGACCGTGTCGGCGTAGCCGCGTGACCGGACCACGCCCGAGAGCCGCGCGACGGGCATGCCCTCGTACCGTCGGGAGAACGTACGGATGAACTCGCCGCGGTCGCGACCCTCGGCCCGGAGGTAGCGCGGCAGCGAGGTGAGCAGGCTGGCGACCTCGCCGGGCCAGGCGGCCTTGCGGAACCCGGCCGAGCGCACCCAGAGGTACTGCTCGACGATGTTGCTGTCGAGCACCGTGCCCTCGAGGTCGAACACGGCCACGACGTCGTCGCGCGGCGGCAGGGCCCGCGTGTCGGCGACGGCGGCCGACGCGGCGGGGCGCACCGAGAACGCCCGGGTCATCGAGGTGATGGACGGGAAGTGCACTTCTTGGAAGTAGGCCTCCCAGTCGACGTCGGTCACGTCGAAGCCGATGTCGGCGGGCGAGCCCGCGGGGAGTCCGGCGTGCAGGGCCCGGGTGCGTCGGTCGTCGAAGATGATCTCGGACTGCACGTAGTGGCGGTAGAGGTCGGTGAGGCTCTGCAGCGACTCGAGGTCGGCCCGCCGCGTCTGGACCCCGGCCAGCGCCGTCCGGGTGCGCAGCGTGCTCGGCAGTCGCGTGAGCACGGCCTCGCGGACGTCGTTGACGCGGTTCGCTGTGCGGATGGCACCCTCGACCTTGCGCACGCCCGGGAAGTTCCAGTGCGGCGCCTCGATCGACGAGTGCTCGTCGCGGGGCAGCGGGTTGGCCGTGAAGAACGCCTTGAGGTTCTCGAACATGCGCAGGATCGAGAACGGGTTGCTGCCGCCCGAGCTGGCGTGGAAGTACTGGGGGCTGCCGGCCTCGACCGGGTTCGCCGCGACGGTGAGGATGACGTTGACGACGTAGTCGACCGGGATCACGTCGAGCACGCTGTCGGGCACGCCGGGGAACTCGGGCAGCAGCCCGCGGGCGTACGACATGATCAGCGGGTCGGCGACCTTGAAGCCGTCGATCCAGCCGGGGTAGGGGTGCCGGTGGGCGCTCTCGACGATCGCCGGTCGGACGACCGACAGGCGGTGCCCGGCCTCGGCCCAGAGCTCTTCGGCGGCGCGCTCGGCGAAGGCCTTGGTCAGCGTGTAGACGTCGGTCCAGCCGAGCGTCTCGGCCCGGGTGCGTCCGTAGTCGACGAGACGGGCCTTGACCCAGGCGACGCGGGCTTCTTCTGCGGCCGTGGCGACCGCCTGCGGACCGGTCTTGCCGTGCGCCGCACGACCCTGGGCGAGGAAGGTGCGAAGCGTCTCGGGCTGGCGGGAGGCGGCCTCGACCCGGGCGCGGGCGTCGGCGGCGGCGGCGCGCTCGACACGCCAGTCGACGGTGTGGCCGAGCGACGCCTCGGGGAACACGCCCTTGCGGATGCCGCCGACGTAGGCGGTCGACACGTGCACGACGTGCGGGTCGGTGCCCGTCTTCCGCAGGGCCTCGTAGAGCCCGACCGCCCCGCCGACGTTGGTCTCGAAGGCCTGGTCGATCGGCGGGTCGAACGACACCGTGGACGCGCTGTGGATGACGACGTCGAGGTCGTAGGGCAGGTCGGGCAGGTCGCCCAGGCCGCTCTCGATCACCCGGAGCCGCTCGGCGAGGGCCTTCTCGACGCCCTCGGCCCCGACGGCCTCGCGCCACGAGGCGAAGACCGGCTTCTTCAGCAGGTGCCGCAGACGCCCCTCGGCCGAGGTGCCGGCCTTCGGTCGGATGAGGAGCGTGACCGTCGTGCCGGGGTGCGACGAGAGCAGACGCTCGAGGATCGCCTGGCCGACGAAGCCGGTGCCGCCGGTGAGCAGGACGTGCGAGCCGCCGAGGTCGACTCGGGTGGCGCCCGGGGTCTGGTCGGGCAGCGCGAGGCCGGGGGTGGAGCTCATGCGGTCAGCTTTCTGGTCACGGCCGCCCCGACGGAGGCGTCCAGGCCCGGCAGGTCGGCGACCTGCGCGCCCACGCGGTCGGCGCGCAGGTGGCCCTCGGCCCCGCCGAAGACGGTGGCGTCGAAGAAGGTGCGCTCGGAGTCGGCGCGCTCGACGGCGCCGATCGGCCAGACGGCCGTCAGCAAGGAGGCGCGGGTCATCTTCACCGACCGGCGCGAGTCGCGCAGGCGCCAGTCGGCCTCGCTCGCGAAGAACTGCTCGTGACGACCCTTCACGACCCTCACACGGTCGATCACGGTGGTCAGCGTGGGGTGTGCCGCGAGCTCGTCGAGGCGGTCGTATGCCTCTCGGAGCACCCATTCGTCGACGGCCCCCGTCGTCGTGTGCACGGCGACGATGGGGGACCCGACGGTGATGGCCTGGAGGGCCCGGGTGATCGGGCCACGGCGCTCGACGGCCTCGGAGGCGGCGTGACGCTTGGGCCCCTCGGTCACGTCGCGGTTGCGGGGCTCGCCGTGGGCCTCGAGGACGGCGTCGAGGGCGTCGGCCAGCCAGAACTTCTCGAACGCCCACGTCACGAGGAACGCGGTGACCCGAGTGTCCTTGTGGGTGGCCGTCACCAGGAGGTTGCGCAGGTTCTCCATCGTGGCGCTCTCGAGACGTCCGAGATGGCGGACGAGGCGCAGGGCGTCGGGGCCCAGGGGGCGGTCGGCGAAGCCGGACAGGTCGAGGTCGGGGCGCCAGTTGCCCTGGGCCGTCTTGGTGAACTCGCGGATGTCGAAGTCGGGGTCGGCGCGCGGGGCATCTCTGGTCGTCATGACAGGGGGTCCTCCGGGGCAGAAGTGGACGAGGCGAGAAGGGCCTCGAACGTGTCTCGATGCGCGCAGTCTGCTCTCAGCACCGTATCGTAAGCGGCATGGCTGTAGCGCTCGTCACCGGGGGCACGTCCGGCATCGGAGCCGAATTCGCCCGCCAACTCTCCATGCGCGGCTGGGACATCGTCCTGGTCGCTCGTGACCTCACCCGACTCGACGAGACGGCGACCGCCCTGCGCGCGCTCGGCCGTGACGTCGAGGTGCTCGCGGCCGACCTCGGCGACCGTGGCGACGTCGACCGGGTGGCCGAACGGCTGGCCGACCCGACCCGCCCCGTCGACCTGCTGGTGAACAATGCCGGTTTCGGCATGCACACCCCGCTGACCTCCACCGACGTCGCCGCGCACGACCTCGCGTTCGAGGTCATGTGCCGGGCCGTGCTCGTGCTCTCGGGTGCGGCGGCGAGGTCCATGCGCGAGCGCGGCCGCGGTCGCATCGTCAACGTGTCGAGCACCGCGGGGCTGATGGCCATGGGCAGCTACTCGGCGATCAAGGCGTGGGTGACCTCGTACAGCGAGGGTCTCTCGGTCGAGCTCAAGGGCACCGGCGTGGGCGTCACGGCCCTCCTGCCGGGCTGGGTGCGGACGGAGTTCCATCAGCGTGCCGGCATAAAGTCGTCGTCCATACCCAACGCCCTGTGGCTCAGCACCGAACAACTCGTGGTCGCCTGTCTGCGCGACGTCGACAAAGGCAAGGTGATCTCCATGCCCACGCTTCGGTACAAGGTGCTGATGGGATTGGTCCGGCACGCCCCCAAGGGCGCCGTCCGGGCCGCGTCCGGCGCGATCTCGTCGAGCCGCCGCAAGCCGGTGGGGCAGTGAGCGTGAAGGACGACGGAGAACGACGCCGCGAACACGCCCGCCTCGACGCCGTGGCCCAGCGGGTCGACGACGTCAGGGCCGACGTCGCCCAGCGAGCCGGGGACGTCGCCCAGCGGGCCGGTGGCGTCGCCCAGCGTGCCGGTGACGTCGCGAGCGACGTCCGCGACCGCTTCAGCTCGCGGCGACACGCGATGGCCCGCTACGTCGCGCAGCGCATGGTGCTCAAGCCGACGATCTGGTCGATCACCGACGTGACGGTCATCGACCGCGACCGGGTCGAGGGCCTCACCGGGGGCTTCATCGTCGTCGCGAACCACTCGAGCCACCTGGACGCGCCGCTCATCCTCGGTGCCCTGCCGCGCAAGCTCGCGCGCTACCTGGCCACGGGCGCCGCGGCCGACTACTTCTTCGACGTGCCCTGGCGGCGTCAGCTGACCGAACTGTTCTTCAACGCGTTCCCGGTGCAGCGGGGCTCGGGGACCCCGGCCTCCGCGGTCGACGCGACCCGCGCCTCCTCGTCCGGTGCGTCGGCGGGGTCGACTCCGCAGAGCTCGGCCCGCCGACGTGCCGCGGCCAAGGCGGCGGCCCGCGGGCGCCAGGGGCAGCCCACCGTCAGTGCTCGATCGCTGCTGCAGCGCGGCTACCCCGTGCTGGTGTTCCCCGAGGGCACCCGCTCGAAGGACGGCACCGTCGCCGCCTTCAAGCCCGGCGCCGCCGCCCTCGCCTCGGCCTGCGGCGTGCCGGTCGTGCCGCTCGCCCTGATCGGCGCCAACATCGCCCAACCGCGCGGCCGCAGCTGGCCCCGGCCCGGCCGACTGCCCGTCGGAGTCGCGTTCGGCGACCCGATGCGGCCCCACGACGGCGAGTCCGTCACCGACTTCTCGACGCGCGTGCGCACCGAGATCCTGCGTCTGAAGGACGCCAACACCGCCCGCATCCTGGGCCCGTCAGACCCGCTCGAAGGAGAACGCCCGTGACCGACGTCCAACCGAAGAAGAGTCCTGCCGTCGACGGCGTCAAGCACATGAAGTGGTGGGGCTGGGGCGTCGAGGGCGTCGCCTTCCACCACGACGACAAGCCCGCCTTCGCCCCCTTCGTCAAGAAGATCGTGGGCGTCGAGTTGTCCCAGGGGCACGACACCGGCCTCTCGTTCGACGACCTCGACGTCCCCTCGTCCCGGGTCGGCACCGAGGTGCTCGACTCGCTCGTGCAGATCGTGGGCGACGGCCAGGTCGTCACCGACGACCACGACCGGGTCGTCCACACCTACGGCAAGAGCATCCGCGACCTGATCCGCATCCGCGCCGGACGTCTCGACCGGGTGCCCGACGTCGTCGTGTACCCGGCCGACGAGGACGAGATCCAGCGCATCGTCGACCTGGCCGTCGCGAGCGACCTCGTCCTCATCCCCTTCGGCGGCGGCAGCAACATCGTCGGCAGCCTCGAACCGCTGCCCGCGGAGGAGCGCACGATCGTCTCGCTCGACATGGGCCGGCTCGACAAGGTGCTCGACATCGACGAGGACGGCGGACTGGCGCGCATCCAGGCCGGCGGTCAGGGCCCCGACCTCGAGGAGCAGCTCAACGCCCGCGGTTGGACCCTCGGGCACTTCCCGGACAGCTTCACCCACTCGACCATGGGCGGCTGGGTCGCCACCCGTTCGTCGGGCATGCAGAGCGACAAGTACGGCGACATCGCCGACATCACCAAGGGGCTGCGGGTCGTGCGCCCCGGCGGCGTGCTCTCGATCCGCGCCGTGCCGAGCGCGTCGACGGGTCCGTCGCTGCGCGAGATGATCATCGGCAGCGAGGGACGTCTCGGCGTCATCACCGAGGTCACCGCCCAGGTGCACCGCCTGCCCGAGAAGCGCGAGATCCTCGCCTACCTGTTCCCGTCGTGGCACGACGGCCTCGCCGCCATGCAGGCCATCGCCGAGAGCGACGTGAGCCCGTCGGTCACCCGCGTCAGCGACGCACACGAGACCGCCTTCTCGTTCGCCACGTCGAAGCCGGGCAAGGGCATCTCGCAGAAGGTCACCGACCTGCTGCCGACCATCCTGAAGGCCAAGGGCTGGGACGTCGACGCGATGTGCCTGTCGTTCATCGGCTACGAGGGCAGCCCCGAGCACGTCGCCCACACCCAGAAGGCCGTCGCCAAGATCGTCAAGGCGAACAAGGGCATGAGCGTCGGCAAGGGGCCGGGCAAGCTCTACGACCAGAAGAAGTTCGACACGCCCTACCTGCGCGACTTCTTCATGGACCACGGAGGCGCGGCGGACGTCTCCGAGACCGCCGCCCCCTGGTCGAAGCTGCGCCTCGTGTCGTCGCGCGTCTACGCCGCGGCGAACCAGGCCTTCGACAGCATCGGCAAGCAGGGCTGGATCATGGGCCACCTGTCGCACTCGTACCACTCGGGCGCGTGCCTGTACTTCACCTTCGCCTTCGAGCACGGTGACGACGCCGAGGCCGAGTACGACGTGGTCAAGCACGCCATCCAGCAGGCGTTCATCGACACCGGGGCGACCGTCTCGCACCACCACGGCGTCGGGCTCGAGCACCAGCCGTGGCTCGCACAGGACGTCTCGCCCGAGGGCGTGGCCGTCATGCAGGGGCTGTTCGACTCGGCCGACCCGGGGCGCGTGTTCAACCCCGGGAAGGTGACGGGCGCGTAGTCCCACACCGCGCCTCCTGCGCTGTCGCCGCGCCGCTGCCGCGGCCGCCGCGCCGCCGCACCCCGCCACGAGATGGTCACAGCACCCCGATTAATCCGGGTGCTGTGACCATTTCTCGGTGTTGTGCGACAGTGCGCGTCTCGCACACAGCGATGGCTGCGTGGAGGCCGTCCACAAGGAGGCGCAGCTCGGCTCTCGAGGGTGGGCTGCGGGGACACTCTCGGGTGCGTGACCGACGCGCTTCCACCCCTCGTCTTCGCCGCCACCTACGGTTCTCAGACCAGGCACGGCACCGCCCTGCGACGTGACGCGAGTCGCGGCCTTCTGCATCGGGTGCACCCCGGGGCCTACGTCGACGCGGCCGACTGGGCGTGTCTCGACGGACGTCGACGGCACGTCCTGACGACGAGAGCGGTCATGGCAGGCCTGTCGCCTCGGGTCGTCGTGTCGCACGGCTCCGCCGTCGCCCTCCACGGGCTGCCGAGCGTCGACTGGCCGCGGGGGCCCATCCACGTCATCGATCCCGGTCGGGACCGGACGCAGGCGACCGCACGAGTCGTTCGCCACCCGGGTCCGATCGATGCCCGCGACACGGTCACGGTCGACGGGCTCGTCGTGACGAGCGAGGGGCGTACGGCGGTCGACAGGTCGCGGACGGCGTCGTTCGCCGACGGAGTGCTCTGTGTCGACGCCGTCCTTCGCCGCGCCGCCGCCCGGGCGGGATGTTTCGACGCGCCCGCGCGACGCGGCCCGCATCCGTCCGCCGGTCACCGGTCGGGCGTGGACGCGGCGGCAGACGCCATGCGCCGTCTGCTGTTCGAGCGCCTGGACCGCGAACCCGGTGCCCGAGGACTCGCGACGGCTCGTCAGGTCACGGCGTTCGGCACGCCCTGGGCGGAGAACGGCGGCGAATCGCTCTGTCGGCTCGCGCTCCTCGAGCTCGGTGCTCCCGAGCCCGTGATGCAGGTCGAGATCTTCGACGGCGCAGGGCTGGCGGGACGTTGCGACTTCGTGATGGGTGACGTGGCGCTCGAGTTCGACGGCAAGGCCAAGTACGACGACGCGGCGATGCGTGCGGGACGGGTGCCGTCGGCGGTGGTGAAGGCCGAGAAGGCCCGTGAGCGGCGACTCGTGCGATCGGGTGCGATCACGGCGATCGGTCGATGCGACGCCGAGGACGTTGCGCTCCGCCTACCGCTCGCCAGGGTTCTCCGAGACCTCGAGGTCGAGCTCAGGCCACGGCAGAACGCCAGGATGTGGCCACACCGCCAGATCTAGGCATGGTGCTGTGACCACTTCGTGGCGGGGTGGCGGGGTGGCGG
>NZ_LR733392.1:322683-365533 GCF_902506305.1 Frigoribacterium sp. 9N
GCGCTCGGGGGACTCGGGGCGCCTCGGGCCGTCCGGGGTCGTCCCCGGCTGTCGGAGCCGGAGCGCGGGGGGCCGTCCGCCCGGCCGGACCACCGCCACGGGGACGGGCGGTGCGTCGCGGCGCTCGCCCCGGGTCTCGGGTCGATCCCCCGACGAGGACTCGTCGGAGGGCCGTGAACCGGACGAGCGTCCCGTTTCGGTCGGTCTCCGACGATAGGCCGCGGCTCCGGCGGCGGCAATCCTCCCTGAGGGGGACACCCGTTGTTCCCCGAATCGGGTGGTGCGGGTGGGTGCCGAGGGCCCCCGGGTGAGGCGCACAGGCGAGCCATGCGCCTCGGGGAATGTGGCGTCGGGCACAGTGGAGCGTGCTCACAACCCTCAGCCGTTCGGTCCTGTCACCCCTGGTGCGCGCGGTCTGGCGCCCCCGGGTGATCGGGCGCCGCAACGTCCCGCGGCGCGGCGCCGTCATCCTGGCCAGCAACCATCTCTCGTTCATGGACAGCGTCGTGATCACCCTCATGGCACCCCGTCAGGTCTCGTTCCTCGCGAAGAACGCCTACTTCACCGGCTCGGGTCTCAAAGGTCGGGCGTCGCGGGCCTTCTTCACCGGCATCGGTGCGATCGGCGTCGAGCGAGGGGCCGGGTCCGCCGCGCAGCACGCCCTCGACCTGGGCCTCGGCAAGCTGACGGACGGTGACGCGTTCGCGATCTACCCCGAAGGGACGCGCTCCCTCGACGGGCGGCTCTACCGCGGCCGGACGGGCGTCGCCTGGCTCGCGCTCACGAGCGGGGCCCCGGTCGTGCCGGTCGCCCTGACGGGGACGCAGGAACTGCAGCCGGTGGGCACGCGCTTCCCGCGCCTCCGGAAGGTCACCGTCGAGTTCGGCGAGCCCCTCGACCTCTCGCACCACGGGGAGGCGAAGTCGGGTCGGGCTCGTCGGCACGCCACCGACGAGGTGATGGCGGCCGTCCAGCGCCTCAGCGGCCAGGTCGAGGCGGGCGTCTACAACGATCCGCCCGCTCCCTCGGTCGTCGCCCGGGTGCGTCGCGCGATGCGGCCCGACCCCGTCGGGCCCGATCCGCTCGACTGAGCCGCGCTGCTCGCGCGTCCCGGGCGTAGCGTCGGGGCCATGAAGGTCGCAGTGCTCGGGACGGGCATCATGGGTCAGGGCGTGGCGGGGACACTGCTGCGCGAGGGGTTCGACGTCACGGTCTGGAACCGCACGAGGTCGAAGGCCGAGCCGCTCGCCGCCGACGGTGCCGCGGTCGCCGACACGGCGCGGCAGGCGGTCGAGGGCGCCGACGTGGTCGTCACCGTGCTGTTCGACGGCGACGCCGTGCTCGAGGTCCTCGACGAGGCCGCCGACGCGAGCGGTGCCGACACCGTGTGGGTGCAGGCCAGCACCATCGGCGAGGCCGACACGGCCCGCGTCGTCCGGACGGCCGACGGGCACGGACTCCGGCTCGTCGAGGCGATGATGCTCGGCACGAAGAAGCCGGCCGCGACGGGGAAGCTCGTCATGCTGGCCGCCGGCGACGACGCCCTGCTCGACGCCGTGCGTCCGGTCCTCGACGCCATGGGCTCCAAGACGATCGTCGCGGGCGACACGGTCGGGCAGGGCACGGCGCTGAAGCTCGCCGCCAACGCGTGGATCGCCACGATCACCGCCGCCACGGCCCAGTCGCTCGCGCTGACGGAGGCCCTGGGCCTCGACCCGCAGCTCTTCCTCGACGCCATCGACGGGGGCCAGTCGGACACCCCGTACGCGCACCTCAAGGGCGCGACGATGATCGCCGGCGACTACCCGGCCCAGTTCGCGCTCGACGGCATCCGCAAGGACCTCGACCTCATGCAGGAGGCCGCCCAGGGCACGGGCTTCGACACCGGTCTGCTCGAGGCGCTGTCCGGCGTCTACGCGACGGCGGCCGACCGGGGGCACGGCGGCGACGACATCGCCGCGGTCCGCACCGGCTTCGACCGGGACGGTTCCGCCGAGACCCGCTAGGACCGCCGAGACCCTCGTGCGCGCAGGAGGGTCTCAGCGGCCGGGGCTCGTGGGGCCGGTGGCGCCGGCGGCGGCGATCAGTGACGCCGCGACGGCCCGGCCCGTCGTCGTGTCGCGGTCGGGCTCGCGGAGTCGCATGGCGAGGTCGCCGGTGACCACCAGCAGCAGGCGTTCGGCGAGGCCCTCGGCCTCGGGGCCGACGAGCGGGCGTGCCAGGTCGGTGAGTCGCGTGCGCAGCGTCTCGGTGTCCAGCCGCACGGCCTCGGCGACGTCGGCGGGAGGATCGACGTACTCGGCCGCCGAGGCGAGGAACGCACACCAGCGCGCCCCCGTCGGGCGGGACCGGAAGTCGTCCAACGCGTCGAAGATCGCGAGGAGGCGCGGGCCGGCCTCGTCGCACCGGGCGACGGCGGCGTCCCAGGTGGCGAGCCAGTCGTGGTGGCGACGGGTCAGCGCTGCGGCGACCAGCGCCTCCTTGCTGCGGTAGCCGCGGTACATCGTCGCGGCCGACACGCCGGCGCGGGCGAGGACGGCGTCGACGGGCGTCGCGGCGATGCCGTTCGTGAAGAACAGGTCGTCGGCGGCGTCGAGGATCTTCTTCTCGCTGGCCGGGCGCAGGGGCATGCGGACAGCTTAGGCTGTGAAAATGAAACGCACGTTTTCGATTGGCTCCGGGCTCGTCGCGGCCGGCACGGCCCTGATCGCCGTGACCTACGGCCTGGTCCGCCTCGCCTACGGGCTGTACCTGCCCGAGACGCAGGCCGACCTCGGGTTCGACGCCGGCATCGCCGGGCTGATCTCGTCGGGCGGATCGCTCGCCTACGTCGCCGGCGCGGTGGCGGGGTTCGCGGCTTCCGCCCGGCACCCACGAGGCCTCGTCGTCACGGCGGGTGCGGCGGCCTCGATCGGTGCCGCGGGCATGGCCCTCGCGCCCGACGTGGTGCCGTTCGCGCTCGCGGCCGTGCTCAGCTCGGCCGGGGCCGGCCTCGCGTCGCCGGCCCTGGTGCGCCTCCTGCAGCGCGGTCTCGAGCGCGGACGGCAGGCGCGCGGCCAGACGGTCGTCAACGCCGGGACGGGCCCGGGCCTCGTGGCGGCGGGACTCCTGGCGTCCGCCGTGCTGCCCGACTGGCGACTCGCGTGGTGGGCGGCCGTCGGGGGAGCGATCGTCGCGGCCGGGGCCGTCCTCGTGCTCGACCACCGCGGCTCCGTGGCTCGACCGAGCGACGCGACGGGTGCCACGACCTCGGTCGGGCGCGACCTCCTGCCCCCGCGGTCGTGGTTCGTCGACCACCGGTGGGTGCTGGTCGCGGCGCTGCTCGCCGGTGCCGCCTCGGCCGGGGTCTGGAACTTCGGGCGCACGTTGCTGGTCGACGCCGGGGTGGCGGCCGAGCTGTCGGTCGGGGCCTGGGTCTGCCTCGGCGTGGGCGGCACCGCCGTCATCGCCACCGCCCGACCGCTGGCGCGCCTGGCCCCCGGGGCGGTCTGGGCGCTCACGCTGGTCGCGATGGCGGCGGGCACGGCCGGGCTGGCGACCCTGCCGGGCGTCGTGCCGGTGGCGTTCGTGGCCTGCGCGGCCTTCGGCTGGGCCTACACGGCGGCGACGGGTGCGCTGATCGCCTGGACGGCCGAGATCGACGCCGAGCGGGCCGCGAGCGGGACGGCCCTGCTCTTCGTGCTGTTGGTGCTGGGCCAGGCCGTGGGGGCCGTCGTCCTGGGCGCGCTCGTCGGGACCGGCGGCTACGGCGTGGCCCTCGCCGTGGCAGCCCTCGGCGCCCTCCTCGCGGCGCTCCCGGGCCTCGTGGGCCGGGGAATGCATCGTGCAACGGGGGCGTTGTCTCACGAGCGCCCCCGCCCGAGGGCGCGTCACCGTTCGGAAGGACCACCCTTGGACCTCTTCTCTCCCGCCACCTTCGGCCAGCTCGAGCTGCGCAACCGCCTCGTCATGGCGCCCCTCACCCGTCTCCGCTCCGGCGACGACGGCGTTCCGGGCGACGTCGTGGTGGAGCACTACCGTCAGCGCGCCTCCTTCGGTCTGATCACGACCGAGGGCACCTGGCCCTCGCAGGAGTCCAAGGCCTACGACGGTCAGCCCGGCATCGTCACCGACGAGCAGGTCGCCGGCTGGAAGCGCGTCGCCGAGGCCGTCCACGCCGAGGGCGGCCAGATCGTCATGCAGGTCATGCACGGTGGTCGCGTCTCGCACACCGACATCACGCGCACCGACCGCATCGTCGCCCCCAGCGCGATCGCCATCGACGGCCAGGTGCACACCGCCACCGGCAAGGTCGACTTCCCCGTGCCGCACGCCCTCACGACCGACGAGGTCCACCAGGTCACGGCCGACATCGTCGCCGCGTCGAAGCGCGCCGTGCTCGAGGCCGGGCTCGACGGCGTCGAGATCCACAGCGCCAACGGCTACCTGCTGCACGAGTTCCTCTCGCCCGTCTCGAACGTCCGCACCGACGAGTACGGCGGAACCCCCGAGAACCGCGCCCGCCTCGCGATCGAGACCGCGACCGCCGTGGCCGAGGCGATCGGTGCCGGCCGCGTCGGCATCCGCCTGTCGCCCATGCACAACATCCAGGACGTCGTCGAGACCGACGTCGCCGACGTGACGGCCGTCTACCGTGCGCTCGTCGAGGGCCTCGCGCCGCTCGGCCTCGCCTACCTCAGCGTGCTGCAGGCCGACCTGCGCGGCGAGCTCGTCCAGGACCTCCGCACGCGCTTCGGCGGCGCCTTCATCGCCAACAGCGGCTTCGGTCAGATCACCACGCGCGACGAGGCCATCGCCGAGGTCGCCGACGGCCAGGCCGACGCCGTGGCCGTGGGCCGTTTCGCCATCGCCAACCCCGACCTGGTCGAGCGGTGGCAGGGTGACCACGAGGTCAACGAGCCGAACCCCGCCACGTTCTACGCCGAGGGTGCCGAGGGCTACACGGACTACCCGACGCTGGAGCACGCCGCGCGCTAGTCCGGCGCCTGCACCGCGGACCCCGTCCCGGGCGACCCACCACGTCCTCCCGTGGTCGGTCGCCCGGGGCGGGGTCCGTCGTCGTTCGGCCGGTCCGCGCGGCCGACCCGTGCGGCCGGTCCGTGCGGCCGCCGGCGCACGGCGAGCCGAGGAGGCGCGGGTCGCGTCACCCGCGCCGCGCACCCGGCGTAGACAGGACGGCATGACCGACGTGAAGCACCCGTCCGACCTCGGGATCGACGTGAGCGAGGGCTCGCCGCAGGAGCTGTACCGCTGGCTGCTCGCGAGCGTGTTGTTCGGCCGGCCCGTGCAGCAGAGCGTGGCCGCCGAGACCTACCAGGTGCTCGTCGACCACGGGCTGACGAGCCCCGCACGCTTCGCCGAGCACGACCACGAGGGGCTGCGCCGGCTGCTCGACGAGGCCGGCTACGCCCGCATCGACCACGTGATGAGCGACGAGCTGCACGAGGTCATGGGGCGCATCGACTCCGACTGGGGGTCGGTGAACCACCTCGTGCGGTCGTCGGCCGACCGTGCCGAGCTGACCCGCCGCCTCACCGACCTGAAGGGCGTCGGCCCGAAGACGGCCGAGATCTTCACGCGGGAGCTGCCCGTCGCCCTCTACGGCACCGCCTGACGGCACCGTCTGGCGGCGCCGCCTGACGGCACCGCGTGACGGCACCGCCGGACGGCGAAGGCGTCCTCGGGTCGGGAGCGGGGCACCCGTAGACTCGAGGCGATCTCGGGGGCGCGACCCGCGCCTCCTCGGGTGTGATCGGTGCGACCGGCACCGACGGTCCGCGCGATCGTGCAGAGGGGGCCCCGTGACGCTCGTCGACAAGCTGTTCCGACAGGACGACTGGCGCACCGTGCCCAACGCCATCTCGGCGGCCCGGCTGCTGCTGCTGCCGGTGTTCCTCGTGTTGATCGTGGGGCAGCACTACTGGTCGGCGATGGTCGTCATCGCGGTCGTCTTCGTGACCGACTTCCTCGACGGGTTCATCGCCCGCCGGACGAACACCACCTCCGAGCTCGGCCGGTGGCTCGACCCGGTGGCGGACCGCATCACCGTGATCGTCGTCGTCATCGCGTTCGTCGCGGGCGGTCTCGTGCCGTGGCCGGTCCTGCCGCTGCTGCTCGTGCCCGATCTGCTGCTGGGCGCCTACGCCCTGTTCGTGCTGGCCGGGGCCTCGTTCCCGGTGACGTGGGTCGGCAAGATCCGCACCGCGCTCATCTTCGTCGGGCTGCTGCTCGTGCTGGTCGCGGCCGCGGTCGTGGACCAGTTCGGCGGATCGGGAGGCGCGTCGTCGGCCCCGCTCGCCGACGCCGGTGCCGTCGCCCGCACGATCGGCCTCGTGGTGCTCTGGGCCGGACTCGTCGGCCACTGGGTCGCCGCCGTCCTCTACGCCGCGGCACTCGTCCGCACCCGTCGCGCCCGCCGTACCGCCTGACGGTCCGGGGCCCGACCGCCCGTCCGGGGACTGACCGCCCGCCCGGGGCCCGGGCGTAGCGTCGACCCCATGACTCGCATCACCACCCCCTTCAGCGCCGCCACCACCGCGGACGAGGTCGTCGACGGCCTCGACCTGACCGGCAGGCGCATCGTCGTGACCGGCGCCGCGTCCGGCATCGGCATCGAGACCGCCCGCTCCCTCGTCGCCGCCGGCGCCGACGTGACCCTCGCCGTGCGCCGCCCCGAACAGGGAGAGCAGGCCGTCGCCGACATCCGCGAGAGCACCGGCGACGGCGGCGGCACCGTCCGTGCCGCGATCCTCGACCTCGAGAAGCGCGACACCCTGCAGGCCTTCGCCGACGCGTGGCAGGGCCCGCTCGACGTGCTCATCGACAACGCCGGCATCATGGCCACGCCCGAGACCCGCACCCCCGAGGGGTGGGAACTCCAGTTCAGCAACAACCACCTCGGTCACTTCGCCCTCGCGAACGCGCTCCGAGGAGCCCTGGTCGAGGGCGCCCAGGCCTCGGGCACCCCGTCGCGACTCGTGTCGCTCAGCTCGACCGGCCACCACTTCTCGCCCGTCGTGTTCGACGACGTGATGTTCGAGCGTCGCGAGTACGACCCGTGGTCGGCCTACGGCCAGTCGAAGACCGCGAACTCGCTCTTCGCGGTCGGCGTCACGCAGCGCTGGGCCGACGACGGCGTGCTGGCCAACGCCGTGCACCCGGGCGGCATCATGACGCCGCTGCAGCGCCACCTGCCCAAGCAGGAGATGCTCGACCGCGGCTGGATCGACGAGGACGGCACCCCCAACCCGGCGTTCAAGTCGACGCAGCAGGGGGCCGCGACGTCGGTCTTCGTGGCCGTCCACCCCCTCGCCGAGGGCGTCGGGGCCCGCTACTTCGAGGACGTCGCCGAGGCCGAGCCGTTCCGCGAGGACGCCCGCGGTCGCGGCGTCAAGGACTACGCCCTCGACCCCGAGCAGTCCGACCGCCTCTGGGCGCTCAGCGAGCAGCTGCTCGCCTGACCGGCGCAGGCGCAGGACGCAGGAGGCGCGGGCCGGGTCGACGACCCCGCCCGCGCCTCCTGCGTCCTGCGCCTGGGCGTCAGCCCGTGTTCTGCAGCCCGGCGGCGATCCCGTTGACGCTCAGCAGCAGGAGGCGGTGGTCGGCATCGGCCGGGTCGCCTCCGCCCGCGACGCGGATCGCCCGCAGGGCGCGCAGCTGCAGCAGGGAGAGCGCGTCGACGTAGGGCGACCGCAGCCGCACCGCGCGGCTGAGCACCGGGCGGCCGTCGAGCACCTCGCCGTGGCCGCTGACCGCGAGCACCCACTTGCGCGTGCGGGCCATCTCGTCGAGGACGCGTCCGGCGAGGTCGTCGCGGTCGGCCAGCGCCAGGTACTCGCGGGCGATGTGCTCGTCGGTCTTGGCGAGCGACATCTCGACGTTCTTGATCATCGCCGAGAAGAGCGGCCAGGTCGCGTAGGCCTCACGGAGCAGGTCGAGGTCGCCCACGGCCTCGAGGGCCGACCCCAGGCCGTACCAGCCGGCGAGGTTGATGCGGGCCTGCGTCCAGGCGAAGACCCAGGGGATCGCCCGGAGGTCCTCGAGGGACTCGACCGAGAGGCCCCGACGGGCGGGACGGGAACCCAGCGCGAGCAGGCCGACCTCCTCCATCGGCGTGACGGCCGCGAACCACGAGGCGAAGCCGTCGGCCTTGACGAGGCCGAAGAACGCCTCGCGTGAGGCGACGTCCATCGTCGAGGCGACCTCGGCGAACCGGGTGGCGGCCGTCGCGTTGGCCTGTTCGTTCGACGGGCTCGAGGCCAGCAACGTGGCCGCGGCCATCTGCTCGACGTGCCGGGCGGCGATGGTCTTGTTGCCGTACTGGGCGAAGATGACCTCGCCCTGCTCGGTGATCTTGAAGCGACCGTCGACCGATGCCGGCGGCTGAGCCAGCACGGCCTCGTTCGCCGGTCCGCCGCCGCGGCCGAGGGCGCCGCCGCGACCGTGGAACAGCGTCAGCTCGATGTCGTTCTCGGCGGCCCAGTCGGCGATGCGGGCCTGGGCGGAGTAGAGCGCGAAGGTCGCCGAGACGGGCCCGACGTCCTTCGACGAGTCCGAGTAGCCCAGCATGACCTCGAGGCGGCGACCGGTCGCCGCGAGGCGCTTCTGCACCGCCTCGGTCTGCAGGGCCTCGTCGAGGATGCGCGTGCTGGCCTCGAGGTCGGCGAACGTCTCGAACAGCGGGATCACGTCGAGCACGGGTGCGGGCTCGTCGCCCATCGCGCGCTCGGCGAGCTCGTAGACGGTGGCCAGGTCGGCCGACGACTGCGTGAACGACACGATGTAGCGCGACGCGGCCCGCACGCCGTAGCGCTTCTGCAGGTCGGCGATCGTGCGGAACACCGCGAGGACCTCGTCGGTCGTCTCGCTGCGGGCAGGAGGCGCGGCGTCGGACCCGGCGTCGCCGCCGGCCGCCTGCGCCCCGCCGGCCACGGGATCGGCCGCCCGCAGCTCGGCGAGGGCCGTCCGGTGCACCTGCGAGTGCTGGCGCACCTCGAGCTCGGCGAGGTGGAACCCGAAGGTCTCGACCTGCCAGACGAGGCCCTGCAGGTCGCCGTTGGCGCTGCGGTGGGCGCCGGCCGCGCGCAGCGACTGCTGCACGACCCGCAGGTCGGCGAGCAGCTCGTCGGGGTGGCCGTAGGCGAGCGGGGCCCCTTCGCGACGGGTGGCGTCGATGCGGGCCGCGACGAACATGAGCACCCGGCGGTGCAGCTCGTGGGGCGAGCGCACGCCGATGCGGGACGCGACGTCCGCGTCCATCCGGCGCTGCGCCTCCGCGAGGGACACCAGCTCGGCGGAGGCCGGGGTCTCGGCCTCGTCGAGGGTCAGGGTGCCGCCGATGCGGGTGGTCGCGCGGTGCAGCCCCAGCAGCACGTGCTCGGCGGCGATGTCTGCGGCGGCCCGGGTGACCTCGGCGGTCACGTGCGGGTTGCCGTCGCGGTCTCCGCCGATCCAGGTGCCGAGGCGCATGAAGGCGGGGGCGACGGCGGGTTCGCGGCCGGCGGCGTCCCCGAGCAGGCGGTCGTCGAGCAGGCGGTAGACCTGCGGCACGATCTCGAAGAGCGTCTGGTCGAAGATGCTCATGGCCGTGCGGACCTCGTCGAGCGGGGTCGGCCGCGTGGTACGGATCGGCGAGGTGCGCCAGAGCGTGTCGACCTCCTCGAGGAGGCGGCGTTCGGCCTCGGCCACGGCCACGTCGTTCTCGAGCCGGTCGCGGTCGGTCATCAGGTCGCTGATCCGACGGATGCTCGACGCGACCGCACGGCGGCGGGCCTCGGTCGGGTGCGCGGTGAGCACGGGGTGGAAGCGCAGCGCGTCGAGCCGTTTGGAGGCCTCCTCGGCCCCGACCTCCTCGGTGAGCTGGCGCAGCGTGGCCGAGACCGAGTCGCCCGCGGCGCTCGCCTCGCTGCCGCGGCGGCGCAGCACGCGGACGCGGTGGTGTTCTTCCGCGAGGTTGCTGAGGTGGAAGTAGCAGGTGAAGGCGCGGGCGACCTGCTCGGCCAGCCCCTGGTCGAGGGCGTCGACGAGGCGCTGGGCGTCGTCGAGGCTCGCGCCGTCGGCTCCCTCGTAGGCGGCGATGACGGCGGCCCGGACGTCCTCGACGGCCTGGAAGAGTTCGTCGCCGCCGGATTCGCGCAGCACCCGGCCGAGCAGGCTGCCGAGGTAGCTGACGTCCTGACGGAGGCTGCCGTCGACGGCGCCGCTGATGTCGTCACGGCTGCCGTCGTGTCGTCGTGTGGTCTCGATGTCGGTCACCGCACCATCTTGGACGACCCGGGCGCTCCATGACGCCACGATGTGGTCACGCCGCCATGTTTAATCGTGGCGCGGTGCCCACATCGTGGCGTCGTGGCCCGCGACACGGCGCGATCCGGCTCACGTCGCGGCCCAGAGCGCCCGGTAGTACGCCGTGCGGACGGGGTCGTCGGCGACGCCGTACGCGTCGAGGAAGGTCTGCTCGAAGCCGGGGCCGTGGTTCCAGCCGAGGCTCATCGTCGCGACGGCGAGGTCGGCCCAGCGGTCGGCGACGCCGAGGGCGTCGAAGTCGACGTGCCCCGACCAGAGGCCGTCGTCGCCGATCAGCGTGTTGGGCACGCACGGGTCGCCGTGGCAGACGACGAGGAGGTCGACGGGCGGCGGGTCGCCGAGGTCAGGAGGCACGGCGCGCGCCTTCTCGCTGGTCGCGATCCGGTCGTCCACCGACCAGCTGAACGGGCACTCGTCGACCGGCAACGCGTCGTGCAGTCGCCTCAGCCCCCGTCCCGCCTCGCGCACGGCGGTCGCCGGGTCCGCGGCCCGGAGCAGGTCGACGGCGCTGTGCCCGGGCACGCCCGCCGTGACGAGGTACTCGCCCTCGTCGTCACCGCCGATCTCGAGCACGCGGGGGGCGGGGGTGAAGTCGACGACCCACCGCAGCCGCATCTCCTCGGCGTGCAGGTCGAGGCCGCTGCCGTGCGGGGCCCACTTCACGAAGCGCCGGGTCGGGCCGTCGCCCAGGCGGTAGGTGGTGCCGCCGGCCTCGTTGCGCCACACCGCGGTGATGGCGTCGCCGCGCGCGGCCGTGACCACCGCCTCCGGCACCTCGGCGTCGGGGTCGGGCCGGTTCTGCGTCCACATGCCCCGAGTCTCGCACCCGCCACGGCACCCGCACCCGCCCCGGGCACGACGGAGCGGGCCGCCCCCGGAGGGACGGCCCGCTCTGTCGTGGTGCGGGGGAGCTGCTTACGCGCGGCTGCCCTTGCGGCCGGTGATGAAGCCCCAGATGACGAGGACGACGAGCGCACCGAGGATCGCGATGATCCAGCTCTGGATGCTGAAGAAGCCGTCGTAGCCGACGTTGAAGACGGCTCCGCCGATCCAGCCACCGATGAGGGCGCCGATGACACCGAGGATCAGGGTGGCGATCCAGCCGCCGCCCTGACGGCCGGGGAGGATGAGCTTGGCGATGGCGCCGGCGATGAGGCCGAGGAGGATGAAGGCGAGGAAGCCCATGATGTGGTCCTTTTCGTTGGTGCGCGGAGTGCGCGGGTGCTGCTGAGACGGTCGGGGTCGGGTGCGTGTCAGCGGGGTCTGGGTGACGACCGCATGCGAAGAGGCCCGTGAGAAGGTCGTCCTCTCGGGCCCCAGCGGTCGAGAGGACTAGTGCGCGGCCTTGCGGGCCTTCTTCACCGCGGCCTTGCGGGCCTTGGTGACGTCCTTCTTGGCCTGGGCACGCGCCTTCTTCACCTTGGGGTCGTTCCAGAACGAGCCGAAGAAGTTGCTGATCTCCTTGTAGCGGCCCTTCCCGGCCTTGGCGCCGTAGGTGTACGCGAGGAACGCGATGAGGGCGATGACGAGGTACTTGAAGCGCATGTGGTGGTCCTCCCGGTGGGACGTTCTTGTCGTTCGGGGGTGACGCTATTCCTCCTGGGAGTTCTCTGTTACAAATCGGATTGGTGGGAAGTTCCCGGTGTTCGCTTTTGTCCCCTCCCTCGCCGGGCTCCACCCCGACACACCCCCGCCGCACGACCGAAACACCCCGGCAACACCTCCTGGCTAGCGTCGAGCCATGGGTGAGCTCTTCGAGGGATACGCGACCACCACGGGTGCCGCGGCCCGGGCGACCGGCGCCCGCCCGCCGGCCGCCGCGTGGGACGAGATGTTCGAGCGCGACGGCACGCCCCGTCGGGCGTACCACGAGATCCACGCGACCCTCGAGGGCATGACGCAGGACGACCTGCGCGGCCGCACCGCGGCGCTGGCCGACTCGTACCTGGCGCAGGGCGTCACCTTCGACTTCGCCGGCGAGGAGCGGCCGTTCCCGCTCGACGCCGTGCCCCGGGTCGTCGAGCACGCCGAGTGGACCACCGTCGAGCGCGGCATCAAGCAGCGGGTCAAGGCCCTCGAGGCGTTCCTCGCCGACGTCTACGGCCCGCAGACCGCCATCGCCGACGGGGTCATCCCCGCGAGCCTCATCACGAGCTCGAGCCACTTCCACCGGCAGGCGAGCGGCATCGACCCGGCCAACGGCGTGCGCATCCAGGTCAGCGGCATCGACCTGGTCCGGGACGAGGCCGGAGCCTGGCGCGTGCTCGAGGACAACGTGCGCGTGCCGAGCGGCGTCAGCTACGTCATCTCGAACCGTCGCGTCATGGCGCAGACGTTGCCCGAGCTGTTCGTCTCGATGCGCGTGCGGCCGGTGGGCGACTATCCCAACCGGCTGCTCGCCGCCCTCAAGAAGAGTGCCCCGTCGGGAGTCGACGAACCGACCGTCGTCGTGCTGACCCCCGGGGTGTTCAACTCGGCCTACTACGAGCACACGCTGCTGGCCCGCCTGATGGGCGTCGAACTGGTCGAGGGTCGCGACCTCTACTGCTCCGGCGGCCGGGTCTTCATGCGGACCACCGGCGGGCCCGAACGCGTGGACGTGATCTACCGCCGCGTCGACGACGAGTTCCTCGACCCGCTGCAGTTCCGGGCCGACTCGGTGCTCGGCTCGCCGGGCCTCCTGATGGCCGCCCGTCTCGGCACGGTGACGATCGCGAACGCGGTGGGCAACGGCGTCGCCGACGACAAGCTCGTCTACACCTACCTGCCCGAGCTGATCCGTTACTACCTGGGCGAGGACGCCCTGCTGCCGAACGTGCACACCTGGCGGCTCGAGGACCCCGGGGCCCTCGACGAGGTGCTCGACCGGCTCGACGAGCTCGTCGTGAAGCCCGTGGACGGTTCGGGCGGCAAGGGCCTCGTCGTCGGCCCGGCGGCCAGCCGCCGCGAGCTCGACGACCTGCGCACCCAGCTGCGACGCGATCCCCGCGGCTGGATCGCGCAGCCCGTGGTGCAGCTCAGCACGATCCCGACCCTGGTCGACGACGGACTCCGCCCCCGGCACGCCGACCTGCGGCCCTTCGCCGTGCACGACGGCGACGACGTCTGGGTGCTGCCCGGCGGCCTGACCCGGGTCGCGCTGCCCGAGGGCCAGCTCGTCGTCAACAGCAGCCAGGGCGGCGGCTCGAAGGACACCTGGATCGTCGGCGGCGACGTCAACGCCTGGGCCGGTCACGACGTCAGCGCCCTGATCGCCGAGCAGACGACCCCGACGCAGTCGCTCCCGATCATCACCCCCGAGCAGGTCGCCGCGGCCGCGGCCTCGGCGGCCGACCACAGTCCCGACCACGCGCCCCAGGACGACCCCCGCAACGACCAGCAGGCGCAACAGCAACAGACGAAGGAGGGGCGGGTCGGGTCACGAAGCCGACCCGCGCCTCCTGCGTCCCGCGTTCCCGACCACGGGACGACCCCGACCGAAGGGCCATCATGCTGAGCCGCATCGCCGAGAGCCTGTTCTGGATCGGCCGCTACATCGAGCGGTCGGACGGCACGGCCCGCATCCTCGACGTGCACCTGCAGCTGCTGCTCGAGGACCCCTGGATCGAGGAGGACGTCGCCTGCCGCAGCCTGCTCGCCGTGATGGGCAGCGACGCCCCCGAGGGCGACCTCGCCCGCAGCGACGTCCTGTCGATGCTCGCGGTCGACCGGCACAACCCGGCGTCGATCGCCTACTCGCTCGGCGCCGCCCGCGAGAACGCCCGCCGGGCCCGCGAGATCGTCTCCACCGAGCTGTGGGAGTGCCTCAACACGACGCGCGCCCGCATGCCGCGCAAGGTCGCCGACGACAAGGTGCACGAGTTCTTCGCCTGGGTGCGCGAACGGAGCGCGCTCGCCGTCGGGATCATCGAGAGCGCGACGAGCCGCGACGAGGTGTGGCAGTTCTTCACCCTCGGCCGGTCGATCGAGCGGGCCGACATGACCGCGCGCCTGCTCGCGACCCGCACGCTCACCGAGGCGTCGGGCCCGTCGTGGACGACGATCCTGCGGTCGTGCGGCGCGTACGAGGCCTACCTGCGCACCTACCGGGGCGTGCCGAGCGCCCGCAACGCGGCCGAGTTCCTCCTGCTCGACCGGCTGTTCCCGCGCAGCGTGCTCTTCGCGATCAGCCGGGCCGAGGCCTGTCTGCGCGAGGTCGAGCCGACGACCCACCGGGTCGCGGCCTCCGACAGCGGGGTGCGCATCCTCGGGCAGATGCGCAGCGAGCTCGAGTTCCGGCCGATCGGCGACATCCTCGACGACCTGCCCGGGCAGATGGACACCGTGCAGGCCGCGACGAGCGCCGCCTCCGAGGCGATCAGGCAGCGGTACTTCCCGACGAGCGCCGCGCCCACCTGGGTGGGGGAGCGCTCGTGAGCCGCCTGCGCATCCGGCACGTCACGGGCTTCTCGTACCAGGGCGAGGCCGTCGCGAGCTACAACGAGGCACGCATGCTGCCGGCGCACACCGAGGGCCAGTTCGTGCTCTCGTCGCACCTGCGCATCGAGCCGGTCGCCGCCTCCCACGAGTACGTCGACTACTGGGGCACGCGGGTGTCGTCGTTCGAGGTGCTGCTGCCGCACCGGCAGCTATCGCTGACCGCGACGTCGCTCGTCGAGGTGCGGCCGCAGGCGCATCCGTCCGAGACGATCTCGTGGGACGACCTGGCGGCGGTCGCGGGGGCCAGCACGTCGTTCGTCGAACACCTCGAGCAGACGCCCCTCACCGCGCCTCCGGCCGACCTGGCCGCGGTCGGAACCGAGGCACGGGCGACCCACGCCGATCCGTGCGCCGCCGCGATGGCGATCTGCGAGACGGTCGGAGGCGCGGTCCGGTACCTGCCCGGCGTCACGAACGTGAAGACCACGGCCGCCGAGTCGTGGGCCGCCCGGGCCGGTGTCTGCCAGGACATCGCCCACGTCACGGTCGGTGCGCTGCGGGCGGCGGGCATCCCGGCGCGCTACGTCAGCGGCTACCTGCACCCGAAGCCCTCGGCCGAGCTGCGCGAGACCGTCACGGGGGAGTCGCACGCCTGGGTGGAGTTCTTCTGCGGCACGTGGCACGGCTACGACCCCACCAACCTGATCGACATCGGCGAACGGCACGTGGTCGTGGGCCAGGGCCGCGACTACCGCGACGTGCCGCCGCTGCGCGGTGTCTACGCGGGGTCGTCGAACAGCGAACTCTTCGTCACGGTCGAGATCACCCGCGAGGCCTAGGCCCGCCCGGCGCGGGTCAGCAGGCCGTGTAGACGTGCGCGCGGTCGTCGGCCGGCACCAGGTCGTGGTCGCGCACGATGGTCGAGGGGGCCGGATCGAGCCCGGTGACGCGGGCGCACACGTCGACGACCGAGCCGCGCAGGTCGTCGGTGTACTCGACGTCGAACACGAGCCCGCCGTAGACGTCCGTGAAGGCGTCGCACTCGTCGTAGCGGTCGCACTCCTCGGTGACGGCGAAGTCGTAGCCGACCTCGTCGCGGCCCCGGGCACCGAGGTCGGCGGTGTTCTTCTGCGCCGTGGCCAGCCCGGCCGCGTGGGCCCGTGCGACGAGCAGCGTCGCGAAGGCGACCGCGTCGTCCTCACCGAAGGCGTCGTCCGACCGCGTCCACGAGTCGAGGTTGTCGAACTCGACCGCCTGGTAGCCCGAGGCGGCGCAGCCGTCGATCGTCGACGCCTGGCGCTCCGCCACGGCCTGCCGGTTCGCCTCCGAGGACAGGTCGAACAGGTGCTCGTCCGGCCAGCCGGGGTCGACCAGCGGTTCGCCGTCGGACGTCCGCACGAGCAGCTCGTCCGGCCACTCGGCGCCCGGTTGGGTCTGGAACCCGTTGACGTAGCAGATGCCGTAGACGTCGTCGGCGGGGTCGTCGGTGCTGTCGCGGGCGACGACCGTGGCTCCGTCGGGGATCGGCGACGCGCCTCCCAGTTGGTAGTCGAAGCGGGCGCCCTCGGGCGGCAGCACGACGCCGTCGGCCGTCGCGGCCCCCGAGGCCCCCACCGCGGACGTGGAGGCGCGCTCGGGTCGTTCACCGGCCCCGGCGTCGACGCCCGTGCAGCCCGTCACGACCAGCGCGATGCCGACGAGTCCGACGAGTCCGAGGCGTGTGCGCATGCGGCGAGCCTAGGTGAGTCGAGCGACCGGGCCGACCGTCAGGCGGTGTGCGACAGCGGCGCGGACTCGCGCTCGCCGACCGCGGCCTCGGCGGGGGTGGCCCCCGCGGTGACCACCGCGGCGGTGGGCGACGTGGCTGGCGCGGCGGGGGTGCGGCGCGAGGTCAGGAAGTCGAGGCGCGCCGCTTCGCGGGCCAGTTCGCGGTCGTGCTCCGCCTGTCGGGCGGCGGCGCGGGCGTCCGCCAGGCTGCGCGCGTTCTCACGGGCCCTGGCTGCGGCGGCGGAGGAGGCGCGTCGTGCGGTCGCCCCCGTGGCCCGGGCGGCGACGACGGCACCGGCCGCGGTGGCCCGGCTGCCGTGACGCACGCCGTCCCAGGTCGAGCGGGCGGCCGGTCGGGTGCGCGTCGCGACGGTGGTGCCGGTCGTGCGGAACCAGGTGACGACGACCGGGGTGGTGCGTCGGACCCATGCGACCACGGCCCGGGAGGCGCGACGGACGGCCCGTGCCGTGGCCCGACCGGCCCGGGCCAGGGCGTCACCCGTGGCGCGCACGGCGGCCGCGACCCGGGTGGCGGCGGACGACAGCACGGGACGCAGGCGTTCGGCGAGGGTCGGCCCGGCGGGAGCCTGCTCGGGCACGGCGGAGCGGGTGGACGCGGTCTCGACGGGCGTGCCCGTGGCGGAGGCGATCGCCGGCGTCGGCGTGGCGGCGAGGACGGGGGCGGACGCGACCACGGGGGCGGCCGTCGGCCGTCCTGCGGACAGGACCCGCGCCTCCTGGGTGGTCGGTCGGACCGGGGCCGGCGTCGTCTCGCGGACGGCCTCGTGCTCGAGAGGGTGCTCCGGCTCGTCGCGCGGCAGGGCACCGAGCACCCGGTCGGTCAGCCCGACGAGGGCGAGGGCCACGCCGCCGACGACGAGGGCGGCACCGAGCAGCCAGATCGCGATGGTGACGAAGTCGAGGTCGCCGATGGGCAGGAAACCGCCGGCGAAGAGCCCGACCGTGGCCAGGCGGAAGGTGGCGGCGAGGACGAGCGCCGCGCCCGAGACCAGCATCGCGAGGGCGACCCAGCCCGTGACTGCTGCCTTGCCCATGCGACACCTCCTGAGGATGGAGCGCGCGTCGCGGTCGGGCCCGCGCGGACGTCCCCTGCGAATGTAACCCGGAGGAGGGCTCGGGCGTAACCCGCAGCGGTGGACGCGCCGTTCCCGGGCGATGCTCGGCTCCTGCGGGGGCTTCTCGGATGCGGGCCCGGGATGATCGCTCGCATGGCCAACTTCGACCGTCTCCTGGGTGCCGCCGCGCGTGCGCTCGGCAACTCCTCTTCTTCTTCGTCCGGCCGCGGTGGCGCGTCCGGCGGTTCCACCGACTGGCGTGACGTGGTGCGCAAGGTCTCCGACAAGGTGACCGGCGACGACCGCCAGGGCGGGCAGCCGCAGCAGGGCGGCCGCCAGCCCCAGCGCGACGGGTACGGGGCGCCGCAGCGGGGTGTCGGGCGCCCGGCCACCGGGGGCCACGCCCCCCAGGGGTCCGCCGCGGACCGCGCGGCCCTCGCCAAGTACGACTACCTGCTGCAGACCGCCCCGCCGCAGCAGCTCGAGCAGGTCCACCGCGACGCCTTCGAGCGCCTCACCCCCGAGCAGCGTCAGCAGGTGCTCGCCCGCCTGAGCGCCGAGGTGCCCGCGGGCGAGCGTCCCGCGTCGAGCGCCCCGGCCGACCTCGCCCGGGCGGCGACCCGTGGCGAGACCGCACACCCCGGCCTGATGAAGCGCGTGCTCGGCAGCACGGGGGGCAAGGTCGCGGCAGGTGCCGCGGTCGGCGCCGGAGTGGCGGGGGTCGCGGGCCTCGCGGTCGCCGTGGCCGGGGCGGCCGCCGTCAGCAGCGTCGCCCTGCCCCTGCTGTCCGACGCCGTGACGTCGGGCATCGACTTCGACCAGCTGACCAACGGCTTCGGCTTCGAGGGGCTGGACGGCCTGACCGCGGGCGGCGAGGAGTACCTCGGCGGACTCGGCGAGCAGGTCGGCGGACTCGGCGAGCAGGTGGGTGGGCTGGGCGACCAGCTCGGCAACCTCGGCGAGGGCTTCCAGATCCCCGGCCTCGGCAACCTCTTCGACCGCTGACCGCGCGGCTCGCGCCGGCGCGGCTCGCGCCCGTGCGGCTCCCGTCCTGAGACCCCAGGAACTCGCCGAGACCTCCCGCGCGCGGGGTCCGAGCGCCTCCCCGGGGTCTCGTGTGGGTAGCCTCTGCTCATGACCGCGATCTCGGCCGGCATCGCCGTCGTCTTCCTGCTGCTCTTCGCCGCGTCGCGTCGGCGGGACGCCCGCCGGTTCCGCAACGGGGTGTTCCTCTTGATGGCCGGGGGCTTCGGAGTCGTCGCCGCCGCGAACGTCCTCGTCGCGGCGTTCCCGCCGCTCGTCTTCGTGTTCCTCGTCGCCGTGGCGCTCGTGCCCCTGCTCGTCCTCGCGCTCGCCGTCTTCGCGATGGCGAACGGCGTCACCATGCTCCGGTCCGAAGGGCGCAGCCTCGGCAACCTGCTGTCGTTGCTGGTCGGCATCGCGCTGATCGGCGTGCCGTTGCTCGTCGTCGTGATCGTCGAGGCCGGTCGCCGGTCGGACGTCGCGGCCCTCCAGGACGCAGCCGTGGGGCTCGGCATCGTCGTGGTCTTCGTCACCGGTTACGCCGCGCTCACGTTCGCCGCGTTCACCCTGTGGTCGCTCGTCTACGCCCGACCCCGGGTGCGCGAGCAGCCCGACGCCCTGATCGTGCTCGGCTCCGGACTGATCCGCGGCGAGGTGCCGCCGCTGCTGCGCAGCCGCCTCGACCGGGCGCTGGCGATCTACCGCGCGACCCCCGAGGGCGTGAGGCGGCCGGTGCTCGTGCCGTCGGGCGGGCAGGGTTCGGACGAGCCCCGGCCCGAGGGTGAGGCGATGGCGGAGTACCTGATCGCCCAGGGGGCCGACCCGGCCGACGTGCTGCCCGAGACCGAGTCGCGCTCGACCCGCGAGAACCTCGTGCTGTCGGGGAAGGTGCTCGCCGACGCCGGTCGGACCGGGTCGACCCTGGTCGTGACGAACAACTACCACGTGCTGCGCGCCGCGCTGCTGGCGCGGGACGCCGGCAGCAGCGCCGACGTGGTCGGGGCGCCCACCGCCGCGTACTACGTGCCGAGCGCCTTCCTGCGCGAGTGGGTCGCCGTGATGGTCGAGCACAAGCTGCTCAACGTGCTGCTGATCGCGCCGTTCGTCGTGCTGCTCGCGTCCCTGCTGGTCTACGCGCGCCTCTGACCCGCCGGCGCCGCGCCTCCCGGTCAGGACGGTCGCGTCGCCGTGCCCTCGTCGACGGCGAGCTCGGCCGCGGTCTCGTCGCGCGCCCGGACGGCGGCCGCGTCGCCGTCGTGCTGCAGGCGGTAGTGGAACCGGCCCGCCCCGAGCACGGGCAGCGCTCCGGTCACGGGCTCGGGCTCGCCCCCACGGACGCGGCGCACCCGCAGGTGTTGCCCGCGGACGAGCCAGACGATCGCGACGCCGGCCGCCACGAAGCCCGACGCCGCCGCGACGCCGATGGCCCAGCGCGGTCCGGCGACGTTCGCGACCCAGCCGACCATCGGTGCGCCGAGGGGCGTGCCGCCGGTGAAGACGGCCATGTAGAGCGCCATGACGCGCCCGCGCATGCGGGGTGCCGTGGTCAGCTGCACGGTGGCGTTCGCCGTCGTCATCAGGGTGATCGAGGCGAGTCCGACGGTGACGAGCACGGCCGCGAAGCTCCAGTAGGTCGGCATGACGGCGGCGACCAGGCAGGTCACGCCGAAGGCCAGGGCCGCCGTGACGAGCACCCGCCAGCGCGGCTTCTCGCGTCGGGCCGAGAGCAGGGCGCCGACCAGCGACCCCACCGCGATCGCCGACGACAGCAGGCCGAACCCGCTCGCGTCGACGCCGAACTCGACGCTGGCCATGGTCGAGGTGAAGATGGCGAAGTTCAGGCCGAAGGTGCCGATGACGAAGACCATGACGAAGACGACGACGAGGTCGGGCCTCTCGCGCACGTACCGGAACCCCTCGCGGATCTGGCCCTTGGCCCGCGACACGGCCGGCTTCAGCTCGAGCTGGGCGACCCGGATGAACCGCAACGACAGCAGCACGGCCGCGAACGAGCCGGCGTTGATCAGGAACACCCACCCCGTGCCGATCGTCGCGATCAGCACGCCGGCGACCGCGGGGCCGACCAGGCGTGCGCCGTTGAACGACGCCGAGTTCAGGCTGACCGCGTTCGTCAGGTGGCCGGGGGGCACGAGTTCGGACACGAAGCTCTGCCGCACCGGGGCGTCGATCGCGGCCGCGACGCCGAGCAGCAGGGCGAAGAGGTAGACCATCCAGAGCTGCACGCTGTCGGTGAGGACGAGCACGCCCAGGCCGAGCCCGAGCAGGCCCATGCTCAGCTGCGTGACCATCAGCAGCCGCCGCCGGTCGAACCGGTCGGCGATCAGCCCCGTGATCGGCACCATCAGGATCGGCGGGGCGAACTGCAGCGCCATGGTGATGCCGAGGGCCGTGGCGTCGTTGTCGGTCAGGTCGGTGAGCACGAGCCAGTCCTGTGCCGTGCGCTGCATCCAGGTGCCGATGTTGGACACGAGCGCCCCCGCGAACCAGAGGCGGTAGTTGAACAGCGACAGGCTGCGGAACATGGCGCTCACGAGCGGGTCAGCTTCCGCAGGATCTCGGTGGCGTCGGCCAGGGTGCGGCGCTCGTCGGCGGTGAGGGCCGAGAGGCGGGGCACGAGCCACTCGTCCCGACGTCGACGCGTCTCGAAGACGAAGGCGGCGCCGGCCTCGGTGGTCTCGAGCAGCACGCGGCGCTTGTCGTCGTCGTCGACCGTGCGACGCAGCAGCCCGGCGTCGACGAGCTTGCCGACGGTGCGGTTCATCGACGGGGGAGTGACGCCCTCGTGGGCGGTCAGCGCCCCGATCGTCAGCGGTTGGTTCTGCACGACGTAGCCGAGGGCGGCCATCTGGGCGTCGGTGACGTCGGCGTCGGCCTTCTGCTGGCGCAGGCGGCGGGCGAGCCGCAACACGGCGCCGCGCACGTCGGTCGCGAGGTGGGCGTGCGGCACGGCCCGGGTGGCGGAGGGGGCAGGAGGCGCGGAGTCGGTCATCGCCGGGCCACGATACTCGTTTAGTTCGGCTAAGTAAACGTCTGGTCGCGGTCCGGGTGCGACGCGTCCCCTCGGGGCGCCCCGCGCCTAGGCTCGAGCCGATGAGAGACGACGACGTCCCGGCCGAGCCGAGCCGCCCCTCCTGGTTGTCCGCGAGGGGAGCCGTGCTGACGGTGGCGATCGTCGTGGGCATCTCGCCCTTCGCGACCGACATGTACATCCCCGCGCTGCCGGCCATCGCGCGCGACCTCGGGGCGTCGACGGCCGAGGTGCAGCTCAGCCTGACGGCGTTCCTCGTCGCGTTCGCGGTCGGGCAGATCGTGATCGGGCCGATCAGCGACGGTCGGGGCAGGAGGCGCATCCTGCTGGGCGGGACCGTCCTGTTCGCCCTCGCCTCCCTCGCCTGCGCCGTGGCTCCCGACGCGGCCACCCTCGTCGTCGCACGTGTCGCGCAGGGTCTCGGCGGCGCGGCGGGCTCGGTGGCGGCACGGGCCATGGTGGGGGACTCGACGACGGGCCTCGTGCGCAGCAGGCTCTTCGCGACGCTCGCCGCGATCAACGCCGTCGGTCCGGTCGTCGCGCCGCTCGTGGGCGGCGTCGTGCTCTCGGTGTCGAGCTGGCGGGCGACGTTCGTCGTGCTGGCGGTGCTCGGCGCCGCGTTGACCTGGGCGGCCGGGCGGCGCCTGCCCGAGACGCTCGTCGATCCCGAGCCGGGTGCGGGTTCGCTGCTCGCGTCCCTGCGACGGATGGGCACGCTGCTCGCGATGCCGCGCTTCCGCTGGTACCTCGTGACGGGCTGCGCCGCGACGATCGGCTTCTTCTCGTACATCGCCACGTCGTCGTTCGTCTTCCAGGAGCAGTACGGCTTCGGCGAGGGCCTCTACACGCTCGTCTTCGCCTCGAACGCGTCGTGCATGATCGCCTCGACCCTGGTGTTCCGCCGACTCGTCGGGCGCTTCGCCGAGGACCACCTCTTCACCGCCGGCCTCGTCACCTGCACCGTGGGCTCGGCCCTCGTGCTCGTCGGTGCGCTGACCGGCGTCGGCCCGGCACTGATCTGGCCCGCGCTCGCCCTCGTGACGGCGGGCTGGGGCTGGGTCATCCCCGGGTCGATCACGCTGACGCAGGCGCTCGGGCACCGCGCGCCCGGCACGGCCGCCGCGCTCGCGGGTGGGCTGCAGTTCGGGCTCGGCGGTGCCGCTACCCCGCTCGCCGGGGCACTCGGCGGCACGGCCGTGGTCATGGGCGCGCTGATGCTCGGGTTCATCGCCGCCGGTCTGGCCGTGCAGGTGTGGGCGTCGTCGCGAGGCGGCACCCCGGCGACCTGACCCCCGGGGCGGGGGGCGCACCCACGCGACCCGACCCCGGGGGGCGCGACCCGCGCCTCCTGCCGTCCATCCGGGGCTGGTGCGCCGGACCGGGCGGTGCCACCCTGGGCTCGACGCCGACCGGCGCCGTGACCCGAGGAGGACCCCGTGACCGTGCAGCTCACCCCGTACCTGGCGTTCCGCTCCGAGACGAGGGAGGCGTTCGACTTCTACGCCTCCGTCTTCGGCGGCAGCCCCACCTTCAGCACCTTCGGCGAGTTCGGCGTGGGCACCCCCGGCGAGGCCGAGAAGGTCATGCACGCCCAGCTGGCCACGCCGTCGGGCCTGCTGCTGATGGGGGCGGACCGCCCCGACTCGTACCCGCTCGAGGAGGCGAGCAGCGTGTCGCTCTCGCTCTTCGGCGGACCCGACGACGCCGAGACGCTGACTGGATGGTTCGACGCGCTCGCCGAGGGCGGCACCGTGCACGAGGCCCTGTCGCAGGCGCCGTGGGGCGACTCGTTCGGCATGCTCGACGACCGCTTCGGCCAGCACTGGATGGTCAACGTCGGCGGCACCGCGGCCTGAGTCGGCACCGCGGCCTGAGCCGGCATCGCGGCCTGAGCCGGGGCACGCCCGACGGGCGAGGAGGCGCGGTGGCGGTCGCCGAGGTCGCCCCGCCCGCCCTGCCTGCCAGGCCCGCCCCGCCTCAGTCGCGTCCGAGCCGACCGATCACGCTCTCGTCGAGTCGGGCGAGCAGATCGGCCACGTCGTCGTAGACCTCCTCGGCTCCCGCCTCGACCAGCTCGGCCCGGGAGAAGCCGCCGCTCAGCACGCCGATGCAGGTCACGCCCGCCCGGTGCGCGGCCTCGACGTCCCACACGGCGTCGCCGACCATGACGGCGCGTTCGGCCGGCACGTCCGCCTTGTCGAGGGCGACCTCGACGATGCCCGGGTCGGGTTTCGCGGTCTCGACGTCCTCGCTCGAGGTGACGGCCCAGAGGGCGTCCTCGACGTCGAGCAGGTCGCGCAGCGCCGTCAGCTCCTCCTCGGGCGCGCTCGTGGCGAGCACGACGCCGTTCCCCCGGCGAGCGAGCTCGGCGAGCAGGTCGGTCGCCCGCTCGAAGACGTGCAGGTCGCCCCGCTCGCCGAGGTGCTCGGCGTAGTGGCGTGAGTGCGCGTCCTTGACGTCGTCGAGGAGGCGCGTGGCGGCGTCCTTCCCGACCAGCCCCTCGACCAGCAGGGACGAGTCCTTGCCGATCGACCGGTGGATGCGCCAGCTGTCGACGGGGTGGCCGACGTCGGTGAAGGCCCGCGACCAGGCGGCGACGTGCGCGAAGTTCGAGTCCACCAGGGTGCCGTCGATGTCGAAGAGGACGGCGGTGGACGGAGCAGAGGACGTGGGGGAGGTCATCCCGCCACCCTGCCCCCGAACGAGCGAAGGTGCACGGACTGCACGAGATCGGCCCGGATCAAGACGACACCTGTTGCTCATGGGTCCCTGCGGGCGTACGTTCGCAGACGGGCTCGTCGACGAGCCCGACCGGCCCCGACGGTCGGCCCACGAACGAGGAAGGCACGCACCATGGCACGGTTCAGCGACAAGACGGCACTCGTCACCGGCGGAGGCAGCGGCATCGGCGCCGCGATCTCGCGCTCCCTGGCGGCCGAGGGGGCATCGGTGGTCGTCACCGACATCAAGCTCGACGCGGCCCAGGGCGTCGTCGACCAGATCGTCGCCGCGGGCGGCACGGCCGTGGCGTTCGAGCAGAACACCGCGAAGCCCGAGCAGTCCGAGGCGGCCGTCGAGTTCGCGAAGACGACCTACGGTGCCCTCCACCTCGCGGTCAACAACGCGGGCATCGGCGCCCCCGCCGCCGACATCGGCGAGTACGACATCGCCGCCTGGGACCGCGTCCGCTCGGTCGACCTCGACGGCGTCTTCTACGGCCTGCGTTACCAGCTGCCCGCGATGGTCGAGGCGGGCGGCGGGTCGATCGTCAACATGAGCTCGGTGCTCGGCTCGGTCGGCATCGCCCAGAACGCCGCCTACGTCGCGAGCAAGCACGCCCTGGTCGGCCTGACCAAGGTCGCCGCGCTCGAGTACTCGAAGCGCGGCGTCCGCACCAACGCGGTCGGCCCCGGCTTCATCGACACGCCCCTCGTCCGCGCCTCGCTCGAGGGCGACGCGCTCTCGTACCTCGAGTCGCAGCACGCGACCGGTCGCCTCGGGACCGACGCCGAGGTCTCGGCGCTCGTCCTCTTCCTGCTGAGCGACGAGGCGTCGTTCGTCACGGGCAGCTACCACCTCGTCGACGGCGGCTACTCGGCGCACTGACGACGGTCCCTCAGGAGGCGCGGTGCGGGGAGTCCTGCGCCGCGCCTCCGCGGCCGGTCCGCTTCAGCCCGGCTTCAGCGCGCTCCCGCCATGATGGGCACGACGCGCACCCGGCGCGACCGAGGGAGGCCCCGTGCGCGTGCTCGTCGTCGAGGACCAGGCGACCCTGGCCGAGGGTCTGCGGCTCGGGCTCGAGGCCGAGGGGATCGCGGTCGACGTCGCGGCGACCGGCACCGATGGGCTCTGGCGGACCCGTGAGGGCAGCTACGACGTGGTCGTCCTCGACATCATGCTGCCCGGCATGAGCGGCTACGCCGTGTGCCGGGCGATGCGCGAGGGAGGCGACTGGACCCCCGTCATCGTGTTGACCGCCAAGGACGGCGAGTGGGACCAGGTCGAGGCCCTCGACACCGGCGCCGACGACTACCTCACCAAGCCGTTCTCGTTCGCCGTGTTGCTCGCCCGGCTGCGCGCCCTGGTCCGCCGTGGCGCCCGCGAACGACCGGTCGTGCTCGAGGCCGGCGACCTCCGCGTCGACCCCGCCTCGCGCAGCGTCCACCGCGGCGACGTCGAGGTCGAGCTCACGAGCCGTGAGTTCGCGGTGCTCGAGTTCCTCATGCGTCACGCCGGCAGCGTCGTGACCAAGCGCGAGGTGCTCGACGGCGTCTGGAACGACGACTTCGAGGGCGACCCCAACATCGTCGAGGTGTACGTGCGTCACCTGCGCAACAAGGTCGACCGGCCGTTCGGCCGAGAAGCCATCGTCACGCTCCGGGGGGCGGGCTACCGTCTGGAGGCGCGGGGTGGCTGAGCGGGCCCCTCGCGTCCCGGCTCCCGGGCCCGGGCCGTCCGCCGTCATCGGGCCGCGACGGGTGAGACGGGCGTCGCTGCGGTCGCGCATCACCGTGGCCGCCGTGCTCGCCGTGGCTCTGACCCTCGGGGTGTTCGCCCTCGTCTTCGCGCTCGTGCAACAGGCCGTGCTCGCCGACGCCCCGCGCCAGGCCGCCTCGGCCGACGTGGACCGCGCCGTGTCGGCCCTCGCGATCGGTTCGACGCCGAGCGTGGCCGTCGCGGGCGAGACGGACGGGTCCCTGGTCGTCGTGACCGACGCGTCCGGGCGCGTGCTCGCCGTGGGAGGCGACGACGACCTCGCCGACGTCGCCTCGTCGATCGCCTCGTCCGGTTCGGGGGACCGGGTCTCGCTCGACGGCGACGAGTTCGTCGTCGAACGCGAGGACGTCGGGGTCGAGAGCACCGCGACGCCGACGCCGGCCGCGTCGACCCCGACCCCGACCCCGACGCCGACCCCCACGGATGACGACGACGACGCCGACGACGACTCCGGGTCGGGCGGCTCGCGCTCCGACGACGGCGAGGCGGACGACGACGCCACGTCCTCCGCCGACGACGCCACCCCCGTCCCCGCCCGGGTCGTCACGACCGGGTACGGCGTCGTGGCCGCGCGCTCCCTCGAGGAGGCGAGCACCGCCTCCTCGGCCAGTCTCGTCACGCTCGGCGTGGCGATCCCGGTGGCCCTGCTCGTGCTCGGCGTCACCACCTGGCTCGTCGTGGGCCGTGCCCTGCGCCCGGTCGAGTCGATGCGCCGCGAGGTCGACACGGTCACGGCCCAGAGCCTGTCGCACCGGTTGCCCGACCCGGGCGGCGGCGACGAGATCGCCCGCCTCGCCCGCACGCTGAACGGGATGCTCGACCGGCTCGACTCGTCGGCGACGGCCCAGCGACGCTTCGTCGGCGACGCCTCGCACGAGCTGAAGACGCCGCTCGCCACCATCCGGCAGCACGCCGAGGTCGCGCTGCTGCACCCCGGCAGCATCGACGGCGCGGCCCTGGCCGGCACCGTGCTCGGCGAGGAGGCGCGGTTGACGGCGCTCGTGCAGGGCCTGTTGGTCCTCGCCAGGGCGGACGAGGGCGCCCTGGGCGTGACCCGCCGCCCGGTCGACCTCGACGACCTCGTGGTGTCGGAGACCGCTCGCCTGCGCGGCGTCGCCCGTCCCGACGGTCGGGGGCCGCTCGCCGTCGACGCCACGGCCGTCGGCCCGGCTCGCGTCGACGGCGACGAGGGGCTGCTCGGCCAGGTCGTGCACAACCTCGTAGCGAACGCGGCCCGGCACGCCGACGCCCGCGTCGCCGTGGCCCTCGCCGAGCGCGACGGAGGCGTGGTCCTCACCGTGGACGACGACGGCGCCGGGGTGGCCGAGGCGGACCGCGAGCGGGTGTTCGACCGGTTCGTGCGCCTGGACGAGGCCCGCGCCCGCGACGCGGGCGGCAGCGGACTGGGGCTCGCCATCGTGCGCGAGATCGTCCGGGTCCACGGAGGCGCGGTGTCGGCCACGGCCTCGCCTCTCGGAGGTGCCCGGTTCGTGGTCCACCTCCCCGCCGGTCCCGCCTGACCCGAGCGCCCCACCGGGTGGTCGGCGGGTTCCCGCCCTGCGGGGCGGGTGCGCGCCGACCCGCCGAGGGGCACGTGGACCCGCCCGCTCCGGTGACGCGACCCGCGCCTCCTGAACGGATCTTCAGGTCGCTTCAGGACCGCTTCAGTGCCCTCTCGCGAGAGTGGGGTCCATCGGCTCGAGAGAGCGACAGACCCGGCCGCCCGGCGGCCCCACGAACGGAGCGAACCATGCTGAAGAACACCCTCACCAAGAAGAAGTCCCTGCTGATCGCCGGCGGAATCGCGGGCGTCCTCGTGCTGGGCGGCGGCGGCGTGGCCCTCGCCTCGGGCCTCGACGACGGCGTGTCCGTGCAGACCCGCGACCGGGCCCAGGAGGCGGCGCTCGCCGAGACCGGCGGCGGCACCGTGACCGAGGTCGACACCCTCGACGACGGACTCGTCGGCTACGAGGTCGAGGTCGTCCTGCCCGACGGTCGCGAGGCGACGGTGCTGCTCGACGGCGACTACTCCGTCACCTCGAGCAGCGTCGACGACGACGACTCGCGCGGGTCCGGTGCCACCCCGACGCCCGTCGCCGGCGACGACCGCGACGACGACGACGACTCGCTCGGGTCGGACGCCACCCCGACGCCCGTCGCCGGTCCGGGGCGCGACGACTCGGCCAACGACGACTCGACCCGCGACGACTCGGCCCGTGACGACGACCTGACCGGCGCGGACTACGACCGGGCCGCGGCCGCCGCCCTCGCCGCCGCCGGTGGGGGCACGGTGACCGACGCCGACCGCAGCGACGACACCGGCGTGGCCTACGAGGTCGACGTGCGCCTCGACGACGGCACCGAGGTCGACGTCGACCTCGACCAGGCGTTCGGCGTGGTGCGCACGGACGTCGACGCCCGCCGCTGACGGGACGGGGCCCGGCCGTGCCAGGCCCGGCCCGGCCAGGCCTGCCGGGCCCCGTGATGGGAGACTGGTTCCGTGCCCACCTTCTCCGCCGCCCGAGGCGACTACGAGTTCACCGATGCCCACGGCGTGACCGTGCACTACTACGTCTGGAAGGCGGCGTCGCCCAAGGCCGTGGTGCAGCTCGCCCACGGCCTCGGCGAGTACGCCCTGCGCTACGAGGACCTCGCGCAGGACCTCGTGCGCGCCGGCTACACGGTCTACGCGAACGACCACCTCGGTCACGGCGAGACCGGCCTCGGCCAGTGGGGCGGTGACCACACGAAGCTCGGCCGCCTCGGCCCGTCGGGGCTGCGCGGGGCGATGGAGGCGGTGGTCCGGTTGACGGGCATCGCGCGCTCCGAGAACCCCGGCTCGCCGCTCGTGCTGCTCGGGCACTCGTGGGGCTCGTTGATGGCGCAGAAGCTCGTCGACGAGGGCTCCGACCGGTTCGACGCCGTCGTCCTGAGCGGCACGGCCTACCGCATGCCCGGCAGCATGAACGCGGGCGACCTGAACGCCCGGCACGCCCACCTCGGCGACACCGGCTACGAGTGGCTCAGCCGGGACCAGGCCGTGGTCGACGCCATGGCGGCCGACCCCCTGTCGGTGCAGGCGACGGCCCGACAGCTCTTCGGCACGGCCGACACGCTGCGGCTGATGGGTCGCCCCTCGACCCGGCTCGCGAGCGACCTCCCCGTGCTCGTCCTCGTCGGCGACGACGACCCGCTCGGCGGCGAGGCCAGCGCCCGCAAGCTCGCCGACGCGTACGTCAACCGCAGTCGGCTCAGCGACGTCGAGCTCGTGGTCTACCAGGGCGCCCGGCACGAGGTGTTCCGCGAGACCAACCGCGACGAGGTCGTCGCCGACCTGGTGCGGTGGCTCGACGACCGCGTGGGGCACCAGGCATAGGCTGCGACCATGCACGGTGAGTACAAGGTCCCAGGCGGAAAGCTCGTGGTCGTCGACCTCGACGTCAGAGAGGGGCGCATCGCCGGGTTCCGTCTCGCCGGTGACTTCTTCCTCGAGCCCGACACGGCGCTCGACGCCGTCGACCGGGCGGTGAACGGCCTGCCGGTCGAGTCCGACGCGGCGACGATCGCGGCGACGATCAAGCAGGGGCTGCCGGCCGACGCGGTGTTGCTCGGCTTCTCGCCCGAGGCGATCGCCGTGGCGATCCGCCGCAGCCTCTCGAAGGCGACCGACTGGCGCGACTACGACTGGCAGATCATCCACGACGCCCCGGTGTCGCCCAACGTGCACCTCGCCCTCGACCAGGTGCTCACCGAAGAGGTCGGAGCGGGCCGCCGCGGGCCCACGCTCCGCTTCTGGGAGTGGGACCAGCCCGCCGTGGTCATCGGCAGCTTCCAGTCGTTGAAGAACGAGGTCGACCTCGACGCCGCCTCGACCCACGGCTTCGAGGTCGTGCGCCGCATCAGCGGCGGCGGTGCGATGTTCATGGACGCCCAGTCGATCGTGACGTACTCGCTCTACGCCCCGGGGGAGCTCGTGCAGGGCATGAGCTTCGCCGACTCGTACGCGTACCTCGACGAGTGGGTCATCACGGCGCTCAAGTCGCTCGGCATCGACGCCTTCTACCAGCCGCTCAACGACATCACCAGCGCCAAGGGCAAGATCGGCGGGGCTGCGCAGAAGCGCCTGGGCAACGGGGCCCTGCTGCACCACGCCACCATGTCGTACGACATGGACGGCGACAAGATGGTCAAGGTCCTGCGCATCGGCCGCGAGAAGATGAGCGACAAGGGCACCACCAGCGCCGCCAAGCGCGTCGACCCCCTCCGGAGCCAGACGGGATTGTCCCGCGCCGAGATCATCGAGCGGCTCAAGCAGACCTTCACCGGCCTCTACGGGGCGACCGAAGGCCACGTCACCGAGGCCGAACTCGAGAAGGCCGAGCAGCTCGTCACCTCGAAGTTCGCGACGCCCGAGTGGCTGGCGCGCGTGCCCTGAGCACGTGAGGGGCGCCGTCGAGGCGACCCGCGCCTCCTGCCGGGGGTACGGCTCAGAGGTCTCGCCGTGGTCGCCTCGGCGGCCGCACCGCGGTCAGCGGTCGAGCAGCTCGCGGTAGTCGACGTGGTCCTCGACGAAGTCGACCACGAACGGGCAGAGCGGCACGACGCGCAGGTCGGTGTTCGCGCGCACGTCGTCGAGGGCGCCCTGGACGAGCCGGGCCCCGAGGCCGGCGGATCGTCGGCTGGGGTCGATCTCGGTGTGGGTGAAGCGGATCTCGTGGCCGGCGACGTCGTAGGCCGCGAAGCCGATCGTCTCGCCGTCCTCGACGAGGGCGTACTGGTTCTGGGTGGGGCGGTTCTCTACCTCGGTGGTCATCCCGACACGCTACGCGCCCCGGGCCGGGAGTCGGGCGCGTGTCGGTGCCCGCCAGGCAGCAGAATGGTCGGATGCCCCTCGACTGGACCACCGCCTCCCCGAGCCTCGTGGTCCACGGCGACGCCCTCGACGTCACGGCGCAGCTGCCCGACGGCGGGTTCACGATCGTCTACCTCGACCCCCCGTTCAACACCGGACGGCAGCAGCGTCGCCGGTCGACGACGTCCGTGCGCAGCGCCGAGGACTCGACCACCTCGGTGGCGGGCTTCAAGGGCGTGCGGTACGAGCGCATCCGGGGCGACCTGATGGGCTACGACGACCGCTTCGAGGACTACTGGTCGTTCCTCGAACCGCGCCTGGCCGAGGCCTGGCGGCTGCTGGCCCCCGACGGCACCCTCTACCTGCACCTGGACTACCGCGAGGCGCACTACGCGAAGGTGCTGCTCGACGCCCTGTTCGGGCGGGACTGCTTCCTGAACGAGATCATCTGGGCCTACGACTACGGCGCCAAGAGTCGCACCCGGTGGCCGACCAAGCACGACACGATCCTGGTCTACGTGAAAGACCCCACGAAGTACCACTTCGACTCGACGAGCGTCGACCGCGAGCCGTACATGGCCCCGGGGCTCGTCACGCCCGAGAAGGTCGCCCGGGGCAAGCTGCCGACCGACGTGTGGTGGCACACCATCGTGTCGCCGACCGGTCGCGAGAAGACCGGCTACCCGACGCAGAAGCCCGAGGGCGTGTTGCGTCGCATCGTGCAGGCCTCCAGCCGCGAAGGCGACTGGGTGCTCGACTTCTTCGCCGGCAGCGGCACCACCGGGGCGGTGGCGGATGCCCTCGGTCGTCGTTACCTGCTCGTCGACAGCAACGAGGAGGCGGTGGCCGTCATGCGCAGACGGCTCCCGTCGGCGCAGGTCGAGTCGGTCTGACGGCGTGCAGGTCGGCGGCCGAGACGGCCGTCGTCACCGACCCGCGGACGAACGACACCAGTTGCTCGTGGGTGAGACCCTGCATCTGCTGGGCGGAGAAGCCCGACGGGCTCGTCATCGCATGACGCCGAGCGCGAGGAGCAGGGCGGCCACGAGACTGACGCTCGCGCCGGTGGCAGCCGTCGCGATGACGGCCAGCGTTCGTCGGCGGGCGGTGTCGCGCACCTCGGAGAAGGCGCTGCGGGTGGAGGTGGTGCGGTCGCTGCGAGCGACGTCGATCGTGGTCATGTTCGGCTCGTCTCCGGCACCCCTGCGATGCCTGGCGGAACGGTGGGACTTCGGACGGTCACGACACCGCCGTGAATCGGCGTCGTGCGGTCAGACTGTCACGTCGATGGTTAGTCGATCTAGTCAGTTCACCAGTTGTTCGCTCAACGGCTAGGACGGATGGTGGCCCGTGCCCGTGCCCGTGCCCGTGCCCGTGCCCGTGCCCGTGCCTGTGCCCGTGCCCGCTCGGTCGGCCGGATCGCCGTCGACGTGGTGGTCGTCGATCTCGATCGCTGCCGTCATGCGCTGCAGGAAGCCCACGACCACGGCCGCCTCGTCGGCGTCGAGCGACTCGGCCGTCGAGATCATGCGCGCGTGCATCGCCGCCATGGTGTCGCGCACCTCGGTGTTCGAGTCGCCCGTGGCGGTCAGCAGGACCCCGCGCTTGTCGGACGGGTGAGGGTGGCGCAGCATGTGCCCGCTCGCGACGAGGCGGTTGATCAGCACCGAGGTCGATGCCGAGGTGATCTTCAGCTGGGCGGCCAGTTCTTTCGCGCTGACGGGGTCGCCGAGCCGCTGGGCCCGGAGCAGGAACCGCAGGGCGGCGAGGTCGGTGTCGTTCATCTTCATCGACTTGCGGGTGCGGGCCCGCATCGCGACCTCGGCGGCACGGTAGGCGCGGAGGGTGTTCAACACCGTGACGCCGCGCTCTTCGGTGCTGCTGCTGTACCAATAGCCGGACGCGTCGAAGGGCGCGGCGGCGGCGTGCTGATCGGGCATGAGGGGGAGTCTAGCCCACGTCGCTAGTCCGTCTAGCAAAAAATCATTGCTGACCAGGTTTTTTCTCGTTGTCAACCCCTGTGCTGCGGCTCGTGGCCGTCCTAGGCTCGACACGTCCGCCTCGAGTGGGCAGAGGCGTCCCGCCGTGTCGACCAGAGCTTCACGCAGGGAATCGATTCGGTGGGGCGTCCCATGACGGAGAAAGGCCGCACACCCCGTGGGTGTGCGGCCTTCGGTCGTCTCGCCTCCCGCGTGAGCTTCACGGGCAGGGAACGCCGGACGCGGGACGAACCGTTCGGCACCGAAGCGCCGTCGAGGGAACGCTACCCGACACTTGCCGTGTCGCGACACCAGCTCGAGCGGATCGGGTGCCGGGCGGACGTCGCGCCGGGCACCCGATCAGCGCCGAGGCGAGGTGTCGCCCCGCCCTTCTTCCGCGGGCACGACGTCGATCGAACCCGTGTCGGGGGCGACCAGCGAACCGGTCTGCGCGGCGGCGGCCTGCGCCGCGAGCTCGGCGTCGGCGGCCACGGCGGCCCGCGCGTCGTCGGCTGCCTCGTCGATGGCCGACTTCTGGCGCAGCGGCGTGGCCTTGAGGAAGAAGCTCAGCACGAAGGCCACGAGCACCACCACCAGGGCGACCCAGAAGACCGTCACGGCTGCGTTCGCGAAGCCGTCGAGGAACGGCGCGGCGAGACGGCGGTCGGCCGTGTTGAGGAACGACGTGTTGCCGTCGAGTGCGCCGCCGACCTGCGACGTGTCGCCGCCTCCGGCCGCCTGGTAGAGCTTGAGGATCGCGGCGTTCGCCGGGTCGCTCAGCACCGACTGGTCGGCGAGGGCGGCCTGGGCACGGCCCTGCAGGCTCGAGTCGGCGAAGGCGTCCGCGATCGTCTGGGGGATGCGGCTGAAGAGCACGGAGAACAGCACGGCCGTGCCGAGCGTCCCGCCGATCTGTCGGAAGAACGTCGACGCCGACGTGGCCACGCCGATGTCGCGGGCCCCGACCGAGTTCTGCGAGGCGATGGTCAGGGTCTGCATCAGCTGTCCGAGTCCCAGGCCGACCAACAGCATGCCGACCATCATGAACCAGTACGGCTTGTCGAACGAGAGGTTCGTGAACCAGAAGAACCCGGCCGCCATGAACGCCGTGCCCGTGATCGGGAAGATCTTGTACTTGCCCGTCCGTGAGATGAGCTGGCCGGCGACGATCGACGAGATCATCAGGCCGGCGATCATCGGCAGCATCTGGAAGCCGCTCTCGGTCGGGGTCGCCCCGTTCACGAGCTGCAGGTACAGCGGAACCGTCAGCAGGGCGCCGAACATGCCGAACCCGACGAGCACGCCGAGCACGGTCGCCATCGAGAAGGTGGGGTTGCGGAACAGCTTGAGCGGGATGAGTGCGTCGTCGCCCATCGATCGCTCGATCACGACGAACGCGACGATGCCGATGGCCCCGATCACGTAGCAGGCGAAGGCCCCGGGCGAGCTCCAGCCCCAGGTGCGGCCCTGCTCGGCCACCAGCAGCAGCGGCACGGCGGCCACGATGACGGCGGCGGCGCCGAACCAGTCGATGCGCACGTTCTCGCGACGCTTCTGGCCCGGGATGTGCAGGAACCGCACGACGATGAACAGCGCCACGATGCCGATCGGCACGTTGATCAGGAACACCCAGCGCCAGCCGGTGACGAAGAGGATCTGGTCGGCCCCGGCGAACAGCCCGCCGACGAGCGGGCCGATGACGCTCGAGATGCCGAACACGGCGAGGAAGTAGCCCTGGTACTTCGCGCGTTCACGCGGGGCCAGGATGTCGCCCATGATCGTCAGCGGCAGGGCCATGAGGCCGCCGGCGCCCATGCCCTGGATCGCCCGGAAGATGGCGAGCTGGTACATGCTCTCGGAGAAGCCGGCCGCGACGGACCCCAGCAAGAAGATCGTGATGGCGATCAGGAAGAGCGGTCGCCTCCCGAAGATGTCGCTGAGCTTGCCGTAGATGGGCGTCGAGATGGTCGACACGATCAGGTAGGCGGTGGTCACCCAGGCCTGCAGGCTGAGCCCGTCGAGGTCGTCCGCGATCGTCCGCATCGAGGTGCCGACGATCGTCTGGTCGAGGGCCGAGAGGAACATGCCGGCCATCAGGCCGAAGATGACGTACAGGATCTGGCGGTGGGTCATCAGGCCCTGGCGCTCGGCGGGGGCCGTGGTCGTGGGTGCGGAGGCGGCGCTCGACATGGTGTCTCTTCTGTCTGGAAGGGGGAGGCGCGACGAGGAATTGCGCAGTACGCAAAGTTACTTCACGGGCAAGCATCCGACAACAAGAGGAATCGTCCGTCCGTGTCGGTCCGCTCCTCGTGACTAGGCTCGACGCGATGTCACGCCGCCCCTCCCTGCCGCACCCCGCGGCCACCGTCCTGGCCGTCGTCCTCTCGGCCGGCCTGCTGGCCGCGTGCTCGGGGGGCGCGCCCGAGCCGAGCACGAGCACCTCGGCCGCGACCGTCTCGCCGACGCTCACCCCCACCCCGACCCCGACCGAGGAGGCGCCTCCCACGTCCCCCACGACACCCGCGTTCGACAAGGCGGCCCGGTCGGTCGACGACCCCGCCAGCCTCTGGGTCGTCAGCGACAAGCTGCGCGCGCTCGACCCGGTCGACTACGTCCCCGGCGATCTCGTCACGCCCGACGTGGCGCACCAGAACCCGCCGACCCTCCGCGCCGAGGCGGCTGCCGCGGTCGTCGAGATGTTCCGGGCGGGCGAGGCCGAGGGGGCCGGGGCGTTCCAGGTGCAGAGCGCCTACCGCTCGTACGACACCCAGGTGAGCGTCTACGCCGGCTGGGTCCAACGTCTCGGGCAGGCACAGGCCGATGCACAGAGCGCCCGTCCGGGATTCAGCGAGCACCAGACCGGGCTCGCCCTCGACATCAGCCCCGTGCCGCTCAGTTGCGCGCTGCAGGCCTGCTTCGGCGACACGCCCCAGGGGACGTGGCTGGCGGCCAACGCGTGGCGCTTCGGGTTCTTGCTGCGCTACCCGGCCGACAAGGTCGCCGTGACCGGCTTCACCTTCGAGCCGTGGCATTTCCGGTACGTGGGCGTGCCCCTCGCCACCGAGATGCACGACACGGGCGTCACCACGCTCGAGGAGTTCTTCGGCCTGCCGGCCGCCCCCGACTACGCGGGCTGACCCTGCCGCCTGCCCGCCGCTCGCCCCGCGAACCGCACGACGGGCGTGTTCGTCGGACGAGGGCGACCGAAGTCGCCCGTCCGTCACGAACACGCCCGTCGGGCGGTGCGGGAGGCGCGGGTCAGGCGCCGAGCGCCGCGTCGACGATGGTCTTCGCCTCGGCCTGGACGCGGGCGAGGTGCTCGGGGCCCTCGAACGACTCGGCGTAGATCTTGTAGACGTCCTCGGTGCCGCTGGGGCGGGCCGCGAACCAGGCCTTGTCGGTGACGACCTTGACGCCGCCGACGGCCGCGTCGTTGCCCGGAGCCTTGCTGAGCTTGGCCGTGATGCGGTCGCCCGCGAGCTCGGTCGCCTCGATGGCGTCGCCGTCGAGCTTGCCCAGACGGGTCTTCTGCTCTTTCGTCGCCGCCGCGTCGACCCGCTGGTAGACCGGGTCGCCGTACTTCTCGACCAGTTCGGCGTAGAGCTGCGAGGGGGTCTTGCCGGTGACGGCGATGATCTCGCTCGCGAGCAGGGCGAGCAGGATGCCGTCCTTGTCGGTCGTCCAGACGGTGCCGTCCTTGCGCAGGAAGGACGCGCCGGCGCTCTCTTCGCCACCGAAGGCGACCGAGCCGTCCACCAGGCCGGGGACGAACCACTTGAACCCGACCGGGACCTCCCACAGGCGACGCCCGTGCGACTCGGCGACCTTGTCGATGATGCTCGACGAGACGAGGGTCTTGCCGATGGCCGCGTCGTCGCGCCACTCGGGGCGGTGCGTGTAGAGGTAGTCGATGGCGACCGCGAGGTAGTGGTTCGGGTTCATCAGGCCGCCGTCGGGCGTGACGATGCCGTGCCGGTCGGCGTCGGCGTCGTTGCCGGTCAGGACGTCGAACTCGTCCTTGCGGCGCACGACGCTGGCCATCGCCGAGGGGCTCGACGGGTCCATGCGGATCTTGCCGTCCCAGTCGAGCGTCATGAAGCGCCAGGTGGGGTCGACGCCCGGGTTCGTGACGGTGAGGTCGAGGCCGTAGACGTCGCGGATCGCGCCCCAGTACTCGACGCTCGCGCCACCGAGCGGGTCGGCACCGATCTTCACGCCGGCCTTCTTGATGGCGTCGATGTCGATGATGTTGACGAGGTCGCCCACGTAGCCGCGGAGGAAGTCGTGCCGGCCGGGCGTGCCGACGCCGCGCTTCACGTCGACGTTGCCGGCGGCGATGATCTCGTTGGCGCGGTTCGCGATCCAGTTCGTGGCGTCGCTGTCGGCCGGCCCGCCGTGGGGCGGGTTGTACTTGAAGCCGCCGTCGCGGGGCGGGTTGTGGCTGGGGGTGACGACGATGCCGTCGGCCTTGTCGGTGTTCGCGGGGTCGTTGTTGTAGACCAGGATCGCGTGGCTGAGCGCGGGCGTCGGCACGTAGCCGCCCTCGGCGTCGGCCAGCACCTTCACGTCGTTGCCGGTGAGCACCTCGACCGCGGTGCGCTCGGCGGGGCCGCTCAGGATGTGCGTGTCGCGCCCGATGAACAGCGGGCCGGTGATGCCCTGGCCCGCGCGGTACTCGACGATCGCCTGCGTGATGGCGGCGATGTGGGTCTCGTTGAAGGCAGCGTCGAGCGACGACCCGCGGTGGCCCGAGGTGCCGAAGACGACCTTCTGCTCGACCTCGCCGACGTCGGGGACGAGTTCGTAGTACGCGGACGTGACCTCTTCGGGGTCGATCAGGTCGCTGGCTTCTGCGGGGGTTCCGGCACGGTCGGTCATGGGGACATCCTGGCACCCGCCGCCGACCTTCGTCGCGGTGCCCGGGCGGCTCTCAGTAGGCTCCTCGTCATGCCGACCCGCGCCTCCTCGACGACCTACAGCTACCTCGGGCCTGCGGGCACGTTCACCGAGGCGGCGCTCAAGCAGGTGCCCGAGGCCGTCGGGGCCACCTGGAAGAGCGTCAACAACGTCGGCGAGGCCCTGGCCGACGTCGTCTCGGGCGTCAGCACGGCCGCGATGATCGCGATCGAGAACAGCGTCGAGGGCGGGGTCAGTGCGACGCAGGACGCCCTCGCCACGGTGCCGGGCCTCCGCATCGTCGGCGAGTACCTGGTGCGCGTCAACTTCGTGCTCGTCGCCCGGCCGGGCACCCGCATCGAGGAGGTGCGGGTCGTCAACGCGCACCCGGTCGCCTACGCGCAGACCCACCGCTGGCTCGAACGCAACCTGCCCGGCCACGGTCACCTGCCGGCCTCGTCGAACGTGGCCGCCGCCGCCTCGCTGCTCGAGCCGGGCGGCGCCGGGGGCTCCGCGGACGCCGCGGTCGCGCCTCCCGGCATCACCGACCACCACGACCTCGAGGTGCTCGCCCGCGAGATCGGCGACAACGACCAGGCCGTCACGCGCTTCGTGCTGGTCAGCCGGACGGTGCCCGTGCCGCCCGCGACCGGTGCCGACAAGACCAGCCTGATCGTCGAGCTGCCGGCCGACGGCTCGGGGGCCCTGGTCGACATGCTCGAGCAGTTCGCGACCCGCGGCATCAACCTCAGCCTCATCCAGTCGCGACCGATCGGCGACGCCCTCGGGCGCTATCGGTTCGTCATCGACCTCGAGGGGCACGTGCTCGACGAACGCGTGGCCGACGCCCTGCTCGGGCTGAAGCGCTTCAGCCCGAGCGTGATGTTCCTCGGGTCGTACCCTCGTGCCGACGGCGCCCCGGCCGAGGTCTCGCCGCGGTACGACGACGAGGCCTTCGTCGACGCCCGCGAGTGGTTGCGCGGGTTGATCAGCGGCCTGCGCTGATCAGCGGCCTGCGCTGACGACCGGCCTCGCTCGGCCGGCCGCCCGTGCCGATCAGGCGTCGGCCGGCACGCGGACGGTCAGGCCGCCCGGGTCGACGACCGCACGCAGGGCGACGACCTTGCCGACGGAGTCGCCGTCGATCTCGAAGTCCTGGGGGGAGTCGAGGCGGACCACGAGCTTCTTGCCCTTGTTGTAGCGCAGGGTGCGCACCTCGCGGCTGTTGGCGGCGAGGATGCGGCGGCCGACCTGGGTGCGGCGCATGACGCCGTTCTCCCACACGATCTTGACCCAGATCTGCACCCAGCCGAAGAAGCCCTCGGGGCGCAGGGCGACGATGTCGAAGATGCCGTCGTCGATCGCCGCGTCGGGCAGCAGCATGATGTTGGCGGGCAGCAGGCCGCAGTTGCCGACGATGATCGTGTGGGCGCGCATCGACTTGCGGCCCTGGTCGTCGAGCTCGTACCGGACGTCGATCTTGTTGTCGTCGCGGAGCGCGCGGGCGATGGCGTCGACGTAGGCGAGCCACCCGACGCGCTTCTTCAGCTCGTCGTTGGTGTTCGCGAGCATCTTCGCGTCGAGGCCGACGCCCGCCATGACGACGAACGCCTTGGTCTCGCGCGAGCCGTCCTCACGCTCGACGTCGACGACGCCGAGGTCGATGTCACGGTCGCGACCGCTGAACGCCGTCGCGATCGAGTCGTCGAGGTTGTCGAGCGAGAGCTCGAGGTTGCGGGCCAACAGGTTGCCCGTGCCCGAGGGCAGCAGGGCGAGGGACGCGTCGGTGCCCTGCAGGGCCTCGGCCACGGCACGCACCGTGCCGTCGCCCCCCGCGGCGATCACCATGTCGACGCCCTCGGCGAGGGCCTGCTTCGTCACCTCGCCGCCCGGGTCTTCCTTGCTGGTCTCGTAGAACGTCGTGGGGGCCCAGCCGTTCGAGAACTCGTGGCGCCCGACGGCCGTCTTGATGGCGTCGAGGTCGACCTTGATCGGGTTGTAGACGACCGCGGCGGTCTGGCGAGCCGTCTCGGGCTCGGATGCCGAGGCGTGCTCGGCGGGGGAGGGGGAGGTGGCGGTCATGGGGCGAGCGTATTGGACGCACCCCCGTCAGGTAACGGGAAGGCGAAGGCTCTGTGCAGAACGTCGGCCGCGCGGTGCCGTTGCTTAGGATGGGCGGGTGATCGATCCCCAGTTGCTTCGTGAATCCCCCGACCTCGTCAAGCAGAGCCAGCGGGCCCGGGGCGACTCCGAGTCGCTGGTCGACGACGCGGTGGCGGCCGACCAGGCCCGCCGCGCGGCGATCGCCGCCTTCGAAGACCTGCGCGCCGAGCAGAACGCCTTCGGCAAGACCGTCGCCAAGGCGCCGAAAGACGAGAAGAAGGCCCTGGTCGCGCAGGCGCAGCAGCTCGCCGCCCGCGTGAAGGAGGCGCAGGCCGCCTCGAACGAGGCCGATGCGGTCTTCGACGCGGCCGCGCGCGGCATCGGCAACCTGATCATCGACGGCGTGCCCTCGGGCGGCGAAGAGAACTTCGTGACGCTCCGTGAGCACGGCACCCGCCCCTCCTTCGACTTCGAGGCCCTCGACCACGCCGACCTCGGCGAGAAGCTCGGCGCGATCGACATCAAGCGCGGCACCAAGGTCTCGGGCTCGCGCTTCTACTTCCTGCGCGGCATCGGTGCCCGCCTCGAGCTCGGCCTGATGAACATGGCCCTCGACCTCGCCCTGGAGAACGACTTCACGCCGCTGATCACCCCGACGCTGGTGCGACCCGAGGTCATGGCCGGCACCGGGTTCCTGGGCTCCCACGCCGACGAGGTCTACCACCTGCCCGCCGACGACCTCTACCTGACCGGCACGAGCGAGGTCGCGCTCGCCGGCTACCACTCCGACGAGATCCTCGACGTCGAGGCGGGCCCGATCCGCTACGCCGGTTGGTCGACCTGCTACCGCCGTGAGGCCGGGGCGGCCGGCAAGGACAACCGGGGCATCCTGCGCGTGCACCAGTTCAACAAGCTCGAGATGTTCAGCTACGTGCACCCCGACCAGGCAGAGGCCGAGCACGACGCCCTCGTCGGGTTCCAGGAGAGCATGCTGCAGGCCCTCGGCCTCACCTATCGCGTCATCGACGTCGCCGCCGGCGACCTCGGTTCGAGCGCCGCACGCAAGTTCGACATCGAGGCCTGGGTGCCGACGCAGGGCACCTACCGCGAGTTGAGCAGCACGTCGAACTGCACCACCTTCCAGGCCCGCCGCCTCGACACCCGCTACCGCACCGAGAGCGGCAAGACGGCCCCCGTCGCGACGCTCAACGGCACCCTCGCGACCACGCGGTGGCTCGTCGCGATCCTCGAGACGCACCAGCAGGCCGACGGCTCGGTGGTCGTGCCCGAGGCGCTGCGCGGCTACCTCGGTGGCCTCGAGGTCATCGAGCCGGCCGCGTGAGCCAGGCCGCCGCCGCACCCCGGCCCGGCGACGAGCCCGTGGCCGCCGCCGACCGCTGGCTGGTCGCGCTCGACGTCGACGGCACGATCATGCCCGAGGACGGCACCATCTCCGAGGCCGTCCTCGGCGAGATCACGCGCCTCCACGACCAGGGTCACCAGGTCATGATCGCGACCGGACGCTCGGTGTCGATGACGCTGCCCGTCATGGAGCGTCTCGGTCTCGTCTCGGACTACGTCGTCTGCGCGAACGGTGCGATCACCCTGGGCCGTGACGAGTCGGCCCCGACGGGGTACCGCCGCGTGCACGTCGAGGAGTTCGACCCGACCCAGGTGCTGTCGACGATCCGCGAGGCCCTGGCCGATGCGGGGGCCGGGTACGCCGTCGAAGACCAAGAGGGGCTGCTGCGGTACTGCGGGTCGTTCCCCGCCGCGGCGGCGGCACTGAACGCCGAGAAGGTCGAGTTCGACGACCTCGTCGGCCGGCCGGCGACCCGCGTGGTCGTCGTCTCGCCCGACCACGACACCGAGGACTTCCTCACGGCCGTCGAGCGCATGGGCCTCCAGCACGTGAACTACAACGTCGGCTGGACGGCCTGGCTCGACATCGCCCCGGACGGCGTCACGAAGGCGACCGCCCTCGAGCGCGTGCGGCAGTGGCTCGACGTGCCGCGGTCGCAGGTCCTGGCCGCCGGCGACGGGCGCAACGACATCGACATGCTGCGCTGGGCCGCGGCCGAGGGCCGCGGGGTGGCCATGGGCCAGGCGCCCGACGACGTCGCCGCGGTGGCCAGCGAGCAGACGTCGAGCGACCTGGACGACGGGCTCGCCGAGGTGCTCGCGACGCTCTGAGCCGGTAGACTCGGCCCCGGTTGCCCGATGCGTGCATCCCGCCACGACTTGAACACGACACCACGTTTAGACGTGGCGCAGTGATCACATCGTGGCGGCGTAGCTCGTCCGGCCACCGGGAGGGCTGTCCGAGCGGCCGATGGAGCTTGTCTTGAAAACAAGTGGGCAGAGATGTCTCGTGGGTTCGAATCCCACGCCCTCCGCCAGACGGGTCGCGCGTTCCGCGACTGACGCGACCCGTGCCTCCTAGGCCTTGGCGGCGGCGTAGGTTGCGAAGGCCTCGCCGATCAGGGTGCTGAGGTCGCGCCAGGTGGTGTCGTCGACCGAGACGGCGGCGTCGCCGTCGACGAAGCCCGCGTGCTTGTGCAGCACGTCCGAACCGACGGCCGGCAGCACGAAGAAGTCGCGGGTCCAGTCGTCGGTGTCGGCCATCACCGGCGCGCGGTACCAGTCGAGGTAGCCGTCGAAGACGTCGTTGCGCTCGTCGCCCTTGAGCCAGGTCTCGACGGAGTCCCGCCACGCGTCTCGGTTGGTCTCGCCGTTCATGTGGTCCTCCCGGGCCTGGTGCGCACGCGGGAGCGTCCGCGACCGCCCGTCCAGTCTCCCAGGTCGGCCGCCGCGAGGGCCGCCGTGACGACCGCCTCTGGTGCCGTGCCCGGAACCCCGCCAGAGGCCCTCTCCGCCCCCCGCC
>NZ_LR733392.1:365633-412145 GCF_902506305.1 Frigoribacterium sp. 9N
GAGGGGCGCGGGGCTGGCAAGATCGACGCCATGACCCCGACGCCCCTCCGCCTGGTCGTGGCGATCAACCCCGGCGCCTCCGCCGGCGGCCGGAAGCACCTCGCCGACGGGGTGCTCGCCGGGCTCCGCGGTGCCGGCCACACGGTCGTGCCGCTCACCGAGTCGAGCTACGACGACCTCGTGGCCGCCGCCCGTCGCGAGCTCGACCCCGACCACGGCGAGCGTCCCGACGCCCTGATCGTCGTCGGCGGCGACGGCATGGTGAACCTCGGGGCCAACCTCGTCGCGGGCACCGACGTGCCGCTGGGACTGGTGCCGACCGGCACCGGCAACGACACGGCCCGGGCGTTCGGGCTGCCCCACGACGACGCCGAGGCGGCCACGCGCCTCCTGGTCCGGCTGCTCGAGGGCGAGCCGACGACGATCGACGCCGGACGCGTGCTGCAGGCCGACGGCCGGGCCACCTGGTTCGCCTGCATGGTCTCGGCCGGTTTCGACGCCGTCGTGAACGAGCGGGCCAATCGGCTGAGCTGGCCGAAGGGGCGCCGCCGCTACGACGTCGCGCTCGCCATCGAGCTGGTGCGCCTGCCGCGCATCTCGTACCGCCTCGAGCTCGACGGGGTCGCCTCGACGGTCGAGGGCACCCTGATCTCGGTCGGCAACGGCCAGTCGCTCGGCGGCGGCATGAAGGTCACGCCCGACGCCGTGCTCGACGACGGGCTGCTCGACGTGCTCGTGGTGGAGCGGCTGACGCGCTGGCAGTTCGTCCGGCTGTTCCCGAGCGTGTTCCGCGGCACCCACCTGAGCCACCCGAACGTGACCGTGCACCGCGTGCGTCGGTGCGTGATCGAGGCCGACGGGGTCGCCGCCTACGCGGACGGCGAGCGCGTCGGGCCGCTGCCCGTCACGGTCGAGGTCGTCCCGGGCGCCCTGCGCGTCTTCGCCGCCATCGGTCGCTGACCGCCGGATCGAGCCCGGGAGGCGCGCTCGGCGGCGAAGCGGCCCGGGAGGCGCGCTCGGCGGCGAGGCGGCCGAACGCTCCGGGCACCCCCGACCTCAGCCGCGGTGCAGCGTCTCGCGGGGGTACTCGCCGAACCGTTGCTGGTACGCGGCCGAGAACCGGCCGAGGTGGGCGAAGGCCCAGTGTCGGGCGACGTCGGCGACGGTCGTGGCGTCCGGGGCGGCCGCCCGCAGCGCGTCGTGCACGCGCTCGAGGCGGATCTCGCGCAGGTAGGCCGTGGGCGTGGTGTCGAGGTGACGACTGAACGCCTGTTGCAGCCCGCGCGGGGTGAGCCCCGCCTCCCGGGCGATGTCCACGGCCGAGATCGGCAGGTGGGCGCTGGCGTGCATGTATTCGACGGCGAGGCGGAGGCTCGCGTTGCGCGGTGCCAGCAACGCCGCGGGCATCTGGCTCGAGGTGTGGGCGAAGGTGTCGAGCAGGGCCACCGCGGCCATCCGGGCCATCTCGGTGCGCATCAGGTCGCTGGGCTCGCCCGAGCCCAGGTAGGCGCGTCCGATCAGACGGACCGTGGCGTGCCAGGCCTGCATCGCGGCGGACGAGACGGGGGCGGCGTGGTCGAAGCGGAGCGTGCCGGGCATGATGCCGTGCTGCTCGGCCGCGACCTCGTCGACGACCGACTTGGAGAGGTGGAGCAGGCTCTGGTTGACGTCCTCGGTGGTGAACTCGAAGTCCCGCCCCTCGGGGAAGAGGATCGGTCGTCCGACGGCTCCGGCCACCTCGTCGCGACCGTTGTCGATCGTGGAACGCCCGTCGAGCAGCCAGTGGACGACGTGCTCGTCACCCGCGGCCGCCTGCCCGTCGACGCGACCCATGAACATCGTCGACCGCAGGGTCATGGCCCCGTCGCCGACGATGGTGTGGCGGAACGAGAAAGGGGCCTCGGTGGGAGCGACGCGGAAACCCCGGCCGTTGTACCCGGCCTGCAGGATGTCGACCGCCTCGTCGAGATCGCGCCCCCGCGCGTCGAAGCGCATCTTGTCGTCGCGGGCAGCCATCTCAGCGAATTGTTGCACGCACTCCAAACCCCGCACCAGTCGATCCCAGGGGGGTTGACAGTCGCTCGGCGACGTGCCTGAGGGCCGGCTCGCAGCGGGCGGGCCTACGGTCGGACCCATGACGCTCGACGACATCACCCTGACCACGATCCGCGGCGAGTCCACCACGTTCGGCGCCTACGCCGACAAGGTCGTGATGGTCGTGAACGTGGCCTCCCGCTGTGGCCTCGCGCCCCAGTACGAGAAGCTCGAGGCGCTGCAGAAGCAGTACGGCGAGCAGGGCTTCACGGTGCTGGGCTTCCCCAGCAACCAGTTCTTCCAGGAGCTCTCGAGCGGCGAGGCCATCGAGGAGTACTGCTCGGCGACCTGGGGCGTGACCTTCCCGATGATGGAGAAGGTCAAGGTCAACGGTCGGGGTGAGCACCCGCTCTACACCGAGCTGAAGAAGGCCACCGATGCCGACGGCAAGGCCGGCCGCGTGAAGTGGAACTTCGAGAAGTTCGTGATCACGCCCGGCGGCGCCGTGCACCGGTTCCGTCCGACGACCGAGCCCGACGCCCCCGAGGTCGTCGCGGTGATCGAGGAGGCGCTGGCCGGCTGAGCGAGCGGGTCTCCGGACTCAGCGTCCGGCCTTGTAGTGGGCCGCGACGCCGGTCGCCGTCAGCACGCCCGAGTTCCAGACCTGGGTGTTGTCGAGAGACCCGGCGAAGTAGTTGCTGCTCGGAGCCGAGGTCCAGCCCGACAACGGCAGCTGACCGATGCGCCACCAGCCGGTGTACGCCTGGGCGCTCTTGGTGGCCGTGTCGGCGGCCACGCTCTTGCCGTCGACGTACAGGGTCATGCCGTTCGTGCTGGAGAGCGTCGCGACGACGTGGTGCCAAGCGCCGTCGTTGTACGACAGGGGCGACACGACGGTCTTGACCGTGTTGGGGTACACGCCGAAGACGAGCTTGCCCGCGTTCGTCATGTAGAGGTGCCGGTCGTAGAAGCCGGGGGCGCCCGCCTGCGAGTTCGCGAAACCGACGAGCTCGCCACCCGCGGTCGTCCGCGTCCTGACCCACGTCTCGATCGTGAGGTTGTTCGAACCGGTGAACGACGTCGGCGTCGTGACCTGCCCGCTGGCACCGTCGAGGGTCAGGTACGGGCTGTCGTCGGCCGCACAGGACCCGGGGGTGAACGACGCCCCGCCGACGAGGGTTCCGGGCCGGGCATTGCCCGAGCTGTCGGCGGCCGTCGTCCCCGACGCCTCGCTGTAGGCGAAGGCGAAGTCGGGCTTGTCGACGAAGGTCTCGGTGAGGCAGTCGTAGGTGCCGGCGGTCAGCTTCGACGTCGGGTTGGCGGTCGGGGCGGCGAACGCGGCGTGCGCGCCACCGGACACGGCGAGGGTGAGTGCGAGACCGCCACCGATCGCTGCCAGGCCGATCGCGCCTCCTGCGGTCCTCAGGCGACGGAGGCGCCGCTCGCGACGACGCTGGACGCGGCGGCCGGCGGGGGCGGTCACCCGAGGCGACGCGGGACGCTCGTCACGCAGCAGGTACCGGTCGTTGCGGCTGAGCAGGACGACGAGGATCAGCAGTCCGCCGGTGACCAGCAGGTGGCCGTACTGGTGGGCCGCGGCCCAGACGAAGGGCGTTCCGACGTACGGCACGCGCAGGAACCCGACGCCGATGACGGCGCTGCGGTCGATCGGCGTCGAGTCGACGCTCGGGTTGGCGTCGCCCTTGGTGACGATCTGCCCGGCCTGGCCGTTGTCGTGGTAGCGGTGCAGCCGCAGGTGCCCGGCCTGGTCGGGGTCGTCGAAGAGGAGGACCTGACCGCGGTGCACGTCGGACGCCGCCACGGGCTTCGCGACGACGACGTCGCCGGGGTGGATGCGGGGCTCCATCGAGCCGGTCATCACGGTCGTGGGGCTCCAGCCGAGGGCGGCGGGAGCGGCCGCGTAGACCATCAGGCCGAGCAGCGAGTAGAGCACGACGCGTGACGCGGTGCCGAGGGCCAGGCGCGTCCAGTCGAGCCACGGACGAGAGGCACCCAGGGGCACGGTGATCGAGGCCGCGGCCGCGGTGGTGGGCCGCAGCTTCAGGTCGATCGTGCTCATGGGTGCCTCTGCTCGGGGGTGGTGCGGATGATGCGGTCTCGGGCCGCCTGGTGCGGTGTTGCGCGGTGCTGGTGCGGTGTCGCCGTGACGCGGGGGTCAGCCGCGGGACGGGTCTCAGCTGTTCTGGGCCTCCCAGGTGAGGCCGAGGCTCGCGGTGCCGCCCTGGGTCGTGTTGGGGGCGGTGTTCGAGACGGTGTAGGTCACCTGGTAGGTGCGGGTCTCGGACGCGGTGCCGGTGGGGGCCCAGGTGCCGACGCCGTTGGAGTAGTTGGTGTAGCTGGTGCCGAAGGCGGCCAGCGTGCCGTTGTAGAGGCTCGAGCCCGCCGAGAGCGGGGTGAAGCCGGTGCACGAGCCGAAGCCGCCGCCGGTGCCCTGCACGACGCTCAGCGTGATGTTCGACGCGAGGTTGTTGGTCGTGGCGGCGCCCGTCCCGTAGAGCTTGACGGCCGAGGCGAGCGAGCCCGTGCTGGTGACGGCGATGCAGTTGCTGCCGGTCTGGCCGGGCTTGAGGTTCGTGGCGGTGAAGAGCGCGGTGTTGCTGTCGTCGTCGGTCAGGGCGACGGTGCCGGCGGTCCAGTTGCTGGTGGGGTTGACCGTGGTCGACGAGAAGGCCGAGTACGACGCCGTCGAGACGACGATGCCCGAGGCGACGAGGGCGGCGGGGATGGCGATCCAGGCGGCGATGCGGGCGATGCGGGGCGTGGGACGGGACATGGTGTGCTCCAGGGCGAGAGGGGGGAAGAGGGGATGTCGGGGGCCACCCCGGCGAGGTGATTCAGGGGCTTCGCCGGTGAGAAGCTCACCTCCCGAACCGTTCCGGTTTCGAGTGGTCGTTGTTCTCAAGTGGTACGACAATCAAATTACTCAGAGCCCGAGAGGCACGCAAGATGAACCATGTCCCCAGTGGTGGGGGTGTCACGATCGTCGAGATTCTTGTTGACTGAGCCGGTGCCATGGACGGCACGCCCACACGCGTCACGGAGGACCCCCTTGCTCATCTCCCCACCCCGGGCCGACCCCGGCCTCATCACCGGACCCGGCCTCACGCCCGACCCCGGCCTCGCCCCCGGCGACCTCGGCCGCCTGCTCGACTCGTTCCGCCTGTTGATGCTGAACCACTCGCGGGTGCTCGACCACCAGGGCGACCTCTTCGGGCTGGGCGACACCGACATCCGGTTCCTCTTCTACGTGTGGGCCACCGGCGACCTGGTCACCCCGAAGCGGGCGGCCGAGCACCTCGACCTCTCGTCGGGCGCGATGACCAACCTCGTCGACCGCCTCGTCGACGCCGGGCACCTCGACCGGCGCCGCAACCCGGACGACCGCCGCAGCGTCATCGTCAGCCGCACGCCGCGCGGCGTCGAGGTCACGACGGCCATCGCGAGCGCCTACGCCGCCGCGTTCGCCGAGGTCGTGCCGGCGTCGCGACACGGTGCCCTCGCCGACACGCTGCTCGACCTCGGCCGGGCGTTCGACCGCCACGGGGTCGGCACCCGGGACGCGCCCCACGCCGCCGCCTGACCCCCCTCCGCCGCGGGCCGCGGGCCGCCGGCCGCGGGCCACGGGCCACGGGCCACGGGCCGCGGGCCGCGGGCCGCGGCCTACGGGATGAGGCGACGCAGGCGTGCGGCGTCGGCCAGGTCGGCCCGGAAGCGGTCGAGTGTCGACAGCGTGTAGAGCCCGTCGATCTGCTGGTCGACCCACAGCTGGTGGATGCGCTTGAGGTCGGCCTGACGGCTCTTCCAGCCGATGCCGTCGATCACGGCCATGACGGTCTGTCGGGGCAGCCGCACGTCGGCCATCTCCTCGATCTCGCGGACGGCGTCGGTCAGCTTCGAACCGGTCGAGTCGAACCCCTTCGCCGCGACCACGATGGCGGGCTCCTCCGCCGAGGGGATCACCAGGTCGCACGGCGCCGTGCGGTTCGCCCGGCCGGTGAACCGCGTCCGCGTGCCGCAGGCGAGTCCGAGGTCACGGGCGATGGCCTCGATCTCGTCCTCGAGCCGCCGACCCGACACCCCGGCGCGGATCGCCGACGCCCGGGTGCCGGCCCGAGCCGAGAGCAGGTCGCCGAAGTCGTACGTGCGGTGCCGCTGGGACGCGACGAGACGGACGAGCTCGAACTCGTCGTCGAGGTGGGCGACCAGTTCGTCGGCCCGTCCCCGCGCGAGCGTCAGCCAGCTGGGGGTGTCGAAGGCGTGCCGCAGCGAGTTGCGCAGCTTCTCCTGCGACAGCCCGACGGCCAGGCCGAGGGCGGGCACCCACGCCGGGTGCTGCCGGGTCCACTCGGCGAGGTGGTCGCGGTCGACGACGGGCAGGTCGCCGAGGCTCGCCGCGGCCCGGCCGAGGTCGGTCGCCGCGGCCGACGGAGCGGTCGGGTCGACGTGCGGGGTCATGCGGCCGAGCGAGGCGACGTACTCGTCGAAGGTGGGGATCGTCACGGTCGGTCCCTCCCGACGAAGACGTACTCGGTGGCCGCCGTGCGGGTCGCCGCGCGGTGCGTGCCGAAGCTGTAGGTGTGGTCGACCACGCGCACCTCGACGTGCGGCTTGACCGTGCGCATCAGCTGCTCGATGCGCTCGCGGCTCGGCACGGCGTTCGACGAGTACGACAGCACGAGCGCCCCGGCGTCGGCGAACTGCTCGAAGGTGCGCACGAGGGCGTCGTCGACCGTGCGCGGGTAGGCGAACGGCGTGAACAGCTTGGCGATCTTCTTCGTCTTGGTCTCGGTCATGATCGTCTGCCCCCGCCAGTACACGGCCAGCCCCTGCAGGAAGTGGTACCGCTTCATGTAGTCCGCGTCGTCCCGAGGAGGCGCGTAGGGCGGATCGAGGTACACCAGGTCGGCGGGTGGTCGCCCGAGGTCGGCGACGTCGCCCTCGACGGCCTCGTGCGCGAGCCCGTCGTCGAACACGGTGGCGCCGTAGGCCCGGACGGCCGCCCGGAACTGCTCGGCCATGGTCAGCCGCAGGTCGCGGCGTCCGTCGTCGTAGCGCGCCCCGGTGAAGGTGAAGACACCCCGGGGTTGCTTGCGCGCCGCGGCCAGCACGAGGCCCGCGATCGCCAGGTCGCGCTCGGCACCGACGAGCCGGTCGACGTGCGACCAGGCCGAGTCGAGGAACGCCCGGTCGTCGGCCGAGAAGAACACGCCGTCGAAGGTGCGGCGGACGACGTCGCGGTCGTCCGCGGGCGGGCCGCAGATCTCGTCGACGAGCTCGTCGGACAGCGTCGTCGACCCGTTGACGACGGAGGCGCGGGCGATGACCGCGGGGAACGCCAGGAAGTCGTTGCTCACGACCTGGCGACCCTCCGCCTTCATCAGGTACGAGACGACGCCGGACCCGCTGAAGGCGTCGATCGCGGTCGAGGGCCGCACCGCGCCTCCTCGGCCTCCGGGTTCGCGGGCCGACACGGGCGCCACGCTCGAGAAGACGTCGTGCAGCACGGGCAGCAGCGCGTACTTCGAGCCCATGTAGCGCAGGCGGGGGAAGGCGGCGACGCGGGCGGGCACGGGAGCGGCCCCGGTCGCCGTGGCCCCGGTGGCGGCGGCCCCGGTCGCCGTGGCCCCGGTGGCGGCCCCGCTCGCGGTGGGCCGGCTCGCGGCGGAGGGCACGAGCTCGACGGTCACCGGGCAAGTCTGCCGCACGTCAGCGGTCGGACGGGCTCCGGGTGCGGGAGTCGAGGTCGACTCGCTCGGCGTGCGGGACGCTGCCGGTGGTCGTGCCGGCGATGCGCAGGCTCTCTTGTCGCAGCTCGAGCTGGGCGACGACGAGCGCCGCGAGGTCGGCGAGGTTGGCGACCTGCTCGTCACTGGCCGTGCCCGGCTCGCGACCGATCACCGAGAGGGTGCCGATCGTGTGGCCGTCGCGCCGGGTGAGGGGCACGCTGACGTAGAACCGCATGCCGAGCGGACCGGTGACCAGCGGGCTCGACGCCACGCGACGGTCGGTCGCGGCGTCCTCGATGACCAGCGGCTCGGACGAGTGGACGGCCCCGAGCGAGAGGTCGATGTGCCGGGCGATGTCGCCCACGGCGGGGTCGTAGTGGGTCGTGAACCACGTGCGGTCGTCGTCGATGACGGTCGCCAGGGCGATGGGCGCCGAGAACAGGCGGGCCGCCATGGCGGTGACGCGGTCGAGCGCCTCGTTGGGCAGGGTGTCGAGCACCTCGCTGTGGTCGAAGGGCTCGGTGTCGCCCCCGCGCATCGAGCCGTCGCCGGTCGACAGGTCGCCCACGGCGTCGCGGTGCTCGGTCGTCTCGGTGATGACCACGTCGCGCATCATCGCGACGAGCTCGGCCCGCGTCGGCCGCTCGGCGGGGTCCCGGCGGGTCATCGCCCGCAAGGCGTGACGCCAGTGCTCGGGCAGCGGGTCGGGCAGCACCGGGTCGCGCGACAGCCGGGCCACGGCCGACTCGACGAGCGACCCCGGGAACTCGCGTCGACGCGTGAAGCACTGCAGCAGCACGAGGCCGAGGCTGTAGACGTCGCTCGGGGGGCCGACCTGGCCGCCCACGGCCTGCTCGGGGCTGAGGTACGCCGCGGTGCCGGTGGTGACGCCCTCGGCGGTGAGCCGTTCGACGTCCTCGGTGAGGGCGATGCCGAAGTCGGCGAGCTTGGCCCGGGCGCGGGCCGCCTCGTGGTCGCCGTAGTCGACGAGCAGGATGTTCGACGGCTTGATGTCGCGGTGCACCACCGCGTGGCCGTGGATGTAGTCGAGCGCCTCGGCCATGTCGTAGCCGATCTCGGCGATGTGCCGCGGGGCGAGCGCGCCGTGCCGCAGACGGTCTTCGAGGTTGAGGCCGGCGATCAGCGGCATCACGAGGAAGCGTTGCGGACCGTTCGGCCCCTGCTCGACACCGGCGTCGAAGAGACCGACGAGGCCATGGTGCTCGAGGCTCGACAGCACGCCGAGCTCGGCCTCTTGTCGGGCCGGGTCGACCATCGCGCTGTGGAAGACCTTGATCGCGACGGTGCGGTTGAGGCTCTCGTCGACGGCCTTGTAGACGGTCGCCATGCCGCCCCGACCCACGACGGACTGCAGGCGGTAGCGCTCGGCGAGGACGCGATCGAGCGCGTCGTCCTGCTGTGGCGCGGCCATCGCCTCCCCCTCGTGACTGGTGTGTGGTCCATCCTGTCGCATGCGGGGCGATCTCGTGACGGTCCGGCGGGTGACGATCACATCACGACGAGGTCACGCCCATCGCCCGGGGACCCCGGCGCAAGCCGGCCGGACCTTGCGATGCCCTGGGAGAACGTCGTCGTCGGGAAGGCATCGGGCGGGCCATCGGTTGCGTTGCGCATGACAACCTACGGAATCATCGGAGCAGGCAACATCGGCAGCCAGGTCGCCCGGGCGGTCATCGCCCACGGCCACGACGTCGTGATCAGCAACTCGCGCGGCCCCGAGACCCTGGCCGACCTCGTGGCCGACCTCGGCCCCAAGGCCCGGGCCGCCACGGCGACCGAGGCCGGCGAAGCGGGCGACGTCGTCGTCGTCACCGTCCCCCTCAAGAACGTCGACCAGGTGCCCGTCGAGCCGCTCGCCGGCAAGACCGTGATCGACACGAACAACTACTACTTCGAGCGCGACGGCCACATCACCGCGCTCGACGAGGGCACCGACACGACCGCCGAGATGCTGCAGCGCCACCTGCCCACCAGCACGGTCGTCAAGGGCTTCAACCACATCCCGGCCGACGACATCACGACCGACACCGCCCCGGCCGGCACCCCCGACCGCCGCGCGCTGGCCACGTCGAGCGACTCCCCCGAGGCCGTCGCCCTGATGACCGACCTCTACGACGAGCTCGGCTTCGACACCGTCGACGTCAGCCCGTTGTCCGAGAGCTGGCGCGTGGAGCGCGACCGCCCGGCCTACGTCGTCCGTCAGACGAAGGACGAGCTCGTCGCCAACCTGGCGAAGGCGAACCGGGTGCCGCAGGCCTCCTGACCCGGCCGGGCGGTGACGCCGCCCGACGAACGCGACCCGCGCCTCCTGCAGGAGGCGCGGGTCGCGTCGTTCGTGGAGGTGCCGGCGGCACCGCGACCGGTCAGGGCACCCAGCAGCGGTAGGCGGAGCCGGTCACGGCACGCTCGCTCGTCACGAGCGAGGTCGTGTAGGTCTGGGTGAACGTGTCGACGGCGGGCAGGTCGACGACCTTCCACCCGACCACCGCGCGGTTCTCGTTCAGCGCCTGCACGGCGCAGGCGACGTCCGTGCCGCCCGCGACGTTGATCGTGTACTGCACCCGGACCGCGTCGTCACCCGCGACGGTGAACCCGTAGTGGCTCACCTCGAGCTCGGCCGAGTCGCCGTCGAACGCGACGAGCACGACCCAGGCCGCCACCACGACGGCCACGACGGCACCCGCGACGAGGGCGATCAGTCGCGATCGACGAGTCCGGCCCGGCCGCCGGCCGTACCGACTGTCGAGCCGTGAGGCCGGATCGGGGCGCGCCGGGTCGAGGGTCTGCATGGCGTCAAGGGTAGGAGGCGCCGGCTCGGAACCGCATGGACGTCACGTCCCGCGGTGGCCGGCCGGCCGAGGCGGGCCGCCTGGACGGCTCGGGCCGCCTCGTCGGGTCAACCCGCCTCGAGGGGTCAGGCCGCTTCGGCCGCGAAGAGCATCGACAGGTCGAGGGGCTCGGTGGGGACCAGTTCGACGTAGACCAGGTCGTCGTTCACAGGAAGAGCCCGTTGCTGAGGAAGAGGGCGGCGACGAGACTCGCGCTGGCGCCGACGGCCGCCGTGGCGATGACGAAGAGGGTCGCCTGGCGTTCGGTCTCGCGGACCTCGGAGAAGGGGCTCTGGTCCGCGTCGATGCGGCGACGCGACGGCGTGAGGAGTGTCATGGTGTGTCCGATCTCGGCAGCCCTGTGCTGCCTGCCCGTGATGCTGTTGCCGGAGGGGGCGCGACCCGGTCGCGTCCCGCACCGCCCGTGAAGTCGGTGCACAGGAATGAAACCACGGGATAGCTAGTCCCTCTAACTACTCGACCGGGCTGTTCGCATTGCGGACAGCGCCCCCTCTCCGTCGTCGACCAAGCCGGCTCCGAGGCCTGATTCCCCGGCCTTCTGCGCCACCCACCCCCGAAAGGGGAATGTCCTCATTTCGGGGGACCGGCAGACTGACCTCGGTCTCGGGACGAGACCGCCGGAGGCCGCGCCTCCTGCACTGCACGGATTGCGAACGCACATGCCCCTGGTCGAGACCCCGACCCCCCGCCCGCACGGCCGCCTGATCGCGGCCGTCCTGCGCGCCTCCCAACCCCTCTTCCGCCTGCACCTCGCGCTGTACCGGCGCGAGGTGGCGCGGGCACCCTACCCCCGCGACGCCCGCCGCATGACCATCGACGGCCCGGACCCCGTGCACCTGCTCTTCGTCGGCAGCATCGCCGTCGAGGGTTTCGGCGTGCTCGCGCACGACCTGACCTGCGCCAGCCAGACCGCCCGCCTCGTCGGCTCGGCCCGGGGCCGCGGCGTCACCTGGCGCGAGGTCTCGGCACCCGTGCTCACCGCCGCCGAGGCCGCCCGCGTCGAGCTGCCGACCGACCCCGCGGAGGCGGCGGTGGTGCTGCTCGGCATCTGTGACGTCCTGCTGGCGACCGGGGGCGCCTCCTGGGAGGCCGACCTCCGCCGTCTCGCCGACCGGGTGCGCGAGACGGCCGGCCCCGACTGCCGCATGGTCTACGTCGGCATCCCGCCGATGGCCGAGTTCCGGCCGATCCCCCCGGTCGCCAAGCGATTGCTGACCCGCCAGATCGAACGACTGAACGCGCTGACGGCCCGGGTCGCCCTGACCACGCCCGGCGCGTCGTGGGTGCCGTTCCCCGAGTGGCGGTCCGAGGGGCTGTACCACCAGGAGCTGTTGTCGTGGGCCACCATGCACCGGCGCTGGGGGCAGGCGATCGCGCCGGCCGTGGTGAGGTCGCTCGGGGGCGTCACCGCCGCCGAGGCGCGGCACGAGACCGACGCCGGGCCGGGAGTCCCGGCCTAGACGCCCGAGTCCGCCAGGCTGCCGACGCGGGTCGTGCCGTAGGTGTACGCGTAGCAGACGACCGAGCGCTCGCCGCCGTCCCAGCCCTTCTCGGTGGGGGCGAGCACGCCGTAGTCGGCGAGGGACTCGTCGTACGAGGCCCCGACGTAGTCGCTGAAGGCCGCGTCGCAGAGGTCGGCCGCCTCGTCCAGGACCTCGTAGCCGCCGGGGAACGCCCCGCCGTCCAACTCGTCCACCAGGTAGGCCTCTTCGTCGTGGGCCTCGTCGCACGAGGCGGTCTCGACGTCGCCGGTGCCCTCGCGACCGAGGTCCCCGACGGTGAAGCAGGTGCCGACGTCGAGCCCGTCGACGCTCGTCACGCCCGAGAAGTCGAGGGGGTAGAGGTAGTCGCCGTAGACCGCGTCCGAGCCGAAGTACGTGGTGGGGTCCTCGTCGGCGTACGACGAACCGTCGTCGTAGCCGTAGCCGGCCGACCCGCCGGCGAGCGACATCCCGCCGAGCAGGCCGGCACCGCCGCCGACGATCAGGGCGACGACCGCCGCACCGACGATCGCGAGGACCCAGGGGGTCCTCGACGGCTGCGACGGCAGGGCGGGGAGGAACGCAGGAGGCGCGGCGTAGGGGTCCGGCGTCGGCCACGCCTGCCAGGGGGCCTGGGCCTGCGGCTGGGGCTGGGGCTGGGGCTGCTGCTGGGGCTGGGGCTGCTGCTGCCACCCGGGCGACTCGGACCCGGGCTGGGGCCACCCCTGCGGCGGCTGCGGCTGCGGCTGCGGCTGGTCGGGCTGCTGCCATCCCTGCGGTCGCTGCTCGGGTGCGCCCGGCTCGATCGGTGTGCTCACGGTCGTCCCCTTCGTGGACCGGGCGGTCGGATCACCGGGTCACGCCGGATCATATCCAGCCCCGGGCACCGCGCTCGACCCCCTGTCCGGGAAGACGATCGTGATCTGGTTGCCCGCCCTCCCGGCCTGACCTACACTCGATCCGTTCGAACACACGTTCGAACGTGCAGGAGGACGACATGAGCACCCAGACCACCCACGAGCCCGTCGCGCTGTGGTTCGAGCGCGACCTGCCGGCGCGGCTGGTCTGGTCCTGCCGACGGTGGCGGGTGAGCGACACCCCGACCGAGCTGAGGGTCGAGCCGGCCGTGACGCCCCCCTTCATCACGCACCCGCCCCGTCGCTTCGTCGGCTGGCGTTTCCAGGCCACCGACGACGACGACACGACCCACATGTTCGAGGTCGTCCTCGGCACCGACGGCGGGTGGGTGCTGGGCCGCGTCTACGACTGACCCGGGACGACGACGGGCGGCTGCGAGGATGACGTCATGACGGACCCCCTGCTCGAACGCATCGAGCGCTACATGGCCAGGTCACCGGTGAGCGAGTCGTCTCGCCTCACCGCCTGGGCCCGGACGCTCGCCCTCGGCGAGCTGGTCCGCGTCCTGAGGACGAACGAGCCCACCGACGTCGGAGTGCAGACCCTCGAGTCGCAGCTGCGATTGGCGGCGACCATCACGCGGGACAGCGGCGGGGACCTCGAGGTCGCGGCCTCGCACCACGATCGCCTCGCTGCCGATCTCACCGCCGTGCAACCGGATGCGGACCAGTACTCTCCCGTCCGCAACGCCGCCCGCGCCCATCGCATGGCGGCGGCCATCTGCCGTGGTGATCACTCGGACCTGCGCCGCTTCGCCTCCCACCCGAGGCACGGGACCGACTACACCGCGGCGCTCCGGTTGCCGTCGACCGACTGACGGTCGGGGCCCCCCGGCAGACCGCGGCCGGGGCCCGGTCGGAGACTCCCTGGGCGGCCCGGATGGCGGCCCGCGTCGAAGGGTGACGAGGTCCTCGCGCACGGGTTGCGTCAGGATGTGGGGCCACGGCGTTCAGATGTCGCAAGGGACTCCGTCTCGCGCGGCTGGGCCGCTTAGGACTGTCTCATGCACTCATCGCCGGCCACCCCTGACACGACCTGCGACCGCCGTGTCGCGCGTCAGGTCCGTTCATGACCCTCACGGACATCCTTCCCTCGATGCGACGGGTGATCGCCGACCCGTTCGTCCCCGACGCCTGGCCGGAACGGACTCGTCCGACCCTGGACGACGTCGTCATCGGCGGGGTGTCCCTCGTCCGCCTGGCGAGCATCTGCGAGACGCCGTGCGTCCACACGGGCGCTGCCCTCGTGCCCCGCTCCGGTGGCCGGGTGTCGACCGTCGACGACGCCACGGCGATCGTCGTCACCGTCAGCAACGTCTGTCGCCACAGCTCCGGTGCGATCGTCGTCCAGGTGGACGCCCGACTGGGTGCGGTGCCCGTCGCCATCGGGGAGCTGCGTCTGATCGGGCGGATCTCGACGGCCCACGACGTGGCCATGGTGATCGGCCTGCAGGACGAGGGGCCCGATCTCGCCGTGGCCGACCTGCCCGGAGACCTTCGCATCGGCGACCTCCTGGCGGTCCCGTGCCCGGGCGACATCACGGTCGGGCGTCTGCGCCGGCACCAGAGCCGACGATGACGACCCCTGGCGCCCTCCCGACGATGCGTCACGCCGTGCACGACGTCGTGGACGGTGCTCATTCGTGGGGCACGCTGGACCAGGCTCCGGCTCGGTCGACGGTCGTGCAGCAGATCACCCTCCGGGTGTTCCGACCGGGAACGAGCCTCCGCGAGAGGAGGCTCCTCCATCTCCGGCAGATCTGGCCCGTCGCCGGGGCGATCTGCTCGGCCGTGTCGCTCCTCGTCCTGGCATCCCGGGTCCCGGCTCCGGTGGCGGCCTCGATCGCTCTGGCCCTCTACGGTCTCGGGTTCCTGTGCCTCGACGTCATGACGACACGGCTCCGGGCCACGGTGCGAGAGCTGACGGCGTCCTCGACGTGCACCCCGGGCGGTCTGGTCGTGCTCGGTGACGCCGCCTGCGTCCGCGCGACGGCTGCGCGGCTCGTCGCCCTCGAGCGGGAATTCGCGTCAGGCCACCTCTCGCTCGAGCGGTACCTCGCGCGCTGGAACGAGGTCTACACCGCGTTGCCGGCGGATTCGAACCGGACATGACGTCGAAGACGTCGGTCCCCGTCGCCACTCGTTTCTACGGAACGGGGCCGCAGTTCGATGCCCTCGCCCTGGAGGTCGACGATTTCTCGGCCGCATCGCGACGCGACTCCCGGGACGCGGGCCGGTTCTTGACCGACGTGTTGGAGACGCAGCTGCGGCACCTCCGACCGGTGAGCCAGATCCTCCTCCTGGAACGCATCCGCGCCTCCGGACGCGTCTCGGGGTCTCACTTCTCGACCCTTCGCGGCGTCTTGTCGCGCACGCGGGCCGTGGCGGCGAACACCCACGGCATGGACGTCTCGACCAACGCGCTGCTCTTGCCGGCCTCTCGAGCCGACGCCCTGTCGGAACCGGACGTGCTCGACCTCGTGCGGCACCGCCCCCTCCAGGCGACGGGCGTCGTCCTCGATCACCACGTCCCCGTTCGGGTCGGACGTCTCAGGGAGTCCCTCAGCGCACCCGTCCTCTGACCGCCATCGTGTACTTCCCTGACGACGGGGGCAGGAGGCGCGTGGCATCCGAGGTCAGCTGCTCGGCTCGTCGGGCACGAAGCGGTAGCCCATGCCCTGCACCGTCTGGAGGTAGCGAGGTTGAGCCGGGACCGCTTCGAGCTTCTTCCGGAGTTGGGAGACGTACAGCCGCAGGTACCCGCCGTCAGTGGTGTGTGCCGGACCCCAGATCCGGGTGAGGATGTCCTCCCGTGTGACGAGACGCCCCGGGTTCCTGACCAGGATCTCGAGGATGCGCCATTCGGTGGGAGTCAGGCGGATCGCCTCGTCCGGTTCGCGGACGACGCTCTTGGCGACGAAGTCGATCCGGATGCCCCCGAACGTCTCGGACGGTTGATCGGGGGTCGGAGTCGTCCGTCGCGTCAGCGCCCGGAGGCGGGCCAACAGCTCGTCCATGGCGAACGGCTTGGTGATGTAGTCGTCTGCGCCGGCATCGAGCGCCTCGACCTTGTCCGCGGCGCCGGCTCGGCCCGAGACGACGAGGACCGGGATGTTGCTCCACCCGCGGAGGCCTTCGATGACGCCGAGCCCGTCGACGTGCGGCATGCCGAGGTCGACCATGACGACGTCGGGATGTTCTTCGACGACGGCGCGGAGCGCCTCGGCTCCGTCGGCGGCGGTGGCGATGTCGTAGCCGACCGCCCCGAGGGTCAGGGTGAGGGCCCGGACGAGCTGCGGATCGTCGTCGGCGATGAGGATCTTCATGCGTGGTCCGTCCCGGTCGTCTGATGAGCCACAGGAAGGGAGACGACCATGCTGAGCCCGCCTCCCGGGGTCTCCTCGGCTCGGAGGGTGCCCCCCATGCCCTCGGTGAAGCCCTTGGAGATGGCGAGTCCCAGCCCGAGGCCGGCGGTGTTGTCGGTGTCGCCGAGGCGCTGGAAGGGAACGAACACCAGGTCCAGGCGTTCGGGACTGATCCCCGGCCCCTGATCGGCGACGCGGATCTCCACGGCGTCCCCGAAGCTGCTGCTGGAGAGACGCACCGGTGTCCCCCCGGGGGCGTACTTGAGGGCGTTGTCGAGCAGGTTCACCAGGACGCGCTGGAGGAGGACCGGGTCGGCGTCGGCCTGGGGAACGTCCTCGCCGATCCGGAGCTCGATGCGTCCGGGGTCGACCTGGAGTTCGTCCACGGACGCGAAGAGGACGTCGTCGACGTCGACGGGTTGGCGTGACACCGCGAGGGCTCCCGCCTGGACGCGGCTGACGTCCAGGAGGTTCGTGACGAGGGCCGACAGCGCGTCGAGGCTCTCGTGGGCCGTGGTGAGGAGTTCGTCGCGGTCGCGGTCCGCCCAGACGACGTCGTCTTGTTGCAGGCCCGTCACGGCCGCCGTGGCCGAGGCGAGCGGCCGCCGCAGGTCGTGTCCGACGGCGGCGAGCAGTGCCGTGCGGACCTGGTCCACCTGCGCCAGCGGCCCCGCGGAGTCGGCGGTCGCCGACAGGGCCTTGTGTTCCAGGGCCGTCTCGACCTGGGCCGCGATGACCGCGAGGAGGCGTCTCTCGGACGCCGCCATCGGCGGTCCGGTCATCTCGAGGCGCGCACGGGTGCCGACGGGGACGATCGTCGTCTCGTCGCCGGCCCGGGGTGCGCCGAGGGAGTCGACGACGTCACCGTCGACGTCGATGACGGAGACCGTCCGCAGGCGGAAGGCGTCCTGGGTGCGGGACAGGAGCGCGTGGAGCGCGTCCTGGCCGCGGATGACGCCCCCGGCGACGGCCGCGAGCAGTTCGGACTCGGCGACGGCACGCGCCGCCGCCCGGGATCGACGGGCAGCCTGGTCGACCACGTAGCTGACGAGCAGGGCGATGACGACGTAGAGGACGAGGGTCAGGAGGTGCAGCGGCCGGCCGACGGTGATGCTGTCGTAGGGCTCGACGAAGAAGAAGTCCAGCGTCACTCCCGAGAGCACCGCCGCGAAGAGGGCCGGCCAGATCCCGCCGACGAGCGCGACGACCACGACGAGCAGCTGGTAGACGAGCACGTCGCTCGTGAGCGATTCGTCGCTGCGGAACATCACGAGCAGCCAGGTCACGATCGGGCCGAGCACCACGGCGAGACCGCCCCCCAGGAGGCGACGCCGCAGCGTCAGCGCGCCTCCTGCCCGGGGGAGGGTGAACCGGCCGCCGGCGGCGGAGTGGGTCACGATGTGCACGTCGATGTCACCCGATTCGCGGATGACGGTGGCGCCGATCCCCGGGCCCGTCAGGGCTGCGGCGACGCGGCTCCGGCGGCTGACGCCGATGACGAGTTGGGAGGCGTTCATCGCCTTCGCGAACTGGACCAGGGCGACGGGGACGTCACCACCGACGACCTGGTGATGGGTGCCGCCGAGTTTCTCCGTCAGGGCGCGCTGCGCCGAGAGAGCACCCGGGTGCGCATCGCGGAGGCCGTCCTGGGCGATGACGTGCACGGTGACGAGCTCGCCCCCGGACGACCGGGCGGCGATGCGGGCGCCACGACGGATGAGGGTCTCGCCCTCCGGCCCGCCGGTGAGGGCGACCACGACCCGCTCCCGCGCCTCCCACTTGCTGTCGATCCCGTTCTCGACCCGGTAGGCCTTCAGGGCGCTGTCGACCTCGTCGGCCAGCCACAGCAGAGCCAGCTCCCGCAACGCCGTCAGGTTGCCGAGGCGGAAGTAGTTCGACAGCGCGGCGTCGATGCGGGCCGCCGGGTAGACGTTCCCCTCGGCGAGACGGTCGCGGAGAGCCTGGGGGGCGAGGTCGACGACCTCGATCTGATCGGCGCTCCGGAGCATGCTGTCGGGGACGGTCTCGCGCTGGGCGGCCCCGGTGATCTTCTCCACCACGTCGTTGAGTGACTCGATGTGCTGGACGTTGACGGTCGAGATGACGTCGATGCCCGCGTCGAGGAGGACCTGGACGTCCTGCCACCGCTTCTGCCGGGCCGAGCCCGGAGCGTTGGTGTGGGCGAGCTCGTCGACGAGGGCGAGGTCGGGTCTCCGGGCGAGGACGGCGTCGACGTCCATCTCCGTCAGCTCGATGCCGCGGTGCAGGGTCGTCGTCCGCGGGACGACCTCGAGATCGCCGAGCATGGACGCCGTGGCCTCGCGGCCGTGGGTCTCGACGACGGCGACGACGACGTCCTTGCCCTCTCGGGCGAGCCGGGTCCCCTCTTCGAGCATGGTGTAGGTCTTGCCGACGCCGGGGGCGGCGCCGAGCAGCACCCGGAGCCGCCCCCGCTTCACGGTCTCAGCGTCCCGTCTCGGCCAGGGCCGCGTTGAGCTCGAGCACGTTCACGGTGGGCTCGCCCAGGTAGCCGAGGTCGCGGCCCTGGGTGTGCTCCTCCACGAGCGCCTCGACGTCCGCGACCGGCAGGTCACGTGCCGCGGCGACCCGCTCGACCTGGATGCGCGCGTACTCGGGGCTGATGTGCGGGTCGAGCCCGGACGCGGAGGCGGTGAGCGCGTCGACGGGGACGTCCTCCGGGGCGACTCCGTCGCTCTCGGCGATCGCCGCCCGCCGCTCCTCGACGGCCGCGATGAGGTCCTCGTTCTCGGGCCCGTAGTTGCTGCCGCTCGAGGCGGAGGCGTCGTAGCCGTCACCGGCAGCCGAGGGCCGCGACTGGAACCACTCGGGCAGGGCGACACCGTCGGCGTCGGTGAAGGACTGCCCGATGAGTGACGAGCCGACGGTCTCACCGTCGACGTGGACGGCGGAACCGTCCGCCTTGCCGCCCAGGACGAGCTGGCCGACCCCGGTGACGACGGCCGTGTAGGCCACGCCGAGGACGACGGTGAAGACGAGCATCGCGCGGAGGGCGACACCGTACTGGCGGAGCAGGGTGCGGGTGTTCATGGTCTCTCTCTCGTTCGTCGTCTGCGTCGGTTCAGAAGCCGGGGAGCAGGCTGACGATCAGGTCGATGATCTTGATGCCGACGAACGGGGCGACGACGCCGCCGAGTCCGTAGACGAGGAGGTTGCGCGACAGGATCGACGACGCCGACGCCGCCCGGTACTTCACGCCCCGCAGGGCGAGCGGGATGAGCACGACGATCACGAGGGCGTTGAAGACGATCGCCGAGAGGATCGCCGAGGCCGGCGAGGACAGCTGCATGACGTTCAGCAGCCCGAGCCCGGGGAACACCCCGGCGAACATGGCCGGGATGATCGCGAAGTACTTCGCGATGTCGTTGGCGATCGAGAACGTCGTGAGGGCGCCGCGGGTGATGAGCAGCTGCTTGCCGATGCGGACGATGTCGATCAGCTTGGTCGGGTCGCTGTCGAGGTCGACCATGTTGCCGGCCTCCTTCGCGGCCGAGGTGCCCGTGTTCATCGCGACGCCGACGTCGGCCTGGGCCAGCGCGGGGGCGTCGTTGGTGCCGTCGCCGGTCATCGCGACGAGCGCGCCTCCTTCTTGCTCCCGGCGGATGAGGGCGAGCTTGTCCTCCGGGGTGGCCTCGGCGAGGTAGTCGTCGACGCCGGCCTCGGCCGCGATCGCCTTGGCGGTGAGGGGGTTGTCGCCGGTGATCATGACCGTGCGGATGCCCATGCTGCGCAGTTCGGCGAAGCGTTCGCGCAGGCCGGTCTTGACGACGTCCTTGAGGTACACGACGCCGAGGACGCGAGCCTCCGAGGCCGTGGTCTTGATCGCGACGACCAAGGGGGTCCCTCCGGCGTTCGAGATCTCGTCGATGCGGGTCTGCAGTTCGTCGTGCTCGGTGCTGGCGAGACGACGGTCCTCCTCGACCCAGGCGATGACGGAGTTGCCGGCACCCTTGCGGATCTGCGTGCCGTCGGGCAGGTCGAGACCCGACATGCGGGTCTGGGCGGTGAAGGGCACGATCTCACCCGGCTGACCGTCGGCGTCGTGCCACCCCGTCGTCAGGGCGAGGTCGACGATCGACTTGCCCTCGGGGGTCGGGTCGCTGAGCGACGACCGGGCGGCGGCGTCGACGAGTTCGGCCCGGGCGATGCCGTCGAGCGGCGTGAACTCGGCCGCCTGCCGGTTGCCGTAGGTGATGGTGCCGGTCTTGTCGAGCAGCAGCGTGGTGACGTCACCGGCGGCCTCGACCGCGCGGCCCGACATGGCGAGCACGTTGCGCTGCACCAGGCGATCCATGCCCGCGATGCCGATGGCGCTGAGCAGCGCCCCGATCGTCGTGGGGATGAGGCAGACCAGCAGGGCGATGAGCACGGGGATGCTCACCGACGCGTCGCTGTAGGCCGCGATGGGGTTCAACGTCAGGGTCACGACGACGAACACGATCGACAGGCTCGCGAGCAGGATGTTCAGCGCGATCTCGTTCGGGGTCTTCTGGCGGGAGGCGCCCTCGACGAGGCGGATCATGCGGTCGACGAAGGTCTCGCCGGGCTTGCTCGTGATGCGCACGACCACCCGGTCGGACAGCACGCGGGTGCCGCCGGTGACCGCGCTGCGGTCGCCGCCCGACTCGCGGATCACCGGGGCGGACTCGCCCGTGATGGCCGACTCGTCGACGCTGGCGATGCCCCAGACGATGTCGCCGTCGCCGGGGATCAGCTCGCCGGCGGTCACCACGACCGTGTCGCCGAGCGTGAGGTCGGCCGAGGACACCGACTCCGAGGAGGCGCGCTCGGCACCGGCGTCGGACGTCGCGTCGTACGAGACCACGCGCTGGGCGGTGGTGCTGGTGCGGGTCGCCTTGAGGGTCTCGGCCTGTGCCTTGCCGCGACCCTCGGCGACGGACTCGGCGAGGTTCGCGAAGACGACGGTCAGCCAGAGCCAGACCGCGATGGCCCAGGTGAACGAGCCGGGGACGGGCGAGCCGCCCGAGGTCTCGGGACCGGTGAAGAGGCCGGCGATCGCGAGGATCGTCGTGTAGGCGGCACCGACCTCGACGATGAACATGACGGGGTTGTGCCACATCTCGCGCGGGTCGAGTTTGCGGAGCGCGCCGGGCAGGGCCGCGACCAGCTGGGCGACGCCGAACGCGCCTCCTCGGTTCGTCGGGGCGTGCTCGCCCTCGTGGTCGTGGTCGGTGGTGGGTGTGTCGGTGACGACGGACATGGTTACTGCAGCCCTTCAGCGAGCGGTCCCAGTGCGAGGACGGGGAAGTAGGTCAGCGCGGTGATGATCACCGAGACGCCGGTGAGCAGGCCCACGAACTGCGGGCGGTGCGTGGGGAGGGTCCCGGCGGTGGCGGGGACCTTGTCCTGGGCGGCGAACGAACCGGCGAGGGCGAGCACGAGCACGATCGGCACGAACCGGCCGAGCAGCATCGCGACGCCGAGGGCCGTGTTGAACCACGGGGTGTTCGCGGTGAGCCCCGCGAAGGCCGAACCGTTGTTGTTCGACGCCGACGTGAACGCGTAGAGCACCTCGCTGAAGCCGTGCAGGCCCGGGTTCCAGATCGACGTGCCCTCGACGTCGGCGCGCACCGCGGGGATCGCAAAGCTGAGTGCGGTCCCGGCGAGCACGAGGGTCGGCGTGACGAGGATGTAGAGGCTGGCGAGCTTGATCTCGCGAGGCCCGATCTTCTTGCCGAGGTACTCCGGCGTGCGGCCGACGAGAAGGCCGGCGATGAACACCGTGATGACGGCCAGGACGAGCATGCCGTAGAGACCGGAGCCGACGCCGCCGGGGGCGATCTCACCGAGCATCATGTTGATCATCGGCATCATGCCGCCGAGCGCCGTGTATGAGTCATGCATCGAGTTGACGGCACCGGTCGAGGTGAGGGTCGAGGTGGAGCCGAACAGGGTGGATCCCCAGATGCCGAACCGCGCCTCCTTGCCTTCCATCGCGCCGCCTGCGAGCTGTGGTGCCGTGCCCGCGCCCCGCAGCTCCGCCCACGTCAGGGCGGACAAGGAGACCGCGAAGATGGTGGCCATGACGGCCGCGATGGCGACGCCCTGCTTGGTGGAGCCGACCATGCGGCCGAAGGTGCGCGGCAGCGAGAACGGGATGACGAGCATCAGGAGGATCTGCAGGAGGCTCGTCCAGGGTGTGGGGTTCTCGAACGGGTGGGCGCTGTTGGCGTTGAAGAAGCCGCCGCCGTTGGTGCCCAGCAGCTTGATGGCCTCCTGCGAGGCGACGGGCCCGCCGGGGATCGTCGCGGTGCCGCCGGTCAGGGTCGTGACGTCGGTGAACCCGGCGAAGTTCTGGACGACGCCGCCCGCGATGAGCACGACGGCCGCGACGGCGGCGAGGGGCAGCAGGAGGCGGACGAGTGTGCGGGTCAGGTCGACCCAGAAGTTGCCGAGCGTCCCGGTCTTCACTCGGGCGAGGCCTCGGATGAGGGCGACGGCCACGACGATGCCGACGGCCGCGGAGACGAAGTTCTGGACGGCGAGTCCGCCGAGCTGGACCGCGTACCCGAGGGTCACGTCGGGCGAGTAGGACTGCCAGTTGGTGTTCGTGACGAAGGAGGCCGCGGTGTTGAACGACAGGCCCTCGGGCACGGCGGGGAAGCCGAGTGAGTACGGCAGGACGCCCTGGAGGCGCTGGAGAGCGTAGACGAGGAGGACACCCACGAGGGAGAACGCCAGGACGCCCCGGAGGTAGGCCTGCCAGGTCTGTCCGGAGGCGGAGTCGACGCCGATGAGGCGGTAGAAGCCCCGCTCGACGCGGAGGTCCTTCGTCGTGGTGAACATGGTCGCCATGTAGTCGCCGACAGGCCGGTAGAGGACCACCAGGATGACGACGACCGTGAGGATCTGGAGGATGCCGAAGAGCGCGTCCATCAGAAGCGCTCAGGCTTCACGAGCGCGTACACCAGGTACGCGAGAGCGGCCACCGCGAGGACGACCGCGCCGATGCTGAAGACGATCACAGCTTCTCGACCCCCTTCGCCACGAGGGCTATCACTGCGAACACAGCGATGACGGCGAGCACGTACACGATGTCGAGCACTACGACTCCAAGAAGAACGATCGACGGGCCACCAGGGCCCGGTGCCCGTCGTGGGCACAGCGAGTCAGTAGACACCCGGAGGAGCGCCGGATCGGTGGCCCTTACGGGTTCCTCACGCCAGGACGTGGATTCCTCACGAACATCACACGCCCGACAAGGAGAGAACCCAGCAGACTGGCTGATCAGCGGCGTCACGAAGGTGGCCTGCGCGGTCCGCTCGCCGACATGACCCAGAGGAGAGACACCCCTGACAGCACCATCAGCATCCCTCTTCGTTCAGATGGAAACGCTCCTGGCGGTCACCGAGGAAGGAAGCTTCGGGCGCGCAGCTCAGCGATTGGGTGCCAGCCAGTCCGCGGTGTCACAACGCATCCAAGCTCTCGAGCAGGCAAGCGGGCGGAGGCTGGTGGGGAGATCCACTCCGCCGATACCCACGAGAGAAGGGCTTGCTGTTCTCCAGGCGGCGAAGGACGCACGCGCGGTCACGCTCAGCCTCCGAGCACTACGAGAAAAATGGATCCGGGAGTCTGCTTCGTCGACATTCCCGGCGACGGCCTCGTACGTCGGTCCCGGGCAGCTCCCGGCTTCGCATGTACTTCAATGACGAATGTCCGGCGGCTCGAGGCCCATTGTCACTCCCCCGCATCTGCAAGGGGCATTCGGTGGCTTTGGGCCGCACCTCGGTGAGGGCTCCGGGTCATCCTGGGGCGACTTTGCCGACCGTGAATGACGTCCTCGGAGTGGTGCGGTGAACGCCCGGGCGTCCAGCGCACGCATCGCCGGTTTGCCACAACGCGTTTTGCGACGGTCCCCAGCCCTCGTCGCCCTGGGGATCTTCCTCATCGTCATCGTGCTGTTCTCCGCACTGCTCGCGCTGCCCGTCGCAACGTCGAACGGGACACGCACCCCGCTCCACGATTCGGTGTTCACCGCTGTCTCCGCGATGACCGTCACAGGCCTGGTCACAGTAGAGACCGCGACGCACTGGTCGTTCTTCGGGCAGGTCGTGATCCTCGCCGGCATCCAGGTCGGGGGCCTCGGCATCGTCACCATCGCCCTGCTGCTCTCCCGGGCCGTCACGCACAAGCTGGGTGTCCGGGGCCGCATCATGGCTCAGCAGGGCATCGGCACCAGCAAGCTCGGCGAGGTCCAGTCGCTGCTGAAGATCGTCGTCCTCACCACCGTGATCGTCGAGGCGGCCCTCGCCCTGGTGCTCGTGCCGGCATTCATCGTGCGTGAGGGCTCCGTGGTGTCCGGGGCCTGGCACGGGATCTTCTACGCGGTCTCGGCCTTCAACAACGCCGGGTTCGTGACTCACGAAGGCGGCCTCGAGCAGTTCGGCACCGATCCGTTCATTCTCGTGCCGCTCATGGCCGGGGTCTTCATCGGCAGCCTCGGGTTCCCGGTGTTCATGATCTTGATGGTCCACAAGACCCACCTGCGCCGCTGGAACCTCCACACCAAGCTCACCCTCTCCGTGACCACCGGCCTGCTGGTCTTCGGGGCGATCGTGTGGACCCTGCTCGAGTGGGGCAACACCGCCACCATCGGAGACATGGCCCCCGGCGACAAGATCGTCCACGGCCTGTTCGCGTCGACCATGATGCGCAGCGGCGGCTTCGCGCTCGTCGACACTGGCGCCTCCCACCCCATCACCCTCCTCGCCACCGACGCCCTCATGTTCGTCGGCGGCGGGTCCGCGTCGACCGCGGGCGGCATCAAGGTGACGACGATCGCGCTGCTGTTCCTCGCGATCGCCGCCGAGGGCAAGGGCGACAAGAACGTCCGGGTGTTCCGCCGCACCGTCCCCGAGGCAGCTCTCCGCGTCGCGATCAGCGTCATCTTCCTCGGCGCGACCCTCGTCCTCGCCGCGACCGCCCTGATCATGACCGTCAGCGACGAACCCCTCGACCGCATCCTGTTCGAGGTTATCTCCGCCTTCGCCACCTGCGGCCTGAGCGTGGGGCTGAGCGCCGAGCTCGACCCGTTCGGCAAGTACGTCCTCGCCGCCCTCATGTTCGCCGGCCGGGTCGGGCCCATCGGCCTCGCCTCGGCCCTCGCCGTCCGCCGCCGCACCCTGCTGTACGACTACCCCGAGGACCGCCCCGTCATCGGGTGACACGGGCGTCGACGGGCAGCGCGGGGAAGACAAGCTCCACGGGTGATTCCGGGACGGGCGCTGCTGCGGGCAGAACGCCCGTGCTGAGGAGGTGACCTGTCGAGGTGCTTCGTCGAGAGGCGGATGCCCGTGCGTCGGCCCGGACGGATGGCCCGAAGGCCCTATCCGTCGACGTGCTTCCGGAGGGCGACGAGCGCGTCCCGGATGCGGGTCTTCATCGTCCCGATCGGGACGCCGGCGCGAACGGCTGCTTCGGACCGGGTGAAGCCGCCGTAGTACGTCAGCTCGAGGGCCTCGCGGTGCGCAACGGTGAGGGTTCGCATGGCCCTCGCGACCCGGTGGTGTTCGACCGAGATCTCGGCCTCTTCGGCGACGTCGTCTCGGCTGGGTTCATGGTCGCGGATGCCCACGGCGACGTCGCGGTCCCGTCCGGCCTGAGAAGACCGCACGCGGTCGATCGCACGGCGGCGCGCGCGCATCAGCAGCCACCCCACCGCCGTGCCCTCGGTGGGGTCGAACAGGGGCGCGTCCTGCCAGGCGGCGAGGAACACCTCTTGGGTGACCTCTTCGGACTGCGCCGGATCGACCAGGATGCGGCGCACGAGCCCGAGGACCCGGGACACGGTGCAGTCGTAGAAGACAGCGAAGGCCCGCTCGTTGCCTTCACCGACGAGGGCGAGGAGTTCGTCGCCTGATCGTCGGGTCACGGCTGGCAGCGCAGGTGCAAGAGACACGGGGGAGCCATTCGTTCGGAAGGGGTACAGGAGGGATGCTCCCCCAGGCATTCGGCCACTGTATGCGGGTGCACCATGCGTGGTACCCCCAGTCCGGGACGCCCGTGCGTGGCCTTCGTCATCTGGCGGCACGGTGAGAGCAGGCGCGGCGACCCCTTGGTCGCCGCCCTCGGTCAGTCCACGCGGGCGATGCGGACGTCGACCCGCCTGACTGCCGTGCCCGCTCGGCCCAGCCTCTCCAGGAGGGCGTCGTCGCCGATCTCGACCCGAGGAGGCGGGGGCGGTGTGCTCGGGTCGGGCGTCAGCCGGGCAGCCAGGAGAGCGGGCAGGGTCGCCCGCGGCTGGTAGATGTGAGCCACACCAGGAATTGCCTCGACGAGCTCCTCGAGTTCGAGTTCGAGGGCGAGTGCGTCACGGGCGGTGTCGTCGAGGTCGTGGCTGGTCATCGTTCTTCCTCCGGGACGGGGGCTGCGCCGTCCGTGCGGATCGTGACGTCGATGCTCTCGACGTTCATCTCCGTGTGCGTCCGCAGCGCCTCCTTGACGGCCGAGCACACTGCGTCCGTCACGGCCTCCGCCGTCGCGCCGTGGTCACGGACGATGCGTGCCCACACACGGACGACGACCGGGGCACCGGGCGTGGTGACGTCACCCTCGAGCGTGCACCTCCCGATGAGGACACCGTCGACGGTGTCGCCGGCGCGGCGGACGATGCTGCGGACGGCTCCCTCGGTGATGACGGAGTTCTCGGTCTCCTTCAGCGGCGGGAGGGGGATGTCCCGGCCGGCGTGCGCTTCGAGGCTGATGTTGGTGATGATCTCGGTGATCCAGTCGTCTTCGCGCGCGTCCTCGTCGAGCGCGTCGGCCTCGAGCGCTCCGTGGGACAGCATGCGCACCCTCGTCAGGGCATCGAGGACGTTCTGGCAAGCCGGTGAGTCGTCGATCGTCGGGTCCGCCGGGGTCATCCCGGCATCGAGGTAGTCGGCGAGCTCGTCGATGGTGTGCCCGTCGAGCCGGTCGGGCTCGAGCGACAGTGTCTCGACGTCGTCGCCGCTGACACCCGCGGCCTCGAGGTCGTCGGGAAGATCGGTGGTCATCGCCATCCCTCCATCTCGCTGATCATGTTCTTGCGCGCCCGGGAGAGGAGCCCCCGGACCGTGGACACGGGAAGACCCAAGTCGTCCGCGATCTCGTCGTAGGACTGCCCGACCATCTCCTTCAGGATCCACGCCCGCCGTTGAGGGGCGGGCATCGCCTCCAACGCCAGGGTCAGCGCGTGTTCCCGCGACCGGGCCTCGACGACACGGTGCGGCGTCTCGTGCTCGGGTCCCTCGGAGTCGTGGTCGGCGATGTCGTCGTGGTCACGCCTGGCCCTGATCCTGTCCACGCACCGCCTGCTGACGATGCGCATCAACCAGCTCTTGACCTTCGAGGGGTCCTCGATCGAGGGCAGCTGCTTCCACGCCGCGACGAAGGTCTCCTGGACGACGTCGTCGACGTCGTCGGAACGACCGAGGACCCGCCGCGAGTAGGAACGCATCAACGGCCCGTACCGACGAACCAGGACCTCGAACGCCCGGACGTCACCGTGCCCGGCACGCTCGACGAGGGTGTGGTCGTCGGCGTCCGCGAGGTCGACACGGCGCGGCTGATCGGACACCCGTCAGTTCTACCCGGTCCGCGGCTCCCCGTGCCGGCAGAGAAGCGTCCGTGAGCGGGGCGAATCGCTCCCCACCACGACTCGGCCGAAATTCGTCGACGCCCGGCGTGACGAATCGCACACTCGTTGCGACCTAGTAGTGACGCGCTCCTGCTGCCCCTCGACCCGACGAGAAGCATGCGCGCTCCCCACCCGACTTGAATGAGGAACGACACCCGTGACCCTGCTCGCGCCCGCACCCACGATCCGCCCTGCCGCGCCCACCCTCACCGAGGCCGAGCCCGGCTTCTGGGTCGCCAGTACCGGCGGCGCCTTCGCCGGCACCATCGACCACCACGGCGAGCACTTCTACGTACGCGACTGCTTCAGCCAGTACCTCGGCGACTACGGCGACCTCGCCACAGCAGCCGCCCGCCTCCGCACCGACGCCAGCGTGCGAGACGCCGCGTGACGACCACACTCCCCCCGAGGGCGGCCGGCACCGGCACCTCCCCGGTGACTTGGCACGAGACGGGCCCCGGCATGTGGACGAGCCGCACCGGCAAGGACATCGCCGGCGCCGTACAGCTCGTCGGGACCTTCATCACCACGAACGCCCGCGGCGACGTGGTCGGGACGTTCGACACCCTCCCCCAGGCGCAAGCAGCCCTCGTCGCACCGCCCACCCCCTCTGGTCGGCCGCGCCCACTCGGCCGACACCGCCTCCTGCCGTGGTCTCGCCGTTGGTGATCACGACACACCTCGTGGCTGACCACGCACGCGAGCCGCGGCGCTCACCTGGTCACCAGGCCCGTAGGTACGACTCGCTGCCCGACGTTCCGCCGGCACTGATCGTCACCTATGCCCGCCGAGAGCAGCGCCGCCGCCTCTTCCCCGTCCCGATGGGGCCCACCTACGCCGACTTCTTCCTCGAGGACACGACCCGCCATGCGACTGCCTGACCCGAACATCGCTCTCACCGCCCCGATCGCCCCCTCCACCCGGCCGCCTCTGCCTGACACGGAGCAAGTGGACATGGTCGCACCACCGTCGCGTCGTCGCACCACGCAACACGGTGGTGCGACGACGCGACGGTGGTGCGACCTCGACCTCGACCTCGACCTCGACTGCGGGGCGTCGCATCGTCAGGGGCGGTGCGGCACCGCCGACTGGACGTCGCACCGCCGAAGTGGGCGGTGCGACGCTCAGTTCGCGGTGCGACCCGTGTGAGGAGGCGCGGTGCGTGCGGGCGAGGACGCGCGGCGCGAGCGGGCGAGGAGGCGCGGTGCGACCCGGGCGAGGACGCGCGGCGCGAGCGGGCGAGGAGGCGCGGTGCGACCCGGGCGAGGAGGCGCGGCGAGAGCCGGCGAGGAGGCGCGGTGCGACCGGGCGCACGAGTCCGGCACCGGCCGGCCCGGGTCAGGACGCGGATTCGCGGGCGGCGGCGTCGAGCGCGGCGGCGATGCTGTCGAGCTGGGGGAGGGCCTCGGCGATCGTCTCGTCCGTGCCCGTGGTCGAGAGGACGTACTGGTACGCCTCGCGCAGGGTGGTCGTGGTGTCCTCGCCCTGCGTGGTCAGGTGGAGGAAGAGGCTGCGGCGGTCGCCCGGGTGACGGCTGCGCGTGACCTGCCCCGACTTCTCGAGCCGGTCGACCACGGCCGTCGTCGCCCCCGTGCTCAGCAGCAGCTGTTGGGCGAGTGCTCCCGGGGTGAGCCCCGGGGCGTCGGCGACGGCGAGCAGGGCCGCCAGCTCGGTGTGGCCCATCCCGAAGACCTTCGCGGCGTGCAGCCGGTAGCGGCGGTGGGCCTCGTCCAGGGTCTGCAGCGTCGCGGCGAGGCGCCGGACGGACTCCGGGTGGTTCTCCGGAGTGGCGGGAAGGTCGGGGCTCACGACAGCAGGGTACCGAGCATCGCCCCCGGTGTCGGCACCGTTGCGCAGAACGGATGACCCAGTTCGGGGCGCGACGACCCGCTCGGGCGACCCGCTCAGGCGACCTGGTGCACGACGTAGCTCGCGACGAAGCCCAGCACCGTCACGAGTCCCGTGAGCGTCTGCGTCTTGCGGAAGGCCTCGGGGATCATCGTGTCGCAGATCATCGCGAGGATCGCCCCGGCGGCGAACGCCATGACGAACGACTGTCCGCCCTCGGGCACCCCGCCGAGCAGGGCGTACCCGCCGAGCGCGGACAGGGCGCACACCACGGCGATGCCCGACCAGAGGCCGAAGACGTACCCGGCCGACCGGCCCGACGACTTGAGGTCGGCCGTGCTCGACATGCCCTCGGGGAAGTTCGAGATCACCACGGCCACCAGCACGGCGATGCTGAGGGACCCGCCGCCCGTCAGGCTGACGCCCTGCACGGCGGTCTCGGGGACGCCGTCGAGCAGGGCGCCGAGGGCGATGCCCAGGCCGGTGCCCGAGCCGGCCGACCCGCGACGGTGGTGCTTGCGCCGGAACCCGCCGTGCTCGAGAAGCTGGTCCAGGACGACGTAGACGACGGCGCCCGCGAGGAACCCGCCGAGGGTCGGGAGCAGCCCGCCGCTGCTCGTGGCCTCGTCGACGAGGTCGAACGAGAGCGCGGAGATCAGGACGCCGGCACCGAAGGCCATGACCAGGGCGACCACCTCGCGGGGCACGGTGACGAACCACGACACCGCCGCCCCGACGACCAGGGAGAGGCCCGAGAGCAGGCCGGCGAGAGAGGCGAGGAGGAGCGGTGAGGGCACGAGGACGTGTCTAGTCCTTCCGTGCGCAGGAGGCGCGGTGCCGGTCCCGAGGACCGGACCCGCGGGGGATGGACGTGTGCCCCGGGCGCCCTGACCGGTCAGCGAGTGCTGTATGGTCAGCACATGCTGACCCTTTCGTCCCGCGTCGACGTGATGAACCGCCTGGGGCGGGCGATGGCCGACCCGACCCGCTCACGCATCCTGCTGACCCTGCTCGAGGGCCCCGGCTACCCCGGCGTCCTCGCGACGGAACTCGGCCTGACCAGGTCGAACGTGTCGAACCACCTCGCATGCCTCCGCGGGTGCGGTCTCGTCGTGGCCGCCCCCGAGGGGCGATCCACCCGGTACGAGATCGCCGACGTCCACCTGACCCGAGCACTGACCGCCCTCGTCGAGGTGGTCCTCGCGGTCGACGACGGTCTGCCGTGTCCGGACGACTCGTGCGACGTGCCGTTCTGCTGCGGGGGCGGTGCATGACCTCCGCCGCACTGTCGCCCGCGCCGATCGCCACGGCCCGTCGCCTCCTGCTGCAGCGGCGCATCCGTCTCGTCGTGGCGATCACGATCGGCTACAACGTGGTCGAGGCGATCGTCGCGATCGCCGCGGGCACGGTCGCGTCCTCGACCGCGTTGATCGGCTTCGGCCTCGACTCCGTCGTCGAGGTGCTCTCGGCCGCCGCGGTCGCCTGGCAGTTCGCGGCCCCCGACCCCGAGAGGCGCGAACGGCTCGCCCTCCGCGTGATCGCCCTCTCGTTCTTCGGTCTCGCCGCCTACGTCGGCGTGGACGCGGTCCTCGCCCTGGCCGGCGCCCGCGAACCCGACCACTCCCCGGTCGGCATCGTGCTGGCCGCCGTCAGCCTGGCGGTCATGCCGTTCCTCAGCCTCGTCGAGCGACGAACCGGCACCGAGCTCGGCTCGGCCTCCGCCGTCGCCGACTCCAAGCAGACCCTCATCTGCAGCTACCTCTCGGCCGCCGTCCTGCTAGGCCTGGTGCTCAACCTCGCCTTCGGGTGGACCTGGGCGGACCCCGTCGCAGGACTCGTCATCGTCGTCTTCGCCGTCCGTGAGGGGGTCGAGGCCTGGCGCGGCGAGGCCTGCACGACACCCGTCTCGGCCCTCACGGGCGAACGCGGAGCCGAGGCCTGCGACTGCTGCTGAACGGCCGGCCCACCGGACGCGCAGGAGGCGCGGTGCCGGTCCCGAGGACTCGCACCGCGCCTCCTGCGGTCGCCGCTCAGTAGTCGATGCGGCCCCGGCGGTCGTGGAACTCGCCGGTCGGGCCGTCGGGCCCGAGCAGGGCGAGGGCGACGGTGGCGTCCGTGCCCTCGGTCACCGTCTGGTGGCCGCCGTGCCCGTTGAAGTCGGTGGCGGTGTAGCCGGGGTCGCTGACGTTCACGCGGAAGGTCGGCAGGTTCTTGGCGTACTGCACGGTCAGGGCGATCACGGCCGCCTTCGAGGACGCGTAGGGCACCGCGGCGACGGGGTACTCGTCGTGGCCCTCGGTGCTCAGCCAGCGCGGCCAACCGACGCCCGACGCGACGTTGACGATCACGGGACGGTCGGAGCGGCGCAGCAGGGGCATCGCGGCCTGGGTGACGCGGACGAGCCCGACGACGTTCACGTCGAGCACCTCCTGCATCGTCTCGGGGGTGAGGTCGTCGACGCCGAACGACGACCCGAGGACGCCCGCGTTGTTGACGAGGACGTCGAGCTCGGGCAGGGAGGCGAGCGCCGCGTCGACGCCGGCCTGGTCGGTGACGTCGAGCTGCACGGCGTGGGCGCCGAGGGCCCGGACGGCGTCACCCGAGTCGAGGTCGCGCATGCCGGCGTACACGGTGTGGCCCGCCTCGATCAGGCGGCGGGCGGTCTCGAGTCCGAGGCTCTTGTTGGCCCCGGTGATGAGTGTGGTGGTCATGGGTCCATGCTGCGCCCGGCCCCGCCTCGGCACCCAGGCCCCGCACGACGGGAGGACTGCCGGTACCACCCTCGGGCGACCGGGCCGGGGGAGGATGGCTGCATGAGCGAGTTCGCGGACGTGTTGCGGTCGTGGCGTGACCGGGTCGGCCCGGCCGACGTGGGGCTGCCCGCGGGGGCGGGGCGCCGTGCGACGGGTCTCCGCCGCGAAGAGCTGGCGGCGCTCGCCGGGGTGAGCGTCGACTACGTCGTCCGCCTCGAGCAGGGTCGGGCGACCAACCCGTCCCCGCAGATGCTCCGCGCCCTGGCGGTCGCCCTGCGCCTGAGCGACGACGAACGCGACCACCTCTACCGCTCGGCCGGCGCCGCGCCTCCGTCGGCCGGGATCGTCCCGCGCCACGTGGGGCCCGGCGTGCAGCGCATCGTCGACCGGCTCGGCGACGTGCCGCTGGCCGTCTTCTCGGCGACCCACGACATCCTGCTCTGGAACCCCCTCTGGGCCGCGGTGAACGGCGACCCGTCGCGCCTCGTCGGGCTCGAGCGCAACCTCGTCTGGCGTCACTTCACGTCGGGCCACGAGGGCACCGAGTTCGACGCCCGGCACGAGGAGGACTTCGCGAGCGACCTCGCCGCCGACCTGCGGGCGGCGGTGGGGCGCTATCCGTCGGACCCCTCGCTCGGCCACCTCGTGTCGCGCCTGCTCGAGGCGTCGCCCGAGTTCGCACGCCGCTGGGCCGAGGCCAAGGTCGCCGAGCACCGGGCCAGTCGCAAGACCGTGACGGGCACCCCGGTCGGCCCGATCGCGATCGACTGCGACGTGCTGACCGCGCCCGGCGACCTGAGGATCGTCGTCTACACGGTCGCGCCGGGGTCCGACGACGAGGCGCGACTCGACCTGCTGCGCGTCACCGGGCTGCAGTCGATGGCGGCGACCTCGGCCGGCTGAGGCCGTGCCCGCCCGGGTCAGCCCTCGCGGGCTGCCTCGCGGGCTGCGTCCCGGGCGGCGCGAGCCCGCGCGTTGATGGCCGTGACGACCTCGGTCTTGGCGTCGGCGTAGTCGTTCATGTCGTCCCAGCGGCGGTCGAGCAGGGCCCGCTTGACGCCGGCGTACAGCTCGCGGTCGGCGGCGTCGGTGCGCAGGTGGTCGCGCAGCAGCAGGTACCCGGCGATCGCGTCGGCACCCTGCTCGTAGACGTGCACGTGGACGCTGCGCTCCGGCGTCCGCACGAGTCGGTGCCCCGGCTCGCGCACCCGCAGCTCGTAGCCCGCGGCGAGCAACGGGTCGAGGTAGTCCTCTTCCGCGGTGATGTCGGGCACCGCGACCACGACGTCGACGATCGGCTTCGCCGCGAGGCCCGGCACCGACGTGGAGCCGATGTGCTCGACGTCGACCGCGATGCCCGACGGTGCGAGGGCCTCGACGATGCGGCGTCGGTGCTCGGCGAACTCGGCCGGCCAGCGCTCGTCGTAGTCGTGCAGGGCGACCCGGACCGCCTCGGCGCCACCCACGATCTCGGTGGTCGTGACGTCGGGTCGGCGGGGCGATCGGTCGGCAGGCATCAGGAGATCCTGCCAGACGACGGAACCGGTCGACGTCGTACTAGTATCTGCGCATGCACGTAGATAAGAAGGTTTGCGGACTCGACCCGGATTCCGAGTACGTCGAACTCGCCGTCGAGGTGTTCTCGATGCTCGCCGACGCGACCCGCATCCGCATCATCCTGGCGCTTCGGAACGCCGAAGAGCTGTCGGTGAACCACCTCGCCGACATCGTCGACAAGAGCCCGGCGGCGGTGTCGCAACACCTGGCCAAGCTTCGCCTCGCCCGCATGGTGCAGCCGCGCCGTGAGGGGACGACCGCCTTCTACCGTCTGACCGACGAGCACGCGTCCGCGCTCGTCAGCGACGCCGTGAGGCAGGCAGAGCACGTCGTCGGCAACGCACCGCACCACGCAGGGGGGCAGTGAGGTGGTCGGGTACGGGCACGACCACGACCGCGAGCACGAGCACGAGCACGAGCACGAGCACGAGCACGAGCACGGGTACGGGCGCGGGCACGGGCACGGGCACGAGCCCGGGTACGAGCACGGGCACCCGAACGGCCGGGTGAAGGCCTGGCTCTACGACCTGTTCGTCCCGCACACGCACGACTCCGCCGATTCCGTCGACGACGCCCTCGAGGCGTCGACGGCGGGTGTCCGGGCGGTCAAGATCAGCTTGTTCGTCCTGCTCGCGACGACGGTGGTGCAGGCCGTCCTCGTCGTGGCCACCGGGTCGGTCGCCCTGCTGGCCGACACGATCCACAACTTCGCCGACGCGCTGACAGCGGTGCCTCTCTGGATCGCGTTCGTCCTCGGCCGGCGGGTCGCCACCCGCCGTCACACCTTCGGCTTCGGACGCGCCGAGGACCTCGCCGGTCTGTTCATCGTCATCGTCGTGGCCCTCTCGGCCGTGGTCGCCGGGTGGGAGGCGATCGACCGTCTCGTCCACCCGCAGCCCGTCCAGGCGCCCTGGTTGCTCGTCCTGGCCGGCCTCGTCGGTTTCGCCGGCAACGAGGTGGTCGCGATCTACCGCATCCGAGTCGGTCGCCGGATCGGCTCGGCCGCCCTGGTGGCAGACGGGGTGCACGCTCGTCTCGACGGGTTCACATCGCTGTCGGTCGTGCTGGGCGCCGTCGGGGTGCTGCTCGGCTTCCCCCTCGCGGACCCGATCATCGGCCTGCTGATCGCCGTGTCGATCATGGTCCTGCTGTGGGGCACCATGAAGTCCGTCGGGGCCCGCCTGATGGACGCCGTCGATCCCGACCTGCTCGACCGGGCCGAGCACGCACTCGAACACACCGAGGGGGTCGTCGCCGTGCGCGACCTCCGCCTGCGGTGGATCGGCCACCGGCTGACGGGGTCGGCGACCGTCCAGGTCGACACGCACGACCTGGTCGACGCGTCGCGGATCGCCGACCAAGCGGGCCTGCGCGTCCGCGGTGCGCTCCCGAACCTCGACGCCTTCACGATCACCCCGGCGCCGGTCGCCCGGCTCGCCCCTCAGGACTGAACGAGCGGCAGCCCTGCCGCGACCCAGGCCGCGGTGCCGCCGATCACGTCGACGGCGGTGATCCCTCGAGCTGACAGGGCCTCGGCCGCCCGGGCGCTCCGTGCGCCGCTCTGGCAGATCAGGTAGACGGCGGTCTCGTGCGGCATCTCGTCGAGTCGATCCGCCAGTTGCGAGGGGTGGAGGTTGAGCGCCCCGGGGACGTGGCCCTCGGCGAAGCGGTCGGCGGCTCTCACGTCGACCACGAGTGGTGTCGTGAGGGCGGCCAACCGGTCGACGGTGATCTGCTCCATCTCAGCCCTCGCTCGAATCCGACCAGACCGCTTTCGCGCCCGAGTCGCCGATGCGCACCGTCGTGACGATGCCGCCGATCGCGGCGACGGCGACCGCCACGGTGAGCGCGACCCCGATGATCGTGCGCGTGCCCTTCTTCAGGGTGGGATGCGGTCGCTTCGCGTCCGGGGTCAGCACGTTGTGCTGCCAGGCCCACTGCGCCACGGCGACGACGAACACGGCGATCGCCCAGGGCAACAGCGTGTCACCGAGCTGCGTGTGCGTCTCGAGCAGGGCGCTGTGGCCGACCCGCTCCTCGAGCGATTCGCCCGACGACGTCGCCAGGGGCACCGCGACGAGCGAGACGAGGGCGACGAGCGGAGTGATGACGCCCAGCCGTCGGCGCAGCCGTGCCGAGACGGCACCGGCCAGGATCAGCAGCGAGGCCGTCGGGAAGGCGACCGTGACGAGGTGCACGATCAGCGGGTGGAGGGGGAGTCCGTTCAGTTGCCAGTCCATGGTGTCTCTCTTCGGGGTCGGTGAGGTGAGGTGAGGTGAGGTGAGGGGTCAGGCGTGCCGTCCGGGCGGGGTCTCGCGACGTGCCGCCGCGGTCACCGCCGTCACCACCCCGGCGATCGCCACGAGGAAGACGAGGCTCGTCGCCGTCGGACCCAGCCCGAGTCCTCCGTCGGACCGGGCCTGCGAGAGGAGGTCGCCGAGGGACGCGCCCAACGGCCGGGTGAGTACGTAGGCCGCCCAGAAGGCGACCACCGCGCCGAGGCCGAAGATGCGGCGGGCCAGGGCGATGAGGGCGATGGCTCCCGCGAAGACGAACGCCGACGACAGGTACCCGAGGGCGAGCTGCTCGCCGAGGAGGTCGCCGACGGCGGTGCCGAAGGCGAACGTCACCAGGATCGTCGCCCAATAGAAGCCCTCTCGGCGACGGGTCGTGATGTCGTGAACCGACAGCGTCCGCTCGACCGAGTACCAGACGCCGAACGGCACGGCGAGCGCGGCGGCGAAGACGACGGTCGAGGTCCGAAGGCTCACCCCGAGTGAGTCGGTGAGGGTGTCGGTCAGCAGGGTCCCCACGACGCTGATGAGCACCACCGTGAGCCAATAGACCCAGGGCACGTACCGTCGCGTCCGGAACTGCAACACGAGAGCGACGACGAGCAGCGCCGTCATGACCACGCTGGTGACCGTGAGGCCGAGGCCGAGACCGTCGTTCAGGAAGTCGGCGAACGTCTCGCCCACGGTGGTGCAGAGCACCTTGACCACCCAGAAGGCCGACGTGACCTCGGGGACCTTGTTCAGCAGCGACCCGGGTCGGCTGATCGCCGACTCGGTGCGTTCGGCTCGTGTCGTCATGCGGACGACCCTGGCGAAGCCGGTCCCAGAAAGCGCCCAGACACCGGATCGAGGAGGCGCGGGTCGGCTCGAAACCGCCGCTGGGCGGTTTCTGGGAGAGGCGCGACGAGCCTCGGTACATGACCGAACTCGACCGACGACCCCCGGTGACGTCCCCGGGTGGACGACCCGCGCCTCCTGCGTCTCGTCTCGCTCGTCGGCCGGTCCGCCGCGACGCCGGGATCGCGGCTGCGGGTGGGATCGGCATCGTCGCGGTCGTCGCGGCGGGACTCGTGATCACGTCGGGTGCCTGGGGAGTCGCGGCAGCCGACATCGCCGTCGTCGAGGACGTCAGTGGGATGCACTCGCCTCTGCTCGACGGGGCGGCGCTGCTGATCGACCGGCTGCTCGGGCCGCAGCTCGGGGTGGCGCTCGTCCTGCTGTTCGCCGTCGCCGTGGGGGTGACGACCCGGCGGGCAGCGGAGGCGCTGACCGTCGTCGGCGTCTCGGTGCTGCCGTGGGCTGCGGCCGAGACCGTCAAGCTGGTCGTCGGACGCGACCGACCCGACCCGCGCCTCCTCGTCGACCCCCTGCTGGTCGAACCGCACTCGTTCTCGTTCCCCAGCGGCCACACCGCGCTGGCGACCGGCCTCGCCCTGGCGATCGTGCTCGTCGTGAGAGGACGGAACGGACGGCGGGGGTGGCAGCCGGTCGCCGTCGTGGCCGCGCTCGGCGTCGTCCTGGTGGCGGCCTCCCGCGTCTGGATCGGCGTGCACTACCCCACCGACACGATCGCGTCGGTGGTGCTCGGCTGCTCGGTCGTCGCCCTCGCCCTGCCCCTCTGGCGACGGATCGTCGACCGACTCGACCGACTCGACCGACCTGCCACCACACCACCCGGTGCCCTGACGGCACCCGACACCGAACGGAACGCCCCATGACCCTCTTCGACCCGCAGACGCTGCTCACCGCCCTCGGCCCCTGGGCCCTGGGCGGGCTGTCCCTCATGGTGTTCGTCGAGTCCGGCCTGCTCTTCCCCTTCCTGCCCGGCGACTCCCTGCTCGTCACGGCGGGGCTGCTGCACCAGGGCCTCGGGCTGAGCGTCGCGGTGATCGCCCTCTGCGCCTTCGTGGCCGCCGCGGCGGGTGACCAGGTCGGGTTCTTCCTCGGTCACCGCTTCGGTCGACGGTGGTTCCGGCCCGACGCGCGGGTGCTCAAGACGGCACACCTCGAGCGGGCCGAGGCGTTCTTCGCGCGGCACGGCGGCCCGGCGCTCGTGCTCGGCCGCTTCGTCCCGGTGGTGCGCACGTTCGTGCCGCTCGCGGCCGGGACCAGCGGCTACCCGTACCGCCGCTTCGTCGTGTGGAACCTCGCCGGGGCGTTCCTCTGGGCCGCGGGCATGACCGTGCTCGGCTCGCTCCTCGGCGGCCTGCCGTTCGTCGCCGACCACATCGACCTGCTCGCGATCGCGCTCGTCGCGGTGTCGGTGCTGCCCCTCGTGCTCACCGCCGTGCGACGATCGGCGGGGACACGACGGCGGAAGGAGGCCCTGGGTGACCCATCCTGATCCGCGCCCGCGCCTCCTGCTGGTCGAGGACGACCCCGCGCTGGGGCCGATCGTCGCCGACGTGCTCGCCGAGGCGTGGCGAGTCGACCTCGTCGCCGACGGTCGGCGGGGACTCGACGCGGCCCGCACCGGCGTCCACGCCGTGCTGGTCGTCGACCGACGCCTGCCCGGGCTCGACGGCACCGCGCTCGTCGCGGCCCTGCGTCGCGAACACGTCACCACGCCCGTGCTGATGCTCACCGCGCTCGGCTCGACGGCCGACCGGGTCGAGGGCCTCGACCTCGGAGCCGACGACTACCTCGTGAAGCCGTTCGAGTTCGACGAGCTGTTCGCGCGGCTGCGCGCCCTCACCCGGTCCTTCGCCGCCCACGAGGCGTGGCTCGACGTCGGTGCCGGCCGGTTCTTCCCCGAGAGCCGCATCGTGGTCACGCCGTGGTCGAGCCGGGTGGTGCTGAGCGACCGCGAGGCCGGCCTGCTGGCCGCGCTCGCCGAGCGACCCGACCACACCTTCGACCGGTCCGAGCTGTTGGCGGCGGTCTTCCCCCGCGGTGAACAGCTCGGCACCGTCGACACCTACGTCAGCTACCTCCGGCGCAAGATCGATCGCGACGTCGTGTTGACCGTGCGCGGGCGCGGTTACCGGATCGGGGCGCTGTGACCGCGCGATCCCGCCGAGCAGCGGGGCGCGGTCGACGTCGCCCCGGCGCCACCCCGAGCGTGCGGCGGCCGGACCCCGACGCGGTGGCGCTCCAGGCGGCGGCTCGGTCGGTCGGTCGTCAGATCGTGCTCGTCTCCGCCGTGGTGGTGGTGGTCGCCCTCGCACTGACGATCGCGTGGGTGCTGCACCAGACGGTGCCGACCGAGCGACTCGAGCAGGTCGCGGCGGCGCGGCGCGGCGAGGTCTTCGTGAGCGCCACCGACGTGGTGGCCGGCCTGGTCGTGCTCGGGCTCGCCGGTGTCGTCTTCGCCGGGGTCGTGAGCGTCGTCATCGCGCGGCGGGCCGTCCGACCGCTCGGCGACGCCCTGCGCCTGCAGCGTCGGTTCGTCGCCGACGCGAGCCACGAGTTGCGCACCCCGCTGGCCGTCCTCGACGCGCGCCTCCAGGCCCTCGAACGCGGGATCTCCGGAGGCGCGGTGTCGGCGGACGAGAAGGTCGCGTCGGACGTCGCGCACCTCCGGGACGACTCCCGGGCCCTGATCGACATCGTCGGCGACCTGCTGGAGGCCGCCGGGGGCGAGGACCACACCGGGGACGTCCTCGGGGCCGTCGGCGTGGACGCCGTGGTGGCCGAGGTCCTCTCGTCCCTGGCCGTGCTGGCCGACCAGCGTGACGTCCGTCTCGAGCTGGTCCCCGGCGGCGAGGAGGCGCGGGTCGCAGTGCCGCGGACGAGCCTGCGACGGTCGGTCCTCGCCCTGGTCGACAACGCCCTCGGCCATGCGCCCGTGGGGTCGGTGGTCGTGACGACCGTCCGGGTCGAGGGCCGGGGCGAGGCGGCGAGCGTGGTGATCACGGTCGCCGACCATGGGCTCGGCATCATCGGGATCGACCCCGCGCGCGTCTTCGACCGCTTCGCCCGGGCCGAGTCGCCGTCGGGCCAGACCTCGGCCCCGGTGCGTCCGAGCTTCGGCATCGGTCTCGCCCTCGTCCGCGAGATCGCCCACCGCCACGGCGGCGAGGTCCGGGTCGTGACGACGTCGGGCGCGGGCACGACGATCGAGGTCACGCTGCCGCGGGCGTCGGGCCGCATGGGTCGGGAGTAGACAGGCCGGATGGAATTCCACTTCGACGCCGACCTGTGGCGGTGGGAGAGCCGGCGAGCCTTCTACACGTTCGTCAGCCTGCCGCCCGACGTCGAGGACCACGTCCTGATGGTGGCCGGCGACCTGCTGCGCGGCTGGGGTTCCGTCCGCGTGGAGGCGCGGGTCGGCTCGTCGACGTTCACCACGTCGGTCTTCCCCCTCGGCGACGAGAACGCCTACGCCCTGCCCGTGAAGCGCGCCGTGCGCGACGCCGAGGGCCTCGGCGTCGGCGACACCGTGGGCGTCACGGTGCGCCTGCTCGACTTCTGAGCTGCCGCCGAGGTCTTGACGGCCGACACGGGCGGGGCCACGCTGTGCGTCACCACCCGTGGACCGTTCGAAGGAGAACCCCGTGGCCATGATGTTCGTCAACCTGCCCGTGACCGACCTCGACCGGGCGAAGTCGTTCTACACGGCCCTCGGGTTCACCATCAACCCGCTCTTCACGGACGAGAACGCCGCATGCGTGATCGTGGAGGAGGACCACAGCGCGTTCATGATCCTCACGCGCGAGTTCTTCCAGACCTTCACCGACCTGCCCATCGGCGATCCGACCACGGCCCCCTCGGTCGCCACCGCCGTCATGCTCGACTCGCGCGACGAGGTCGACACGACGGTCACCGCCGGCCTCGGCGCCGGAGGCACGGAGGCGCGCCCCGCGTCGGACTACGGCTTCATGTACCAACGCCAGCTGACCGACCCGGACGGCAACATCCTCGAGTTCGGCTGGATGGACCCATCGGCGGCTGAACAGGGCCCCGAGGCCTACGCCCAGCAGCAGGGGTCCGAGCAGCAGGGGTCCGAGCAGCAGGGGTCCGACCAGCAGGGCGCCTGAGGATCGAGTGGGCAGAAAACGTCCTTCGTGCGAGCCGGAAGGACGATTTCTGCCCACTCGACCAACCGCCTCCTCGGGGCGGGGCGGGGCGGGGCCGCGCGGGGCCAGGCCGCCGCTAGCGGGCGAGCGTGTCGCGGGGGTACTCGTCGAAGCGCGCGGCGTACGACCCCGCGAACCGGCCGAAGTTGCCGAAGCCCCAGCGTCGGGCGACGTCCGAGACGCGGGTCTCGTTCGGGGCCGCCGCGAGCAGTTCGTCGTGGACGCGGTCGAGGCGCACCTGGCGCAGGTACGCCGCCGGTGACGTGCCGAGGTGTTCCTTCATCGACGTCTGCAGGGTGCGGGTGTGCATGCCCGACGCCTCGGCGATGTCGGCCGGGGTGAGCGGCTCGGCGGCGTGGGCGTGGATGTACTCGACCGCGTGCCGGACGCGGGCGGCCTCCTGTGTGCGCAGGCCGACGGGCACGTCGACGGCGCGCCACGGGAACAGGTCGAGCATGGCCCGGGCGAGGGTGAGCTGGGCCTCGAGTCGCACGAGCGGTGACGCTTGCTCGGCCACGACGGCCGCGGCGCTCGACCCGACGGCGGTCCGCCAGGCCGCGACCGCCTCGGGGAGAGGGGTGACCGCGTAGTCGAACACGACGCGCTGTGACGGTCCGCCGTGGCGTTCGGCGGCGGTCCGTTCGAGGAAGTCGCTGCCGACCTGCACCATGCCGTTCCTCCGCGGGGTCGACTCGAACGAGAAGGCCTCCTCGGCCGGCATGAGGAACGGCGTGGAGCCCTCGCTCGTGAACGTGTGGCCGCGCTGGTGCAGGGTGGTGCGTCCGCTGCGGTTCCACGCGACGATGTACTGCCCCGGGAAGGGGATCTCGCCCTGCATCGGTGCACTGAACGACGAGGTCTGCATGACGAGGCGGTCGTCGCCGGCGAGCACGTACGAGTACTCGAACGGGCTGCCCCCCGACTGGGACCGGAATCGTCGGCCCCGGTAGTGCGTCTCGAGGCGGCGGGTCGCCTCGCGGAGGTCGGTGCCGCCGTCCTGGACGCGCCGGTAGGTCGACCCGCCCCCGTCGTCGCCGCCGCCCGTGAGGTCGACGGGGTGCGCGGAGACCCCGCCGGTGGGGTCCGGTTCTCCGTCGGGCGCGCTGACGTAGAAGCTCGGCATGGGGTCCTCTCGATCCGTGGTCCTGCGGCACCGCCGTGGGCGGCACACGATGGAGACGTGGCCCGAGGGCGAAACGTCACGAATTCGTCGGACTCTCCCGGTCTTCGGTGCCGCGGGACGCGGGGAAGGGGCTCGAGGTGCCCCCAGAGGACGGGCCGGCGACCGGCGGGCGGGCGGGGCCGGCGGGGTGGGGCCGGCCGGGTCGGCCGAGCGCGCCGGGCCGGCCGGACGAGCCGTGCGCAGCCCCCGACCACGAAGGAGGCGCGGTGCCCTCGCACCGCGCCTCCTCGTCCCTGGGGTGGTCGCGTCAGTCGGCCGTGGCCACCGCGACCTCGTTGGGCGTGACGTCGAGCTCGCGCGACGACAGCACCTCGCCCGTGGTCAGGTCGACCGCGTGCACGCTGTCCGTCGCCGGCTCGGTGACGTAGCCGACGTCACCCGCGACGACGATCGCGGGGTGGGCGTCCTGCCACTCGGCCGGGCCCTCCCAGGCGCCGATCACGGGCCACGACGCCGTGAGCTCGCCGGTCGCGGGGTCGAGCACGTGCACGGCGCCGTCGGTGCCGATCAGGTACGCGAGGTCGCCCGGGCCGCGGGCGACGCCCCGGAAGGTGTACTCGACGCCCTCGGGCAGGTCGACGACGTCGAGGGTGTCGGCGGTCGTGTCGATCAGGGTGACCGCGTGCAGCAGGTAGCCCTCGGCGTCGGGGTCGTCCTTGTGGTCGCCGACGACCAGCGGGCTGGTCTCGCTGACGTACGCGTTGCCCATGCGGCCGTAGGGCTGCGAGGGCGAGGCGAGCTTGGTGATCGTGCCGTCGTGGTAGACGAGCGCGCCGTCCTCGCAGCCGAGGACGACGGCTTCGTCGGCCGCGGTGCCCTCGCCGTGGACGCCCGGGCACTCGTCGCTCTGCGCGACGACCGCACCGTCGGCGTCGCGCACCTCGATGCCCGTGCGGCCGTCGGAGTCGCCGACCGTCGTGAGGAAGGTGCCGTCCTCGAGCACGACCGAGACGCCGTGGTGGGCCTCGACGCCCTCGATCGTCTCGACCGCGGGCAGCTCGCCGTCGGTGACGGCGTCGGTGAGGTCGGCGGACTCGAACACCGTGGTGTCGCTCGTGCCGTCGGCGTAGAGGATCGTCTTGCCGCCGTGCCGGACGACGTGGCCCGCGGTGTCGGCGTCGAACACGAGGTCGGTCAGGGCGGGCTCGGACGAGCTGCCGGCCGCGGTGTCGAGTACCTGGAACCCGCCGCTCGTCGTGACCATGACGTGTCGGCCGTCGCCGGCCGGGTTGAGGCGGGTGAACTCCTCGGAGTCGAACGCGCCGACGGTCTCGAGGGTCTCGCCGTCGAGCACGGTGACGCGGCCCTCGGACGAGACGGCGAGGCGGGGGCCGGACGAGGAGGCGCCGGTCGCGTCGGTGCCGCCCGTCGCGTCGGACGCGGAGCCGGGTCCGCCGGTCGAGCAGGCGACGAGGGTCGCGGCGACGCCGAGGGCGAGCAGCGTGCCGCCGGTCCGTCGCAGGTGGGTGGTGCGCATGGGTGTTCCTCTTTCTGGTGGTCGGACGCTCACGGGGAGAGTCCGGTGGCGATGCGCTCGGTGTCGACGCGCATCATGGTCAGGTAGTCGGGGGCGTCGCCGTCGGCCGCGGTGAGCGACTCGGTGAACAGTTCGACGACGTCGACGTGGACGTCCGCCTCGCTCGCCAGGGCCTGCACGAGTCGGTCGGGCGAGGACGACTCGGCGAACACGGTCGGGACGCCCGTCGTCTCGACGGCGTCGACCAGGTCGGCGAGGTCGGACGCCGACGGCGCCGCGAGCGTCGTGCCGCCGGGGATCACGGCCCCGACGACGTCGAAGTCGAACCGGTCGGCGAGGTAGCCGAAGACGTGGTGGTTCGTCACGAGTGCGCGCCGTTCGGCGGGGATCGCGGCGAAGGCGTCGACCATGTCGGCGTCGAGTCGCTCGAGCTCGGCCCGGTAGTCGGTGGTGCGCGCGGTGAGCCCCGCGGCGTCGACGCCGTCGACCTCGGCGAGCACCGGCCCGAGGGCGTCGACGACGTCGAGCATGCGGCCCGGGTCGGTCCAGAAGTGCGGGTCGGGGGTGCCGGCGGCGTCCCCGTCGCGGTAGTCGAGGACGTCGATCGCGTCCGCGGCGACGAACGAGGCCACGCCGGAGTCGACCGCCGCGTCGAGGTGCTGCTGCAGCCCCTCCTCGAGGCCGAGGCCGTTCGAGACGGCGAGGTCGGCCGCCCGCATCCGTGCCGCCTGCTGCGCCGAGATCTCGAACGAGTGCGGGTCGGCGTCCGGCTTCATCAGGGTGACGACCTCGGCCTGGTCGCCGACCAGTTCGTCGACGACGTCGCCGAGGATGTTCGTCGACACGAACACGACCGGACGGTCGTCGCCGGCGGGTGCGCAGCCGGTCAGGGCCAGCGCGGCCGCGACGGTGACAGCGGCGACGCGGGCGGCGGTGCTGCGGCTGGCGGTGGCGAGCCCGGCCCGGCGGCGGGCCGTCGACGGCGCCCTCATCGACCCGTCTCCGCGACGAAGGCCGGCTCGCCCGCCGTCTCGAAGCTGCGGGCGATCCGCGCGCCGTCGGCGGCGTCGATCTCGTACAGCCGCCCCTCGACCGGGGCCGAGAGGTACGCGCGCTGCTGGTCGGCGATCAGCGTCGGCGTCCGGCCCGCGGCGAGCGAGTCCGCGACGAGGGGCGCGGTCTCGGCGACGACCTGGCCGGTGGTGCCGTCGAGGACGAGCACGCGGCCGTCCCGGGCGAGGGCGAGGAGGCGCTGGTCGGCGTCGTCCACGGCGGTCACCGTGACCAGCGGGGTCGGTGCCGGCAGCAGCGTCCAGGCCCGGGCCCGGGTGTCGAGCAGCCAGACGCCCTCGGAGCCGGCGAGCCCGGCCACGGTGGGTCGCCCCTCCCGGTTGTCGAACGAGGTGGCCGGGGCCGCCGTGCCGCCCGACGACGGGGTCGAGCCGGCCGGGTAGGGGATGCGTTCGACGACGAGCTCGTCGTCGGCGACGGTCGCGAGCAGGGCGCCGTCCGAGCAGCCGACGACCGCCCCGACGCGGGTCGTGATCGTGCCCGAGGCGTCCGGGCAGGCCTCGCGCAGGCCCGTCTCGTCACCGTCGGCGGTGCGTCCGACGAGCGTCGTCGCCTCGCCGCGCCCCTCGGTCACCAGGGCGTACGAGCCCACGGGGACGACCATGCCGGTGCCCGGTTCGCCGTCGAGTCGGAACCGCTCCCGCAGCTCGCCCCGCGACAGCGCCTCGGTGTCGAGCAGCACGGCGTCGCCCGAGCCCGCGAAGTGGACGCCGGTCGAACCCGAGGTCGACAGGTTCGTGGTCGCGACGGTCGCCGCGCCGTCGCCCTCGACGGTGCCGAGGAGGCGCGGGTCGGCCCGGTAGTAGTGGAAGTGGTCCCCGTGGTCCCACGTCCAGACCCCGCTGTCGACGACCTCGAGGCCGCCGGTGGTCTCGGCGAACAGGTACCGCCCGTCGGTCTCCACGGCGGTGGGGGCGTCGACCGACCCGAGCTCGACGACGCCCTCGTCGAGCAGGTCGAGGTGGGCGACCGTGCCCGACGGGTCGATCGTGGTGAGGCCGAGACGGGGCTCGGCGAGTTCCTCGGCGCCCGCGACGGCGCCGTGGCCCTCGCCGCTGGCGCCGGTCTCGTCGGCCGTCGTCCCGGCGGCGGGGTCGCCGCCCGGCGAGGTGTCGGTCGAGCAGGCGGTCAGCCCGAGGGCGAGCGTACCGAGCAGGCAGGTCGTGAGGAGGGGGGATCGCATGCGGTCCTTCCGGGTGGGCGTGGGGTGGGACGGGGAG
>NZ_LR733392.1:412245-471094 GCF_902506305.1 Frigoribacterium sp. 9N
CCCCTGGGGTCTCGGCGCCACGGCGTGGCCGGGGCCGGCCGTGACAGGCTGGGCGCGTGAGCGACTCGACGACGAACGACACCACCCCCACGACCGCCGGAGGCGCGGCGCACGACGCCCCGCCCGTCACCACCCCGCCCGCCTGGTGGACGACCGCGACGGTCTACCAGATCTACCCGCGCAGCTTCGCCGACTCGAACGGCGACGGGGTCGGCGACCTCGGCGGCATCCGGCAGCGGCTCGGCCACCTGCACGACCTCGGGGTCGACGTGATCTGGCTGTCGCCGATCTACCGCTCGCCCCAGGCCGACAACGGGTACGACATCAGCGACTACGACGACGTCGACCCGCTGTTCGGCACGCTCGCCGAGTTCGACGCCCTGATGAACGAGGTGCACGCGCTCGGCATGAAGCTGGTCATGGACCTCGTCGTCAACCACACGAGCGACGAACACCCGTGGTTCGTCGAGGCCCGGTCGTCGCGCGACTCCCCCAAGCGCGACTGGTACCTCTGGCGCGACCCGCTGCCGTCGGGCGAGGGGACCGACGCCGCGGGCACCCCCGGGGCCGGCACCCACCCGACCGCCTGGCGCAGCGCCTTCAGCGGTCCGGCCTGGACCCTCGACGAGCCCACCGGCCAGTACTACCTGCACATGTTCGCGTCGAAGCAGCCCGATCTCAACTGGGAGGACCCCGACCTGCGCCGGGCCGTCTACGACATGATGAACCGCTGGCTCGACCGGGGCGTCGACGGGTTCCGCATGGACGTCATCAACCACATCGCGAAGGAGCCCTCGTCGCTGGCGCCCGGAGCCCCGCACTTCGTCATGGGCGGGCAGATCCACGACCACCTGCGCGAGATGCACCGCGAGGTCTTCGCCGACCGCACCGACCGCGAGCTGATCACGGTGGGCGAGATGCCGGGGGTGACGGTCGACGACGCCCGGCTGTTCACGGCCGCCGACCGGCACGAGCTCGACATGGTGTTCCAGTTCGAGCACGTCGGCCTCGACCACGGACCGGCCTCGAAGTTCGACAACCTCCCGTTCGACCTCGTGGCGCTCAAGCGCTCGCTGTCGCGGTGGCAGGAGGGCCTCGCCGACCAGGGCTGGAACAGCCTCTACCTCGGCAACCACGACCAGCCGCGGTCGGTCTCGCGCTTCGGCGACGACGGCCGCCACCGGTTCGAGTCGGCGACGCTGCTCGCCACCGTGCTGCACCTGCACCGGGGCACGCCGTACGTCTACCAGGGCGACGAGATCGGCATGACGAACGCCGGGTTCACCGCGGTCGAGCAGTACCGCGACATCGAGTCGATCAACTGGTTCGACGAGTCGGTCGCGGCGGGGGCCGACCCCGAGTACCTGCTCGAGGCGTTGCGCTTCCGCAGCCGCGACAACGCGCGCACCCCCGTGCAGTGGTCAGGAGGCGCGGCGGCGGGCTTCAGCACCGGCACCCCGTGGATCGAGGTGGTCGCGAACCACGACGCCGTGAACGTCGACGCCGACCGCGCGGCGGGTGACCGCTCGGTGTTCGAGCACTACCGGCGGTTGATCGCGCTGCGGCACGAGTCGCCCGTGGTGGCGCTCGGGTCGTTCGAGCTGCTCGCTCCGGACGACGAGCGGCTCTACGCGTTCACCCGCACGCTCGGCGACGAGCAGCTGCTCGTGCTGGCGAACTGGTCGGGCGAGGCGTACGAGCTCGACCCGGCGCTCCACCCGGCGCTGCGGCGCCGGTCCGTGCCGCAGGTCGTGATCGGCAACGTGCCCGGTGGGGGCGGGCTGACGCTCGCGCCCTGGGAGGTGCGCGTCCTGCGGGGCTGACCCGCGCCTCCTCGGCTCCCCCGCGCCGCGCCGCGGGCTCGCATCGCACCGTCCGCTGAACGTCGCACCGCCGATGTTCGCGGTGCGACGTTCAGTCGACGGTGCGACTCGCGCCCCCGGGACGCGCTAGCGTCAGCGAGGTGAGCGATCCCGACGACGCGCCCGCGCCTCCCGACGACCCGGCACCCGCCGAACCGGCACCCACCGAGCTCCCGCACGGCTGGGTGCGCGTCGGCGAGCGCCGCTGGTGGTCGACGTGGGTCGGGGCGACGACCGCGTTCGCCTTCTTCGCGGCGATCCAGGCAGTCCAGTTCGTCTTCCGCATCGCCGAGATCAGCTTCCGGTGGGATCTCGCCCTGTTGGTGGCCGTCGGGGTGACGGTCGGGATCTTCGCGCTGATCACGGTGATCCGGAACGCCCTGGCGCCGCAGCCCTGGGTCGACCTCGACTCCGGGCAGCTGCGCGCCGGCACCCGCCGGCCGATCCCGCTGACCCAGGTCGATCGTGCCGTCCTCACGACGGCGCCCGTCGGCAACGGCGGCCGCGTGCTCGTGCTGCGCCTGACGGCGAAGGAGGCGCGGGTCGAGTTCATCCTGCGCGACCGGAAGGACGCGACCCTCGACCCGACCTCGACCGCCGTGTTGGCGGAGGCGCTGCGCCGCACCTCCGTCGCCATGCCGACCTCGATCCACGACCCCACCGGCCGGTTCGCGCGGTACAACTTCCCCGGCCACGTCGACCGCGACGACGCCGTCGCCCTCGTCGAGCACCCGCCCGCGGCCGGCGACCCGCTGCCCGCGGCCTGGTGACCGCGGCCCGGTGACCACGGCCTCGTGACCGGTTCGCCCTCGAGCGCCCTCGTCCGAGACCACGTCGCACCACCGTCGCGTCGTCGAACCACGCGAGAAGGTGGTTCCCCGACGCGACGGTGGTGCGACCTCGCCGACGGGTCCCGGACTCAGCGCTTCCAGTACCCCGAGAACGTGATGCGGTTCTTCGGCAGGCCCGCCGCGTGCAGGTGCCGCCGCCCGCCGGTCGCCAGCGCGGACTCGCCCACGACGTAGGCGTAGGCCCGTGGGTCGGCCGCCGACCGCGAGAGCAGTGCGGCGAGCGCCCCCTCCCCGGCGCGACACCCCCGGCACCGCCCGCCCCGGGTCGAGGTGACCGTCGCCCGGGTCGAGGGCGGCGTCCAGCTCGACGTCGAGGACGACGGCCCGGGGCTCGGCGACGTCGAGCTCGCCTTCCGGCGGGGGTTCAGCACCAAGCCGACGTCGGCGGGCGGACGCGGCATCGGCCTCGCGCTCGTCCGTCAGGCCGTGGGTCGGGTCGGAGGTCGGCTCGACGTCGCCACGGGACCCGACGGGACCACCTTCTCGGTGCTGCTGCCCGACCGGCGGCCGGACGACGTCGACACCACCGCCCGACGTCGGGGTGGGGTGCGGTCGTGACCGGCGCCTCCTCGTCCGTCGACCGGGTCCGCGTGCTCGTCGTCGAGGACGAGCCCCTGACCGCGGAGGCGCACGTCGCGTACCTCGACCGGCTGGACGGCTTCGAGGTGGTCGGCCGGGCGCGGGACGGACGCGAGACCCTCGACGCGGTCCGCGCTCTCGGCGGTCCCCATGGGCGCGGTCTCGACCTCGTGCTGCTCGACATGAACCTGCCCGACACGCACGGTCTGCAGCTCTGCCGGGCCCTGCGGGCGGCGGGCTCGAGCGTGGACGTCATCGCGATCACGGCCGTACGGGACGCCTCCGTCGTGCGGACCGCGGTGTCGCTCGGCATCGTCCAGTACCTGATCAAGCCGTTCACCTTCGCGACGTTCGCCGACCGGCTCGGGGCCTACCGGGCGTTCCGCGAGTCGCTGGCGACCGGGCAGGGACAGGTGACCCAGTCGGACGTCGACTCGGGGTTCGCCACCCTGCGCCGGGCACCGGCACCGACGCTGGCCAAGGGCCTCGCGCCGGCCACGCTCGAGCAGGTCGTGGCGGTGCTGCGTCGCGGCGGGTCACCGTCCGCGGGCGAGGTGGCGGACGCCGCCGGGGTGTCGAGGGTGACCGCCCGCCGGTACCTCGAGCACCTCGCCGACACGGGGGCGGCGACCCGCGAGCCCCGGTACGGCAGCCCGGGCCGACCCGAGCACGGCTACCGCTGGAACTGAGCGGACGGCCTGTCCTGCGGGTCAGCGCCGGACGAGCCGTGCGATCTCGGGCAGCGCCGCGAGGGTGCCGGATGCCCCGTGCTGGTCGGGGTCGAGGGCGAGACGCCGTAACCCGGCACGCGTGTAGGTGCCGACGTCGGCCACGAAGTCGGCGGGCGCGCGCCAGACCAGCCGGTCGGCCGACGACGCGTCGAGGCCGCGGGCGAGGGCGGCGTCCCGAGCGCGCTCGGGCGAGGTGAAGGCGAGCAGGGTCGGGGTGCCCTCGTCCACGACGGCGAAGGGCCTCGAGGCCCCGGCCGTGCCGCGGTCCACGAACCACCAGGCCTCGAGTCGGAACGCCGAGCGCCACAGGGCGACCGGGTCGTCGACCACGACGGCCGTGGTCCGCACCGGCGTCGCGTCGACCACAGGGGGCGGCACGACGACCGGTGCCGCGCTGCCGGGAGCCACCCGAGGAGGCGCGGGCCGCGTCACCGGCATCGGTCCCGCCGGCGGGGCCGCCCGGTCGACGACCTTCTCGAGCCAGGCTCGACGGCGCTGTCCCAGACCGATCCTCACGAGCACGATGCCGCCGGCGACGAGGACGGCGACCACGGCGAGGGCGACCACGACGTCGACGGACGACTGCCGACCGGGCGCCACGAGCCCGACGAGCAGCACCGACGCGCCGATCGGCGACCCGACGACGGCGATCGCGAGCAGCACGACTCCCCAGGTGAGTGCTGCGGTGCCCGACGGGCCGCGACGGCTCGACGGACGGCGGGGGTCGGAGGGGTCGGGGCTCGGCATCGGTCCAGCGTAGGGCGGCCGGCCGGGTGAGGCCCGGGTGCGGCGGCGGTGCCCGCTGCGACCCCGACGCGGCTCCTCAGCAGCAGCGACGGCGTCGCACGCCCCGGGGGATCGACGGAGACGTCCGTCGGCACTACGCTCCGACCATGGCCGACACGCGTGGACCCCAGATCGTCCGAGGCGACCCCGAGGTGACCCGGGCGACGCTCGACCTGAAGCTGCCGGTGGCGATGCTGCCCGGCCTCGTGCGTCGAGCACTGCAGGCGAGCCCCACGTTCTCGTTGCGCGACGCCGACGAGACGGGGGCCACGCTTCTGCGTCGGTCGGCGTCGGCCAGCGGCACGGACACCGTGAGGCTCGACTTCGCCGCGTCCGACAAGGGCAGCCGGGTCTCGGCCGAGGTCCACTCCCCCGGCGGCACGATCGGCACGTCGGTCAAGCGCCGCGACGACGACACGACCGCCCTGTTCGAGGCGATCGCGAAGGCCGCCGGGCCCTTCTGACCGGTGACGGGGCACGGGCCGACACCGCGCCTCCCTCGGGGACGCCGACGGGTCAGACGCCCACGATCCAGGTGTCCTTCGCGCCCCCGCCCTGCGACGAGTTCACGATCATGCTGCCCTCGGGCGCCACGCGGGTGAGCGCCAGGTCGGCGAGCACGCTCTCGCCCGCCCCGGTGCCGGTGAGGTACACGAAGCAGCGGAGGTCGACGTGCCGGGGCTGCAGCCCGGTCGGGGTCAGGGTCGGGTGCGACGACAACGTCACCACCTCCTGCGCGACCCAGCCGGACGGGTCCCGGGCGATCTCGGCCCGACGCTCGGCCACGACCGCCGTGCTGGCCGAGGGTCCGATCAGGACGCCGCGACCCCCCTCGCCGTCGACCGGCTTCGTGACGAGCTCGCCCACCCGGTCGAGCACCGCGAGCCGCTCGGCCGGGTCGCCCGTCCGGTAGGTCGGCACCGACTCGAGCAGCGGACGCTCGCCCAGGTAGTACCAGATGAGGTCGGGTACCGCGCAGTACATCGCCTTGTCGTCGACGAGCCCGTTGCCGGGGGCGTTGGCGAGCACGACGTCGCCCGCCGCCGCCACGTCCATCAGGTGCTCGCCGAGCAACGGGTCGTGCGGCGCGTGCACGTCGACCAGCTCGCGGTCGAGCCGCAGGTAGAGCGCGTCGACGACGGTGCCGGTCCTGCGGTCGACGACCCGCGCCTCCTGCACCTCGACGTCGTCGGCCTGCAGAAGCAGCAGCCCCGCGCCCTCGGCGAGGGTGCGGTGCTCGTACCAGGCCGGGCTCGCGGGGCCCTCGCTGAGGAGCGCGCCGACCGGCTCGCCTCCGCCCCGAGGAGGCGCGGCGTGCGCCAGCAACGTCGCCCTCAGCACCGAGAACACGCTCGTCGGGTCGAGCAGCCCCGCCGGCCGCGGAGCGTCCGGCACCACCTCGTCGAGCAGCCGTCGCACCGCGATCGAGAACGCGGCCCCGCTCGGTGCCCGGACGTTGTCCTCGAGCACGCGCCAGCCACCGAGCTCGTCGCGCACGAGGTCGAAACCCTGCACCGCGGCGCGCACGGCGTCCGCGGGCAGCCGGGTGGCCTCGGTCCGCCACCCCGCCGCGCCGACGACCTGTTCGTGGGTCAGCACGCCGTCCGCGACGACCCGGCGCTCACCGTAGGCGTCGCGGAGGAATGCCTCGATCGCCCGGGCGCGCTGGGTCAGGCCGGCCTCGAGGCGGCTCCACTCGTGCCGCGTGACGATGCGGGGCACGAGGTCGCAGTGGAACGCCCGGTGGTCGCCGCCGACGCCGAACCCGAGACCGGCCCGTTCGCACCAGGCGTCCCGCGCGACGGCGCGGGCGCGGGCCTCGGTCGCGCCGAGCTGCTGGAAGAAGCCGGCGACGTCCCGGTAGGCCGGGCGGGGGTGGAGTCCCGGGCCGATCGCCTCGTCGCCGGCACGGAACCGGTACCCCACGAGGGTCGGCGCCGGGTCGTCGAGCCCGGCGGCGGGGCCGTGCGTCTCGCGGACGACCAGGTCGACCACGTCGTCGAGCCGTCCCCTCTCGGCGAAGGCGGCGCGCTGCCGGTCGGCCGAGTTGCCCCGGGCGAGCGTGGCCTCGGCGAGGTCGGACACGGTCTGCCAGTCGCCGAACTCCTCGAGTTGTGGCCGCAGCCGGGTCACGAGCTGCCGGACCGCCTCGGCCGCGGGCAACCGCGAGGGGTGCTGCTCGAGGTCGAGCAGCTCGCCGGCGAGCCCGCTGCGCGCCGCCTGCCACATCGCGGCCCGGTGCAGCGGCGCCGCCCGGTGCCGGGCGGGGCGGCCGGCCTCGACGTCCGTCTCGGCCCGGCGCACCGCGGCGCGGTAGAGGCCGGCGATCAGCACCGCGTCGTCGACCAACGGGCAGGCGTCGCAGGTGCGCAGCTCGAGGGTGGGCGCGTGGCTCGAGGGCCGGACGTCGAAGTAGGCCATGCCGCTGTCGGCGATCACGCCCGACCCGATGAGGTCGGCGAGCAGCTGGTCGTACTCGGCGGCGTCGGCCATCGGGCCGGTCGCCCCGGCGCTCGGCCACCGTTGCCAGATGAGCGAGCGGATGCTCGCGTAACCGGTGTCCTGGCCGTTGAGGTAGGGCGAGCTGGCGCTCAGGGCGAGCAGGGCGGGCAGCACCCGGGGCGATCCGCCCGGCGACGTCCACGGCGAGGTCGCGGTCGGCGACGCCCACGTGGATCTGCAGGCCGCAGATCAGCTGCTCGTCCACGAGCAGGCGGTACTGCTCGTGCATGCGCCCGTAGCGCCCGGTCGTCGTCAGTTCGAAGTCGGCGACCTCGCTGCGCGGGGCCGTGCCGACCGCGCCGATGGCGAGCCCCTCAACGGTCGTCACCTCGACGAGGTCCCGACGGAGGGTCAGGATCTCGCGCCGCAGGTCGTCGAGGGTGGTCACGACCGGGACGTTCGTCTCGATCGTGGTGCGCTGCAGTTCGGCCCCGTAGCGGTCGGCAGGCAACCGGGCGAGGAGGTGCGGCGCCCTGGCCGACAGACGCCCCGTCTCGAGGTCGATCAGGTGCAGTTCTTCTTCCGCCCCCAGCGTCAGCTCTGCACTCATGCCTGCACAGTACGGGCGTGGCCCGGTTCTGCCCGCCTCTTCATGAGGATTTCACATGAACGGGTCACGAGGAGGCGCGGCCCCGTCGGCCTCGGAGTCAGACCCGAGCGGTCTGGCGCACCCCCGCGGCGGGCAGCAGCACGCCGTCGATGAGCCCGACGAGGTAGTCACGGTCGACGGGCTTGCGGAGGACGAGCACCCGGTACGACACCATCGACGGGGTGACGAGGGCGAGTGCCTCGATGTCGGTGTCGGCCGCGATCTCGCCTCGCTCGAGGGCGCGGCGCAGCAGCAGGCGGTTGGCCTCGGCACGGGGTTGGACGATCGCGGCGTCGACGGCCTCGGCCAGCTCGGGCGTGGTCGAGAGCATCGTCACGACGCCCGCCATGACCCGCATCTTCTTCTCGGCGTCGTCGATGCTGTGCGGCTTGATCATCGCCAGGAGGTCTCCGCGCAGCGTGCCGGTGTCGGGCAGGCCGTCGAGGTCGACGGCCCCCTGCTTGAGGCAGGCCACCGCGTCGACGACGAGTTCGCCCTTCGAGGCCCAGCGGCGGTAGAGCGTGGCCTTGCCGGCCTTGGCGCGAGCGGCCACCATCTCGATGGTCATGCCCTCGAAACCGGTCTCGGCGAGCACGTCGATGGTGCACCGGAGGATCTCGGGGTCGCGGCTGTGGTCGCGCTTGCGACCCGGTCGCGAGGGGGTCGCGGGGTCGGTCTCGGCGGGCGTCGTCGCCACGCCTTCCCTGTCGGTCATGGGGGCGACTCTACATCGGATGTTTACGAAACTGCCTGTATCCGAAACTCGCGAGACTCGTATATGCTCGCGCTCATGTCTCAGGCCTCCACCTCCCCTGACGGCGCGGCCCGTGCCTCCTCGTCCTCCCCCACCCCGCCGCCGTCCCGGCGCTGGTGGACCCTCACCACCGTCGCCCTCGCCCAACTGATGGTCGTCCTCGACTCGACCGTCGTGAACATCGCGCTGCCCGCCGCCCAGACCGACCTCGGCTTCTCGGACGGCGACCGGCAGTGGATCATCACCGCCTACTCGCTCGCCTTCGGCAGCCTGCTGCTCGTCGGCGGCCGCGTCAGCGACCTGATCGGCCGCAAGCGCACGTTCATCATCGGCCTGATCGGCTTCGCCCTCGCCTCGGCCCTCGGCGGTGCGGCCGGCACCTTCGGGCTGCTCGTCTTCGCCCGCGCCCTGCAGGGCGCGTTCGGCGCCCTGCTCGCCCCGACCGCCCTCGCCGTCTTGACCACCACCTTCACGATCCCGAAGGAGCGTGCCCGCGCGTTCGGCGTGTTCGGGGCGATCGCCGGTGCCGGCGGAGCCATCGGCCTGCTGCTCGGCGGGTTCCTGACCCAGTACGCCTCGTGGCGCTGGAACCTCTACATCAACGTCGTCATCGCCGCCGTCGCGATCGTCGGGGCCGCGATCTTCGTGTCGCACGTCACCCGCACCGGACTGCGACCCAAGCTCGACGTGCCTGGCACGCTGCTCGTCTCCGGCGCGCTCTTCTCGCTCGTCTACGGCTTCTCGAACGCCGAGACGCAGGGTTGGGACTCGCCGCTGACCTGGGGCTTCCTGGCGGCGGCCGTCGTGCTGCTCACCTCGTTCGTCGCGTGGCAGCGCCGGGCCGAGCACCCCCTGCTGCCCCTGTCGATCGTCCTCGACCGCAACCGGGGTGCCGCCTACGCGTCGGTGACCATCGCGGGCGCGGGCATGTTCGGCATCTTCCTGTTCGTGACGTACTACCTGCAGACCTCGCTCGGGTACACGCCGACCAAGACCGGCCTGGCCTTCCTGCCCATGATCGCGATGCTCGTCCTCGCGGCCCAGCTGTCGACGAACATCTTCGTGCCGCGCTTCGGGCCCAAGATCATGGTGCCGTTCGGCATGACCCTCGGCGTGGTCGGCATGCTGCTGCTCACCCGGCTCGACCTCGAGAGCATGTACGCCGCCAACGTGCTGCCGGCCCTGATGGTGTTGGGCTTCGGCATGGGCTCGATCATGCCCGCGTCGATCCAGACCGCCACGCTCGGCGTCGACCGCGGACACGCGGGCGTCGCCTCGGCCATGGTCAACACGAGCCAGCAGGTCGGCGGGTCGATCGGCACGGCACTGCTCAACACCCTGGCGGCGACCGCGGCCGCGAACTACGTGGCCGACCACCTGCCCGCCACCGGGGCCGTCGCGGCCGAGGCCGCCGTGACCGGCTACGCCACGGCGTACTGGTGGGGAGCAGGGTTCTTCGCGGTCGGCGCGGTCATCGCGGCCCTGCTGTTCCGTCGCCGCGTCCCGCAGTCGGACGACGTGGACGCGTCGGCCTCGCCCGCCGTGGACGCACCGGTCCCGGTGCACTGACGCGACCCCCTCGCCCGGACGACCCGCGCCTCCTCACCCCTAGGGGCCGGGGAGGCGCGGGTCGTCCGGGCGACGGACGTCGCGTCGGTCAGGACGCGGCTTCGTCCTCGTCGTAGCGGTCGACGCTGATCGTCGGGATCGACGCCGTGATGACGGAACCGTCGGCGCGCATCAGCCCGCGGAGGTCGCTCGTCGTGGGGACGCGCGTCGTGATGCGCGGCCCCTGGCCCTCGAGGGCCACCCGCACCGGAGCCTCGGGGGTGACCCGGAACTCGTCGCCGCGGACGGACAACGTCACGGCGTCGCCCGTCTCGACGGTGAAGACGATCTCGTGCTGGGCGAGGTCGACGCGCACGCGGCTGCCCTTGATCGCGACGCGGAACGAGAGCTCGTCCCAGTCGGCCGGCAGGCGCGGGTCGAAGGTGATCGAGCCGAGCCAGTCGCGCATGCCGCCGTATCCGTTGACCAGCGCGCTCCAGATGCCGCCGGTCGACGCCACGTGGACGCCGTCGGACGTGTTCTTGTGCAGGTCGGCCAGGTCGACGTACAGGGACGACAGGAAGTACTGCTGCGACAGCTGGTGGTGGCCCACCTCGGCCGCGATGATCGACTGCACGACGCCGGACAGGGTCGAGTCGCCCGTCGTCAGCGCGTCGTAGTACTCGAAGTTGCGCAGCTTCTGCTCGGGCGTGAACTCGTCGCCCTGCAGGTAGAGCGCGAGCACGACGTCCGCCTGCTTGAGCACCTGGAAGCGGTAGATGACCAGCGGGTGGTAGTGCAACAGCAGCGGTCGCTTGTTCGCCGGGGTGGCCTCGAGGTCCCAGAGCTCTTTGTCGAGGAACTGGGCGTCCTGCGGGTGGATGCCCCGGTGGTCGTCGTACGGGATGTGCATCGCCTCGGCGGCGAGCTGCCACCCCGTGATCTCGTGCTCCTCGAGGCCGAGGCGGTCGACCATCCGGTCGAACGCGACGGGAGAGTCGTCCTTCAGGCGGGTGACCGCCCGGACGGCCGCCCGCAGGTTCGCGCGCGCCATGACGTTCGTGTAGAGGTTGTCGTCGACGACGGTCGTGTACTCGTCGGGCCCGGTGACGCCGTCGATGTGGAACCGCTGGTCGCCGTTCGAGCGCCAGAAGCCGAGGTCGGCCCACAGTCGCGCCGTCTCGACGAGGATGTCGACGGCACCTCTCTGCAGGAAGTCCTCGTCGCCGGTCGCCTGGACGTACTGGCTGAGGGCGTGGCTGATGTCGGCGTCGATGTGGTACTGGGCCGTGCCGGCGGCGTAGTACGCGCTCGACTCGAGCCCGTTGATGGTGCGCCACGGGAACAGCGCGCCGCGCTGGTTCAACTCGACGGCCCGGTCACGGGCGGCGTCGAGCATGCCGAGACGGAAGCGCAGGGCATTGCGGGCGACGTTGGGCGAGGTGTACGTCAGGAACGGGAGGACGTAGATCTCGGTGTCCCAGAAGTAGTGTCCGCCGTAGCCCGACCCCGTCACGCCCTTGGCCGCGACCCCCTGACCGTCGGTCCGGGCCGTCGCCTGCGCGAGCTGGAAGAGGTTCCAGCGGACGGCCTGCTGGATCTCGGGTTGGCCGGCGACCTGGACGTCGCTGCGCTGCCAGAAGTCGTCGAGCCAGGCGCGCTGGTGCTCGAAGATCTCGGCCGTGGGCGTCTCGGCGGCCCGGTCGAGGGTGCGGTCGCACCGGTCGGCCAGTTCGCGAGGCGGCACGCCGCGACTCGTGTGGTAGGTGATCGTCTTGGTCAGGCGGACCTTCTGGCCGGCCTGCGCCTTCACGCGGTAGACGTGCTTGGCGATGTCGTCGTCGATCTGCGAGGACTGGTCCCACTCGGCGTCGGTCTCGATGCGGTGCTCGGCGCCGACCGCGATCGTCATGCCCGAGTTCGTGGTGCGGTAGCCGAGCACGGCCCGCGTGCCGCCGTTGCGGTTGAGCACGGGCTGCAGCACCCGGTCGTCGAACGACTCGGCCTTGCGCGGGTCGAACGCCTCGGCCGCGGCCCGCATGCCGGCGTGGTACTGGTCGCCCATGTCCTGACGGTTGAGGATCTGGCTCGAGATCAGCAGCGACGCCGACGAGTCGAGCATCGTGACCTCGTACTCGATGACGACGAGGTGGCGGTCCTCGAAGCTCACCAGACGGCGGCTGGTCACCAGGACGCGCTTGCCCGAGGGCGTGCGCCAGTCGATCTCGCGGGTGAGGACGCCGTCGCGGAAGTCGAGGCGTCGCGTGTGGCGGAGGATGTCGGCCTCGAAGAGCACGAACGGTTCGTCGTCGACGTAGAGGCGGATGACCTTCGCGTCGGGCACGTTGACGATCGTCTGGCCGACCCGGGCGAACCCGAAGGCCTCTTCGGCGTGCCGGATGGGCCAGGTCTCGTGGAAGCCGTTGACGAAGGTGCCGAACGAGTGACCGCCGCGCCCCTCGTCGGGGTTGCCGCGAAGGCCGAGGTACCCGTTGCCGACCGCGAAGACGGTCTCGGTGAGGCCCTCGTCGCCCTGGATGTACTCGTCCTCGACGAATGCCCACTCGTCGACGGGGAACCGCGAGCGGTCGAGCGGGTCGGACGTGATGTGGTTCACGACTGTGCCTCCGTGGTGCCGGTGGTGCTGCTGCTGGTCGAGGGGGTGCCCGGTGTCGCCTGGTCGGGATTCGGAGCCGAGGAGGCGCGGGTTCGGTCGAGCGCCTCGACCAACTCGCCGAGGTCGTCGACCACCAGGTCGGCCCCGAAGTCGAGCAGGGTCTGCGCGCCCGTGCCGCGGTCGACCCCGAGCACGAGGCCGAAGGAACCGCGGCGACCGGCCTCGACGCCGGACTGCGCGTCCTCGACGACGACGCAGTCGTCGGCGGTGAGGCCGAGGCGGCGGGCGCCCTCGAGGTACGTGTCGGGGGCGGGCTTGCCGGCGATGCCCTCGGCCGCGGCCACGACGCCGTCGACGATCACGTCGAAGCGGTCGCGGAGGCCCGCGGCCTCGAGCACCGGCACGGCGTTGCGCGAGCTGGAGACCACGGCGACCCGGACGCCCTCGGCGAGGGCCCGGTCGAGGAAGGCCACCGACCCCGGGTACGGCGTGACGCCGTTCTCGGCGAGCTCGGCGGCGAAGGCCGCGTTCTTGCGGTTGCCGAGACCGCACACCGTCTCGGCCTCGGGGTCGTCGTCGGGTGACCCCTCGGGCAGGACGACGTCGCGGGCCGCGAGCATCGCCCGGACACCGTCGTAGCGGGGCCGACCGTCGACGTGCTCGAAGTAGTCGGCCTCGGTGTAGGGCGCGAGGTCGTGCGCGGCGAAGTAGTCGCCGAAGAGGCGGGCCCACGCGCGCATGTGGACCTCGGCGGTCGGCGTCAGGACGCCGTCCAGGTCGAAGAGCAGGGCGCGGAGGTGCGAGAGGCGCGAGGCGTCGCGGGGCGTGGCGATGGACACGGGGTGCCGATCCCTTCGAGCGTGCGGGCAGGGTGAGAGGCACCGGGGCGACGACGGCTCGGTGCCGGTGAGGCGGGAACGTTTCGGGCAGGACGATGACGCGGGGCGACGGGACGAGCGGGTGGTGCGGGCCAGCTGCTGTGCCGACGGGGTGGTGCGGGGTGGGCCCCACGGGTCAAGTGTGGCACCGCTGCGCCCCGACACCTAGCCACACGTCCGGGGGTGTGGACGACGCACGCCCTGGGGGCGGGACGACGGGGGCCGACGGACGATCCCGGGGAGGACCACGACACCTGGGGAGCGAGCCGGAGGTGTCGGCGGCGGCTGACATCATGGGCGGCATGGACCTGGGCGACGAGTTCGACGTGCACGACGGCTTCCCGGCCGGTGACGGCGACGCCGACGGCCCCGTCCACTCGACGGCCGTGCCTCTGGTCGACGCCGTCGACGTCATCCGGCTCGTCGGGCCGCGCGCCTTCAACCGGGCGAAAGAATACGTCCGCGACGGAGCCGTGCTCGACACCGCCTGGCACCCCGCGGACGAGCGCCTCGAGGGCACCGTCCGAGGGGCGGAGTCGACGCCCTACCAGGTCGTCGTCGACCTGCGGGCGACCCGCGGCGAGTACAGCCGCCCGGTCCGCAGCCGCTGTACCTGCCCGATCGGCAGCGACTGCAAGCACGTCGCGGCGACGCTGTTGCAGAGCAACTCCCGGGCCGTGGCCGATCGCAGCGCCCCGGCCCCCACCGTCGACGAGCTGACGACCGGGGGCGTGACCGCGCTCGGGGCGGCCCGGTCCGGGACGGGAGCGAGCGACTGGCGGTCGACGGTGGGGGCGATCGGGCAGCCGACCCGCGCCTCCTCGGTCCGGACGACGCGCATGGGTCTGCTCTTCGAACTGCGCGACCGGGCGCACTCGACCCGGGGGCGCGCGGTCGCGCCCTCGGCCCGGCGGCAGGGCGGACCGACGGTGCAGCGACTCGGCGTGCGGCCGGTCACCCTGAGCGGCACGGGCAACTGGGTGCGCGGCAACCTGACCTGGACGTCGCTGCCGTACCAGCTCAACCGGCTGGCCATCGAGCCCGATCAGCACGCCTGGTTCGGCCAGTTCGCGGCGCTCCACCGGTCGGCGGTCTCGACCTACACGCCGGGCGACGCCGACTGGTTGTTCGTCGACGACTTCGCCAGCCCGTTGCTGTGGCCGCTGCTGGCCGAGGCCGGTCGCCTGGGCATCTCGCTCGTGACGGGCAAGCGCGCGACCGACGTCGTCGTCGGCGACGAGGCCCGCGTCACGGTCGACGCGGTGCGAGGCGACGACGGCTCGATGCTGCTGACCGCCGGGGTCACCGTCGACGGCGTTGCCCGTCGCGCGGAGTCGACCGGCGTCATCGCCGACCACGGGGTGTGGTGCGTCGCCCACGAACCCGCACCGACCTTCACGCTCGCGCCGACCGCGGGGCCGCTCGACGACGAGCAACGGCGGTTGCTGACCATCACGCCCGAGGTCGTGGTCCCGGCCGCCGACTCCGACGAGTTCCTCCGCGACTACTACCCCACCCTGCGCCGGCGCGTCGACGTCGTCAGCTCGGACGCGTCGATCGAGTTCCCGACGATCGTGCCGCCCGTGCTGACGCTCACCGTCGGGTTCGAGAAGGGGCAGACGATGCGCCTGACCTGGCGGTGGACGATCGACGGGGCACCCCGACCGCTGACGGCCCACTCCCCCGTCCCCGACCTGGCCGAGCTCGACGTCGTCCCCCGCGACCAGGTGCTGAAGGGGGTGACCGCAGCCGAGTTCGCGACCGGCACGCTGCCGGCACTCGAGGCGCGACCCGACGTGCAGGTCGACCTCGTCGGCACGCGGCCCGACTACCACGAGCTGGCCGACGAGCCCCGACTGACCATCACCACGATGCCGACCGACAAGCGCGACTGGTTCGACCTCGGCGTGCTGGTCACCGTCGAGGGACGGACCGTGCCCTTCACGCCGCTCATCACCGCCCTCGCGAAGGGTCGCAAGAAGTTGCTGCTGGTCGACCACTCGTACCTGTCCCTCGACCACCCGGCCTTCGACGAACTCAAGAGGCTCATCGACGAGGCGTCGGCACTCGACGAATGGGAGGTCGCGCCACGCATCAACCGCTACCAGGCCAGCCTCTGGTCCGAGCTCGACGAACTCGCCGACGAGACGGTGCCCGCCGCCGAGTGGCAGCGGTCGGTCGGCGGACTGCTCGCCCTGGCCGACGCCGGCGGCCTCGCAGCCGCCACGGCGACCCCCGTGCCGGCCACGGTCGACGCGACCCTGCGCCCGTACCAGCACGAGGGGTTCGCCTGGCTCGCCTTCCTCCACGAGCAGGGGCTCGGCGGGGTGCTGGCCGACGACATGGGCCTCGGCAAGACCCTGCAGACGCTCGCCCTCGTCGCGCACGTGCGCGAGACCGAACGGATGCGGGTGGGCGGCCCGGCAGCCGCCGCGGACCCGGCAGCGGCCCCGGACCCGCTAGCGGCCACGGCCGAGGCGGCCCCGGCCCCGGCCGCGGCCGACGGTCCCGGCGCTCCTCCCGCGCCGTTCCTCGTCGTGGCCCCGACGTCGGTCGTGTCGAACTGGGTGGCCGAGGCCGCCCGCTTCACACCAGGGCTGACCGTCCGCGCCGTGACCGCCACGCAGGCCAAGGGCGGACGCGGTTCGGTGCACGACCTCGCCCGGGGTGCCGACGTCGTCGTCACCTCGTACGCCCTGTTCCGCCTCGACTTCGCCGCCTACCAGGCCGAAGGGTGGGCGGGGCTGATCCTCGACGAGGCACAGTTCGTCAAGAACCGTGCCTCGCAGGCCCACCGGTGCGCGGTCGACCTCGACGTGCCGTTCAAGCTCGCCATCACCGGCACGCCGCTCGAGAACAGCCTGACCGACCTGTGGTCCTTGCTGCACGTGGTGGCGCCCGGACTGCTCGGCAGCAGCGTCCGCTTCGCCGACGACTACGTCAAGCCCATCGCCACGGGCGAGGCACCCGACCTGCTCCAGAAGCTCCGCCGGCGCATCCGACCCCTGATGATGCGCCGGACGAAGGAACAGGTCGCGTCCGACCTGCCCGCCAAGCAGGAGCAGGTCCTCCGCGTCGACCTCGACCCCGCGCACCGCGACCTCTACGACGCCTTCCTGCAGCGTGAACGACAGAAGCTGCTCGGCCTGATGGACGACCTCGACCGCAACCGGTTCATCGTCTTCCGGTCGCTCACCCTGCTGCGCCTGCTCTCGCTCGACGCCTCACTCGTCGACGAGGCCTACGTCGACATCCCCTCGGCGAAGCTCGACCAGTTGCTCGACGAACTCGAGGACGTGGTCGCCGAGGGGCACCGCGCCTTGATCTTCAGCCAGTTCACGACGTTCTTGCACAAGGTCGCCGCCCGGCTCGAACAGCGTGGCGTCGCGTTCGAGTACCTCGACGGGTCGACCCGACGTCGGGCCGAGGTGATCGACCGGTTCAAGACCGGCGACGCACCCGCGTTCCTCATCAGCCTGAAGGCGGGCGGGTTCGGGCTCAACTTGACCGAGGCGGACTACGTGTTCATCCTCGACCCGTGGTGGAACCCGGCCACCGAGGCCCAGGCGGTCGACCGCACGCACCGCATCGGGCAGACCGACAACGTGATGGTCTACCGGATGATCGCGAACGACACCATCGAGGAGAAGGTCCTGGCCCTCCAGGCCCAGAAGTCCCAGCTCTTCGACGCCGTGATGGACGACGACGCCGTGTTCAGCGCGGCGCTCACCGCCGACGACATCCGCGGCCTGCTCGACGCCTGACCCGAGCCGGGCCGGGCCGAGGCGGGCGTCAGGCCAGCGACACCGTCTCGGCGAAGGTCCGCGTGGTCGGCGGCGCGAGCAAGACCTCGGGCAGGCGGTTGGCCCCCTCGGGCGTGGCGCGCCAGGCGACGTAGGCGTCGTGGTCGGCCGACGAGGCCCACGTCTCGACGACGATCATGACCGACGGGTCGGCGTCGTCGATCAGCACCTCGAGCCCCTGGCAGCCGGGCCAGGCGCGCGTGGCGACGAGGGTCTCGCGGGCGATCTCGTGGGCGAGGTCGAGCCGGGCGGGGTCGACGTGCAGTTCGAGGTGGACGGTGGTGGACATGGTGGTCCCTTCGATCGGGCGGCGGCCCCGGGAGCGGGCCGCGCGGCGGACGGGCCGCGACCTCCCACCCTGGCACCCGCGCCTCCTCGTCCGCCGGGTCAGGCGACCTCGACGGTCACGCGGTGCCAGCCCTCGGCCCCGTTCGGAGCCGGCTGGACGTACTGCTCGCGCTGCCAGGTGCCGTCCGCGCCCTGCGCCCGCACGTCGATCGTGTGCGACCCCGAGCCCGCGGCCCCGGCGTCCCAGCGATGGACCCACTGGCGCCAGGTGTCGGCCGAGACCGAGTCGGCCAGGGTCGCGTCGAGCCACGAGCCGCCGTCGATCCGCACCTGGACCGCCTCGACGCCCGTGTCCGGCTGCCAGGCCACCCCCGCGATCGAGACCGTCCCGGCGTCGACGGATGCCCCGTCGCGGGGCACGTCGATGCGCGACTCGAGCTTGACCGGCCCCAGGGCGTCCCAGCCGCGAGGCGTCCAGTAGCCCTGGGCGTCGGAGAACCGCGTGACCTCCATCTCGACGACCCACTTGGTCGCCGACACGTAGCCGAACAGGCCGGGCACGACCATCCGCACCGGGAAGCCGTGCTCGATCGGCAGCGGCTGGCCGTTCATGCCGACCGCGAGCAGCGCGTCCGTGCCGTCGTCCTGCAGCACGTCGAGCGGCGTACCGGCCGAGAAGCCGTCGATGCTGCGCGACAGCACCATGTCGGCGCCGCCGTTCGGCCCCGCGCGCTCGAGCAGCGAGCGGATCGGGTAGCCGAGCCAGAGCGCGTTGCCGATCAGGTCGCCGCCGACGTCGTTCGAGACGCAGCTGAGGGTCGCCATGTGCTCCTCGAGCGGCAGGGCGAGCAGCTCGTCGAACGAGATCGTCACCTCGCGATCGACCAGGCCGTGGATGCGCAGACTCCAGTCGGCCGGGTCGATCGACGGCACCTGCAGGGCCGTGTCGATGCGGTAGAAGTCGGCGGCGGGCGTGACGTAGGGCGTGATGCCCTCGACGTCCAAGGAGGCGCCGGCCGGGACCGCGGCCTCGGTCACGCTCGCGCGGGGCAGCGTCAGGGCGCGCCGCAGGGCCGCGGCGTTCGCCCGGCCGGCGTTCACGACGCGGGCCCCCGTGCCGACGACGACGGCGGCCACGCCGGTCACGACCGTGTACGTGAGGAACGACCGGCGTTCGAGACCGGGCCCGCGCAACGGCGGGACGGGCTGGGTCTGCTCCGCCCACCCGGCCGACGTCGAACGGACCCACCGACGGAGGCGCGAGGCCAGCTTGTCGACCAGCAGCACGGCGGCGAAGGTGCCGACGAGGCTCGGGATGGCGTCGACCTGGCCGGCGTCCGCGCGGGTCAGGACCGCGATCACGGCGAGCGCCCCGCCCGCCACGAAGGCGATCTTGCCGATCGGCTGGCGGCGGTACTCGCCGTAGCCGGCCGCGCCGGTGATGACGACGAGCAGCACGCCCATCAGCACGAAGAGGGCGACCTTGTCGCCGGTGCCGAACAGGGACACCATCGCGTCCTTCACGCCGGCGGGGGCGAGGTCGACGACGGCCGAGCCAACGGCGAAGAGCGGGCTGCCGGTGGGCCCGGTGACGAGGGCGACGACCTCGGCGGCGGCGAGGAACGCGGCCATCGACACGATGCCGGCGAGGACGGCCCACAGCCCGGCGGCGCGGGGGGTCATCGGGTCGGTGGGGCCGGGCGTCGGTGCGGGGCCGGACGTCGACGACTCGGGTGGGGACAGGCGGACCGACATGGGCTCAGGGTACGACGCGTGGCTCGGGAACCGCCTGCGTCCCGACGACCGGGGACGCGCCTCCTGGTGTCGGGCGGACACCGCCTCTGTGTCGGGGGTGTGACGATGTCCGGCCGCCTCTTCCGCTGCCGCTCCGGCGGGAGCAGGATGACCGGAACGCCCGAGACACACCGATGCGCCCCGGAGGTCAGCATGTCGACGACGAACCAGCAGCCCCCGAACCCCCGGTCCGCGAACCCGCGATCCGCGAACCAGGCGCAGCCGCCCACGACCGACACGGGCGAGAGCCCCACCGAGCTGAAGCGGGCGATCGGTCCGAAGCTGCTGCTGCTGTTCATCGTCGGCGACATCCTCGGCACGGGCGTCTACGCCCTGACCGGGCAGGTCGCGGCCGAGGTCGGCGGTGCGGCGTGGTTGCCGTTCCTGATCGCGTTCGCCGTGGCCCTCGTGACGGCGTTCTCGTACCTCGAGCTCGTGACGAAGTACCCGCAGACCGCCGGCGCGGCCCTCTACGTGCACAAGGCGTTCGGCATCCACTTCGTGACGTTCATCGTGTGCTTCGTGGTGATGTGTTCGGGCATCACGAGCGCGTCGACGGCCTCACGGGCGTTCGCGGCCAACCTGGCGGCGGGCATCGGCGTCGAGCTGTCGAACTCGGCGGTGATGCTGATCGCGATGGCCTTCATGCTGCTCGTGATGGCCGTGAACTTCCGCGGGGTCAGCGAGAGCGTCAAGGCGAACGTCGTCCTCACCCTGATCGAGCTGTCGGGCCTCGTCATGGTGATCCTGATCGGGTTCTGGTTCATCGCCGGCGGCAACGCGGACTGGGGCCAGGTGGTGCTCTTCGAGACGCCGGGCGACAAGTCGCTGCTGCTGAGCGTCAGCACCGCGACGTCGCTCGCCTTCTTCGCCATGGTCGGCTTCGAGGACTCGGTCAACATGGCGGAGGAGACCAAGGACCCGAGCCGCATCTTCCCCAAGGTCATGCTGACCGGCCTCGGCATCACCGCCGTGATCTACGTGCTCGTCTCGATCTGCGCCGTGGCGATCGTGCCGATCGGCGACCTGGCCGACAACGAGACCCCCCTGGTCACCGTGGTGAACACCGCCGCCCCGGACTTCCCGATCGGCGGGCTGCTGCCGTACATCTCGATGTTCGCCGTCGCCAACAGCGCCCTGATCAACATGATGATGGCGAGCCGGTTGCTCTACGGCATGAGCAAGCAGGGCGTGCTGCCCGGCTTCCTCGGCAGGGTGCACCGGAAGCGGCAGACCCCCTGGGCGTCGATCGTCTTCACGACGGCGCTCAGCCTGGTGCTGATCGGCTACGTCTCGCTCTCGCCCGAGTCCCCGATCGTGGCCGTGCTCGGCGGCACGACGTCCCTGCTGCTGCTGACGGTGTTCGCCCTGGTCAACGTCGTCGTCCTCGTGTTGCGTCGCGACACCGTGTCGCACGGGCACTTCCGCGCGGGGACGGTCCTGCCGATCATCGGCGTCGTGGCCTGCCTCTGGCTGGTGCTGCCGGTGTCCTCCGGTCGCGGCGCCGAGCAGTACACGATCGCCGGCGGCCTGCTCGCGATCGGCGTCGTCCTCTGGCTCGCGACCTTCGTGTCGCGGCGGGGGAAGCCCGTGCCGAGCGACGCGATCGCCGACGCCGAGCGCGCCGACCCCCGGGCGTAGACGGCAGGAGGCGCGGCGCCGGTCTCACCACCGGCACCGCGCCTCCTCGGCCGATCGAGGCCTACGGGATCAGGCGGGCGGCGCGATAGCGCTCGAACAGGTCGACGAACGCCTGCTCGGTGCGGCGGTACCGGGTGAACCCGGCGTCGCGGGCCTTGCCCATGTCGGTGACGACCTCGATGTCGCGACCGAGGTCGCCGTCGGTATGCCACCACGAGGCGACGCGCGACAGGTCGGGCTCGGCGAGGTCGTGCTCGGCGACGAGGTCGCGCCACTCCTGCTCGAGGCCGACCATCTGCTGCTCGAGCGGACGCGGCTCGCCCTCGAAGCCCTCGACGAGCGCGGGGTCGATGCCGAGGTGGCCGGCCAGGCGGGGCCACAGCCAGCGCCAGCGGAACACGTCGCCGTTGACGACGTTGAACGGCTCGTCGGCACCGGCGGGGTCGGTCGCGGCCCAGATCATCTGCTCGGCGAGGACGCCCGCGTCGGTGACGTCGACGAGCGAGTTCCACTGCGTCTCGCTGCCCGGGAACGTGAACGGGCGGCCGAGGCGCTTGCTCAGCGCGGCCTGCACGGCGATGGTCAGCCCCATGTTCATGGCGTTGCCGACGGCGAACCCGATGACGGTGTGCGAGCGGTGCACCGACCAGGTGAACCCCTGGCGCTCCGCGGCGGCGAAGAGCTCGTCCTCCTGCGCGTAGTAGAAGTTCGGGTAGGGCAGGCGCTCCTCGTCCTCGTGGAAGGGCGTGTCGGGCATGTCGCCCGTGCCGTAGGCCTCGAACGGGCCGAGGTAGTGCTTCAGCCCGGTGACGAGCGACACGTGTCGCACGGGGGCGTGGTCGAGGGCGGCCAGCAGGTCGCGGACCATGGCGCCGTTCACCGCGATGTTCTCCGCCTCGGTGTCGCGCTTCTGCCAGGCGGCGAAGAACACGTGGGTCGGCTTCGCGTCCGCCAGCGCCGTGCGCAGGCTCTCGGCACTCGTCAGGTCGGCGGCGATGCCCGTCACCCCGTCGGACGAGGAGGCGCGGCGCGAGAGGGCAAGGACGTCCCACCCCTCGCGCGTCAACTGCTCGACGAGGGCGGTGCCGGTGATGCCGCTGGCGCCCACCACGAGGGCGGTGCCCGGAACTGTCGGGGCGGCGGGCCGGGTGCTGTCGGTCTGGGGGGTCTCGGTGGTGCTCATCCGTGTTCCAAGCCGATCGCGCCTCCCGGCATTCCCGGCCGGCGCGTCCACACCGACGTACCCCGCCCCTCGCGCCTGACAGGCCCCGCGAGGCCCGGGCGTACGGTCGGCCCATGGATCAGGACACGAACGAGCCCACCGGTCGCACGCCCGAAGACGAGGCGGCCGCCCTCGCGCTCGCCATCGTGTCCCAGGCCGCGGCCATCACGCAGGGCGACCCCGAGGCCGTCGAGGCCAGCGACGAGAACCTCCGCGAGGTCGTCGCCGAGCTGACCGACGAACCGCTGACGCCGCGACAGGAGGACGTCATGGCGACCCTCGGCACCGCCGGCGGCAGCCTCGCGGCCGGTCTCACCGCCGCCCTCGCCCACGAGAAGGGAGTCGACCCGGGAGTGATCCTCGGCTCGACCTCGCAGGCCATCGTGGCCCAGACGCAGTCGCCGTTCGCCGGCGGGCAGGACGACATGGACGACGACCCCGAGCTCGTCGCGCAGGCCGAACGCGACGCCCGGGCGCACGCCGCCGAGCGGGACGGCGACGACGCCCCCACGCGTGCTGACCACGGTCGCCGCGACATGGCCGACGCCGGCCGCGAGCGGGGCGACGCGGGCGAGGCGCGGGCCGAGCGCGGCGACGACGACGACGCCGACCACGCGTCCTAGGGCCGACGACCTGCTCGACGCGACGGGATCGGACGTCCGGCACCGCGCCTCCTAGACTCGACGGACGGGTCCGCGGGGACCGCCTCGGCGGTGCCCCGGCCCGCCGGTCGTGAGCGAGGAAGAGGTCAGCGTGTCGGACACCAGGCGCCCTGAGCGGCCCACCCCGGTCAAGCCCCGACCGCCGCGGGTGCCCAAGGCCCCGAAGGGCAGGCCGAAGGGGCCCGCCCAGTCACGACTGGTCAACCAGCACGAACTGCGCGACGTCCGGGCGCGACTGCGCGGCACCATCTACGAGGGCACGACGCCCGAGCACGGCATCGGCGGCGACCTCTACTCGCCCCGTCAGATCGTCGACTTCTGCCTCGACCTGGGCGACGTCATGCTGTCGTCGGGTGCCGACGTCCGCAGCACCGAGGTCGCGATCGTGGCCGTGAGCACCAAGTGGAACCTGGCCCCGCTCGAACTCGACATCACGGGCACGGCGATCACCATCCAGTACGCCCCGGCCGGCGTCAACCCGTTGGTCAAGACCCGGGTCATCTACGCCGAGGGCTCGAACCTGCACCGGCTGTCGAGGGTCTACCAGATCGTCGACGACCTGCTGCACGACGACCGCGACATGACCGAGGCGGTGGCCGGCCTCGTCGAGGTGTTGAAGTCCCCGCCCCGGTGGCCGTCGTGGCTGACCGACCTGGCGATGGGCCTGCTGGGCGTCTCCGTGACGCTGCAGGCCGGCGGCACGTGGCAGGCCGCCGTCGGCGCGTTCGTGGTGATGATCGGCATCATGACGTCCGGCCGGGGGCTGACCGCCCGCGGCATCCCCCAGTTCTTCGTCATCGGCCTGCAGGCCGCGTCCACCGCCGCACTCGGCACGCTCGGCATCTGGGCGGGGCTGCTGACCCCGGGAGGCGCGGCGGCGTTGGTCGCGGCCGTGGTCGTCCTCGTCCTGCCGCACCCCACGATCGTCACCTGGGCCCAGGACGCGATCTCGGGCTTCCGGTCGATGGCGGTCGGCCGCGCCCTGGTGATCGGGCTGATCGTCGCCGGGGTCGTGTGCGGCATCCCGGCCGGACTCGCCGTGACCGCACGGTTCGCGGACATCGAGGTCGACCCGACGAACATCACCCTGCAGGCCCTGCCGCTCTGGCTCTCGCTCATCTCGAGCTTCGCCGCCGCGTCGGCCAACTCGATCGCGCAGGGGTCGACCGCACGCATGATCCCGATCACGATCGGCGTCGCCCTGGTCGGCAACCTCTCGCTCTTCACCCTGCGCCAGCTCGGCCTGCCGCTCATGGGGGCCACGTTCGTCGCGGCGACCCTGCTCGGAGCGCTCTCGACCGTGGCCGCGGCTCGTCTGCGGACGGCGGCGACGGTCATCGCCGTGCCGGCGTTCTGCGGGTCGCTGCTGCCGTCGCTCGCCGTCGCGTCGTCGCTGCTCAACTTCATGGCCGGCAACGACGGCGCCGAGGTCGACTTCGTGTTCTCGATGCTGACGACCCTCGCGATCGGCGCGGGACTCGTGCTCGGCAGCCTGCTCGCGACCCCGGGCGCGCGCCGGTGGTTGCGCCGGGCCAAGCGCGTGCGGGTGCAGTCGGTCCACACGGACACGACGCCGATCAGCATCATCGTCCCGACGGTCGCCGCGGAGGCACCCGTCGCGGAGCCGTCGGTCGCGTCGCCCCGCGTCGCGGAGCCGTCGGTCGCGTCGCCCCGCGTCGCGGAGCCGTCGGTCGCGTCGCCCCGCGTCGCGGAGCCGTCGGTCGCGTCGCCCGCGCCCACGCCCACCGCACCGATCCCCGTGGTGCCGTCGGCCACCGAGACGGTCTCGAAGCCGAGCCCCACCCCTGAACGCCCGCGCCTCGCGGACCCCACGGCACCCCGCCTGCCCGGGGTCGCTCTCTCGACTCCGGTCCGATCCGCAGAGCCCCCGGCAGACGCGGCGACCTCGAACGGCTAGCGCTCGGCCCCGGCGGTCACCCCGCGCCCGGCGTCCCCGCGGCCCGTGTCGCCGCGCCCCGTGTCGCCGCGCCCCGGCAGCTCGACCTGGGCGTCCTCGCCCTCGAGACGGCGGATGATCGGCTGGACGTCGCCGATCTCGGCGCCGATCCAGTGTCGGTGCATCTTCTCGGCCACGGCGTAAGTGGTGCCCGACCCGCCGAAGGGGTCGAGGACGAGGTCGCCGGGCTCGGAACTGATGGTCAACACGCGCTCGAGCAGCTTCTCGCTGAGCTCGTTCGCCCCGCGGGTCTTCGTCGCCCGGTGTCGCACGGGCGGGATGTCGAGCCAGACGTCGGTCAGGTTGATCCCGTCCGGGTGCAGCTTGCTGCGGTGGCCGCCGTAGTCCTTGATGTCCCGGCCGCAGTGCCGGCAGACCTGGATCGGCAGGCGGGGACGGACGAAGCGCGACGGCTTGCCCTTGCTGTAGTAGAGCAGCGAGTAGTGCGACGGGTAGAGCTTGTTGGGGATCGGCAGACCGTACTTGATGTCGACAGCGACCCAGTGACGGAAGGTCATGCCCTCGCCGTTCAGCACGTGGCCCAGCTCGATGTTCCAGCGAGGGAGGTTGAACAGGTAGAAGGAACCGCCCGGCCGGAGCACGCGGACGCATTCGGCGATCCACCGACCGCACCAGGCCAGGTAGGCGTCTTCGTCGAGCGAGTCGTCGATGCCCGCCCCGTAGACCTTGCCCAGGTTGAACGGCGGATCGGCGAACACGAGGTCGACGGACTCGTCGTCGAGCTCGGCGAGGACCTCGAGGCAGTCGGCCTGGAAGAGTCGACCGCTGGCGGTGCGGTACGTCGGTTGCACATCGTCCTTCGGGGTGTCGCGGGGCGGGATCGGTCGTCGAGAAGACTACTTCGGGCCGCCGACACGGAGGCCCGTCCGTTCGACTGACGACCGGTAGGCTAACGACCGTGTCACCCCCTGCGAAGGAGCAGAAGCCGGACTCGCGGCAACCCCGTCCGGTCGACGAGGTGATCATGCTCCGCCGTCGGGGCCGACTCCTGCTCGACGACACCCTCGACCCCGGCGACCCGATCCTCCGCCCCCGGCGTCCCCCTCGACGAGGCCCGCCGAGCGTCTCCGTCCACCGCGAGCCGATCCCCCACCAGCCCGCACTCGCGCTGGCCCTGTCGGCGGTCGCCGCCGCCGGGTACGTCGCGTGGGGCTGGGGCGAGCTGGACGAGGGAGCCACCGGGTTCCCGTTCGGCCTCGCTCGAGGTCGCCGGGCGTCGACGCCCGTGGTCGGCCTGACCTCGGCGGCCTTCGCCGTGACGGCCCTCGCGTCGGCCACGGTCGGACGACGGCCGGGCCGGTCCCGGGCCCTGCGCCGACTCGCCGTCGCGACCTCCGCGCTGACCACGGTGGTCGTCGTGACCACGCTCGTCGCGACGGTGCTGCCCCTCGCACCGACCTGACTCGGCCCGCCTCGCGGGCGGGAGCAACAGCAGAGGGCCCGGACAAGCTACCGTTGCACCATGAGTGACACCACCGAGCAAGCCCCGAGCGACGCCACAGAGCAAGCCGACACGACGCCGACGTTCGCCGATCTGGGCTTGAGCGACCAGGTCCTGAAGGCCATCCGCGAGATCGGCTACGAGACCCCTTCGGCCATCCAGGCCGCCACGATCCCCACCCTGCTCGACGGCCGCGACGTCGTCGGGCTCGCGCAGACCGGCACCGGCAAGACCGCGGCCTTCGCCCTGCCCATCCTCTCGCGCCTCGACGTGTCGGCCAAGAAGCCGCAGGCCCTCGTGCTGTCGCCGACGCGCGAACTCGCGTTGCAGGTCTGCGAGGCGTTCGAGCAGTTCGCCTCCGGCATGCGCGGGGTCCACGTCCTGCCCGTCTACGGCGGCCAGGCGTACGGCGTCCAGTTGAGCGCGCTCCGCCGCGGCGTCCACGTCGTCGTCGGCACGCCCGGTCGCATCATGGACCACCTCGCCAAGGGCACCCTCGACCTCAGCGAACTCAAGTACCTGGTGCTCGACGAGGCCGACGAGATGCTGAAGATGGGCTTCGCGGAGGACGTCGAGACGATCCTCGCCGACACCCCCGACGACAAGCAGGTGGCCCTGTTCTCGGCCACCATGCCGCCGCAGATCCGTCGCATCTCGAAGCAGTACCTGAACGACGCCGAAGAGATCACGGTCAAGGCCAAGACCACGACCTCGGTCAACACGACCCAGCGCTACCTGATGGTGTCGTACCCGCAGAAGGTCGACGCGCTCACGCGCATCCTCGAGGTCGAGAACTTCGAGGGCATGATCATCTTCGTCCGCACGAAGAGCGAGACCGAGACCCTCGCCGAGAAGCTGCGCGCCCGCGGCTACTCGGCCGCAGCGATCAGCGGTGACGTCGCCCAGGCCCAGCGCGAGCGCACGGTCAACCAGCTGAAGAGCGGCAAGCTCGACATCCTCGTGGCGACCGACGTCGCGGCCCGCGGTCTCGACGTCGACCGCATCAGCCACGTCGTCAACTACGACATCCCGATCGACACCGAGTCGTACGTGCACCGCATCGGCCGCACCGGGCGTGCCGGTCGGAGCGGCGCCGCGATCAGCTTCGTCACGCCGCGCGAGCGTCGTCTGCTGGGTGCGATCGAGAAGGCCACCCGCCAGCCGCTCACGCAGATGCAGCTGCCGACCGTCGAGGACGTCAACAGCACGCGCCTCACCCGCTTCGACGACGCGATCACCGAGGCCCTGTCGCAGGACAGCCGCATCTCGGCGTTCCGCGACATCATCAGCCACTACGTCGAGCACCACGACGTGCCCGAGGCCGACGTCGCCGCCGCACTCGCGGTGGTCGCCCAGGGCGAGACGCCCCTGCTGCTCGACCCGAAGGACGAGCGCCCGCAGCGCGACGAGCGTCCGCTGCGCGAGCGCGACGACCGCGCCCCGCGCGCTGGTCGCGACGACGACCGGGGCGAGCGCCGTGAGCGTGGCCCGCGGACGTCGAAGCCGATGACCGCCTACCGAATCGAGGTCGGTCGCCGTCACCGTGTCGAGCCGCGTCAGATCGTGGGTGCCCTGGCGAACGAGGGCGGTCTGAGCCGCGACGACTTCGGGGCGATCCAGATCCGCCCCGACTTCTCGGTCGTCGAGCTCGCCTCGGACGTCTCGAGCGACATGCTCGACCGCCTGAGCGACACCCGCATCAGCGGCAAGCTCATCGAGATCAAGCCCGACCGCCGAGGAGGCGCGCCCCGCCGCGACGACCGCCCCGACCGGTCGCAGGGTGGCGAGCGGCCCGCCCGCAAGCCCCGCTACTAGACACCCGGCCGCACGGCCCACGACGCCGACCCGGCTCCCGCCTGGTCGGCGTCGTCGTGTCCGGGCGGTTCGTCGGCGACCAGCGGTCGCGCACGGGCGAGTTCGTCGTCCCCGGTCCGCTGAGTCGCCCGTCCACCACGAACTCGCCCGTGAACCCACCGTCCCCGCTGAACGGAGTCCGATGAGCACCCCGCCCTCCCCCGGTGGCACCGACGCGCTGTTCGGCGTCGTGCAGACCGCCCTCACGATCGGCAGTGCCATTCCGTTGCTGCTGTCGGTCGTCGCGCTCGTGCTCTTCGGCCAGATGAGACGTCGGCTCTCGGCCGGCCTGCCGGGAACGCCGGGCACGCGCCGCCTCGCCGACGACTCCCGCCGACTGCACGACCTGGCCCGGGTGAGCCTGCTGGGTGCCGCGTTCGGCCTCGTGCTGCTGGTGATCGGCCAGCTCGTCGTCGGCCTCGGCACGACGCAGGGCCTCGCGGCGGCGTTCGCCGGGCCGCTCGCACCCGTGACGATCGGTGCGGTCGTGCTGACCGGCCTCGCGGCCGTCGCGTTCGCGACCTCGCCGGCGCCTCCTGCGCCTCCTGCACGCCGCTGACCCCGTTCGACGTCCGCTCGATTCGTGCTCGTCGAGTGGGCAGAAACGGTCCTTCCCGGCCCGACCAAGGACCATTTCTGCCCACTCGTTCGGTGCTCACCCCGGGCGGGCACCAAGAACGGCTCACCCACGGCCCGGGGTGACGCGCGGCCCCGGGTCGGTACCGTGGCTGGATGACGTCGTCGACGGAGCTCGGCGGTGTCCAGGCGACCGGCGCTAGGCCGGGGTCACGGCGTACTCCGCCGCCAACACCTCGCCCAGCCACGCGGCGAGCGTCGCGGCGGCCGACACCGACGACGACCGCTCGACGTCCGGGTTGTAGTTGGTGTTCGTGTTGACGTCGTAGGGCACGAAGCGGCCGTCGACGGTCTCGATGAACTCGATGCCGGCGACCTCGATGCCGTGCTCGGCGACGAAAGCCTCGAGTCGCCGCACGAGCGGGTGCTCCGCGGTGACCGACGGGCGCACCGCGAACTGCGCGAACGTGGCCGGGTCGGCGCCGTCGGGCACGACGCACGCGTCGGCGGGGCACAACTCGAAGCTGCCGGCCGAGGTGTCGACGCGCACCGCGTAGACGAAGCGCCCGCCGACGAACTCGACGCGCGTGTTGAAGGGCTCCTCGGCCTGCAGGAACTCCTGCAGCAAGGTGATCCCGTCGACCGGCACCTCGAAGTCGGGCCCGTCGACGTACGCGTCGAACGAGTCGAGGTCGTCGAAGCGCCGCACACCGAGGCCCTTGCCGCCCTGGTTGTGCTTCGTGATGAACGGCAGTCTCTGCTCGCGTGCCCGGGCCTTGAGGTCGGCGGTGCCGAACACGGCGGTCGTCGCGGGCACGTCGAACCCGGCGGACGCCAGCGCCAGGTACTGCGCCACCTTGCTCACCTCGAGTTCGACGACACCGCTGCCGTTGATGGTCCGGCGCCCGTGCCGTTCGGCCCATCGCAGGGTCGCTCGCGCGACCTCCTTGGCCGTCCCCCGGCCGCGCGTGTGGGCCGAGCCGCTCAGCCGCGACCAGAACACCCCTTCAGGAGGCGCGGCCGCGAGGTCGAAGGACGTCCCGTCGAGCAGGTGCTCGCGGTGGGGCACCCCCGCGGCGTCGAGCGCGGCGACGAGCGGCGGCAGCCACTCGGCGTTGTCGTGCAGCACGTGCACGACGGGTGACTGGTCGGCGTGGTCGATCGGCGAGGTCATCGTTCGATCGTGCACCCTTCGGGCCCGGGGTGCCAGCACCGACCATCACGCGCCCCATGCGGACCGGACGATCGCGCACAGTGCTGCATCGTCGTCGGCGAGCGCCGAGCACTCGCCCGTCGCGGCCTGGCCGACCGTCTCGGTGGCGAGGTCGGCCGCCCCGCGCACGTCTCGCCGGAACGTCACGACGGTCCCGGCCGGTGCCGTCCGAACCGCGCCGACGACGTCCGCCAGGGCGGCGTGGGTGGCGTGGTCGTCGTCGAGCTCGATGCTGAGGCGGCCTTCCGTGGCGGTCACGGCCACGCCCTCGATCCGGGGTGCGGCCACGATGGCGCCCGTGACGGTGGCGAGCACGGCGAGTGCCTCGGGCCGACCCGAGAACGAGAGACCCCTGCGGTCGGCTGCACCGGACGAGACGCGGATCTCGTCCATCCCGGACACGGCCGCGGAACCACCGATGGCCTGCATCGCGGGCACGACGCCCTCGAGCCCCGACGTCCATACCTCGACCGACCGGGCGCTGATCGCCGAGTAGGTGACCGTGTCGGACGCGACGACGTCCACCAGCGACTCGGCGGCGGCCAGGTCGCCGTCGAGCTCTCGCCGTTCGTCCGGTGACGAGACGAAGCCGATCGAGGTGCCGGGCACCTCGGACATCCGGACGAGGACGCCGGCGATCCGTGCCGCTCGCGGGGACGCCTCCGCCACCTCGTCGCGCGAGTGGTGACCCGTGACGCTCGGTGTGTCGAGGTCGACCCGGATGCCCTCCGGCAGGACCTCTACCCGCCCGGCCCCGAGATCTGCAGCCCCCACGGCGTCGAGCAGACGGGCCTGGTCGGCGGCGTCGAGGACGACGTCGGACGTCGCGGGATCGTCGAGGACCGAGGGGAACCCGGAGACGTTCTCGGTCACGAACCGGCGGGTGTCCGGGCTCCACGCCGTCACGTCGACGTCGGCCAGCTGGGCCGCGGCGTCCCGAAGGGAGCGTGCCCGCTGCCAGGCCGAGACGACGTCCGACGAGTCCGAGGGGACCACCGTGATCCCGAACCCCTGCCGAGGCGAGTCGTCCCCGGTCGCCCCGTCCTCGCCGAACGCGTGCGTGGCGAGGGACACCTCGGCGAAGACCGCGTCGTCCGCGACGCGACGCGCGAGGTCGAGCTGGGCCGCCGTGTCGCCCTCGTCGGCGAGCACCTCGAACGAGACGGTGCCGCGCCGGACGTCGACGAACCGCCAGCCGGAGGAGTCGCCGACGTTGCGGGCCACGAACGGCCTGATGCGCTCGGCGACGGCTTCGAGGTCGTCGTCGGAGAGGTCGTCCTCGACCACGACCGTGGCCTGGGCCTCCGCGACGCCGAGGGGAGAGTCGCTCCCGGCCGACTCGATCTCGACCACGCCGCCGACACCGTCCATGAGCGACTCGAACCGTTGGAGCAGGTCACTCGAGCTGGCGCATCCGGCGGCGAGGGCGAGGACGGCCACGACGACGGTCGCCACGACGCCCCGCCTCGACCTGATGCCCATCCCCATGCCCATCCCCATCCNGCAGGCGTTGGGAGCGCGCGTGGTGGGGCTTGAACGGGTTGGGCTGGGGCGTGGCGGCGGGAGTGCGGGCCTTGACCTTGGCCGCCTTGGCCGTGAGGCCGGCCGGCGGCAAGGCCAAGGCGTCCAAGGGCAAGGGCCGTACGCCCGCCGTCAAGGGCCAGCCCAAGCCGTTCAAGAAGCGCCAGGGCCGCTAGCAACGCCGGAGGCGGGCCGCCCGACCGCCACCGCATCACACCACACCACGAAGTGGACGCGGCACTGCGTTTTCGCCTGGTGCGGTGTCCACTTCGTGGCGGAGTACGCCTCATGGCGAGGTGGTCACGTCGTGGCGGCCTCGGGCCCGACCGTGGCGAACCAGTCCGCGTACCGCGTGTTCCGTGCCATGCGGCGGGTCTCGTCGGGGGCGTCGTCGTCCCACCACACCGGGCCGCGTTCGCCGAGCGACGTCTTCGCGGCGTCGACCCGGGCCCGGGCGTCCTCGACGGCGGCAGCGTCGTCGGCGGCCAGCGCCGTCTTCTTCGCGCGCCGCGCCTCCATCAGGTCGTGGACCAAGGAGGCGCGGGTCGCCTCGTCGAGGCGAGGATCGGTCCGGCGCCACAGCCGGCCGCGGACCACGAGGTACCGGCCGTCGGGCGTGACCAGGGGTTCGGCGCTCATCCGTCGCGTCGGTGACGCTGCACGAGGGAGTGCAGGAGGGGAAAGCTCCGGGTCACGGTCTGCCAGAGGGTCTCACGGTCGAGGCGATCGTAGTGATGGACGACGAAGTCGCGATTCTTGGCGGCGAGTGAGAACTCGACCTCGTGGAACCTCGTGCCGTCGTACGCGACCAAGCGCTTGCTCAGGTCACCGGCCCGGTTGGCCAGCGCCTCGAACGCCAACGGAAGCGCAGGGTCGCCGTCGAACGCCTCGCGACCACGGGACACGAGCTCGGCCGAGGCCGCCAGGGTCGCGTCGAGGTCGACCAGCCAACGTTCGGCGCGGTCCGGAGAGGGGTTCACACGGGCACCGCTTGTGTCAGGATCTCGCGGTCGGCCTCGGGGTCGAGCCCCCGCCGGGACACGACGTCGACCGGACGCTGGAACACGGCTTCCATGTCGATCTCGAACTGCGCGAAGTCGAAGTAGGTCGCCTCGGCCCCCGGATCGACCAGGAGGTCGATGTCACTGTCGTCGGTCTCGGTCCCGCGAGCGACCGACCCGAAGACGCTGACGGCGTCGATGTGGCTCAGGCCCGCGAGGCGCCGGACGAGACCGGCACGCGAGGTGATCTCGTCCAGCAGCGAAACGCCCTCTCGACCAGACGGGGGACGCTCGGACATCTCGACGAAACGGCTCCACGGCACGATGACGACCTCGGGGCGGCGGTGCGGCCCCACGGCAACGGCCGGACGGTCGGGGTCGAGCCGGAAGTCCCTCATGAGGCGGCTGAAGCCGCTGCGGGCATCAGCCACGGCGAGGACGTCGGCGCTTCGGATGGAGGTCTCCATGGAGACGATGCTAGCGCGGAGCCCCTCATCGTGTACATCTTTCTGTACATCTGCTCTCAGGCCCGCGCGACGGCCTGCCTCGCGAGCTCGCGCTGCACGCTGAGGGCGAGCTCGCGCAGCATGACGAGGTCGACGCTCTCGACCGTGCGGGGCTCGGGGTCGGCGACGCAGAGCGCTCCGATGCGCACGCCCTCGGGGCTCTCGACCGGGTAGCCGGCGTAGAACCGCGCCGGCGCCTCGACGCCGAACCGTTCGTCGGCCCAGGCGTCCTCGACGATGAACGGCTGGCCGCCGGCGACCGTGTGGGCGCAGAACGAGAGCGCCATGGGCAGCTCGCGGTCGCCGCCCCCGGCGAGGGCCTTGTTCCAGTGTCGGTCGGCGGTGACGAGGGAGAACGCGGCCCCGCTCGCGCCGAGCAGGGTCCGCGCCCGTTCGACGATGTCGTCGAAGCGTTCTTCGGGGTCGGTGTCGAGGAGGCCCAATGCCCTGATCGCCTCCACGCGGTCGACCTCGGCCTGAGGGGCGTGCCGGCGCGCCCGGGCCACGCCGCCGCCGGCGGACATCTGCGCGTCGAGCATGGGCGCGAGCATCTCGGCCTGCGCCTCGCCCCAGCGGGCGTACTTGGCGATCAGCTTGTCCCGGTCGTCGTGGCCCGAGAGCGGCGACGGAGGCATGAGCACGTGCACCCGGGGGTGGGTCGAGCAGACGTCCCGGATGGTCTCGTTCAGCTCGGCCGCGTGTCGGTCGACGAGGCCCCCGCCGGCGATGCGGAACACCGTCACCTCGCTGGGCGACTGGACGCCCGTGACGAGCACGGGACTGCTCGCGCCCCCGGTCTCGGTCTCGATGTGCACGAGCAGGTCGACGAACGCGCGCCGCCACTTCGTGACGTCGGTCATGGCGAGGGCGTCGTTGATGCCCGTCACCACGACCACGGCGTCGTAGCGCGTGAGGTCACGGTGTCCGAGCACCCGGCGGGCGGACACCGTCCCCATCGAGGGGTCGGCCACGACGTCGACGTCGACCCCGCGACCCGTGGCCTGCGAGACGGCCCGCGCGAGGTGACCCGCGAGCCCCAGGTCGTGGCTGCGGACGCCCCACCCGACGGCGGGCCCGCTGCCGAACAGCAGCACGCGATCGGGGCTGACGCCGGGAGCGTGCGTCCGGGCGACGCTCTCGGGCCTGGGCAGCCCGAGGCGTCGGTCGAACCAGCGATTGCGCTGGCGGATCATCCCGCGCACGAGCGGGCTGACGAAACGGTTCATGCCGGGTTCCTCCCACAGCGGTGGCCTGATCGACGAGGGCTCCGCGTGGTGAGGGCCGAGCGGTGTCCCTCCATGCTCTCGCCCGGGTACCGGGCGGGACAGCCCCAGGTCGGGGGCCGCCGGACGGCGCGTCCGTCAGACCGCGCGGGGGCCGTCCGACCCCGGCGGCGGCTGGGCGAGCAACCGCGCGAGGTCCACCTCGACGAGATCACGGAGGCGCTGGTCGCGTTCGTCGGGATACGCCGGGTCGACCGCCTCGACGGCCGACACCTTCGTGACGATCGCGGCCCCGACGTCGCCCCAGGCCCGGTCGACCGCCGCCGCGACGATGTCGCGCACGAAGTCGTCGTCGGACTGCAGCTCGTCCAGCCGGTCGGCCACGGCCGTGTAGGTCTTCTCCCGGAACCAGAGGGTGTCGTCGTCCCCGCGCCGGTAGTCGTGCTGGTGTCGCGACCGGCCCTTGGCCTTGAGGGCCTTCGCCCGTTCGCCGCCGATCCGTTCGTTCTGCTCGCGTTGTTCCGCCGCGAGGCGACCGAGGATGGTGCGCACGGCCTCGCGGGTGCGCTCGTGGTCGAAGTGCTCGTCGTCGCGGAGGGCACGGATGACGATCGAGTTGGCCACCGAGACGACCGCGGCCGCACGCGAGATGAGCACCCCTTCTGCGACGGCGCGCTCGAGGGCGGCGGGATCGGGCGTCGCCGGCTCGGAGGGGGCCCCGCGCGTCTTGCCGAACTTCATCGCGCCTCTCTCTCGACCGGGTGGGCGCCGAAGCGCCGGGTGACGGACCGACGATGGCCCGACGTCCCATTAAAGACCCACGGCGGGGTCCGTCGCCCCGGGGTGGGACGACGGACCCCGCCGCGACGGAGACGACGGATCAGGCCGTGGCGGCCAGCGCCGACGAGGTCTCGCGGACGAAGTCGTCGAGGTCGCCGGGGTCACGCGACGTGACGAGCGTGAAGCCCTGCTCGACGTCGGTCACCACCGAACGGTCGACCCAGCTGCCGCCGGCGTTGCGGACGTCGGTCTGCAGCGACGCATAGGAGGTGAGCTCCTTGCCCGTCACGAGGCCGGCCTCGATGAGCGCCCACGGGCCGTGGCAGATCGCCGCGATCGGCTTGCCCGCCGTGGCGAAGGCCTTCACCAGGTCGACGGCGTCGCTCTCGGTGCGGAGGGTGTCCGCGTTGATGGTGCCGCCGGGAACGAGCAGGAGGTCGTGGTCGGCGGCGTCGACCTCGGCGATGGTCGTGTCGGGGCGGACGGTCTGCCCCGGGTCCTTGTCGCCGACGAGCGTCTGGATCGGCTCGGTGGAGACGCCGGCGACGACGACGGTGGCGCCCTGCTCGCGCAGCTTCGCGACGGGGACGACGAGCTCGTCCTGCTCGACGCCGTAGTTGGTGACGATCGCGAGAACGCGGCGTCCGGTGAGTTCGGTGCTTGCCATGGTGATGCTCCTCTCGGGGCCGGTCGGGGCCCGGTGTGCGACGCCTCCCGTCTACGCGGGCGGGCTGGGTCGTGGCTGGCTCGGTGTACCCCACCCGCGCCTCCGGACCGCGGCCCCTCCCGCTCAGCTGGCCAGGAGCGCCCTGGCGGTCCCCTCGTCGAGGATGAGGTCGGTGACCAGGCCCGCGGCGAGAGCACCGCGGACGCTGACCACCTTGGCCTCCCCCGCGACGACGCAGACGCGACGCGGCGCGCGTCGGATGGTCGCCAGGTCGGGCCCGGTCGCGCGCCGGTTGAGCTCGATGTCGGCCGACGAGCCGTCCTCGCGGAAGAACACGGTCGCGACGTCGCCCACCACGTGGTCGTGGGCCAGGCTGTCGTGGTCGCTCTGCTCGAGGTAGCCACCCGAGTAGACGTGGCTCGGCACGTGTGCCTCGCGCGAGCCGACGCCGAAGACGACGAGGTCCATGGCGCCCTGCAGCGAGAGGACGCGTCGGGTGCTGCGCTCCCGCCACAGGGCGCTCTTGGTGGCCGGGTCGTCGAAGAACGCGGGCACGGGGAACTGCTGGATCAGGGCGCCGTACGCGTGGCCGAACCGACGCAGGATCTCGCTGGCGTACTCGATGCCGGTCGTGCGGGTGTTCGCCGCACCGTTGAGCTGGACGAAGACGGTGTTGTGCGTGGTCTTGGGCACCAGGTACCGGCTGACCGCACTGACGGTGGAGCCCCAGGCGACGCCGACGACCATGTTCGAGTCGACGTACTGGGTGAGCGTTCGTGCAGCCGACAGCGCGACCCGGTCGAGCCGGTCGACGTCGCTGGTCTGGTCGGGCACCGGGACCACGTGCGCGACCACGCCGAACCGCCGGTGCAGCCCGTCGCCCACGGCCGTCGGCTGGTCGAGCGGGGACTTGATCTGGATGTCGACGAGGCCCGTCTCGCGTGCCGCCTTCAGGAGGCGCGACACCGACGAGCGGGACGTCTGCAGTTCGTGCGCGATCGCCTCCATCGTGAGGTCCTGCATGTAGTAGAGGTGCGCGGCGCGCAGGGCCTCCTGCGTGCGTTCGGACGTGTCGCCAGCGACCAACGGGACCTCCTTGCACGTTCGTGCAGATACGTTGCACCTTGTGTGCATCGGGACGACGATGAATCTACCGGCCCGCAGGACGAGTCGGTCACCACCACCTGACATCGCATCTCGAAAGAAGCAGTGACCATGTCGAAGAAGACAGACTCGATCCGTCCCAACGTGCAGCGCATCGTCGACCGCCCGACGGCACAGGTGCTCGTCGTCGGCGGTGGCATCAACGGCATCGCGACCTTCCGCGACCTCGCCCTCCAGGGCGTCGACGTCGTGCTCGTCGAACGGGCCGACTACGCGTCCGGCGCGTCCGCCGCGTCGTCCCACATGATCCACGGCGGGATCCGCTACCTCGAGAACGGCGAGTTCCGTCTCGTCCGCGAGAGCGTCGAAGAGCGCAACGGCCTGCTGAAGATCGCCCCGCACTACGTCAAGCCGCTGCAGACCACGATGCCGATCTTCTCGACGTTCAGCGGCATCATGAACGCCCCCTTGCGCATGCTGACGCACAAGCAGCGCTCCACGAAGGAGCGCGGCGCACTGCTGATCAAGGTCGGCATGACCATGTACGACTCGTTCTCGCGTGACGGCGGCTCGGTGCCCCGTCACAAGTTCCTCGGTCGCAAGAAGGCGCTGGCCGAGATGCCGCACCTCAACAAGGCCCTCAAGTACACGGGCACCTACTACGACGCGTCGGTGCACGAGCCCGAGCGCCTCGCGCTCGACGTGCTGAAGGACGGTCTGGCCGCCGGCGACAACGCCCGCAGCGCCAACTACCTCGAGGCCGTCGGGACCGCCGACGGTGGCGTGACCCTGCGCGACGTCGTCAGCGGGACCGAGTTCACGGTGAAGGCCGACGTCGTCATCAACGCGTCGGGCCCCTGGACCGACCTCACCAACAAGGCCTTCGGTGCCGAGTCGCAGTACATGGGCGGCACCAAGGGGTCGCACATCGTCGTCGACAGCCCCGAGTTGCTCGAGGCCACGAACGGTCGCGAGATCTTCTTCGAGAACAACGACGGCCGCATCGTCCTGATCTACCCGCTCAAGGGTCGCGTGCTCATCGGCACGACCGACCTCGAGGCCGACATGGCCGAGCCGGCCGTCTGCACCGAAGAAGAGGTCGACTACTTCTTCGACCTGGTGAAGCACGTCTACCCCGACATCGAGCTCAACCGCGACCACATCGTCTACCGCTACTCGGGCGTCCGCCCCCTGCCCAAGCACGACGACCTCGCCGCGGGTTTCGTGTCGCGCGACTACCGCATCGTCGAGACCGAGGTCGCCGAGCTGCCCGGCACGGCCGTCCTCAGCCTGGTCGGCGGCAAGTGGACCACCTTCCGTGCCCTGTCGGCGCACCTCTCCACCGAGGCGACGACGAAGCTCGGCGTGAAGCGCACGGTCGACACCACCGGCATGGCGATCGGCGGCGGCAAGGGCTTCCCCACCACCGAGGGCGCCCGCACCACCTGGGTCGCGGCCCACGCCGACGGGCTCGACCGTGACCAGGTCGACCGTCTGCTCACCCGGTACGGCACCCGCGCCTCCGACGTCATCGAGGTGCTGCTCGACCAGCCGTCGCAGGCACTCCAGGCCGACTCGACGCTGACCACGGCCGAGATCGCCTACTTCGCCGAGCACGAGGACGCCGTCCACCTGGCCGACGTCGTCCTGCGCCGCACGAACCTCGCGTTCGTCGGGGGCGTCACCATCGAGTTGCTCACCGAAATCGCGGACGTCATGGCCCGCTCGCTCGAATGGACGACCGAGCAGCGCGACGACGAGATCGAGCAGACCCTGACGACCCTGCGCGACTCGCACGGCGTCGAGGTCCACTCGCAGCACGTGCCGGCGGCGACCCCCGCCGCGGCGACGAACTGACGACACCGACCCGATCGAGAAGCCCCGCCCCTCCCTCCGAGGGGCGGGGCTTCGTCGTCGTCGCCGGGGATGTCGTGACCTGACATTGACATGTCGACTTCGCTGCCCATCGGGCAAAATGTGACGTTTCCGTATTAGGATGCTGGCCGGGCACACGCCCGTGAGGATCTAGGAGGCCGCATGCCGATTCCCGTCACTCCCCCTGCCGCCGAACGACAGCTGCTGCGCGACACGGTCCGCAGCCGCATCCGTGACGCGATCATCGACGGCACGCTCGAACCGGGCGAACGCCTGCACGACGACGAGCTGATCGCCTGGCTGCAGGTGTCGCGCACCCCGATCCGCGAGGCACTCGGCGACCTCGTGCGCGCCGGCCTCGTCGAGATGGCGCCGAACCGCTACACGAAGGTCGCGACGCCGAAGGCCGAAGAAGCCGTCCAGGCGGTCCAGACCCTGGGCGTGCTCTTCGGCGGCGCCGTCCGGCTGGCCGTCCCGAACCTGCCGGACGCCGTCAAGCGAGAGATCGTGCGGGCCATCGACGTCTGCCTCGGCGACCTCGACCGTGAAGACGCCCCGGCGTTGAACGCCCACGCCATCGCGCTCTTCTCGACCTACGTCGACCACTGCGGCAATCCGTCACTGGTCAAGGTCTGCACCGACGTCACCGACGGCCTCGCCTACAAACTGCGCGTGCCGAACATCGTGCAGGTGCTGCAGTGGGACTCGATGGCCGACTCGTTCGCCGCCCTGCGCGAGGCGACCGAGGCCGGTGACCCCATCGCCGCCGAACTCGCCGCCGAGGACCTGCACGCCCTGCCCGGCCAGCGCCCCGTCGCCTGAGCGGGCGGGCGCGGCCAACCGGGCGGGCGGGCGCGGCCGACCGGGCGCGTACGGCCGACCGTCCTTCGGTCCGTCAGACCGCCGTGACGTCGTCGACCTCGCCGACGAGTTCTTCGATGATGTCCTCCAAGAAGAGCACGCCGGTGGTGACGCCCTCGGCCGAGACGGAGCGGGCGACGTGCGCGCCGACCCGGCGCATCGAGGCCAGGGCGTCCTCGAGGTCGGTGTCGCGGCCCACGGCGCCCAGGCGGCGGATGCGCTTCTCGGGCACGGGTGCCTCGAAGGCCCCGTCGCCGGTGAGGTCCATGACGTCCTTGAGGTGCAGGTAGCCCGTGGGCTGGCCGTCTCCGTCGGTGAGCACGTACCGCGAGTACCCCCGGGCCGCCACGGCGCGCTGCACGTCGGCCGGAGTCGACCCCGGCGCCAGGTGCACCATCTCGTCGAGGGGCACCTCGACGTCGCGCACCTTGCGGGTGGTGAACTCGAACGCCGCCGACAGGGTGCCCGACGAGTCCGTCAGCGTGCCCTCGCGGGTCGACTGCTGGACGATCGTGGCGACCTCGTCGAGCGTGTACGAGCTCGTCGCCTCGTCCTTCGGCTCGACCCGGAAGAGCCTCAGCACGCCGTTGGCGATCGCGTTGAGCGACCAGATGACCGGCTTGAAGACCGTCGCCACGAAGACGAGCGGGGGCGCCAGGATGAGCGCCGCCCGGTCGGGCACCGAGAACGACAGGTTCTTCGGGATCATCTCTCCGACGACCACGTGCAAGAACGTGACGAGCACGAGCGCCACGACGAACGCGACGACGCCGATCGCCTCGGCCGAGAGGCTGGTGAGGCCGAGCGGGATCTCGAGCAGGTGGTGGATCGCCGGCTCCGAGACGTTCAAGATGACCAGCGAGCAGACGGTGATGCCCAACTGGCTGGTGGCCAGCATGAGCGTCGCGTGTTCCATCGCCCACAGGGTCTTCTTCGCGGCCTTGCTGCCGGCCTCGGCACGCGGCTCGATCTGCGAGCGGCGTGCCGAGATGACGGCGAACTCGGCGCCGACGAAGAATCCGTTGACGATCAGCAGCACGACCAGCCAGACGATTCCGGGCAGGTACTCGTTCATCGGTCGACCCCTTCGGTCAGCGAGGCCACCACGCGGTCGTGCTCGGTCGTGGGTGCGGCGGCGTCGAGGCCGCCGTCAGGTGGGGCCGGGACGAAACGCAGGCGTTCGAGGCGTCCGTTCGCGACGCGTTCGACCCGCAGGCTGCCGCTGCCGCTCTCGAGGGCGACCTCGTCGCCCACCTCGGGCAGGCGGTCGAGCCGGTCGATGACGAACCCGGCCACCGTCTCGTAGTCGCCGTCGTCGGGCACGCGGATGCCCGCCCGGTCGGCCAGCTCGTCGGGCCGGAGGGCACCGTCGAAGAGCACGGTGCCGGCCTGGCGCACGATGCCCACGCGGGCCCGGTCGTGCTCGTCCTCGAGCTCGCCGACGAGCTCTTCGACGACGTCCTCGAGCGTGACGAGGCCGGCGGTGCCGCCGAACTCGTCACGCACCACGGCCATCTGCAGGCCGCCGTGGCGCAGCAGGCCGAGCAGCGAGTCGGTGCCCATGCTCTCGGGCACGAAGCGCGCCTCCTGCATGAGGGCGGTCGCGACGACGGAGGCGCGCTCGGCGAGCGGAACCGCGAACGCGTGCTTCACGTGCACGACCCCGACGATGTCGTCGCTGTCGTCGCCGATCACGGGGAACCGCGAGAAGCCCGAGGTGAGGGCGGCCTCGACGACGTCGGCGGCCGAGCCGGTCGACGCGATGGTCGTCATGCGGACGCGCGGCGTCATCACCTCGGAGGCGTCGTGCTGCGAGAAGCGCAGGGTACGGCCCAGCAGGGTCGCGTGGTCCTGGTCGAGCTGGCCCTCGAGGGCCGACCGGCGCACGAGCGAACTCAGCTCTTCGGCCGAGCGGGCGCCCGACAACTCTTCTTTGGGCTCGATGCCCATGGCGCGGATGGCCGCGTTGGCGGTGTTGTTGAAGAGCAGGATGAGCGGCTTGAAGACCGTGGTGAACGCGGCCTGGAACGGCACGACGAACTTCGCGGTGGCGAGCGGCAGCGCGAGGGCGAAGTTCTTCGGCACGAGCTCGCCGACGACCATCGAGAAGAGGGTGGCGAGCACGATGCCCGCGACGCTGCCGACGACCGGGACGGCCGCGGCGGGCACGCCGAGCGAGTCGAGCGGACCGCTCAGCATCGAACTGATGGCGGGCTCGAAGGTGTACCCGGTGAGCAGGGTCGTCAGCGTGATGCCGAGCTGCGCACCGGAGAGGTGCGTCGAGGTGATGCGCAACGCCTTGATCGTGGGACCGAGGCGTTTCTCGCCCCGGTCGCGCCGCGCCTCCAGCTCGTTCCGGTCGAGGTTGACCAGCGAGAACTCGGACGCGACGAAAAAGCCGGTGCCGACGGTGAGCACGAGGCCGATGCCGACCATGACCCAGTCATTCATGTCGCCCCTCCCCGTCTGTGACGACCGCGCGGGCGGTCAGGCGTGGGAGAGGCCAGGGCATGTGAGAGGGAGGTTCGTCCATGACCGAGAACAGTAAGCAGATCCCCCGACCGATGCCTGAGAACGTGCAGTCGATGCAGTCGACCCGCCCTCGAGCCGAGGAGGCGCGGGTCAGGCCGGAGGGGCCGCCGCCGCCGTCGAGGTGGTCGGCGTGGGGGCCTCCGGCGTCGAGATCGTGGGCGTCGGGATGGTCGGCGTCGGGATGGTCGGCGGCAGGGCGGGCGGAGTGGCCCGCAGGTCGGCCACGCGGTCGGCCGGCTCGGTGCGGGCGAGGAACCCGATGCGCGACTCGCGCACGTGCCAGCCCATCAGCTCGGCGGCCCCGGCCTCGTCGCCGGCGTCGATCGCCGCGAGGATGCGTCGGTGGTCGGGCCAGAGCCGCTTGCCTCGCGAGAAGGTGTCGAGGGCGTACAGCCACTCGATCTTGTTCGACAGCTGGCGCAGCAGGGTGGCCAGGGTGGCGCTCCCGCTCAGCTGCGCCACGCCCACGTGGAACCGGTCGTTGAGTTCGACGAGACGGTCGAGGTCGCCGGCCTCGACGGCGGCGTCCCCGTCGTCGAGCAGCTGGCCGAGCACGCGCCGCGTGCGCCACCAGTCCTCGGGCGGCCGCGGCTCGCCGAACAGCTCGCGGGCCCGCAGGGCGGCGCGTCGCGCGGTCGAGATCTCGAGGGCCTCGCGGACGGCGAAGAGGTCGTCGGCCTCGTCGACCGGGATCGCCGCGACCCGGCTGCCCACGTGCGGCGTCGACTCGACGAACCCCTCGGCCTCGAGCGCCCGCAGCGCCTCACGCACCGGGACGCGCGAGACGCCGTGGCGGCGAGCGACCGACGCCTCGGTGATGCGCGTCCCCGGCACGAGGGCGCCCTCGACGATCTCGCGACGCAGGGCGTCGACGAGGACGACGGGCGTCGGGCCCTCAGAGGGCGAGGCTGGCACCGGGGATGGCTCCCAACAGTTCGGTCGTGTACTCGGCACGGGGCGACAAGAAGATGTCGTCGACGCTACCGCGCTCGACCACGGCGCCCTTGCGCATCACCACCACGTCGTGGGCGATCTGCCTCACGACCGCCAGGTCGTGCGTGATGAACAGGTAGCTGAGGCCGAGCCGACGCTGCAGGTCGCCGAGCAGCTCGAGGATCTGCTCCTGGACGAGCACGTCGAGCGCCGAGACGGCCTCGTCGCAGATGAGCAGCTCGGGCTCGAGCGCCAGCGCCCGGGCGATGGCCACGCGCTGACGCTGCCCGCCGGACAACTCGTTCGGACGGCTCTGCGCGACCGACCGCGGCAGGGCGACCTGGTCGAGCAGCTCGGCGACCCGGTGCCGACGCGAGGCACGGTCGCCGACGCCGAAGATGCGCAACGGCTCGTCGATCAGCCGCTCGACGCTGGAGGTCGGGTCGAGCGAACCGTAGGGGTCCTGGAAGACGGGCTGCACCCGGCGACGCAGCGCGCGACGGGACGCACCGCGGCTCGTCGTGATGCTCTCGCCGTCGATCAAGGCCGACCCGCTCGTCGCCGACTCGAGGCCGAGCACGATGCGGGCCACGGTCGTCTTGCCCGAGCCGGACTCCCCCACGATCGCCGTCGTGGTGCCGCGCGGCACCTCGAACGAGACGTGGTCGACGGCCCGCACCTGCTCGCCACGGCGACCACGGAGGCGGAACTCCTTGACCAGGTCGGTGACGGTCAGGATCGGGTCGACCCGCGCCTCCTTCGCGTCCGTCGCCTCGTCGAGGACGGTCTCGCCGCGACGGAGGGCGGTGGCCGAGGCCAGCGTCGGCGCCGCCGCGACGAGGCGCTTCGTGTACTCGTGCTGCGGGCGACGCAGGATCTGCTCGGGCGTGCCCTGCTCGACGACGCGTCCCTCGAGCATCACGACGATGCGGTCGGTGCGGTCGGCGGCGAGCCCCAGGTCGTGGGTGATGAAGAGCAGGGAGGTGCCACGACTCTCGACCAGCGTCTGCAGGTGGTTCAGGATCTGCCGCTGCACCGTCACGTCGAGCGCGCTGGTCGGCTCGTCGGCGATGAGCAGCTGCGGCTCCCGTGCCAGGGCGATCGCGATGAGCACGCGCTGGCGCATGCCGCCCGAGAACTCGTGGGGGAACTGCCCCGCCCGGCGCTCGGCCTCGGGGATGCCCGCCTCGCTCATCAGCGCGACGACGCGGCGCTGGACCTCGTCGTGGCCGCGGAGGCCGTGGGTGCGCAGCGCGTCGGCGATCTGCGCGCCGACCTTCATCGACGGGTTGAGGTTGGTCGACGGGTCCTGCGGCACGAGGCCGATCCGGGCGCCGCGCACCTGACGCATGGGGGCCTCGGTCGCCTGCGCGAGGTCGAGGGTGCCGCCGTCGGGCCCCGCCAGCTCGATCGTGCCACCCGTGATGTGGCCGGCCCCGGGCAGCAGGCGCAGGATGGCGGCGACCACCGTCGACTTGCCCGAGCCGGACTGGCCGACGATCGCCACCCGCTCGCCCGGCAGGACGTCGAGGTCGACGCCGTGGACGGCGGGGGTGTCGCCGAACGAGACGCGAAGGTCGCGCACGCTCAGCAGGGGGGAGGTCGGGTTCTCAGCGTCCTGCGGCATAGGCCTGGGCTCCTCGGGGGTTGGCGGCGGCGGAGAGCACACCGGTCTCGGGGTCTCGCGACACGCTGGACAGCCGGCCCAGGGACCAACCGCCGGCGCGGGTGACGACATGGCCGCGGGCGACCAGCGCGTCGATGACGTCGTCGCCCAGGCGGTCCTCGACCACGACGCCACCGGGCTCCCAGGTGCGCGGCCAGAAGCTGCCCGGGAACGACGTGGTGTGCAGGGCCGGGGCGTCGATCGCCTGCTGCGGGGTGTAGCCGCCGACGATCGTGCGCAGCAGGTAGAGCAGCTGCCACTGGTCCTGCTGGTCGCCGCCGGGCGAACCGAGCGCGACGACGGGCTCGCCGTCCTTCAGCACGAGCGTGGGCGTCAGCGTGGTGCGCGGGCGGGTGCCGGGTGCGAGCGTCGACGCCGTGCCCTCGTCGAGCCACGACATCTGCAGCCGGCTGCCGAGGCAGAAGCCGAGCTCGGGGATCGTCGGCGACGACTGCAACCAGCCGCCCGACGGCGTCGCCGACACGACGTTGCCCCAGCGGTCGACGACGTCGAGGTGGCAGGTGTCGCCGCGCGTCTCGCCGGTGGGCTCGGTGAACGGCTCGGCCAGACGGTCGGCAGGAGGCGCGGTGGCGGTCGTCGGGGCGTCCTCGGTCGGTGCGACGGGTGCGACGGCTGCGTCGGCTGCGTCGGCTGCGTCGGCCGCGTCGGCGCGAACCGGTGCCCGACCGGGGGCGGCGACGGTGGGCTCGCCGACGCCGGCGGGTGCCTCGCTGAGCGCGGGTGGCAGGTACTCGGTGCGCATCGTGGGCAGGGCGAACGGTTCGCGCCCCGGGACGTCGCCCGGTCGCAGCTCGTGCGACGCCCGCTCGCCGATCAGGGCGCGACGCCGGTCGGCGTAGTCCGCGGACAGCAGGACGTCGAGCGGCACGTCCCCGGGGCCGTACCAGGCCTCGCGATCGGCCATCGCGAGCTTCTGCGCCTCGACGATGGTGTGGGCGCCGTCGGCGGTCGACGGGTCGAGCAGGGCGTCGTCGAGCGGCTCGAGCAGCGCCAGCACCTGCAGCAGGGCGGGACCCTGACCCCAGGCGCCGGTCTTGGCGACGGTGTGGCCGCGGAACTCGATCGTGGTCGCCGGCTCGGTCGTGGCCCGGAAGGCGGCGAGGTCGGCGGCCGTGACCACGCCCGCGTGGTCGGTGCCCGACGAGTGACGGTGCGGAGTGCGGACGAACGCGTCGATCGCCTGCGCGACGTGTCCGCTGCCCCACTCGACCCGCGCCTCCTCGATCTTCGACTCGCGGGACGCCTCGGGGCCGAGGGCCTCGCCCGCCGCGACCAACTCGTCGAGCACGGCCGCGTAGGCGGGGTTCGTCAGCAGGTCGCCCTCACGGGGTACCTCGCCACCCGGCATCCACTGGGCGGCGGAGGTGGGCCAGTGCTTGGTGAACAGGTCGGCGACGGTCTCGATGGTCGACGCCACGCGCGCCACGATCGGGTGGCCGTCGCGGGCGTAGCCGATCGCGTAGGCCAGGACGTCGGCCAGGGACCAGGTGCCGTGCTCGGCCAGCAGCTTCAGCCAGGCGTCGACGGCGCCGGGGACGGCGGCCGCGAGGGCTCCCGACCCGGGGACGAGCTCGAGGCCCTCGGCAAGGTAGTGCTCGCGGGTGGCCCCGGCCGGGGCGGGGCCCTGGCCGACGAGCACGGTCGGCGCGTCGGGGGCCTCGGCCGTGGCGTAGATCGCCGTGAGGTCGCCGCCGGGACCGTTGAGGTGCGGCTCGACGACGTGCAGGACGAAGGCGCCCGCGACGGCCGCGTCGAAGGCGTTGCCGCCGCGCTCGAGGACCGACTGGGCCGAGGCCGTCGCCAGCCAGTGCGTCGACGACGTCATGCCGAAGGTGCCGCGCAGGTCGGGGCGGGTGACGAACTCGTCAGGGGTGGTGTAGGTCACGAGGGGGTCACTTCCGGTCGCTGGCGGTGGGGTCGAGGGCGTCGCGCAGGGCGTCGCCGAACAGGTTGAAGCCGAGGCAGATCACGGCGATCGCGAGACCCGGCACGACGGCCGCGAAGGGCGCCTTGGCCAGGTACTGCTGCGCGTCGCTGAGCATGATGCCGAGACTCGCCGTCGGCGGCTGGATGCCCAGCCCGAGGAACGACAGGAGGGCCTCGCCGATCACGGCGACCGGCATGATGACCGTCGCCTGGACGATGATCGCCGAGACGCAGTTCGGCAGGACGTGCTGGAAGATCACCCGCAGCCCCGAGGCGTCCATGGTCGTCGCGGCGAGGACGAAGTCGGTCGACTTGATGCGGAGCGTCTCGCCGCGCACCACGCGGATCATCGTCGGCACCTGCGCGATGCCGAGGGCGACCACCGCGTTCGTCAGGCTCGGACCGCTGATCGCGGCGAGCGCGACGGCGATGATCAGGAACGGGAACGCCAGCATGACGTCCGTGAGGCGCGAGATCACGCCGTCGAGCCACCGCCAGTAGCCGGCCAGCAACCCGAGCGGCGTGCCGACCACCACGGCCAGCAGCACCGACAGCACGCCGACCTGCAGCGAGACGCGGATGCCGTAGACGGTGCGCGAGAGGATGTCGCGGCCGAGGTCGTCCGTGCCGAGCACGTAGCCGACCGTGCCCGGCACCTGGAACGGCAGCTCGAAGTTCACCCGGGTCGGGTCGTACGGGGCGATGAGGGGCGCGGCGAGGCCGGCCACGAGGACGACGAGCAGCATGACGCCGCCCGTGACGCCGAGCTTGTTGCGGACGAGGCCGCGCCAGACGCGTCCCCGCCCCGACCCGAGGCCCGCCCCTGCGGCGGTGGGTGTCTCGATGACGGTCACGATGCGCCTCCTACCCTGATGCGCGGGTTGATGACGGAGTACAGGACGTCCACCGCCAGGTTGATCAGGATGTAACCGACCGTGATGATCAGCACGACGGCCTGGATCACGGGGTAGTCACGGGTGAACACCGAGTCGAGCGTGAGCTTGCCGAAGCCCGGCAGCGCGAAGATGCGCTCCGTCACCACGGCGCCCGAGATCAGGCCGCCGAGTTGCAGGCCGACGATCGTGACGACCACGATCATCGAGTTGCGCAGGCCGTAGCGCATCAGCACCCGCCCGCGCCCGAGCCCCTTGGCCCGCGCGGTGCGCACGTAGTCGGTCTTCATCGTCTCGATCATCGAGGCCCGGGTCTGCCGCATGATGACCGCGGCGAGGCTCGTGCCGAGGATCAGCGCCGGCAGGGTCAGGTGGTAGAACGCGCTCGCCGGGTTCTCGGCCACCGGCACGTAGCCCGACGCCGGGAACAGGCCGAGGCCCGCCGCGAGCCAGAGGATCGCCAGGATGCCGAGCCAGAAGTTCGGCACCGACAGACCGACCAGGGCGGCGGCGTTGGCCATCCACTCGGGCCAGCGTCCGCGGTAGCGCTCGGCGACGACGCCGAGGGCGACGCCCACGACGACGGCGACCACGATCGCGTAGAGGGCGAGCCACAGCGTCACCGGCAGGGTGGCCCCGATCAACTCGGTGACCGGGGTGCCGGTGCGGGTGGACTCACCGAAGTCGCCGCGGACGAAGTTGCCGACGAACCGGCCGTACTGCACCAGCAGCGAGTCGTCGAGGCCGAGGTCGGCCCGGATCGCGGCGACGCGCTCGGGCGTCGCCTCTTCTCCGGCGAGGGCCAGTGCCGGGTCGCCGGGCAGCTGGCGCACGCCCCAGAACACGACGATCGAGGCGATCACGAGCGTGACGGCCGACTGCCACAGCCGGGTGAACAGGTAACGGGTCATCAGGTCACTCCCCCTCGACGAACGCGGCGTTGCTGAGCCGTACGACGCCGTCGGCGTAGGTGGACACCCCGGCGACCTCGTTCGTCAGCGCGGTCAGGCTGCGGGTGCGGTACAGGTAGATCAGCGGTTCGTCCTCCTGCACCTGCGTCACGGCCTCGCCGTAGAGCGCCGCACGCTCGTCGACGTCGATGGACGCGGCGGCGTCGGCCAGCAGCTCGTCGACCCGGGGGTTGCTGTAGCCCGAGTAGTTGTTGCCGCCACCGGTGCGCAGGAAGTTCACCATGTTGCCGTTCGGGTCGACGCGGCCCGACCAGCCGAGCTGCAGCGCGTCGAAGTCGCCGCGCGACTGGACGTCGAGCAGGGTCGAGTACTCGACCGGGGTGATCGACAGGCGGAACCCGCCGTCGGCGACCTGGGCCTGCAACGCCTGGGCGAGGCGCAGCGTGTCGGCGTTGTTGCTGGCCTGGATCTCGATCTCGTAGGGCGTCGTCACCCCCGCCTCGGCGAGGAGGCGCTTGGCCCCCTCGGGGTCGTAGCCCGGGCACGCGTCGCTGGCATCGGTGGCGAACGGACTCGTCGGCGGGATCGGCGAGCAGGCGGTGTCGTTCCACCCGCCGAAGACGCTCTGGACCAGCGCGTCCCGGTCGATCGACATGGCCAGCGCCTGACGGACGCGCACGTCGCTCGCCAAGGGGGTGTCGATCTGGACGGGGTCGGTCCCGACGCCGTCCTGGTTGCCGATGTTCACGGTGATGCCCTGGTAGCCGAACGAACCGACCTGCAGCACCGTGAGGCCGTCGTCCGCCATGAGGGAGTCGACGTCCATCGTCGACATCGAGTCGGCGACCTGCACGTCACCCGCACGGACGTTCGCCGCACGGATGCTCGCGTCGGTGATGATGCGGTAGGTGATCGAGTCGAGGTGCACGTCCTCGGCGTCGTAGTACAGCGGGTCGCGCTCGACCGAGATCGAGGTCTGCGGCACGCGGTCGACGAACTTGAAGGGGCCCACGCAGACCGGGGCGTCGCCGAAGTCGTCGCCCTCGGCCTCGAGCGCCGTCGGGGACATGATCATCCCCGCGCGGTCGGCGAGGGCCGCGGTGAGCGGGGCGAAGGGGCGCTCGTAGGTCAGGCGCACCGTGTCGTCGTCGAGGGCCTCGACCCCGGTCACCGGGCCGAGCTCGCTGGCCCGCGACGAGTCGGGCTTGTCGAGGTGACGACGCAGCGTCGTGACGACGGCCTGGGCGTCCAACGGGGTGCCGTCCGCGAACACGGCGTCGGTGCGCACGGGGATGTCGACCGTCAACCCGCCGTCCGACAGCGTCGGCAGCTCGGTCGCCAGCAGCGGCACGAGGTCACCCTCGGCGTCGATGTCGTACAGCTTCTGGCACACGGTCTCCATGACGTAGCGCGTGTAGAGCGACGACGACGTGGTGGGGTCGAGGGCGTCCGGCTCGGCGGACAGCGCCATCACCAGGTCGCCCCCCTCGACGATGGTCCGGTCGCCGATCGGCGCGGTGGTCACGTCGGTCTTGTCGGGCGGGTTCGTCCCGGCGGGTTGCTGCGGGACGCAGGCCGTCAGGGCGAGCGTCGCGGCGGCGACGAGGGCCGGCAGCGCGAGGGCCCGGCGCAGGCGGCGACGCCCGGCCGGGGAGCTCGCGGCGCGGGACGCGCTCGCGGCGCGGGTCGCGCTCGCGGCGCGGGACGCGCCGCGAGCGCGTCCCGCGCNGAGGCTCCCGGGGCTCGAAACGGCCCTTCAGCGCGAGGGCCGGTTTCTCCACGAAGTGGTGCGAGAGAACGGACGTGCCGATCGCCGCCGCGAGCACGAGGACGACGCCGAGCGCACCCTGCACGTACGGTTCGACGAGGGCGATGAAGACGACGTGCCAGAGGTAGAGCGGGTACGAGACGGCCCGTCCGAACCAGGCGACCGGTGCCAGGGACAGCACCCAGGCGGGCGGCGGGGGACGCACACGTCGCTCGGGGACACACAGGGGGACGGTGCAGGACGGCTGCCTAAGATGAGCATCGATCCGTCCGCACAGACCCCCGTTCACGGAAGAGACCCGCGCATGCCCGGAATCCACGCCGACATCACCTCGGCCTTCGGCAACACCCCGCTCGTCAAGCTCAACTCGCTGCCCGCCGAGGGCGGGGCCGAGGTGCTGGCCAAGCTCGAGTTCTACAACCCGGGGGCCAGCGTGAAGGACCGTCTCGGCGTCGCCATCGTCGACGCGGCCGAGGCCTCCGGCGACCTGAAGCCCGGCGGCACGATCGTCGAGGGCTCGAGTGGCAACACGGGCATCTCGTTGGCCCTGGTCGGCGCCGCCCGCGGCTACCGGGTGATCGTCACGATGCCCGAGACGATGAGCGTCGAACGACGCACCGTCATGAAGGCCTACGGCGCGACGATCGTGCTGACCCCCGGACCCGAGGGCATGAAGGGCGCCGTCGAACGCGCCAAGCAGATCGCGGCCGAGACCGAGAACGCGATCTGGGCCCAGCAGTTCGAGACGCAGGCCAACGCCGAGATCCACCGCCGCACGACCGCGCCCGAGATCCTGCGCGACACCGACGGGAAGATCGACTTCTTCGTGGCGGGCGTCGGGACCGGCGGCACCATCACGGGCGTCGGTCAGGTGCTGCACGAGAAGGTCCCCGGTGTGAAGGTCGTCGCGGTCGAGCCCGCCGACTCGCCCCTGCTGAGCGAGGGCAAGGCCGGCCCGCACAAGATCCAGGGCATCGGGGCGAACTTCGTGCCCGAGGTGCTCGACCGCTCGCAGATCGACGAGGTGTTCCCCGTGCAGCTCGACGACGCCCTGCGCGTCGCGCGCGACCTCGCCACGAAGGAAGGCATCCTCTCGGGCATCTCGTCGGGGGCGATCATCCACGCCGCACTCGAGATCGCGAAGCGACCCGAGAACGCCGGCAAGCGCATCGTCGCCATCGTCTGCGACACCGGAGAGCGTTACCTGTCGACCGTGCTGTTTCAGGACCTCGCGGACGCCTAGGGTGCGGTTGGTCGCGCGCCTCCGCGAGGACCTCGACACCGTCCGGAGGCGCGACCCGGCTGCCCGAGGACGCCTCGAGACCGCCCTCGTCTACTCGGGCCTGCACGCGGTGTGGGCGCACCGCGTGACCTCGCGACTGTGGCGTGCGGGGCCGGCACCGCGCCTCCTCGGGTCGCGGTTCGCCGCCCGCCTGCTGTCGCAGATGGTCCGATCGCTGACCGGCGTCGAGATCCACCCCGGGGCCCGCCTCGGGGCCCGCCTGTTCATCGACCACGGCATGGGCGTGGTGATCGGCGAGACTGCGGTCGTCGGTGACGACTGCACGATCTTCCACGGAGTGACCCTCGGGGGCAAGGGACGCGGAGGCGCGCTCGGCCGCCGGCACCCCACCATCGGTGACGGCGTGATGATCGGTGCCGGGGCCGCCGTGCTCGGTGGCGTCACCGTGGGCAGCGGCAGCGTCGTCGGGGCCAACGCGGTCGTGACCAAGGACGTCCCGGCCGGGTCGGTCGCGGTGGGCGTGCCCGCCGTCGCCCGGCCGCGTCGACCCTGACCCGGCCGCGCCGGCCCTGACCCGACCGCGTCGGCCCTGGCCCGGCCGCGTCGGCCCTGACCCGGCCGCGCCAGCCCTGACCCGGCCGCGTCGGCCCTGACGATCGCGCGTCGGCCCGGGGACTTGGTCGGGGCCGATGGCCGCTCAGTGCCGGGGTTCCCATCGGAAGGCCTTCGTGGCCGCGAGGGCTCCAAGGGCGGCCCAGACCAGCGTCGGTGCCAGCAGCACGGACACGAGCGACAGGTCGCCGCCGTTCCAGGCGAGGGTGATCAGTTCCATCAGTCCGCCCCCGGGCAGGATGCGCTTGAGCCAGAGCAGGTCGTCGGCACCCGTGACCGTCCACCAGATCGCCACCCCGAGCGTGATCAGGTAGAGCGGCATGGTCGTGTACTGCGCGTGCTCGGGCGAGGTGCTGAAGCCGGCCGTGGCCAGGGCGAAGCCGGCGAACATGGCCTCGGCGATCAGGACGGCCACGATCAGCAGCCCGGGGTGCACCGGGGGCTCGCGGAGCGCGAGCACACCGAGCACGATGACGAGTTGCGCGACGCTGACCGCCACGACGGGCAGCACGAGCCCGGCGATGATGCCCGCGTCGCCGACGGACCCGCTGCGCAGCCGCTTCAGGTACAGGGACTGTCGACGGGCCGCGAGGGTGGTCGTCGCGGTGACGTAGACGCCGAGGCCCACCATGCCGATGATCTGCACGCCGGCGAGCATGCCGGCGGTGCCGTACGAGTCGAAGGCGTAGGTGAGGGCCCCGAAGCCGAGGGGCAGCAGCAGGGCGCAGAGGGCGACGGTGCGGTTGCGCACGAGCATGCGCAGCTCGGCGAGGGCGATGGCGAGCGGGCCGGAACGACGTCGCGAGCCTGCCGACCGGGTGGGGGAGGGACGGGTCACGGTGGTCATGGGATGTCCTTTCGGAGAGGGGCGTGGGGAGCGGAGTCGGCGACGGTCGACGGTCAGGAGGCGCGTCCGAGGTCGCGGAACACGTCGTCGAGTCCCGACTCGTGCACCGTGAGACGGGCCAACGGGCGATCGGCGTCGGCCGCCCAGCCGAGCAACGCCCCGAGGTCGCGCTGGGCGTCGTCGGTCTCGATCACGACGAGGTCGTTCTCGGTCCGGGCGACCTGCAGCGGGAGGCCGTCCAGCGGGCCGGGGGCGACGAAGCGGATGGAGGTCGTGCTGCCGGCGGTGAGGTCGGCGACGGTCCCTTCGCGGCGGATGCGCCCGCGGTGCATCAGACCGATGCGGTCGGCGTTCTCGGCGGCTTCCTCGAGGTAGTGGGTGGTCAGGACGAAGGTGACCCCCGCCTCCCGGAGTCCGGCGACCACGGCCCAGAGTGCGTCCCGTGCCGCAGGGTCGAGCCCCGTGGTGGGTTCGTCGAGGAAGATCAGCTCGGGCGTGCCCCAGACGGCCGCCGCGAAGTCGACCCGCCGTCGTTCGCCGCCCGAGAGCCGGGCGACCCGGGCCGAGGCCTTGTGGTCGACGCCGACGAGGCCGAGCACGCGGTCGACGTCGTCGTCGCGACCCGAGACGGCGCCCGACAGCTGGACGCTCTCGCGCACGGTGAGCTCGGGGGCGAGGCCCGAGTCCTGCAACATCGTGCCGATGCGCGGTCGGATGCGCCCCCGGTCGGTCGGATCGCCGCCGAGCACCTCGACCCGGCCCGCGTCGGCCGTGCGATGCCCTTCGAGCACCTCGAGCGTGGTGGTCTTGCCGGCACCGTTCGTGCCGAGGAGCGCGTACAGCTCGCCGCGGTGGACGGTCAGGTCGAGGCCGTCGACGGCGGTGAACGAGCCGTACGAACAGCGGAGGCCGTGCGTCGAGATGACGGCGTCGCCGCGCTCGGCGGAGCCGGGCGCGACGGCCGGTCGGGGCGTGGTGTCGGTGGAGTTCGTCATGACCTCGACGATCTCGTGCCGGGCGGACGACGGGTAGTGCCGGCGTGCCACCCGTGCCGTGTGACATCGGTCATGCTCGGCCGTGACATCGGGCACCTCCGTGCGTCGGCGGCCTCCGTTAGCGTGGTCGCATGCCCCACCTCCCGCTGGCCGTGCGTCCTCGACCGGGCGGCCACCTGCCCCCGCTCGCGCGCATGCGGCGGTACGTCACGTGGTCGTTCGTGGCGCTCGCGCTCTTCACCACCCTCGTCCTGGTCGTGACGCTGGTGGCCGAGGGCACCTCCTGGTGGTTGGTGGCGGCCTCTGGCGCCGCGGGGGCTCTCGTCACGGCCCACTCGTTCTTCTGGGAACGCCGCCCACCCGTGCCGTTGGCCGTCGCCGGTCTCGTCGTCTCGTACCTCGTCTGGCTGGCGGTCCCGCTCGGCGGGCACAACGCCCTGCTGCTCTTCCCCTTCGGCCTCACGGTCGGGTACCTGGCGACGACGCCCCCGTCCGCCTCCTGGCGATGGGTCGTCGCCGCCGTGGTCGCGGCGCTCGTGCCCGTGGTGGTCGTCGAGGTCGACGCGGCCGCACCGCTCGTGGGGCTGTCGACGGTGGTCGTGATCGGCCTGCTGTCGCTCTACGGGATCTGTCGGCTGAACCGGTACGGGTTCGACCTGTACCTCGAGATCGACGCGGCCCGCGAGACCCAGTCCGAGCTCGCCGTGATGCGCGAGCGGTACCGGTTCTCGGTCGACCTGCACGACATCCAGGGGCAGGCCCTGCACGTCGGTCGCCTGCAGCTGCAGTTGGCCGACAAGACCCTGGACCGCGACCCGGCCGCCGCGCGACGGCACCTCCGCGAGGCCGAGCAGCTGATCGTGCAGACGATCGCCGAGACCCGTCGGCTGGCCTACGGCGAACGCACGCTCACGCTCGCCGGCGAACTGGCCAACTCGGCCGAACTGATCCGGGCGGCGGGCATCGAGCTCGAGGTCACGGGCGTCCCTCCCGTCGGTCACCCGGCCGACGACCTCTTCGGCCACGTCGTGCGTGAGGCCACGACGAACGTGCTGCGTCACGCCCAGGCGGAGCGGGTCTCCATCGTGCTCGGCCCCGAGTCGGTCGAGGTCGTCAACGACGGTGCCCCCGAGCCCCTGCGCGGACTCAGCGGCCTCGCCCGTCTCGGCGAGAGATTCGCCGCGGTCGGCGGCACGGTGACCACCCGGCTCGAGAACGGCCGGTTCCGGGTCGAGGCGAGGGCGACGGCGACGGGAGCCGGCGGAGCATCCCGGCCGACGGCGACACGGGCCGGGGCGGCCCCCGCGGCATCGACCGGGGCGTCGACCGGAGCGTCGACCGGCACGGGGCCCGCATGATCCGGGTGTTGCTCGCCGACGACGAGACCCTGCTGCGTCGATCGATCGCCGCCCTGCTCGACCTGAGCGACACGATCACCGTCGTCGCCCAGGCCGCCGACGGTGCCGAGGCCGTGGCCCTCGCCGCGCTCCACGAGCCCGACGTCGTGCTGCTCGACCTCGAGATGCCCGGCATGGACGGCATCGACGCGGCGATCGCGATCCTGGGTCGACGACCCGACCAGGCGGTCGTGCTGCTGACCCGTCACGGCCGCCCCGGCGTGCTCCGTCGTGCCCTCCGTGCCGGGGTGCGGGGGTTCCTGCCGAAGTCGGTCGACCCCGACGAGCTCGAACGGGTGATCGTGCAGGTGCACGACGGCCGCCGCTACATCGACGCCGACATCTCGGCCTCGGCGATGATGGACGACTGCCCGCTGACCGAGCGCGAGCTCGACACGTTGCGACTGACGACCGACGGCTTCTCGGTGCGCGAGATCAGCGCCCGGCTGCACCTCGCGTCCGGCACGGTGCGCAACTACCTGTCGTCGGCGATGCAGAAGACCGGCAGTTCGTCGCGGCACGCCGCCGCCCGGGTCGCGCGCGAGCGCGGCTGGCTCTGACCCCGGCCCGCCCGGCGCGAGGCGCCATGCGTCAGGCGCCCGCACCCGGCGTCAGGCGCCCGAAGTCAGGCGTCAGGCGTTCGTGAGCTCGCGGTCGCGTGAGACGGTCGAGGAGGCGCGGCGAGGCTCCCGGGGCTCGAAACGGCCCTTCAGCGCGAGGGCCGGTTTCTCCACGAAGTGGTGCGAGAGAACGGACGTGCCGATCGCCGCCGCGAGCACGAGGACGACGCCGAGCGCACCCTGCACGTACGGTTCGACGAGGGCGATGAAGACGACGTGCCAGAGGTAGAGCGGGTACGAGACGGCCCGTCCGAACCAGGCGACCGGTGCCAGGGACAGCACCCAGGCGACGGGGGACGACGCCGTGACGAGACCACCGATCAGGAGCATCGAGGCCAGGCCCACGGCGGGCAACGCGACCGCGAAGGTGAGGACGCTCTGCTGCCACCCCGATCCGATGACGAAGAGCGACCCCACGACCCCGGCGAATCCGAGCCAGGTGGCGAGGGCTCCCCAGTGGCCGGCGAGGGCTGCCCGCACGCGGTCGGACCGCAGGACGACCGCGAGCACGCAGCCCATCAGCAGGGGGGCCACGTTGAGGACGGGGCTGAAGTAGATGTCGGGGGTCGCACCGCCCGAGGGGCGGTCGTAGAGGAACCAGGTGGCGACGGCCGAGGCGACCACGACCACCGAGAGGCCGGCGACCAGGGCCTTGCGCCTGACCGCGACGGCGAGCAGCAGCACCAGCACCGGCGGCCAGACGAGGTAGAACTGCTCTTCCATCGACAGGCTCCACATCGGCGCGAAGACGCCCTGCGAGGTGTCGAAGAACGCCCGGGCGACGTTGCCGGTGTAGGTGAGGGCGATCAGGGCGGCACCGACCGGGCCGAGGGTCGAGCCCTGGTAGTCACCCACGAGCCACCACAGCGAGACGCCCACCACGACGACGGCGAGCAGCGTCGGGTAGAGCCGCAAGAGGCGGCGGACCCAGAACCGGCCGAGCCGGATGCGTCCCGTCGACGCGTGCTCGCGCAGCAGCAACGTGGTGATCAGGTAGCCCGACAGCACGAAGAAGACGTTCACGCCCACGAAACCGCTGCCGAAGCCCGGCACGTGCAGGTGGTAGAGCACGACGAGGGCGATGGCCAGCGTGCGCAGGCCGTCGAGGGGCAGCACCCGGTCTCGACGGGTCGTCGAGACGGGGCGGACGGTCGGCTCTGTGGTCGGCAGGGCTGAGGGCATCGTTGCAGTGTGCCTCACCTTCCTTGGTGCCGCCCGAACGAGGGGGCCGGGTCCGCATCCCGGCCCCACCCGCGCGTGGCGGCGCCCGGACGGCGCTATCCGCGCTGCTGCGGGACGCGACGCGGCAGGGCGAACACGAGCACGAACGAGGCCAGGGCGAAGATCGCGCTGACGAGCATGGCGTGGGCCGCCGCGTCGGTGAAGCCGGTGGCGACGTCGGCCGGCGTGCGGCCCGAGATGGTCAGCGTGCCGAAGAGCACGCTGCCGATGATCGCGATGCCCACGGCCGACCCGATGCGCTGGATCGCCGAGATGACGGCGCTGGCCGAGCCGGCGTCCTGCCGGTCGACCGTCGCGACGATGAACTGGACGTTCGGCGCGATGAAGAAGCCGTTGCCGAGGCCGGCGAGCAGCAGCGGGACCAGCAGCATCCAGTTGGTCAGGTCGGAGGCGTCGACCGTGACGAGCACGAGCCACATCCAGGTGAGGCCGATGGTGACGAGGGCCGTGCCGAGGATCAGCACGCCGCGACCGAGCCGGGCGGCGATGCGGTTGCTCTGCGACGAGCTGATGATGCTGCCCACCGCGAACGGGATCGCCACGGCGCCCGAGGCCAACGCGCTGTGGCCGAGCCCCGACTGCCAGAGCAGCGAGATCGTGAAGAAGATGCTCGTGAAGGCCGCGAAGTAGACGAGCGCGAGCACGACGCCACCGGTGAACGACGGGTGCGCGAACAGCTTCGGCGGGACGAGGGGGGTCTTGCCGCGCTTCGTGTACGCGACCTCCCACAGGCCGAACAGGGCGAGCAGCACGACGCCCGCGGCGATGGTCAGGTAGGTCCAGAGCGGCCAGCCCTCGTCCTGCCCCTGGATCAGCGGGACGAGCAGGGCGACGAAGGCGCCCGAGACCAGCACGAGGCCGATCCAGTCGAGCCCGCGGTCGGGACGGGGCACCGATTCGTCACGCTTGGGCAGCAGGACGGCGGCGGCGACGAGGGTGATGATGCCGAACGGCAGGTTGACGTAGAAGACGAGACGCCACCCGTTCTCGTCGCCGAAGGCCTGGATGATCAGGCCGCCGATGATCGGACCGAGCGCCGACGAGACGCCGATCACGGCACCCATGATGGCGAAGGCCTTGCCCCGCGAGCGACCGGGGAACAGCAACTGGATGAACGCCGTGACGGCGGGCACGAAGATGCCGCCGGCGAGGCCCTGCACGACGCGGAACACCACGAGCTGGGTGTCGTCCTGGGCGAGGCCACAGGCGAGCGACGCCAGCGTGAAGAGGAGGACTCCCGTGAAGTAGACCCACTTGTGGCCGATGCGGTCGCCGATGCGCCCGGCGGGGATCAACGCGAGGCCGAAGGCGAGGGCGTACCCCGAGATGATCCACGACAGGGTCGACTCCGAGGCGTCGAGCGTCGTGCGGATCGTCGGCAGGGCGACGTTGACGATCGTCGTGTCGAGCAGGGCGATGAACATGCCGAGGAGCAGGGCGACGAGGGCGTACCAGGCGTGACGCGGCACCCCGGCGGGCTGGCCGGCGCCCGCTCCGGGGGAGGACGGCGACGTGGCGCCGGCCAGCCCGCCGGGG
>NZ_LR733392.1:471194-478189 GCF_902506305.1 Frigoribacterium sp. 9N
CTCCCCCGCTGGCGAGCCCCACCGCAGCACGAGCCAGGAGTTGCCGACCGGGGCCGTCCGTGTCGGCAACTCCTGGCTCGTGCTGCGGTGGGGCTCGCCAGCGGGGGAGTCGGGGCCGGTGTCGGTCAGCGTGCAGGAGTTGCCGACCGGGGCCGTCCGTGTCGGCAACTCCTGGCTCGTGCTGCGGTGGCGTTCGCCTGCGGGGGAGTCGGGGCGGGTGTCGGGCAGGGTGCAGGAGTTGCCGACGAACCGAGCACCGCGCACCGCCCACCGAGCAGGGCCTTTGGCGCACGGCGCACCGCGCACGGCGCACGGCGCACGGCGCACGGAGCACGGAGCACCGCGGAACGTCCGTCGCCCGGGCTCCACCCTCGTCGCCCGTTCCTCGTCCGGGTGATCTGTCCCCCCAATGGTGGACACGGTCGGCACGCCGGCCCTAGTTTGGGTGTCACCCGAGACGTGACGATCCCCGTTCACCCGACCCCGGCGCCGTACCCGAACACGGCACCGGGGGAACAGGTCGAGGCGCGCGTCTGCCCTACCCGAAAAAGGCACCACCATGCATTCGCTCACCCTCGCGGGGTCTCCCCGTCGCGGGCGGAGGGCCCTGCGCCTGTCCGCCGTGCTGCTCGCCACCCTCGCCCTGGCCGGCACCGCCGCCCTCACCGGCACCGCGGCTCCGGCCCGGGCCGCCGAGATCGACGGTGCCATCACGAACGTGACGGTCACCCCGACGACGCCGAAGCAGGGCTCCCAGCTCACGACGACGATCGCGTGGCAGGTGCCCGACGACACCCTCGCCGGTGACACCTTCACGCTGACGCTCAGCGAGCACCTGAAGAACCTGCCCACCGACTTCGCGCTCCGCGACCCCGCCACCGGTGCGGTCGTGGCCGACGCGGCCGTCGTCGGGACGCGCCCGTCCGTGGTCACCTTCACGATGACCGCCTACGCCGAGGACCACCTCAACGTCAGCGGCCAGGCCTTCGTCACGTCCGACTTCGAGGGACGCACCACCCCGTCGGGCGTGCCCACCCCCTTCACGTCGACCACGAACGACGGTCGCGACTTCACGACCGTCGTCACTCCGACCGGTGTGTTGCGCGGATCGGACGTCGTGACGAAGTTCGGCACCTACACCCGTGCCGACCAGGGTCGACTCGTGGCCGACGACTTCCTCGTCTGGAGCGTGAACACGCCGATGGGGCCGTTCGACTCGGCCACCGTCGGTGACTCGGTCCCCGCCGGCGAGGCGTGGTCGTTCGACTGCGACACCGCCGTCTTCACCGAGATCCGCACCAAGGCCGACGGTTCGCTGGCCGCCCCGGTCGCCGTGACCCCGGCCTCGTTCGACTGCACCGACTCCGGGTACACGGTCTCGTGGGGCGCGCAGACGCGGACCGCGCAGTACCGTGCCGCCGTCGCCGTGAGCCTCGCCGCCCCCACCGGCACCGCGACCGCCCCGCAGACCTTCACCAACGCCGCGACGGCATCGACCGTCCGGGCCGGTGTCGCCGCCGCCAGCCGGGTCACGGCCTCGAAGGTCCAGGCCTCCGCCGGGGGAGTGGGCAGCGGTGACGTCCCCGTCTCCGCCGTGACCATCACGAAGGGCGACGCCGCGGGCCACGCGGCCGACACCGCCGACGCCGCCGTCGTGCTCTCCGACGGGACCGCCTCGCTGGCCTACCGGGTGACCAACACGGGTGCCGACGCGCTCGCCGACGTCTCGGTCTCGGACGCGGTCGTCGCCAACGGCACCGTCACGGGCCTGAGCTGCGACTTCAGTGCCCTGGGCGGACCGTCCACCGGCGTCACCTGGGCCGGCCCGCTCGCGGTCGGCGCCTCGTTCGACTGCACCGCCGCCCTCGCGGGTGTCACGGCCGGCACCGTCGACCACCACGACGTCGGCACCGTGACGGCGCGGGGCATCGAGTCGGGCCAGGCCGTGACGTCCTCGAACGCCTGGTTCGCCCGCGTCTCCGGCGCGACCGGCACGACCACCACGCCGACGTCCGCCCCGACGACGACCCCGGCCGCGCTCGCCGCCCCCGCGGCGGGCCCGACCGCCCCGGCCGCGTCGACGCCTCGACCGGCCGCCGCGGCAGCGACCACCGGTCTCGCCTTCACCGGGGCCGAGCTGGCCGGTCCGGTCACGCTGGCCGCACTGCTGACCCTGCTCGGTGCAGCGCTCGTCGTCTCGGCCCGTCGCCGTGCGGCCCGCGCGGCGCTGACCGGTGACGCCGACCGCAGCCACCGCGGCGAGTAGCCGACCGCCAGGGGGTGCCGGGTGCGGCGGACACGACGTCCGCCTCACCCGGCACCCCCCTTTCGTCCAACCTGCACCTCCCCGAAACAGACGTGGACTAGGTTCGCTACTCGTGACAGAAGACAACGGACACACGATGCGCGTCGTCAGCTACAACCTTCGCGAGCACACGGCCAAGGGCGAGATCCGGTCGCTCGCCGAGGACAACGACGCCGACGTGCTCTGCCTGCAAGAGGCCGACACGAAGGACATCCCCGACGAGTTCGGCGAGTTCGCCCTCGCGGCGTCGACGCACAACAACCGTCTCGGGCTGGCGGCCTACTACCGCCGTTCGCGCTTCGAGTTGCTCGGGACGAACGTCTACGCGCTGAAGAAGTCGATGCACGACCGGGTGATGTCGCCGGCGCACGAGCGTCTCCTGGCCATGCACCTGGCCGACCGGCAGAGCGGACGTGACGTGCTGATCGGCTCGTTCCACGCCGCCCCGCTCACCGCCACGAACGCCCTGCGGAAGAAGCAGGTCGAGTCGGCGCACCGCCTCATGCGTGCGCTGGCGCCCGGCGTGCCGATTCTCATGGTGGGCGACTTCAACTACCCGTGGTTCCACGGCGGTCTCCGCAAGCACATCGAGCGCGACGGCTTCGTGCTGACCCGCAGTTCGACCCCGACCTACCTCGGCTACAAGTACGTCAAGGGCCACTTCGACTTCGCGACGAGCTACGACCTCAAGATCGAGGACGTCGTCACCCTGCCGGCCGGCATCAGCGACCACCGTCCGATCCTGGTCCGCGCCCGGGGGCTCTGACCTCGCGGGTTCCGCACACGACGACGGGCCCGGTCACCTCCTCGGTGGCCGGGTCCGTCGTCGTGGTGCCGGGAACCGCAGGAGGCGCGGTGCAGCCGACAGCCTCACCGCGCCTCCTCGGGGCCGGGAACCGCAGGAGGCGCGGTGCGGCCGACAGCCTCACCGCGCCTCCTCGGGTCGTCGCGCCCGCAGGCGCCGCCGGGGCCTAGGCGGCCAGGGCGAGCTCGCGGGTCTCGACCGACGAGGCCTGCACGATGGTGCGGCTGGGCTCGTGGCGCCAGCTGCGACCGGGGATGACCCAGCCGGCCGCTCCGTCGACGACGACCGACGCACCGACGCGCACGGCGGCGGTGACGTCGTCGCGCCAGGCGCGGACGGCGAACTGGGTGCCGCGGTCGTCGACGACGACGAACTCGACGAGGCGGGCGGTGGTGAGGGTGGGCGCGGTCGTGACCGTGCCGGTGATGCTGATGATGTCGTTCATGATGCTCGATTTCGATGTGTGCTCTGTGTTGCGACAGAATCCGTGGCACGAGATGCCGGATGGGCGCTCGTGGTCCGCCTGACGGCGGTGGTCGGGCCTGCGGTGACGACGGCCGGAGAAGTAGGGCAACGATGATCGGTGGTCATCGTGCGCATCCGGCGAGGTCGTCTCGCGAGGCTGTTCGGGCGGTGCACCGGTGTGGACTCGGTCGTCACCGCACGGGGCACTTCTGAGAAGAGGGGCCCAAGCGACTCACCACAGTAACACGCCCGGGGTACGTCCACCAGTGTTTCCTCGGAAGGTTCGACGGGGGTGAGTGGTTGGCTCTACACATGACCACGATCCCCACCATCACCCTGAACAACGGAATCCAGATCCCTCAGCTCGGGTTCGGCGTCTACCAGGTCGACCCGGCCGAGACCAAGGACGCCACCCTCACCGCGTTCGAGGTCGGATACCGCCACATCGACACCGCCGAGATGTACGGCAACGAGGCGGGCGTCGGCGAGGCGATCGCCGAGAGCGGCATCGACCGCAGCGAGATCTTCGTCACCTCGAAGCTCAACAACGGCTTCCACAAGCGTGACGACGCGCTGAAGGCCTTCGACGGCACGCTCGACGCGCTGAAGCAGGACTACGTCGACCTGTTCCTCATCCACTGGCCGCTGCCCGGCATCGACGTCGACTACGTCGAGACCTGGAAGGCCCTCGAAGAGATCCACGCCAGCGGCCGCGCGAAGTCCATCGGCGTCTCGAACTTCCAGCAGCCCCACCTCGAGCGCGTCCTCGACGAGGGCTCGGTCGTCCCGGTCGTCAACCAGATCGAGGTCCACCCCTACCTGACCCAGGACGCGCTGCGCGAGTTCGGCGTCTCGAAGGGCATCCACACCGAGGCCTGGTCGCCCATCGCCCAGGGCGGCGTGCTCAAGGACGAGACCATCACCGAGATCGCCGAGCGCGTCGGCAAGACGACCGCGCAGGTGACGCTGCGCTGGCACATCCAGCGTGGCGACATCGTCTTCCCGAAGTCGGTCACGCGCTCGCGCGTGGAAGAGAACTTCGATCTCTTCGACTTCGAGCTGACCGACGCCGACGTGGCCGCCATCACCGCCCTGAACAAGGACGAGCGCACGGGTCCGAACCCGGACGAGTTCAACTACATCCCCAGCTGATCGCCTGATCGGCACGACGTCGCGCTCGGTCGCGACGCCGAGGCACCGAGGCCGGGTCCGCACGTCGTCACGACGAGCGGGCCCGGCCTCCGCACGTCGAGGCGTCGGGCGGGCGCCTAGTACGATCGACGTTTCCCCCGACCACAGCCGACCAGATCCGGAGGGCGTGACACGGTGCGACGGATCGTCGGCGTCCTACGCCTGCTCGCGGCCGCCGTCGGCGTCGTCGCCCTCGTCGCCGACTTCGTCTACGTGCTCGGTTTCAGCACCTTCAGCTCGATCAACTACTTCAGCTACTTCACGCAGCAGAGCAACATGGCGAACGTCGTGGTGCTCGCCTTCGCCGGCGTCGTGTCGTTGCGCGGGCGGCAGGAGCCCGGCTGGTTCGCAGGAGTCCACGCCCTGGTCAGCACCTACGTGATCGTGTCGGGCATCGTGTTCGGCATCATCGTCGCCGAGTCGGCGAGTCACGACTACCGCATCGAGGTGCCCTGGTCGAGCCAGCTGCTGCACTTCGTGATCCCGACGTTCGTGCTCGTGGACTGGGTGTTCGGCCCCGACCGGCCGCGGGTGCGGTGGCGGGTGCTCTCGGTGGTGCTGGTCTTCCCGCTCGTGTGGGGCGTGTTCACGATCGTCCGGGGCGCCGACGTCGGCTGGTACCCGTACTTCTTCCTCGACCCGGCGCAGGTCACCTGGCCGGGCGAGTTCCTGTTGTACAACGGCATCGCCCTGGGCACGATCGTCGGGGTGCTCGTGGGGCTCGTCGCGCTGAGCCACGTGCGGCCGCACGCGCGGGCACGCCAGGGTGGCGGGCCGGCGTCGGCGACGGGCACCGCACCTCCTGCGGTCGACGGACGAGGAGGCGCGGGTCAGGACGTCGGGTCGGCCGTCGGCTCGTCGGTGGGCGCGGGGGACCCGGCGGCCACGAGGTCGAGGTAGGGTGCCAGGCTCTGCATCGCCGAGGCCACCGCCGCGTCGTCGTCGAGGCCGGCGACCTCGGCCGCCGCGTCGCCACCCGTCAGCGCGACGAGCACGGGCGCGCCGGTCGCCGGCATGAGGTTGACGAAGAGCCGGTAGGGGGCGTCGTCGTCGAGCACGGCCCAGACCGTGGCCTGGGTGGACCAGAAGGCCTCGTCGAAGCGCAGCCAGAGCACCTCGCGCGTGCCGACGCCGAGGGCCTCGATCGCGTCCGTGTGGGTGGACGGCAGGTCGGGTGAGAACTCGGGCACGCCGGTCTTCAGCACGCCCAGGGGGATGGTCGACACGGCGCGGTCGACCGAGAGCGACTCGCCGGTCGCGAGCCTCAGCCCCACGCCCTGGTCGCCGTACTGCACGCGGACGACGTTGCTGTCGCGGAGCACGTCGAGGCCGTCGAGCAGGCCCGCGACGAAGCCCGACAGGCCACCCGTCACCACGGAGGCGCCGGTGGGCAGCAGGTCGCCCGCGGGGTCGTCGCCGAGGGCCGAGGCGGCGAGGTCGTCGGCCCCGGCCCCCCAGCGGGCCGGGAGGAGGTCGTCGAGCACGAGCGCGAGACGGTCGGCGTCCGAGACCCCGTCCGGACCGGGCAGGGCCGAGACCTCGTCGGCCCCCGAGCCGGAGAGGGCGTCGGCGACGCTCGTGCCGGAGTCGGCGTCGGTCGTGGTGGAGCGCCCCGCGGCCCAGGACGCGGCCCGGTCGAGACGGTCGGCGGCGTCGCCGAGGGAGTCGACCGCACCGTCCGACGTCCGGACCTCGACGGTGTCGTCGAGCGGCCGGGTGCGGACGCGGGCGAGGGCGAGCGCAGCCTGGAGGGCCACCGACCCGGGGCCCTCGAGCAGGCCGACGCCGAGTTCGACCGGGTAGGGCCAGTCGTCGTCGTGCACGCTGTGCACCCGGCCGCCGACCCGGCCGCGGGCCTCGACGACCACGACGTCGTAGCCCCGGTCGACGAGGGACCGCGCCGCGGTCGCCCCCGCGATGCCGGCGCCGATCACGGCGATGCGCTCGTCGGCCGCGGCGACCCCGGCGACCTGCGCCGCGACGTCGAAGCCCGACTGGCGCGCACCGTAGACCGTGCCGCCCATCGTCGAGGCGACGGCTTCTCCGGCGAAGAAGAGGCGGTCGTCGAGCGGGGTGCCGAGCAACCGGCGGTCGGCGTCGGAGGTGCCGGGGGTGAGGTGGCTCGTCGCCCCGAGGGAGTAGGGATCGTCGGCCCACGAGCTGCGGCGGAAGGCGGCGGGGGCGACCGTGCCCGACGGGGTCGGCGTCGGCGTGGGGGTCGGCGTGGCG